>CBDHDY010000011.1:0-401910 GCA_965261885.1 Dehalococcoidia bacterium
GAACTTGCGAGCAAGCTCCAGCAGTTCGGCCTCGGTCAGCTGTTGCGTCATGTCGGCTACCTCTATCTGCAAGGGTCGGAAGCGGCGAGGTACCGGCGGCAGTCAGTCGCCCCTCACCGGTGCGCAGAGTTCGGGGAGCCCGGTTCAGGAGGCCTGGGCCCTGAACTTGGGCATCACGTCCTTGCCAAAAGCCTCAAGCTGTTCCAGGACGACGCTTTGCGGCGTGCCGATTACGGAGCCGACGTTGATCTGATCCAGGCCGGGATACGCGTCCTGGACGGCCTCCAGCTTCTCGGCGACCAGTTCCGGCGGGCCGCACAGCCAGGATCCCGCTTTCACGCCGTCCTCCAGGGTGGGCAGGCCGGCTTCCCGCGCCCGGCGCGGATCTTCCATTGCCCGGATCTGTTCCTCTGAGAGGCCGCGGACGAATCCGAGGGGCGCGAACATCTTCATGTTTTCCTCGAAGAATACCCGGGCCTCCCGGATCGCCTTTTCTTCAGTCTCGGCGATGTGGATGGTGTACCCGATGGCCAGGTCCTCTCCCAGTTCGGCCTCCCGGCCATGGGCAGCCAGGGTGTCCCGCCACTGGCGCATAACCCCCTCGCAGCACCTCCGGCCGCCGCGCCACCGCCGATGATGCCCTTGATATGGTGCTTGGCCATGAAGTCCAAGGCCCGCTGGCTGGCGCTGACCACCGGCTGCCACGTCTCGACTGGGAGGGTGCGTGGCCGCGGAACCAGCGTGATTTCCTTCAGCGTATAGCCGCGATAGGGACTTCCGGCGGGATCTTGTAGAAGCTGCCCTCGTAGGAGAAGGACTCCTCGTTGAAGGCCTTCATGATGATCTCGACCTGTTCCTCGAACATCTCGCGGTTGGCCTCGTTGTCACTGAGGGTGCTGGGCACGCCGAAGGTGTCCACCTCGCGGGAGTGGTAGCCGCGCCCGACGCCGAATATGACGCGGCCGCCGGTGAGGATGTCGGCCGTGGCGTAGTCCTCCGCCAACCGGAGGGATGCCACATTGGGTTGATGTTGAATCCGCAGCCAAACTTGAGGTTCTTGGTCAGGTGAGCCAGGTGCACGTAAAGCAGCAGCAAGTTGGGAAGACACTCGTATCCCTCCCCGCTGGAAGTGGTGCTCCGCCGACCAGAAGGTATCGTAGCCCAGATCCTCCATCTTGAGAACGATGGCCTCCGTCTTGTCGAACACACTGGCAAGCTGATCGTCTGGAAGCCAGCGCTCGTTGACCGGTGTGCCATCCAGACCGATGTTCTCCAGGTCTACATGGCCTGCGAATAGGCTTCCGAATTTGGTTATCATTCCGATCCTCCTCAAATGGTCAGGTCGTTTGGCGATAAGGCTTGGGCTGGAAATAAAAAAGAATTCGAACGTAAACAGAATTGCTGACGAGGCCAATTGTAGAGATCGCCTAACCCTTGTCAACCGAAGGTGTTGCTGCCATTTACAGCAGCCGGGACTTGACGTCCACTGGCGTTTGGTAAAATGTTACAGTTAAGTCAAAGGCGGGAGTGTGCAGTGCATGACTATGAATCGAGCCGCCAAGAAAATTTTGATTGTTGATGATGAGGCTGATTCCTCCATCTTGCGCATCGTGCGTCGTCGGCTCGAGGAGGAGGGATGGCGCACGGCCGTGGTGCAGCCGGCCCCGGGCGGGGCATTGGGTGAGGAGTTTGAGGCGGCGGCGCTGTGGGAAATCGAAGAGCGGCGCCCGACGCCGTGTTGCTGGACGTGCGTTTCGGCGATCACCGTGATGACCGGTTCAAGGGACTGGAGATTCTTGGAGAGATCGTCAATCGCTGGCCCAGAATGCCGGTGCTGATATTCACCCAGTATGCCCAGGGACCCGAGCGGGAGACCGCTGTGAGAGGGACGCTGAAGTGGGACGCGCCAGTGGATTTCATCGACAAGCTGGCTGGAACCGACGAGGTGGTGCTCCGTCTGAGGCGCCTGATGGGAGCTTCGGCAGAACGCATTTCCATAGGAGCCGGGGTCGTCCTCGACCTTACCTCTCGGACGGTCCACGTGGATGGCGAGAAGGGAAGCCATTCGGTGAATGACATTCAGGGAATGAAGTTCGAAATCCTCCGCGAACTGGCGGCCGCCTGGCATCGGAGTCCCGGAGAATTGGTGCCTTTCTCTCAGCTGGAGCGATTCTCCGAAGGGGAGGACCCCAGGGCCTCCCTGCGTGTTCGAATCCGGGAGGTCAAAGACTCTCTGGGAAAGGCGCTTGGCGTGAGATTCGGGCCAGGGGAGCTAATCATTAACGTCCGCGACAAGGGCTATCGTCTAACTCCGCCGCAATCGTGATCTGGTCGATCGAGGAATAATCTCCATGGCACAGCTTCTACTCAGCCGACCGGCGTCGCTCCGCATTTCCAGGGTGCAGTTGATGGGATTGGCGGTGGCTGCAATTGTTGTGGGATCCGGGGCCGTTTGTCTCGTCTTGTCGCCATTCGTCGGATCCGCTGTGTTTGACGACCTGTGGGGAGTTGAACCGCTGGGATATATTGGTGCCCTTTTGCTCATTTTTGGTCTCGCCGCCGCTGCACTTGGCTTGACAATGGCGGCCTTGGGGCAAGCGGCTCGCGCCGAGGCCGAGCGGGACGGCAGAGAGAGATCCGGAGAGGAACAGAGCGACCACTGGCGTGAAACGACCCTGGGATTCTTCAGCGAGTTCGATCACGATCTGGGACGGCCATTGAGGCGCATAACCGGCAGGCAGCGGGAGCTGCGGGCCGCGCTCAGAGCTTCGGGAGACGCTCCACCCCCGGAGGTTATGGAACTGCTCGACGAAATAGAGCGACAAGCGGTCAATTATCGCCTCATGCTCTCAAATATCCAGGTTCTGGTCCAGTCGGAAGCCCCTGGGGAGCCGTTGGCATTGGCCCCGGTGGAACCGGCGGAGGTGATGCGGCGTATTGTTGACCGGTATACCCCGGTGGCCCTCGAGGTGGGCAAGGACATCAGTTGGTGGGCGGAGCCGCAGGAGTTTGGCATGGTCCTGTCCAACTCACACGCAATCGAACACATAGTTGCCAACCTCATAGATAACGCGGTAACCCACGCCGAAAGCCATGTCGAGGTGTCCCTCACCAAGGATGACTCCAAATTCTATGTCAACGTCTGGGATGATGGGCCTGGAATCCCGGCCCATTACCTGGAGTTTCTTTTCGAGCGCGGCTGGACCCCCGAGGTTGGGCGAAGGGAAGAAAAGAACAGTTCCGGGTTGGGACTTTTCATAGCGCGGACTTTGACCCGCCACTGTGGAGGAGAACTGACGGTCGACTCAATCACAGAGCCACAGGAGGGCCATCACACTTCGTTCCTGCTGGCCATGTCTCTGAAGGGTCGGTGATACGACCCGCGGTGAATTTCCTCCCGGCGCGTTTGATCGCGCGGACTGTTTGGAAAGGTATTGAGAAAGCCCCCGCAGTAACTCTGCTGGCGGTGTTCTTTCTACTCGTGTCGCTGGCCTGCGTAACGCCTCTGCCTCGGCCGGATCAGACCGTGGATTCCACCCCTTCGCAGGCCGTTACATCGACACCCACTCCCACCAGTACGCCTGCGGTGGCTCCTACAACCGCAAGGACTCCCACGGCGACGCCGCAGGCAACTGCATTTCCCACCGTGGAACCCACGCCGCCGCCGGAATCCATCGACCCGGCGTATACTCCGGTTCCTACCTCTGCGCCCGATCCCACTGAAGACCCTGGCGGACTGATGCTCCAGGTGTATGCTCCCGAGGATGGCGCCACCGTTCCAGGCAGTGCCGTTGCGGTCTATGGACAGACGGCGCCCGGTGCCACGGTGTTCATCTCCGGAGATGAGGCTGAGGTGGACGCCGAAGGCGGGTTCCGGGCAGACGTATCGCTGGCGCCGGCGGCGAACGAGGTGACTGTCACGGCAGTGGGTGAGGACGGGCAGAGGAGAAGTGTCACCCGAACCGTGACCTCACTGGCGCTGCCTTTCCTGCTGCTGGTTACGCAGCCCTGCAACGAGTGTATTGTCTCGTCCTCCAGCCTTCCCATATCGGGTCGCACGGGACCCAATGCCATAGTGAGCATCAACGGCAGGTCAGTGCCCGTAGATCGCTTTGGTTACTTTTCCGGCACCGTACTGTTGGAGGAGGGACCCAATGTCATTGACGTGGTGGCAACCAACGACGACGGCCAGACCCTTAGCACGGTACTGGCAGTGATTTACCGCGCTCCCTCCGAATAGGGAAAGGCTGCCTGGAACATGTGTAACACAGCAGTAACTAATAAAAATATAGGATTGAGCCAGAGTCGGAAGAGTATGCCGACTCTATGAGAGTATTCTTGAGACCCAGCAGAAGTGACACACAACTGGGGTTGACCATCCGGGTCAGCTTGGCGGCACTGTTTTTGTCTGTGCTGGGAGTTGTCGTGCTTGCAATGGGGCATGGGGTTTCGCAGGCGCAGCCCGCGTCGGATTGGAGCATCACCCTGGGGGGCGACAGTGATGAGTTCGCTCATTCCATCGCTCTCGCCGACGACGGAGGATTCGTAATCGCAGGCGAAACCCGTTCCTACGGTTCAGGCTCCCAGGATGGGTGGCTGGTTAAGCTGGACGCAGATGGAGCAGAACAATGGTCGCGCACGTTCGGGGGAACGGAGAGCGACATAATTTACTCCGTACAGCGCACCTCCGACGGCGGCTTTGTGCTGGCGGGAGAAACCCACTCAGTTGGAGGCGCCACCGCAGCCAATAGCAATTTCTGGCTAATCAAGACAGACGCCCAGGGTAATGAACAATGGCAAAGCACCTACGGCAGTTCGTCAGAGTCGGAGTCCTCTGCTACCAGCAACTCGTACGTCGCCCATGCGGTCCGGCAAACTGGCGACGGCGGCTATATCCTCGTTGGCAGCTCAGCGGAATCAAATGGACCATCAGTCAGGCTGGTGCGAGCCGACTCGCAGGGAATCCATCTGTGGAGCCGCAGCCTGGAGAATATTTCCGGCGCAGTGGGTTATGACGTGGCTGAAATCACCGAGGGCTTCGTCGTAGCGGGTAGTTCCAGCTCCGAGGATCAGGGCAGCCAGGCATTTCTCGTCGAGGTGGATGCAACAGGTGCAGTTCAGTGGGTCAAGTACTTCGGCGGGAGTTATAACGACGAAGTACGTTCGCTGGCCGTTGCGGCCGACGGCGGGTATGCCCTTGGAGGATACACATGGTCGGCCGGTGCCGGGCAGTCCGACTTCTGGCTGTTGAAGGCCGATGGGAATGGCGAACAGGAGTGGGAACGTACCTTCGGGGGAGTGCTGCGCGACTCGGCTCACTCGGTGGTGAGAACCGCTGACGACGGCTTCGCGCTCGCGGGATGGTCCGAGTCCTTTCGTGGCGGCGACAGGTTCTGGGTGGTTAAGACCGGACCCGAGGGAAGACTGCAATGGAGCAAGTCCCAGCTGTCCTCCACCGATTCCGCCGAGGCGTCGGCGGGCGCGCGGTCGATATGGCAGGACACGAGTGGGGGATTCATAGTAGCCGGTTGGACCGGAACGGTCCGGGGTGCCCGCGATATCATGGCAGTAAAGCTGGGACCGGTTGAAGCGGGCCAGCCTACACCCGCCGGCGCGGTTGTTTCGCTCAAAAACATCGGCACATCAAACATCACCACAGCGGCCGTGGGGTTCGACACGGTGTCTGATGGGCAGCCGATAAGGTTCTGGTACGAAGGCAGGCTGGTTGACCGAGATAACCCGCTGCCCATCGGTGAAACGGCATGTACCCAGCCATCGCCGGATCTGTCCTCCGATTCTATATTGTCTCTCGATCAGATCGGCTCCTTTGAGACCGCCTACCTTGACAGTCTTTCCGGCGACGACGAAACCAATCAATTGGACGTCGATGGAGAGGCTATAGAGTTCGATTTCACCGACGAGGGGAGCGGCATAGCCGGCAGTTTCAGTGTTGCCTCCACGTCGCTCTGCGACGGAAGCAGCCACCTGCTGCCGGAGGGCCCTCAGCCCCCCGGGAGTATTGACGGTGAAGCCTCAGACTCCCATCCGGGTACTATCACCCTGGACTGGGAGGATAGTACAGAGTCGGACATTTTCGGTTATGCCGTGTACGGCAGCCGAAGTAACACAGGGCCCTTTGTGCGCCGGGCATGGCTGCTTTCTGATTCCGCATACGCCGATGACCGTACCACCGACGGCGCCAGCTATTACTACACCGTCGCCGCGATAAATTCTTGGGGACAGGAATCACCGAAATCGACTGTAATCCGCGTTCCGTCCCAGGACTTCACTCCCCCCGAGCCACCGTCCGGCCTGACCGTCAGTTCAGTTGACCGCTCCGGCGGTATAGCACAGCTGTCCTGGAATCCGAGCCCGTCGGCCGACCTGAGCGGCTACCGGGTGTATCGCCAGGGAGCCGAGGGACCGCGGTCGCCTGTGACCGCCCTGCTCTTCGCGCCCGAATTCGAAGATCAAACGCTCCCTGTGGAAGGGATATTTAGCTATTCCGTTACAGCTATAGATCTGGCAGGAAACGAGTCCGATTGGTCCAACATAGCGCCGGCGCCTCTGGATTTTTTTGGCTCAGTGCTTGAGGTCCGTCGCAATTTCACCGGAGGGGGCACCCTGTCGGTGAACACCGGTCGTGGCAGGGTGGACGTGGGAGTTGCCGAGGACACGGAAATCCGTGTTCCCAACCGCTCCAATGCTGGACTCGGCGACCTGGACCTTGGTGACCAGGTGGCGGTTTCCCTGGAGGACGATGAGGAGCAGGCTGTTGCCCGCCAGGTGCACCTCGTGCCGAGCAAGACCCGGAATCGGCATCTCGCTGGGCGGGTGACCACCCTGAGCGAGGCCGAGATTGTTATTCAGCCCCCTGGAGAAGGGTCTGAGGCGGTCACCTTCCAGCTATCCGAAACGGTTCAGATCAATCTGCATCAGGGCGTGTCCGCGCTGGCACAGGGTCGATTCGTCATCGTTTCTTTCATTGCCACCGAGGGCCAGGACGCCGGCGCCCTGAGCGAAATCAATGTCATACCCGGGCGTGAGCCGGAGGAGTCTCCGGAACCGCCCGAGGAACCGACTAACGTGGCGGTGATTCGGGGCACTTTCCAAGGGATAAATGCGGACAACGCCAATCTCATATTGTCGTCCACGGAAGTTGCCATTGACGTTTATACCGTTATGACTGCCGGAGTTTCGGTCGGCGACGCAGTGGTGGTGGAAGCAGTGCTGCGGGAGGACGCTTCCCTGCTTGCCAGACGAGTGGAGCATGACGAAGGAGTGGGACGGACCGCTGCCCGGACCGTTCTGAGGGGTGTGTTCCAGGGACGGGACGCCGACTCCGGCCAATGGTTGGTCAGCGGCTCCCAGGTTACAGTAGATGCCCGAACCTATGCCGATGGGCTCCCAGGTCTGGGGCAGCGGGTCAAGGTAACCGCCATACTCCGCGACGATGACAGCCTGTACGCCAGGGAGATAGAGAACTTTTCCGAGACGGTGGACCTGGAAGGCGAACACTCCGTTTCACTCGAGGGGATTTTCCGGGAGATCGCCTCCGGAGGGGCCTGGAACGTGGGTGGAATTCCGGTCCAGGTGGATGCAGACACTGTACTCTCCGGGCGTCCGTCCGTTGGGCGCAGGGTCGCGGTGACGGCAACCGCGAGGACGGCAGGACTGCTGGCCACCGAGGTGTCTGCCGCCGCTACGGAGCAAGTCGGTCCCGTTCGCAGTGTCAGCATACGCGGGACCGTTGACCGGGTCGATGAAGGCGAGACAGTGGTCGTCGATGGCATCCGAGTCCTGCTGAGCGACCTGACGAAAACCATCGGGAACACCGCGGCGGGCTCCAACGTCCGCATCAAGGCAGAGTTGCAGCTTGACGGAGAACTCCTGGCCCGCGAAGTCGTGCAGTATGCCTACTACGACGAGACCGGGGAGACCCGGGCCAATCCAGTTGACATCGAAGGTCGCATCGAGCGGATAGGAGCAAATGGCGGCCTTACCGTTAACGGCATTCCGGTGACGGTAAGCGCTCTGACCACCATCGACGCTCCACTGCAGGTGGGAGCACCGGTACAGGTGCGCGGCCTGCTGCAACTGGACGGCTCCGTGCTGGCCAGGGAAATCGTCGGCTATGGGCCGGGTGTGACGGGCGGCACGGAGGCCAGTGTGGCTGGCGTGGTTGAGAGGGTGATAACCGACTCCGCCGGCGACACCACCGGATTTGTAATAGACGGCATTCCGATTGCAGCAGACCAGCTGACCAGAATGGAGGTCGAACTCACCATTGGCGTTGCCGTGGTGGTTCAGGCCATAGTCATAAACGGCGAAATCCTTGCGGTTACTGTCGAACCACGACCCACCGGCAGCATCGGATCGTTGCCGCTGGTGCAGATGCAGGGCACCATCGAGAGGACATCTGTTTTCTCCTCCGCCCGCCCGTTGGACATCACAGTCAACGGCATAACTGTTCGCATATCCGGCACTACATCCATCACCGGACAACTCCACGGAGGTGCCGTGGTCAAGGTAACCGGTTCGATTTCCGGCAATGTATTCCTGGCCAGAGAGATCGAAACGGTCCTTTCCTATCCGGCGCAGGCAGGGCAGAGCCAGGTCCGGTTCAATCTGGCCGGTGAGCTTGAAGAGATCCGGACAGACAGCGAAGGAGAGCCGGAATCTTTGACCCTGGCTGGCAACACCATCACCATAGTCTCGCTCACAGTCTTCCAGGACGAGGTTGAAGTGGGTGACTCAGTGACCGTGGAGGGAATAATCCGGGATAGTGTGTTGCTGGCTGCGCTGGTCAAATCAAATGAAAGCTCACCCGATTCGGAGGAAGAGCCGACGGTAGAGTCTCCATAACTTATGGGTGAGAGAGGCCTTCATTCGCCCCGGAGAGGTGGTCCATGGCCGCATGCCCACTCTTCCGGGTACAATCGATGGCAATCCATCTTGCCTCGAAGGCGGTTTAATGCTGGAACCCGAGATACTGAAAAAAGGGGACGATTCTGGCAACCGGATGGTTGTCAGGTACGAATCGGCCTCCGGCGCGCCCGTCTGGGCGCTGGGAATTCCTCAAGCTTGGGAAACCCCCCTTGGCCCCACGTGGTGCTACGTGGTCGAGGGGGAACACCTGACCGTTATCGACCCCGGCTGCCACGGCTCGGAACACTACCTGGCAGAGGGACTCGAGAAAATTGGCTACTCTCTGCCTGCCGTGGACCGCGTCGTAGTTACCCACGGACACATGGACCACGACGGCGGTTGCCTGACTGCCATCAGGGCCAGCGGCGCAGAGCTGTGGGCCCACGAGGTGTATGGCAGCCTACTGCTGGAGGACCGCTGGGAACGGGAGATGCACTGGCGGCGGCAGGTCAATGGCTTTGACGCTTTCGAGAGTTCCGAGACTGTCGAGCGAGTAAAGGAACACCACCAGCGCGCACTCCAATTGCACTTGGACCGGCCGGTTACCGATGGCCTCTGCTCGGACGGACTGACCTATTTCTACACCCCCGGCCATTCTCCCGATGAACTCTGCATTCTCTTCGACGGGTTGATGTTCACCGGAGACCACGTTTTGCCCCAGATAACGCCCCACCCGTCGGTCCAGCGCAGCCACGGAAGTTTCCGGACCTCATTGCCTGAGGTGTACCAGGACGACAACAGTATCTACGGCTTGAAGGCGTTGCTGCGGTCACTGCTGCGGGTGGCGAGCATGGGCAGCGAAATCGCGGTTATGCCAGCCCACCGCGCCTTTCACCGCGGTGAGTTCAACCTGGTTGGACTGGACCGGGCCACTGAGATCGTGGAGCACCACATCGAGCGATGTCACGACCTCATTGATATCCTCCAGCGGGAGCCCCGCGACCTCATGTCTCTGACCCGCGACCATTTCTCCCATCGCGAACTGACCGACAACAATTTTTTCCTGGCCGTTACAGAGGTGATGAGCCACGTAGAATTATTGGTGGAGACAGGAGACGTCTCCGTTCAGGGAGACCTGGGGATGGGTAAGTCAGGCGGGCTGGTGCAGTGGAACGGGACAGAAGCATTCTACGGACATATCCGGCAGCTGGCGAACGAATGTCTGCCTTTGCACGACTGAGGCGGCGTGCCCTCTTTCTGCACTCTAGCGAAGCACCGCCGTTGCGGATTGAATTGGTCGAATTGACAGCAGGGTAGGGGACTCTATAATAAGCCGGTCATCGGCGGCATAATCACCGCCAACCTGGCTGACTCCCGGACAGGAATCGACTGCGTCCTGCAATAACATTCTATTCGGAGGCGTGATGCCCATGCCCAGGAAAGAAATCATTTCAACAGACAAGGTGACCGCGGGCAACGCTCCTCTCTCGCAGGCAGTGCGATACGGCAACCTTGTTTTTGTTCAGGGATGCACCGGCCGGCACCCCACCGACAACACCGTTGGGGCGGATATTAAGGAGCAAACACGCTACGCGCTGCAGCGTATCTCAACCATCCTGGAAGCCTCCGGGTCGTCGGTCGACCAGGTACTTACCAACACCTGCTATGTCAGCAACCGGGATGACCTTCCCGGCTTCAACGAGGTTTACTCCGAGTTCTTTCCCGCTGACCGGCCCGCGCGCACCACGATCATCGTGAATTTCGGCGCGCCCGAAAACCTGGTTGAAATTACCAGCACTGCAGCCATGCCTGAGTAACGGTTCTTTCGCTGCCGTGCGGATCCAGGTACCATTGCGGGCGAATTTGAGTTATTGCAGTGGCGACACGAGCATATATACTCATCGAGACTGAAGTTGGACGCGCGAAGGAAGTCCTGCTGGCCCTTCGTGCCATGGCCAACGTTTCGGAGGCCGACATCATCACCGGTGCCTACGACCTCATCGCACTGGCAGAGGCCGATGACATGGTGGCGCTGGTAGATCTGGTAACAATGCAGGTCCAGAACATCAATGGCGTCGAGCGCACGATCACCTGTGTTGCGGCCTAGACTGGGAACGCCTGGCCCCCCAGCCAAATAGCAAGGTGAACCCCATTATTTGAGCTAGAATTTGAGGAGGAGAAATGATTTACCAGCTGCGGACCTACACGGTAAACCGGGGAATGATGGACGCCTGGGTGGATCTGTTCAACGACAAACTGGTGCCCATACAGAACCAGTACGGCATCAGTATCGATGGCATGTGGGTCAATGAAGACCAGAACCAGTTCATCTGGATCCGGTCGTTCAACGATCCTGAAGACGTCAAGGCCAAGGAGGAGGCGTTCTACGCTTCCCCCGAGTGGAACGAGATCGTCGACCACGCCCGGAGCCATCTCGCCCGCATCCATGTGGATACCATGACGTCGGTGATGAGGGTGCCGGCTGCCGCGTAAACACAGACCCGACCCCTGCATCGGCCACGCAGATTTGCGGTAAGGGTGGTCGTGGCCTGACTGCACATACTCGCCATTTCGCTTGGAGGCTCTTCACGTTGACTGAAGAGCCTCTTTCTTTGGTTCACGCGGGGTGCGCTATGAGCGGGTGGGGAATGAGAAGGGGCCCTGCAGCAGCGCTGTCGCCCCGGGTGACGCCCGACTCGGTTCCGTTTGCTTATAGGTGATGGCGTATGGTGGCATCAGGACGCGGCAAGTGCTTAAGTTCCTGAAGCGGAACAAACGGAATGGCGCCTTTTTCTTTTGGGATATTGTAATGGTCAGCGCCACCTGTAATCCGTCAGTCTCAGTACCCTGTCCGGAAGCAGGGGAGTTGTGCCAATCCGTTGCCGGGTCACGGGGTGATAGACCCACTCCCCCGGCCGAGCTTCCGAGTGTAATACCTTGCCGGTCTCATCCACATACTCAACCATATATGGCATGCCACCGGTGTCCACTTTTGCTTCCCACGAAATGGAACAGCCCTCCGTGAGTTCGGCTGAGGGATAGGGACGGTAGAACCGCTTCTCCACATCCCAGAGCTTGCCACTCGCGTCCCTTACCTGCATTATCACTTCGCCTGTCCGGTAGTGGCGGCAATCTCCTCTGCTATCCGTAGGTGTGATAGTCTGACCACCCGGGGGCTTCCTAGGCATCTTGGTGTCGACCCAGGTGGGCCCACGGCAGTCGCCCGTATCCTTGTCGATCCCGCCGCCGCCGAATGACACCTGGGCTCCCGTCCGGGCCACCACTTGCCCCTTTGCGTTCAGCACCTCAATGACCTCGCCGCTGGCGCGGGGCGTGAACCCCGGGGGCCATATGATGACTGCGCCATCCTCCTTCAGACGCAGACAGCCGTCCTGCAACGTCAGCACTCCCTGCCCCAGAGCCTCCCTGTACACTCTGTCTGGGATTGTGATAGGTTTCTCGCGGTAGAACCGGACGGATGATCCCTCTACCGTCAGGACTTCCAGGTCCTCCATCGCAGGGAACCGCTCCTGGCACCCGACACAAACAAGGGCGATAAGTATTAGTGGCAGCACTATAGCTTTGCTCATGTCTTCATCCTTCCCGTTCCGTCTCTGTCAATGATGCCCCGCCCGATTGTGGCAAGGCCATCACCTGTAAGCAAACGGAACCCCCGACTCCGCTTGCCCACAGATTGGGGCGAAGGGAATACCGTGGGTTCGGCGATGGTGGTCGCTTCAGGTATTGGCGCCAAGTACACAGGGGTACTGGCTACTGCAGAGAGGGGGGAGTGCACTTCCCAGAAATTTTCCACGTGATTAATCATCTTGCCGTGCGGACATGCCAACCGATGCGAAAGGAGATGTTGGCTAGCCGAAACGGCTCTTTTTGCCAAAACGAGAGAAATTCACCGGTAGTTGATTGAGTTGTTGAAAAAGCCAGTGGTCTCGCCGACAATAGGCTAACTTACAATGGCAATGTTGAAGGGCGAATTCACTGTTCAGAATGGGAGGCAGGCTTTTGTCGCTGGTAGGAATCATTGCCAACCCGGCTGCGAGCAAAGACATCCGGCGCCTGGTGGCTCAGGGCAGGGTGGTGCCAGACTGGGAGAAGGTGAACATTGTTCGCAGGGCAATGCTCGGCCTCCAGTCTGTGGGCGTAAAAAAGGTTCTGGCAATGCCGGACAGCTCTCACCTGGTGCAGCGTGCTGCTGATGATCCGCACCTGTCGATTGAGGTCGAATTGCTGCGTATGGCGGCTCTCTACAATGAGGGCGACACCGTGCGCGCTGCAACCTCGATGTCAGAACTGGGAGTGCGCTGCGTTATAACCCTCGGGGGGGACGGGACCAACCGCGCAGTGGCCAGGGGAGCCCGCGACCTGCCCCTCGTCGCCATCTCCACGGGCACGAACAACGTGTTCCCCGTGATGGTCGAGGGCACGATTGCCGGTATGGCCGCTGGTCTGGTGGCAACCGGGATCGTTCCGGTGGATGCAGCGGCGGTCCAGAGCAAGACCATCGCCGTTATTGTCGATGGGGAGGACCGGGATATGGCCCTCGTCGATGTGGCACTGTCGAAGGAACGTTTCGTCGCCACCCGAGCGATATGGGACATGAACACCATCTACGAGGTTTTCCTCACCCGGGCTGAGCCCTCATCCATCGGATTGTCTTCCATTGGGGCGCGGCTGGAGGCAGTGTCCCTGGCTGACGAGGGCGGCCTGCACTACCGGATCGCAGAAGGCGGCATTGACGAGAAAGCAATGCCATCAGAACCTGGAGACGGGCAGCTGAACGTCCGCGCCCCCATTGCTCCCGGGTCCGTTCCGGTGGTCGGCATCGAATCGTGGCAGCGATTGGCCGACGGCCAACGCGTCGCAGTTGAGCGCCGCCATTCCACGGTGGCCCTGGACGGAGAAAGGGCCTTCTCGGTCAATCCGGACAACGCCCTCGAGATCGAGGTGAGGCGCGACGGGCCTCCGGTCGTCAGCGTGGACGCCACCCTGCGCCATGCCGCCGCATCGGGCGCGTTCCGCGTCTGACGCGGACGGAATGGGTCTCGCAGCGGGCAGGCCGATGCCTGAACCGTACCTACACTCCTGACTATTCCTGATCATGCTCTTCGGGACAGAACTTACCGGGCCGCTGGAGCTGTCCCTTGCACTGCTGATCATCACCGGGGCCGCGGTTGTGTTCGGCACCGTGAGCTTCGGCATGGGAGTGGTGGGCACCCCGCCGCTGCTTCTGCTGATCGATGCCAAGACCGCCATCGTAGTGATCAACACCCATACCGCGCTGATCTCGTTCCTCGTGCTGCTCACGACCTGGCGGCACCTGGACTTGCGAAAAAGCAAGGGGTTGATCGCTGGTGGATTGCTGGGCACCCCACTCGGCGTGCTGCTTCTGAATGTGGCCGAGCCAAGCCAGTTGCGCATCATTATCGGCGGCCTGATAGTGCTGCTGGGACTGCTCAACTTGAGGGAGATCAATTTTCCCTTCGCCACCTTCCCGGGCTCGGGCCTGTTATTCGGGTTCATCACTTGCCTTGCTGTGACAGCGATCAGCATTGGCGGAGTCCTGGCCGCCGTTTACGTATTAGCGCAGAAATGGCCTGCCCAGACGGTGCGCGCATCCCTGGCAGCCCTGTTCGTGCTGTCCGGAATCACGCAGGTGATTCTTTACGCTGCCTCTGGCCTTTACACCGCCGACACCGGGGTGATGGTGGGACTGACCGTTCCCGGAGTTCTGGTGGGATTCGGGCTCGCCGGTCTTCTGGTTGGACGCCTGAATGAGAGGGCGTTCCGGTACGTGGTCGTCGCTCTGGTTATTTTCGGGGGCTCGGTGCTGCTGGCCAAGGAACTACTGGGATAGTCCCCGGTCGATCCATTGCTTTATCGTTTGGAGTTTGCTGGCGGGCGAAAAATTGAGGGCGGGTCCCAGACCCACCCTCAATGGTTGCCGGCGAATTTTGACTCTACCTCAGACGCTCGAAGGGGGTGGGCATCGGGCCGACCGGTACCTCGATCAGTGACGGGCCGTTGTGGGCTAGGCACTGGCGCAGGGCGGTCTCAAGGGCCTCGGGGGTCTCAGCGCGAACGCCGTTGACGCCGTAGGCCTCCGCCAGCTTCATGAAGTCGGGATTGTGCAGTTCAGCGCCTATGGTGCGCCCGGTAAAGCGGTTGCGCTGGTCGCGCAGCACGTTGCCGTAGGCGTTGTCGTTGAACACCACCACCACGGCGTTGATGCCGTACTGAACCGCCGTGGCCATCTCCTGCGAGTTGTACAGGAATCCGCCGTCGCCCGACAGTGCAACCACTGCCTTGTCCGGCTGGGCCACCTTGGCTCCCAGAGCGGTGGGATAGGCATAGCCCAGGTTGCCGGAGTAAGACGAGGTGATGAATGTGCGAGGCTCGTATACCGGGAAATAGGCCCGGCTGTAGTATCCGAGCTGCGTCATTCCTGCGATCAGAATGCCGTCGTCCGGCATCGCGGCCCGCACGGCGGCAAGGAGGGACTCCTGCGGCTCCACGGTGATGCGGGCCTCTTCGCGTTGCGCCCGTTCTGCCGCGACCTCCGCACTTCGGTCGGCCCGGGCTGGTGTGAGCTTGGATACCTCGGACAACAGCGCGTCCATTGACAGGCGGGCATCGCCGTGCACGCCGAAGGTGTTGGCATAGTTGCGGCCCAGTTCCTCGGAGTCAACATCTATCTGGACCACCTGCTGACCGCCCAGCCACATGGGAAAGGCCAGCCTCGTTCCCACCGCCAGCACCAGGTCATGACTGCTGTTCTCTCCGGCTACGGTGTCGTTGCGCAGCCACAGAGAACCCAGTGATAGCGGGTGCCGGTCAGAGATAATGCCCTTCCCTTCGGCGGTGGCAATCACAGGCATTTGCAGATGCTCGGCCAGTCCCCGCACGGCATCAGACGCGCCGGACGAGATTGTGCCGCCACCGGCCCAGACCAGCGGGTTCTTTGCCGCGGCCAGCAGGCGGGCCGCCTCCGCTATTCGCCCGGCGTCGGGGGCCAATGGGCGAGGCGCTTCCGGCTCCGGCAATTCCACGTCGGCCATCTCAGCCAGCGTTTCCGGCGGTATCTCGATCTCCACGGGACGGGGTCGGCCGTTTTTCGCGTGTTGGAAGGCCTCGTGTACCGTGTCCGGCACCTCTGCGGGATCCATGGCGCGGCGGGCGAACTTAGTGACCGTGCGCATGATGTCCAGCTGGTCGTCCACCTCGTGGAGCATCCCCCGGTTGACGCCGATGAAGTCGCGCTCAATCTGGCCGGAGATCATCATCACCGGCGATGACGCGGCGTAGGCGGTGTTCAGGGCGGCGGTAGCGTTGAGCAGCCCCGGCCCCGGCACCACCAGCGCCGTGCCGATGCCGCCGCCGGCGCGGGAAAAGCCGTCAGCCATGTAGGCAGTGGCCTGTTCGTGCCGGGTGGTGATGAACCGGATGCCCGGCTCGTCGTAGAAGGCGTCCATGGCGTGGTATAGCTGCACTCCGGGCAACCCGAACACCACCCGCACACCCTCGCGGTAGAGCGATTTCACCAATGCCTGTCCGCCGGTCATCTTAGCCATGTATGCATCCTCTTCCGTGTTTTGGAGTTGTCAAATTCCCCGTCAACCGACTCAGGGTGACTAGGAATGCCTTTCGTCTATTCGGACTATATCAGCCTGCATCACCGCGACAGCCTGGAGGAGCTGCTGCGGTAACTCGTCCCTTTGCCGCTGTCCTGCTTCGGCTTGCCGCAGGGATTCATCCATCACGTTCCTGTGTTCATTGGTTATCCGGGTCAGAGTCACGGACATCTGCGCGAAGCTTTCCAGGCCGCTTATTCGGTCTTCCACTTTATGCTTCTGTAGGGAATAGGCCACTGCGGTGATTGTACCATCAGTTTAACGGAGCAGCAGCGGGGCCGGATGTGCTACATTTCGGCAGGAAATCCGGCTACTGCCAATCCGGCTTGCGCCATGGAGGGCGAGATGAAGCGGGCGCTGATTATCCGTCACCACGAGGCGGAGACTATGGGCAACAATTTCCGGGAGATCCTGCAGAATCGCGGATTCGAGTTCGTTCCCTGCAACATCTACGAGGCGGCCCCAGACTACGACCGGTTTGATGCCCCTGCGTCAGAATCCATTGACCTGATAATGGCCTTCGGCGGCCCCATGTCGGTGAATGACGACCTGCCAGCGTTGCATGCTGAGCGGGAGTATTTGCGGGAAGCGATGTCCCGCAACAAGCCGGTGTTCGGCGTCTGTTTGGGGGCCCAGATGATGGCGACCTCGCTAGGCGCCGTGGTTGAACCGAGCGGCGGCTACCAGTTCGGCCTGCGCAAGATTCACATCACCGCCGATGGCGACTCCGACCCGGTGTTCGGGGCAATCTCCACGCCGCTGGTGCCGACGCTGCATGGAGAATGCTTCGCCGTACCCGTCGGAGCAACAAAACTGGCCGAGTGTGACATTCTGCTTCGAGACGGGCGGTTCAGGAGAATCAACATGGCGTTTCGCCATCGAACTTCCTACGCCTTCCAATTCGAGCCGCAACTTACATTAGATGAACTGAAAGTGTGGGACAAGGTCTTTGCCGGCGACTATGAACTTATGGGTGACGCCTTCGCGCCCGAGGAGGAATCTGCCCGAAACCTTCGTGAGTTCGCCAAGTACGCCCCCGAACACCAGCGACAGATGACAGCGTTGCTGAAAGCATTCCTCGAAAATGCCGGTCTTTTCTGATTTCTTGCTCCAACCCTACTGAGTAGACTGTTCAGTCCCACCGGGTCCTCTAGCCCCTGTCATGCCCGCTGCGGCACCGCTGGCAAGTGCTCCGGCTGACAGTACTTCGGGCTTGATCCTGTCGACGTGCGGTGGCGGAAATCCTGATGGCTCCTACCGGGCCTATGCCAGCAAATATCTGGCTGCCGTGCCACGCCACCCGGCTGTGCTGCTCTGGCAGGGATATACCGGCGGTGTCTCTATGAGTTAGCATATGACCGCTAGAACCAGATTGAAGCCCTTTCCTATTTCCTTTTTTGATTCCCGGCATATATTGAACCTCTTAGGATAGATACGTGTGAAAAAATCAGAAGAAACAGCTAAAGCAGGAGTCTTGATTGCCATTGACTGGGAAAACATCAGGCGCGGCGCCCAGATGTACCAGCAGTCTGTTACGCCCAGAGCCCTCTGCGATGCGATGAAGTCCGTAGGTGAGAACTTTGGGGAGGTACGCGGCGGTACTGTGTTCGGCGACTGGAGTCTGCGCCGGGAAGATGCGGCCGCGTTCACCCTCGCTGGAATTCAGCCTTACAACGCGCCCCGTACTATGGCAGGAAAGGATCGCACCGACCCGTCCATCCTGCTGGAGGTGTATGACTGGGTCAGGGACCGGGACGACTGTCACTATATTGTGCTGGGTTCCGGCGACTCGGACTACCAGGCCCTGGTAGACCGGGCCAAGGCCAACGGGCGCCGAATTGTCATTTGCGCCTTCAGCCAGTCGGTCGCTCGAGACATGCTGGCGGTGGCCCCACTGTTCCCGCTGGAAGCCGAGTTGGGATTCCTCCTTCCCGAGCACGGCGCCATCGCAGGCGGCGACGCCCAGATCATGTCGACGCAGGACGCGCTTCAGACCTTTGTGCGGCAGATGGACCGCCTCGAAACTTCCATGAACTTTGTGGGTTACAACAAACTATGCACCCAGTGGATGCTGGATTGGGGAATTGCTTCGACGGAATACGAATGCTACAGGCTGATCGACCAGTGGCTTTACGAAGAGATAGTGGAAAGGCACGACGTTGCAAATCCCAACAACCCGGCCTACCCTACCTCGGCGGTTCGTCTGATTCGCTCCAATGAGACCGTGCGTGATCTCCTGGGGTATAACCGCCCTGTATCTCCAAAACCCGCCATTGCGTGAGGGAGCGGCGCCCCGGTCCCCGGCTCATCCGCTGCCACCGGTACAGGCGCTGGATTCCCTGCCTTACCGGCGGCCCCACTTCAAGAGGCCCCGAAGGCCCTGGATATAACTTCGGTCAAAATGCGGGAGTGCCCGGGAGCCAGGGCCGCTGCGGAGTCCACTGTTTGCCGGTAGTGTGCGAGGAAGTGCGGGGAGACCTCCCCTGCCTCTGCCCTGGACCGGTATGCCGCCACTGCCTCCCTCAGACGGTCCTCCAGCCAGTCTGCACCCTTCCGGTCAATCAGATGTTTCAGGAACGTCCCATCCTGTTCCAGGGAAATGGGTAGTCGCGGGAATTTCTCTGATCGGGCCTTGTCGTAGGCAAAATAGGCCAGCGACTCGGTGACGAGCTCGCCCTCCCCACGTTGTGAGAGGGAGTCAACAAGCAGGGCGGCCAGGGACGGGTCTGCCTTTATCAACCGATAGATGATTCTGGGTGGCGGTGATAGTACCGGGTCGCTGCCTTGAACCAGGTTCAGCGCCACATCGATGTCCTTTGACATAATGCGGGACACGGCGGCGGGCTGGCTGAGTATGAATCCCGCCAAGGGGAATCCAGGGTTGCCGATGACCCTGGCGGTGCCGTCAGGATCGTTCTCCTCCCTGGCTGCAATTACTTGATACAGCAGCTCCAGGAACGGCTCGTCGATGCGGTAGTTGCCCGATGTTTCGTCCAGCAGCAGCATCAGCCCCTGAGTCAGATCCCCCATCGAAGAGTCCACGGTGATGTCCAGTTTCCGGAGCAGGGTTCCAGGGTCCAGGATGGCTCGCAACTGCACAGGCACCGGGACCATCAGGGCTTGTACCGTACCTCCGTCCATCGCGGCCACTATTTGACGGGAGAGTGAGGGTTCGGTGCTGTAGAACAGGTCAAAAAACAGTTTGATGTCATGTTCCTGTTCCAGGTCTGTCGCACTAAGGAACTCCTTTAGCGCGGCCGTACCCATATCCGGCGAACTTCGGCCCGCGGCATGAACGCTCTCCACCAACCGTCCGAAGCGCCGCAGTCGATTCACGAAGCTGGCCGTCGCATGGAGAGTTGGGGCGTCCGGCAGTTCCGGGTTGTCCGCAAACAAACTCACGAGCGTGGGATCGTCGACGGCCGGCAGCAAGTTGACCAGGAATGGCTGTGCTGTAATCAGCCCCTGCAGAGCGGTTGCCCGATCTTCCGGACTACCCTCCAGTGTACCCAGGAAGGCCAGTGCCTCGGAGAGTTCGGAGGCCCTCGGCAACGGGAGCGAGCTCAGGTGTTCCGGATGGCTTCGATTCAGGGCTGCCTTGTCCTGAAGATATCCCCGCCAGAACTGGAAGTTCTCCTCCAGTTGAGGGTCCCCGATCAGCAGATCGAACTGCTCGGCGAAGTCGGTCAGCCTCTGGCGTTCCTCTACGGCCAGCGTTTCTGCGGCCGTCGCCAGCAGGGCGCCCGGTGGGGTGTAGGGTGGGGTATCCCGGAATAGTCGCAAGTCCAGGTGTTCAAACCCAAGGAACTTGCCCGCGACAAAGCGCTCTTCGTGGGAGAGGGACTGCAGCCAACCAGCGGCCTGTTCCCATGTGCCAAAGGGTCCATCGGTAAGGAAATGCCCCCAGTACTTGCGCAGGACCGGCGGTACCAGCGAGAGGTCGCCCCCAGTGGTGTAGGGCACATCAGCTTCAAGGCTGTGGAACACGGGCTCGGTGTTGGTGGCGGAAAGCCCCGGCAGGTTTCGAAGGCGTTGGCGAAGGATTTCGAATTCGTCCGGCGGCTGTGCCATAAAGGCAATTATGTCCCGATGGTATGCGGACAAGGCTGGCGGGATTTCCTCGTCACCTTGACGCTGCCACCGCAGATTGGGGTTTCCGATGACCTGAAACGCACCCCAGTAGGAATGCCCCAGCTCGTGCATCAGCGGAATTGGCTTGGCCTCGCCAACGCCTGCCCAGCTTTCGAATCCGTAGCTGCCGAAAAATCCGGGCTCCCCTTGCATCTGCCGTACGTCCAGGCTGTGCAGCAGTGCCTCGCCTGAGAGGGTTGGCCGGTAGAGGGCAATGACTGCGTTCAGCCGTAGCCGCACCCATTCAGTATTGCTTGGGTGCGGCGTGGGCTGTGGCTCGGAAGGTGCAAGCGTGGGAATCAGACTGGACCGGGGTGCCACGGTCCGGGCCGGCGGAGCGGAGGCACGCGGCTGTTGCGCCCTTGAGGTGGGGATTTCTCCAGTGGCTGGAACCTCGGTCGCCTGGACGGTACCGGGGGGGACGCCGGAGGGAACAGGCGATGAGGAATCGGCGTTGCAGGCCACTGAGAGAAATGCCACGGCAAAGGCGAAGGAAACAAGAAAGAGCCGAAGGATTGGCGGTGTTGAAGTCATCTGGCAATATGATAAGCCAAACTGCCCCCAGGCAGGGATCGACAGCGAGCCCGGAGTGTCGGCAGGTCTTGTTACATGCGAGCTATATTCCTCTAACCGGAGCGTTTTGGTTCATTGCGTCTAGCAGGATTCCGGTGATAGAGTTAGTGGTGTCCCCAAAACTGCATTTTCCGTATAGATTTTGTACAACTACGGTCTGATTGGCGACATGTCTTCGGCGGCTCTTGTCGGAACCGACGGTTCCATCGACTGGTGTTGCCTGCCCCGATTCGATTCTCCAAGTGTCTTTGGGGCTCTGCTGGACCAGGAAATCGGCGGCCGCTTCCGAATCAGCCCTGTCGCCACCTGCATCGAGACGTCACAGGAATATATTCAGGACACAAACCTCCTAGAAACGACTTTCAGGACTGAGTCGGGAGTCGTGTCCCTCATCGACTTCATGCCCATCTCCGATGACGATGACGACGGCAGCCCCGACGTCGATCCCATCCGTCCGCCGGAAATTCACCGCATAGTCACATGCCACTCCGGTCAAATGGAATTGCGCTGTGACTACCAGCCGCGGCACGACTATGCCCGTTCCGCTCCCGTGTTTCGCGCTATTCGCAACGGTTCGGGGGGCGCGGTCGAGGCCACGGGCGGAGACCAGACCCTGACCCTCGTGGCCAGTATTCCCCTGCCATCCAACCGGCACGGCGTCTCCTCAGACTTCACTCTCTCTCAGGGAGAGACCGCAACCTTCGTCATGGCCTACGGAAGCGGGCGCCCGGCAAGCCTGGAAAAATTCCGCACCAAGGAAAGGCTGGAGCAGACGAAGCGTTATTGGCAGGACCTGGTAGCCGGGATGAACTACGATGGACTCTGGAGGGAGCAGGTGGTCCGCTCCTTCCTGGTGTTGCATCTGATGATGTACCGGCGCACCGGTGCCATCGTCGCCGCCCCGACCACCAGCCTGCCGGAAACCCTCGGAGGTTCGCGCAACTGGGACTACCGGTACTCCTGGCTGCGGGATACCAGCTTCACAGTGGACATCCTGTATCGCCTTGGCGACGTGTACGGCGGCGACCGCTATATCCAATGGCTGATTGAACAATGCCAGCTTCGCCAGCAGCGGACGCGCATCGTCTACGGCATCAGTCCAGAATCGTCACTGCGGGAGGAGGTCCTAGAGCATCTCAGGGGATACGAGGACTCCAGGCCGGTCCGCATCGGGAACGGCGCCGCTTCCCACCTGCAGCTGGACGTTTTCGGCGAGGTGATCCTCTCGATTCACTCTCTCCTCGTGCTGCACCGGCAGATACCAAATGAGGCCTGGGGGCTTGTCCAGTCCTTCGCGGAAACGGTCATAGAAAACTGGCGTCGAAAGGATCGCGGGGTGTGGGAGGTACGTGGTGAGCAGCAGCACTTTGTTTATTCCAAGGTGATGTGCTGGGTCGCTCTCGACCATGCCGCCTACATCGCCGCTGCCAGGGGACAGCGCCGTCTCTACCGCCGCTGGTCGCTGGCAGCCGACGTTATAAAGGACGAAATACTCGACAGGGGGTGGTCCCTAACCAAGGGGGCCTTCAGGCAGCGCTACGACAGCGATGCCCTCGACGCCTCCAATCTCGCCATTCCGTTCATGGGTCTTCTTGACAGGGAAGACCCGAGGTTGCGGCAGAACCTGGACGCCATCGAACGGGAGCTATGCGAGGGGCCGCTGGCGTGGCGCTATCTGCCGCATGAGACGGACGACGGCCTGGAGGGCCAGGAGGAAGGGGCCTTCACGCTGCTCAGCTTCTGGCTTTCCGGCAATCTTATCTACACGGGCCAGAACGACAAGGCGCTGGACTACTTCCACGAGGTGCTCACCAAGTGTACCAACCATCTTGGCCTTTTCGCGGAAATGTACGACAACAAGACCAACCGGCAACTGGGCAACTTCCCCCAGGCTTACTCACACATTGGGTTGATACACACTGCCCTGAACCTCTCCGGCTACATCGCCGACACTCCCACGAGACGTATCAATCCGCTTTAGCGGCCTCACTACGGGAGGTTGCAGACGTCCAGTGCGGCCAGCGCCAGTACCTTTCCATTCCCCGGCCAGCAGGTCAATGTTAACGTGGCCGTTGAGCATCAGTGACTTCGCGCCGCCGCTTCTCTTTACAGTGGCAATGGTCAAGAACCGGCCCGGCCCCACCTCCCTGCAACTGCACCTCATCGCCGCGCTGTGCAGGCACTCGCCGAGAAAGCGCGCACATCGATCCTCTTTCTTGGCGCTTGGGGTTCTGATGAGGTTCTGTGCCGGTTGCAGCATCCCACACCTGTCGAAGCTGCCCTGCATCGCGACGCGATTTCGTAGCTATCTCATTGATCTGTGCAGACGAAGAAGCAACCTTCCGAGGCAGAGATCAGAGAGGTGGAAGCCTGAGAGGAGATTCGTTGCTTGCTGACACCGTTGAGCGAGTTGACAGCCAGCGGTGGGTCGTATTCCAATGTGGACGAGGAAGTTAAATTCTCTGGGCTGCGTGCTCACGCCCCAGGTTACAAAGCAGGTATCAAATGGACTTCGATGTTGCAAGCCACCTCGGAGAAACAGACCGCTCCGTGTCTTTGCTGGAGCGTGATGGGCATTCCGTCGGCGCGGTCACTATTTCGCGCGCCTATGCGACGCCTGTTGAGGACTTGTGGGACGCTGTGACCAAAGCCGAGCGCATACCGCGCTGGTTTGCGCTAGTAAGCGGCAACCTGCAGCTGGGGGGCCGTTACCAGGTGGAAGGCAACGCGGGCGGGTCGATCACTGCTTGCGAAGGTCTGTCACACTTCGCGCTCACGTGGGAGTTCGCCGGAGACGTAAGCTGGGTGGAGGTAAACCTCATCAACGATGGAGACGGCCGCACGAGGCTGTCCCTGAAGCACACCGCAATCCTTTCGGAACATTGGGACGTGTACGGGCCGGGCGCGGTGGGCGTCGGGTGGGAGATGGGTCTCCTGGGCCTAGCCTTGCATCTGGCGAATCCGGATCATCCCATGCCTGATGAGGCGGCCTTTGCCACATCACCGGACGGCAGGGTCTTCATCGCCGGCAGCAGCGACGGGTGGGCGCAAGCGGCAGTCGCGGCAGGCGCGGACCCTGATGCGGCGCGGGCCGCGGCGAGGCGCACCACAGCGTTCTACACTGGGGAAACGGTTGAGGCCGAGTGATGTGCGGGCGCTAACGGTGCCCGAATGACTGAAACCAGGACAATATACCGTTGGGGTTTGGCAGGCGGGAAAGTTGCATGGAGAATTGGATAAGGAAAGTGGTAGGCCGTGTGGGGCTCGAACCCACGACACCCGGATTAAAAGTCCGGTGCTCTGCCAAGCTGAGCTAACGGCCCAAATGACAACCCTGATGCGGTCAATATCCATTCTAGCACAGGGGTAGCAAAGCAAATCCAGACCCCAGGGTTGTTCCTTTCCAACGGTTGCGATCTCCTGCGCCCTTGCGAGCCCTCGCCGTGCTGCGGTAGTTTTACGACGATATGCGATTAACTATTAGGAGGCTGGATATGGGATTCACGCCAAGCTACCTGGGGCATGTCAACATTTATGTGCGCAACGCCAAGGACGCCCGCGACTGGTACGAGTCCGTCCTCGGACTGCATACTTACGACTTCAAGGAAGGCCGCGCCGCCTTCATGTCCGCAGACCTGAACCAGTCCCACGAGATTGCCCTTATGGAAGTCGGTGAGAACGCCGAGGGACCCCGCGCCGGACAGGTGGGCCTGAACCACATGGCGTGGCGGATGGGCAGCCTGGAAGACTTGGCTGACTTCTACAACAACGTGAAGGAAAAGGATGTCCCCATCTTGCGTGTCTCCGACCACGGCCTGTCTCTGGGCATTTATCTCAAGGACCCTGACGGCAACGGCATTGAGGTCTACTACGAGACCCCGCGAGAGGACTGGCACCGCCAGGAAAATCTGTTCATGAGCGGAGACCGCCCGCAGGGCAATTTCCCCGGCCCATGGGAAGCCGACCTTGTGCCGGACGGTGTGGCCGCCGCTGCCAACCGCAGCTGATCTTACAGGCATCGCCGAAAATCGTAGGGACGCACAGCTGTGCGTCCCTACTCTGTTGTATGGCAGATTGTCGCCTTATTGGACGACGGCTATGGCCTCTATTTCGATCAGCATATCGGGGTCCACAAGCCTGCTGACCTCCACGAGCGTGCTGGCGGGGTAGTCCGAGGTAAAGAACTCGGCACGTATCTCGTGGATCGCGGAGAAGTGCTCGGCCAAGCTGGTGACGAACACCGTTACCTTGACCACGTCGTCCAGGGTGGCGCCGGCCTCGGCCAGCACAGCCCGGGTGTTTTCCAACACCTTGCGGGTCTGGGCGCGGATGTCGCCACGGCCTACCAACTGGCCGTCGACGCCGCGGGCCACCTGGCCGGATGCGAACACCATGCGCCCCGCAGGGACCGATACCCCCTGCGACATGATGCCTGCGGGCGTGGCAACCTCGCTGCTAAGTAGTATGGTCTTGGTCATGGTTCTGCCCTCACTGCTGAAAGTTCCCTCTCCTCAATGGGAGGGTTAGGGTGGGGGCGTCCCCCTACTTCCACTCGGCGTCGGGTGGCCAGACGTTGGTGCTGCCCCTGGCCGCGCCCTGCAGCACCGGATCGTCCCGCAACTCTCCCAGGACTGCAATCGCCTTCAGGTAATGCTCAGAGGAAGTATGGGCCTGGAAAGCAGCCTCGTCCACGTAGACCTCGTATACCCAAACCCGATTGGCATCGCCGGCGTCCTGAATCACGTCGAAGCGCAGGCAGCCCGGTTCGGTGTTGGCGGCGGCCTGCGCGTTGGGCAACAGGGCCTCCAGGAATTTCTCTTTTGCCCCGTCCTTGATCTGCAGCGGTGCGATTATTACGTACATATTGAGTCTCCTTTCGTTTACGCTCCGACCCTTACCCTCCCCAGGAGGAAGAAGGGTTCATGGTGAGGGAGGGGAAATTATCGAATAGAGGTCGTTCCACTACTTCCACTCGCCGTCCGCGGGCCAGATGTTGCTGCTGCCGCGGGCCGCTCCCTGGATGCCCTCGACCCGGATGTCGGCCACGGCGTCGCGGAATTTGATGAAATGCGGAGCCTGGGTGTGGGCCTGGAAGGCCGCCTCGTCGTCGTACACCTCGTACAGCCAGATGCGGTTCTCGTCTCCTGCGTCCTGAACGACATCGAAGCGACGGCAACCCGGCTCGTCGTTGACTGAGCCTATGGCGTCGGGGACGATGGCCTCCAGGAACTGTTCCTTGCATCCCGGCTTGATCTGAATGGGGGCGATGATTACGTACATCGGTCTATCTCCTTTGCTTCAAGTGGGACCAGCAGCTCGCTGCCCGGTGTTTGCTGTTGGAATCGTACCCCAAGGCATGCCGATTCTCAATCTCGATCCGGCACCATGACGCCTTTTGCTCTGCGTGTTACCATTCCGCAAAAGAGAGCCACACGATCAACGGGGGGTCTGCGCAATGCCAGCCAGGACTGGGGCCGAGTACATCGCCAACCTGAAAGAGAACGGACCGGAGGTCTATCTGCACGGCGAACGGGTCAAGGACGTCACCACCCACCCGGCGCTGCGGGGCGGCGTGGAGTCTCTGGCCCGACTCTACGACATGCAGCACGACCCGGCCCTTCGCGACGAGATGACGTACGTGTCGCCGACGACCGGCGACCGGGTTGGGACATCGTTCATAATGCCCCGCACCAAGGAGGATCTGGACGCCCGGCGGGTGATGATGCGGCACTGGGCGCGGGCGACCTTTGGAATGATGGGCCGAAGCCCCGACTTCATGAACGTCAACATAATGGCCATGGCCGCCGCCGGGGACTATTTCGGCCAGAACCGCCCGGAGTTCAAGCACAACATCAACAACTACTACGAGCACGTGCGGGAGAACGACCTGGTGCTGACTCACACGCTGCTGAACCTGCAGCGCAGCCGCACGCCGGGCTCCACTCCGCTGGAGGACCGCACCGACATCGCCCTCCGGGTGGAGAAGGAGACAGACGCAGGCATCATCGTCCACGGAGCGCGGGTGTTGGCCACCCTGGCGCCGCTGTCCGAGGAGATCGCGCTGTATCCCACCACCTCGCATCAGCTCCCAGGGCAGGCTCCGGAGCCCTACGCATTCGCCTTTGCTGTTGCCAACAACACGCCGGGCCTGCGCTACCAATGCAGGGAGAGCTTCGACTTCGAGCGCTCCCATTTCGATCACCCGCTGGGGTCGCGGTTCGAGGAAGTGGACGCCGTGGCCTTCTTCGACCACGTATTTGTACCGTGGGAACAGGTATTCCTGCTGGGCGACGTGGAGCTGTGCAACAACCTGCAACAGGCCACCAACCGGCACCTGCACTCGGGGCACCAGGTGGTCACCAAGAACGTCGCCAAGTGCGAGTTCGTGCTGGGTCTCGCCACGTTGATGACCGAGACGCTGGGATCGTCAACACAGCAGCAGGTGCAGCAGATGATCGCCGAGATCATCGAGAACCTGGAAGTCACCAAGGCCTGCCTGCGGGCCGCAGAGGCCGACGCCAAGGTGGACCAGTGGGGCATAATGGCTCCGGCGGAGTTGCCCCTTCAGGCCGCCCGCAACTTGTTCATACGCATGTACCCGCGTATGGGCGAGATCATCCATCTGCTGGGTTCCAGCAGCCTTATGGCCCTGCCCACCGAGGCCGACCTGGAGGGCCCGCTGGCCGAGGAGATCAACCGCTATCTGGAGACCGACACCACCTCGGCCCGCGACCGGGTGCGGCTGTTCCGGCTGGCCTGGGACATGTCGTGCAGTGCTTTTGGCGCGCGGCAGATTCTCTACGAGCGCTTCTTCCAAGCCGATTCAGTCCGCAACGCCGTTATCCTTTACAACATGAAAGACCGCGAGCCCCACGCCGACTGGGTTCGCCAGTTCCTGGAACAAGAGTAACGGGGCATCATCCAGATAAGAGAACGAGGAGAAGAGCCATGCCGGAGCCGCGAGTGATCAGGGCACATGAGGTCGAGCAGTTGCAGCGGGCCGAGGGCGTGACCGTTGCCAGCCACATTACCAAGGGTTTCGGGGCGACGGAGATTTCCAGCGGCATCACAAGTTTCGAGTCGGGCCGCTCCAACACAACGCACTACCATAACGCCGAGGAGTCGGTGATCGTCATAGAGGGCGAGGGGATCTTGCTGATCAACGGGGAGGAGAACCACGTGAGTGCCGGCGACGCGGCGTTCATCACTCCGGGTACGCACCACCGCCTGATCAACACCGGGGAAGGGCCGTTCCGCATCGCATGGTCGTACGCGACGGTGGATGTGTCGCGCACGCTGGTGGAGGATTAGGGGGTGAGGTACGGCGCAAGCAGTTTGGCGGCTTGTTCCAATCTGACGCCGTTTACGAATTTGCCGAACTCATCCTCTCCATCGTAGTAGACGACGAGGCCATCGGCAATGATGAAGTCATGGGTCTTGGGCAGGCCACACTCCAGCATCAGGATATCAGTTTCCCTGTCGTAACTGACAGTCAAGGGCAAGAAGACTCTGTCGATTTCGTCCTCATCTGGCCTGTGGTGCAGTGCCGGAGCAAATCGCGACATGGTCCCCTTTTCCCCTACACGCAGCAATGGCTCAAGCACTTTTTTGGCACCTGAAATTTCTATGGCGGCAGGTCTATGCTCGGAATCTGCATAAGTCACCACATCCTCCGCCAGATTGGCGCCGTGCTTCCACGGTTGGCCGTTTTCAAGCAAAAGTATGTCGTCCGACGGGTAGTACGAAATCTGCAGTTTCATGGTTCGTTTTCTCTCCGCAGGCGTCTCTTGGCCTCCTTTGAGTCCGGAAATCGGTTCACAAGGGTTCCGTCTCTCTCTCGCAGCACCACCCTGATTGAATTGCCGAATTCCCGTATGTGTCTCCAGTAGGAGATTGTCCCATTCCTCTCATTGACGATAACACGGTCCGGCTGGGATACAACTTGCTCTATCCAATCGTCGCTAATCGGCTCGGGATGTTTTAGCAAGGCCCGTGTTTGGTAGTATGCCGAGGTGTATCGCCCGGTCGTTGTGATGCCGCCGCCCGCTTCTGGACAACCGGTCCTGCTTGCAGTGCCCTGAGCCTTTAGTAGTCTTTGCTGTTCATGGGAGATCCTTTGTCTTTCTTCGTCTCCATTCATCAACAGATGCCAGAGTCTACCCCGCCAGCTCCACGATCATCTCCACCTCTACGGGGGAGCGGAGGGGGAGGCCCACCATGCCTACGGCGGAGCGGGCGTGGCGGCCCTGGTCACCGTATAGGCTGACCAGGAGGTCGGAGGCGCCGTTGCCGACGACGAAGTGCCGCTCGAAGTCAGGGTCGGCGTTCACCATCACCAGCAGCTTCACCACACGCTTCACGTTGTCCAGGCTCCCGGCGGCGTCCTTGATGGCGGCCAGGCAGTTCAGCATAGCCACACGGGCCGACTCGTAAGCCTGCTCTTCCGTAACGTCGCGGCCCACCTTGCCTGGGTTCAGGATGGAACCGTCGGGCATGCGGGCTATGTGGCCGGCAACGAACAGCAGGTTGCCGGTGCGCACCGCTGGCACAAAGTTCGCGACCGGCGCGTTGGGTTCGTTGATCGACAGACCCATCTCGCGCAGCTTGTCTTCAACGGACATAACAGACCTCCCTATTCATCTGGTGCGGAAGACGCGGAGAGCACAGATATGTCCTGGTGCAGGGCTCTGTGCTCTCTCGAATTGGATGTGGCTAGCCGAGCTTGACGATGGCTTCGACCTCGACCACCAGTTCGGACCGGACCAGGGTGGAAACGCCGACCGTGGAGCTGGCGGGAGGGTTGGCGGGCCATGTTTCCAGGCGCACCTTGGCGTAATCGGCGTAGTCGTCCATGTTGGTCAGGAAGCAGGTGATCTTGCAAACATCTTCCATGCGGCCGCCTGCGGCCTCGACGACGGCGCGGATGTTTGCCATCACCTGGCGGGACTGGGCCTCACAGCCCTCTGCTATGTTGCCGCTGGCGTCGGTTCCCACGTGCCCCGATACGTACAGCATGTCGCCGACGCGAATGCCTGGAGAAAGGTTCGGATTGGGAGCTACTCCGGGTGGAATAATGGGTTGTCGCTCTGTCATTTCAATCTCCTTTTATTGTGAGCTGAGATTTCCGGTTGAAAAGAGCGCAGAGATTGTAATTCCTCTGCGCTCCTGTGATACCTGAGGTAGTTGGTGAAAGCAGATGCGTGTCAGTGGGTTGCCACAATGGCGCCTGACCGTTCGCGGTGCACTGATATACAGCCTCGTACACCTTCCAGTTTTGAAAACAGTTTGCTCAACTGCTGCAGGCCGGTGGTGTGGACGTTAAAAGTGAGGTTGACCGTACCGTTGGGTTGCTGAGCCGTGACAACATTGGAAATGTTGACACCTTCCCCGGAAACGTTCTGTGTCAGGTCTCGCAGCAGGCCGACCCGGTCGTAGCCGAGCATGGTGACGCGAACCGGGAAAAGCTCTTTCGCCTGCCCCCATTCCACCTGCACAAAGCGTTCGGGTTCATCCTCGTGCAGAACGCTGGGGCAGGTCCGTTTGTGCACCGTCACGCCGCGCGAACGGGTGACAAAACCCACGATCTCATCGCCCGGAATGGGACTGCAGCAGCGCCCCATTCGGGTCAGGAGGTCACCCACCCCCAAGACCGTTATTCCCGAGGTTGGGCTGGACAGGGGCAGATCAGTACGCTTCCGGGCCAGGGGATGCTCCGTCTCCTGGCGTGCTTCGGCCAGTTTCTGGGCCAGCTGACCCTCGCCAACACCGCCAGATCCCAGGTTGGCCAGCAGGTCATCAATAGTGTCGTACTTGAAGAGCCCCAGGACTTCGCTGTCTTCAAACTTCAGGTTGAGACGGCGCATTTCCCGGCGCAGCATCTCGCGGCCCCGCTGAATGTTGGTTCCCCGCTCCTGCCGCCGGAACCACTGCCGGATGCTCTGACGGGCGTGGGCCGACCGCACATAGCCGCGATTGGAGTTGAGCCAGTCCAGGCTGGGGCCCCGGTCCGACTTGGTGTTCATGATTTCCACTGTGTCGCCGTTCTCCAGCGCCGTGTCCAGCGAAACCAGTTTGCCGTTGACCTTGGCTCCAACGCACCTGTTTCCCAGCTCCGTGTGTATCTTGTAGGCAAAGTCAATGGGTGTGGAACTTGCGGTCAACTCCACGATGCGACCCTTGGGAGTGTAAACAAACACCTGGTCGTGGAAGATGTCCTCCTTGACCGACTCAATGAATTCGGCAGTGCTGGTGACGTCGCGCTGCCACTCCAGCAACTGGCGCAACCCGCTCATCTTTTCTTCAAACTGCAGGTCTTTGGAATTGCCCTCTTTGTAGCGCCAGTGAGCGGCGACACCGTACTCCGCAGTCTCGTGGTGGTCGTAGGTCTTGATCTGCACCTCGAGGTGCGTACCGCCCTCGCATACCACTGTTGTGTGCAGGGCCTGGTACATGTTTTCCTTGGGGTTGGCGATGTAGTCGTCGATCTGCCCGGGGATTGGATGCCAGAGCTGGTGCACCACGCCCAGAACCCGGTAGCAGTCGGCCTCTTTCTCCACCAGCACCCGGAGGGCGAAGAGGTCGTAAATCTCGCCGATTTGCTTCCCTTGCGACTCGTACTTCTGGATCTTGCGGTAGGTGCTGTAGATGTTCTTGGGCCGGCCCGACACATCGGCCCTGATACCCTCCGATTCCAACCTGTCCCGAAACAGGTCGGAGACCTGCGCCACGTAAGCCTCCCGTACCGCGCGCCTGGCGGCGAGCATCCGGGAAATTTCGCGGTACTTCTCCTCGTTCAGGTAGCGGAAGGCCAGGTCTTCCAGCTGCCACTTGATCTCCCAGATCCCGAGGCGATGGGCCAGAGGCGAGTAAATGTCCAGGGTTTCCTGCGCGATTCGTCTCTGCTTCTCGGCGGGGAGGGCACCCAGTGTGCGCATATTGTGGAGGCGGTCGGCCAGCTTGATCAGCACCACCCGGATGTCCTCCGCCATGGCTACCAGCATCTTGCGCAGGCTTTCAGCGTATAGGCTGTCAGCGTCATCCGCGCCGTCCGGCAGGGCGCTAATCGGGTCGTGGATCCGGCTATCCATCTGGGTCAGCTTGGTTACGCCGTCAACCAGCTTGGCGATTTCGGGGCCGAACCGGCTGGTCAACTCGTCCAGCGAAACTTCGCAGTCCTCCACCACGTCGTGCAGCAGTGAGGCGGCTATGGTCTGCTCGTCCAGCCTCAGGTCGGAAAGGTAGAGGGCAATTTCCAAGGGGTGGGCAATGTAGGGTTCTCCGGACTTGCGCAGCTGTCCCTCGTGGCTGAGGTGGGCAAATTCGTAGGCGTCCCTGATAAGACCGGTCGCTTCATCCGGCAGGTAGTCCGATACCTTTTCCAGGAGTGTTCCCACTCTCTCGTTGGCCGTTACCCCAAGGTCAATACCCCCACGTGCTGAGTTCGAGCGGTCACTCGGCCAAGTAATATTGATTTGAGTGGGACCAAGAGTGGATGGCGCAGGAAGTTCCTTTACACTGCCGTCCCGCCCATTACCAGGCTGGATCCCTTTGGATGATTCCGGCGATTTTACTTGCTTTCTGACCAAAATTCCAATGCCCCTTCGAGCGTTAGAAGATGATGTACTCCCGCCGTTTTAGTGACGGGCCGGGCAATCGCTCAAATATCGGCTGGCGTTTGACGGGGTTGAAAAGGCGTTGCTACACTCGCGGCACCACTATTCATCCACGATCAATCCATGATACTTCATTTTTTACGCCAACGGAGCGAATTTTGAGTGATAGCACGAGCAGGGTTGGCATTTTCTCATTTGAGGTGGACAGTTCGGCAGATCCCGCCCTGCTGGCCAAGCGGGCCGAAGACCTGGGGTTCGAGTCCTTCTGGGTGCCCGAGCACGCGATTCTGCCAGTGCGCACCTCCTCCCCCTATGGCGGTTCTGCCGACGGCGCAATCCCCGAGGAATACGGCCGCATTGTCGACCCGTTCATCGCCTTGGCCCGCGCTTCCGCCGTGACCAGCCGCATCAAGCTGGGAACGGGTATTTGCCTGGTACCCGAGCGCAATCCCTTGCTACTGGCCAAGGAGATTGCCACCCTCGACCGCTATTCCGGCGGCCGATTCATATTCGGTATCGGGGCTGGATGGCTGCGGGAGGAGACCGAAATAATGGGCGGCGACTTCGACCACCGCTGGAGCCAGACTCGAGAGTCCATTGAGGCGATGAAGCAGTTGTGGACCCAGGATGAGGCAGAGTATCACGGGCAATACTATGATTTCCCGCCGGTAAAGTCGGTGCCTAAGCCGGTGCAGACACCTCACCCGCCGGTCTACCTGGGTGGCAAGGCCCGCAACGTTTTCCAGCGCGTCGTGGCGTACGGTGATGGCTGGATGCCCAACCGCACCTCGCCGGCCGAGATCCGGGCGGGCCGGGCCACACTGGATGAGTTGGCGGAGACGGCAGGTCGCGACCCCAACAGCATCGATATCGTGGCCTTTGGCTTCGGCAACCAGTTCCGCACGCGAGAGGAAATCGAGGAACTGGTGGACGCCGGCGCCGACCGAATTACCATCTGGCTCAACAACACCGAGGGCGACGCCGCCATAGAAGAGATCGAGGAAATAGCCGCAGCCGTCCTGTAACTGGTGTTGACCAATGTGACGGATGGGGAACAGGGGCGCACCGCTGTGCGCCCTCGAATTTTGGAAGCGCTGCCCATTCTGGACCCATCAGGAATTTGATAAGGGAACTTGAATGTCAATTGGCTTTGACACGGTAGAAGTCGATTTCCTGCTTCTTGCCGACCGGGCCGAAGTCCTCAACGGCAAGCTGTACATGATGGGTGGCGCGTGGGACCGTCGGCACATCCGCGAAATAGGCTCTCCGGTCCCGCTCACCATAGTGGTTGGCGTTCTGGTTCCCTGGAACCTGACCAACGAGCCGCACCGGCTCCGAATCCAAATCGAGGACGAAGACGACAACCCGGTCCCGCCGGAAGTGGAAGCAACGGTGAATGTCGGGAGGCCGGTCAGCGCCACCCAGGGACAGTCCTTCAGAGCCACGGCGGTTATCAATAACCGCTGGACGCTCCCGCGATACGGCGTATACCGGGCCGTGGCATCGGTGGCTGGCTACGGTCAAAAACGAGTGGCTTTCTACGCGGTGGAGCCCGTATGACCGCCCTGAAGGACCTTCCCGGTCGGCCTGCCGTTACACCGGCAGAGGCGCTTCGGTGATCCCCTCCGGCAGGCCCACCTCGAATGCGTTGATGTTGAAAGCGAGGCAGGAGTAGTAGCCCATCAGGGTGGTCAACTCGACCAGCCCGCGGTTGCCGAATTGGGCCATTGCCCTGTTGAACGTCTCCTCGCTGACCCGGTGGGTGCGGAAGAACTCGCGTCCATACTCGATAACCGCTGATTCGGCCTCAGACAGGCTTGGCAGTTCTTTCTTGTCCCGCAGGTTGTCCACCAGTTCGTTGCTCAGTCCTGACTGGCGGGCAAAGGCGGCGTGGGCGTTCCAGATGAACTGGCAGTCCATTTCCCGCGCCGTTACAAGCATACCCAACTCGCGGATGTTGGCGGCGAGGCTGGATTCGTCCCCCCGCAGGTAGGCGCGCAGGTGCTCGCCGCGCTTGATCAGCTCCGGGACCTGAATCATCACTGAGAGCGGTCCGGATTCAGGGACGCCGCCCCTTCCTGCAACGTATTCGTCGAAGGCATCCAACTGCTCCTGCGGCACGCTGCCCCTGGTGGCGATGGGAATTCTGGCCATACTCTTGCCTCCTGACGGTCGGAAAAATATCACGAATGGTGATACTGCCGCCCGCATCGTTCTTTTACCGGATAAGAGTATAATACTTCGATGTGTATTCGGAATGATGGGGTGAGCCCCGTGTCTCCTCCCACAGCCAAGGAGTGGGCAGTTTAATGCCCTGCATGCCGTGAACCAGGTCGGCAGCAACAAGTACGTTGTATTCGGAGCGTTGGCGATCGGGTTGTTTGCCTCGGTCGTCGACCATGGCAGCGTCATAGTTGCGCTCCCCTCCATAGCCGAAGAGCTCCAAATCGAATTGCCCAGTGTTCAGTGGGTGGTCATCGGTTACGCCCTGACTATCAGCGCACTGCTGCTGCCCATGGGCCGCCTGGCCGACATGTTGGGCCAGAAACGGGTGTACATTCTTGGTAGCCTCGTCCTCATGGTTGGCGCCGCGGCTGCCGGGCTGGCTCCCAATATTGCGACCCTGTTGCTGGCGCGCCTCTTCCAGGGCGTTGGTGCTGCCATGACGCAGGGCACCGGCATGGCCATCATGACCTCGGTGTTCCCCTCCCACGAGCGCGGCCGGGCCATTGGCCTGCTCATGACCACCGTCGGTGTCGGAGCCGTGGTCGGACCGGCAATCGGCGGGACCGTCGTAGACTTTATTCACTGGCGGGCAGTCTTCTTCATCACCATTCCGCTTGGGCTGGTCGGTGTGGTCGCCACGATGTTCGTGCTCCGCCACTGGGAGTCGGAACGGGCCTCCAGGGGCAGCAGATTCGACTGGACAGGCGCCCTCCTCTCCACCGGCGTGCTGGTGGCCCTGTTGCTGGGACTCACCCTGGCTGTCAACTTGGGTTGGATGGCTGCCCCTATTCTCGCAGCTTTTGTGCTGTCGGTCGGCATGTTCGTGGCATTCATCTGGTGGGAGCTGCGGACCGACGCTCCCATGTTCAACTTGCGATTCTTCCGCGACCGCGTATTTTCCTTCGGGATATCGGCCGGCTTCCTCACTTTCTTGGGCCAGTCTTCAGTGCTGTTCCTGATGCCCTTCTATATCCAGAATGTGTTGGGATACAGCCCGAAGATCGCGGGGCTGGTGGTGATGCCCGGGGCGCTGGTCATGGCCATAATGGGGTCAGTCAGCGGCACACTGTCCGATAAGTTCGGGTGGCGCTGGTTTACCGTCGGCGGCATGTTGTGCTCGACGATCGGGTTGGCGATACTCAGCCGTATTACCGATACATCTTCCCTCTGGGAGGTTGTTCCCGGCCTGATACTGGTCAGCGGCGGCATGGGAACATTTTATTCAGCCAACTCCAGTTCTGTACTGAGCGCAGTGGGGCGGGAAAGCTACGGCGTGGTTTCGGGGTTCCTCAACCTGGTGCGAAACTCGGCCAACGTGATCAGCCTGGCCATTGCCACCACAATCGTGACGGTGACTATGGGTTCGCTGGGATTCGAGCCAAGCCTGGAGGCGGTTCGCACCAGCTCCGTGGAGGGAGTGCGGGGCGCTTTCACCGTCGGGATGCGCTACGCTTTCTACGTGCTGATCGCGTTGGTCATCGCCTCGATGACCGTTTCGTTCCTGCAGGGCAAGCCCAAGACCGCGCCCCGCCAGGAGCAGCCAGCCCCCCAGCCGGGCGACTGACGGCTACCTGACAGGGTGGGAATACCAACCGCCCCAGGCCCATTTCCTCCTTCTGAGCAGCGCGATGAAGAAAGGATTGGTCCAGATCAGGGTCTTCCATACCGACCATTGGTCAAACCGCCGGGAGGACGCCTGCACCCGGGGTTCCGAATCAATCGAACGCTGCCTTTTTCCCTCTTGGCCAACCTCTTCAGTGCCCAGTAGAAATCCACATCCTCGCCAATCCAGGCCATCTCGTTGTCCTTGTTGTTGTAAACCACCAGGATTTCGACGCAGGCGCCGGAGATTGAACGAAGTGTTTCAGCTGCCGCCACTATCGATTCCAGCGTTGACGGATAGTGGGCCTCCTCGTTGTAGGCTGGAACCACGATCGAAAAGTTCATGATTGGCGATGAGGCAGAAGGGGTTCGTTGTCTTCGTTGCGAGGTGGGAGTCTGGAGCCGCAAGCTTCCGCCCGCTGAGGGATCAGGTTCACACCTGGCGGTAGTGGTTTACGATGGGCAGCCGGCGGTCGCGGCCGAAGGCGCGGGGAGTGATCTTGACGCCGGGAGGGGCCTGGCGGCGCTTGTACTCGTTGCGGTCGACGGCGGTGATGACCTGGCGCACCACGGCAGAGTCGAAGCCCATGTCCACCATCTCGGCGTAGCTGCAGTCGTCCTCGACGTAGGCCTGAATCACGGGATCCAGGATTTCGTAGGGGGGCAGGCTGTCCTCGTCCAACTGGTCTTCGCGCAGCTCGGCGCTGGGAGGCTTGTCGATGATGGCAGTGGGTATGACGTCGTCACTTCCGCCGAACAGGTGTCCGTGCTCGTTGCGCCAGCGGCTCAGGGCGTAGACCGTCATCTTGTGCACGTCCTTAAGCACCGCGAATCCGCCCGCCATGTCGCCGTACAGCGTGGCGTACCCCATGGCCATTTCCGACTTGTTGCCGGTGGTGAGCACAATCCAGCCGAACTTGTTGGACACGGTCATCAGCACGTTGCCACGGATCCGGGCCTGCACGTTTTCCTCGGCAACATTGGGCCTGGTGCCGAGGAACCGCTCCGCCAGCATGTCTGTGAAAGCGGTATGGGCCGGCTCAATTGGAATCTCCCAGAACTCGATGCCGAGGTTGCGAGCCAGTACCGCCGAATCGTCGATGCTGCCGGATGAGGAATAACGCGACGGCATGGTGATGCCAAGCACGTTCTCCGGACCAAGGGCATCTGCGGCGACCACTGCGGTCAAGGCCGAATCAATGCCGCCGGACAGACCGATGATGGCCTTGCTGAACCCGGTCTTGGTCAGGTAGTCCCGCGTCCCCATCACCAGGGCCCGGTAGATCTCCTCAATCTCGTCGGATTCAGGGCAAATCGGTGTGGGGGGCGGCAACTCACGATTTTTGGAACACGACTGTGTCAGGCTGGGAATGCGCATCAGCCTGGGAGATCCCACGGCCTCCAGGGCCGCGCTGGACTCGGTTGCATGTCCTGCCCCAGGGTGTGGAGGGACTCGGTCTATGTTGATGTCGGCAAGGATCAGCGCTTCCCGGAAGGCGGGGCCGCGGGCTATTACCTGCCCCCAGGGATCGCAGACCATGCTGTTGCCGTCGAAAACCAGTTCGTCCTGTCCCCCTACGGTGTTCAGGTAGGCCACAAACAGGCCGTTTTCAGTCGCACGGCTGCCCACGATACTGTCGCGGCGGTAGGCGCCCTTGCCCGCGTGGTAGGGCGAGGCGTTGATGTTGACTATCAGCTCCGCCCCCGCCCGCCGCTGCACCGACGACGGTCCCACCTCGTACCAGATGTCCTCGCAGACATTGACGCCCACCTGTACGCCGTGGATTTCGTAGACCGGACAGGTCTCGCCCTTTACGAAATACCGCTCCTCGTCGAAGACGCCGTAGTTGGGCAGGAAAATCTTGTCGTAGGTGTCTATCAACCGGCCGTCGAAGCCGACGGCTGCCGAATTGGCAATTCCGGACTCGCGGGGCTGTACGTACCCCAGGACAACGGCAATGCCCCTTGACGCCGTCACAACCTCTTCCATGGCCGAGACGTTGGCGTCGATGAAAGACTTCTTGAAGAGCAGGTCCTCGGGGGGGTATCCGGTGGTGGCGAGTTCGGGGAAGGCGATCAGGTCGGCTCCGGCCTCACGGGCCTGCTGCAGGTATTCCAGCATCCGTGCGGTGTTGCCGGGTAGGTCTCCGACCGTGAGGTTGATTTGTGCCAGCGCCAGACGGATCGTGCGGGCCATTTCCACGCCTGAAAAGCTTTTCGCGTAAGTATAGCACCCGCGAATGCCAGACTGATGCCTGCCAGGCCGGATGGTTCTGGCAAATGCCTCTGAGGGCGCCGGGAAAATCAAACGCCAGATGCCAACCTTTTCCCTGTCTCCCCGGCCGTATCAGCCTAATCGTCAAGTCCTGTGCGTTTGGGAAAGGAACGTCACTCCCGCGAATGTGGGAATTCCGGTTCAGCCAGATGCGACACTTCAGCCGTCGTACCCACTCACCCTGCGGCCGGGCCGGGAGTGCCACCGGAAGCGCGGTGTTAAACTACTCCGGATTCCAGTCAGGGGAGGACAGCGAGGGTTTATGGCCATAGGAACCAGCGCCAGGGCCCGGCTGGCGAGAAAACTGCCCATATATTACGGATGGGTGGTTTTCGGTATCGCCAACCTGCCTAGCTTCGGGGCCAGACCGGTGGCCTCCGTTGCGGTGCTGTCGGTCTTTGTAATCCCAATGACGGAAGAGTTCGGCTGGTCGCGCGGGTTCTTTTCCGGGGCGGTCAGCCTGGGTGCCGTGTGCGGGCTGGTAATGTCGCCCTTCGCCGGCAAACTGATCGACCGTTATGGCTCGGGGGTTATCCTCGCTGGGTGCTCGGCGGTTGTGGGGGTCTGCGCCCTGCTTCTGGCGGTGGTGTCCTCAGCCTGGTCGTTCTACGCCATCTACGTGCCGGGCCGTGCGGTATTCTCCAGCCCGCTGGAACTGGGGACCACAACCGCCATCAGCAACTGGTTCACCCGCAGGCGCCCCATGGCCCTGGCGCTGTTCGGCGCGACCCAGGGCGTGGGGCTGGGTCTGCTGCCCCTGTGGGCCGCCTTCCTCATAGACGGGTGGGGTTGGCGGACCGCCTGGATTTCGCTGGGTATCATCACGGTCTCCACCGGCGTACTCCCGCCACTGCTGCTGATGGCTCGCCGGCCCGAGGACATGGGCCTTGCAGCCGACCCGGCCGGCGAGAAGTCCGAGACCATAGAAACTGCCAGCCCGGGTCCCTCTGCGGCTGAGAGGGCATCGGTTCTCTGGCGTGACACGGACTATACCGTGCGGGAGGCGTTGCGGACTCCTGCGTTCTGGATTCTTGCCTTCTTTTCAATGGTGGGCTTTATGGCGCAGGCAGGAGTGAGCCTGCACCAGACGGCCCACTATGTAGACGCCGGTGTTTCCCACGGACAGGCTGCCCTGGTAGCCACCTCGTTTGCCTTGGGACAGATCCCGGGCGGCATGGTCTGGTCTGCTGTGGGACGGCGAATGCCAGTGCGACTGATGCTGGCCATTTCTGCGACGTGGGTGGCGGGCGGCGTATTCGGAATCGGGTTCAGCCATCAATTGGGTTGGGGGATTCTCTTCGGTTTTCTATTCGGTTCCGGAGTAGGGGGGTTGCACACCCTGCTGCGGCTGGCCTGGGCCGACTACTACGGGCGCGTCAATCTCGGGGCCATTCGGGGATTGACGCTTCCGGCACAGATCGGTGGCCAGGCCATCGGACCGGTGGTGTCGGGGTTCATGTTCGACGCCAGCGGCGGTTACCTTGTACCTTTCGTCATTTTTGGCACGGCTATAGGTTTTGGGGCCATTCTGGTTCTGGCCGCAATACCTCCCCCGAGGCGATAGGCAGTGTTATCGCCATCGCGCTCTTTAAGACCAGCGGAGGTGCCGGCTTCCGGATGGTCAGGAAGGTTGCTGGAGAGTGGGAGAATCCGAACCGGCCGCCGCTTTCCGGCTGACCACCGCGAACATGGGGTCCCCGGGCGGGCTGCTGTCGGGGTTCAGGAAGAGGCCCTGGATGTCAACAAAGTCACCCGCCTCCTCCATGTAGGTCCCGACCAGATCGACCCGGCCCCGGTCTGAAGAGGCCCGCCAGATATAGACCGCCTTGGTGGCGAACATCCGGTTGGAGAAGCTGACGATGAACACCCCTGAGGGCCTCAGAATGCGGCTGACTTCCCGGAATGTGTCCACCGGATGGACCAGGTACTGCGCCGAAACGGTGATGAGTACAGCGTCAAAAGTCTCGTCCTCGAAAGGTAGCTCCACATTTCCGTTTACGTCGTAGACCACGATCTCGTCGAGGTCGGGATTGTCCTCCATCTCCGCGCGGTTCATTCCCAGCCCCACCATGCGTGCCTTTGGGTGTCCCTCCGGCCAGTGAGAGCGCCAGCTGCTCATCAGGTCAAGGACTACGGAATCTGCCGGAACCATTTCCCGAAATAGTCGACTAGCGGCTGCTATGGCCCCGTCGTCGATGTGCACCACCTTTCGGGGCTGAAGGTAGAAGAGTCGGTCGTCCTCCTCATCCATGCGCTCAAAATGCTGGGGTGAAAACTCGGTCATCGCCGCATCCTCCTCGGGGTTCTGCGGGATTTTAACATGCCCTGCCTAAACCCATGCTTTCCCACCTAGATGACCTGCTATCACGGCCGTGAGGGGCCGGGGCCGGCTGACTCAGCCACGAGGTGATTGCCGGGGAGATCTTGGAGGGACTGGTCAAAGGAGAATTTTAGGCTAAAATCTCTGCTTTAACAGCAGGCGCAAAGACGCGATCACCCAAACCCTCTTCAACGCAGACTGTGCAATTTACGGGGGTGGAGATATGACGCAGCAGGAAGTGCGACAGGGGCATCCTTACCTGATGTATGACGCCATCATGCGCCAGCCCGAGGCCATGGAGGAGATGCTGACAAAGCACTCCAATTCGGTCCAGCCGGTGGCCGCCGAGCTGGCGAAGAGGCGACGAATTTTCATAGTCGGCATCGGAACGTCCTGGCATGCTGCACTGGTTGCAGGTCACTGGTTCAAGAAATTCGCCGGCGCTGGACCAATTGTCGACGTTCTTCATTCATTCGAATTCTGCGCCTATCCGCCGGCAATGAGCTCCGACGATGCAGTCATCGTAATCAGCCACCGTGGGACAAAGACCTATTCCTACCTTGCCCTAGAAATGGCAAAGAGCAGTGGCGCCTATACCATCGCCATCACTTCCACAGACCCGGGCCCGCGAATTACGGCAGCGGACGTGCAGTTGCAGACTGTGGCGCAGGAACGTTCGGCCGCCTTTACCATCAGCTACACCTCGGGGCTGATGGTATTGGGTATGCTGGCATCGGCCCTGGGTAACTGGACGGACGATAGTAGCGACGTGGCCCAGCTGCGGGCCCGTCTGGATGAGATACCCGCGGCTGTGAGCCAGGTGACAGCCCGGTTGACGGAGCTGCAGCGTGCGGCCAGGCGCTTTCAGAGCCGGGAGCGCTTCATCTGCGCGGGGTGGGGGCCCAACACGGCCTCAGCGTACGAAGTTGCCCTGAAGATAAAGGAGACCAGCACCTGTGACAGTGAAGGCCTGCAAATTGAGCAGCTCCTGCACGGGCCATTCTGCTCGGTTGATCAGAGATGCCTCTTGACCCTGGTGGCGCCGCCGGGGCCCGGATATGAGCGGGCAATGAACGTGGCGCGCGCGGCTGCGGCCGTGGGGGCGCCGGTATGGGGCCTGGTGCAGGAGGGCGACACTTTGCTGTCCGATCTTTGCACCGAGCGGTTCACGCTGCCGGTGGCACCGGAATTCTGGAGCCCACTGGTGTACGTGCTGCCCCTCCAGCTTTTCACCTACTACCTGGCAGTGGCCCGCGGGGCAAACCCAGACCTGTTCCAGCAGAACAACCCGAGGCAGGCCGCCGCGCGCCGACATTATGAACTTTAGGCGCCAGCAGTGTCCCTGCATAGACGCCCCTGCAGGATGTTCCCTCTCCCTTGAGTAGGAGCGTAGGGGTAAGGCCCAATTCCCAACCCACCCATAGACCCAAATCTGAAGCAAATAATCAAAGCAGGAGAAAAAATGGCCGCAGATGATCGACAGGAAGTGCTGGCTGGTATCGCTGAAAGCAGGGGATACACTCTGGAGATGCACGGAATAATGGCCGCTGCCGACCCGGCGTGGGTGGAGAAATACAACGCCTTTATCGAGGCAACCTACACCGGCGAACGCACCCTGGATCGCAAGACCAAGGAACTGCTGCAAGTGGCCGTGGAGGCTGCCCTCCGGGCCGACGTGGACCAGATTGGTGCCCACGTGCGCGTCGCCCTGCGTGAGGGCGCGACGCCCATGGAGATTCTGGAGGCCCTGCAGTGCGTAGCCATGCCAATGGGTGGCCTGGCGTTCCGTCGTGGCCTCCAGGCGTGGGCCGCCGAAACTGGTTTCGATCCCAATGCATAAATACTGACCGCAGATGCAATTCGGGCCACGCTACTGTACGGGGGGTCGCCCCATATTGCCGTGGCCCGGTCTGCTTAGTTGCTGCGGGGGCTTTGCCTACTTCTGCCAGTTCACCCGGTTGCTCAGGGTGCCTATATCACTGATTTCGATATCGCAGACGTCCCCGTCCTTCATGTTCTCCGTTGCGCCCTCGGTGCCCATCCACAGGACGTCGCCGGGTACCAGCGTGAGGTACTTGCTCATTTCGCTGATGTAGGTGCGCACGCCGAAGAGGGCGGCGGCAACTTCGTACTCGCCGACCACGTTGTCGTTGACGCGGATGGTGACGTGGAGGTCGTCGGGGTTGAGGTCGGTGACGATCCACGGGCCCATGGGCTTGAAGGTGTCGGTGTTCTTGGCCCTCCACATCGTGCGGTCGCCGCGCTGCCAGGTGCGTTCGCTCACGTCGTTGCCGATGGTGTAGCCGAACACGTAGTCCAGCGCGTCGGTCTCGCTGATCCCGACGCCATCGGGACTCCAGGCCTTGCCGATGACTACCACCAGCTCGCCCTCGTATTGCAACTGCTCGGTGGCATCGGCGGGGACGATGATGTCGTGGCCGTGGGGGACCAGCGCGTTGTTGGCGCGATAGCCCACGTCGGCTTTCTTGGGCAGATCGGGTTCCTGTCCCCTCATGTGGGCCGCCCAGGTGACGTGTTCCGGGTAATTGATGCCAGCAGCGTAGAACGTTGGCGGGATGACCGGGACCTCAAGCTGAACCGAGTTGAGGCTGTGTGACGCGCCGGTCTTTGAGTGTTTGCCGAATGGATCGCCAGAAACCTCGTGTACCGTATCGCCCTCAATGATGCCATAGGAAGTGGATCCGTTGGCCGTATATCTGCACCACTTCATGGATGCGCCTCCTTTAATCGTGTAAGAGTTCCTGTGATATGCTGGCCTGCAGAAACGGGACTGGAGTACCGGCCCCGGGGAGTATTCTAATTCAAGGGAAGTTCACATGCGACTGGAAGGAAAGACGGCGCTGATCACCGGCGCCAGCCGCAACATTGGCAGGGAGATTGCGCTGACCTTTGCCCGCGAGGGTGCGGACCTGGTATTGAACACCCGCCAGAGCGTCAAGGAACTGGACGAGGTTTCGGCCCGGTGCCGCGAGCTGGGCGTCCGTGCGATGACGGCTGTCTGCGACGTTGGCGACTCCGCCGCAGTGCGGAAGATGGTTGCGGACGGAACGTCCGAGCTGGGCAAAATAGATGTATTGGTATCCAACGTCGCCATACGTCCTCACAAGCCGATCACCGAAGTGTCGGACGACGAGTGGCTGAACGTGATGAACACCAACCTCAATTCGGCCTTCTACCTGTGCAAGGCCGTGCTGCCAGGAATGCAGGAGAGGGGCAGCGGCAGCATCGTCGCGCTGGGCGGGCAGTCATCCATTACCGGCCGCCCCAACACCACCACCGTCACGGCGGCCAAGACCGGCCTGCTGGGGTTGATTCGGGCCATCGCTGCTGAATGCGCTCCCCACAATGTTCGCGCTAACATGGTCAATCCCGGGTCCACCGATACCAGCAGGGAGCACCCCGAATGGTACCCGGAGTTCCTGGCCGAGGCCTCTCGCGGCTCGACAGGACACCTGCAGGATCTGCCCATGAAACGCCAGGCCACGGTACAGGACGTCGCCAATGCCTGCCTGTTTTTCGCCAGCGATGAGTCCGGCTACATCACGGGCAATAGTGTCAACGTAATGGGCGGCCGCTATATCGTTTAGGGGCTTTCCGCCAGCTCCCACGCCGCCGCTGCGGCGCCGAGCAGGCCGGAATTGTCGCCGAGAACCGAGGGCACAAGGTCGAACACCTTGTGCAGCTCGCTCATCAGCCGGTCGTGTATACCCTGCTTGATCCGGGGAAGCAGGTTCAGCTGACTGAGCCCCTCTGAAACGCCACCGCCCAGGATGACAAGGTCGGGGTTGAAAAGATGGACCACGTTGGCGAGTCCGACGGCCAGGCCGTCCACGGCGCGGGCAATGACAGCGTTGGCGAACACGTCCCCCTGCACGGCCGCTGCCACGACTGCTCTTGCGGTGAGGTCGTTCGGCGCCAGGGCCGCGAGGGCTGATTCCGGGTGCCGACCCTCGGCCAGGGCAGAGCGGGCGTAGTTGGCGATGGCGGTGCCTGAGGATATGGCTTCCAGGCATCCAGCCTTTCCGCACTGGCAGCGAGGAGCAGCGGAGGAGGTGTCGACGGTGGTGTGGCCGACTTCGGCAGTAAGACCGTTGGCTCCGAGCAGCAGCGAACCGCGCTCTACGACCCCGCCGCCTATGCCGGTGCTCACGGTCACGTAGAACAGGCTCCGGTGAGGACGCCCGGCCTGCGCGGCGTCCCGGCCTGCGCCGAAGTGGAACTCGCCGATGGCTGCCAGGTTGGCGTCGTTGCCGAGAACTACGGGCAGGCCGTATCGTTCCCTCCATAAATTCTTCAGGGAAACGCCGTCCAGGGCCATCAGGTTCGGGGGCTGGTACAGGACGCCGCTCTCGGGGTCCACCGGTCCCGCGACCGCGATGCCGACGCCTTCGGCCAGAAGGTCCTCAAGTGCAAAGGCCTCAGCCAGCAGGGTATCGGCCAGCGCCAGGTACTGGGCGGTGTTTCCGCTGCGGGGGTTGGGGCGGCGAGCCTGCCACAGAATTTCGCCCTGCTGGTCGACCAGGGCGACCCGGCACCAGGTGCCACCCCAGTCCATGGCCAGCATCGCTCTCGTTCTCTGCTGCTCAATCATTTCGGTTTTCGCGTTCCCAGGTGGAGAAAGTCCTGATCCCGATCGGTTGCGGCGTTCAGCTTGCCAGCATGGATTCGAGTATCAGGCGGAGCCGGTCGGCATTCAGAGGCCCGGAGAATTTTCGGACTATCCTGCCTTCCTTATCGATGAAGAACTTTTCCGGGATACCCCTGACGCCATAGCTGATGGCAATTTTACCCCCTTCGTCGATTCCGTTGGGGTACTCGTGGCCCTGTTGCAGCAGAAATACCTCGGCGTCGCCTGCATTGTCCCACAGGTTTACGCCGATGAACTCGACACCGCGGTCGTGGAATTCCGCGTAGACCTGTGCCAGGGCCGGCGCCTCCTCACGGCAGGGTGGGCACCACGAAGCCCAGAAATCCAGCATGACCACGTGGCCCCGCAGTTGCTCGATGCTGATCTCTCCTCCGCTTATCAGCGTGAGTGAGAACTCAGGGGCTGCACCCCCATTAACGTTCAGTTCCGTGGTACTGTTGTTGACAGCAAGGCCCCCCCGCGCCGGGCCAGAGGTGGCCGACGCCCAGGCCAGGATTGCCAGAAAAGCCAGCACCGGAACGGCAACGCCTACAATCACAAGTGAGCGGCGCCCGAAGGGCAGCCTCCCCCTGCGGGATGACTCCGGCTGTTCCTCGACTGCCCCTCCGACATGATCGTTCAAGGGCCCTGCCATCAGTCCTCGTGCTCCGGACCGTTTCCAAGGGCGCGGTCCACCAGAACCGCCCGTCTCTGGATGTAGTCGTTCTGCTCCAGGCGGCCCATCTGGTAGTGGTCGTCCAGCGCGGCCAGACCAGCGATCAGTTCGGCCCTCTGCGTTGCATCCGGAGCATGGTCAAAATCGGCCAACGCAGCCCCTCCTTCCGCCATTGCGGGGCGGTAGCGGCGGGACACTCCCAGCAACAGGAAGGCCAGCAGAACAACCCCCATCGCCGCAGGAATGGCCGTTATCCAGAAATTGCTTCCAGTAAGCGTGTTCCCGACCTGTGCCAGGATGCCGGGCTGAGGCAGGCCATCAAAGCGCAGTTGTACCCCGGGTCCAGGAGGAATGTCGCGTCCCTCCCAGGCACGGTAGACTTCTTCTCCTATACCCACGGGCGGCCGTGGCGCCAAGCCTCCGATCTCCACGTCGGCAAAGCGTTCCGGTACGAGAACCTGGAATATCCCGGCTCCCTGGGGAAGGCTGTTCCGGAAATCCAGGTTTCCTCCCTCGTAGGGAAAGGTGTAAGCGAAGTCCACGCTGTGCTGTCCGGGAGGCACCGCCGCAGTCAGGGCAAACCCGGAACCTACCGAGATTACGTCACCTCCCCTGAGGTTGGACTGCACGGTAATGTCGGCGGCGTCCGGCGGCAGGGCAAACCGCATGAAGCTGAACATTCCCGGTCGGGCAGTTTCCAGGTTGGCGCGGAGGGTCGTGTCGGTGGGATTGGTGAATCGTACGAACTCGGTCGCAGTGGCAGAGCGCTGTGCCACGTCGAAGTCGGAGATGACCATGACCTGCCGGTCGACTACCATTATGCTGGCGTCTTCCGTTGCTTCGTAAACTGTTATCTGAACTTCGTCTGTCAGTTGATCGGGTAGCAGGGCCTCACTGTAGAACACTCCACCGTAGTCCACGCTGATGGTATATCCGCCGCCCGCTACCAGCATTACATCTTCGAGCGTGAAACCGCCATCAGGGTTGGCCTGCGTTTGTCCGGTGCCTGAGATCGCTCCGTCCTGTCCGGTAATTAGCATCAGGACGGGAAGATCGCCAGGAGTATCGGCTCCGGCGGTGCCATTCACCACCCTGCCGTGAACGGTCAGGGCTTCCTGGGCCGGGAGGTAAGGCGGGACCGCCAACAGGGCTGCTCCCATCATGCCAATGACCATGATTGCCAGCATCAGGCGACCCATTGGTTGCCTGCGATGTCCTGAAAACGAGTGCTGGGAGCGCATCACTGGCCCTGTGTCTGGAATCCGGGGGCTGCGGCGTCCTGGGCGGATGCAGCGTTCCTCACTGGCAGAACAGCGTTGCAGTGCGGGCAGTTGGGAAATGGGGAATCCACCTCTGACAATACCGGCAGGGGAGCGTCGCACTGAGGGCACGACTGCCATCTGCCACCGCCCTCCGCACGGACCCTGAGGACCTCCTGTTCCAGTGCCAGTTCAGGGGACGAATCTCCTCGCTCCAGTTGCTCCCTCACCGCAATGGCCAATTGGAGCCGGTACGACTGCAGTTGCTGGTGGTACTGCTCTTCTGGGACGTTGCCCAACTGGTATTCCAGCTCCAGGGTGTCGATGGAATCAATAGTGGCGTCCATGCCCACCCCGTCTTCCTCCGGCAGAGATACAGGGTACGCATCCCCAATCCGGGGTTCGGTGCCCCGGAAAAACGAGTAGCCGACCATCACCAGGCTGAAGCAGGCCAAGGCACCGCCCACAAGAATGGCGAATACAGTCTGCACATCCATGCAACCAGTCTAACAGCTTCAGTTGGCTGTTCGCGTTTCGAGCTGGTCTACTGTCATGGTCGAAGGGGAACGGCGGCCCGGGCCCGGGCGGGAAGAGGAGCGGCAACGCGCGATGGTTCGGGCCACAGGGCGATAATGGTTCCCAGAATCATCACCGGCCCGGCCACCCACATCCACCAGATCAGTGGGTTGACCAGCAGGCGGAATCCCACGTCGCCGTCCGGCAGGTTCTCGCTGGGAACTACGTAGAAGTCCTCGACGGGCGAGGAGCGAATGGCAGCGCGAGTGGAGGCCATGTTGAAACTGGGATAAAAGGCGCGGTTGGGACTGATTGTGTCAAGGAGATCGCCGTCCCGGTACACCTCGACGGAGGATATGAACTCGGTGCGGTTCCCGAAGGGCACCGCCGTGGTGCCCAGATACCTGATCTCGTAGTTTTCGATGGTGGCCCTTTCCCCGGGAGACAGTACCACATCCGTTTGGGAACTGAAGAATGAGGTGCCGACGATCCCGAGCGCGACCATGAGCACCGAAAGATGAACGATGTATCCGCCGTAGCGGGGGCGATTGGCCCAGATGAGATGAACAAATGCCGAAGCGTAGTCTTGAGCCGAGGCGACTATCCCGCGTTTGCCGGAGGACAAAGCCCTGACCCGGGCGCGGGCGCCCCGGACCCATTCCATCAAGATTCCTGTTGCCACAAATGCGGCCAGGCCAAATCCTGCCAGGGCGTATTCCTGGCGCAGGCCCACCGCCAGCAGAACAACAAGAGCCAGAACGCCGACCGATGCCGGAATGACCAGCGCCCGCCGGACGCTCCCCCAGTTGGCCCGTCGCCAGGGCAGCATCGGCCCGATGCCCATCAGAAAAATCAGACCCAGCATGAGCGGTCCGTTGACCTGGTCGTAAAACGGGCGAGCCACTGTGATTTCCTCTCCGCTGGTCAGCCGCGAAATGAGCGGGTACACCGTTCCCCACAAGGTCACGAAGGCTATGGCCAGCAGCAGGAGATTGTTGACCAGGAACGCCGCCTCGCGGGAAAGCATTGAGTCCAGGTTTTGCGCGCTTTTCAACAGGGGATAGCGCCAAAAGAAGATCACGAAAGGAACAATCACGCCGATGGCCAGGAACAACAGGAATACCCAGCCCAGGCTGGAGGCTCCGAAGGAATGCACTGATGGGACCGAGCCTCCCCGGTTCATGAACATCCCGTAAAGAGCAAGGCCGAAGGCAACGTTGACCAGTGCGATGTTCCACATGCGGAACATGCCCCGCCGCTTCTGCACCATTATGGAGTGAATGAAGGCCGTCAATGCCAGCCATGGCATGAATGCAGCGTTTTCCACCGGGTCCCAGAACCAGAATCCGCCCCAGCCCAGGATTGTATAGGCCCACCAGGAGCCCAGCAGCAGCCCCGAGGCCAGCAGAGCCCACGTGATTATGCCCCAGACGCGCCCCGCGTCGACCCATTCGTCCCCGGTCTTTCGGGCCAGCAGGGACCCCAGTGCGAACGCGAACGGGATGGTGATCCCCACCAGTCCAGCCATCAGTGCCGGCGGGTGGAAGAACATACCGAAGTGGGTCAGCAGCGGGTTGATACCTTCGCCGTCGACCGGGACGAAAGGCAGTTTTTCGAAAGGATTGGCCATTACGGCCGTTACGGCCAGGAAGAAAGTCAGCACCAACATAAGGACGGCGGTCGTGTACGGAAGGGCATCCCGCACCTTTTCCGGGGCCCTCCAGACTGCAATGGCCGCCATCGCTGAAAGCACCATTGCGATGTACAGCAACGAGCCTTCGTTTCCGGCATAGAACGCGACCCATGTAAACCGGTCGGGCATGGCGAGGTCGCTGTGCCGGGCCACATAGGCGATTTCGAAGTCGCGCCCGATGAAGGCCACAACCAGGCTGAGCGTGGAGACCACCAGGGCCACCACGGCGGCATACATCGCCGCCTGCGCGCTGTCCACCAGCGCCACCGAACCGCGCAGTTTTCCTGCCACCGATCCGATGGAGGAATAGGCAGCCAGCGCCAGCGCGATCCAGAGGCTAATCGCCCCCAGGTCACCCATGAGTCTCTCCCCTCTGTGGCGAAGTCTCGCTTGTGGTTATCTGATTTTCCGGCGGGGCAGGGCCATCAGTTGCAGCAAGGGGGGTGACTCCCTGGTTTGAGGCACTGCGCCGTGTGGTCACGATTCGGTCGGCAATCTCCAGGTATGGCGCCATATCTGGGTCCTCCTGAGGTGGGACAGTTTGCCGATTCGTGTTTGTTGTAGTGGTCGCAGGAACTGCCGCCGTGCGCTGCGAGCCGGTCATGGAACGGATTACCAGGAATACGCCCACCAGTCCCGCCAGGACGCCAACAATCGGGAGTATCCAAGCCACGAGATTGGTACCGGACTTGGGTGGAGCCGCCAGTATATCGGCCCCGTAGCGGTCAACGAAGTAGTCCAGGACTTCGTCTCGGGTCCTGCCCTCTGCGAGCATCTCCCTTATTACGGCGCGCATCTGGAACGAGATTTCCACCTGGGCCTGATCGATGGTTTCAGCTGGGCATACGGGGCACATGATCATCTTGTCGATGGCCTGGGCCTTCCGTTCTAGTGCTTCGTCTGCTCCCTGGGCGTAAGCAACATGGGCCAGGCCGACGAACAGGGCCAGGGACAATAAAAGGGCGCACAACGACCACGGATATCTATTCTTGCTGGCGACCAAGAATTCTCCGCGCCCGTGGGTGCGCCAAGGGTTGTCTGGCAAGCGAAGTTATCTAGGGGAGGGAAATGACGTACTGGATAACGGCCTGGCGTTCGGCCTCGCTCAGCAGCTTACCGAAGGGTGGCATCACTGAGTTGGGACCGAAGGGCCTTACGGAACTCCTCAAGTAGCCTTCGATGATGTTCGGTTCTAGAACAGTCAGGTCCGGCGGCCTGGGTTCATTGGTTTCGGGATCAAAGATATTGAACTGGTAGCCATATCCGCCGTCCGCAGGGCTCATCGTCATACGCTGCAGAACTTGGCCGCTGTCCTTGCCGTCTGTGCCGTGGCACATCTGGCAGTTAACCTCGTAGACGTGGGCCGGTGAGTCGTCTGTCGTATTGGGAGGAGCGGGGTAATAGGCTACTGCTCCTGCAACGCTCGACAGCCGTGGCGGCTCATGGGACTTGTAGGACTGCTGGTAGTGCTGCTCGTAGAAAATGTCTACCGGGTAGGTGCCGGAGGTACACCCCACGAGGGCAAGGGCAGCAACCAAAGCCATCCCCGCAACCAGCAAGCGGAATGGGAATGTCCTGGCTCCAGGTGTTTTTCCCGAAGACAGGAAACCACGCCGCAGGACATGGCCTGCCGAGTTTTCCGGTCGGCCTGGACTATTTTTGAACCGGCTGAACATTTGGATGCCGACCTCTAACTCTCGCGTACCACGTCGATGGCGCCCGCCTGCGTGAACAGGGTGGACACCTGGGTCAGTTGTTCTTCCTCCACGTTGGCCAGCACACCGATGTACCCCTCAGTGATGCGGGTATCGTAGAGACCTTGCTTGAAATTGGGCAATCGGGATTCGAAGATGATGCCTATTATGGTGAAAATTATGGCCGTCAGCATAGTACTCTCGTAGGTTACTACGGCCATAGGCGGAAGGGACAGAATGGGCTTTCCGGCTTGCTCCAGCGGATAAGCCATCTGGGTCATCGAAGTCAACAGGACACCAATGGTCAGCCCAACCAGAGCTCCGCAAAGGGGGAATATATACAGCCGGTGCCCCTCGTGTCGCTCTCCAAACGCACCCTCGGGGTAGGGAGTGTCTGTAAGGAAGTCATAATCGGTGGGCGCCACACCCGCGTCTTGCAGGGCGTCCCCAGCTTCGGCCGCGTAATTCGCGTCCTCAAACAACCCCAGAATTGGTCGTTTAGCCATTGCAGTTCCTTCTTACGTGAATCCTTGAGTGAATCAGGATAGCCGGGACTCTGAGTATTCCGACCCGAAATCCGGCGTATCCTTCTATTTGATAAATCCTGAGCCGGTCAGTCCTCGCGGTATACGGCCGGGACCGATACCCGGCCAATTTTGACCTCGGTGCGCAGAATTTCATATTCCTTGATGTCATAGAGAGGTATCAGGGGCAATACCCTAGCGATCATTATCATCAGCAGGGAAACCAGGGCGAAGGTCGCGCCGATAATGGCCCACTCTACCGGGCTGGGCTTATAGACGGTGTACCAGCTGAAGGTAAACACCTGCTTGTTCTGGAGTCCCGGCACGATGATGATGAACCGTTCCAGCCACATCCCGATGTTCACCGAGATACAGGCTGCCGACATAATCCACAGGTTCCGCCGGAACATCCGCGGCAACCAGAGGCCCACCGGCAGGAAGTATGTGGTGAATACGAAAATCATCATCCAGATGTTCCACGGGCTCTGCACAAACTGGAGGTTGCGCACCGCCAGCTCGTCGGCCTCCCTTCCGTAGAAGCCGAACAAGATCTCCATCACGAAGAAGTAGAACCAGCCCGTTGCCACCACGATCAGCAGGCGCCCCAGGGCGTCGATATGCTCGTGGCGGATGTAGTTCTGCCAGCCGTAGATGTACCGCAGGATAATCATCACGAAGGCTACGGCGGAAACCCCGGAGTGTACCGCGCCCACCACGAAGTAGGGGGCGAAGATGGTGGAATGCCAGGTCTTCACCGACACGGCCATACCGAAGTCCCACGACACTATCGAATGCACCGAGACGAACACCGGCAGAATCAGTGCCGACAGCAACACGCCAGCGATAATCTGCAGCTTCCATTGCCTTGGGTTACCCCGCCAGCCCATGGCCAGTACCGTGTAAATACGGTGGTTCATGCCCGTGGTGCGGTCCCGCAACACAGCGAAGTCAGGAACCAGCGCCACTAGCACGAACAGAATGCTGGAGGTCAGGTATGTGTAGACCGCGCTGGGGTCCCAAACCAGGGGGGAGCGGACATTGGGCCAGATGCCTCGGGCGTAGTCGTATGGCATGAAGGGTATGGTGTAGATCCAGTACACAGTGCGCCAGGGCCGGCCTGTGTGTATCAGGGGCATCATCATAGCCGTCATCAGGGAGAAGACGGTCAGAATCTCGGCGGCGCGGGTGGCCGGGCGGCGCCATTCGGCCTTGGACAAGCGCAGGATGGCCGAGAGCATCACGCCGGCGTGGCTGATTCCTATCCAGAAAACGAAGTTTGTGATGAAGAATCCCCACATCACCGGCCGGTTCAGGCCAGTTACACCGAACCCCTTGTTCACCAGGTAACCTGCCGCGCTGAATCCGCCCAGCACTATGAGGCCGAGAATGATTACAGCTATGGAAAACCACTTGGGCGAACGCAGAATCGAGACCAGCAATTCGCTGTTGATCTGCCTGTAGGGTATTGGTGTCCTGCCTTCCTGCATCTTTTCAGTCGTGAGGTAAGAGGAGTGAGGGGCGAGAGTAACCGACCCCCTGACTTCTCACTTCTCTCCTCTCTCTCCTCTTATTCGGGTTTTGCCAGCACGAGGTACTCGCCCCGGATAAAGCGGGACATTCTCTGGTACAGGGCTCCTTCCTTGACTTCCCAGACCGACAGCACCGGCAGAATGCGGGTGCCCACCAGGTAGGTGAATGCCGCGCCGCCAATGCCACCGATGATGATAAAGATGTCCCAGATGTCCGGATACACTGCCGGAGGCACGTGATCCAGGAAGGCGATGTATATGTTACCTGAGTTAGCTCCGCCCACGAATATGCGGACACTGAACATCAACGCGCCGGCGGCAGCCGCAAGCCCGGCGAGAGGCGGACCCCACGCGCTCCGGCGTACCGGGTTCCACAGCAGGAGCAGGAACGGGATGACGAAGCTGAAAACAAGGTTGACAGCGAACACCCAGCCGTAGGAATCTCCGTACAGGTACTTGATTATGTTCTGCTCCACCACCAGGCGACCGTACCAGTACGTGATGAAGAACGCGAACAGGTGGTAAGCCCACAACAGCGTCAGCCCCAACAGCACCTTGCTGGCCGACCAGAAGACTGCCTTACCGTAGTATTCGTGGTAGCCGCCCCAGCGCCGCATAACGTACAGGATGATCAGGATGGTGCCCAGGGCGACCTGGAATCCGGTCAGGCTGTAGAACACCGGGAAGATTGAGTCCTTCCAACCCGGAATCATGCTCTGGGCGTAATCGGAGCTGATGATGAATTGGACGAAGATCAGGGTCATAAAGTAGAAGGCGCCCAGCATGGCCAAGCCTGCCTTCTGTGCGTTCCACTGGCGCTTGGTTCCGTACCAGTGCCCGGCGAGTCGACGATAGAGCCAGCCGCGCAGCCCGGTGGCCGTGTTCCTGGCTTCGGCCATATCGGGAACCGCGGAGAGCCACAGGATAAACAGGGCCGTAACGGCGAGCCCTACCACGCCAGCAAGATCCCAAGCGTGCGGGGCGCCGATCGGAACCTCGAACCAGATGGTCCGTCGGACTTCCAGTTCATGGGCTCCGCCGTGGGACAGGTCAGGATTGGCGATAGGCGGCAGAATCATCATCATCGGGATGAATGTGATGATGTTGAAAATCCCAACCACCGCAAACAGCTCGGAAACCCGGGAGAGGGGCCGACGCCAGTGGCTCTTGGTAAACCGGAAGGCCACCGCGGCCACTGGAGCTGAGCTGGTTATCATGAAAATATAGGAGAAGGTGGCCATGTAATAGCCCCAGGGAGCCCGGTCGTCAAAACCGTCGGCGGCTGCCCTGGCCACAAAACCAACAACTCCAAGAACCAGCAATGCGAAGGTAAGCACCATGGCCAGCGTCAACGGTCCTGGCATGGCAGAAACCTTCGACGCCATTTCGCGGGTCATTACTTTGGGATTGGGGAAAACCCACATTCCGGGGTAATGCCCGCCCGAAACTCCCCCGTGGCCCTCGCCGTGGCTTACGCCGTGGTGGATATGTTCGCTATCGCTGGCTGCCATTCTTCATCTAACCGCAGGGATCACAGGTAATCCTACGCTATCTCCAGTCCTGTCTGCCCATTCCTGGGCGGGTCTCCCTAGTGGGCTTCGCTGCCGATGGGATACTGGTCCACTCGCTTCAGATATATCACGTTGGGCTTGGTGCCCATTTCTTCCAACAGGCGGTAAACCCGGGTCTGCGATTCGTCAAAGTATTCGCCGTGATGCACCTTGTCGTACTGCTCGTTGGCCTTTTCGAAATACTCGTACACCGGCCCCGTAGGGTCCTTCTGCTCACCGAACATCAGAGCGTTGGTCGGACAGGCCTGGGCGCAGGCCGGGAGGAAATTACCGTCCTTCATCCGCTGGTAGTTCAGGTATCGTTCTTCCCCAGCGGGGATTCTTTCGCCTGTAAGCGGCTCCACGCCCCTGCGTTCCACCATGACCTCGCCGCGCCTGATCCGCTGTACGCAGAAGGAGCAGCGCTCCATGATGCCGCGGCTCCGGACGGTGACGTCCGGGTTGAGCTGATTGCGCAGGCGCTCCGGCCACTTGGGTTCCCACCAGTTGTAGAAACGGACCTGGTAGGGGCAGTTGTTTGCACAGTAACGCGTTCCCACGCAGCGGTTGTAAACCTGGACGTTCATTCCCTCGTCGTTGTGGTAGGTCGCGAAAACCGGACAGACCGGCTCACAGGGCGCATTCTCGCAGTGCTGGCACATTATGGGAATGAAACGCGCCTTTACGTTGGGGAACTCTCCTTCCCAGTACCGTTCAATCCTGATCCATTCGTAGGCGCGACGCTGCTGGAAGTATTCCTTGGTGTTTATGGGCAAGTTGTTCTCCGCCTGACAGGCCACGACACAGGCCTGACAACCGGTGCACCGGTCCAGGTCCACAACCATTCCCCATTTGTGATCTACTCGGTTCGTTACCATCTAAGCGCCTGTTCCTGATCGAATGCTGAGTGAACCCTACCCGACATCGGGAGCGATTGTCTTGATGATTTCTTCTGCTGGGCTGAGACCAATTTCCACCGCTCGCGCATTGCCTTCGAGCTTGGAAATGTTTACGCTCTCGCCGGTTCGGATGATAATGACCTTGGTTCCGGCCCACGCCAACGTCTCCGGGCCGGCAACCCTTGTCGGTTCAAGAATCTCCGTCACGTTCGAACTCTCGGTTCCAGGGCGGTCTGTCGCCCATGCTGAACCGTGGCGCCGTCCGCCCCCGAAGGGCACGGAGACCACGCCGGGCGGTGTTGCCGGGGTTGGGTATGCGACCGCCCTGATAGAACCTTGCGAAGACTCAATGCGAACGATATCACCCTCGCGGATTCCATAGCTATTGGCGGTGGTGTCGTTGAGTTCAACCCAAGTCTGCCAAGTCACCGAAGTAACCGGGTCGGGAGCGGCCTGCAACCAGGGCAGGTGGGCGTTGTCTCCATCCTGCAGAGTGTTGTGCGAGAAGGGTACCAGGTACAGGGTGTTGCCGCCGTCGAACCCAGCAAAAGTGGCCTCAGAAGAGCGGTCCAGAATCTCACGCAACAGACCTTCGCGAGGCCGGATCCCGCCGGGGCCACCCGTCGACTCGTCCCACCAGCCGCCCCGCCGCAGAAGGTTCGTCCAGAACTCCTCGGCGGTCGCCGCTTCAACTGAGCCCCGGTTCTCTTCGAACAGCGCGTCGGAACTCTGTCTGAGCATAGCCTGATAGCTGCGCCAAGGGAGTTCCTCTTCTCCCACGCCCATTCCATCAGCGGCTGCCAGCAGAACGTCCGGGAAGCTCCTGGGGTCCAGGTCCCATAGCGGGTTGACCACCGGCTGCTGAAAGCCTGCCACCTGGTAGCCGGGGGCAGGGTCGGGAATGTCGTCGCCCCAGTCTTCCAAATACACCCGGTCCGGGAGAAGCAGGTCTGCCAGGGCCGTCGTGTCGTCAATGAAGGGAGAGAAGCTTACCACGTACAGGTCCTGGGCACTCACTATGGAGTCTCTCATCTTGAGCGAGCCGGGAAGTCCGTAGACCGGGTCCACGTTGTGCAGGAGCAGCATTCGAGTTTCGCCGGTTCGAATCTGCTCCGCCAGTTGTTCAAAGTCGTCCAGGGTAGCCGCCTGGGACGTGGACGGAACTCCGCCCCACGGGCCCAGCGGATTCAGAATAACTCCACCCTGCGTGCCAACACTGCCGACCAGCCAATTGAGGAAAGCCGCAGCTTCCACATTGAAGAGGCCATTGCTGTGGGCGCCCGCGGAGCCGCCTGCAATAGCTATGCTTGGCCCGCTGGTTGCGAACTTTCGTGCAATTTCGCGGATGAATTCTGCAGGGTCGCCACCGGCGATTTCCGAGGTCAGCCCCGCCTTTGAGGCCACATCTCCCGGCCGGAAACTGTTCAGCATCTCCCGGCCATCGTCGCCTCCCAGCAGGCTGTCCACGTCGATAGTCGCCGCCTGCAGGCCTTCCTCGATTATGACCTGGGCGATGCTCATGGCGAGATGCCCCTCCCAACCCGGCAGGATCGGAATCCATTTATCGGCGTTGGACGCGGTCATCGAGAAGCGGGAGTCCACGTGGTAGAGCGTGCCGCGATGGTTTCGTCCCTCACCCTGCCGGAATTCACCGTAACCCCGGTTCCAGCGGGTCGGTGAAATCCAGGTGGAGAGGAAATCGGCACCAAAGGAAAGTACGACGTTGGCGTTTTCCAAGTCGAAATCGGGTAAGACATCCTGTTGGTATACGTCCTTTACCGCCCTTCGATACACGTTGTTATCCACCGGCTCGTAGCGCAGGTGTTCAGCACCCACAGCCTGAGCGAACCTGGAGGTTAGAAGCCCCAGATGCCCGCGGGTTGGCCTAGTGATGAGCACTGCCCGGGAACCGCGATCGTTCAGCTGGCGGACCAGGGTGTCCATGGCCTCCGGCTCCCAGCTAATGGGATCGAACTGCCCAGAGCCGCGATTTCCTCCGCGCTTCATGGCGCCGGGAATACGGTCAGGGTGGTAAAGCGCCTGCACTCCGGCTTCACAGCGTGCGTGGCTCTTTCCCTGGTTGGTGGGATAGAGGGGATTTCCCTGGACCTTCTTGGCTCGACCCTCCATCACCCGCACCAGAATACCCTCACAGGACGGGCAGTTCCGGCAGAGGCTGGCGTACCAGTTGTCTTTGCCCCGTACCAGGTCTTCGGGGAGGTTTACCGGGCTCTGAATGTTCAGTTCGCCTTCGCGAATGCCAAAGCCCTCACAGGCCACGGCACCGAGAGCGCCCAGACCGGCCCAAGCCAGAAAATGTCGCCTAGTAAGTTTCATCGGTAGTCAGAAGAGAGGGAAACAAATCCAGAGCGGACTAACACTTGTGCCCGTTTCTGGCCGGATTTCCCTTTGAGTTGGTCCTCTCCACTTACTCCTTATTTCTACTTGTGACAGACCGTGCAGTCAGTGGGAACATTGTTCGTCCTGTGGCAATCAAGGCACGTGCCCATTTTGAGAGACTGGCCGTCTTTTGGCTGTACTTCGTCCATGCTGCCTACATCACCGTGGCAGATGGAACAGGTTTCGGTAATTGTGTATGGCTTGTTGACCTCGTTCCCGTCGATGTCGAAACGCTGTCCCGAGACGCCCTCTTCGTCCAGGTCACTGGTGAAATACCTGATGTGGGCCTCGTGAACAAACCTGACGTGGTCGGGAACGCGATGCACCCTCTCCCAGTTAATGGGTTCCTCATCATCGAAGAACTGCTGCACCTTTTCTATCTCGGCCTGCGCCTGCCCGTCGCGCCCCGAGATGTCCTTGTGGCAGAACAGGCACTGTTCCACCGCGGGAACTGTGGCTGCCTCTCCCTTGGTTACGTTGCGATGGCAGAATTCGCACTGTATGCCGTGTTGCTCCACATGCTCTGTATGCGGAAAGGCTATCGGCTGGGCTGACGCGTTGCCCAACCCGAATGGCGGGTTGGAGTACCAGGATATAAACAACACAACCAGCACAAACCCGATGATGACGGTAAAAATTCCGCCCGCCACCATAAGCGGCAGCATTTTGCCAGTGGGTCTCATTGTAGGATGGAACCGTTCATTAAGAGTTGCCTAGTGCTCCCGCCTGAGCAGCACTCCGAAGATTGCGGCGATGAAATCGAGACTGGCCTGACTACATCAGCAGCCGGTCCCATACATTCCTCACGTCCAGGGTCTGGTTGATTCCGAGAATCAACATAATAATGGCTCCGGTCAGTACCAGGAGCGCGAACAGCGTCAGTGGAAGCTTGAGCTTGGCGGCACTCGAGGGGAGGTGCCCAGTAGCAACCGCAGACGGGATGAGGGCGTACGCGGTGAGCATAGTGATAGCAAAGGTCACTATCAGTGGGAAGTAGATCCAGAACCACTGCAGAAAGAGGTGAATATTATGCCAGTCGGTGCTGGTTAGAGCTTTGGGGTCCATGGAAAACCGTTCACCTTGAATCCGCCCCTTGCTTGCGGCCTGCCTGTCTCTGGCAAGACTTGTCCCCGCCTGGGCGGGGAGTCGCGGCCCCGATTTCGCTGCTTGAGCAGCTCGCGCCAGCTAGATATAACTGGCGGACCGAAAACCGAGTGAAAATTATCACAACCCATTTAGAGTGTCAAGGGTATTTCCCTCCCCAATCAGGGTTATCGTAATGGGCTGAGCCTGAGCCGTCCACTACGGAAGCCGCAGCACCACTGCCCGGGCGAGTCGGAAATCCACAGTCCATCGGGGCCAACATCCCAGGAAAACACTTGCAGGGCTGGCCTCCCGCTGTCTCGGGAATAATGGTTCTTTCAACAATTGGAACCGGTTGGTGCGGGTTGCGCAATCCAGATGCGATAACCGTGCATCCCCTTTCGCTCCGTCTCGTCAGCGGTGAAATGGGGAGATGGCTCCCGCCCCGACCCACAAAGAGGAGAGGCCAATTGCTCATCATTCACTTCCGCAGGTCATTAATTGTTGACATTGCCGCTGGTCTAGAGGTCGATGGGGTGCCCCTTGATGGTGAAACGTGCTCAACACGAACCGGGCAGGCGGGCTCATATCGATAGTTGCAGGACCCGATTCATTCCCGGCAACAGAGGCGACAATAAATAATATGGGATATGATGGGTGTAGCATTGGGGAGGCCGTCTGCCGTGAATCGGCGCGACGCAGGCGGCACCACGAGCGGAGCAGATTGGAATGCCGGCCAGGGACGGACAACAGTACACCCAGGGACTCAAGGAGCGGCCGCCCTCTCTGTACATGAGGGGCGAAAAGGTTAAAGACCCGACAACCCATCCCGGACTCAGCGGCGGCGTAAGGACACTGGCCCGCCTGTACGACCTGCAGCATGACCCGAAGGCAGGGCCGGAGATGACCTACACCTCGCCCAGCAGCGGTGAGCAGGTTGGGCTGTCGTTCATCACGCCCAGAAGCGCGGAGGATCTGGAGGCCCGCCGCAGGATGATGCGGCGATGGGCCCGCGTCAGTTGCGGAATGATGGGCCGCACTCCCGATTTTCTCAACGTCAGCTTGATGGCCATGGCGGAGGCCGGCGAGTATTTCGGTGAGGACCGCCCTGAGTTCAAGCAGAACATTCGTAACTACTACCAGAAGGTGCGCGAGGAAGACCTGGTCCTCACCCATACCCTCGTCAACCTGCAGCGCAGCCGCGTGCCTACCGAGACCATTCTGCACGACAGCACCGACATCGCCCTGTCCGTGGTCAAGGAAACCGATTCCGGCATCGTCGTTCACGGAGCCCGACTGCTGGCTACCCTCCCCATCGCCGATGAAATCGCGGTTTACCCTGCCCGGTCGCACCGGCTGCCCACCGGGGCTCCCGGAAGGACGTCATTCGCCTTTGCCATTCCATGCGACGCGCCGGGCCTGAGGTTCCTCTGTCGTGAGAGCATGGACCTGGGCCGATCGCATTTCGACCATCCCCTGGGTTCCCGGTTCGAGGAAATGGACGCCCTGGCGTTCTTCGACAATGTGTTCGTGCCGTGGGAGCGGGTCTTCCTGCTGGGCGATCCTGACCGTTGCAACAATATGTCTCGGCGCACCCACCAATACCTGCACTCCGGCCACCAGGTGGTGACCAAGAACGTGGTCAAACTGGAGTTTGTGCTTGGATTGGCCAACCTGATGCAACATACCCTTGGGTCCGGCCAGCAGCCACAGATGATGCAGATGACCGCTGAGATCATCGAGAGCCTGGAGACCACCAAGGCACTGCTCCGGGCAGCCGAGGCCGATGCGGCCCCCGACGAGTGGGGCGTGATGTGCCCTGCTGAAATGCCGCTGACGGTGGCCCGGCACCTGTTCATCCGCATGTATCCCCGGATGGGCGAAATACTGCAGCTGATGGGCTCCAGCAGCCTGATGGCCCTGCCCACCGAGGCCGACCTGAAGGGCCCGCTGGCCGACGAGCTGGCCTCCTACCTCGATACCGATACGGCCACCGCCGAGGACCGGATACGCCTGTTCCGGCTGGCCTGGGACACCTGCTGCAGCGCCTTCGGGTCGCGGCAGATTCTCTACGAGCGCTTCTTTCAGGGCGATGTCTACCGCAACGTCGTGCTGCTGAACGGCCTGTACGACAAAGAACCGGCCACGGCCTTTGTTAGGGAGTTCCTGGCGGCGGAATAGGACCCCGGGAAAGGTCCACGGCCAACACAAAGAGGGGCGCACGTTCGTGCGCCCCTCTTTTTCATAGTACGGCCGTGTCAGATTCCAGATCAGCCATCCCCGTCGCCGCCCACCGGTATGGGGGCGGTTGCTCCGGCCGGTGGTGAAGGTGATCTGGCTGGAGCTGGTTTCATCCGCGCCTCGTCAGGCAACTCTCCCTCCCAGTCGGGTATCAACACCTGGGAGTTGCTATCCAGGAGGGAAATAACCACCACTCCACCCAGGCTGTAGACCATGGAGAGACCCAGGACTGCCATATAGGAGCCGGTGGCAAACATGATCAGGCCCGCCAGTGCAGTGGCGACAAAGTGGCCCATCAGTGCTCCAGTAGTCTGCCAGCCATAAACCGTACCCATTGGCCCGTCGCCGTAGTATTGGCGGTTAATGATCAGGTAGCCTGTCCACTCGCCGCCGAAGCCAAGCCCGAACGCGACCGCAAACAGGTAGAACAGCCAGGGCTCGGCCGGACCGAACATAATAATGGGCACTGTCAGCCCCTGGATCATCAGACTGACTGCCATCATTCGGCGAGTGCCGTAAATCTCAGCCAGGACGGGCGTGCCGAAGCGGCTGATGATGCTCACCAAAGACAAGATTGCCAGAATGACCCCTGCCCCGGCCAGCGAGTTGAAGACGCCTGTATCGAGGGCGTACTTGGCAACGTAGATCAGGATTATGCCGTGACCGGCGCACCCCAACCCGTGGATCAGGGGCAGGTTCCAGAAGGGTCTGGTGCGGCGTATATGCTGGTTAAAGGTCTTGATCCGGAGTTGTTCCAGGCCCTTTGTCAGCCTGACCTGCACAGAGTCGCCAGACCGGGTACCATAGGGCTCTATGCCCAGATCGGAGGGACGGTTTCGCATCAGCGGCACCATGGCCATCATCAAGGCGCCACCAATGAGTCCAATTACCAGGAAGTTGCCCTGCCACCCCAGCGTCTCGATGAGCCAACCGGCTAACGGCGCAAAGGCCGCGGTGCCGATGCCACCGGCCGCCCAGAGAATTCCGATGCCCATACCGAGGCGCCGCCGGAACCAACCGCTCACGGAAGCCATCAGCGGCACCATACCCAGCGACTGTGTGAGTGAAAGCAGCACGCCAAAGAAAAGGAAGAAATGCCAGAGCTCGCTGATCATGCTCAGCAGCACCATGCTTATCATGTACAACGTTGCCGCTGCGAACAGCATGATTCTTGAGCCGAACCGGTCCCCCAGCCATCCGGTAATTGGAGCATAGACTGCCCCAAATCCGTAGTAAGTCGCTATGCCCAGGGTGACCAGGCTCTCGTTCCAACCAAAGGCGCCGTTTTCGTCAGTGAGTGGCGGCAGCATGATCCCTGCCGCCATGCTGATGGAGCTGGCGAAGATCTGGACCGTCGCCAGGATGGCGATTACGATCCAGCTGTAGTGGAAGGGCAGCCGCGCCGCCAAGCCCTTGGCTTTTATCGCAGGTTCTGCGTTTTCAGTGTCAGTATGCCTTTGCAACTCTTTTATCTCAGCCAATGTGGGATTATGGGAACTCGCAATTTTAACTATGGCATAATATCATTGATTCAGCCTTGAAGATACATTACAAAGCGCCGGGGTAAGCATTGCCCCGGCGCTTTGTGTCGATTTTATCCCTCTGAAAATGGCATCAGGGCATTATGTTCATCTGCCGCACAATAGACTCTCCCAGGGCAGAATCGCCCTCGATTGAGACCTTTCCAGACTGCAATACCTCCTCCGGGTCCCAGCGCCCGCAGCCCAGGCACCCGAAGGTTTCCGCATCAAGTGTAATGCGAACAGTGGCGCTCTCCGGCACATTGTCCAGCTCGCGGCCCCGTCCTCCCTCGACGCCGGCCGCCATTACGCGTCCCGCCGGGCCGGAGATATCGAGTACCACCGTGGCGCCGTCAGGAGCTTGAGCCCTGCGAGCGGCAACGAAGGGCATAGCGCGGATGATGCGATTGAGGGCATGGGCTGCTGCCGGGCTGTCGAAGTGCCCGGGCCGGTTGAGCGCCCGGCGGATGTCCTGTTCGTGCACCCAGGCGTCCATGATGCGTATGCTGATGAATTCCGACATTGGGGCCGGACCTACCGGCGTCTGCATCTCGGCAGCGAAGTCCTCATCGGACCGGCTGCGAAGGAATTCCAGTCGGCGCCCTGTATTCCTCCGAAACTCCTCAAGAACCTGCTGTCCGCTCCGGGAGCGCCGGTAGTCGACCACGGCCTCGTTGTGCTGCCCCTGCTCGCTGCGGGTGTGGGACAGGGCCTCCTCGCTGGGCGTGTGGCCGGGGTCGGGATCTCCCAGTATTCCCGACTCTGAGCCAGCCAGGTGCGAGATCTGGTCTTGCACCGACCACCCCGGACACTCTGTGGCAGTCTTCCACTCAGCCTCGGCAAGGCCGTCGCAGAGGCTGCCTATGGAGCTCCAGACGTGCTCCATCATGTCTACCAGTTGCTGATTGGCATCGTTCATGGTCAGGGTTCACTCCCACCCTAACCCTCCCCCTCAGGGGAGGGGGCTGAATTCACTCTCCCCGAGGAGAGGGGACTCTATTGCCCTTCTTCCTGGCGCCTGCGGTTCTCGCGAAACTCGATTGCGTGGATCACTTCATCGGCCGCCATGCGGCCCACGGGGCCGGAGGCGTACATGGACCCCAGCACCACGCCACCCCGCCCGATCAGGAACTCGGCGGGCTGCACGAAGCCGCCCCGGTCGTCGGACCACCAGGCCCCGATGGTTTCGGCGTCGGCCTTGGTCGCCCCGTATGCCATGGGGAAGGAAAGGCCCTTTTCCTGCACCTCGCGGGCCTGCTCTTCGTTGTCCGCGCTGACCGCGTAGACCGTTACGTCCAGCGCGTCCAGCTCAGTTTTCGCTGCCTCGTATGCGGCCAACTGCCGCTGGCAGTAGGGTCACCAATGGCCCCGGTAGAACAACAGCGCGGTGTAGCGGCTTGGTGAGTCGCCGGGCAGGGACAGTGTCCCGCCGTCCAGCAGATTCAGAGTCAGCTCGGGGAACCTTCCCCCTTGCTGCAACATTTCACCCATTTTTGCCCTCCATTTCTCTCAGAGCCTGTTTACAATCTCTTCAGGATTAGCACCGTGAAGGCGAGGACCACCATTTGCAGACTGGTATTGAGCTTTCCCTCGCAGTTCTTCCATAGTCGGCGACACTTCTCCAGCCAGGCGAAGGACCGCTCCACCACCCAGCGTTTCGGCAGCACCACGAAAGTGTGCAGTTCATTGCGTTTCACCACTTCTACCGAGGCTCCCAGCAGGTTCTGCACCGTCGCGGCGAAGGGCTTCCCGGTGTAGCTCCCGTCGGCCATCACATTCTGCACCCGGCTCAGGTCGGCCCGGCTTTGTTCAAACATCGCCAAAGCCCCGGCCCGGTCGGTAACGTCGGCGGTGGTCACATGAATCGCATGAGGCAACCCCTGGCTGTCCACCGCGACGTGGCGCTTGATCCCGGACACCTTCTTGCCCGCGTCATAGCCCTTGTTACCGGCGCTGTCGGTGTTCTTGACGCTCTGGGAGTCCACGATGCAGAAGCTGGTCTGCTCGCTCCGTCCATTGCTTTGTCGGGCCGCGCCAACCGATTTTTTTTAAGACCTGCTCCAGAATGGACTCTTCCTGCGGGCCGGGCCGCTCACTCCATTGCCGGAAATACTTGTAGCAGGTGCGCCAGTCCGGGAAGTCCGCCGGGAGCATCCGCCACTGGCAACCGCTCTTCAGCAAGTAGAGCACGCCGCAGAAAACGTCTTACAGGTCCACGGTGCGGGGCTTGGTCCGTCGGCGGGCCGATTCCAGCATGGGAAGAATCCGGGCGAATCGCTCCCGGCTGATGTCGCTGGGATAGGAATGAGACATGATTACCCTGCCTTGGTAATAGTCTCAACTTAACATATCCCAGAGATCGTAGACAGGCTCTTAGACTATTAAGGTGATCAGTAACTGGGTCTCACTTTGACGACGGAGCCTGAAGGCAGTGGAAGACTGCCGGTCAAAGCCCAATCACACGGCCTGATACACGCTGTTTCGTGCCCGTGCCGTCTTGCGCAGCCTCTTCTGGCCCTCCAGCGATCGAACTGCCCGCTGCACTCGCGGTTGTCCGTACCGCCGGAACTGCCCCACGATCTTGTTGAGCGTCTTTGGCTGCTCACAATAGTCCCGGACCAGCTCGCACAGGGCTGCGTCGGCGCCAGGAAGGGGGTACCTGGGGGTGACCAGGGTGTACCCAGGGTTGATGCTGGTCTTCTCCCCTGGCGTGAACTCCAGCCTGTCCTGGTTATTCTCAAAGAATTTGCGAAACCGGGTGCGTAGTACCCCGCCACTGCCGGTGGAGCCGTAGCCGTGAATCACCTTCAGCGTCCGGCACGCGTGGCCGCCGGGCTGCACCGCCCTGTTATAGGCGTCCACGAACTCCTCCAGGGCCTCAGCCCAGGTCTTGCCGTGCAGGTCGAGGTCCAGGTTATCCAACACTTCTCCCGGCGCTGGCCAATTGCGGATTCCAGCATAGGACGCACCATCATAGAGGTCAACCGTGTAGAATGCGGGCATCCACAATCGCCAAGGTTTGGGTTCGCAATGAGCAACCAGAAAGGAGAGCGAAGATGAAGCAGCTCACCAGCAACGTATGGGTTGAGACAGAGGTTCGCGGCTGCAACTTCGGGTTCGTGACCACGTCCGACGGCATCGTGATGATTGACAGTCCCCACAAGCCCAGCACAGCCATGTGGCTGAAGGCCGAAATCGGAAAGCGAGGGCTGCTGCGCTACATCATCAACACCGAACCCCACGGCGACCACTGGACTGGCAACGCCTTCTTCGACGCCCCGGTGATTGCCCACGAAGGTGTCCGCACCCGCATCCTGAACACCGACATGGCCGAGCATGCCGCACGCATCGGCACCTTCGGCCCCGAGGAGCCCGCGTTGCTGGAAGGCTACCGGGCAAACCCGCCGGTCATCACCTTCCAGGACGGAATGACCCTGCGCGTCGGCGACCACACCTTCGAGATGATCCACATGCCGGGCCACACCCTGTACCAGGCGGCGGTGGTGATCAAGGAGGAAGGTGTGGTGTTCACCAGCGATAACATTTTCCACGGCGTGCAGTCCTGGCTCCACGAAAGCAACCCAGACCTGTGGCTTGTGGCTCTCGAATCGCTGCGCAAACTGGATGAGGACATATTTGTTCCCGGCCACGGCGCGCTCTGTGGCAAGGACTACCTCGACGAGCAGGGCGAGTTTATCGTTGAGTGGAAGGACTACGTCCAGGACGCGGTGGACCGGGGGATGACTCGAGAGGAGGCGGTGACCACGCTTACCGCCTTGACCGACCGCTACCCCATGGACGTCGAGCAGGAAGGCATGGCCCCTATGGTAATGCGAATAAGCGCTGGCAATCTTTACGACTACATCACCGGCAACTGGCCCCCCGCAGGCATGGGCGCCGTGGCGACGCGGCTGCCCGGGGACAGGGGGTAACTGACTGGCTAACAGGTAAGAAAAGTTTCAGGGTCTTACTCCCGGGTCGTGGTCTTACCCGCGGGTCTTGAAAAAAGGAACGACACCACCAACCTTTTCGCAGGTGGGTGGTGTCGTCTCTTTGTGCATGGCGCTTTTTAGTTGTTCCAGAATAGCCGTTGAAGAATGGCACCGAAAACGCAACCAGGCATCGCTACGAAGGCCAAGACGCTGACCGTCTGCGAAAAACCGCTTCCGGTACCCTGGATCCACTCGTGATCTCTTAACCACTGAAACATAAGGAGTCCTCCAGTGAAGACTCGCCTTACGGGAGGCAACCGACCCTGCCAAATTGACCCCACTGCAACCGCTGCTAGAATAGCGACGGCCTTACCGGGCTGTGGGCGTCCCCGCTTCGGCGGTGCGCCTGAACGCACGGATCCCGCCGGGTTTTCCGGCGGGATCCACGCTTATCAGCGAGTAAGCAAGTATTGGGGGTCGAGATGACGGAGGAGAGGGGAAGACGCGAACGAATATACCAAGGTCACTCCCTTGCCAAGTCAAAGAGCCGGTCTATTGCCACAGAGACCACTACCCTAAAACCCGGGAAAAGGAGGGGGCAGAGCCCCGATCACAATCACGATTCAGGTTCGCAGCATCGCCGAGTGGGACCGGGTAATCATAACACCCTTTGTCAAAGGGTGTTCCCTCATACTTACGCGCCTCCAATCAGGGGCAATGCATCACTGAGGATCCTACCTCCTGGACTGATTTCCTGTTGAGAAAATGGCCTGGGTCAAAGCCTCGGTCCGTGGGACAGCCGACTTCAGAAACTCACGGCTCTCACTGCCTGGCAAGCAGGGAGCTCTGAACGAAGAAAACCGGCCGTTACCTTCGAGATAACAGCCGGTGATGTCCATGGTCTGTTCAGTTGTTACGGAAATGCCCCGGAACTGAGGAGCAGGGCAGCAACCGTTATGCGCAGAGGAGAGCTTTGCCTACTCCTCCCGCTGCGCCTTGTACTCGCGTAGGGCGGGAATGACCTCCTGGGTCATCAGGTCGATACTGCGCACGGCGACATCGTGGGACATGGGCCCCTCGCGGCCCCAGAAGATGACGTAGCCGGGGTCAATAATATCTATCAGGTGCTTCATCTTCTTGATGACCGTGTCCGGGTTGCCCGTCACTATCTGATAGGTCTCCTGCGCGTCTTCGTAGGGCAGCACCGGGCCGCCGGGTACGGCGGTCTGCACCGCTCGGCGGGCCTGCTCCCGGGGGCCGGTGGAGGCGGCACGGGTCAGGTAGCCCGGGGGCGCGAGCCAGTGGTTGGGAGTGACGCCGAAGGACGTGCCCAACTGCCAGTAGAAGTTCTTGCCTTCCTCGTAGGCCTTTTCGTCGGTGTCGGCCACGTTCACACGCACCGCGTAGCCGCGATGCTGCGGCGTGGGCGACCACCCGTCTGCCTCAGCGGTGTTCTGGTAAAGCTGGTAGATGTCTGACAGCAGCTGCAGAGGCGGGGCAAGGGCAACATAGGGATACTGGTGCTTGGCCGCCCAGATCACCGACTCCGGAGAGGCCACTCCCGGAATCCAGATGGGCGGATGAGGCTTCTGCAGCGGCATCACCCAGGGGTTGACCACCCGGTAGTGGTAGTGTTTGCCCTCGTGGCGGAAGGGACCGGGCTTGGTCCACGCATCCACGATGACATTGTGGGCTTCGTCGAAGCGCTCGCGGTTGTAGAGCGGGTTGGTGTTGGTGGCCATGCTCTCCTGGCCGATGCCACGCACGAACCCGCAGACCACGCGGCCGCCTGACAGGATGTCGATCATCGCGATTTCCTCGGCGATGCGCAGGGGGTTTTCGTGGATGGGCAGCACGTTGCCCAGAAACACGATCTTGCCCTGCTTGGTGCGGGAGGCCAGCACGGAACCAATGACGTTGACCGACGGCATCATGCAGAGCGGGTTGTTGTGATGCTCGTTGATCATCACGCCGTCGAACCCTGACTCGGTGCAGTACTGCAACTCGTCGAAATACATGCTGTACAGCCCCTGGGCCGTCTCGGGGCTGAAATGCTCATTGGGATACATCAGGTTGTTGTAGCCGAGACGCTTTGCCTCGTCCTGCGGGTAGGCGGTGTACCCCATCTCTGTGAAGAAGAAAAACTCTCGATTCATAAGGCGCCCCCGTGCGGACCATCGATGGCCGGATAGCTGAAATGAGGGGTCAGGGCCAGTATGTAATCAGACCGACGGGGTGTCAATCGTGGATTCGTCCTCCGCTTCACCGGCGGAGAACTGCGCAGTCGCGGCGTCAACGGCCGCTTGCTGCTGGCGGGCCGCCCAGTTCTGCAGCCAGCGGCGGAACTCGTCTAGGGCCGGTGGTGAAACGTAAAATACCTCTATGTCCGGCGGGAACTGAACCTGGTGGCGCTCGCTGATGAGCAGCAGTCCCACCCCATCCTCCTCCAGGGTCGAGTCGATGCGGTCGGCGATGTGTGCGTATCGGCGCTGGTTGGCCTCGGCGTGCCATTCCTGCAGCCGAGTGGCGACGGTGCGGCTGGCCATGGGCATCATCAGGCAGCGCTGCAGGTCCAGCGTCTCCAGCAGAATCTCGAAGTCTTCCGTTGCCTCCAGAACCGCCCCCGTTTCACACTTGAGGGAGACAAAGTGGTGGCTGCGCAAGTCGCCGGATTGAAGCTGCTCCAAGCCAGCAGATTCTCCCTCCGTTACACTCTCGTGGTAGACGCGCTGCAGGCCGCCCAGGGCGTTTTCCAACGCGGCGACCTGGACCTGGGCCTGCTGCCAGTAGTTCTGCAGGGCTGCAGCGCCGTCGGGTTCATCGGGCGCCGGGCTGTATGCCAGCGGAACGAGGATCAGCTTGCGGCGTCCCCGGTACTGTTCGGCGGCAGGACGGCTGATACGGCCCAGTTCCTGGGTCATGGCGGGCACCTCCGATTATTGGTAACTCAGATAATCATGTAAGAAGTTTGACGGGCCGCGCAACTGCCATGGTATTCCCAATCCGCTTGCCCACCTTTGGTACGGTTGCTACACTTTCCGCAGTCGATATTCAACAGTCATCTGAGGAGAGTGCATGATTTACGAAGTTCGCACCTACGATCTGAAGCCGGGTGCAGTGCCGCAGGCTGAGGAAGCCTTTGCCGAAGCGCTGCCCTACCGTGAGAAGTATTCGCCCATTGCCGCCTTCTGGCACACGGACATTGGGCCGCTGAACCAGATCATCCATGTCTGGGGCTACGAGAGCCTGGAGGAGCGGGCCAAGGTCCGTGCGGCCGCCAGCAAGGAAGAGAACTGGCCCCCGAAGATCACCCCCGGCAACATCCTCAACATGAACGCCGAGGTCTGGCAGCCGGCGCCCTTCATGCGGCCCATGAGCGGAGACCAGGCCCTGGGAGCCATCTACGAGATGCGCACCTACACCTACCAGCCCGGCTCCATGCCCGAGCTGCTGCGCCGGTGGGCCGAGTCCATCCCCTACCGCGAGGAATTCTCGCCGCTGGCAGCAGGGATGTACACCGAGTTCGGCGGACTGAACAAGTGGATGCACATCTGGCCTTACAAGAACCTGGGCCACCGCGCCGAGGTGCGGTCCGCCGCCAGCAAGATTCCACAGTGGCCCAGTGGCGCGCCGGGCCGCGTTTCCCAGGAAAACAAGATTATGATCCCGGCCAGCTTCTCTCCGATGCACTAGAGTAGATTTGGCGCAGGGGGTGTATGGGGCAAATCCTACACCCCCAGCTCTTTTGAACTAGGAGCAACAATGGCAGCAATCACGGCGAACGAGCAAAACCTAAATAGCGTCTTTAGCGATGCTCATTTTTTCGAAATACCAACATATCAGAGGCCATACTCTTGGGAAATTGAGCAAGTGGACGAGTTGTTGAACGACTTGCTCGACGCTACCGAGCGCGACGACGAAGCTCCTTATTTTCTGGGTAGCATTGTCTTGATCAAGGAGGGTGAAGGTTCCAAAAGTGAGGTTGTAGACGGCCAACAACGTTTAACAACGCTTTCTATTTTATTCTGCGTCCTTCGCGAGCTCTCAAAGGACATAGACGCTAAGTCATTACTGGACGGCTTTATCCGAGAAGCCGGTAACAGGTTTAGAGGAACCCAAGATCGATTCCGCTTAAATCTCCGGAAGCGTGATCAAGAGTTCTTTCAAAAAAATGTCCAAGCGACTGGGTCGCTAGTACAGTTTCTGGAAAATGAGAAGTCGGATTTCTCAGATGTCGAAAAGAGAATCTTCGACAATGCTCGACATTTTAATATCAAGCTCGGCGAACTTGACGAAGAGACACGTGAACGTCTCGCGCAGTACATTACTCAGCATTGCTACCTCGTAGTTGTGTCCACCTCCGACAAGAGTTCCGCATACCGCATTTTCTCCGTGATGAATGACAGGGGGATGGATTTGTCCCCGACTGACATTCTGAAAGCGGATGTGGTCGGAGCAATGCCGACCCTTGAGGAAGAACGCGAATATAGCGACAAATGGGAACATATCGAGGAAGAGCTTGGTCGCGATGGCTTTCAGAGTCTATTTGGCCACCTACGAATGATACATTTGAAAGATAAGCAACGACGGACTCTACAGGAAGAAATTCAAGATAGTCTTCTGAACGACATTACAGTCGAAAAGGCGAAATTATTCGTTGACGAAACGCTTGAACCTTATGCAGATGTGTACGGAATAGTATCTGGATCGTCTTATGAAAGCTCCGAAAGCGCCGAAGCCGTTAACACCTACTTGCGCCATTTGAAGCGCCTGGACAATTCAGACTGGATTCCTCCAACAATGGCGTTTTTCCTTCGCAACCAGAACAAACGTGATAGCCTTGCTAATTTCACAAGAGACTTGGAGCGGCTCGCATATGGGCTGTTCATCCGGCGTGCCGACATCAACGAAAGGATCAGGCGATATGCCAATGTCATTCGCGACATTGAGTTGGGCTGCGACCTCTGGCGGGAAGGCGGGCCACTTCAACTGGAGGACCTCGAAAAGAATGACATCCTGAGTGCGCTGAATGGACCAATATATTCTCAGACGCGGGTACGCCTACCCTTGTTGCTCAGAGTAGACAGCATGTTAGCCGACGCTGGAGCGCACTATCAACATTCAGTAATATCCATCGAACACGTGCTGCCTCAGCATCCGTCGGACCCTTCTCAATGGATGAACTGGTTTCCAGATATGGAAGAGCGGAGACAGTGGACTCATCGCCTCGCTAACCTTGTGCTTTTGTCCTGGCGCAAAAATGCAAGAGCCTCAAACCGCGAATTCGATTACAAGAAAAGTCAGTATTTCCAGCGCAATGGCGTTACTCCCTTCGCCCTCACGACTCAAGTGGTGAGCGAACAGAAATGGACTCCCTGTGTTCTGGAACGCCGACAGAACGAATTGATCAATGCCCTAAAAAAAGAATGGCGGCTGGACTAACGCACAGAATGCTGAAGGAGTATCTGACATGAAACTGCTGACCTACGATATCGGTAATGGCCCGCGATGCGGCGTTCTGCAGGGTGACAGCGTGGTGGATGTTTCTGTGCTGCTGGGGGAACCGCGAACCGTCCGGGATGTCGGAGCGCTGCTGGCCCTGGACGAATCATCCGTCGACCGCGTGGGAGATGCCCTGGCCGGAGGCGCTGCGGCTCCCGCAGTGGCGCTGGACGCTGTCCAGCTGCGTTCTCCGATCCTTCAGCCTCCGACGGTGCGCGACTTCATCGTCTACGAGGAGCACGCCAGTTCGCAGGGCACCCGCGAGCCCAACGAGGTCTGGTACCGGATGCCGGTGTTCTACTTCTCCAACACCCTCTGCATCTATGGGCCGGACGACACCGTGCCCTTCCCTTCCACCTCTGATCAGTACGACTACGAGATGGAGATCGGGGCCGTCATCGGCAGGAACGGCTCCGACGTGTCGCAGGGCGACGCGATGTCGCATATTGCGGGGTTCTGCATCTTCAATGACTGGAGCGCCCGCGACGTGCAGTTCGACGAGATGGCTTTCGGCCTCGGCCCGGCCAAGGGCAAGGACACTGCCAGCACCCTCGGGCCATGGATCGTCACCACCGACGAGATGGCACCCTACATCCGAGACGGCCGTCTGACGGTCAAGTGCCATGTGCGGGTCAACGGCGAATCGTGGCTCACCGACGGGGATGCTTCCCTCGCCTACTACACCTGGGGCGAGATCGTGCAACGGGCGTCCAAGGACAGCCGCATCGCGCCCGGGGACGTCATTGGCAGCGGCACGGTGGGCGGCGGCTCGGTGCGCGAGGCCATCCGCAAGGGCTACGAGGCGGCCCGCTTCCTCGATTCTGGCGATGTGGTGGAGATGGAAGTCGACGGTATCGGCTCTGTCCGAAACACCCTTGGCGCGAAGTCGGTCGACCCGTCCTATCCCTTTCCGGCTGCCAGCCCCACGGCGGTACCCGATCGTGGCACTCATACGGGCTACCGGTACGAGCTGCGACGCGGCTAACCGGTTGCTGCCGCCGCCAGGTTGCCGCCCGTAGGCTGTTCCTTCATACGAGTTACAGCGGATGGCATGGATTGTGCCCAGCCATCCGCTGTTGCTATTGCAGCACTGCCAGCCTGGAACGGGCCGCTGGTCTCCACCGAGCTGTCACTCCCCCGGGGTCTGATGGCCGCTAATGCGAGGTCATCTTGACTCTCAATTTCAGGCCTTCGACCCACCCAGGGTCTTCGTCCAATGGCCAAGCGTGAATGTTTTGATTGCTACCCAGGACCTTCGATTGAGAGACCTGGAACCTTTGTCCTTCAATCAGGAGAGAGAGGCGGTTGGGCAGGCGGGTATCGGCGCTGATAACCAGTTGCTTATAGGTGCTGATGTTTTCCTGGTAATAGAGCGCCGTCACCGTGTAGTCCCGCAGATTGTAATGGAAGTCCGTGTCGGCAAGCTTTCCAAAGGCTGTATTACCAGTGGCCGCGTATCCGAGATAGGTGTCTGTGTCTCCGTCAAGCTGGCCAACTGCCAGGGTGGTTGACCAGACCGAGGTCATGTCGCAGCCCTTGGAAGTTGTGGACTCGCCTTCCCGTGTGCGATTGGAGTCCAGCGGCGAATTCGCCGTAAATTCCAATCCGTCGTACAAGTCTGACCCGCTAGGTGAACAAACCGCCTGTTCGGTGGTTCCGGCGATATAACGCACAGCGTGGGCGCCGGATTCGCTGGCTGCTCCCTCGTTGGCCCGGGCCATTGAGGGCCGGAGGGTGATGAGTATTATTGCGGCTACAGTAAGGGCCACCAACCAAGCTGTCAGCAACCTCCAGTTGCTCCACTTCCTGTGCGTCCCGCCATCCTGCGTGGGCACTCGCTTCTTTGGCAAAATCATATCGGACCCCCTCCCTCATACATTAGAGGATAATATCTATCTATAAATACGATATAATTCGCAATTCAGATGTTGCGGCTATACCTTGCCAGCCTTCTCTTTATGATTTCCCTCACACCAGCGGCCACGCAGTTCCAGGAACCCTGCATCCATCCCAGACGAGAATTGACCATGCGGGGTGGCCAAACCCACCGGCGAAACAGGTTCCCGGTTGTATACTTCGGCGGTTCACCGTTGGCCGCAAATCACTGATGTGAGCAGTCCAGAAAGTTGGTGATGGCGTTACCCGGGATTGCTGCCGCGACCGAATGGAGTTCCAGTGGTACCGGCGGTCCACTGAAAAAATGGAATTTGATGTTTGATCAAAAAGAGATTTTGCGTACCCAGGAAGGCAGGCTGGCCTGAATGGAAGCTGAGCTGAAGCGCAAGCGTCGCCTGCTGGTGGGCACTGCGGCAATCGTAGTAGCCACGCTCATGGTGCTGTACCTGCTGGGCACGGTGTTGCTGACCCTCGGACTCAGCGTGGTAGCGGCTTACGTGCTGCTGCCGGTGGCCCGATTGCTGGAACGCGGAATGCCATGGAGGAATGAACGCCCTGGTTTAAGCCGGGGCGTCGCTGTTTCTGCAATCTTTGTCGTTCTGCTCGGAATCGTGGCAGGTCTGCTGGCGGTGGTCATACCCCCTACCGTCGAGCAAGCCCAGCAATTCGCTGAGGAATTCCCGGAGTTCTTCCACTCAGCCCGCATCACGGTTGAGGGCTGGGTGTCCCGTTATACCGAGCAGATACCGGCAGACATGCGAGCCAAGATCGAGGAAACCGCGGCGGGTGCCGGTGGGGCGGTCAGCGATGCAGCATGGGGCGTCGTGACGCAAACGGTCAGGGTGGTTTCCAGTTCCTTCGCTGTCATCCTGGGGTTGGTGACCGCCCCGGTGATGATCTTCTACCTGATGAAGGACGCATCAGCCATCAGGGAGGCTCTCCCTGCTCCCTTTCCCGCGGCCCTTCGCCCCTATCTGCAGGATGTCCTCGACATTGCAGACCGGACCATAGGGGCATACATCAGGGGCCAGCTCACGCTGGGAGTGATAGTCGGCACGGTCGTTACGGTTGGGCTGCTACTCATGGGCGTGCCCTTTGCCTTCGTGCTGGGCATTGTGGCTGGTCTGACCGAGTTGGTGCCAGTCATTGGACCCTGGGTAGGGGGCGCCGTAGGGGTGCTGGTTACGCTGGCAACTGAGCCGGCAATGACTCCCTGGGTGATCCTGCTTTACCTGGGTGTGCAACTGGTGGAAAACATTCTGCTGGTACCCCGGATACAGGGCGATTCCCTGAGGCTTCACCCCGTTGCCGTGATCATGGTGATCGTAATCGCCAGTCACTACTTCGGGCTCTGGGGTGTAATCCTGGGGCCACCGCTGGTTGCGCTCATCAGGGACTTCGCCGTATACCTATCCAGGGAATGGAACAACCCGCCAATGCCTTCATCCCAGGAAGACTCGGTAGTAGTCGCTTGTGATCAAGCTGAAGATCTGGACAGTGATGACAGCGTCGGGGGCGAATACTGAGGGAGACAGCTCCCTCTACCGGCCCGGAAGTTCTGGCGACAATGGATTGGTGAGCACACAGTGGGAATGTGGGGGCAATCAGCCCTCTACTCTTCCTCCGCCATCTCCCGAGATTTTCTGTCGCTGTGCCTGGCGACTGTGTGGCCTCTTTCGACACCGTGCTTCATTCTCTCGTATTCCGAGGAGAATTCCGCCCCGGTTATGAGAATCAGCCCGGAAAAATAGGTCCATGCCAGGAGCACAATAAATGACGCCAGGGATCCGTAGACCTCTTCATAGTTTGCGTAATTGTCCACGTAGAAGACGAAGACGCTCTTGGACACCTCGAACAGCACCGCTGCCAGCAGGGCGCCGGGCCATATATAGCGCCAGAATGTGTGCGTATTGGGAGTGAACTTGTAGATCAGCAGGAAAATGGACAGGGAAAACAGGAAAGGCAGAATACGGGACAGCGAGCCAACGATCGCGCCATCCAGGACTTCCATCGTGCCGACTACCGGAAGTTCCACTCCCTCCAGCATCTGCAGCGCCGCAGTTGTGCTCACCGACAGCATGAACAGGGGCGCAACGCTGAGCGACATGGCGATATTGCGGATCTTGTCAATGTAGAAGGGACGGTCCTGATGGATGTCCCAGGCGCGATTTACTGAGCGTGTGATGGCGCCAAACATTAGACTCGCCGACCAGAAGAGGCCAAAAAAGCTGACTACTCCCAGGAAGCCGTGAATATTCCCCGCGGCCTCGATGTTTGCGGAAAGCAGTTCCTCAGAGACCGGCAGATAGCCCTCGATGAAATGGAATAAATCACTTTGCAGCGCTTCCGGCTCCAGCAGCAGGCCAAGCAGGCTGACTATCCCCAACGTGAGCGGGAATAGGGAAAGAACGGCATAGTAGGCCAAGCCCGCCGCCATGTGCGTGGCGTCGTCGGTGCTCATCTCCCGCACGGTCCGGTAGGCCAGTTCCACGACCTGATTGGACATAAGGCGGCGTTCCAGCCGCCTGGTGCGCACCCTCGTCCGCATAAAACGGCGATGGCGCAACACGCGGCCGCGCTGCCGCCCGACCTCATGGACGACGCGGCGACGGTTGCGGTCAAATGGGGTATGCAGCCTTCTTTTTACTAGGGCGGTGAGTGAGAACATGATTCAATTATATTAGGATAGGCTCGCCCATACGCCAGGCGCGAGAATCCCGGAAGTATTTCAGAATTCTGAGCAACAGAAAACCGGCCCGCCCAACGAGAGGAGTGGCGGACCGGCCCAAAAACGCCTCGCCTCGAGGGCTACGCTGCCGCGTAGGCGCGATGGATCTTCGGCCTTTCTGAAATGTGCACGGTTAGGCAGGCTCGGCGATGAACACAGGGATCTTTCGGGTGGTGCGTCCCTGGTACTCCGCGTAAGGAGGAAAGGCCTCGACTGAGATATCCCACAGCCTGGCCCGCTCCGGGTCGTCGTGGACTTCCCGGACCCGCATGGTGTGAACGTCGGCCTCGTCCTGGATTTCTACGTTGGTGTCCGTCCTTAGGTTGTATACCCACACCGGATTTTTCGGTGCCCCGCCAACGGAGCCTACCAGCACGTAGTTATTGCCGTCCTTGACCCGCATCAGGGGCGTCTTCCTGATGGCGCCGGTCTTGTTGCCCTTGTTGGTCACAACTATGACGGGCAAACCGGTGTCGCGCAGAGTCGTTCCCTGCGTTCCTCCGCTGCTCTCGTAAGTCTCGACCTGCTCCCTAACCCAGTCCCTTGGCGAAGCAATGTAATCAGCCATATCGCGCTCCATAATCTTTGTATTGGCGTCTCATAATATCGTGAAAAGCCAGTGCTCTGCATCGTTTGGGTCGCAGTGCCTGCCGCAGCACCCTACAGCGGCTGCCGGTGCATGAACCCCCGGTCGGTCTCGTGCCAGAAGCCGATGCTTTCCTCTCCTCCAATCCAGCAGAGATACACCTCGCGGCCGTCTCGCATGTGTGGAAAATCTACCAGTCCCTGCGAAACGTCGCGTACGATGATGCCCTCCTCAATGATGCTATCCACGATGCTCCGAACATCGTTGCCCATCCGGTCAATCTCGGCCTGCATCCTCCGGATCTCATCGTGCAATTGGAAAGTGCCGTTTTGCCTCTGGCGCTGCCGCTGGATTTCGGTCAGACGGCCCTGCAGGGCTTCCAGCTGCTCCCTTGAGGAATTCAGCCGATCGATAGTTCGCTGCAGCCATGGAATCAGGGCATTCGCTTCTTCGAACGTGAACAGGCGTCGCTGCATATTACTGCCTTCCGGTAATTCCTCTTCAGATGAATGTAGCCCAACAGAGGTGTTCAGCGCAATCGCCATGCCTCCGCCACCCAAATGACGTACAATATGCAAACCCGAGGCAAACCCGCCGAAGCCACAGATGGATGCACATCTCCGGCGGTGAGGACGCGACATGCCCATAATCAGCCACAGCCACGCGCCCGAAGTCCCCTGGAGGCCCGGCTACCGAAAGTGGGACATCACCACGCATGAGCACGGTGTTTCCACCTCACTCAGCCTCAACACCGCCGAACCCGGCACCGGAGCCCCCCTGCACACCCACACCATAGACGAGCTGATTGTCATATTGTCCGGCACCCTCGAGGTCCGGATCGACGGCGAAGTGCATCGGGTGGAGAAGGACCACACGCTGGTCATCCCGCCGGGTGCAGAGCACGGGTTCAGGGTTGTCGGTGAGGAGAGCGCCGAACTATTGGTCGTTTTCCCGGACATGGACCCCTACGCTGAAAACAACACCACCTATCTGGAGGGCAGCCGTCCCGCGGCGTACGACGAGGTCAAGGCCTCGGCTCCCGCTGGTGACTAGGCAATAATATTGGAAGAATCATTGATTGAGGTCCAGTCGGCCGTCGCCCCAGATGAGGCAGGATTGCCATCAGGGAGTGCTCCCGGTTGCTTCCTGCCCGGAGAACTTGCCCTGTTGCTGGACCGGAAGTCCCGCCGGTATCTGTTGACCCTGGACGAAGCCGAGACTTTTCACAGCCACCTGGGACGGCTTCGCCATGACCAGGTGATCGGCAATAGCGTCGGTGGCTGGTACCGCACCGACCGCGGCCACACCCTGCTGGCGGTGCGCCCCACCCTGGGCGACTACGTGCGCCAGATGCCCCGCGGCCCGCAGATCATCTACCAGAAAGACCTCGGCAACATTGTCAGCTTCGCCGACATCTTTCCCGGCGCTACGGTCATCGAGGGCGGGCTCGGCTCCGGCGCTCTTACCTCTGCGCTCCTCCGAGCCGTGGGGCGGGAGGGAAGGGTCATCACCTACGAGATAGACGAGTCGGTGTTGCCCAAAGCCATGCGCAACATCCATCGCGTCATACCGGACACCTCCAACCTCGAAGTCAAGATCGGGAACATATACGATGGCATCGAGGAACGTGATGTCGACCGGGTGGTGCTGGATGTTCCCGAACCCTGGCAGGCCGTGGACACCATTGCCGATGCGCTGGTCATGGGGGGCGTGATGCTGAGCTTTCTGCCCACTGTGCTTCAGGTGCACCGCCTGGTGGGAGCCATGGATCGGGACGGCCGCTTCCAACTCGTCGAATCGCTGGAAACACTGCTCCGCACCTGGCACGTCACGGAGCGCAGCGTGCGCCCGTCCCACCGTATGGTCGCCCACAGCGGATTCCTGACGACCGGCGTCCGTTGCCTGCCCAAGCCAGGTTGGAGACCGCCTTCTGACGAAGCGCAGGACGAAACTGCTGACAACGAACCGGAGGATCAGCCCGATGGACAGGATGAATAGGGAAAGCACTCTGGAGTTCCTGGAACAGCACGTCAAGACGGATATGCTGATGAAACACCTGTTGTCCGTCGAGGCGTCCATGCGCGGTTACGCCCGACGGTACGGCGAGGATGAGGAGCGCTGGGCCATTGCGGGGCTGTTGCACGATTTCGACTGGGAGATCTGTCCCACTCCGGAGAGCCACCCCACTTATGGAGCAGATATTCTGCGTCGCGCCGAATATCCCGAGGACATCATCCGCGCCGTTCTGACCCACGGCGAGCACACCGGCATTCCCCGCGAGTCCCTCATGGAGCACACGCTGTTCGCGGTCGACGAGTTGTCGGGATTCATCCGCGCTGTCGCATTGGTCCGCCCCAACAAGAGCCTGGAGGAGGTTACTCCCCGCTCGGTACGCCGCAAGATGAAGGACAAGGCCTTTGCCAAGGACGTGAATCGCGACGACATTCAGAAGGGCGCCAGCGAGCTGGGCGTCGACCTTGACGAGCACATCTCTTTCATCGTCGAGAGCATGATGCCCGTCTCAGTCCGCATCGGCCTGGCCGAACCTACGTCGTAGATTCCCGAGCGGCTGCCGCGCTAGTGGGCCGGATCGACGTCGGGCCAGAGGGCGTCCCAAGTCATCTCGAACTCTTCCCCTGCTGATGGATACCGTCCTCTGGCGAGGTCGATATGCTCGGGCGTCAGAATCGGAAGCGGCATGCTTTCAGCGAGGGTTGCCGCTTCTTCTGACCGGCGGAAACCCCACAACTCTGGCTTTCCCATGTTCTTGGCCAAGGCCATGACCTTGAAATTGCCTAACCCGTTGGGCTTTGCCAACTCTCGCATACCCATCCGGTCTTGTTGAGAGTTCCTTCGTCCCTCTCCTGTCGGCGGGCGCTGGGAAAGGTTGGTCAGGCCCAGGTTTTGCAGGAAATTCGACTGGGTGGTGTATCCCAGTAGATCCAGCTCCGCTCGTTCTCCCGCCCTTGCCAGCGCCGTAAAGTCCACCTGCGACGTCATATCCTGTTGCCCGATGCGGTCCAGTGGCCTGTCTGTTTGCAGGTGATTGCGGAATGTTGTCAGCGTCCCCCGGAAGCGTTCTGACGGCGAATACAGGTCCTCGGCCAAGCGTCCGTAGTCGATGGTCAGCACAAACCCTCTATCCAGCGATTGCGCCACGTCATTGACCCAGTCATCGACGGCGAGGTTGATCTCGGCAGTCTGCCCCTCCACCAACTCAACGCCCAGCGACTCGAAACGCTGCTTGAGCAACGGAGTGGAAGGTTCGCCCGCCTTAATGGTCAGCGTGTGTCCGTCCAGGGCAACATAATTCTCGCGAAGCTCACCACCCTCAACCGTAACCTGGTGGACCGACATCGCGTCCAACAGTTCGTTGGACAGAATGCAACCAACGGTTCCACGTAGAGGCAAGAGTTCGGAAGCAACCCGGCTGACTCCAGGCACATCTCGCTCAAGACCGGGTAACGCTCGCCGGTCGACGCAGACGTAGCGCAGGGAGCGGCTGAATTCGCCGGCCAGCCTCGACGCCCCTGCCACAATGTCCCGGCACAGCAGCCCGTTGCCAGCCCCGGCCTCGACCACCGTGAAGGGCACATGCCTCCCCAGAAGATCCCACATCTGGAACAACTGGATGCTCAGCAATGCTCCGAAAGCAGGATGGACCGACGAGCTGGTGTAGTAATCACCCGCCGCCCCGATTCGCTCGCCCGACGTGTAGTAGCCGTAGAGGGGGTGATACAGTGCAACCTCCATGAATTCCGCAAACGTGATTGGTCCACGTTTGACTATCCGGCGGCGGATTTCTGCTTCGGGGGACATTGTTGGGTCGATCACACCGTTCCGGCTCTGTCGGCGGTTCAAAACATAAGGGGCCGCAAGTACGGCCCCTCTGGATTACTGGACTGATGGCTTTCCTATCCGCGCTGTTCCATCGGCACGTATTCGCGGTCCATTTCGCCGATGTACTCCAGCAACGGGCGGATCAGTATATTGTCCTTGTACTGTTCAACGCACTGCAGGGTCCAGCCGGGAATGCGGCCCAGTGCGAATATTGAGATGAACAGATCGTCGGGGATGTCCAGCAGGTAGTAGATGGCCCCGGCGAAGAAGTCGACGTTTACGCAGATGCCGCGGTCGCGGTAGGGCAACATGGTCTTCTGTTCCAGGTGCGAGAGGATCTGGAACCAGCGCGGCTCGCCCTTCTTCTCGCCGAGGGCCTGGGCGCGGTCGCGCAGGTGGCGGGCCCGGGGGTCCTCCGCGCGGTAAACACGGTGGCCGAAGCCCATGATGCGTCCACCCGACTCCAGATGATTGCGGGCATACTCCTCGGCGTTCTCCGGGTTGCCGATGTCCAGCGACATCTTCATCACTTCTTCGGCCGCCCCACCGTGGGCCGGGCCCTTGAGCGTCCCGACTCCGGTGACCACCGCAGAGTGCAGGTCGGAGATGGTGGACGCGGTTACCCGCGCCGCGAAGGCCGACGCGTTGGCGCCGTGCTCGGCATGGAGTATGAAGTCCACGTCCAGCAGGCCGGTGGTCTCCTCGTCCGGCAGTTCGCCGAACATCATGTAGAGGAAGTTGCCGGCGTGGCTCAGATCAGGATTGGGAGCCACTGGCTCCAGCCCCTGACGCAGCCGGTGGTGCGCCGCAACGATGGTAGGTCCCTGGGCGGTCAGGCGGATGCCCTTGCGGATGGTGGCCTCGACGGAATTGTCGGCGACCTCGGCGATATTGTAGCCCGCCAGTGCCGATATGCCTGTGCGCAAGGCGTCCATTGGGTGCGCGTCCTTCATGACTTCCAGCACCGTGATGATGCCGTCGGGGATGCGCCGGTTGGCTCGGAGTTCGGCGTCGAAGGCGGTCAACTGCTCCTTGCTGGGCAAGTCCCCGTAGAGCAGCAGGTAGACGACTTCCTCAAATGTGGACTTCTCAGCGAGATCGTGGATGTTGTAGCCACGATACAGCAACTTGCCCACCTGGCCGTCTATAAAGCTGGACTCTGTGGTGTCCAAGTAGACATCCTTGAGTCCCTTCACGATTTCGGGCATGGCCATTTCTCCTTAGGGTTTTGCGCCGTTTCAGGAAATTACCATGGTGCTGTGCCGTCTAAACGTAAACCCGATAACAGCGAATTGCACGACACAAAAATGGCCGCAAAGCGGCATCAGAATCAGTTCGATACTAGCATTGCCCCATAGGGGTGTCAAGGCTGAGACGGCTATTGGCAAAGTGCCTGAAAGCCGGTTCCTGCCCCAACGCGGCCCCACGAATCCAGACCCTCACTCGACTCTCAAATGGGTGGCCGACAGGGTCCTTTGAGAAACGGCCTGCAGTGCCGCAACCCGGTAATTTGTGCCTGCCCTCTTCACCAGAATCGAGGGCTAAATAGGGCTGTCAGGCGGCAGCCCCAAGAGGACGCGGCCATAGTTCTGCCCACCCAGATCCATGATCAGGGCGTCCCGGTGGGCGACCGCGTGCGCGTCCCGGTGAAAGCGCTGCAATGGCACGGAGTCGAAAAGGGCGTGGCCGCCGCTGACATCAAAGAGACGGTTGACGGCCTGGAGACATAGCTGGGTGGTGAAAGCCTTGTCGCGACGGATTCGAGCTCTTTCCAACATCGTGAAGGGTTCCCCGTCTTCACCTTTGCGGAGAGTGTCGCTGATGTCCCTTTCCATCAACGCCCGCGCTGCGTCGATCTCTGCGGCCGCGTGGGACATCCGCAGGTGGACAGCCGGGGATTCGGCGGTTCTGCCCGGCCCGGAGGTGCCTTCCAGTCTCGCTGTGAACTCGTCGAGCATTCCCTGGGCGATTCCCAGCATGGGCGCCACCAGATCCCAACCCAACAGGACCGGGATGGGAACACGGTAGCGGTACTGTCCGTGCAGCTCCCAGCCGCTCAGGTCGCTGTCTCCCGCTGTGGCCACTTCGACAATACGGTGGTGGGGCACGAAAGCATCTTTCACCGAGATGTCCTTGCTGCCGCTGCCCTTGAGCCCGGAAACAAACCAGGTGTCGATAATCTCGAAGTCTTCCCGTGGCACCAGGGCCCAACAGCGTTCGCCAACGCCGGGAAGGCCCAGCATCACCCAGGACGATCCATCACAGCCACTGGAGAACTCCCACCTTCCCGTAAGCCTGTAGCCCCCGTCCACAGGAACACAAGTTGACCTGCCGGGGTTCAGCGAACTGGAGACGAGGGCGTCAGGGTCCTCCCCGAATACCTCCTCCTGTGCCTCCTGCGGCCAGTATCCAACCAACCAGGCGTGTCCAGCCCACAGGCCGTAGCACCACGCGGTTGAGGGACATCCCCGGCCTAGTTCTGCCGCCGTCTGGTGCATCAACCCATAGCTGACATCGAGGCCGCCATACCGCACCGGCAACCCAATCCGATACAGCCCGGAGGCCAGCAGGTCGCTGATCGACTCGTCCGGCAGACGACGCAGTTCCTCCGTCTGTGCTGCACGGTTCCTGAACACAGGAACCAGATCGCAGGCTATTCGTAACAGTTCCGGGGCGGAAACGCTTTCCGCCCCGGCATTGATTTCAGTCGCCACTCTCATTTTCCCGGACGGCGCAGGTTAATCGCCGGCCACCGTGACCCGTTCCTCGAGCTGGCGCGGGTGCTGGTTGCCGAACAGGCCCTTCTCCGGGTGGCGTTCCCACTGGTCTTTGGGCATTTCGTAGTAGATTTCGATCTCGTTGTCATCCGGGTCCAGCAGGTAGACGCCCATCGAGACCCCATGGTCTCCCATCCGCACGATGCGGACATCGTTCTCCCGGATTCGGTCGTACAACTCCTGCAGGTCTTCGAACGTCTCCATCTGCCACGCCATGTGGGCCTGCCCCACTATGGAGTGGTCCGGCCCGCCAGCGTCCATTCCGATGGCGCGGATGGCCAGCTCGTGGGACTTCTCGGTGTTGGCCGACATGAACACGGTGCCGCTGGCGGTCTTCTCCATGATGGTCAGGCCCATCACACGGGTGTAGAAATCCACGGACCGGTCAATGTCCCTGACCCTCATTACCAGGTGCCCCAGGCTCATTGGTGTGTATGACATTTCGCTTCCTCCTTATTACCGCTATTGTTTGGCAATCAGTGATAAGACACTTGCGTGTTTAAGGCCAGTCCTCATTCGCCAGGAACTGGCGCACCTTTGCCTTGAACGGTTCCTTGTTGTAGTTCTGGTACAGGGTGATGGAGTTCCGCACCGGGTTTCCGCCGAACATCCGCTCGTACAGCACCTGCCGCCCGCTGAACGAACTGCACGATGCATCCCAAGCCAGGTGGAATAATCGAGCCCGGTCGCGAGCATCGGCGGAATCCGTAGCGAAGTACCGTTCGATCTCAGGCGCGATTCCGGAGTCAAAGTCGGCCTCTGCGGGCAGGGCCATCAGGCCGCCCGTACCCAGCATCTGGATAATCTCAACCATTCGCGGGAACATCGTCCGGCCGAAGATAGTACGCCCGGCCCTGATGGCGTTGACGTCCGGGGACATCATGCCATACTCATTCATTGTTGCGTCGGCCTCTGCAGCCCGCACACATGATCGCAGTACGTCCCGGTCTGTGATCAGTTCCGCCACCTGTTCCTGTACGTGTGGAATCGTCCCCGACCCCAGAGTGTCGACTATCAGGTCGGCCAACCCCAGTATGAACTCTGCCTTCACCAGGCACCGGTTCAGGATCTGGTGGCCGGTGTGGGCGTCAGACTGGGTGCCTGCGGCATAGCCGTTGCCCAATTCCACGTTGCCCAGCAGGAATATTCGTTCCCACGGCACCAGCACGTCGTCGAAGAATACCACCGAGTCCATCTCATCAAAACGGGACCCCAGCGGATGGTTGAAGTGGGAGCGGCCGAAATCGAAGCTCTCGCGGCACAGGAATTTCACCCCCGGCGTGTCGCAGGGAATTGAGAAGGAGAAAGTCTGTCGTTTGGCTTCGTCGTCCATCCGGTGGCTTGCCACGGGATAGATGGCAATCTCGTCGGATATGGGCCCAAGGGTGGCGAGAGTGCGGCTGCCGCGAACCACGATTCCCGCGTCTGTCTCCTTGACCTGAGTCAGGGCCACATCCTCGTGCAGGATGTCCGTCGGTCCCTGGTGCCGGCGCCGCTGCAGGTTCACCAGCGCGTGGGTGAGGGTGACGTCGTTCTCACGAATATATTCATGGTAGTTGAGCATGTTCTTCTTGAACTCAGGCCGGTCCCGGGCGAAAAAGCCAGCCGAACCTGCCCACGCAGAGAAGATGGCGTTCATGAAATCGGGCGAGCGGCCCATCATTCCGCAACTGGCCCAGGCCCATCTGGTCATCATCTCCCGGCGTCTGATCAGGTCATCAATGCTCCTGGGTATCAGGAAGGAGAGGCCAACGGGTTCCCCGGTAGCGGGAGAGGCGAAAGTCATCTCCTCCCGCAGCGCCGGGTCATGCTGCATGTCGTACAGGGCCGCCACCGAACGCACGCCGTTCCGCAGCGCGGGGTGCTCGGTGACGTCCTTTATGCGCTCCCCGTTCAGCCACACCTCACGAGGACGGTCCTTGAGACCGTTGATGTACTGCTGTCCGGTACGGGTTGGCATTGGTTGTCACCTCCGCAGGGCATGTCGGTTGACGGTGCGGTAGTGCTGGGAATGAGGCAAATATGTACTTCATCGCGCGCTGTGTCAACCGCTGGATGCTCGATTTCGCAATCGGCGCCGACGTTGACACCGTTCAGCCTCTTGCCTAACATCTCTGCGAGTATCGTCGATCCTCCGGAGGAATGATGACCGAGTTCAAGACTGGTTCAGTGCAGGCGAATGGCCTCAATTTCCACTACCTTGAGATGGGCGAGGGGCCTCTTGCCCTCTGCCTGCACGGCTTTCCCGACCACGCTTACTCCTTCCGGCACCTGCTGCCCGAACTGGCGGAAGCGGGGTTCCGCGCCGTGGCGCCGTTTATGCGCGGCTACGCACCAACCGAGGCGCCAGTGGACGGGAACTATCGCGCCGTGACCCTTGCCCGCGACGCGGTCGCCTTGGTCGATGCCCTGGGCGGCGGACAGGCCTATCTCATCGGCAACGACTGGGGAGCCGGAGCCGTCATCGGCGCCACGGTGCTGGCACCCGAAAAGGTGAACAAGCTGGTCATCATCGCTTCCGGCCGCGTCGACGAAGAGCTGGCGATGGACTACTGGTACCTGAGGGGTACCTGGCATTTTTACTTCTTCCAGATGCCCTTTGCCGAAAGGGCGGTGGCCCATAACGACTACGCCTATGTGGAGCAGTGGTGGCGGGACGCTTCGCCGGAATGGGATATCCCCGCCTACGCTCTGGAGAGCATCCGCGAGACTTTCCGTAAGCCGGGCGTCGTCGAGGCCGCGCTTGGTTACTACCGCGCGAGGTTTGGCCCGGCGTCGCAAGACCAGTCGCTACTGAGAGACGAGGGGCGAATCAATGCCGGCCCTGTCACTGTCTCCACGCTGGCTCTCCACGGAACCCGCGACCGTCCCAGGCGCCTGGAGTCCTTCGAAAGCGCGGCGATGGATGCCTATTTCACGGGCGGTCTGGAGAAGGTCATCATTCCCGGTACCGGCCACTTCATGCACCAGGAAAAGCCCGAGGAGATCAATCCCCTGATCTTGGAGTTCCTGCAGCGCTAGCGGAATACCGCGACCGTTACAACTGTCGGCGGGTGGGGTCGGTCCGGTCTCGCAGCCAGTCGCCCATCAGGTTGAAGGACATCACCAGCAGCGTGATGGCTACACCCGGCACCATTGGCAGCCACCAGGCCACGAACACCCACTCCTGCGATTCGGCCAGCATGGTGCCCCAGGAGGGCTGCGGGCGGGGTATGCCCAGCCCCAGGTAGCTCAGAGACGCCTCGGCGATGATCGCCAGACCCACCTCCAGGGTGCCCAGCACCAGCAGCGTGTTGATGACGTTGGGGGCGACATGCCGGAAGATGATCCGCAGATTGCTGGCCCCTGCCACCCGCGCCAGGCGGATGTAGTCCATCTGCATGAGAGACAGCACCTCGCCGCGAATGATACGGGCGTAGGTCATCCAGCGCAGCAGGGCGATCACCAGGATGACGTTCCAGAGTCCGGCGCCGAGGATGGCAATGACCGTGACCGCCACCATCAGGTAGGGCAGAGCCAGGAACCCGTCGGTGAGACGCATCAGCAGCGTGTCTATCCACCCCCGGAAAACTCCACTGACCAGCGCAATCAACGTGCCCAGCACCCCGGAGATGATGACTGCCATAAAGCCCACGACGACCGATATCCTGGCACCATAGATCATTCTGCTGAGTATGTCCCGCCCCAGGTGGTCTGTGCCCAGCATATGCTGGCCCCAGGCGGGCGCCTCGAGGATGTTGGTGGGTGCGGTCTTGATTGGGTCGAAGGGAGCTATCTGGGGGGCAAACAGCGTGGCAATGATGATTACAATGAGGTAGAAGAGGGAGAACTTGGGTACGCCCCGCATCGCAGAGCGCACGCTGGAAGCAGCAGCCAGCAGCGACCGGGCTCGCGTCGCAGCGGAAGTCGGTGTCGGAGCCGGAACCGGCGCAATCGGCGGCTCGCCCCCAATGTGTTGATCTCTTGCTATCGTCACGCGACCGCCTCTCTACTGTGCCACCCGGATTCTGGGATCCAGAAATCCGTAGATGATGTCAACAGTCAGGTTAATCGCGACGATGAAACCGGCGCCGAAGAAGACCACCGTTTGCGCCACAGCGAAGTCCCTTACAAAAATGGAATCCACCAACAGGCGCCCGATGCCGGGCCACGAAAAGATGGTCTCCGTGACCACCGCCCCGGAAATCAACTGGGCGAAATTGACCATGAACAGCGTGAATATGGGGATGGACGCGTTCTTGAGGGCGTGCTTCCAGATGACCATGCGGCGGGGCAGTCCCTTCGCCCGGATCATCTTGATGTACTCTGAGTCGAGTACCTCCAGCATACTGGAGCGCACGATGCGCATGTGGGCTGCCACGAACAACCAGCCCAGGGTGACGGCCGGAAGCACGATTGCCTTCCAGCCCAGTCTATCGATGCTTCCGCCCGCCGGCAGGACATTGAAATAGACGGCAAACACCAGGATCATCAGGATTCCCACCCAGAAGACCGGCATGGATTGGCCCAGGATTGCCACGACCCTGGAGATCCGGTCGAACAGGGAATCCGGGTTGGTTGCTGACAGCACTCCCAGTGTGACACCAACTGCGATTGAGAAAACCATGGCCGCCAACGTCAGCTGGATCGTGGCGGGAAGACGGTCAACGAAGACCTCGAAGCCGTCGCGGGAGTCCCATCGCAGGGACTCGCCAAATTCACCCTTGAGGAAGTTCTTGTTGTAGTTTATGTACTGTTCCCAGTAGCTCTTGTCGAAACCGTAATATTCGATGAGCCGCTGGCGGTCTTCGGGGGTCGCCTCTGGCGATATCATGAAATGGATGGGGTTGCCCGTAAGGCGGACCAGGAAAAAGACGGCAACTGTCACCAGCCACAGGGTGAGCACCCCTTGAAGAGCTCTGGTTAATACGTACCTGCCCACGGGCGCTCCCTGTAAGAAATTGACACTGCCGTCCGATGGCAATTCGGGCAGATGAGATCTGCCCGTGGTTCCTCAAATTGGGGGCGAGGTCCAACCGGCATAGCCAGTTCCTCGCCCCCAGTGTTTCCGTAACGCGGGATTATTTGCGAAGGAAGCTTCAGTCCTTCAACAAGATGCGCTGCAGGTCCAGGAAGTGGGCGCCGAAGGGCGGCTGCTTGTGCTCCAGGACCCGGTCGGTGTAGCCGTAGACTGCGCTGGCGTCGTACAGGGGAATTATCCAGTGGTTTTCCAGGGCAATGTCGTCGACACGGGCGATGATTTCCAGTTGCCTGGCTTCATCAACCGTGTTCTTGAGTTCCTCGTTAAGCGCGTCGCTCTCGTCGTTGTATTCGTTTCGGAATCCGCTGGATGAGTAAGCCAAGTTGACCAGAACGGCGCAGTGCTCCTGCCGCCCCCAGCTCCATTCGTTGACCGACTGGTATTCGCGGTTTCCGGCGTCACCGCTGGAGTAGTAGGTGAACGGGTCGTGCTCGTTCACTGACAGGTCAATTCCGAGGTCTTTCCAGTTGCTGGCGATAATATCCATCGCCTCTTTCTGGTTGGGGCGACCGGAGAATTCTCCGAAGTGGGCCTCCAGGGAAAAGCCTTCGGCGAAGCCCTCTTCCTCCAGTATCTGCTTGGCCATCTCGGGGTTGAATTCGCTGACAAAGTCCTGCGACTCCCGCCAACCAAAAGCACCCTTGTTGCAGATTGACTGATTGGGCAGCAGGAAGCCAAAGCCGGTGTCCAGGATAGACTGTTTGTCCACGGCCATCGCCAACGCCTCACGCACCCGGACGTTGAGCGTCGGGTCGTCTCCCCAATCATCGGGGTTGGCCTTGGGAGTGCCGTCGTCCTTAAGTTCTTTGAGAGCGAACTCCAGGTCGAATGCGACTTGCATCTTCCCGTTTGCTCCGAGAGTCTGAGTCCAGAGGCCGCCGCTGCCAGGGTTGAAGCCCGCTCCCTGAGGGCCTTCCTCAGAGCGTTCCATGTCCTTGGCGATGGGGTAGGGCAGACCGAGGGCCATGTCCACGTTGCCAGCAGTCAACTGCGCGAAGCGGGTGGTGGCCTCGGGGACTTTAACCAGCTCCAGGATCTCGTGCTGCGGCGGACTGTAGTATTCGTAGTCGCCCCAGAAGTCTTCCCAACGGGTAAAGGTGGCAGAGTCGCCGGGGTTGAACTCCGTCAATTCGTAAGGACCGCAACCCACGGGATTCCTGACGAATTCCTCGTGTCCGACCTCCTGCAGGTAGGCCGGCGGGTTGAACCAGATATTGTGGTAGTTGGCGCCGTGCAGGATTGCCCATCCTGCCGGACTTGGAGAGTCGGTCCCAATGAATATTTCCCGGTCGCTCCGGATGTCGTATCCGTCAGAGTCAATCAGAGCGTCCAGGGAGTCACCGAAGAAGCTGCCCGAAAAGCCCTCTATGTTACCGAGCACCCCTTCCAGGTTTATCATCAGTGCTTCAGCATTCAGAGGCTCCCCGTTTTGGCAGACAGCGTCGGGGTGCAGCGTTATCAATATGCCATTTTCGTCCTGAGACCACTCGGTTGCCCACAAGGGACTGATGGTCATGTTTTCGTCGCGGGTGAGCAGACGGGTGGCGAAATAGTCCCGGAGGAAGCTGGGCTGCGTATCCTCCCAGGAATTCAGCAGGTCTGAGCCCCAGCCGTCGGCCGCAACCGTCAGCTTCCCGACCGAGGCGGGGACGTCGGACGCCGGCGGTACAGAAGCAGCAGCTGTGGTAGGTGCAGAGACCGGCGTGCCGTCGGCCGCGCTTGCCTGAGTCGGCGCCGGTGCAGTTGTTGATTCTTCTGCACCGCCACAGCCTACTACCAAGCCCGTTATCAACAGAACGAGCAGTAGGGGAAGATGCAGTTTATAGGCAAATAGACGATTCACTTTTCGCTCCTAATTGGGTGTGGATACAAAAAAACGACAAAGTACGCGCTGCCTTCAGCGAATTCGGACTTTGCCGAAGATTGACGGTTAAGGCTACAACGAGGCACGAGATGTGTCAACAAAGTTCCGGATATCGAACTAAAATTTACCTCATATAGTGTATTTGGTAACAGAAATGCAACATTTCGAAGAATGCTGAGCTTGACCGCCTCCTATGACAGCGGGGTGGTTGCAGGTTCCCGTAACCCGCGCCTCGAAATGCAAGCCCTTTCGCCGAGACGCTGCATTATTAGCTCTTGCGGAGAATGAAGGGCGGTCTTGACGACTCCTCCGTTTGCCCGGAGCTGATTCCTAAAGTGTTAAACGAGGATGGGATTTCTCACAGGTGCCCAAAGTTATCCGCGTACAGTAAGCTTGCCGGCTGAGTAGCCGCCGTCGACGTAAATTACCTGCCCGTTCACGTATTCCGCCGAGGGTGATGCGAGGAACATCACGGCGTTGGCGATATCGGTGGTGCGTCCCGAGCGGCCCGCGGACACTTGGGCCAGGAAGTTGGTGCGGTATTCGTCGCTAGTTTCCACAGTAGCTGGCGTTTCCGTGAAGCCCGGACCCACCGCATTGACAGTGATGCCGAACTCGCCAAGCTCAAGGGCCATCACCTTTGTCAGTTGCACCACGCCTGCCTTGGCGGCGCAGTAGGCGCCCCCTGCGTACCGTGCGTTGTTGGCGGCGGTGGAGGCGATGTTGACGATGCGCCCGCCATTCCCCTGCTCAATCATTCGCCGCGCCGCAGCCTGGCTGCAGAGAAACTGACCCTTCAGGTTCACGTTCAGAACGAAATCCCAGTCGTCCTCGGCCATATCGACGATGCGGGCGTTGAATCCAAATCCTGCGACGTTTACGTGTATGTCCACTGAGCCGTAGGCAGAGACTGCGGCATCCACCATGGAGCCGATCTGCCCGCTGTTTGTGACGTCGACCTGCACCGCCGTCGCCGACCCTCCGGACTCCGTGATCTGCCGTGCGACAGACTCCGCGCCCTCTAGGTTGCGATCGGCTACGGTAACCGATGCGCCGTGGGTTGCAAGGGTCAGGGCAACCTCCCTGCCAATTCCGGAGGCTGAACCTGTGACGATGGCCGATTTGTTCTCCAGTTGCATCATTTGCTCCCTTTGTTGTGGTGGACGGCGAGAGTTCCTCGCCGTTGCTCGCAGGTGGGCCGGTAGCCGACTCTATGCGACTGCAGATGGAGCATCGGCGGCTACTGGGACCGGCGCCTGCTTATCGATGTTTTTGATTTCATCCGGATAGAGGTGGCAGGACACCATGCGGCCATCACCTGCGGGTGACAAGGGGGGCACCTCCCTGCTGCAGATGGGCATGGCGTAGGAGCAGCGAGGATGGAATGAGCATCCGCTGGGCGTTTCCAGAGCGCTGGGCACCTCGCCCACAATCGGGATCCGCCAGCCAGGGGTCTTGCCCGGAGGGGTTGCCGCAGCCACCAGCGACGCGGTGTAAGGGTGCAGCGGCTCCGAGCAGGTCAGTTCGGCGTCTCCCAGCTCGACCAGCTTGCCAAGGTACATCACGCCGATCATGTGGCTCATGTGTTCCACCGACGCCAGGTCGTGGGAGATGAGAACGTAGGAGATACCACGTTCGTCCTGTATATCTTTGAGAAGGTTCAGGACCTGGGAGCGGATGGACACGTCCAGGGATGAGACAGGCTCGTCCAGTACTATCAGGTCAGGGTTCAGGGTCAGGGCCCGGGCCACCCCTATACGCTGCCGCTGGCCCCCGCTGAACTCGTGAGGAAACTGCGTCTGCACCGACTCGTGGAGTCCCACTGACTGCAAAGCAGATGCGACCAGTTCGGACCGCTGGGCTTTGCCGAAGCCATGCACCTCCAGGGGTTCGCCGATGATGTGCCCAATCCGCATACGGGGATTGAGGGCGCCATACGGGTCCTGGAGCACGGCCTGGACCCGCCGCCGGTAGTTCTTGATCTCCCGTGGAGGCATGGCCTCCAGGGAATTTCCCCGGTACAGGATGTCGCCCGAGGTGAGGTCCAAAAGCTTGAGGATCAAATTGGCCATAGTGGTCTTGCCACAGCCAGATTCACCCACCAGGGCGAATGTCTGGTTTTCCAGGATGTTGAAGGAGACGTCGTCCACTGCCCTCACCGTTCCAACGGTGCGGCTGCTCAACAATCCTGACTTGACGGGGAAATGCTTTATAGCATTTCGCGCCTCCATGATTACGTTGCCTGATGTGCCTTGCTCTTGCATACCAACTCCGAGTGGTCGGGACCGAGTCGTAACTGGGCGTCAATGGAGACTTTCGGGAACGCGCTATGTCGTTTTCAGTTTCATTACGTCCCTGCGATGAGCAAAGCGAAGCAATGGCCGCTGTGTCGCCAATAAGGGTAGGGACCTGCACCACATGCGCGGCCGCTTTTGGCGATTCAATACTAACACCGGCGCGGCGAGACTCGCGGGTGGTTTCCTGCTCTTTTGACGACCTCGTGGTTCGCCCATCAGCATTAAGGCCTGGACGAAGTCCAGATATCTGCCTGGAGTGAGGCCAGAACTGAAATGGAATCTTGTCCTACCCCCTCCAAGGGCATTGATTGCCGGCAACAGGATGTCTGAAATCTATCAGTTTGGCCACAGCTTCATGAGCACCGTGCGACCGCACTACGGCTTATTCCGCAAGCCAGCACCGCGTTTTTTTCATGTTCCCGGTGTTGAATATTGCGGGGAAGTCACCCTCCCTGCACCGGTCCATCACCTTGTCGCAGCGGGGATGGAACGGGCATCCGGGGGGAAGGTTGCCCGCGTAGGGCGGATCTCCCTGGATGGTGCGGAGCCGCGCCCTCTTCTCGCCCAATACCGGTAACGCTTCCAGCAATGCTTCGGTGTATGGGTGATTTGGATTGTTCAGCACCTCGTCCTTGGGCCCGTACTCCACCACCAGCCCGCCGTAGAACACCGCCAGGTTGTCGCACAGGTTTCCGACGATGCTTATGTCGTGGGTTATGAATATCAGGGCCATTCCGGTTTCCTGCTGCAGCTCCTTAAGGAGCTCGAGGTACTGGCGCTGGGTCGTGACGTCCAACGCAGTGGTCGGCTCATCCGCTATAAGCAGGTCCGGGTGGGGGCCGATGGAGGCTGCGCTGGAGGCTCGCTGACGCATGCCGCCGCTCATTTCGTGCGGATAGTTTCGGGCCCGCAGGTGCGGCGCGGTTATTTTCACCATGCGCAACAACTCAACACTGCGTGCCATGGCCGCTTTCCAGCTCAGCCCCGAGTGCACGGCCAGTGGCTCTGCAATCTGCGTTCCGATGGAGAAGACAGGATCAAGCGCGGCCATGGAGTTCTGCAGGATCATGCCTATTCGGATGCCGCGCAGCTTCTCCATCTCCTTTTCTGTCAGGTCCAGGGTGTTAACGCCGTTGAACAGAATTCTGCCACCCACGATTCTTGCGCCCCGCGGCAGCAGGCGCAGGAGGGAAAGGCAGGTGATGGTCTTTCCGGAGCCAGACTCCCCCACCAGGCCGAGAGTTTCCCCGGGCATTACGTTGAAACTCACGCCGTTCACCGCTTTCACCAAGCCCCTGCGCGTGAAGAAGTGGGTCTGCAAATCTTCGACTTGCAGCAAAGGACGGTTTCCACCCGCTGCAGTGGCCAAACTTTCACCTGTGGCCAAGGCCTGTTCGGTGGTCACGAACAACCTCCTCTGGACAGGGATTTTACGAATTCAGTGACTGCCGAGGGGAAATCGATGCGGCATTCATCTGCAGAAATACTTTTGGGGAAAGGTAAGCCTGAATCAGAACACTGTCAAGGATCGACACTCTGTTGGGTCAGCGATGCTTCACAATTGGAAATTGACGAATTGGGGGCGGCAGAATGAACTCTGCAAACGGCCACGAGATGAATCGCCGCCGCGCCGCTTAGATGGGCGGGGCCTTTCTGCGGATATCGCCGTTCTGCCGAATCCCTTATAGTAACTTCCTGAAAAGTAACTGCCCGAGAGGGTGAACAAGGGACAATAAGGGAGGCGAAATGAGATACGGCACCATCGTCATAGGCGCTGGCTCTGGCGGCGGCGTGGTGGCCACCCGGCTCAGCGAGGACCCGGACCGCTCGGTGCTTCTGCTGGAGGCGGGACCGGACTACCCTGACTTTGAGCAATTGCCTGAGGAAATCAAGTTCGGATATGCCTCGGGCATCGACACCGTAACCACCCACCACAACTGGGAGTTCTTTGCCCGCGGTACCGATACCAGCGGCCCCCTGCAGATACCCCGGGGCAAGGTTACCGGCGGCACAAGCGCCATCAATGGGCAGGTATTTCTGCGCGGTATTCCCGAAGACTACGACTCCTGGGCCGCCATGGGCAACGACCAATGGAGCTTTCAGAACCTGCTCCACTACTTCCGCAGGATGGAGACGGACACCGAGTTTGGCGGCAGCGATTTCCACAACTCCGACGGTCCCATCGTCTGCCGGCGGTTCGGCAGGGATGAATGGCGCCTCGACCAGACGGCATTTCACACCGCCTGCCGAGACCTCGGCATGAACGACGTTGCCGACTTCAACCATCCCGACGCCACAGGCGTGGGTCCAGTGCCTCTTAATAACCCCAACGGCATCCGGTTGAGCACGGCTTTGGGGTACCTGAACCTGGCACGGCACCGCTTGAATCTCACCATCAGGCCCAACTGCACTGTCCATCGAATCTTGTTCGACGCGAAGAGGGCCACGGGCGTCCAGGTGGAGTCGGGCGGGGAGACATTCGTAGTCGAGGCTGGCGAGATCGTCCTCAGCAGCGGCAGTATCGGCTCGCCGCAGATCCTGCTGCTGTCGGGCATCGGCCCTGCTGACCAGTTGGCCGCTGTGGGGATCTCGCAGGTGCATGAACTGCCCGGCGTGGGACAGGGCCTGCGCGACCACCCGATTGTGTTTGTCCCCTTCCGCACCAAGCCCGGCCACGAGCTGGATGCCCATGCGCCGCGCCTCCAGGTCGCTGCTCGCTGGACCGCCACCGGATCCCCGCACCGCAACGATTTGCAGATACTGATGAGCTCGATGGTCAACCCGATACGCTATACCAATCTTGACGGCAGTCCCATTGACGGCCTTGGCATGTATACCATGCTCAATTACGAGCAGGGCTCCGGCGAGCTGCGGATCACATCACCCGACCCGTATGCGCCACCCTCCATCGACTTCAAATTCTTCGAAAATGAGTTCGATCTTCAGCGTTGCCGCGAGATGGTGCGGACTGCCGCCGAGTTGGGGCGGCATCCTCATTTCAACGACATTATCGAGGAACGCCTCCGCCCCTCGGATGACGAGCTGGAGTCCGACGAGGCGCTGAACACCTTCATTCGCCGAACCGTCGTCAGCGGCCAGCATCTGACCAGCAGCTGCAGGATGGGCCCGGCTTCCGACGGGACGGCCGTGGTCGACCAGTTCGGCCGCGTCCACGGCGTCGAGGGACTGCGGGTGGCCGACGCCTCGGTGATGCCCAACTGCGTGCGGGCCAACACCAACTGCACTACGATGATGATTGGGGAGCGCATCGCCGACTTCATCCGCCAGGGCAGATAGATGGTGGGAAGAACCAATAGGTAATAAGTAGGGGCGGGTTTCTAACCCGCCCCTTTTGGTTCCCGATCAGGCGCACTCAGGCAGGATCACTCGAGCTTGACCACTGAACCGTCCGCCTCGACGCGCAGGCCGACAATGGGGCCCACTTTGTTATTGAATGAATCGGCGATGATGGGATGGTTGGTGTCTGCCACCCGGTTCACCCAGGCCGGCACCACGTGCTCCATAACGGCGGTATTGAGGCTGCGGAAGGTCATCTCATCAGAGAATGGGACGAATTCCATTGCATCTCTCCCCGCCCCGCGTTCGTCATCTGAGGTGTTCTTGAGCAGGCCCATCTCGTTCTGTATGGCTGAGATACGCAGCGCTTCCAGCTCTGACTTGGCAGCCTCCTCGATGATGATTTGTTGCAGATCTGCGGGTATGGAACTCCACTTCTCTCCGTTAATCACGTTGTTGTTGGACGGGAAGCTGACCAGCGGACCGATGATGTAGTCGGTAACTTCGTACCAGCGTTGACCAAATCCGGCATCGGCGCCGGTTACTCCACAGTCCAGAATGCCGCGTTCAATGGCGGTGTAGACCTCGGCAAAGGCGAGGAACTGAGGCTCGGCGCCCATCCCTTTGATCCAGTCGGACAGCGCCGCGCTGTGGCTGCGGGTCTTTTTACCTGCGAACCCGTCCAGCGAGTCGACTTTTTCCCTGCAGAAAAAGAACTGGTCGTTGCCGGCGTACCAGTTGTGATTCATTATCACGCCGCCGGTCTCGTTCAGCACCAGTTCCTCAATATCCTTGATGATGGCTTCGGTAGCCTCGAACTCCTGCTCGCGGGAGGAGTAGATGCCCCAGAGATTCTGGATCTCGATGGGGGGCATTTCGCCGCCAACGTAACCGCCGTAGATGGTGGCGGAGTCCAGGGTCCCGCTGGTAACCAGGGTCAGCGTGTCGGGCCCGGCCAGGCCCAGCTCAGGGAAGGAGCTGGTGATGAATTCCACCTTCCCGTTGGTACGCTCCAGCAGGTTTGGCCTGAAGAAGCTCTCAAGCGCAACACATGGCAGGAGCGCCCGGTTGATACAGGCGTGCTGAATGGTGATGGGCTCGCCGTCGTACTCCAATGGTGTCGGGTCTGTGAGTTTGGCCTTTTCGATCAGTTCTTCGTAGAAGTCGCTCTCGTAGATCCAGAGATGCCTTTCCAGCGACTCCAGGGTTACATTTCCGTCGAAGTCTCCCTGTTCTATCGTTGTGGCAGGGCCGACGAGCTGGGCAATGTCGCCGACGAAGATCGCGCCGGGACCGCCTGCTTTCTCAGCGGCGTACTGTTCCAAGGCCGACAAAGTCGATGGGGCCTCGGTGGAATCTTCTTCCACCATTGCTTCCGTGGGAGTTGGTGCAGTGGTCGCCGTCGGCACGGCTGTGTTGGGCTCGGCCGTGGGTTCGGCTGCCTCGCCACAGGCAGCCAAGGTCGCAACCAGCAATATCAGAGCCAGTGCCAGGAATAAAAATCTATGCATGTTGGTCATCCTCCTGTGTGCTACTGCCTGTGTGCTACTGCAAGTTCCGGAGTGGCCAAACAAGATGTGGTGCGTTTTCGAGTATTCCAGTTCCCGCTCTTACTCGAACTTACCTCTTCTCAATCCGACAATGATGTACCTCACCCCCTGATCAAGCGGTCACTTCGGACCCTTGAGATTGCGGTCGGCCTACGAGCATGACCGCACCCTGTTCACACTCCGCCGGTGAGCCAAGCCTGGCCTGCGGCATTCGTCGGCAGGTGGGTGAACGGTGGCTGAATATAGCACGGAATAAACACTGTGTAAATTATTGCAATGTCAAATTTAGAAATGATAATTGTATTACCTAAGTAACTTGCATTGTAAATAATGCAAAACGCAAAAATATATTAACTCCGGCACACAATTCGGAGTAAGTGGGTCCGATTGCAGAGGGCCAGCTGGGAGCGATGGGCCCGGCCTGCGAGAGATGCAGCGGGCGAAGACAGATAACACTGCGGAAATCAGGCTTTTCTCTCATCCTGAATGGCGTTTGGACAGGTGTTACAAGCGAGTGGGGATTGCTGTAAAGTTGGAGAGCGCCTCATCTTGTAACTGGAGAACAAAGCAATGCAGTACCACATTAACCACGTGCACGTGCGAGCGCAGGACCCTCACGCTTCGGCGGCCTGGTACGAAAGGTATTTCAACGCCAGGAAGCTGTGGGCTCGCGAGATTATGCCTGGGACAGTGACTGTGAGCATGGAGGTCGGCGGCCCCGTGCGTCTCAACATTTCGTCCAAGCCAGCAGGGACATCCGACGAGCGCAGCGTTGCCGAGCTGAACCGGCTGGGCCTGGAGCATTTCGGATTCGATGTGGAGGATTTGGAGTCTGAGCTGGCCCGGCTGGAAGCGGACGGTATCCGTGTCGTCCTGCCCTTGACCCAAACGCCCACCGGCTCCCGGCTGGCCTACATCGAAGGTCCCGACGACGTGCTCATCGAACTGGTCCAGCCCCTTCGCCAGTAGTCCCGCTGCCTACGGTGAGTCCGCAAGAAACAACCCTCTCCCATCTGAATGGAATAGAGTTGAATATCTGGGTCGTGGCCCCCGGGACTCCGAAGTGACACTCTAGTCGGTAAACTGCGGCATAACTTCGGATGCGAAGAGTTCCAGAGAGTCCAGCACCTTCTGGCTCTCGATGCCTCCGAAGTTGACGAAGAAGATCAGGTTCTCGACGCCCGAGTCTCGTAGTCGTCCTACTCCCTCGGCAATGAAATCGGTGCTGCCGAAGAGCATCACGTCGTCGCATCTGGCTGTGTAGTCGAATCGGGCGTCGGGTGTGTAGCGGCTGCGGTATGCCGCGAACTCGTCGGGCAGCAACTCCACCTGCTGTCCGGGTGGTGCGCTGACCTCCTGTCCCGTCTGCTTGAACCACATGAATGGAATCTCCGCCTCGCGCCGTGCCTGCTCGGTCGTTGTGGCCGCGTACATTGCCCGGGCCGCCACCACTCGTTCGGGTGTGTATTCCCTCTCGGACTCCGCCAGGGCCCCCTTGTAGAAATCGACCTGCCCGGCCACCTGCTCGTAAGACTCTGCTTGTCCGATGAGCAGGTTCCAGTCGTTGCGCGCCACCCGGGCCATGCTTTCGGTACCGGAGGCCGCTACGAAAATTGGCGGGTGCGGACGCTGAACTGGCTTGGGTTGGACGGTCAGGTCGTTGAAGTTCCAGAACTCCCCCCGGTGGTCGAAGGGCTCGGTGGAGGTCCAGGCGCGAGTCAGCACATCGATCGATTCTTCGAACCGCCGCGTGGCCTCATTCATTGGCACGCCCATCCGGTGGAACTCACCCCACTGGTATCCCCGGCCTACGCCCAGGTCCAGGCGCCCGTTGCTGAGCAGGTCGACGGTCGCCGTCTGCTCCGCCAGCTGCACCGGGTTGTGGAAAGGCAGCACGGTAACTGCCGTGCCCAGCCGGATCGTTTCGGTCAGTCCAGCCAGGTAAGCCAGCACTGACAGCGTGGCTGACACGATGCCGTGGCGCGTGAAGTGGTGCTCGGTGAACCACACGGAGTTGTAGCCCAGGCGCTCAGCGTGCAGCACCTGTTCCAGAGCCTCGCGGTAGTAGCGCTCCTGCTCCAGTGGGTTGGGAAGTTGCACCGAGTGAAACAGACCGAATTTCATAATAAAAAACGGACCCCACCTAACTCTGGGCTACCCAGTCGGCCACTCGTTCGCCGATCATTATTGCGGTGGCGTTGGTATTGGCGCGGGTAACCTGCGGCATGATCGACGAGTCGGCCACCCACAGACCCTCGACGCCTCTCACTCGGCACTGCTGGTCGGTCACAGCCATACCGTCGCCGTCCGGCCCGATGCGGCAGGTGCCCGAGACGTGCCGGGAGCTGCCCAGCGTCTGGCGAATCCAGGCGTCCAGCTTGTCGTCGCTGCCCAGCGTTTCGTCGTCCGGTGCCACGCGGCCCTCGGAGATGTTTTTGTATGCCTCCGATTCCAGGATGCTGCACGCCAGTTTAACGGCGTCTCGCATCCGGCGCATATCGTTTTCATTGTGCAGGTAGCGGTAGCTGATGGATGGCTGAACTGCGGGATCTCCTGATTGCAGCCGCACCCAGCCCGACCCGTCGGGCAGTTCGAGCGCGCAGGCAATGCGGGCCTGCCCGGACGGCACCATCTCGCCGGTCATTACATTCCAGATCGCTAGCGTATGCAGCATCACGTCGTTCGGGTAGGACGGAGGCCCTGAAGTGACTCGCAGGCCGAACCGCAGGGCCTCGGCGTTGGCAGTCAGTTTCACGTCATCCTTGACCCGAAAAGCAACGGAGCCCATGGGGTGGTTGAACAGGTTCTGGCCCACTCCCGGCGATTCCACCAGCATCGGCACCCCATGCTCCTCCAGCTGTTCCCGGGGGCCGACCCCCGACAGCATCAGGATGTGGGGGGACTTGAGTGCTCCGGCACTGAGAACCACCCGGTCGCAGGCCACCGTGAATATCTCGCCGCCGCTCTCAGCCTCCACACCTGCAACCTTGCCGCCCTCGATGACTACCCTTCGAACGAACACGCCGCCGCGCACCGTCAGGTTGAGACGATGTCGCGAGGGACTGAGGTGCGTGAGGGCCGTGCTCATCCGCCAGGTGTTCATATTGTTCATGGGTATGGCCCCTATGCCGCTGGAGTTGGGGCCGTTGAGGTCATGGTTAGGCGGATAGCCCCGCTCCAGGCAGGCATCGTAAAACGCCCGTTGTACCATGGGCCACTCTTCGTTTTCCCTGCGGACAACCGGAATGGGGCCGTCGTTACCGTGGAAGTCGTCCTGGATATCGATGTCGGTCTCGGCCCTGCGATAGAAGGGCAGGACCTTCAGGTAACCCCACTCGTCGTTGCCGAAAGACTCCCACCGTTCGAAGTCCTCCGGCAGCCCGCGCAGGTAGACCTGGCCGTTGATGGAGCCGGAGCCGCCGATGACCTTTCCCTGGGCGATGTTGATCTCGCCCTGCTGGTCGTTGATGACGCCTCGCAGGTTCCATGAGACTGGCGAACCAATGGCCTCTCCCTCGGATGAGTGGCCGTTTCGCACCGGTTCGGGCAGGAGTTCAGGGTTCGGATAATCCTGACCCGCCTCCAGCAGCAGAACCGAGCGGTTGGGGTATTCAGACAACCGGCTGGCAACCACTGATCCGGCGGATCCCCCGCCGACCACGATAACGTCGTACCTCATAGTTGGTCCTCATCCCAGTTGGAATATCGCGCCGATTCTACACCCTGCAATTGCGTGGGGCCAATCGCTGCGGTTGCCGCTTACGTTGACGCTCCTGATCAGGCTGACTATCATACCCGGGAAATGACTCGACCAGAAAGATAGAGTGAGACGGGACGCGAGGAAAAGAAATGATTACCGACCTGCCGAGACTGCTTCGATACTTCGACCGCTTCCACGAACGGACAGTGAGGGACATCGCCGCGCTGCCTCCTGCCGCCGAGTTCTGGCGTCCGCCGAGGGGAGAGGGCGAAAAAGCCTGGAGCATCGCCGAAATAGTGCACCACATCGCGGAGTCCCGCCTCTATTTCGCCAGCGCCTACTGCGGCCGGGGGTGGCTCTACGACTGGCCGGTCCCCAGCACGGAGCGCCAGTCCGGGTGGCTCCCGGCCATGGAGGCCTCGTTCGAGGAGTTCCACCGCCGCCTCGACGACAGCCCGCCGGAGTGGCTGCAGCGGCGGATTAAGATGATCGACACGGACGGGATGCTCAGCGGCTGGCGCTTAATGATGATGCTCTTTGAGCACGAGGTGCATCACCGCAGCCAGATCGACACCTACGCTGGACTGGAGGGGTGGGATGTGCCGCACATCTACGGCCGCTCCCGCGAGAGCATCGACGAGCTGCAGGAGGAGCAGCGCAGGCGGGCAGGGCTTTAGAGGAAGAAAGCACCATCAGGATCGGCCTGTCTCATCAAGAGCCCTTCCACTGGAACTAATCTCCGCCCGATCGGGTCGACGGCCATGTAAGCGGCCTCAAGTGCCAACGCACCGAGCAGGGGGGAGGTTCCCTCAGCATTGAAGATGACCTGCGTGATCACCTCCTAGCCGGCAAATCTAATCCAGGTGTAGCCAACCGGCAATTCCCTAACCTCACCTTGAGCGAACCGGAACCGTTCAGTGTATTAGGGGCGCACGCCCAATTCCTGCAGAACACTGGCGGGTACCGAAGTCGTGGACGCGCCGGTGTCAACCAGCGCGTCCAGTGTCTGCCAATTTGATCCCTGTTCGTCTCCCAGGCCAATTTCTATATAGAAAGTGCCCATTCCGTGCCTTACGCCTCGAAGATCCCCGCGCTGATGGCCTCGTCGCGCAGGACGGAACCCGGGAAAATGAAGAATGGCTGCGATGACTCTACCGCCGCTAACAGTTCCTTGCAAAATTTCGGTCGAAGCTTCCTACGGCAATTTCGACGCTGAGTTTCCCGTCCCGAATATTCGGACCGCGCCTTCACAACAGAATGTCGTCTTCAGGGATCAACCTGTTGCCGTGTGAGTCAACCGCCAAGTGAGCGCTTTCAAAGGCCAGGGCGCCCAGCAAGGGAATCGTGCCCTCTATGTTGAAGATAAAGTCCGTGATGAATTCTTCGCCCATCAATCGGATATAAGTCTGCCCTACACCCATGGTCCTGGTCTCGCCCTGGGCGAATCGGTACCTCTTTTGTCGGCTGGCAGTCACGTCTAAACTGCTGAGGATGGAAGAAGGAATTGAACAAGTGGACGCGCCTGCGTCCACCAACGCCTCGACTGAAACCCAGCGTTGCCCTTCGGGATCGCCGATTTCTATTTCGACAAAGAAGGTTCCCAACTCTTGGTTTTATCCTGGTATGAGTATAGGTGCCTCAGGATAAGCATCGACCTCGCGGGTTCCAGCCGTTGAGATCCAGAAGCACCTACGTAAGCGCCCTTAGGCCTCGATGATGCCAGCGCTGATAGCCTCGTTGCGCAGGTGGCCCTGCTGCTCCAGGTGGCTGCGAATCAGTCCGACTGCTTCCTGCAGCATCGCGGCATCAACGGCCTTGGCTGCCTCGCTGTGGTCGGCCTCCGCGAGAAGCTCCGCGGTGCGCTCTTGCACCTGCTGCAGCGACCAGTCCACCTGGTCGGCCACCGCGATTATGTCCTTGGGGAAGTCCCGGTGAGAGGCGCCGGGGGAGCCTCCCTTGTCGTAGCCGCCGCCGTGCCAGTGGCCGGGCCGGTCGTGGCAATCGAAGCGGATGATCTCCTCGTTGCCCACGTCAATGCCGATGGTGGGCCCGCCGCACCACGAGCCGCGAACGTTGAGCGCCCGCACCGGCCACACGTAGGCCATGACCTGCCCGTCCTGCGACAGTGGCACGTGCAACTCGTGCCCCAAGTATTTCTCGCCGTCCCTCTTGGTTGCCATAAGTACTCTCCACAATTCGTTTTAGGTTGGTCTGAAACCGAAACTACCACAGGCCCACGTCGAATACAATCGCGTCCTTGAAGGCGCAGGAGCTTTGTAAAGTCCATTGGTAACAGGGGCCGTCAGTTGTGGGCTTCTTGAAGGGCGGATGGCAGTAAGGTGGTAATGGTGAGCCTGCCGGACCATCAACTTCTTCTCCAGGCCTGTAAAAAGGCCCGGTCAAGGCCGAGCCCGCTAGGGGTTGATGACGCTGCTGCGTTTCTCCACGATGAACGTCTCTCGACGCTCCACGAAGTCCAGTACCACGTCTGCCAGGGCGTCCGGCCGGTCAACGCCGATGGCGTGCCCAGCATCGTAAACGTAGCTGATGCTGCAGTTAGGCACTCGCCCCTTCCACAGTCCACCGGCCTCTCTGGCAACCAGCCGGTCTTCTTGCCCGAACACCACCAGCGTGGCCGCCGATAGCTCGGGGAGCAAATCGATTGCTGAGTTTTCGTCAGGGCGCCATCGCTCTGCCAGGCCAGCCAGGATCGTGGTCCTGCTCGAATCTGGGCTTGCGATAGCCAGGTCCTCCGGGTGTGCCAGCATTACCTTCCGCGCCAGCTCCGCGGTGTTCCCCCAGGTCGCCTGGCCCGGCGCGACGCAGGTGGGGGAGACCAGCACCATCGTGGGTACCGATGCAGGCCGCTGCAGGGCCAGCCGAAAGGACACGTCGGCGCCCAGGGACGCGCCGACCAGCGTGAAACTGCTCAGCCCGGCGAACTCGGCGACACCGATGACAGCCACAGCCGCTTCTTGCAGTGTTCCGGTCTGTGCCGCAGCGCCGGGCGGTTCCACGCTGAAAACCCGGTACTTGTCCGCCAGCGCCTCGACGAGGCCCGACGTCTGCCACGGTGTCCAGTCCAGCAGCACCACAGGGTCGCCGCTGCCTTGCTCTGTATAATTTAAGCCGCTTTCCGACTGAGGCACGTTTTAGAACTCCTTGATTCTGGGCAGGACTTCCCGTCCGAACAGCTCGATCTCGTCCATGATGTCTCCATGACTCAGACTGGGCTGCTGGAAGAACAGGTCAATGACCCCGGCTCCGCAGCGGTCGTGGTAGGCCTTTATCTGCTCCGTAATCGAGTCCGGCCCGCCAACGAATGTTAGCGCCGGTGCGGCACCCACGATGTCGCCGGACGTGCTGCCGGCAAATACGTGGCTGTAATCGATCTCCTGCCCGGTCCTCTGTGCCTGGATGACCTGCGCCACCGACGAGCGCATCGCCATTCCGCGGGCCCGGCCCTGGTCCTCCTGCCTGTGGAACCAGTCCCAGGCTTTCTCGTCGGTCTCGGCAAGATAGATGCTGCCCCGGAAAACCACCTCGTCAGGCTGCGGAGTCCAACCGGCCTCTTCGCACCACTTGAAATACTTGCCAGAAATGGTTGCCACGTCCTCGACGGGTAGGAACGAGACCCCCAGTCCCAGCCGGTGCATGGCAGCGTAGTGCACCGCGTCGTCGCTCCGCGTGGCCACGATGGCTGGCGGCAGCGGTTGCTGCACTGGCCGGGGCCATACCGATACCGTGCGGTACTGGTAGTAGCGTCCCTCCCACGAAAAGGGTTGCAACTCGGTGAGGGCCCGCAGGATCAGGTCCATGCTCTCCAGCATGCGCCCGCGCCCCTCGGCGGGGTTGACGTTGTAGACTTGGTCCTCGTTGGGAGTGCCGCGCAGGAACCCCATCACCAGCCGGCCGTTGGTCAGGTTGTCCAGTAGCGCAAGTTCCTCGGCGATCCGCACCGGGTTGTTCAGAGGAAGCAGGTGCCCCAGTATGGCCATCCGGGCCTTCTTGCATCTTTCCGCTACGGCGGCGACCATCACCGACGGCGTGCCTGTGGCGATCCGCCCGGAGTAATGGTGCTCAGAAAAGCTGATCCACTCGAAGCCCATCTCCTCAGCAAACTCGCATTCCTCGATGCCGTCCTGATAGCTCTGCACCGAAAGTTCCGGGTCGTTGTAGGCCGGAGGAGTGGGCCAGGTCGGTGGGAAGTCGCGGCGCAGCGCGTACCCCATCGCCCCCAGGTAGGATGCTTTCATATTCGCTCCTGCAAGTCTGACTAGCCGGGACTCTTTGGCCGTTGACCTACAACTCCACGAGGTCGTAGGACAGGGTGTTGAAATTTTCGTGCCCATTCTCGGTTATGAGAATCATGTCCTCGATCTGGTAGGAACCTGTGCTGGCAGAGTAGTAAGGCGTTTCGAGACAGAGCAGCATACCGGCCTGCAGCTCGCTGTGCTCGTTGGCGCTGATGAAGGGCGGCTCTTCAACGAAGGTGTCCAGCCCGATTGAGTGCCCGTAGTGGCCCCGGCTGTAGCCCGGGAATCCGTGCGCTTGCATCACATCGTCTGCCGCGCGGTACACGGCCGATATCGCCGTTCCGGGCCGCATCACCTCCCGGGCCGCAGCGTGGGCCTCGGCCAGCGCATCGTGCACACGGCGCTGATCAGAGGATGCGCGCCCAAAGGCAAACGTCCGGCCGCAGTCGCTGTAGAACCCGCCCACAGCAACTCCACAGTCGAACTTGATCAGGTCGCCGGAATGGAGACCGCTCCTGTCGCCGAAGCTGCTGCCGGTACCGGCACTTATGAAACCGAAGGCCGACTGGAATTCACCGAGGGAAGGGTTGGCCATGGCCGCCTCCAGGGCTCCTCCTTGGTAGTTGTACTTGATCGCCTGGGCGCTCTGGCCCTCTTTGGCCTCGGCGATGGCGCGGCGCAGTCCAGCCTCGAACAGCAACGCCGAGCTGCGGTGCAACTCTATTTCCTCGGGATACTTGATGGCTCTCAGACCATAGAGCATTCCGGTTACGTCGACGAACTGGCACTCGGGGTTGTTCTGCTGGAGCCTGAACAAGGTGTCGGCGTACACATAACGCAGGTCGATGCCGATGGTGGCGGCGGAGAGTCCCCGCTCCTCCAGCATTGCGGTCACCGTTTCGTCCAGCTCGTCCGGATTCCACTGCGGAGGGCGAAAAATCTTGGCGTCGCCTCCTGAGGGACCCGTGATCACGTCAAGGTCCCGGTTTTCCACCCACATGCGGTAGGTGCGTATGTCCTCGATGGACGTTGCGGCGCGAGCAGCGGGTGCGGCAAAGTCGCTGGTCATCAATGCCGTCGGCTGTGCCGGGTCCGCTGGTATCAGGGCCATGTCGGTACCCATCAGGCGAAAGGACAGGTTGACGACTGGGCTGAAAAACCCTGTGGTGTAGAAAATGTTGGCCGGTGTGGTTACCAGGCAGGCGTCAATCTCCAGACCCTGCAACTCATCTCTAACCCGCCCGCGTACCTCGTCGAACATCCTATTGACCTCCCTCTATGTGATGCCGATTCTACACCGCTCTGGTCAGGGACGCACGAGACACGAGTCGATTCGTCATGCTTGCGAAAAACATTCAATGTCCGCGTATCACGAGCGTGGACAAAGCAACAGCACGGGATTAGTATGCGCTTACCCTGCGTTAGCGAATTCAATCCGGACTCGGCACGACGGGGGACCAAAATGACGTTTCGCGGCAAGCCCATATTCTATGGCTGGTTCGTCACTATAGGCTGCGCCCTTGTGGTATTCGGTGTCGCAGGAGGTCAGTTCTCCTTCGGCGTTTTCCTGAAGCCCATGACTGAGGCGTTCGGCTGGAGCAGGACCGAACTTTCCCTGGCCTTTGGCGTAACCTTTATGATCTCCGGCCTGCTGCGGCCCGTGGCCGGCTATCTCGCCGATCGTTACAGCCCCAAGTGGGTGGCCCTCGTGGGCGTCCTGATCATGGGCTGGATGCTGCTTTTGATCCCCACGGTCAACAGCTTGCTTCAGCTCTACATAATATTCGCGGTGATGAGCATTGGTGTAACCCTCGGCACTGGCCCCATCCTCACCAAGATCGTCAGCCAGTGGTTCGTCGTCCGGCGGGGTCTGACCCTCGGTATAGTCAGCGGTGCCGGCTCCTTCGGTGCTATGCTGATCGTTCCTGCCACGTCGACGGTATTGGTCTTATGGTCGTGGAAGGAGGCCTACCTCGCCCTCGGTCTGTTCCTGTTGGCAGTGATCCTGCCCGTTGGAATCCTCCTGATCCGAAACCGCCCCCAGGACAAGGGGCTCAGTGCCTACGGCAGCGGGGATGGCCCGGCTGCAGGCGGGTCCGCCGCCGCGGCGATTGAGCGGACGAACTTTACCTTGTCCGAGGCCATCCGCACTCCCTTCTTCCAGAAGTTGACCTTCGGATATTTCGTTTGAGGTTACTCAATGAGCTTCGTGAATGCTCATTTTGTTACCTACGCCCGGGACCTCGGCTATCACGCCCTCGTTGCAGCCAGCGGATTCAGCATCATTGGCGCCACCGCCATCGTCGGCGCCCTCTGGCTGGGACATCTATCCGACACCCACGGCAGGAGGCGCCTCCTGGCCCTTTCCTATCATCTGAGGGCCATGGGTTTCATCGTGGTCCTGCTCTCAATGGGTATACCATTCCTGGGTATTCCATCTCTGGGAATTGTCGCCCTGGTGGCGGGAGTGCTGCTGGTGGGATTCTCGTGGAACGCTGTCGTTGGCATAACGGCAGCATTTGCCTCTGACGGGTTCGGCACCAAGAACCTCGGCAGCATATACGGCACCATGTTTGCCGTCATGCCCATCGGCTCCGGACTGGGCGCGTTCCTGGGCGGCCTGCTCTACGACATTCGCAGCTCCTATGACCTTGCAATCTGGTCCAACGTGGCCCTGCTGTTCGCCTCAGCCCTGCTCGTCTGGTCCATCGGCGGCAGGAGGCCGCAGCTCCTCGGCGGCCCCGCGACCGCCGCGGGAGACGACTAGAAAGGGCTCCACTCACAGCACAACCACCGCGGCTGGACGCGGTGTCCCTCCTGCGGCCATTGGCGGGCCAGCGGGCCCCGCCATTGAGATCAACAAGGAAGCCCCGGCGTTTAACGCCGGGGCTTCCTTGTTGAAACCAAACAACGTGGACGGTTGTCTGCGCTACTGGGTTATCGGAACTCGCTCGGTGGTGCCGTCGGGCAGGACCTTCAGGCCTACGATGGGAGCGATCTTCTCGTTGAACAGGGCGATGATATTGTCCCTGTTATCTTCGTCCTGGCGAGAGATGAAACCAGGCACCACGTGTTCGGTGGCGACCACGTTTGTCATGTGGTCCATCAGCGCGTCCGAGAACTCCAGGTACTCAAGACCGGCGTCGATGTTGCGCTGGATCCAGACCTCGTTCCACGCCGGAGTCACGCGGATGGCCTCCAGCTCGTGCCGGGCGCCCTCCTCCTCCAGAATTGCCTGAATGTCCGCCGGGAGACCCTCCCAGACATCGTGGTTGACGATCACGGTGTTCAGCAGTTGGCTGGACAGCGGGCCAACCATGTAGTCGGTTACCTCGTACCAACGCTGGGCGTATGCGGCGAATGCCACGGTCACACCGCAGTCCAGAATTCCGCGCTCCAGCGCAGTGTACACCTCAGCGAAGGCCACGAACTGAGCGTCGGCCCCGAACCCATTAATCCAGTCGGAGAGCGCTGAGCCGTGGCTTCGGGTCTTCTTGCCCTCGAATTCTTCCAGGGTGGTTATTCTGTCTTTACAGAAGAAGAATTGGTCGCCGCCGGACACCCACATGTGTGTGAGTACCTTCCCGCCGTCGGTATTCTCTTCGAATAACTTGTCCAGTTCCGGCCCGATGGCCTGAGTAACCTTGAACTCTACCTCGTGGTCGGGATAGACGCCGTACATAATCGCCAGTTCAGCTTCCGGCATATGGCCGGACACGTAGCCGCTGGTGATTTCTGCCCAGGACAAGGTCCCGTTGGTGACCTGCTCCAGAGAATCGGGGCCTGCTATGCCCAATTCGGGGAATGAGGTGATGGGAACCAACACCTTGCCGTTGGTGCGGGCCTCTACCTGGGGCTTGAAGAAACTGGCCCACAGCTCGCACGGGGCAACTGTCCGGTTGATGCAGGCGAACTGGATTTCGATGGGTTCACCATCGTACGTCATTTCGGTAGGGTTGGTGAAATTGGCCTTCTCCACCAGGGCCTGGTAGTACTGCGAGTCAAAGAGATAGCTTTCCCGTTGCAGTCCTTCCAGATTCACCATGTCGTTGGCGTCGCCAAGTCCTTCGTCGGGCGCCGGGCCGACGAGGCGGCTGAAGTCGCCGTCACCGACGTAGAAGGCCCCCGGACCACCGGCCCATTCCTCGGCCGCCGCCATCAGGGCGGGGTCGATGTCGGACATCGCCGCGTCATCCTCTTCCATGGCCTCTTCGGTGGAAGCGGATTCTGGCACTGAGGTTGCAGTCGGGGCCGTGGTCGGAGCCGCGACGGGGACGTCCGTTGCCTCCGGCTCCTCGGCACTTCCACATGCCACCACAAATGCCATTACCAGTATTAATGCCAGTCCCATTAGAAACGGTTTGACCATTGACACACTCTCCTGAAAAATCTGCCATTGTGCGCGACATTCCCACCGACCTTCAAAACACCCTCTCCGGGACCGGGCACGCTGCGCAGTTCGCCAGAATATATCAAATTGGAATATACCGTGCAAGGATTGTTTACGACTCTTGAAGCTTAAGGGATTCATTTCATTAAGTAATAATACTAAAAACCATAAAAACTCGAATTGATATGAGTATTAATCGTTAATAATGCCACTGAATTTGAAGAAAGATAGTTTCGCAAAATACCGTACTTTCCGTTAAGCTGGCTTGATCGCCGTGGAACCGCTACCGGGTTATCGGCGCTCGCTCCTCGGTGCCGTCGGGCAGAACTTTCAAGTCCACAATCGGGCCGATCTCCTCATTGAACAGCTCAATCTTGGCATCCACCCCTGCTGTCATCGTCCTGGAGAGCTATGAAACCCGGCAGCACGTTTTGGGTGGCTACCACCACGGCCATAATGAGGACTAAGGCTATTCACAACAGTAACGATTTGACCATTTGCACACTTTCCTGAATCTAGTTTGTTCACATGGGCAAGCAGTCTCACTAATCCGGAGAACTGGGCCCTTGAGGAGCCGAGATCGTAGATAGTCCGCCAAACTATAGTAAATGATTAATTTGCAGGAATGATTGAGAATAATATTCCTATATAGAGATATAGATTCGTTAAATTACACAGGTTTTTCGTAGAAGAGTGACTTTATTTGTTATGGAGACGTAGATATTCAATTCGGCTGACAATCAAGATGGCTGAAGTTCACTGAAAAGCGAATGGCCCCGGCAATTGCCGGGGCCATTGAATTGACTCGTCCTGGATATGAGGCGTGCGATTGCCTCACTGCAGCGATCGAAGGCTGATAGTTACTCCAATATCGTTATCGTACCGTCTTCCTCGATCTGGACATTGGTCCAAGGCTTGACGACTTCATTCCAGAGGGCAATTTCCTCGGGGCCGACGCGTACGATCCAGTTGGGCAGCACGCGGCCCAGAGCCACGTTTTCGTAAACGTACTGCTTCATCTCGTCAGACCACGGCATGAAGGTCATTCCCTCATTAACGTTTACTTCGACGCCAGTCTCATTCCAGACAGCAGCAAGGCGGAGGTTCTCCAGTTCCATCTTGGCGCCCTCTTCGATGACGATGGCTTGAAGGTCGGCTGGGATACCGTCCCAGGTGTCCTTGTTCATGGTCTCGAACCCCATGGGCATCGAGATGAATGGACCCACGATGTTATCGGTCACCTCGTACCAGCGCTGACCGTGGCCAGCGTGGGCACCGGTAACCCCCGCGTCCAGGATGCCGCGCTCAAGGGCGGTGTACACGTCGGCGAAAGCCATGAACTGGCCGTCGCCTCCCAGACCATTGATGGCGTCGGTCATGGTTGTGCCGTGGCTGCGGGTCTTCAGGCCGTCAAAGTCCTCCAACTCCGCTCCGCGATTCGAGAAGAAGTACTGGTCGTTGCCACCGTACCAGATATGGTAGATCAGCTTGCCGCCGTTGGTTTCCTCTTGTACCCCGGCATCCAGGGCCGGCAGCAGACCGGTGTTGGCCTCGTGCTCCGACTTGAAGTCCTTCCACAGGCCCCAGACATAGATGATGTCGATCAGGGGCCAGGTGCCGCCGACGTAGGCCGGCTGGATCTGGGCGAACTCAATAGTCCCAGAGGCCACCAGTTCCAGCATATCGGAGCCAGCCAGACCCAGCTCTGGGTAGCTGGAAACTTCGAAGTTCACCTGCCCGTTGGTCCTCTCCCGAATATTCTCGGCGAAGTAGACGGTCTGGAGCTTGCAGGGCAGCAAAGACCTGTTGATGCAGGCGTACTGGATTTCAACATTTTCTCCGCTGGAAGTCAGAGGCGTCGGGTCAGTCAGCTTTGCTTTTTCCAGCAGAGAGCGGTAGTAGTCGGTCTCGAAGATGTGGATGTTCTTTTCCAGGTACTCAAGGGGCACGTTGCCGGTGCCGTCGCCCAATGGGTCATCGAGGCGGAATTCTCCGGTCTCCTCGTCTTCCACTTCGGATAACCCCGGGGGAGGGCCGACCAACTGCGAGATATCGCCGACGTAGATGGAGCCAGGGCCGCCGGCGAGCTCGTCCGCCACAGCCTTGAGGGCCGCGTCGACGTCCATCATCATGGAGTCGCTGTCCTCTTCCTCTCCTTCCATGGCCGCTTCAGTGGGGGCTGCTGCCTGAGTGGGAGCCTCGGTTGGCGGAGCCGTGGTCGCTGTTGGGGAGGCATCCGTTGCTTCTGATTCCTCCGCGCTACCACAGGCAACGACGAAGGCCATAAGCAAGATTAGTGCCAGTCCAATCAGGAATGGTTTTGCCATTAAAACACTCTCCAGATGAAATTCCCGTCCCAGATGACCGGCACATCTGTGTAGAGATACGAAGTCTTCAAAGCTGCCCGGCGTCAGGTTCGGCGGAATATACCAAATCTATATTTGACGTGCAACTCTTTTTTTCGATAAAGAAAGTATATTCTCCTGACTCTGTAATACTATTTTCGAATAGCGACGTATTTAAGACGAAAAGTATATAGATACATCGTAATCATATACTCAATAATCTATACGATAATATTCAGAGATCGCCCGTAAAATGAAAGGCCCCGGCAGCAAGCCGGGGCCTTCGGGTTCCTGGAGATCTGCTGGCTGCTACTCCTCAATAAGCGAAGCGCTGCCGTCGGGGTTGATCAGGATCCCGGCCACCGGGCCGACGGTCTTGTTGAAGAGAGTCACTGCCTCCGTATCGGGGCCACCCACTCGGTTCACCCATTGAGGGACGACCTTCTTGAGTGCAACCTCTTCGAACATGAAGGTCCGTATCTCTTCGCTGAAGGGATTGTAGGTGATGCCCTGGTCAAGCAGCTTCGGAATCCCCAAGCCCGACAGCACCGGAGTAAGCCGGAAGAATTCCAGCTCGTACTTGGCTCCCTCCTCCAGCAGGACTGCCTGGAAATCAGCAGGCAGACCGTTCCACACGTCGGGATTGAATGTGGCATTTTCTACCGTGAACAGGGGCAGAGGACCGGCCATGTAGTCCGCCACCTCGTACCACCGTTGGCCGTAGCCCGCGTTGGCGCCGGTTACGCCGCCGTCCAGGATGCCGCGTTCAAGGGCGGTGTACACCTCGGCGAAGGCCACCCACTGGGCCTCTGATCCCATGCCGTCGATCATGTCGGACAGCGCGCCGCCAAAGCTGCGGACCTTGAGGCCATGGAAGTCCTCCAGCTCTATGATCGGCTCTTTGGAGAAGAAGAATATCTCGTTCTCCGGCACCCGCCACATCTGGAACACCGTTACGCCCCCGCCGGTCCTGTCCGAAATCAGCCTGTCCAGGTCGGGGATGGCTGCCACCGTGGCCTTGTAGAAGGTCTCATTGTCTTTGTAGATGCCCCACAGGTATTTCATGTCCATTGCGGGAAGGTCACCAGCGGTGTACGCCGAGGGTAATTCGGCAAAGGACAGGGTGCCGTTCTCCGTGAGCTCCAGTACGTCCTCCCCGGAGATACCCAGTTCGGGATAACCAACGATCTCGATCTTGAGTTGACCGTTCGTGCGCTCAAAGACCTCGTCTGACCACCATTCGCTCAGCTTGCAGTGAGTGAGGGCTCGGTTTATGCAGGCCAGCTGGAAGGACAGTTCCATCCCGGTCGTGGTGACTTCCGTAGGATTGAGATAGTTCGCGCGCTCTACCAGCGTACGGTAGTAGTCGGAGTCGAAGACGTACAGATAGTCTTCCAAGCCCTCATACGGGACCCCGTCGTAGTCCCCAATGTCGCCCTCGATGGGTTCGGGCACCGGGCCGACCAAGTGGTTCAGGTCGTCTACGTAGATTGCTCCGGGCCCGCCCGCCAGACGGGCGGCGGAGGCTGTGAGATCGGCATCGCCTTCCATCGCGGAGTCTTCCATCGCTTCCGTGGGTTCTTCCACCATTGCCTCTTCAGTGGCTGCCTCGGTGGGGGTAACAACCGCCGTCGCGGTAGGAGGAACTGGTTCGGAGGTGGCGGTCGCCTCTGGTTCGGTCGCTCCGCCACATGCAAGCAATACGATCATAAACAGGGCCAGGATTCCGGTTAACAGGTAAATTTTCATTCTTGTCGCTCCAGAATACGTAGTTACCAAACCGGAGTGCGCAGGAAACGGCTTCCCATCGAGCGGGCGGACTTGCCGCATCTCGCCGCCGATTGGCGAGGAATATAGCAGAGGCCATGGGGCAAGGCAACCGTTTCATCAACTAAAATGTTGATATATTAATAACAAGACTTTTCAAGAGGCTCATTATAGGACGATAAACGTAAACACTTGCATAATTATCGGCGATATTAATGAGGCCAGGTACGAAGACAGACTGTGAGGGTGCGAAAGGCGGCAGAGGCAACTGAATTGCCTAAACTCGAGGGGCTGTCCCACAGGGCCGACCGTCTGCGCTACCAAAAATGATCGACCCCAAGCAGGCAGTGCGGGTATTCCTAGCACCTCGGCGGCAATGCCCGGCGTCAGTGGGCGGCGAGCGGCGCCGGGCCTGACAGCCCGCCCTCGACTGCAGCGTGATGCAGCGCCACAACCGAGCGGGCCAGCGATTGCAGGTCGGCAGCGGCCTGCGGATCGGCCAGCTGCCCCTCTTCGAAAGTGACGCGACTGCAGGTACACCATCCCCGGCACCACGTGCGCCCCGAACCAGGCCAGCACCGGTCGCAGCTGCGTGTCGACCGAGAGGTAGTGGTGGTCGGTAGCCCCCATCCCGATGAGTCCGCAGGCCTTGCCCTGCAGTCCCTCCACCGGTACATGGTCCAGCACGTTCTTCAGTGCCCCCGTGAACGACGCCCGGAACACCGGCGTGGCGATCAGGTACATATCCGCCGCCACCACTCGCTCCACCACCGCCTGCGTGTCGTCGTCGTAGTCGGACAATGGCCGCCCGTCCGCGAACGAAATGCGGTGATCGCCCAGGTGCAGCGTATCGGTGGCCACCAATACGTCTCCCTCCACCCCGGACAAGGCCACCTCAATCGCCTGGTGCAGCCGCCCCGGGCGGGTCACAGTGCCGTGGATGGCCAGCAGGGTTGCGGGCATGGTCGGCTCCTCGTTATTTTGTGATGTGGAAACGCCCTCACCCTGAACCTGTGCGGAGTGGAAAGGGTGTTCCAGGGAACTATTTCAAGAGGTTCCTCCCCCTTGACGGGGGAGGCTTAGGGTCGGGGTGAAAAGGTAGAGGAAACCGGTCGCATGGAGAACAACGCTGTTCTTGGGACATTCCATGGGGTGGAGTCCCGTTAACGTCCGGCCTCCGCCTTCCTGGCAGTGGTGTAGCGGCTCTCGGGCTTGGGCAGCCCAAGGTTGCCCCGCAGCGTATCCGCCTCGTACTCCGTCCGGAACAACCCTCGCTCCTTCAGGATGGGCAGCACTCGGTCCACGAAGTCGTTGAACCCCTGCGGCAGCACCGCGCCGCTGAGCATGAACCCGTCGCACGCCCCCGACTCGAACCAGTCTTGCATGGTGTCGGCCACATGTTCCGGAGTCCCGATGAACGCGGGGCGACCCGTGGTCACCTGGAGGGCCATCTCCCGCAGCGTCAGTTCCTTTTCCCGTGCCGTCTTCTTGATGCTGTCCGTGGAGCTCTCCCAGCCGTTCCTGCCGAAGTCTCCCAACTCCGGGAAGGGAGCGTCCAAGTCGTACTGGGTGAAGTCCAAATCGTTAAAGAATCGCCCCATGTAATTCAGGGCCTGGTCGATATCCACCAGCCCCGCGATCTCCAGGTACTTCTCCTCAGCCTCCTCTGGAGTAGATCCCACGATGGGCGAGCACCCGGGCATGATCAGCACCTCCCCGGGACTGCGCCCAGCGGCCGCTGCCCGGCCCTTGACGTCCGCGCTGAACGCCTCCGCATCCGCACGAGTCGCCTGTCCAGTGAACACCGCGTCTGCGATCGTCGCCGCGAAGCCGCGTCCCGCCTCCGACGACCCGGCCTGGATCAGCACCGGCCGACCCTGCGGCGAACGAGAGATGTTCAGCGGACCCTGCACCGAGAAAAACTCGCCCACGTGGTTCAGCCGGTGCATCTTGTCCGGGTCGATGAACTCGCCGCTGGCCTGGTCCCGGATGAAGGCGTCGTCCTCCCACGAGTCCCATAGGCCCTTGGCGATTTCGATGTATTCCGACGCCATCTTGTATCGCAGGTCGTGCGCCGGGTGCTCCGGCCTGCTGTAGTTTGCTGCCGAGCCCTCCAGCGGGGACGTCACCACGTTCCAGCCGGCCCGGCCGCCGGAGATGTGGTCGATGGACATAAACTGCCGCGCCACGGTGAACGGGTCGCTGTAGGTGGTCGAGAGAGTGGCTGCCAGCCCGATGTGCGTCGTCTCCATGGCCAGCGCGGCCAGCAGTGTCAGCGGCTCGAAGCGGTTGAGAAAGTTGGGGTGCGATTTCTCGCTGATGTACAGCCCGTCGCCGAAGAAGGCAAAGTCCAGCTTAGCCTCCTCCGCGCGCCGGGTAAGGTCGCGATAATAGTCCAGGTTGATGGCCGCATGGGGGACGGCGGTCGGATGCCGCCACGAGGCCATGTTGGAGCCGGTTCCTGCCAGGAAGAATCCCAGGCGCATCTTCCGATCGTCAGCCATTACTCTCTCCATCCAGGACGGCGTTTGATCCCGTGATGTAGGGGTGGGTTCCAAACCCGCCCCTACACACCTATTCTCCGATGTCGTTAAGCTCTCCAATGAGGCCGCCCAGCAACTCGAACGACCGTAGGCGCTTTTCGAAGCTGTCGATGGCCGTCACCGCAATTATCTCATCGGCTCCGTACTTTCGCTGAACGTCCAGCAGCTGGGTCCTCACCGATTTCGGTGCACCGTGCACCACCCCTGCCTGACGAACGATGATTTCGTAACCCTCGCCCGACTGCCGCCCGAACTCCTCGCCTGCCTCAACGCTGCCAACGGTCAGAGTTCGGCCGCTGTCCATCCTGATCCGGACCACCTGAATCTTGGCCGCGTGTTCGGCGGCCTCTTTGTCGGTGTCCGCGACGATGATCGGCAGCGCCAGCATCGTGTACGGAGTGCTGACTTCGTTTCCCCTGCTCCCCCTGGGAGAGGGTGAGGACGTCGTTCCATTGCTTCCAAACCCCGCCTGGTAGCGGCGCACAGCCTCGGCCATTTCGTCCTCGTCGTTGTTCAGGAACAGCGCGAAAACGTACGGCATCGCAAGCTCCGCGGCCATGTCGCCGCTGGAACGTGTGGTGCCCAGCAGGAACAGATCCGGCGGTTCCGGAGCCAGCGGGCTGGCCTGCAGGCCGTGCAGCGGGTGTTCCGGCCCTAGCTCATCGGCCAGGAACCGCCGCAACTCGGTCAGTTTCTCGGCCAGCGACATTGTCGGCTCGCCGTCCCCCCGCCGCAGCGCCTCCGTCGAACGCGGCAGGCCGCCGGGTCCCCGCCCGATGCCCAGGTCGACTCGCCCCGGCGCCAGCGAGGCCAGCACGTTGAAGTTCTCCGCAACCTTGTAGGGACTGTAGTGCTGCAGCATCACCCCGCCCGATCCAACGCGGATCTTCGAGGTGTGCGCCAGCAGGTGCGATACCAGGATTTCGGGCGACGATCCCATCACTCGGTTCGAGCCGTGATGCTCCGCCACCCAGAAACGGTGATAGCCCCACTCCTCGGCCCTCTGCGCCAGCTCGATGGTGCGGCGCAGGGCGTCGGTGGGAGTTTCCGATCCGTGGACCGGGCTCTGGTCCAGTATGCTCAGCTTCAAGGTCAGGTTGGTTCCTCTCGTCTCCGTCTTTACGGGAGTTAGCCCGATTCTACAACATCGGTTCCCTCAGTTATATGACGGGTTGCTGGGAGGCAATAATGACCATCCCCCTGTGCTATCATTCGCCGAAATGCCATCCATCCTGATTCCGTCTTATGGGAGAGGTGACTCATGGCTCCAACCGGCAACGATTGGCTGGCACTGACCAGCGAAGATACCCTCGAACCGGGAATCCCCATCTGCGACCCGCACCACCACTTCTGGGTACAGCGACCCGAGCCGGTCGACTACCAGCAGTACCTGCTCGAGCACCTTGCCGCAGACATCAACAGTGGGCACAACGTACGCTCCACAGTGTTCGTCGAGGCCCGCTCCAACTACCGTACCGATGGTCCCGAGGAGATGCGCTCCGTCGGCGAAGTGGAGTTCGTGCAGGCCATCGCCGATGCCGGGGCCACCGGAAACTATGGCCCAGGCAAGCCGGCCCACGGCATCGTCGGCCGCGCCGACCTGAAGCTCGGCGACGCCGTCCGTCCCGTGCTGGAGGCCCTGCAGGAGGCCAGCCCCAACCGGTTCCGCGGCATCCGCCACTCCGTCGGCTGGGACCCCAGTCCCGAGCTGGACAACCGCGAGGTAGAGGGCTGCCTGCTCCGCGACGATTACCAGGCCGGTGCCCGCGTTCTGGCGGACATGGGCCATGTCCTCGAGAACTCCCTGTACTTCCCGCAGCTCGACGATCTGGCATCCTTCGCCAACGCCGTGCCAGAGGTCACCATCGTCCTCAACCACCTCGGCGGCTTCTGCCGCATCGGCCCCTACGCCAATCGCGATGAGGAGGTCATGGCCGAGTGGCGCCGTGGCATCGCCGCCGTCGCCGCCTGCCCCAACATCGTCATGAAGGTCGGCGGCATCGGTATGCCCCGCATCGGCTTCGACTGGCACGAACGCGAGACCCCCGTGGGTTCCGAGGAGATCGCCAACTCCATCGCTCCCATCGTGCACTATCTCATCGAGCAGTTCAGCCCGGCCCGCTGCATGTTAGAGAGCAACTTCCCTGTCGACAAGGTCTCCTTCTCTTACCACGTCCTCTTCAACGCCTTCAAGCGCGTATCCGCAGGCTACTCCGCCTCAGAGCGGGCTGACATGTTCCACAACACCGCCGCCCGCGTCTACCGCTTGGACTAATAGCAAGAAAAACCGAGCACACGTATATCAACTCCTTCATCCCAACCCCAATCCCCTCTCCCTCAGGAGGAAGGCTGGTGTGGGGTTGAACCTCACCACCCCAACAATCGACAAGGAGCAATAGCATGCCCGAAGTAAGACCCTTCGAGATCGCCGTCGACGACGCCACCCTAGACGACCTGCGCCAGCGCCTCGCCGACACCCGCTGGCCCGACGAGATTCCCGGCTCTGACTGGGACTACGGCAGTAACCTCGCCTACATCAAGGAGCTATGCGAGTACTGGCGCACCGGCTTTGACTGGCGGGCGCAGGAAAAGAAGCTCAACGCCTTCAACAACTGCAAGTCCACAGTTGATGGACTGGACATCCATTTCATTCACGAAAAGGGCAAGGGCCCCAACCCCATCCCGCTCGTAATTACCCACGGCTGGCCCAGCACCTTCTTCGAAATGTCCAAGATCATTCCGCTCCTTGCTGACCCCGCAGCCCACGGCGGAGACCCCGTCGACGCCTTCGATGTCGTCGCCCCCTCGCTCCCCGGCTTCGGCTTCTCCCAGGCCTCCCGCGATAAGGGCATGGAGATAGGGAAGGTCGCCGACCTGTGGGCCAAGCTGATGACCGAGAACCTCGGCTACGGCAAGTTCGTTGCCGTCGGCGGTGACATCGGCGCCGGCGTCACCTCACGACTCGCCTACTCCCATGCCGACAAGCTGCACGGCGTCCACCTCACCTCGGTCACTCGGCCAACGCCATACCTCGGACCGGATGCCCGTCCTCTCACCGCAGCAGAAGAGGCCCACAGCGCCCAGCGCGAGCGCTGGTTCGCAGACGAGGGCGGATACAACCACCTGCAGGGCACCAAGCCCCAGACCCTCTCCTACGGCCTCAACGATTCCCCCGCCGGCGTCTGCGCCTGGATCGTCGAGAAGTGGCGCACCTGGAGCGACTGCAACGGCGACGTTGAGAGCGTCTATACCAAGGATGAGCTGCTCACCACCGTCACCATCTACTGGGTCACCCAGACCATCGGCTCCTCTGTTCGCATGTACCGCGAGAACCAAACCCACGTCTGGGAGTTGGCCAAGGACGAAAAGGTCCACGCGCCCGCAGGCATGGCCATGTTCCCCCAGGAAATCGCCCGCCCGCCCCGCGAGTGGGCCGAGCGTTCCTATAACGTCGGCCGCTGGCAGGAAATGCCCAGCGGCGGCCACTTCGCCGCCATCGAGGAACCTCAACTCCTCGCCAACGAGGTCCGAGAGTTCTTCCGCCAGTACCGTTAGCCAGACCTAGGCAATGTATACTTCATAGTAGACGGCCACCCTAAGTCGAACCCCAATTGAATGAGCGATCAAAGACCCGAACGGGAATCAATCTGGAGCATAGGACGAAAGTGGCTGCCTTGGTACCTACTCATAGTTTTCGCAATGGTTATTGGCTGGACGGCCTTCATAGCGTGGTATGAGAATTCAACGGGACTCAGTCGGCTTCGCGAACACTGCTAACGCCGTAGTGAGGGGCACGTCGGCGGCCGCTCCACTGATACCGATATATGCGCTTTTGGTAATCTCGATTCTGGATGTACCGGGAAGCATCACGATGGTAACGTATCGCTATTTGAGCGACAAATTTCTGAAGCCCCTTCACGACAAGCTGCGAACGGAAGGCCGGAAGGAAGGCAGCGAGGCCGTTCAACGCCAGTGGGCCGCGTGGAATCGGCGGCGTCTTGAGGCAGAACAAAACGGAGAGCCCTTCAACGAACCTCCCCCCGGCTCGGAAGGGGACCAGGAAACGGAAATCACACACCGAACTGTGCTGGCGGCTTGGACGTCGTAGGAGGGGCCTCGATGGTAACGTATCGTTATTTGAGCGACAAACTCCTGAAGCCGCGACACCAGAAATTACCAGAGGAACCTCGGGAGCAAGGCCGAGAGGAACCTTGGAAGGAAGGCTGGAGGGACGGTTGGAAGGCTGGCTGGCGAGAAGCTTGGAAAGAAGGCCGCGAAGAACTGCGGCGCCAGTGGGCAGCCTGGAATCAGCGCCGTCTTGAGGCAGAGCAAAACGGAGAACTCTTCAACGAACCTCCCCCCGGCTCCGAGCAAACTCAACACTAAAGGATCGAGGAGTGGACCATGCCAGTGGCCAGGCTTGAAATCACTTCGCAGAAGCCCTTCGCCGACGGTCAGTCCTTCGGCGACGTCGGCTCCTACACCCAGGTCGACGGCATTGCCCACTTCGCCGTCGACCCCCTGCACCCGGCCAACGAGACTATCGCTGACATCACTCTGGCTCCACGCAACGAACACGGCCTCGTCGAGTTCAGTGCCGACTTCCGAGTCCTCCGCCCCGACGACCCGTCCAAGGGCAACCGCCGCCTGCTCCTCGACGTCCTCAACCGCGGCAAGGCCCTCGCCCTCCGCAACATCAACAGCGCGCCCGACATAGCCCCCGACGCGCCCCTGGACCCCGGCAATGGATTCCTGATGCGCCAGGGCTACACCGTCGTCTGGTGCGGCTGGCAGCACGACGTCCCCGACGCCCCGGGCCTGCTGCGCATCTACTCCCCTGAAGCCCAGGAAAACGGCAAGCCCATATCCGGCAAGATCGTCGTCACCTTCCAGCCCAACGCTGTCGTCCAGTCCCAGTACCTGTCCGACCGGGCGCACCGAGCCTATCCGTCCGACCACCTCGAAAGCTGGGAGTCGGTGATGACTGTCCAGGACGACGAAGACGCCCCTGAACAGATCATACCCCGCGACCAGTGGTGGTTCGCCCGCATCGAGGACGGTCGCCGCCTCCCAGATCCCACCCACGTCCACCTCGCCGGCGGATTCCAACCCGGCAAGGTGTATCAGGTCATCTACACCACCACCGGCGCCCCCGTCGTCGGCCTCGGCCTCCTGGCCACCCGCGACATCGCCTCCCACCTGCGCTTCGACCAAGCCTCCAACGGCACTGGTGCCGGAGAACTGGAGCGCGCCTACGCCTTCGGCGTCTCCCAGAGCGGTCGTTTCCTTCGCTCCCTCCGCTACCACGGCGTCTCCCGCGATGAGGCGGGCCGCAACGTGTTCGACGGACTCATCCCCCACGTCGCCGGCGGCAAGCGAGGCGAGTTCAACCAGCGTTTCGCCCAGCCCTCCAGCCAGGCCACCCGCAGCATGAACAGTCTGTTCCCCTTCGCCGACTCGCCCCAGACCGACCCGGACACCGGCCTCACCGACGGCCTGCTGTCTCGCTTGGCCGCACAGGGCGAGCTGCCCAAGGTGATGTACACCTACACCTCGTCCGAGTACTGGGCTGGCCACGGCGCCCTCGTCCACACCGACCTCGAGGGCACCCGCGACGTCGAGCCCCCCGAAGCCGTCCGCGTCTACGCCTTCGCCGGCGCTCAGCACGCCTTGGGCGGCCTGCCCCTCATCGACGTTGACCCCGACGGCTATCGTGGCGCCCACGCCTTCAACTGCATCGAATACCGCTCCCTGCTGCGAGCCGCCCTCGTCAACCTCGACCGCTGGGTCACCGACGGCACGCCGCCTCCCACCAGCCAGCACCCCCGCATCGCCGACGGCACCGCCGTTCCGACCGCGGCCGTCGCTCCCAGCCTTGAGTCCGTGCCCGGGGTCAAACTGCCCCAGCCAGTTCGCAAGTTCACCCGCCTCGACTTCGGCCCCGACCCCGGCGTGCCCACGGTAGTCCCCGCCGCCATCGGCCGCGACTTTCCCTGCCTCGTCTCCCAGGTCGACGCCGACGGCAACGAGGTTGCAGGCATCCGCCTGCCCTTAGTCTCCGTTCCGCTGGCCACGCACCTAGGCTGGAACCGCCGCCACGCCGACATCGGCGGCGAGGGCCAGACCCTCTCCACCGGCGGCGCATCCGGCGGCACCCTGCGCGGCTCGTCCATCCCCTTCGCCGCTACCCGCGCCGAGCGCGAGGCCACCGGCGATCCGCGCCCCTCCATCGAGGAGCGCTACCCGAATGAGCAGGCATTCCTCGACCTGATCGAAGCCGCCGCCCGCCAGCTCGCCGCCGACGGCTACCTGCTCGACGAGGAAGTGCAGCCCCTGGTGGCCCAGGCCGCCGAGCACTACACCGCCATGGCCGGCTCCCTCGCCGAGGCCCAGCCCGTAGCGGATTAGCAACCAACCAAGACCCAAAAACCGGAGGACGCGATGAAATACGATGTGATTGTCATAGGCGCCGGTTCAGGCGGTGGCGCCCTCGCCACCCGCTTGGCCGAAGACCCCAACCGTTCGGTGCTGCTGCTGGAAGCTGGCCCCGACTACACCGATCTCGAGCAGACCCCCGACGACCTGAAGTTCGGCTACGCGCCCCGGGCGTCCGAAATGGGCGCGCCCCACAACTGGTCATTCACCGGCAAGGGCAGCGCCACCCGCTCCGAGGACGTCGTCGTCCCCCGCGGCCGGGTCGTCGGCGGCACCAGCGCCATCAACGGCCAGGTGTTCCTGCGCGGGGTGCCCGAGGACTACGACAGCTGGGCCGAGTGGGGCAACGACGAGTGGTCCTTCGTCAAGTGCCTGCCCTACTTCCGCAAGTTGGAGACCGACACCGACATCGTCGACGACTTCCACGGCTTCGACGGCCCGGTCCCCGTCCGACGCCACAAGCGCGAGGCCTGGCTGCCCCTGCAGGAGGCCTTCCACGTCTCCGCCACCGCCGAGGGCTACGCCGAGGTCTACGACCACAACCACCCAGACTCCACCGGCGTCGGCCCGCTGCCCATGAACAACCCCAACGGCGTGCGTATGAGCACCGCCCTCACCTACATCACCAACAACCGCCACCGCCTCAATTTCACCATCCGCGGCAACGTCCTCGTCAACCGCATCCTGTTCGATGGCAACCGCGCCTGCGGTGTCGAGGTCGAGAGCGGCGGCGAGACCTTCACCGTCGATAGCGATCAGGTCGTCCTCTGCGGTGGCGCCGTCGCCTCCCCCCAGATCCTGATGCTCTCCGGCGTCGGCCCCGCTGGCCACCTGCAGGAGATGGGCGTCCCCATCGTTCACGACCTCCCCGGCGTGGGCCAGAACCTCCGCGACCATCCCCTCTGCGCCGTCCGCGTTAAGACCAAGCCCGACTTTCCCCTCGACGCCGAGGCGCCGCGCATCCAGACCGTGCTGCGCTACACCGCCTCCGGCTCCGACCTGCGAAACGATATGCAGATCCTGCCGTCGTCCTTCTCCACTCCCCTCGGCGGCGACCCCTTCGCCGAGGAGGGCATCCGTTTCACTTGCATCCTCGAGCTGGCCAAGAGCTCCGGTGAGATCAGGCTCCGCTCCACCACGCCCGGCGACAACCCCGACATCAACTGCCGCCACTTGGAGGAGGAAGTCGACCGCCAGCGCATGCGCGAGGCCATCCGCCTGTCCTTCGAGTTTATGGAGCACGAGTCCTTTAAGGACATCGTCGAAGAGGCCATCTCCCCCACCCGAGAGGAGATCGAGTCCGACGACACCCTCGACGCCTGGTTGCTGGAGACCGTCGACATCGGCCAGCACCTCTCAGGCACCTGCAAGATGGGCCCGGCCAGCGACCCCATGGCCGTAGTCGACCAGTACGGTCGCGTCCACGGCATCGAGAACCTCCGCGTCGCCGACGCCTCCGTAATGCCCGACGTAATCCGCGCCAACACCAACCTCACCACCATAATGATCGGCGAGCGAGTGGCCGACTGGCTCATCCAGCAAACCAGTTAGCCCGCAACCCCCTTCGCCATCAGCAAAAACGTAGGGGCGGGTTTCAAACCCGCCCCTGTCTTGCGTTGGTGAGCCGGACCGCCGCAGTCTAGTAGTGCCGCAGCTCCACCACGTTGTCGTCCGGGTCATAGATGTACAGCGAGATCCCGTCGCCGTGCGAGCCCCAGCGCTTGCCCGGCCCGACCTGGATCTCCACCCCGATGGCTTCCATGTTCGCCTTCAGCTCATCCATATCCGTGTAGTCGATCACCATGCAGAAGTGGTCCTGGTTCCGCGGCCCGTCCTTGTCCTCCGGCATGTTCTCTGAGGCAAAGAAGTCGATGATCGTGTCCGCGTTCAGCCTCGCCGATGGAAACCGGACCTCGCCGGCCCGCCACTGCTCCACCCGCTCCGCCTGCAGCCCCAGCACCTCGACGTAGAACCGCAGCGACTCCTCAACATCCCGCGTCCGCAGCACGATATGGTCCATCTCCGTGATCTTCACCAGCGGCTTCGTAACCTGCTCGAATTTGGTCTGCGTAGCCATAACCGTCCTCCGCAAAACTAACATCCAGAAACCCAATGCCAACTATCCGCATTATATGGCCGGGCGCCGCGCGTTGTCATGTTGTCATGCGGGGGCTCGCTGCCCAGAGCACACGAAGGGATCTCAGCAGGCACAACAAAAGGCCCAAACTGAAATGAAACAATTGACTATCCGCACCATATGGTATTTACTAACTCATATGCACAAGATGCAGTATTTGAATCTACTGCTATCATATCCGCTGTGCAGAAGGAACGGGATACATTCTAGTTGATCCGCACAGCGTGTGTTGATGCAGGCTGAAGGAAGGAAATCTTGGCTCGTAAATCGTTCTTTTTCGCTGATTTCAATCCTGTCGTATGGCGCCTAGTAGTCCGAAATCTTTGTAATGATGAGTTAATTGGTATTGGGGCTCTGCCCTGACAGACTGGGCCCATGCAGACAATTGCCGAGCAACCTGGCATTCCACCCGTCATAACAAGGATGTTGGCCTACTAGGCTTCCAACCTAATGGTGCCTCACTGGCTTCTGCGGCAGCACAGCCTCAGATGACTTCAGATGTTCCTTCCCCCATAGCTGTGGCGGAACTGGCCCCAGACGGAGTGGAACGTCAAGAATTGAAGACCGTATTTCTTGGTTTGCCCACTACAGCTCATGATGCATTCGACACGTTCGCGGTCAGGCACGATGAAGTAAGGCAAGTTAGGGCATACACTGAAGGAACAGACGATGATCCTAGCCCTGACGAGGTGACGGAACGTAGGTATGTTCAACCGAGAGACTTTCACCTCTACGAATTTAAGAATAACCCCGGTCAGGTGTATGTCACAACCCAGGAACCCGTGGTGCGGCGCATGTATCGGAGAGCTCGAGAAACTCATGACGACTTAGGGTTGGCTTTGAATCTACGGAGCACCAAGTTAGGAGAATTAGAGAGCGCTCTTAACAACGCAGAGATTATCGGCTACAAGTTAGTTGATGTCTTGTCCAATACTCCAATTGCTACTTATGATGTGCTAGGCTAGTAGACCAACATCCTTGAAATGACGGGTGAAACGCCGGATTGTTTGGCCATCGATTCCGTGAGCCAGGTTTGTCCGGGCAACGGCCCCGTACCAATCTACCCATCATTACAATGATTTCGGACTACTAGGACATCCTCAACAATACAGAGGTGCATGACGCCAAAAACAGGGCTGGGCTAATGAAAGGGCTAGCAATAAGTCTACAGGAGGGTGACGAAATCATTGCAGTGTGGGTATATCAGAATGGTGCAGTTACATTCCTCAATTACCCTGGCGACAATCCGGGCCTGTCACTGTTAAGCAGCTTGAACCCAATAATAGACGTCTGCTCGGAATCGGAACTAGCTACGGTACGCTAATGCTGGCGATGCTAGGTAGTTTCGCGCCGATTCGACCAAAGCATCGGGAGTCCTAGCCGCGACCGTTATGGAGTTTGAGGTAACCTCAAGCATTTCTGGGAGGCCGTTTTTTTTCTGCAGTCAATTTAAGATTGAACCCTTTCAAATCGCTTGTTGGTACCCCACGCAGATAAAAGATAAGGAAAGGGTTGGTGCCTGCAATATGGGCCTCCAGCGATAAATTGGCAAAAGTTCCCTGTTTCTTCATCTCACTGTTGAACCGCAAAAGTAGCGGCAAGGCACGCTTTCGTAGAGCGTTATCCAAGCTGGCTATGGCACCTTCATAACCCCCCAAATCTAGACTAATCAGCTTCTCGATCGCGTCCTCATTTTCAGCCCCTAGTTGATCCTGCTCGTATTCCTGATGCAAGGGCATTGTTGCAACTGTGGTTGTCAGAGTTTGGGCACCAGCTCTGATCACGCTTCTATTATTGTTGCTCAGTTCTACTTTCGCTTTGTGGTCCCATTGTTTCGTCAAGGAATAGACGTCTTTGAGCAAGTCTGCGTCGCTGAGACTGGGATTCACCTGAAACCGGCCAAGAATTCGGACGGTACAGGTTGGACCAAAAAACCGATAGTAGAACTTAAATCCCAATAAGCGAAGGGCTCTACGAGATGTCCACCAAGAGGTAACACCGATCGTGTGTATGAGTGGAATCGCAAGGAACAGGAACGACTGCCAACTTTCCGTTTCCCAAATCGGTTTGCCCAGCCACACGAGCAGGGCAACGGAGACGGCAAGGCTTACTGCGACGAATAAAATGTCGGGTGCGCGAAGCATCCCAATCGGCTCACCCAAGGATTTGAAAAGTAGCAAGAGGTTACCCCCTGAGGTTCTGACAGTCAATGAAGCAATGTCATTGGTTCTCCCTCGTTCGTTGCCCAGGTTAACTTTCACCTAGATAACTTCACCAGTCCTCCCACCATCGTCCGTAACGAGGCTGTGCCTACATCCTCCGCCCCTCCGCCCCTCCGCCCCGCGGTCCGACGACCTCATCCACGGCCCTCCGGTCGCCCAAAATCGCCCCGAAACTGATGCTTGACACGCGCCTCAAGCCCGTGTTTGACTGATTTCGGAGTTTGCGACTGCCACCGGAATGTGCTAGGCGCAAGGGCTCCCGTCGAGGCGGTTTCTCCCACTGCGAGCACAGAAACGGATAGTTTGGCATCGTGCCAGGAAGCACACAACAGGCCAGTGGATATCCGGGCTAGGACGATAGCCAGATGAATGTCCTCTTTCAGGGAACGGAAGCCTCAAGTGTTGACAGGCTTCCTTTTTCATTCCGGGAAACTTTCTCCCCTTTAAACTTTCAGCTCCGATTTGTTCGGGGCCTCTTTTTTGTCCTGGTCGGGGGCAGCCAGGGGTCGGGAGGGCTGCCTGCCTCATCAGACTCCAAGTCGTAGGTACAGGGATTATGCCCATGGAGGCCCCGCGATTCGACGGCTGCGTTATCACCCGGGCAGTTTCGGCTACCTTTCGGTGGTGGCGTTTGCTCACAGGGAAAAGAGAGCTGGTCGATTGCTGTACTGGGCTGTGTCCCCAAGCGCAAAACCGGTTTCCAATTACCGGTTTCCAATTAGGGAGGAGAATTAATGCGCCCCAACCTGATACGGGTACCCTTAAACCTTCAGTACTTTGCTGCCCTGCTGGTCGCTAGCTTGCTGGCCATGACCGTCGTGGGCTGCGGAGGTGGAAGTGATGAGGGAGCCGCGGGGGAGACCCCCAGGACCGGACAAACTCCTGCAGCCGGTGGGCCGGCCTCTTCTTCGCAGCCCGCCAACACCCTGATCCCGACCGTTGCCGCGGCGCGAATCGCCGGTCTGACGGGTGAGATCAACATTGACGGTTCCAGCACCGTCTTCCCGATAACCGAGGCGATGGCCGAGGAGTTTGGCAACGCCACCGGCGGGAACGTGAGGATAACTGTTGGTGTGTCAGGCACCGGCGGGGGATTCAAGAAGTTCTGTGCCGGTGAAATCGTCATCACCGACGCCTCCCGTCCCATCAAGCAGAGCGAAGTAGACCTGTGCGCTGAGAATGGCATCGAGTATATAGAGCTGCCCGTTGCCATTGACGGCCTGAGTGTGATGGTAAACCCGAACAACGACTTCATCGAGTGCATGACCGTGGACGAACTGCACACCATCTGGGCGCCGGAGGCCGAGGAGGTCATCACCAAGTGGAACCAGGTCCGACCCGAATGGCCCGACGAGGACATTGGTCTGTACGCTCCCGGCGTCGACTCCGGCACCTTCGACTACTTCACCGAGACCGTGAACGGTGCGTCGCAGGCTTCCCGCGCAGACTTCCTGCCCAGTGAGGACGACAACGTCCTGGTCACCGGTATCTCCAACGACCAGGGAGCGCTGGGCTATTTCGGTTATGCCTACTACGGCGAGAACGCCGACCGGCTGAAGTTGGTGGCAGTCGACGGCGGGGACGGCTGTGTGCTGCCCACTGAGGAGACCATCAACAACGGCACCTATTCGCCGCTCTCCCGGCCGCTGTTCATATATGTCTCCACCGCAGCCCTGGACCAGGAACACATGCGGGCGTTCGTGGAGTTCTACCTGAGCCCGAACAACCGGGACTTCATCAGCGAAACGGGTTATATTCCCTTCCAGGACAACATCTACGAGCTGACCCAGGAAAAATTCCTCGCCGGTAACACCACCCTGGGCTTCGGTGGCGACGGCCGGTTTCACGGCACAGTCGAGGAAGTTCTCACAATGTCCATGGGCATGAAGGAGGATTCGGCAATGATGACGGACCTCTCCAGCCTGGAGGGCGCTATCAACATTGACGGTTCCAGCACTGTGTTCCCCATTACCGAGGCCATGGCCGAAGAGTTCGGAAACGCCACCAACGGCCGCGTCCGCATCACCGTGGGCGTATCGGGCACCGGCGGCGGCTTCAAGAAGTTCTGTGCCGGCGAGATTGATATCGCCGACGCCTCCCGGTCCATCAAGCAGTCCGAGGTCGACCTGTGTGCCGAGGGCGGCATTAACTTCGTGGAGATCCCGGTCGCCATCGACGGTCTCAGCGTGATGGTCAACCCGGCCAACGACTTTGTCGAGTGTATGACCGTAGACGAGCTGCACACCATCTGGGCGCCCGAGGCCGAGGAGGTCGTTAACAAGTGGAACCAGGTGCGTCCGGAATGGCCGGACCAGGATATGGGCCTGTATGCCCCCGGCGTTGATTCCGGGACCTTCGATTACTTCACCGAGACCGTGAATGGAGAGTCGCAGGCATCGCGCGCTGACTTCCTGCCCAGCGAGGATGACAACGTGCTGGTGACCGGCCTCACCAACGACCGAGGTGCGCTGGGCTACTTTGGTTACGCCTACTATGCCGAAAACGCCGACCGGCTGAAGCTCGTGGCGATCGATGGTGGCGACGGGTGCGTGCTGCCCACGGAGGAGACCATCAACAACGGCACCTATTCGCCCCTCTCCCGGCCGTTGTTCATCTATGTGTCGGAGGCCGCGATAGGCCAGGCCCACGTGAAGACGTTTGTGGACTTCTATCTGGACACGGGCAACCGGGACTTCATCAGCGAAACGGGATACATTCCCTTCCCGGACACCGTTTACGGACTGGCCCTCGCGAAGTTCCAGAACGGCACCACCGGTGCGGTCTTTGGCGGTGACGCCCGGCTGACGGGTACGGTCGAGGAAGTGCTCCGGGCTTCACAGTAATCCCACTGCCCTTACGGCAAGGCGGCCACGGTTAAGCTCGAACCGTGGCCGCCTTGCTGCTTCCGGTCGACCTTGTGTTCGTGCCTCGCTTGGCCCGCCGAATACCCAAACCCCAATACTTCACAGCAGTTTTCATTCGGTCTTTTGACGCCCGTCCCTGGCCCGGCTACACTGGCAGCCACGGGCCGGAAGGGCCTCGGAGGAGTGAAATGAGCATAGCCAGGCTGTACACGGGAGATGACGGCCAGTCCCATATTGAGGAAATGAGCCCGGAATCACACCCGGAATTGACGTCCCTTCATTCCGCCACGGGAATAGTTTTCCGTACTGTCGAATCAGGATACTTCAGCGACTGGCACACGGCTCCCCGGCGCCAGTACGTAATTACCCTCGAGGGCGAGGTTGAAATTGGCCTGGGCGACGGTACGGTGCACCGGTACGGTCCCGGCCACGTTACTCTGGCGGAGGACCTGACGGGCCATGGCCACACCACCCGCGCCGTAGGCGACCGTCCCCGGGTTACGGCAACCATTCCGCTGTCTGACTAGGGAAGTACCCCCATCCACATTGGGGAGAGCAATTGTAATCCTGCAAAGGGATTCGGAGGAAGGTATGCCTATTGTGACGCATGACCCCGGCCTTGAACGAATCATTTCGACATCACAGCCCATCAACGAACTGGCGGGCGGCTTTGGCGGTGAACAGGGCCCGGCCGAGGGCCCGGTGTGGTTGCAGGAGGGCGGCTACCTGCTTTTCAGCGATATCCACAACAACCGGCGTATGAAATGGACCGACGCCGAGGGAGTGTCGCTGTTCAGCGAACCCACCAATCGGGCCAACGGTCTGACACGCGACCCCCAGGGCCGCCTCCTCGCCGCCGAGCACGACGGCCGGCGAGTTTCGCGTCTTGAGCCCGACGGCAGTATCACCGTCGTTGCCAACAGCTTCCAAGGCCGGCCACTCAACCGCCCAAACGACGTGGTGGCCAAGTCCGATGGCGCCATCTACTTTACTGATCCCAATGCTGGAATGCCGGTGCAGACCCAGTTCGATCTGAACTTTCCCGGCGTCTACCGGGTGTCTCCTGATCTGGGTACAATTACGCTGCTGGTGCGGGATTACGTTGGCCCCAACGGACTGGCCTTCTCGCCTGACGAGAGTGTGCTATATGTCATTGACTCCCGCAGGGGCCACCTGAGGGCCTTTGACGTGCTGCCCAATGGCACCCTGGCCCTGGCGACTAGCCGCATCTTCAGCCACAACCTGGGCGACCGCCCGGGCATACCCGACGGTATGAAGGTGGACACGGAGGGGAATGTATACGTTGGTGGTTCCGGCGGTGTCTGGATCATCGACCCCTCGGGCAAGCACCTTGGGTCCATCGAAACGGGCGCTCCGTTGCACACCAATATGGCCTTCGGCGGCGGCGACTGGAAGACCCTGTATTTCACCAGTTGGGACAGACTGTGGTCGGTCCGCGTGAACATCCCTGGGATACCCGTCCCAACGCCCAGGCAGTAGATAAAAACTATCTCACGGCTCGGCGGGCTGACCGGCCAGTAATTCCTGCGAGGGCGGGAGTCCATACCCCGTTAACGAGTGCGGAATTTCCCAAATGAGTTGGCGGGTTTTGAAATAAACCCCAAGCTGGGCCTTGCCTGGGGAATAGCAATCTAATGCCAAGAATAGAAACCGGAGGAACACAGATGGAATTTGGACTGTTTATGATGCCCCTCCATCCGCCGCGGCGCTCGCCGTCCGATTCTTACGACCGCGACATCGAGTTGATCGTGCAGGCCGACAGGCTGGGCGTGCATGAGGCGTGGGTCGGTGAACACATCACCGAAACCTGGGAGAACGCCCCGGTGCCGGAGTTGATCATCGCCCAGGCGTTGGCCCTGACCAAGAACATCATCCTGGCCACCGGCGTGACCATGCTGCCGCTGCACCATCCTGTGGACACGGCCCACCGCATCGCCATGCTCGACCACATGGCCCGGGGACGTCTCTACTGGGGTATCGGACTGCGCTCGCTGCCCACTGATCTGCAGCTTTATGGCGTGGAATACGACAGCATGGACGATGTCCGGGAGCGAGGCCGAGAGGCGCTGGAAGTTGTGCTGGGACTGTGGGAAAACGCTGACAGCGGCAAGTTCGGATACGAGGGCAAGCACTTCCAGGTTCACGCCCCTGAGGAGATGGCCGAACTGGGCCGCCGCCTTTACTTCAAGCCCTATCAGGACCCGCACCCACCCATCGGCGTCGCCGCTTCTTCGCCCAACACCGAGACCATCCGCATGGCCGGAGCTCGGGGATGGATTCCCATGACCAACCTGCCCAACCGCTACATACCCGACCTGTGGCACTCCTGCGAACAGGGGGCTGCCAGTGCGGGCCGCGTGGCCGACCGGAGCGAACTGCGTCTCGGACGCGACATCTATGTCGGCGAGACGCCTGAGTCGGCGCGGGAGGAGGCCCGCATCGTGCTGGGCATGCCCTTCGAGGACCACCAGTGGAAGAACCGTCGGGCCGGCGGCATTCTGGCTCAACTCAAGGACGACCCGAACATGGCCGACGAGGATGTGACAGTCGACTACATGATGGAAAACATCTGGATCGTCGGGGACCCGTCGGAGGTTGCTGAGAAGATAGAGCAGACCTACGAGGAAACCGGTGGATTCGGCACCCTGCTGGGCATCACCCAGGACCCCGACGACCACTCGCTGGTCCAGCGCTCCCAGCAGTTGCTGATGGAGCAAGTGGCCCCCAAGGTGGCCCACCTCAACTAGCCCCCACCGCGGAGAGGAATATGACCACCCTTAACGAACGTTTCCAGAAAGGGTTGGAAACCAGGTCCAGGTTTGTCGGTGGTGGGCCCATCGGTAGCGGTTCCGTGCCAGCCTCCCAGGATGTCGCCCCCGACCTGCACCGCATCGCCATGGAAGCGCTTTTCGGCACCATCTGGCAACGGCCTGCTCTTCCCATACACCGCCGGGAAATGATCACGCTCTCGGTTCTGACGGTCCTCCAGCGCGAGAACCAGTTGGTCCGCCATGTGGCTAACGCCCTTAACCTCGGTCTGAGCCCTCAGCAGGTCATCGAAGTAATGATCCACGCCTCGTGGTACGGCGGAGTACCCACGGCTTTCAACGCCATGGGGGTGGCAAAGGGAGTGTTCGACGGCCTTGGAATCGATTTCCAGCCGCAGATGGTTTTCGATCCTGAGGAGACACCCGAGGACCTGTTCAACCGTGGCGCGGCCAGGCGCGAGGAACTGATGGGCCCTGCGGATCCGAATCGCCCCGGCCCGGTAACCCAGGCGGAGCGGGATTTCAACCAGCTCAGCACCGAATACTACTGGGGTTCGGTCTGGAATCGTCCCGGACTGGAACTTGCTGACCGCTCCATCTGCACCCTTGCATGCCTCAGCGTGTTGGGGCGCGAGGGTCCGCTGCACAGCCACATCAGCGGAGCGCTGCACATTGGCTTGACCCCCGAGGAAATCGTTGAGGTATTCATCCAGGCCACCTTCTACGGCGGCATACCTTTCACACGGGCTGCCATCGACGCCGCCAACGAGATCTTCAGGGCCAGGGGACTGGGCTGACCGATAGATCTGGCCATTCAGAACGTGACACAGGGACGGGCCAATAGACCCGTCCCTTCATAATTGAGAACATGATTCAGAATAATTCCGAGGCCGTCGACGCCGCAGTCGATTGGGAACAATACAGGTTCGACTGGGCAGACCTTCCCGCCCTGACGGCTGAAATTCCGGGCACTCGCGGGCTGACCCGGGTTAGCCTGGAGGACTTCGTGGTCTCGGAGATTTCTCGCGGCGTGCCCGATGGGACGGGCGGCGAGTTTGCCTACGCCTATGTGGAAAAGCGAGGCCTCAACACCCACGACCTGGTGGCCGCCCTTCGTGAGCGTGGTGTCCCATACAACGATGTTGGGGTTGCCGGGCTGAAGGACAAGAATGCCGTAACCCGGCAGTGGCTTAGCGTACCCGCCAAACACTCCGGTACCCTGGAGGCCCTGGATGAGCAGGAGGGGGTGCGAGTGCTGGAGCTGTCGCGTCACAGTACAAGGCTGCGCCGGGGCCACCTGAGCGGCAACCGTTTCGAAGTGCGGGTGAGACAGCCGGACGCGAACTGGGAGCAGTTTGCCATGGCGGTTCTGGAACAGCTCAAAGCCGCTGGTCTCCCCAACTATTTTGGCCCCCAGCGGTTCGGGCGTTTCAACAGCAATGCCATCGACGCCGTGCGCATGATCCGCGGTGAGAAGGTGCCGGGAGGCCGGAGACTGAACGATTTCTTTATATCCGCCCTCCAGGCTCACCTGTTCAACTGGAACCTGAAGCGGCGCCTGGAACAGGGTCTGTACAACCTTGTGCTGAACGGAGACCGCGCCCGGCGGCATGACACTGGCGGCATGTTTCTCGTGGGAGATGCCGCCGTCGAGTCAGAGCGGTCCGTGCGGCTGGAGATCAGTGCCGTTCTGCCCCTGTATGGCCGCAAGGTTTCCGGGGGGCTGGAATCGGCGTTTGCCCTGGAGGACGAGGTGTTGCGGCGATTCGCGTTGCGGCGCAGCGACTTTCGCCGCCATAGTCGGGGCGCCTGGCGCATCAGCCGGGTCAAGCCAGAGGACGTCGCTCTGCGGGCTTGCCCCGACGGCTATACCGTCGAGTTCACCCTCCCGAACGGCGCCTATGCCACCACCTTCATGCGCGAAATGACCAAGCAGGAAGCGGGCGCATCCGAGCTGGAAACCGGGGCATCCGAACTGGAAACGGGCGCATCCGAGCTAGAAACCGGGGCTTCCGAGATGCGGGCTGATACCGGGCACGGGGAGTAGCCCACTTTATATCGTCTGACCGGTGCGGTCAGGGGCGAATTGCCCTAGATTCCCAGCATCCTCTGTACATTTCCGCCCAGGATCGCATCCTTTTCCTCGCGGGTCAGTCTGGTCATATTCCGCACCCACGACACCGGGTCGTCAATCGCCATATCGAAGGGCCAGTCTGTGCCGAACACCACCCGGCCGATGCCCACCGTGTCGATCAGGTAGCGCAGCGCGTTCTGGTCGTGGGTCAGGCAGTCGTACCAGAACCTGTCGAGATATTTGCTGGGTGGATTCGGGACGTGGACCCGCGCCTTTGGCCGTACCTGCCATCCCCGGTCCAGGCGGCCCGCGCCGTAGCATGCGAACCCGCCGCCATGAGCCAGACAGACCTTCAGTTCCGGGCAGGCATCCATCACTCCGCCGAGCACCAATGACGCGAAGGTAACAGTGCGGTCCACCAGGTTGCCGATGGTGTTGGGCAGGTGATAGCGGTTACTGCGCGGACTGACCGTTGTGTCCCCCGACTGATGTACGAAGATGACGGCGCCCAGGGCCTCGGCAGCCCTCCAGAGAGGCAGGAAGCACGGGTCGTCATACGTGAGCCCGTTCACGTGGTCGCCGACCATGGCGCCTATGAGTCCCAGCGTTCCGACTGCCCGCTCCAGCTCTCCGACGGAGGCTGCCACGTCCTGCATCGGCAGTGTCGCGAAGCCAGCGAACCGGTCGGGATGCTCCCGGGTCAGCTGCGAAACGTAGTCGTTGCATTCCCGGGCCATGGCGGTGGTTGTTGCTGCATCCCGCTCGTAGAAATAAAGGAACGAATTGGTGGACAGCACGTGAACGTCAACGTCGAGTTCGTCCATCTCCCGGAGGCGCTGCTCCGGCGTCCAAACTGTGCGCGGGGTGTACTGATGGACTGCCAGCAGGTCGTCGGTCACAATGCCGTGCCAGTCCCTGCCCTCGGACATTGCGCTGAGCAATCCTACGGGACTGATATGGGCGTGGATGTCTACGATTGACACTTTTTCGCTGGTCTCCCCTTTGCGTATTGCCTCTTCTATGCGGCGCACTACCAGCCGAGGCTCTCCGGGATCAACACCAGCGATATGCGGCCCACCACCGGCTCGTGCTCCATAACCAGGTATTTGCCAATGGGCGTGGGCGCGACGCCCCGGTCCTCCAACCAGCGGTCGTGGCGCTCCAGGGTATAGCCGCGGGTACGTGCCTCCGCTTCCGCCAGCGTGGGGCAGATCTTCTGCGTCCCTGCCACCAGCACCACCCGGCGCGCGCCGTAGGAGTAGGCGCCGATCTGGCTGCCGGAGCTGCTGGCGATGATGATCTCGCCCGTCTCTGCGATGGCCTGAACGCTCCCGACGAAGAAGTCGGCTGTCGTGGTCTTACGGCGAAACTCCCGCTGTGCCGCAGGATCCGGCTGCGCCAGCATTTGGTCGTGGAGGTTCACATATCGCTCGTTGCCGTGCATGTATTCGGTGTAGCCGATGGTGCTCAACGTCTCCGAAGTGTTGACGAAGACCTCCGAACCCTCCGGAACCAGCTCCTTCAGCTTGTCCAGAGCCGCGTCCGCGCTTTCGGTCAGGAAGGCTTCGACATTTCGCGTCGCCAGGGCCTCGATCGTGCGTTGCACCGATGTGGCGTCCGCGATCGTGGTGGTGTTGCCGTTGGACATCACTGTGACTCCTGTCGATTCTCTGAAACTAACCCTGTTGTCCGGGCCGGAGGTTGGGCATCACCTCGTCAACGAACAGTCCGATGGAGCGCATCACCTGCTCCGGCGTCAGGTCTCCCCACGCGAAAATGGGACAGAAATAGTTGATGCCCGTCTCGTCGATGGCCCGCTGCACCCGCTTCCGGACGGTGGCCGGTGAGCCGGCAATCACGATGTCCCGGGATTCCAGGTCGTCGAAGTCCCGGACGAAATTCAGGAAGTCGAATCCTGCTTTGTCCCACAGGTAGTTGATGTTGTGGAACCAGGTGCCGAAGGCGGGTTTGGCCTCAGCCAGAGCTTGCTCGTCGGTTGGTGCGATGTACATGTGGCGTACAAGGCCCAGCTTGGGCGCCGCAACGTGGCTGTTCAGTCCGTCGGACATTCGCTCGGCGTTCCAGACCCGCTTGTAGAGGTCGTAGTGCTCTCTGACGCCGGAATTGTCGGCAAAGACATGGCAGGTGTTGAAACCGTGCTGGGCCATCCATGGCACGGTCTCGATGTTGTTGCTGGCGTACCAGAGCGGTGGGTAGGGCTTCTGGAACGGTTTGATCCAGAGATCTATGTCCTCGTAGTTGTAGTGCTTGCCCTGGTAATTGAAGGTGCCGTCGGCGAAACCGCTGGTGAACAGGTCCATCTGCTCGTTGAACACCTCCCAGCTGATTTCCAGGTCAACGTCGAACTTCTCCGCCTCCACAGGCGAGACCCCGCGCCCCACGCCCAGGTCCAGGCGGCCGTTGCTGAGGTTGTCGAGCATGCAGATCTCGTGGTACAGGCGGATGGGGTTGTAGAACGGCAGCAGGTAGACCAGCGGTCCCAGCCGCAGCTTCGAAGTCCGCTGAGCCGCAGCAGCCAGGAACACTGACGGCGAGGGTGCCACGCTCAGTGGTGTGATGTGGTGCTCGGCCAGGTGGTAGCTGTGGAACCCGTTCCGGTCGGCGTACTCCAGCATCTTCAGCCGGTTCTCAAAAATCTCGTGGGGCGCCGACTTGTCCCACTCAATCCAGTCGAACAGCCCGAACTCCAATGTGTCGCTGTGTGTTGAGGCCTGTGTCATGGCATACCTCTCGTCCCAGGGTGGGCGGCTACGGATGCGCCGAATAATACGCCGGTATGAGGTGAGGGGCAATCAGCGTCTTGTAGTATTTGCTCCTAAAATATTTGGGCCCTAGTTTTCCCATAATTACGATTCATAATGAAAAAATGTATGAAAAAAGAGAGAATAGGATATGTTTGGGACATTCATCTGTGCTGAATGCAAGGAAAGGTGTCCTGAGTTCGTTTACGGGGGCCAGTGCGTCTACTGTCGCCGGAATCTCTGTGTGCCTCACCGCAGTTATCACGAGACCTTCTGTAGGCTGCCCTTCTCGTATTCGAAGCGCTGAAGGCCCTTCCACGTCAACAGATGCCTAATAAGAAATTGGGGCGGTCATAGTCGCCCCAATCTCCTATTTCTTGAATTAGCACACTCTCCGTACCTACACCCGCTGCACCGGCGCCCCTGCCACGACCATGTCCGCGAACGTCTTGTCGATGCCGCGCGGCCACTCCCGGCCAGAGGGATCGGACACGTTGATGATCAGGGGCGGGCCGAAGCCCTCGATTTCCATCCGCAGCACGTCGCCGTTCTGCACCGCTCCGATGTGCTGGTGGTTGACCCCGGTGGCTATGACGTCTCCCGGCTCCAGGGTGGTTATTTTAGACATTTCCGAGATCAGTTCTGGAATCTTGTGGGCCATGTCGCTGGTGGGGAAATCGTGGCGCGCCTCGCCGTTGTTCCACAGCCGCACCCGCAGGTTCTGAGGATCGGCAATCTCGTCAGCCGTCACCAGCGCCGGCCCCATGGGAGCAAAGGTGTCCCAGCACTTGCCCAGGAAGAAACTGTTTCCAACTGCGCCTGTCAGCCCGCGTGCGGACATGTCCAGGAAGTTGGTGTACCCAAACACGTAGGACAGCGCCTCATCCTGCTCCACCTTGTGGGGCGTGCGCCCAATGACGAAAGCCAGCTCCGGCTCGTGGTGAAACACTGACGCCGGTGCGGGCGGCAGTTCGCAGGTATCGCCGCTGCCAATTACAGCCGTTGGAGACTTCAGGAAGGCGTCCAGCACCGCCGGCTCCCGCATGCCGAACTCCAGGTAGTTGACCGCGGCGCAGATTAGCTTGGGCGGGCGAGGCACCGGCGGGCGCAGCCGAACGCTGCCCAGGGGCACGCCCTCCTGCCCGTCGACGGCGTCCTCGATGCGGGGGCGCATTTCCTCCCAGTTGATGATGATCTCTTCGATCATGTCCTGCGGACGCCGGAAGCTCATTCCCGCAACCGCTGCCATCGCGTCCGCAATGTGGTCGCCCTTGATCACTCCAAGCTGGAAATCGTTGTAGAGTGCCAGTTTCATTGCCAAGCCTCCTGTTCCAGTCTGGCTAAGGTGGCTAGTGTCGCACGGTCGGCGAACAGCGGCAAGCGCGCCGTGCGGCCTTGCGTCCGGAGCCAATGGCAGTTAATTTAAGTCTGCCCAACGGTGGGCAACCGGTGGACGGCTCAACTTGTTGCGACCGCCCTTCGCCTCGAGGAAAACAGAAATGCCCGACATAACCTATGAGCTGCGCGGCCACACCGCTTACATCACGATAAGGCGTCCCCGGGCAATGAACGCCCTCGGGCCCCAACAGCAGGCCGAAATCCTCGAGGTCTGGGAGACCTTCCGCGACGACCGGGAGGCCTGGGTGGCGATCATCACCGGTGAGGGCGACCGCGCTTTCTGTGCCGGGGCTGATTTGAAGACCTACACGCCTGTACTGGGCGAGCGCGACATCTACGACCTGCGGCAGGACGCCGATCGCCCCGGGTTCGGCGGCATCACCCGGGGGCTGAACATCTGGAAGCCCATCATCGCCGCCGTCAATGGCTACGCGCTTGCCGGCGGGTTGGAGCTGGCGCTGGCATGCGACATTCGAGTCGCCTCCGGGAATGCGGTCTTTGGCTGCTCCGAAGTGCAGCGCGGTTTCCACCACTGCGATGGCGGCACCGTCCGGCTGCCTCTTATCGTCGGTTTGGGCAACGCGCTGCGCATGCAGTTGACGGGCGAGCACATTGGTGCGGAGGAGGCCCTGCGCATCGGCCTGGTCAGCGAGGTGGTTCCCCTGGAACAGCTCATGCCGGCCGCCGAACGCTACGCCGACGCCATCGCCGCCAACGGGCCGCTGGGCGTGCGTTCTGCCAAGGAGTCGATGATTCGAAGTCTGGGCCGGGCGCTGGAGGACGCCCTGAGGTTCGAAAATGTGCTGTTCTCCACCCTCACTCGCACCGAGGACTTTGCCGAGGGCCCGCGGGCATTTGCCGAGAAGCGCCCGCCGGTGTGGAAGGGCAGATAGCTCTGGGTTCCCCAGGAGAGACATCCTCACCCTGACCCTCTCTCACCGGGAGAGGGGACTTTCGTTTATCCGGATACGGAGGGATTTTAAATGGCTGAAGTTGACGACCGCGTTCCGCTGGATTGGGACGCGCTTGAGGTGGGGGAGACTTTTGAGAAGTTCGAATACCTTTTGACACAGGAGATGATTGACGAATATCGCCAGGGCGTGATGGACCCCGAGGCGGCATTCCCGACCATCTCCCACAAGGTGGATGTGCGGCAGTTCAACGCCAGGTACTCCGACAACGGCTCTGTCAACGCCCGGTGCGCCTTCCACTGCTACAATTCGCCCGTCCCAGGCAAGAAGCTGACCGTCACTGCCTGGGTGGCCGACAAATACCTGCGTCGCGGCAAGAACTATATTGTCACCGAGGCGACTTCAGTGGACGAGGACGGTCGCCTGATTGACCGGGTAATCACCCACGAGCTGAAGCAGCCGTGGGAGGTGGGCAAGAAATGGGAAGGGTAGAGAAAAGCTACGCAGAAGGCGACACAGTGGGACCGCTGGTCAAGGAAATGACCCAGGAGGCCATCAACCTGTTCGAGGGCAGCGCCGGGCACTCCGGGCCGTCGCAATTCACCGACGAGGAGGCGGCCCGCGAAACGCTGGGTACCTCCGGCACTGTGGCCTCGGGCCGAATGTCCATCAGTTTCGCCCTTGAACTGATGCGTCGCCATTTCGGTAACGATGTCTTCGACCACACGGGGACGGTTGATCTTCGTTTCATCCGGCCGGTCAGGCCTGGGGACACCATATCGTTCACCGGAGAGGTCACCGGCATGTCCCGGGAGGCCAACGGTCAGAAGGTCATGGTCAAGATCGAAGCGCAGAATCAGAGGGGCGATACGACAGCCGTTGGTACGGGCAGCGCCATAGTTCCCAACGCATTCCTCCCCGCCGATGAATAGCGTTCATCCGGGGAACGAAATGGGAATTTGATTTCGCCTTCCATATTCACAATGGCGGTTGGTGATATAATAGGTCTGGCGCAAGTTAAGGTGTCCTGCTGTTGGTTACAGATTCCGTTACCGCTGCCTCGGATGACCTGGACTGAGCCCAAAAGGTTTACACAAATATCTGGAGGTTATCCGAATGGCAATTTCTGACAAGGAACTGACGTGTGTGGAGTGCGGTGCGCCGTTCATCTTCACGGTCGGAGAGCAGGAGTTCTTCTCGTCTCGCGGCTATACCAACGACCCCAAGCGGTGCTCGCCCTGCCGCAGCGCCCGCAAGAGCCAGCAGCGTGTTGGCGGAGGAATGGGTGGTGGTGGCGGCTCCCGGGAAATGCATCCCGTGGTCTGCGACCAGTGTGGCGTCGACACCATGGTCCCCTTCGTTCCCCGCGGCGACCGGCCGGTGTACTGCAGCGACTGCTTCAGCGCCACCCGCCGCTAGCCGGTACTTAGTCCCTGACCCTGGGAGTCACTCGCTTTTGAGTGGCTCTTTTCTTTTGTGGTAGAGTTGCGCCGGAGGAACTGCCGGTGGATAACGGAATAGGCATTGTCGGCTGCGGCTCCATTGGCCGCGCGCTTTTACGTGCCGGGGATGCCGGGCAGCTCGGCGCGCCTCTGGCGGGAGTCACCAGCCGGACTGCCGGTACCGCTCGCGAATTCCTAGGGACATTGGATTCCCCGCCTCCGTACCTGGAGCTGGACGAGCTGGTGGAACATTCCTCCCTGCTGATCGAGACAGCGGGCGGCCACGTGGTGCCGTCCCTGGCGGAGGCTGCCTTTGGCAACGGGAGAGACCTGATGGTCATCAGCATCGGTGCCCTGCTGGAACACCCCTATATCATCGAGCAGTCGAGGGCAACGGGGTGTCGGCTGTATGCGCCGTCAGGCGCCATAGCGGGCCTGGACGGCATCAAGTCGGCTTGTCAGGGGCAAGTAGAGCGCGTGGAGATGGTCTCGCGCAAGCCCATTGCGGCGCTGGAGGGAGCTCCTTACCTGGTGGAGAACGAGATCCCGGTAGGCGAACTCACGGAGGCACAGGAGGTGTTCTGCGGCACGGCTCGAGAGGCCTGCTCCGGCTTCCCCTCCAACCTGAACGTGTCGGCCGCAGTGAGCCTGGCAGGGATCGGGCCAGACCGCACGACTGTCCGCATCGTGGCAGACCCTTCCCTTTCCCGAAACTGTCACGACATAACGACCGAGGGAGAGTTTGGACTGCTGCAAATCCACATTGAGAACATTCCCTCCGAGAATCCCAAGACGGGGCGGCTTACGGCAATGTCCATCATTCGCTCGGTGCGGGATGTGTTCGATCCGGTGCGCATCGGCACCTGAACTCCAGTCCTTGTCCCTGTTCATACATTGAGCTACCACAGACACTCCCCTTTTAACATCTGGTTTGTGCGGAGTCGATATGCAACCTCTTGCCCCAAACAGGAATTGGCGAGGGTGAGAAAACATGGCCCATGAAGGTACAGCAAGCGAGAGCCTGGATTCGACCTCCAGACGGTTGATGATTCCTGGCCTGGCAACGGGGCATGCCACATTCCACTGGATCATCCAGAGCTTTGCAGTTGCTCTGCCGGAAATCCAGATTGCCTTTGGTCTGAACAGCGTGGGAGCGGCTGGAATAATGTCTGCCCGGGATCTGGCCTCAGGGCTGATTGCGCTGCCCGGTGGGGTGGTGGTGGACTTTCTGCGCCGCTACTGGGGTCTCCTGCTGGCGGGGTGCCTTGCCCTGGCTGCTGTTGGGTCGCTGGTCATGGGCGTTTCGCCGGTATACCCGTTGTTGTTGATCGGGATCGGGGTGGTGGCGATTTCCCACTCCGTCTGGCACCTGCCGGCCTCTGCCTCTCTGTCCTACCACTTCGCCGAAAGGCGGGGTACGGCCCTGTCGTTCCACGGTGTTGGCGGGAGCATTGGTGATGTGGTGGGGCCACTGGCCACCGGCGCGCTGCTGGCCATTCTGGGTTGGCGGGGCCTGCTCAGCATTTACGCTATAGCGCCCTTCTTCCTGGGATTCATGGCCGTCTGGACGTTCCGGCACATCGGGCACGTGAATACCGAGTCCGGTGCACCCGCCGACCCACCCACGATGGCGCGGCGGATGGAATTGACCCGTCAGCTGCTGCGCAACCCGGTCCTGTGGGGCCTGACCTTCGTAAGAGGGCTGCGTGGGATGAGCCTGATCTCGCTTGTTACGGTGTTGCCCCTCTACTTAGGCAACGAACTGGAAATGGGCCCGGCGTGGCGGGGTTTTCATATCGCCCTGCTGATCGTCATCGGGTTGCTGGCGAAACCATTGGCCGGTTATCTTTCCGACCGAATGGGACGCAAGCAGGTGCTGGTTCCGGGCCTGATCTGGTCCTGCCTCGTCACTTTGGCGCTGGTCCCATTTAACGATGGCATAACGTTGACCGTTACCATTGCCCTGCTGGGGCTGTTCCTGTATCCCGACCAACCGATCCTGACAGCTGCGGTCTTCGACGTTGTGGGGCGCGAGGTTGCGTCGACGGGTCTGGGAGTGGTGGCCTGTATCGCCTTTCTGATGTCGGCGGCGTCGGCCCTGGTTGCGGGCGCGATATACGAGACAATGGGATTCACCGAGACGATGTATTACATCGCCGCACTGTTCGGGCTGGCCGCTGTCTCCTTCGCCGCGCTGCCGCTGGCTCGAGGAACCGAAGAGTAAAGGCCCGCTGTTGCAGGTACAGGAGGCGTCCGGTAAGACACAAGGGGAGTTATCGCAATGGCATTAGTAACCGGGGACGTGATAGCCGAGGCGGCTTTCGACAGGAAAACAATTTCGTGGGTACGACTGGCCATTGGCGGAATTCTATTCATAACGGTTGTCGGCATACTCCTGATACCGTTCTGGTGGCTTTTCAGCTACTGGTACGGGCCGGAATACATGCGACGGGTGTCCGCAAGACTGACTACCAATGCGCTTGAAGTAAGGATGGGCGTGTTTTTCCGCAAGGAGTCGACAATACCGCTGAACCGCATCACAGACCTGAAGCTGCACGACGACCCTGTGATGCGTCACTACGGTCTGCGAGGCCTGAAGGTGGAAACTGCCGGAGCGTCGGGGCAGAATGCCGGCTCTGAGGGGAACCTGATCGGCGTAATCGACGCCGAGGATTTCAGGAACGCGGTCCTGGCCCAGCGGCAGCGGGTCATCGACTCTGAAACGGGCCGCTCCCCCTCTCCTGCAGTGCCTGCTACCGATTCCTCGTCCGATGTGGTGCTGGTGGAAATTCGCGACATTCTTGCTCGCATCGAGTCGCAGTTGGCCAGCCGGGAAAACGAGTAGGGGCGCACGGATGTGCGCCCCAGTCCGATACTTGTAGTTCGCGACCCCTCTAAAGCAACTTGGCGCAATCGTCAAGAATTGGGGTAACGGTGTCGGCCTTTTCGGAGGGCAGGCTGAACAGTACCCGGTCCACGCCGTATTCCTCCATCCTGGCCAGGTTTTCGGGATCGGGACGGGCGCCGAAGACGGTAATGTTTATGGAATCGGGGTCGCGTCCGATGTCCTCGGCGCGCCGCTTCAGAAGCTGGATCTTCTCGGGCAGGCCGGGGCCCTCGGCGGCGCGGCCGCTGATGGGCATCCAGCCATCGCAGTACTCCAGCACGCGGTCGAAGGTGGTGGGGCCGTCCCCGCCCATCAGGATGGGTGGATGGGGCCTCTGCGCCGGCTTGGGCCAGGCCCACATCTTGTCAAAGTTCACATACCGGCCATGGAACTCCGGCTCGTCCTCCGTCCAGATCGCCTTCATGGCCAGGATGTTCTCTCGCAGGATCCGCCACCGCCGACGGTAATCGGTGCCGTGGTCCTCCATCTCCTCTGCGTTCCAGCCGCCCCCGATACCGAATATGAAGCGACCATTGGAGATCAGGTCGAGACTGGCGACCTCCTTGGCAGTGGTGATCGGATCGCGCTCGATCATCAGGCAGATGCCGGTGCCCAGCTTCAGATTGGTGGTGACCGCCGCCGCCGCCGTAAGCGCCACGAATGGGTCGTAGGTGTGCCAGTACATCTCCGGCAGATCCGGACCGCCCGGCCAGGGTGAGATGCGGCTGGTGGGGATGTGGGTATGTTCGGGCACCCACATCGACTCGAATCCCCGCTCCTCCAGCATCCGCGCCAGTTCGTCAGGGCGGACGGAGTAGTCGGTCACAAACATCATTGCGCCAATGTCCATTTTTACCTCTCGGCTTCTACAAGAATTCCGTTTCCTTTCGGGAGAAGGTCAGGGTGAGGGCGTCTGCCCATCCTCTTTATTTTGGCGGTAACGACTGGGCGTAGGCGAATCCCCGTTGGGCCCAGTCTGCCAGTCCCTCGTCCTCCGCCAGCCCCTCGGCGGCGACGTACACGAAGCTGCGCATGGGGCGGCCCGTCATATCGAAGGGACGGGAGTGGGGCAGCGCAAGAGCTTCATTTAGGTTCTCCTTCCCGACCCGGATTACCAGCTCGTTGCCCAGAATGCCGCTGGCCATGTTGCCGTTCAGCATAAAACACAGCCCGCCGAACATCTTCTGCTCGCGCACCCCAGGCTTGCCGGCCAGCAGGGCCCGCACACGGTCGGCGAGACCATCGTCGTAAGCCACCTAGAACACCACCACTGAGCGCAAGACTTCGCCCCGATCCATCTTATGAAAGGCCTCTTCAACGTCGCCGATTCCGATGGTCTCGCTGACGAAACGATCGAGGTCGAGGCGGCCCTGCATGTACAGCTCGATGAACATGGGAAAGTCGCGGGTCGGCAGACAGTCGCCGTACCAGGACGACTTGACCGCTCCCCCGCGCCCGAACACTTCGATCAATGGCAGCTCGATCTTCATTTCAGGACTGGGCACGCCAACCAGCACCACCGTTCCGGCGTGATCGCGGGAGTAAAAGGCCTGCTCGAACGTCACTGGGTTGCCCACGGCCTCAATGGCCACGTTGACGCCATTGCCTCCGGTCAGGTTACGCACTGCCTCCACCGGATCGGTGTTGCGGGCGTTGACGGTGTGGGTTGCGCCGAACTCCCGGGCCCATTCCAGCTTGCGGTCGTCGATGTCGATGGCGATTATGGTGTGGGCTCCGGCCAGTTTGGATCCGGCGATGGCGGCGTTGCCGACTCCGCCGCAGCCGAAGACGGCCACCGAGTCGCCCCTAGAGACGCCGCCAGTATTCACGGCGGCGCCCAGCCCTGCCATGATGCCACAGCCGATGAGACCGGCGGCGGCCGGACTGGCCTCGGCAGGCACCTTCACCGCCTGTCCTGCCGCCACCAGCGTCAGCTCGGTGAAGGCGCCGATGCCCAGGGCGGGCGACAGCGGCTTGCCGTCGGGCAGGGTCATGGGCTGGGCGGCGTTGCGGCTGTCGAAGCAATACCAGGGCCTGCCGCGGACGCAGGAGCGGCAGGTGCCGCAGGGCGCGCGCCACGCGAGGATGACGAAGTCACCGGGGGCAACATTGTCCACGTCTGACCCCACGCTCTCGACCACCCCGGCCGCCTCGTGGCCCAGCAGGAACGGGAAGTCGTCATTGATTGCACCCTCCCGGTAATGCAGATCGGTATGGCAGACGCCACAGGCCTGCACCCGCACCAGCGCCTCGCCGGGACCGGGGTCAGGCACGGTGATGGTCGTCAGCCTGACCGGTGCTCCCCTGGATTCCGCTATTACACCCTGAACCTGATGGGCCATTGCGCTTCTCCCGAGTCTCAATTCACTATTGCCGTTGGCATAGTAATTTCAGCCAATCGCTTTGTCTACTCGTGTAGAAGGGCAGGCTAGGCGGCCAGTGCCCTCTCGATCTGCAGCGCGAAGCCAATCAACGCCTCGTCGTCGCCCCTGTTGCCCATGATGGAGAGGCCAACAGGCAGCCCGTCTGCTTCGGCCAACGGCATTGATAGTTGGGGGCGACCGGTGGTGCCGCCCATGCTGGTGAGGCGGATGATGCGTACCTGGGAGCCGCGTTTTCCGGAGAGAGGCTGGCCTCGCAGAGGGGCGACCACGGACGATGTGGGGAAGCAGAGGAAGCCACCGGCGGGTACAACTTCGGCCAGGCGGCGTCGCACGGCGTCGCGGGTCGCGCGGGCTGCCTCTATCTGAGGCTGAGCGAAAGACGTTCCAAGCGCGTATCTCTCGGTTACCATGTAGCTGAACCGGGGGTTTACGGAGTCTATCCAATCGGATACCGATTTCCATGCCTCGATGGATTGCAGCGTGTTCTGCTGCCAGGCCCATCCGTCCACTCCATCGGGTGCCAGGCGAATCCGATCAGATGCTGTGGCCATTGACGCCACTCGTTCCGCCACCGGGCGCAGGGCCGCGGCTACGGCGGGGTCGCACTCGTCGAACAGGTCTTCGGCGATGACGACCCGAGAGGGCGCCGCCGCAGAGATGGAGGAGCCGAAAACCGCCCCGGCCACGCGGGCGAAGGTGGCGGCGTCGCGGGCGAACCAGCCGATGGTGTCGTAGCTGGGGGCCTGCATCAGGATGCCTTCGAGGGGGATGCGTCCGTGGGTGGGGCGAAGGCCGTAGAGTCCGCAGAAGCTGGCAGGGATGCGGACGGAGCCGCCCGTGTCGGAGCCGAGGGCGAAGTCGACGAGACCGCCAGCGACGGCGGAGGCCGAGCCGCTGGAGGAGCCACCAGGCACCCGGTCGGGCGCACGGGGGTTGACGGGGGTGCCGTAGTGGGCGTTCTCCCCTAGGATGCCGCGAGTGAGCTCGTCGGTGTGGGTCTTGCCGACCATGGTTGCCCCGGCGTCGACAAGCGTCTGGACGATCCAGGCGTTGCGCTCTGCAGCGTCGTGCGTGGCCTTCCAGTCGGGGTTGCCGCCGCCGGTGACGTGGCCGGCAACATCGAAGATGTCCTTGGCGGCGAAGTTGAGGCCCGACAGCGGACCGCCGGGTGCGCCGTCGAGGTAGGCTTCGGTATCGGTGCAGAAAGCGCCCAACGTGTCGTTCAGCGGCGGCCTGTTGGTGGTCATAATGGCGTCATCTCCGTGTCGTTACTCATCCGCAAGTATAGTCCAACGGGGACAAAATGGTGCGGTATACTGTCGGGCATGACACCATTGACCCACCACGGAGGACACGAATGCTGACCGCCGAAGCCAATGAACGACTGACCCGGGTGGGGCCGGGAACGCCCATGGGGGAGCTGATGCGCCGCTACTGGATACCGGTGCGGCCCACCGCGCAGCTCATGGAAGAGGAGGTTATGGCCGTTCGCCTGCTCGGCGAAGACCTGGTGCTGTTCCGGTCGGCGGACGGGCAGATGGGACTGGTCGGCGACCGCTGTCCTCACCGGATGACCGAGCTAAGGTACGGCATCCCCGACGAGGGCGGTCTGCGCTGCTGCTACCACGGCTGGATGTTCGCTCCGTCGGGCCAGTGCATCGAGACTCCGCTGGAGGCGGAACACGACCCCTTCAAGGACCGCATCCGGATCAAGGGCTACCCGGTGCAGGAGATGGGCGGCCTGGTGTGGGCCAACATGGGGCCGGAGCCGACGCCGCTGCTGCCGCCGTGGGACCTGTTCGTGATGCCCAACTCCATCCGGCAGATCGGGATCATGAACCTGAACTGCAACTGGCTGCAATGCCACGAGAACACCGGCGATCCCGCCCACAGCGTCTACCTGCACGGCAACCTGTTCGAGTACGTGCTGCGCAAGCAGGGCAAGCTGGAGGAACGGGCAGCCGATGGGCAGATGCACACGCTGTATGCCCGCATGAAAACGGGAATCGGCATCGAATCGCTGTACGTTAACGGCACCCGGTATGGGATGGAGAAGGGAATCAAATACTCCAAGGCCCTGGGTGCCGACCGGGACCACACCTCGCGACACGCGACGGTGATCTTCCCGTTTTTCACGCAGACGGGCGGGCCGGGGATGGTGCGGCAGGAATTCCAGATCCGGGTGCCGGTGGACGACACGAACACGTATCACATCAACTACGGGTGCTACATGGCGCCCGAGGAAGTGCCGGCTCCGGTGCAAGAGACCATCCCGTATTACGACGTGCCGCTGTTCGACGACGAGGGGAAGCCGCTACTGGACTTCGTGCTGGCGCAGGACGCGCACGCCTGGATCTCACAGGGGCCGATCACGGACCGGACGCAGGAGCACCTGGGGCGGACGGATATGCCGATCGTGTTCATGCGGAGGCAGTTCGAGGAGCAGATGCGTATCGTCGAGGACGGCGGCGACCCGATGAACGTGTTCCGCGACGCCGGAAGCATGCCCTCACTGATCCACGGCGGACACTGGGACGAGGAAGAGGAGGAGGGAAAGTCAGCGCTGACCGGCGCGGGCAGTCCGCTGTCCGCCTTCCGGGCAAGCTACCACAAGGGGTACGCCATCGACGATGCAGACCGGTACGGTCCGGCGATGCCGACGGTGATCGACATGATGCGGCGGATTGACGAGGCGCAGGAGGCTTGGGCTCGGGCATAGATTTGTTGACCGCTCCGAGGGCGATACTTATAATCCCCGCCAAATATAAAGCGCACAGTCTGGCGTGACGTATTGCGCTGATGTATCGGTCATAGAGGAAAGGAGGCCGAAGATGGCAAGCACCCGCGCTCCGTTTCTTTCCACGAAGTATGGTGGCTATTACCATTCGCAGGTCCCGAAGGAGGACGACGAGCTGACGCACGTCGGCCCTGGGACGCCGGCCGGTGAGTACATGCGCCGGTTCTGGCAGCCGGTCTGCTATGCCGACGAGCTGGGAGACACGCCCGTCGGGCTGAAGATACTGGGTGAGGAGCTGGTGGCTTTCCGGGACTTCAGCGGACGAGTCGGGCTCGTGGAGGCCCACTGTCCGCACCGGGGGACGTCGCTGGAGTTCGGGTTGGTATCCGAGCGGGGGATCCGCTGTTGTTACCACGGGTGGCTCTTCGACGTGGACGGGACGATCCTGGAGACGCCGGGGGAGCCTGCGGGTTCGACGTTCAAGGACCGGCTGTGCCACGGGGCCTACCCGGTGCACGAGTACTGCGGAACGATCTTTGCCTACATGGGGCCGCCGGACAAGATGCCGGAATTTCCCATCGCCGACAGCTGGGAGCGGGAGGGCTACCGGTTGATTCCGGGGCAGCGGTACGACTACCCCTGCAACTACCTGCAGGTACTGGAAAACGCCATGGACCCGGTGCACACGTCGTTCCTGCACACCATCGTCAGCGGGTCGCAGTTCACGGACGAGTTTGGAGTGGTGCCGGAACTGGACTTCATGGAGACGCCCATCGGCATCATCTACATCGCCACGCGACGGGTGGGCGACAACATCTGGGCGCGCATGGTCGAGAACGTCCTGCCGAATATGCAGCAGGTAGCGCCTATCTGGGAAGACGGCAAGGAAGTCCATGGTTTCGACGGTCCTATGATGACGCGCTGGATCGTGCCACGGGACAACAACAGCACCATGCTGCTTGAGTTCCGGCATATCAGCGAGGCCGAGGAGAAGGAACCGGCGTGGTGGATCGACCGGGACCAGATGCTGCCGGCCCAGTTGCCGATTTCTGACGACCTTCGGGAGCAGCAGCTGCAGCCAGGGGATTACGAGGCCCAGATATCGCAGCGGCCCATCGCGATTCATGGCATGGAGCACCTGGGGGCCACCGACCGGGGAATCACCATGTTCCGTCGCCAGATACGCCGGGGCATTCGCTCGGTGCAAGCGGGTGAGGATCCCACGGACGCACTGGCTGCCGACGAGACCGGGCGCCTTCCCACCTACTGCAACGACACGGTGGTCTTCGCCCCCGAGGCGGCGACTCCCGAGGATGACGTCAAGCTGATGCGGGAGACGGGCCGGCGGCTGGCCGAGGAGTACATTGCGGCGAGGACGAACGGCAAGTAACGCCGCGATACACTGGCACTGAAACGGCCCCGATGTTAGTCGGGGCCGTTTCCTTTTGGCTGGTGTTAAACTTGTCGGCGGAAATTTGGCTTGAAGGTGCTGGTTTTTATGCGTGCTGCTGTTATCACGGAGCCGGGCGGGCCTGATGTTCTGAGGGTGCGGGAAGTCCCGGATCCTGTTCCTGGGCCGGATGACGTGCTGGTGGACGTCAAGGCGTCCGCGCTGAACCGCGCCGATACGCTACAGCGGCAGGGCGGGTATCCCGCACCTCCGGGCAGTCCCGACGACATTCCTGGGCTGGAGTTCTCGGGCGTGGTGGCTGAGGTTGGGGCGAGCGTAACGGATCTGGCGGCGGGGGACCGGGTTTTCGGCCTGCTGGGCGGCGGCGGGTATGCGTCGCGCGTGGTGACGCACTCTCGGATGGCGATGCGCATTCCCGACGGCTTGGACTTCGTTCAGGCGGCGGCGTTCCCGGAGGTGTTTTTCACTGCCTACGATGCGCTGTTCAATCACTGTGAGCTGGCCATGGGCGAATCGGTGCTGATCCACGCGGCGGGGAGCGGTGTGGGGACGGCGGCGGTACAACTGGCCCACAACTCTGGGGCGTACGTGTTCGGCACGGCGGGCAGCGAGGACAAGCTGCAGGGCGCGAAAGATCTGGGCATGGACGTTGGCATCAACTACCGCGAACAGGACTTCAGCGCGGTGGTGCGCGAGCACACCGGCGGGGCGGGTGTCGACGTGCTGCTAGACGTGATCGGGGCGGACTACTGGGACCGCAACCTGGCTTCGCTGGCACTGAGAGGGCGGCTGGTGCTGGTGGGTACCATGGGCGGAGGCGCCGTGCAGGCCGACCTGAGGCCGTTGATGTTCAAGCGGCTGCGGGTGCACGGTACGGTGCTGCGTTCCCGACCGATCGAAGAGAAGATCGCGCTGACTAACCAGATCAAGCGGCATGTGCTGCCGCTGATAGACTCGGGGGCCATGAAGCCAGTGGTGGACAAGGTGTTTCCACTGGCGGAGGCCGGTGAGGCGCACCGGTACATGGAGAGCAACGCCAACTTCGGGAAGATAATTCTCTCGATGGAGTAGCCTGGATTCTCTTCCTGTCTCGGGGTCTCCTGGCAATTGCCCCGAGAGAGGAAATCCTGAGGCCGAGTGGAGCCGTGAGGAAGATCAGGGGGTCGGACCTGGATTCCCGTACCACTTCCGCGACAGTGACGTTCTTTCTTGGAAATGACGGTTACGCGAAGGTCTCCTGTGGTGGCGATGGCGACTCTGTATCCGTGCCGTAGGCAGGGACAGTTACTGGGCCGCCGATGCAGCAAAGCGGGGGAGGGCCGTTACCCGCCCGCCTGCTGGTCTGCTATCATTAGCCAACTTCACCCGTCGGCGAATTGCCCGGCTCCAGGGAGGTGAACATTGGCAGAGATCATAGGCGTCGGCTGCACTCATTACCCTCCGCTTATAACCCCGGACGAGGACCGCGGTTTTCCCATCAATGTCACGCTGAACCGCGATGAGCGACTGCCCGAGGAGCTCAAGAATCCGCTGAACTGGCCCGAACCGATGCGGGCCGAGTACGGGGACGATCAGGGCATGGCATCGGCCGCCGTGCATCGGGCGCGGCTGGTTGAGGGATTCCGGCGAGTCCGCAGGGAGATTCTCGACTTCAACCCGGACTTCGTCGTTGTCTTTGGCGACGACCAGTACGAGAACTTCCGCGAAGACATAATCCCTCCGTTCTGCATCCTGGCCTATGAGGGGTTCAATTGCACGCCGTTCATTCGACATGGGACGCCGCGACGGAATGTCTGGGAGGAACCGGCGGACAAGGTGTTCTCCTATAAAGGTCATCCCGAGGCGGCGCGGTTTTTGGCCGGGGGACTGCTGGACTCCGGCATTGATATGGCGTACGCCTACCGCCCATTGCACGAGCCGGGGTTGGCCCACGCATTCATCAACACGCTGCTCTACCTGGACTATGACCGTGAGGGATTCGACTTCCCGGTCATTCCCTTCGCTGTCAACTGCTATGGGCGGGCTGTCATCAGCAACCGCGGGGGCATCCTGCCTCACAAGGTCGACGGCCAAACGCTGGAGCCCGACCCGCCCGGACCGTCGCCCAAGCGATGCATGGAAGTCGGTGCGGCCATGGCCCGGGTGCTGCAGGACAGCCCTTACCGGGTCGCGCTGGTGGCCTCCTCGAGTTGGTCCCATGCGTTCCTGACCGCCAAGAACAACTACCTGTGGCCGGATGTACCATCCGACCGTGCCCTGTATGAAGAGCTGAAGCAGGGCAACTTCGAGGCATGGCGCACCCGCAGCACCGCCGAGATGGAGGCTTCGGGCCAGCACGAGTTGCTCAACTGGGCCTGCATGCTGGGAGCGATGTCCGAGCTGGGCGCAAAACCCGCCAATATCGAGTTCGTCGAGTCGCGGGTCTTCACGTCGAACAAGGTATTCGCCACGTTCAAGGCTTGGGAATACACCTCCGGGACAAGGGAATCAGCGATCCCATATAGAGGAGGGGAAGCAAAATGGCCAAAGATATTTCGATTCTGATTGGAACCATCGGGGCGGGCCTATGGGTCAGCCACGACGGTGGGCGCAACTATGGCCGGGCCGGGGGCATCTTCGGGGATATGAAGGTCTTTGGCCTGAAGGTTGACCCCACGGACCCGGCGGTGGTCTATGCCGGCACGGACGAGGGCATATTCCGCAGTACCGATCGCGGCAAGTCCTTCGAGCGGCTGGACTCGGCAATGAACTCGATGCAAGTCTGGAACATAGCGGTCAGCCCAGCAGACCCGGCGGTTGTTTTCGCTGGAACCAGCCCGTCGGCGCTGTTTCGCTCCACAGACAGCGGAGCGAGTTGGGAGCAACTCAACGTCGATATGGCTGAGGAGTGCCCCAACGTACGTGTTCCCCGCGTTACCGCGCTGGAGGTTGACCCCAGTAACCCCAAGGTCGTGTGGGCCGGGGTGGAGGTGGACGGGGTCCGCCGCAGCCTGGACGGTGGTGATACCTGGAGCCGCATCAACGGCGGGCTGAACGATCCCGACATCCACGGCATGACCGTGAGCACGGGAGGCACAACCACGGTCTTCACCAGCACGCCCGGCGAGGTATTTGCCAGCACCGACACCGGCGAGAGCTGGCAGGGCCTTAGCGTACGGGATTCCTTCCCTCTTCGTTATTGCCGGGGCATTACCGTTAAGCAGGACGATCCTGACACCCTGCTGGTGGCCACGGGGGACTCTCCTTTCGGCGTGACCGGCGCGATTCAGCGCTCGACCGACAGGGGACAGAGCTGGGAAAGGATCAGCCTGCCCCAGGAACCGAACACCCCGATGTGGGCCTTTGCCTCTCACGCATCCGACCCTGACTTCATCCTCTGTTGCAGCCACTACGGACAGATCTATGCCACCGCCGACGGTGGCGACTGGTGGGTCAAACTGCCGCGGGAATTCAGCGAGATTCGCGGCATGGCCTGGACCCCCAACTAGAAAAGTTACCCCTCGGGAAAATATACGACATTTGGAGGTATATCATGCCGCTGGACCCGCAAGCGCAAGCAGTCATAGACGCAGTCAACGCTCTGGGGCTTCCCGCCGTATGGGAAGTGACGCCCGAACAGGCCCGTATCAACGCTGCCGCTCGTCCCCGTCCCGCCGGTCCGGAAGTTGCCGCGATCGAGAATCGCAGCATCCCCGGCCCCGACGGTGACGTTCCGGTCCGCATCTACACCCCGGAGGGCGATGGCCCATTCCCCATCCTGGTCTGGTACCACGGTGGCGGCTGGGTGATAGGCGACCTGGAGTCCGCCGATCCCACGTCCCGCCATCTCTGCAAGGGCGCTGGGTGCGTAGTCGTGTCCGTTGACTACCGCTTGTCTCCCGAAACCAAGTTCCCCGGCCCCGCCGAGGACTGCTACGCGGCCACCGTCTGGGCTGCCAACAACGCGAGCAGCCTGAATGCAGATGCTTCCCGCCTCGCCGTGGGTGGTGACAGCGCCGGGGGCAACCTGGCCGCTGGGGTATCGTTGATGGCCGCCGACCGCGGTGGCCCGGCGATTTCCCACCAGTTGCTGGTCTACCCGGTCACCGAACTCAATTACCAGACTGCTTCCTACGTGGATAACGCCACTGGCTATATGCTGGCCCGTGACGCCATGCAGTTCTATTGGGATGCCTACCTGGACAACGAGGCCGATGCCGACAATCCGTACGCTGCGCCGATGCAGGCGGAAAGCCTGGCCGGACAGCCTTCGGCGCTGGTGATCACGGCCGAGTTCGACCCGCTCCGGGACGAGGGGGAGGCCTACGGCCGCCGCCTCCAAGAGGCCGGGGTCGAGACCACGATCAGCCGGTACGACGGCATGATCCACGGCTTCTTTGGCATGGTTGGGATCATGGACAAGAGCGGGCAGGTGATGGCGGAAGCCACTGCTGCCCTGCGGGCCGCCTTCGCGGGAGCCTCCGTCCCGGCCCCGGCCGACGACTAGAGCAGTCGGCTGTCATTGACGGAATGACCAGACCGTCCATCCGCAGGCTTTTCGAGGTGGACGGTCTGATGGCCCTGAGCTTATCGATGCTACAGAGATAAAGACGTACATCGCCAATCAAATCCTGAATGAAGTCCGGGAGGGAAACGATGGCCACTGCCAATCCGGTCGAAGTCACAGTGTGGCAGGACTACACTTGACCCTTCTGCTATGTGGGCCTGGGCAGGCTCGATATTGTTGCCAAGGAAATGGACATCACCATAGACCGAAGGCCGTTCCTGTTGCGGCCCGACTGTCCGCCGCAAGGCCAACCGAGGCGGATGTTCGACGGGGAAACTGAGACCGAACTGGCCCCTGCGATGCAGGAGCGGGCCCGGGGCGCAGGCCTGGTGATGCGCCGCCCGCAAATGTCGCCCAATACCCTGTATGTGCATGAGGCGACGCTGTTCGCCAAGGAGCAGGGCCTCGATGACCGCTTCCACCATGTGGCCGCGTCTGCCTACTGGGAGGAGAGCGTGGATCTGGGCAGCCTTGAGGTGGTCAAGGGCATGGCTGAGAAAGCCGGTCTTGACTGGTCGGAACTGGGTCCGCGACTGGAGTCCGGCCACTACCGGGACGCGGTCCTGGAATCTAACGAGACGGCCCGCGCCAGCGGAATCGGCGGGACGCCGACGTACATGATCGGCGGGTGGCGCAAGTTCGGCGACCTGGGCGTCGATGAACTCAAGACGATAGTCGAGGCGGTGGGCCGTTAGGCCTGCTGTGGCAGTTTAATGTCTACTCAACCAACCGTAGTCGTAGCGGGCGCGGGAATCTTCGGCCTGTCTGCGGCCCTTGAACTTCAAAGCCGGGGTTACGCGGTAACCGTGGTTGATCCCGGCCCTGTGCCCCACCCCCTGGCTGCTTCCAACGACGTGAGCCGTATGATCCGGATGGACTACGGCGACGACAAGCTGTACAGCGACCTCGGTGCTGAAGCCATTGAGGGGTGGCACGTCTGGAACCAGTGGCGCGGCAAGCCCCTGTACCACGAGGACGGCTTCCTGGTCCTTACCAGCAGGCCGCTGGAACCGGGTACGGTCGAGCGCCAGTCTTACGATCTTCTCACCGACGCCGGATGGCCGTTGGAGCGACTCAATTCCGAAATCGCGGCAGAACGGTTCCCCCTGTGGAACTCGGAACACTATACAGATGGGTATTTCAATCCCCGAGGCGGATGGGGAGAGGCCGGAGAGACAGTCTCGTTCCTGGCCTCGCAGTCGGTCGCGGCAGGAGTCGACATTCGTGCCGGGTTCAACGCTGAAACCGTGCTGGTGGAATCGGGCAGGGCGGTCGGCCTGCGCTCCTCGGACGGAGGCGAAGTAAGGGCGGACAGCGTAGTGGTGGCCGCAGGGGTCTGGACTCCGCGGCTCATTCCCGAGCTTGAGGACATGATGTCGCCAGTGGCGCAGACGCTGGTGTACCTGCGCCCGACCCTGCCGGACCGGTTCAGGCCGCCGCACTTCCCTCCATGGGGCGCGGATATTCCCCGCACGGGCTGGTACGGGTTCCCGGCCAATGCTGATGGGGTGGTTAAGCTGGCGAACCACGGTCCCGGCCGTCTGGTTGATGCCGACGCGCCGAGGGACGCGGACCCGGAGGTGGTTGAATACAGCCGCAGGTTCCTGGCCCATTCAATACCGGAGCTGGCCAACGCTCCCCTGGCGGGCAGCCGCGCCTGCTTCTACAACGACACGTGGGACGGGGACTTTTACATCGCCCGGCACCCGGAGATCGAGGGGCTGGTCGTTTCCACGGGCGGGAGCGGCCACGCCTTCAAGTTCACGCCGGCGCTGGGCGGGATCACGGCCGACGTGGTGGAGGGCGAGCCCAACCGCTACGCCACCAGGTTTGCTTGGCGACTGCGCGGGGAGGTCACCAAGGAGTCAACCAGGTATCACGGGGAGTGAGGGCGAGATTCCAGCGCTCGCCAGCCGAGTGTCCGGAACTCGATATAGAGAAAAGGGGCGGAAACAGGTCCGCCCCTTTAACTTTGATTATTTAGCTCTCTTCGAGGTATTCAGCCCCAACTGGGAGTAGGTTCGAATTTCTTGAGTTCCGGCATCACTTCCGAAGCGAACAGCCGCATACTGGACTCGGCGTCCTCGTAGGGCATGCCACCGTAGCTGAAGGCGGCCACCAGCGAGTCGGTGCCAGTGTAGCCGTGAATGTCCATAACCTTCTGGTAGCACTGCTCGGGCGTGCCGGTAACCTGCAGGTTGACGAAGAAGTCGATGACGTCCCTGTCGCCGTAGGTGTTGATCTTGTCTGTGAAGCCGCCGTAATACTCGTAGCCACGGGTGGACTTCAGGTGGTCGCTGCGGAACTCGTAGTGGTTCATCACCGAGTCCCAGTAGCCGCCGACGTACTTGCGGGACATCTCGGCGGCGCGCTCCTCGTCGTTGTCGCAGTAAGCAAAGGTGACGACGACCGGGGCGGGCGGTTCACCCTCGTTGACCTCCTGGTAGGTGGCGCGATACGAGGCCAGGTCGGACTGGACGTCGCTCCAAGGCTTCTGGGGGATGATCAGGACGCCGACCCTGAGCTTGGCCAGCACGATGCTGGATTCGGGCGAAATGGCCGCGGCGTAGGTACGGCCCTCAAAGCTCCGGAAGGGGTTGGGACGGATTTCCACTCGCGGCTGCTGCACCAATTCCCCATCGAACTCGGCGAAGCCGTCCTCCAGAGCCCGGACAAGCATCTCGGCAGTTTCGTTGAACCGGGTGCGGGAAGTGTTCATATCCAGCCGGAATCCTTCGTACTCCACCCTCGCGAGCCCGCGCCCGACACCCACCACGACGCGGCCGTCGCTGAGGTTGTCCAACATCACGAACTCTTCGGCGACCCGAACGGGGTCGTGCCACGGGAGCACTACGACCATCGACCCCAGCTTGGCGCGCTCGGTCCGGCCAGCCATGTAGGACAGGAACTGAAGCACGTCCGGGCACATGGTGTAGTCGGTGAAATGGTGCTCAACGCCCCAAATAGACTCATACCCAAGAGGCTCGGCCAGGTCGGCCAACCGCAGCTCGTTTCGGTACACCTCGTAGTCGGTGAGGCGCTTGCCGGGGTTCTGGAAAACCGTGGACATGCCTACGTGCATTGCTGACCGTCCTTGTAATGGTTCAGAGTGTCACCACCAGTTGAGATCGACGGACCTTTATATTAAGGCGAACGCCGCAAGAAATCTGCGGGGGTTACGATCGCGATTCCTCGAAATGGGTCGTGAGCCAGCAGGTCGTTGTCTCCGGTTACGATGGACGACGCTGCTCCGTTGACCGCGACTTCAAGAACCATGTCGTCTTTTGGGTCCCGGCACTGCCGGACGACCTCAGTGATGGGAACGAGTTCGGACTCCCTCAAGTATGCCTGCAGGAAAGCTACTCGTTCCGCTCGGGCAATGTAACTATCGAATCTTGGCCGCGCCAACACATCGCCCAGTTCGAACACCAGCGTCTCTGAAGTCAGGATAGTTCCAAGGTCAAGAGCCAGAAACAGTGCTTGCCCGGGCACCGAGTCATTGAAGAGAAGAGCGCTAACTATCGAATTGGTGTCAAAGACGAAGCGATTCACTCTTCGTCAAGGATTGACTGCAGGATTTCAGGAGTGAGTCCTCGGCGTCTGGCGCTTTCACTGATCTCCTTCATAATTTCCTGCAGTGATCTGCTACTCGAGGTGGCCTCCCGTAAACTCAGGTTGACCAAGATGTCGAGCTTGCGGCGATGCTGAGATGAAGCTGATCGATACAGTTCAGCAATGTCCGGGTCTACGGCCACAGAAATATCCTCGAGCATACGGAATCCCCTAGTCGTCGCCGGGCAGGTTGCCTGCCACGTCGACGCGGAGCTCGTTCTCGAGGCGCCCCCGGACGCTCTCACTGAGCACGCCGCACTTGAACAGGTTGTTGACCAGTGTGTTGTGCATCTCGCGCTTGAACAGTTGGCGGAACAGAACGAAGTCGCTGCTCTGGGCCTTGTCGCGGCGCATCTTGCGTATGTCGTCGATCTCGTGGTTGTTGAAGCCCATGTCGAGGTAGGCTTCCCTTGGGAATCCGCCGGTGAGGGTGTTGCGCAGGAAGTGGATGGTGAAGTCCTCCATCTCCTCGCGTTCTGCGGGGGACAACTGCTGCACCTGCTCGGGGAGGCTGAGCATGCCGAAGCCCATGTGGCGGGCCTCGTCGCGAAGGATGAGCTTGCAGCCCTCACGGAGCAGCTCGTCCTTGGCCGTCTCCGCCAGCATCTTGAACAGCGCCACGGCGAAGGTCTCGCCCACAAGCTGCAGTCCGATGACCTTGATGTACCAGCGAGGGTCGCCGAGGATGTAGTCGAAGAGCTCCCGTCCCACATCGGACTGCCCGTAGACCTTGCCCACCCGGCCGTGGAGATAGCGCTGGAAGAACTCGGTGTGCCGGGACTCGTCCATAACCTGGGTGGACATAAAGAACTTGGTGTCAGCGTCGGGAAGAACGTTTGCCAACTGGGAGCAGACCAGCACCGCCGCGTGCTCGCCATGGAACAGCTGGCTGAGGCGCCATGCAGAGAACAGCCGGTTCATCTCGGCCTTTTCTGCGGCATTCATCTTGTGCCAGTAGGGGGAGTCGTAGATGTCGATCAGCTCATCGGCTACGAAGCCCTGCTCCAGGTCCACCGGCTGGTCCCATGCGATGTAGGTGGCGGCGTTCCACTGGTCGCGCTTGGCGTTCTCGTAGAGCCGGCGCATGTCCTCTTTCCGTACTTCATGGTCGTGCAGATACACGACATCGTATTCCGAGTGGACAACATGGGATGTCTCAGGCAGAGTCACCATGAGTGTTCCTCCCCCGCAACGGGGAATTTTATTTATCATAGTATCGGGATTACCATGCTATTGTAAACCTGTAGGCTGGATTAGTCTCATAGCAACCATCTTGTCCAGTGGGCGGCGAACAGAATGCGACCCAAGGAGAGGAATGACGATGGACTGGCGGAAGATGGTGTCAGGCAAGCTGATGAGCGCCGCCGAAGCGGTGCAGGCGGTGAAGTCGGGAGATGTAGTCGCCATTTCCGCGATCAACTGCACTCCTTTCACCCTGTGCCAGGCCCTGTACGACCGGCGCTCTGAACTGAGTGAAGTCCGCATAGACCACCCGGCTCCTCTCTTCCCCTGGGTGCAGCAGGGAGACGAGGGCGCCTTTACTCTGCACGATCTGTACGCGACCCCGGCAGACCGGCAGATGGCCAATGCGGGCAGGGTGGAATATCACCCCGTTGCCAGATGGCGATCCGACCTCCCTCCCGATGGATTCGTGGAGCGGCCCGACGTGTATATGCTGCCGGTATCGCCTCCTGACCGGCATGGCTATTGCAGCTTCGGGCCGGGCGTTTTCTTTTCACCATCCTTCTGCCGGAACGCCACCACGGTGATCGCCGAGGTTCACGAGAATTTCATCCGCACCGGCGGAGACAACTACGTCCACGTATCGCAGCTCGACCGGCTCTGCGAGGCGGCTGCGGCAACCGGTTCACTGCCAGTGGCTCCCCGATCCGAGGAGGAAAGCCTCGTAACCGAGGTGATAGGGACCCTGGTGGCGGCGGAACTGGTCAATGACCGGGACACAGTCCAGATAGGGATCGGCACTATCGCTTCGGCGATGGGGGCGTTCCTTGGTGAAAAGCAGGACCTGGGGATACAGACGGAGATCATTACTGGCGGTATAGCCGAACTGGTGAGGCAGGGTGTAGTGACCGGCAAATACAAGACGCGACACCAGGGCAAGGTGGTGGCCAGCATAGCACTGGTGCCCGAGGATGAGCTGGCGCTAATTGACGGAAATCCTGCCTTCGAGCTGTACGAGTTCGGTTACGTCGATGACGTCCGGTACCTGCTGCAACAGGACAATCTGGTCGCCATTAACAATGCCCTCCAAATAGACCTTACCGGCCAGGTGGCCGCTGAGACCATCGGCAGCATGATCTGGAGCGGCGTTGGGGGTCAGACAGCGTTTTCCATTGCGGCCAACTACTCCAACGGGGGCCGTTCCATCACTGTGCTGCCCTCCACCAGCGTTGTGGAAGGAGAACGGGTATCGCGCATAGTGCCGACGCTGCCAGGAGGCGCGGCGGTTACCGTGCCCCGCACGCTGGTTGATTACGTCGTTACTGAAAACGGGATCGCTCATTTGCGAGGCAAGTCGCTGCGGGAACGGGCACAGGAGCTGATCGCCATCGCTCATCCCGACTTCCAATCCGAGTTGCGGCGGGAGTTCACCAGGGTTTTCAACGTCAGCGTGTGAGCGTCCGCGTTCTTCGTTTCAGGCAAGGAGGGCGCTTGAATGGGTACCTTATTCAAGTTGAGCCCTTTTGCCCTCCCGATGCGCCGCGTGCTTCTTGCCCGATTGGGGCGCACATAGTACATTTAAGGCACTCAAATAGTCACTGCAAGGATTCGGCAAAATGACGAGCAACAAGCATGAAAAGGGACTGATTGTCATCCAGCTCTCCGGAGGGAATGATGGCCTGAATACGGTCGTACCTTACGGTGATGGCCGGTACTACGACTCCCGTTCGACGGTGCATATTTCCCAGGACAAAGTTTTGCCTCTCAATAGCGACATCGGGTTCAACCCCAGCATGGGTCCCATGAAGGCACTGTGGGACGAGGGGAAGGTGGCCGTAATACAGGGTATCGGTTACCAAAACCCCAACCGGTCCCACTTCAGGTCCATGGACATCTGGCACACCGCAGAGCCCGATGCCATAGGTACCGAAGGCTGGCTGGGACGGGCCGTCCGCGAAATGGACCCGCAGGCTGAGAATGTGCTGACTGCCGTCAACTTCGGTCGCGGCCTGCCTCGGGCCCTTGGCTGCCCCGGAGTCTCGGTGGCGTCGGTTGGTGACCTGGAAACCTACGGTCTTTTCCCCGACATTGAAGACGAAGAGCTACGGATGTTCACCCTCGAGGCGTTCTCCCGTATGTACGGTAACGTGGCGGGCCGGGACCCGGTCATGTCTCTACTGAGCAAGACCGGACAGGACGCCTACCTGGGAGCCGACATCCTTCGCACCGCCCCGGCGCAGTACTCTTCTTCCGTGGAGTATCGCAGCGACTCACTTTCCAAGAACGTGAAGAGCATCGCACAGGTATTCCTGGCCGATCTGGGAACCAGGGTCTACTACACCCAGCACGGCAGCTTCGACACCCACTCAGGCGAATTGCTGACCCACGCGCAGCTGTGGGAAGACGTTGCCGGCGCAGTGGGCAGCCTGATGGACGACCTGAAGGAGCACGGACGCGAGGACGACGCGGCGGTGCTGATTTTCTCCGAGTTCGGACGCCGTATCAAGGACAACGGTACAGGAAGCGACCACGGCTCCGGCGGTGTCGGGTTCCTGATCGGCGGAGCGGTCAACGGAGGGTTGTACGGGGAATATCCGTTGCTGGCGGAAGCAGAGCAGCTCAACGGCGATCTGCGCCCCAACAACGACTTCCGTTCCAGTTACTCCGCGATCCTGGACAAGTGGTTCGGTCTGGACCCCGATCCAATCGTGAACGGCCAGTTCGAGCAGTTTGATCTGTTTCGCAGCTAATCGGGGCGCCGGGAACCCCGGCCTCAACTTCAAGACCTAGAAAGCGAGGGTTTGCAATGAGCGAAAGCAACATCGCCCTGATGGCACATCTGATGCGACGGGCCGGATTCGGCGCCAGCAGACACGAGTTGGAGCGATGCATCGAGCAGGGTTACGAGGCAACTGTTGAGGAATTGCTGGACACCACCAATCCCAACAATATGCCCGACGACCTGATCCGACGCTACCACGTGGAGCAGTCAGAGTTGCGCGACCTGGCCGGGTCCGCCGCCTACTGGATGTACCGGATGATCTCCACCCAGAGCCCGCTGGAAGAAAAAATGGCCCTCTTTTGGCACGGGTTGTTGGCCACCGGCTACGCCAAACTGAACCAGGCCCGTTCGCAGTTGAACCAGGTCGAGATGTTCCGCCGGAATGGCCTGGGCGCCTTCGACGAGATGCTGCTGGAGATTTCAAAAGACCCGGCCATGCTGGTGTGGCTCGACAACCAGGACAATCATGGCGAGGCCATCAACGAAAACTACGGCCGGGAATTGCTGGAGCTCTTCTCCATGGGCATTGGCAATTATAGCGAGGACGATATCAAGGAGTGCGCCCGCGCCTTCACCGGCTGGACGCTGGGGAACGCAGAATACATGTCGGTCCGCGCCTACAAGGACTCCATCTGGCCCTATGGCCGTATCGCCTGGCATTTCGACTACCGGGAAGAGGACCACGACGACGGTGAGAAGACGTTCCTGGGCGAAACGGGGAACTTCAACGGCGAGGATATCATAGGGATTATTGCCAAGCAGGACGCCACCGCCGAATTCATCTGCACCCGCCTGTTCCAGTTCTTCGCTGCCGACGAAGTCACCGAGGAGGGGGGCCGCTGCATCGCTGCGATGAAGGAGACGTACTTCGAGTCCGGCTTCCAGATAAGGGACGTACTGCGCACCCTGTTTAACTCGGAATATTTCAAGTCCAACGAGGCCCGTTTCGCCCGAGTCAAGGCGCCAGTGGAACTGGTGGTCGGCGCGATTCGCACGGCAGGCAGCCACCAGACCCCCCACCTGGGCATCGAACGGGTTTCCAACAACATGCTCTATATGGGCCAGGGGCTGTTGCAGCCGCCCACGGTGGAGGGCTGGCACGAGGGGACGGAGTGGATAGACAGCGGCTCCCTGGTTGAGCGGGTCAATTTTGCCGCCAAAGAACTGTCCGACGTCAGCAGCCCCGGCATCCGCGCCATCATCGACCGGCTGGCTGCTATGGGAGGCGGGATCTTCACCCCCGCCGAGTTTGCTGACGGTTGTGTTGACCTCCTGGGCCCGATCGAAGTTGCTGAGGATACCCGGTCCGTCCTGGTGGACTACGCCTCGCGGCACGGTGAACTCGACCTTCGCAATCATCAGCCGGGAGACGAATCGGAGCAGCGCGTGGGCAACATGCTCCGTCTCATTGCGTCCACCCGGGAATACCAGCTCGCGTAAGAAATTTGTCAGATCCTCTAGAGGCTTGAGAGGGATGCCCGCAATATTTCCCCTCTCCCATAGGGAGAGGGTTGGGGTGAGGGAGTGACCACCCATACACAATCACCCAGCATCGTGCTGGACTACGTAAAGACCATCGGTATCGTCAACAACGGCCTGAATGGCCGGGGATATGCCAACCCCTACGACCTTGCTGTCAGCCGGGATGGGCGAATATTCGTGCTCAACCGGTGCGACCCTGCCCGGGCTGCGGCCATTCGTGTGGGTGTCTGCAGCCTCGACGAGGAGTATCTGTACGAGTTTGGTGACGGTGCCGGTACGGGAGACACGCAGTTCCGCTGGCCGGTCTGCATTGCCTTCGACAGCCAGGACAATCTGTACATCACTGACGAAGTGAACCAGCGGGTAACCGTTTACGACGCAGACGGGGGCTTCCTCCACAAGTGGGGAACGCCTGGCACTGGTGACGGTGAGTTCAATGGTCCCGCCGGTATTGGTGTGGGCCCTGACGGCAGTGTCTACGTCGTGGAACAGCACAACGCCCGGGTGCAGAAGTTCGCTTCGGACGGAACCTTCATCGCCAAGTGGGGCTCGCAGGGCAGTGGTCCCGGTCAGTTCAACCTTCCATGGGGTGCCGCCGCCGACAAGGAAGGCAACGTCTACGTGGCCGACTGGCGCAATGACCGAATTCAGAAATTCACCGGCGATGGAGAATTCCTGGCCTATGTTGGGTCGCCGGGTGACGGTGAAGGGCAACTTCAGCGCCCCACCAGCGTGGCGGTGGACAACGAGGGGTTCATCTACGTGGCCGACTGGGGCAACGAGAGAGTGCAGGTTTTTGACCCTGAAGGTGGCTTCCGGTTGCTACTGCGAGGAGAGGCAACCCTCTCCGAGTGGGCCCAGGAATACTTCGCGGCCAACCCTGAGGAGAAAGCGGAACGGGACCGCTCGGACCTCGTGCCGCCACTGCCGCCGCACCTGAACACTCCGTACCATATCTCGTCTCAGACCGAGCCTTATTTCTGGGGCCCGGTGGCCGTATCTCTCGACGGCGAGGGGCGCCTGTACGTGGTGGAGACCAACCGGCACCGTTTCCAGGTGTACCAGAAGCGGTAGCCCGCTCCAGACAATCAGGGGAATCGTGAAAAGGAACAGGGGCGCATCCCAATGCGCCCCTGTTCCTTCGCCGGTACACGTTGAAAGGTTACGCTGTGGCAGACAGCCCTGCGGCCTGGATGCCCGCGAGGGCAGCATCCTCGTCTTCCTGCGCCGAGCCGCCGCTTCCGCCGACGGCGCCCACCAGCTCTCCTCCCTTGAACACGGGAAGGGCGCCCTGCCCGGGGATCATGTGCCCTCCCTCCATGGCCATCAGTCCGCGGAACACGGGGGCCAGGGCGTTTTCAGTCAGCTCTCCGCTGGCTCGCCCGAAGCAGGACGCCGCAACGGCCTTGGCCCGCGAGATGGGGGGCGTGCGCCAGGAGGCCCCGTCGGTGCGCATCATCGTGATCAGGTCGCCGCGGGCATCCACCACCGAGATGCTCATCTTGACGCCCATTTCCAGCACCTTTGCCTTGGCGGCCGCCAGGATGACTTCAGCTTCTGCCAGTGTCAGGCTTGCCATACTTCACCTCCGAAATCGTAGCCGTCTTCGGCCGCCCGTATTGTAGGCCAGAAACAGGCTGATGGGGAGGGGCGCATCTGTGGCTCAATTGGTCACCGCATCGGTGCTGACAGTGGAGAACTCCGGCATGGTCCTGTGCTGGCTCGCCAAGGACATCTCGGTAATCTCGTTTCGAGGACGGCAGGGATATCAAGGGGAAATTCGGTATATCGCTACCGACAGCATGACATCCCGAACCGTTGCTCAAGCGGGGTCTACCCTGCATCCAGAGTCAGATGGGCTTCCAGAATCGCGGGAGTTGCCGGGCTGGAGTGGGCACTTACCGCAGAACGTATTCCCACCTGCAGCAACTTCGATGCTGCAGGTGGGACCTCTCGGGGCCCCGGAGAAGCGCGACTTGTGTCAGCCCATTACTGGCGGGGCTATGGAGAGTACAGGTCAGTGTGAGGATAGAAAGCCTGCCACCCGAACCAGTAGGCATCCCTGGACGCCAGGCGGGGTAGCTGTTGCGACGGGTCTGACGCGTTTTCCAGTGCGTTCTCGAATAGTCGCCAGGTTCTTCCGTCGCTGCTCTGAAGCTCTCCATTTTCCGAGAAATCGAATTCCAGCCCTTGCCCGTCGTACGCCCGGCTGCCTCCGCCGGCAACGGTGACTATGACAACATCCTGGCCGCCCACGTTGTCGTTCAGCAATGGCGTCTGGACCAGAATGTCTCGGGGGTAGGCTCGAGCCCGACCTCCGAATGTCAGGCCGAGCACCTGTTGCTTGATGGGCAGCGCCTCGTCTATACCGGCAACTGGGAACATGGTCCCGGAAGCGGCCCGGTAGGAGAAATAAATGGAACGGGGATTCTCTTCCGGAAGGTAGGACTCCACACCATAGATGCCGGTCTCGTTGCTGACAACAGTAGTATCGGGATGCTGTGCCAGCCACTCGCCCCAGGTGGTGAGGACGTTGGGCAGCACCTCCAGCCGGATTCCGCTATTGGCCAGTGGCCCCACTACTGGCTCGCCCAGAAACTGGTGCCACAGCGTTTCGGTCACCCGGTCGTACATCAACTTGTTGCTGCGAAAGAGCATGCCGGAGGTACCGAACTCGGTAGTTTCGCCGTTGATCTCGGTGGAATACACGATTCCAGAACCGCACAGCGTTCAATATGCCAGGGCGAATTGCACCCCTCCCAACGTATCGTTAGCCATTTCGTGAGGGTTGAGCACCCTCAGAGGATAGGCCCGGTGCTCGCCGTTGATGGATACGCCGAACACCCGGTCCCCGGGATCGAGGTACCTTGCCTCATCCGGAGTGAGCACTGGTGGAAATTGCAGGTCGGGAATGCCATCGCGCCGCACTCCTCCCCAAACGATCTCTTCCAGCCGGATAGTGGTGGGTACGCCCGGATACATGAACTCACCCATGGCCGGGTCCAGGAAGCTGAACAACCGGCCCTTCCAACCGTCGTATCCTTCGGGCGCTCTCACCTCCGGGTTTTGCGCGAGCCACCTCACCCACCAATCCCAGTTCTGTTCGCCATAGGGGACGATAGCAAACTCGCCTTCAGGGACTTTGTCGCGAATCCGAACGATAAAGGATGCAAGGGTTAACAGCGACTCCTCATCGGTTTGAAACCGCATGAATTCCATTATCACCGGGATGAAGGCCTCGTTGTGCGAATAGGCCATCTTCCGTCCCACGTCAGGCACCGGTTCTTCCAGTATGGCGTTCATCAGCTCGGTCGGGTCATCTGGAAGATGTCCGAGGTCGTCGGCGTTCAGCGGGGTCGACGGCGGGGCAGGAGCGGTAGCATCCCCGAGGGACGCTGCCTCTGGGGCCCTCGTCGATACGGCGCTTGTAGGTTGGGGTGCAGGCGTGCCAGCCAGCGGCCGGGCCAGAGTTGCGGTTGGTGGCGGCACCATAGACAAGCCCGGCTGCGGTTCGGCGGGCTCTCCCGAGCATGCCAAAGCCAGAAGAGCAATCAGTGTAACCGCAAAGAAAGGGGCCAGAGAAATAAGGCGTTTCACGACGTCTCCCTGAACAACTCGCGGCCAATCAGCATTCGCCTGATCTCGCTGGTCCCCGCGCCGATCTCGTACAGCTTGGCATCCCGGAGCAGTCGACCCACCGGGAAGTCATTGATATAGCCGTTCCCGCCCAGGACCTGGATCGCCTGAAGGGCCATCTGTGTCGCCCGCTCGGCGGAGAACAGCAGGCATCCTGCCGCGTCCTTGCGCGAAATCAGGCCGCGGTCGGCGGCCCTGGCCACTGCGTACGTGTAGGCCTGGCAGGCGGACAGAGAGGTGTACATGTCGGCCAGTTTGCCCTGGATCAGCTGGAACTCGCCGATGGGCTGGCCGAACTGTTCCCGCTGGTGAACGTAGGGAACCACGGCTTCCAGGCAGGACTGCATGATGCCCAGTGGCCCGCCGGTCAGCACCAGCCGCTCGAAGTCCAGGCCACTCATCAGGACTGCCACACCTCTCCCGACCTCGCCCAGCATGTTCTCCTTGGGTACTTCGCAGTCCTCGAAGACCAGCTCGCTGGTGCTGGAGCCGCGCATACCCAGCTTGTCCAGTTTCAGCGATGGTTTGAAGCCCGGGAATCCTCGTTCCACCAGGAAGGCGGTTATCCCGCGGGACCCTGCCTCCGGGTCTGTCTTTGCATAGACCACCAGGGTATCAGCCTCGGGGCCGTTGGTGATCCACATCTTGCTGCCGTTGAGCACGTAGCGGTCGCCGCGTCTCTCCGCTCGCAGCCGCATGCTGACCACGTCAGACCCGGCGTCCGACTCACTCATCGCCAGGGCACCCACGTGCTCGCCAGTGATCAGGGGCGGCAGATAACGCTGCTTCTGTTCGTCGCTGCCGTTGCGGACAATCTGATTGACGCACAGGTTGGAATGGGCCCCGTAACTCAGTCCGACGCTGGCCGAGCCACGTGAGACCTCTTCCATCACAACTGTGTGAGCAAGGTAGCCGAGACCCGCCCCACCGTATTCCTCCGAAACAGTAATACCCAGCAGACCCAGGTCCCCGAGGCGAGGCCACAGGTCGCGGGGAAACTCGTTGCTTTGGTCAATTTCATCGGCCCGGGGCGCGATTTCGGCACTGGTGAACTGGCGCACGGTTTCCCGGACGATGTCCACTGTTTCGCCCAAGTCGTGGTTCAGGGTGGACCAGGGGATGCGACGGGAGGTCATTGGGAATCCTATGCCGGATGGAAGAGTCGCTCCTGGATGGAAGAGTCGCTCTTGGCTGTCAGACTGTGCGGCGGTCGATTATGCGACGGGCCTTGAACTGTGTACGTTCAAACTCTCCAGCCGGTTTCAGTTCTACTGCCACCCCGACTCCAAGGGCACGACGCAGAGCAGAGATTATGTCGTCGCGCACGCGCTCCAGCGCTGCGGGGTCGGATTCGCGCTGGACGAATGTGTCGGCCAATACCTCGGTCTGCACGGTGAGCCGGTCAAGCTGCCCCGGTTCCCGCTCCAGCAATAGCCGGAATTCGCCACCGAACACTTCCATGCTGCGCAGGATGTCCTCGATGCGGGAAGGGAAGACATTCTGGCCCCGCACAATGATCATGTCGTCGGCCCGACCGTAGATGCCACGGGTGAGTGTCGGGTACGTACGTCCGCATGGACAATCGACCATATCCCACTGGGCGATGTCGCCGGACCAGTATCGAATCATCGGTTGTGAGGTGCGTTCTGTGTGGGAATAAACCGGGACGCCCTCGGCCCCGATAGGCAGGTTCATCCGAGACTCCGGGTCCACCAGTTCGGTATAAACGATGTCTTGCCACAGGTGCATGCCTGAGGACAGGTGACGGCAACCGGAATTGCTCATCCAGGGCGTCATCTCGGCCATGCTGCCCTGATCCACCACATAGCATCCGAAGGTGTCCTCAATCAGCTTGCGTGTGGCCGGTACGCTGGCGCCGGGCTCTCCGGAGAAAAACATGAACCGGAAACCGAAGTCCCCCAGCGGGTCGAGTCCCATCTGACGGGCAGTCTCAGCGAGATAGAGGGCGTAGGACGGCGTGCCGTACAGGGCCGAGGGCTTCACCATAGCGCACCATTCCGCAGCACGCTCCGTCTGTCCCGGGGCGCCGCTGCCGAAGGGGAAGCAGGTGGCGCCCAGGCGCTCGGCCCCGACCAGAGCGCCCCAGCTGCCAACGTAGAGGCTGAAAACCGCCGCTACCATCACCAAATCGTCTGAACGCAGACCGGCCCCCCAGAGGATGCGTGCGTGGGCCTCCGCGATGCGGTCCCAGTCGTCGCGGCCTATTCCAAACACCGTGGGCCGTCCTGTGGTGCCCGAAGTGCCGTGCACCCGGAAAACGTCCGGCGGCGGGATGCAGAGGAAGCGCCCGAATGGAGGGTGCTCCTCCTGCTCGCGGCGGATTTCATCCTTGCTCAGGATGGGGAGCTGAGCAAACTCTTCCAGGCTCAGCAAGTTTTCTGGGTCGACCGGCGCGTTGGCGTAGAATTCGCGGTAGAATCCGGAATTCCGAAACGCATAACGTACCTGTTCCCGAAGCTTGGTGAGGATGATGCCATCCCGTTTTTCCGGAGGCATGGTTTCCAGTTCCCGAGACCAGTGCTCCTGATCAGAGGGCGGAACGTAGGTCGCAGGATACTGGGGAGGCCAGGCGGTTTCAGTCATCAGAGGAATTCTGCCTATCTCTGGGGGCGTACGTTGGCGTTGATGAAGTCGATCATTTCAGATGTGAAGCTGCCCACAGGGAAGACCCCGTGCACGCCCATCTCCTGGAGTGGCTCCACGTCGTCCTCGGGAATGGTACCACCGACCAGCAACAGCACGTCGCTGGTCAGACCTCTCTCGTCCAACGCCTTGGTCAGACGGGGCATGAGGCGCATGTGAGCCCCCGACAGGACGCTCAGGCCCAGCACGTCGGCATCTTCCTGGAGGGCGGTCTGGGCAATCTGGTCGGCGGTTACGCGCATCCCCATGTAGACTACCTCAAACCCGGCGTCCCGCATCGCTCGGGCGATGACCTTTACACCCCGGTCATGTCCGTCCAGACCCATCTTGGCCAAGAGGACTTTAGGGGGAGTCTGTTCGTTTAGGCTGGCCAACAGTGAAACCCTCTGATATCTGAAATATTGAAATGCGATCTGAAATCAACGGAGCAGATTTGCCAATATGGTTTAGAAAAAGCGGGCGCGAATCCGCGGAGCGGGAATCAGTTGCTGGTTGACCGGGTCGGCCATCAGCCGGAATATCTCCAGCGTTGTCGCTCCCAACAAGGGCGTGTTCTCAGGACGGGCGAAAACCACGGGGACCGGCAACGCTCTACCTTGAATGCGTACGGTCGCGCTGCCGATAGCATATTCCACAAGACTGTTGTCTGCTAACTCAAAGATGTCAGATTCGAGCCGCGCAACTCCCAGTTGTTCGAGCACGTCCTCCGGCAGCATGGTGTAGATTGCGCCGGTGTCGACCATTGCCTCAACGGCAACGAATTCTTCGCTGGACGGGTTGCCCACCTCCAGTTGTACGCTGAATGTTCCCACTTGGCTGATCTTGCCTCGATTCATGCCGTGATTAGAATACCCCTGGGTCGACGTATTCGCCGTAAACGTCGCGAAGGGTGTCAAGGATTTCTCCCTCCGTGGCCAGGGCTGTCACGGCCTCCAGCGTCGCGGGCATTAGGTTGGCATCGTCCTTGGCGGTCTGCTTCAGCGCGGACAGGGCGTTGCGCACGTCGGCGGGACTGCGGTTGCTCCGTGCCTCCGCGAGACGGGCTTTCTGCCACTCCTCTTCTTCCGGGTCGAACTGGAATAGCTCCAGTTTCTGCTGCGACTCCGACTTGTATTGATTGAGGCCCACAATCACCTGTCGTCCCGACTCGATGCTCTGCTGGTACTCGTAGGCCGATCTCGCAATTTCCCTCTCGATGTACCCGCTGCTGATGGCCCGGAGGATGCCGTCGCGCATGGACCCGGCGCCCATTTCGTCGATGCGGCCTATGTATTCCAGGGCGGCGTTCTCGATGTCGTTGGTCAGCGTCTCTACGAAGGGCGAGCCACCCAGTGGGTCTGCAGTGGCCGCCGCACCCGACTCGTGGGCGATGATGAGCTGCGTGGCCAGCGACATCCGCATCGCCTCCTCCGACGGTATGTCGTAGGCTTCGTCGTAGCCGCTTACGTGGAGCGACTGCGTTCCGCCCAACACGGCGGCCAGCGCCTGCAGCGTGCCCCGCGCGATGTTGTTCTGCGCGTCCTGCCGCATCAGCGTCGACCCCAGCGTCTGTGTATGGAAACGCATCCGCATGGATTCCGGCCTGGTGGCGCCGTAGCGTTCCTTCATCACCCGGGCCCACATCCGCCGTGCCGCGCGGAACTTGGCTACCTCCTCGAAGAGGTCGTTATGAACACCGAAGAAAAAAGACAACCTGGGTGCGAAACTGTCAACCGGCATACCCCGAGCCATCGCCGATTCCACGTACGCCATGCCCTGCGCGATAGTAAAGGCCAACTCCTGCACTGCGTCGGAGCCGCTCTCGCGAGTGTGATATCCGGAGATGGAAATGGTGTACCAATTGGGGACGTTGGAGGTGCAGAATTCCACGATATCCGTGGTGAGTTTGAGCGACGCCTCCGGCCCGAGGGCAAAGGTCTTCTGGCCGTGGAATTCCTTGAGGGAGTCATTCTGTACGGTGCCGCGCAGGTCCGACCAATCGACGCCACGACGTTGCGCCACTGCGACGAACATGCTGAGCAGCACGATGGCAGGGTGATTGATGGTCAGGGATACGCTGACCTGGTCCAACGGAATGTCGTCGAACAGGTCGCTCATGTCGCGAACGGTGTCGATGGCAACTCCCAGCCTGCCGACCTCTCCCTCAGCCAGCTCGTGGTCGGAGTCGTAGCCGGTCAGCGTGGGGTGGTCGAAGTCGGTGCTGATGCCGGTCTGCCCGTGCTCCAGCAAAAACCGGTAGCGTTCGTTGGTTGCCTGTGGTGTGCCGAAACCGGCAATTTGGCGGCGTGTCCAGAGCCGGCCCCGGTACATGTCAGGATATGGGCCGCGGGTGAAGGGAAACTCGCCAGGCCGGCCCAAGTCTCGTTCGAAATCTATCCTGCCGGCCGAATCTTGCCCGTATACCGGTTTGATCTCGAGGCCCGAAAGTGTTGTGTATTCCGGTTGACCGGGGTTGGCGCCTTCGCTCATTTCCCTTCCACCTATTTCCCAGGAATATGCCGCAGGGATGGGCTACTCCTCCACTCCTGCCCTCCCCCGCAGGGAGAGGGGATTTGTCCCTCTACCCAACCCTCACGTACTTGTCGATGCTCTTCTCTGACGTAAGCGCCAGGTAGAGGTCGCCGTGGGCATCTACCCATGAGCCGTGAGCAGACCGCCCCGGGAATCGTTCCAGCACCTTGCCCTCGCCGTCCAGAACACTGACTTGGGGAGGCTTTCCGTCCTCGGGGCGCTCGCTGGTGTAGAAGATGCCTTCACTGTCCTGCGAGATGTCCAGCGGGCGTTGCATGTCGGTCCACATGGTGATGTACTCGCCATCGGGCGAGAAGACTTGCACGCGGCTGTTCTCGCGGTCGCACAGGTAGATGCGGCCGTCCTGCCCAACGATCAGGCTGTGGGGCAGGTGGAACTGGTTTGGGCCGCCCTTGCCCGGCTCGCCCCAAGACGAGATCAGGTCGCCGGCGGCACTGAAGCGGTGCACCCTGGCGTTGCGGTAACCGTCGGAAATGTAGAGATCGCCGCTGGGCGAAGGCACCATTTCAGTGAGGTAGTTGAACGGCCCGGCAGCACGGGGACAGACCTCGCCGGCGACCTCGCAGCCGGTATCGGAGAAGACGCCGCGTGTGCCTATGGTAAGCAGTGGAGTTCCGTCGAGGGTACATTTTTGCGCGATGCTGCCTTCGCGGTCGGTTAGGTACACAATGTCGTCGGCAATGTATATGCCGTGGGGGTTTTCGAAACGCCCTTCGCCCCAAGCGCCGACGTAGTTGCCGTCCCGGTCGAATATCACGACCGGTGGTTCGGCTCGCTGGAAGGCGTAGACCCGGTCCTGAGAATCGCTGGCCACGGCGCTGACGGTGCCGAATGCCGTACCCTCCGGCAGCCGTGCCCAGTCTTCTATTACCTCGTAGGTGTACTTTCCGCTTCCTACAGTAGCCATAAGCAGACTGTCTCCTCATTATTGTGCTCAGTTAGGCGGAAATCCGCCGCCACCATACTACCATAGCTGAGAGGTTACAAAAGCCGCTCCTCTCATGTCCCCAGGGACTCTTAATTGTCGTCAGATCCGTTGTCCCAGAGCTCGTCGAAGGGCCGTCTGTCCGTAGTTCGACAAGCTCACCATGAACAGACCTGGAGGCCCAAAAGGAACAATTAAAAAACCTGCTCATGTCCGCCCGTTGTAGAGGTAATGCGCGCCGTCAGATGGAATGCTCCAATCGTCGTAGAACTGGTGGATGTAAGGCAGCAGCCGTGCTGCCATGTTCCTGGTTGCCAGTGTTTCCTGATCGATGGGACGGGACAGTTGCTCACGCAATTCTGCGGCGACGGCCTCCTCGTCTACTTTCACTGACCTGCCGCCACGCAAGACCACCTCGCCGTTTATCAGCACCGTGTCCACGTGAGCCGACTTGCCCCGGTATACCACGGCGTTCACTGCGTCAGCCGCAGAGTCTCCCGTCCCTTCGAAGTAGGGGGCGGTCATGGCCTCCCAGTCCAACAGCACCATATCCGCATAGCGGCCTGGCTCCAGGGCGCCGATTCGGCCATCGAAGCCCGTGGGCCGGGCGGCGTTGGCTGTCGTCATCCGCAGGGCCTGGTGGGAGTCAAGAGCTGGACGCTTGAGGCCGGGCTGGCTGTGCAGCCTGGAGGCGAGCCGCATTTCCTGCAGCATGTCATCATCGTCGTTGAGGGCGGTGCTGTCGGTGCCCATCGCCACGTTGACGCCGCCGGAAAGCATGGCATTTACGGGCGCGATGCCGTTCTTGAGCCGCAGGTTGGAGCTGGGGTTGTGGCAGACGGTCGTACCGGAGCTTGCCAGCAGGTCGATGTCGCCCTCGGTCAGCCACACCGAGTGGGCGCAGGAAAGCTCTGGGCCCAGGAATCCGAGGTCGGCGAGGTGAGCGACTGGCGTCTTGCCCCATCTCCGTATCCCGTACTCTTTCTGGTACCAGCTTTCCACCAGATGCATGTGGACGGCGGCGCCGTAGCGCGCAGCCTGCTCCTTGGTGCGGAAAAAGAAATCATCGGAGACCCACTGGACGTTGCTTGGACTCAGCAGCACGGAGACCAGACCGCCAGATGCCTCCGGTCCGTGTCTCTCGCGGAACGATTCGAAGAACGCGAAATACTCGTCTTCAGAGATCTCGGTAGCTCCGAGATACTGGCGCACTGCTGTGGCCAGGTCGGCGGGGAGGCTGGACAGGAATGTCTCGTCGTCTTGGTACACGACCCGATTCTCGCCACGGTAGTAGACGGAAAAGGCGGCACGCATGCCTGCGTCTCCGAACCCGCGCAGCACCTGTTCCGATTCCTCAACCATTCCGCTTGTCGGCGTTCGCGGATGGTTGTACATCACGTTCGTGGTTCCCGACTTGACCATCTGTATCGCGGTGTAGAGGGTGATCAGATGCCAGTTGACCGGGCGCCGCCCCCAGCCCTCCACGATCCAGGACTCCAGGCAGCCGTCGACGGTGCCCAACTGGAAGGTGGACACGCCTCGCCCGTGGTGGTGGGCATTGGTTATTCCCGGCATTACGAGAAAGCCAGGGCCGCCTATGATCTCGTCGGCCTGCCGGTCCCTTAGTTCGTCAAAGGTACCCACGGCCTCGATGACCCCATCGCGCTGCAGCACCGCACCATCGCTGATGACTCGGCTGCCGGATTCCCCGATTCCCGCCTCGCAGATCACGTATCTTCCACGAATCAGCGACGTTGCCATTCTGACTTCCTGCCGGGCTGGTTGAGCCTATCATAGGGCAGTGCAGTGCCGTGTCAAGGCGGAGACGTGGCGTATAATGCGGCGAACGAATCGGTGTGAGATTTCAACATTGGAGGGCTGGCCATGGCAGGACTGGAAGGAAAGGTGGCGCTGGTCACCGGCGCCGGCGGAATGCGCGGTGTGGGGCGTGCCACGGTGATGAAACTGGCCGGTTTGGGCGCCGATATCGCCCTGTCGGACGTGCACCGGGAGACGGAAGACCTGCCTCCCGCGGAGGTACGCAACAGCTGGCGTGGTATCGACGCCGTGAAAGAGGAAGTGGAAGCCGAGGGCCGAAGCGCCTTCCCGGTCTACTGCGACCTCGGGGACAGTGCCCAGATCGCGCGCATGGTCGACCAGGTGATGGACCACTACGGCCGGATTGACGTGTTGGTCAACAATGCGCGCGCCATTATCGGCAAGGACAAGGTTCCGGTGACTGAGCTGGAACAGGAGGTCTGGGAGCACTTCCTTCGTATCAACACCACCGCTCCCTTCCTGCTCATCAAGGAGGTAGGCCGCCGGATGATCGAGGCAGGGAACGGCGGGCGCATCGTCAACATCGCCTCCAATGCGTCCAAGCAGGCCAGCGCAACGGGTGCGGCCTACAGCGCTTCAAAGTTTGCAGTCCTCGGACTGACGCAGGCTTCGGCGCTTGACCTGGCACCCTACGGCATCACCGTCAATGCGGTTTGTCCCGGGCCCATCAATACCGACCGGATGAGCTACTGGGAGCGTGACCAGGCCGCAGAGCGCGGGATGTCGCAAGAGGAATTTAGGAGCCAGATCGTTCAGGCCGGTGCTCAGTCCAGCCCCCTGGGCCGCATCGCCGAGCCGCAGGACGTGGCGAACGTGGTGGCATTCCTGGCCAGTGACGATGCCTCCTTCATTACCGGCCAGGCGTATAACGTCAACGGGGGCCTGCTGTTCCACTAGGCGTCGCCGGAGCCGAAGACCGCCTTGCGCAGGGTTTCGTTGAGGGCTTTGTGCCATTCGGGACCAGCCTCGTCAAGGAAATAGCCGAGCAGGTCATTGTCGATGGGGACGTTGACATAGATCTTTTCAGAGGGGCTCTCTATGCACTTTCTCCTGAGAGAGCCCGCGACCAGGTCTGGAACTATCTCGATTGCAGGTCGCATTCGAGCAAAGTCTTCCTTCGTAAGCTCTCTGGCATCCGGGTCTCTGGCGATACCGGCATTTATCGCAGTCTCTTCCCCATACTCCTCTTCTATCTCACGAAATGTCATGTCGCTCGATACAAGCTCTTCAAACGACAACTTGGGAGTATCGGGGTTTCCATGCTCTTTGGCGCCTATTTCTGCCATAAGCGCGGCGTATTCGGCGAACGGCAGGCTGTCTATATCAGCGTTCTCGTTCATATTTCCTTCTATCTCTTCCGTTGGCTTTGTGCAGGCTGATAATGCGGCGCCTTTCCCCGCGCTGCGTGTATGCCACCAAGTGTAGGCGGCCTCCGATGAACCCGGTAGCTACCCAGCGTAGTTCTCCACCTCGGGGACTATGTTCGACTAATGCAGTGTCCCATTCGAAAGAATATATGCCCCAGAAGTCCACCCCACGTTTTTCCAGGTTGCTTAGGCGCTTGGCCTCGTCCCACTCATATACCACTCGTTCATCCTACTAGCTGAGGCGGCTATCATCAATCGCAAGCGTCGAGCGGTTGATTCTCCTCAGCAGACAGCCGCGCCCAGGGGAGTCCGGTGCCTCCTGAGTGGTTCGCGCACTACCAGGGTCAATACCGTGGCCACCAGCGACAGGGCCAGCATGAGGACGAAGGCCGCGTTGTAGTCACCGGTCATGTCATATATCCAGCCACCGGCCAGCGCACCCAGGCCTCCGGTGATCTGGTGGATCATGGAGATGGTCCCCGTAAGGGTGCCCAGCCGCTGTGAACCGTAGATGTTGCCAAGGAACACGACCGTCAACGGTGCGGTAATCAGGAAGGTGAATCCGTAGAGCAGGCCGAAGGCCAGAATGGCCGGTGTGCCCTGAAAGGTCAGAATCAGCGCGAAGATACCAATGCGCATGAGGAAGCAGATTGCAGTGGGACGCGCGGCGCCGAAGGCATCAGCCAGGAAGCCGGTCAGCACCAGCCCCAGCAGACCCATTACTCCCATCCACGCCAGCAGGTTGCCTGCAAGGACATCCCCTACCCCCTGGTCCTGGGCGAAAGCAACGATGTGAGTGGCTACGAAGAAGTCCTGGAACCCGCAAACAGAGTAGATCCCAACCAGAATGATGAATTCCCGCGAGGTCAACGCCTCCTTGAGTGTCATCGCCTCGGGTGGGGGTTCGCTGCCGGGCATGGTCTGAACCGGAGAACTCGAGAGGGGCGGCCCGGGCCTCACAACCATCAGGGTCATGGGCAGCAGCACTGCGATGTTGGCTATGGCGAGCACCGTGTGCGAGGTTCGCCATCCGATGGCCGCCAGCGCCGAGGCCAGAGCCGCCACGATTACCAACTGTCCGATGGCATTGCCGGACACCACGGCGCTGGTGGCAATGCCGCGACGTTCTACGAACCACTGGCTCACCATGACGACCACGGGAGAGATGGACGTGGCGGAGTTGCCCAGCGCGTAGACTACTCCGTAGACGAGAAACACCTGCCACGAGTGGTGCACCTGCCCCATCAGACCCAGACCCACGGCGGCCACGACTGCGCCAATGGCTATGGTTCCTTTCAGGTTCCAGCGGTCCACCAGCCTTCCGACGAACGGCATCGCCACAGCCGACACCAGCATGAACATGGTGACTGCCAGTGACAGGGTGGACCGGCTGACGTCCAGATCCTCGGACATTGGCTTCAGCATGAGGCCGAAGGCGAAACGGGAGCCACCGCTGAAGAACAAAATGGCAAATCCTGCTCCCAGGATCAACCACCTGTAATCAATGCGCCTCAAGATTCTGTCCTGCGGTGCAAATCCTGCCCAAATTTACGGCTTGGAGACAGGGGCCTCTGCCGTGCGTACTCGAGTTGAGACGGGACGGCCTCTGTGCCTCGTGAAGAGCACAGGGGCAGGCTCGAAACCTGCCCCCGTGTGGTTATAACCTGCGTACTTCCTGATAAGCCTAGCGGAACAGCCCCTTCACGGTTTTGATGACCCGCTCCTCGTTGGGCAGGTAGATGTTTTCCAGGGCGCGGCTGTAGGGTACGGGGGTATGGGGGGAAGTCACGCGAGACGGAGGGGCGTCCAGGTAGTCGAAGCCCTCTTCGGCAATGCGGGAGCAGATTTCCGAGGCCAGGCTGCACACCGGTGTATCCTCGTCCACCACGACAAGGCGGTGGGTCTTGCGCACCGACTCCAGCACGTGGTCGTAATCGATGGGCGAGATGCTGAGCAGGTCGACCACCTCGGCGTTGATGCCCTCCTTGGCCAGTTCTTCGGCAGCATTGTTTGCAATCCAGGTCATCTTTGAGATGCCCACGATGGTGACGTCGGTGCCCTGGCGCACTGTGCGGGCCTTGCCGATGGGGAAGGTGTAGGATTCTTCCGGCACCGGGCCGCGGTTGGTATACAGGCCCTTGTGCTCGAAGAACACCACCGGGTCGTCGTCGCGGATGGCCGCGGTCAAGAGCCCCTTGGCGGTGTAGGGGTCGGAAGGCGCTACGCCCTTCAGGCCCGGTATGTGGCTGAAGATGGAGTAGTAGGACTCGGAGTGCTGGGCGGCGCTGCCGAACCCTGCCCCGATGCGTGTGAGCATCACGAAGGGGACCTTGACCTGTCCGCCGAACATGTAACGCATCTTGGCGGCGTTGTTCAGCATCTGGTCCATGCAGACGCCGATGAAGTCGACGAACATCAGCTCGGCGATGGCGCGCATGCCTGTGGAGGAGGCGCCGATTGCAGTGCCGACGAAGGCGGCTTCGGACAGCGGAGTGTCGAGCACCCGCTGGTTGCCGAACTGCTGGATCAGGCCGACGGTGGTGCGGAAGGGCCCGCCCCATGCATCTACTATGCCCAGGTGCTCGCGGCCCGCGCCGCCGGCGATTTCCTCGCCCATGATGATGACCGATTCGTCACGTTCCATCTCCTGCCGTATGGCCTCGTTGATGGCCTCGCGTACCTGCAATTCACGGGTGGCGGTGGCTGTCGTCATCGCTCTCTCCTGTTGTTGACGGGCGCACGGCTGTGCGCCCCCACATTGAACTTGCTTGAGTGCAGCGTTCCGGAACTGAATGCTAGGCGGGCATATTGACGCCGCGGCGCATCATGTCCAGCGGATAGTCGACATAGACGTCTTCGTAGAGCTCGTGGGGTTCGGGGAGAGGGCTCTCATCGGCGAACTTCACCGCTTCCTCCATCAGAGCGCCGATCTCAGTGTCGATAGCGTCGAGTTCGTCAGAGGAGATTTCGCCCTGCGGAATCACAGCCTCGCGGAAGAGCTTCAGAGGGTCCCGGCCCCGCCAGTAGTCCTCTTCCTCCTTGGTACGATAGGACAGCGGGTTGTCGAAGACGGTGTGGCCGTAGTACCGGTAGGTCCGGCACTCCAGTAGTGAGGGGCCTTCACCGGCCCGGGCGCGAGCGACTGCCTCGCGGGCGGCGTCGAAAACTGCAAACACGTCCATGCCGTCGACGTGTATGCCGGGCATATCGTAGCCGGCGGCACGGTCGGAGACACGGCTGGTCGACAGCGCATACTCCACCGGCGTGGACTCGGCGTAGCCATTGTTCTCGCAACAGAATATGACCGGCAGCTTCCAGACAGAGGCCAGGTTCATACACTCGTGCAGAACGCCCTGGTTGGCGCCACCGTCGCCGAAGAAAGCAACGGCCACCCGTTGGTTGCTGTACTTCAGCTTGGAGGTCAGCGCGGCGCCCACGGCCAAGGGAACGCTGCCGGCCACGATGCCGTTGGTGCCCAGCATGCCCTTGCTCATGTCGGCGATGTGCATGGAGCCGCCCTTGCCCTTGTTGGGGCCGGTGACGCGACCGAACAGCTCGGCCATCATGCCTTTGGGGTCGACGCCCTTGGCGATGCAGTGGCCGTGGCCGCGGTGGGTGCTGCCGATGTAGTCGTCGTCGGTCAGGTTGGCGCAGACGCCGGTCGGTACGGCTTCCTGTCCGGCGGACGAATGCACGGAGGCAGACATACCGCGCTGGCCAGTTTCCGGTATGCCCCGCTCTTCGAAATCGCGGATGGTTTTCATGGTGCGGTAGAGTTTCAAAAGGGTAGCGCGGTCGAGGTCCATATTACCCCCGAATGGCAAAATCTGAATTTGTGAACAAAGCCAGTGTAACCCGAGGCGAATTTTCCCCATACTAGCACGAGGGCAACCTATGTCAATAGAAAGGGTTCCAGGGTACACATTGTTCCATTCGGCTGGTGCAACCAGTTACGCAGAGTAAAAAAACTGCCATTCCGGTCTTCGAGGGAGGCCAGGGCTGTCTGGGCATGCCCAGTTCCCGGCAGTAAGGGACCGTGGATTCCCGGCCCTGCCGGGCGGAGGCCCGAGGCTCTTGCTGGAATGGCGACTCCTGTTCAGCCGAATGCCAAGGTCCTGTTTCAGGATTGAACGAGGGTCACGGTTATCGGCTCCCCCGTCCCTGCTGACAGGGTTGCCGCGGCGCTTCCGTTGGGTACGGCCACTTCCAGGTAACCGTGGCTTCCCACCAGGGCGATCAGCCCTGACGGCGGTTCATCGTTGAATGTTCGGGACAAGCGCGGAATGGACCTGCCTCGTATGCGTATTTCACCGATGACCTGGTGTTCGATCAGGTTCTGAGGGATGTTGCTGATAAGATTTCCGTAAACGTCAGCATAGATGATCTCGCCTCTGACCCCTTCGGAATCCAACCTGGGTTGTGGCACGGATATGTATTCGAGGTATTCCGTTGGCTCCCCGAAGGACTCAGCAGCCACACCCAGAGACAGGTGGGCCGCGACCGGTGTGAATACGTCGCGGCCATGAAAGGTGCTGCTGACGGGGTGCAGCCAGTAGTCAGGGTTAGTCAGGTGGAAAGCCCTGAGGGATGCCGGAACCCGGACTGCTCCGGGCCCGTCAGGCTGGTCAGTCAGGTAATCGCAGATGACCCTGCTCAGCAGGCCGTTGTCGGGTGCAACGAAGGAACCGTGGGGCGTCTGCAGCAGGACTGGTCGACGGGCGGTGCCCACTCCGGGGTCGACGACCGCCACGTGGATGGCGTGGGCCGGAAAATACCTGTAGCTCACTCCCAGGGCAAATGCGCCCTGGAAAATGTCCTGGGGAGAAACTTGGTGAGTGAGGTCGACCAGGCGAACGTCCGGGTTGATTTCCAGGGCAACGCCCTTCATCACTCCCGCGTAGGAATCTGCCAGACCGAAGTCGGTGGTGAACACCAGCAATGAGGTTGTCATCAGTCCCAGTGTTGGACGGGTCAGTTGCGCATCCTGATTGGGGCGTGCCTGGCTGCTATAGCCGCACGACTACGATGGACAGGATGAGGAACACCGCAGACAGAACGATGGTCAACTGGAACAGCGTCTTTTCGGCACCTCGCCGGGTTCGCACGGTGGACTGGGCGGCACCGAACAGCCCGCCGCTGCCCTCCTTGACCTGCGCCAGTATGACCAGCACCAGCACCAGCGATATCAGCAACTGCACGAACAGGATTATTGTGTCCATCTAATCATTCACCAAGTGTTCGACTTCGGTCTCGAATTGTGTTTTGTCTGTAAAACGTAGCGGAAGCGTCCCCCGCAGGAGAGGTCAGCCCGCTTCAGCCTTGGCGCGTTCCAGAGCGTCGGTTACCAACTGGTTGACCAGGTCGGGCTTTGCCTGGCCCCGGGTGATCTTCATCACCTGACCGACGAGGAATTTTGCAGCCGATTCCTTGCCGCTCAAGTAGTCGGCCACGGCGCGAGGGTTGGTCTCCAGCGCTTCCCGGACTGCGGGTTCGACGGATGAGGTGTCGCTGATCTGCGTGTAGCCTCGCTCACGGACAATAGCCTTGGGCGAGGCGCCGGAGTTGTAGGCTTCCTCCAGCACTGTTTTGCCCATGGTGACGCTGATAGTTCCCTCGCTGACCATCCCTACCAACTCTACCAGACTTTCGGGTGAAACTGGCGAATGGGAAATGTCGCGATATTCCGAGTTGAGAAGACCGCTGAGGTCACCGAGCATCCAGTTGCTCACCTGCTTGGCGTGGGTCTCCAGCGCAGCGCCGGTTAGCGCGGGAATGCCCAAGGCTTTTTCGAAGTAGTCGGCCATTTCCTTGCTGACCGTCAGTTGGCGCGCGTCATATTCGGACAGGCCGCAATTCTGCTGGAAACGGGCGCAGCGTTCCGGGGCCAACTCGGGCAGGCGGGTCCGGATCTCCTGTACCCAGGCAGGGGCAATGTCCAGCGGCGGCAGGTCCGGTTCCGGGAAGTAGCGGTAGTCGTGGGCGTCCTCCTTGCTGCGCTGGGACACCGTTACCGCGCGCTCCTCGACCCACCCGCGGGTTTCCTGCACCACACGGCCACCGTCCTCGAGCACGTGGCGCTGGCGGTCGATCTCGTAGTTGAGTGCCTGAAATACGGACCGGAAGCTGTTCACGTTCTTGATCTCGGTGCGGTTGCCAAGTTCCTCGCTGCCCGCCGGCCGGATGCTTATGTTGGCGTCGCAGCGGAAGCTGCCGTCCTGCATATTGCCGGTGGACACGCCGAGGTACTGGAGCAGCGAATGCATCGTCATCAGGTAGGTGCGGGCATCCTCGGCCGAACGGATGTCGGGTTCGCTGACGATTTCCATCAGGGGAACGCCGGAGCGATTGACGTCCACCAGGCTGTAGCCGCCCCTGTCCCCGGGAAAGTGCTGCAACTTGGCCACGTCCTCCTCGAGGTGGACGCGCTGGACACCGATGGACTTGGTGGTCCCGCCAGATAAGATTTCCAGGTGACCGCCTACGGCTATGGGCAGGTCGTACTGGGAGATCTGGTATCCCTTCATCAGGTCAGGGTATGGATAGTTCTTACGGTCGAACTTCGTAATCTGAGGAATGTCGCAGCCGAGCGCAAGTCCGGTCATCACAGTGTATTCGACGGCCCTTCTGTTGATGACCGGCAGCGCTCCCGGGAGGCCAAGGCAGACAGGGCAGACCCGGCTGTTGCCGGGGGCGCTCTGGTAGTCCGCACGGCAGGAGCAGAACATCTTGCTCTGCGTCTGCAGCTGCACGTGAACTTCCAGTCCGATTACTGTTTCGTACTCCATTCCTCTTCCGTGCTGATGAAGTATCGCCGGAGCTCAGGCGGCCCCGACCACGGCGTTGGATTCTATGAACGCAACAATCCACTGACGCACGGCTTCGGGGGTCTGTTGTTCCGGCGGAACGTCGTGGTACACCGAACCCTCCAGGCACTCCTGAAGATAACGCGCTGCGCTGGTGGCGTGGGACGCATCGGCGCCGGGGATGATGACCGACGGTACCCGCAGCGCCATCAACTCTATCGGTTCAGGGCCGGTGGCGGTGTCGCGGTCGAAGAGCGTCTGGCCCATCAGGGCAACCGTGGCCAGGTAGCTGGCCTGGTCCTGACCGGTGAAGCTGGCGGCGAAAGACTCGTCGGCGCAGATTGTGGACGCCCACGGGCCGGCCTTGGGTTCGGCCCAGAAGCTGCCTTCCTTCCTGGCCAAATCTACAACGGCGCCGAGGCCTTTCGCTTTGACGAAATCAATGTGAGTACGGAAGCGGTCAAGGCCGTTCTGACGCCAGTGCACGCCCCCCACTGGCCAGTGCAGCAGCAGACCCAGCGTGGCCTCGGGATATGTAACACCAAAGGCTGTGGCGGTGGAACAGCCCATGCAGCCACCCAGCACGAATGCCCGTGGGATTCCCAGAAGATCCAGCAGGCCCTTCGCCTCGTGGGCGTAGGTGGTCCAGGACACCTGCTCCACCCTGCCGCCCGAGAGCCCGGCCTCGCGCCGGTCATAGGCGATGCAGGTGTAGCGGCTGGTGAGTGTTTCCAGGGGCTTCATGCCGGCCCATACGCCCGACGAGGCCCATTTGTCGATGGTTGAATCAAATCCCCCCGGGGCCATCATAAGCAACGGGGCGCCTGAGCCACGAACCTCGTAGTGTATGTTGAGCCCGTTGATCAAACCGTATGGCATGGAGCCTCCTTGTGGGTTAGCGCCATTGGTTGCCTGGTACCAGTGTGTGCCTCTGATCTCGGCCCGATGGCCCCTTCATCAGGGGAGACAGTCGTCTGGGTGTCAAACTTTGATCAACTGGCCAAGCCATTGGAACGAAGCATCGCCATGGCCGTTGAGCCGATGTCTGCGGGCGTGGGTATGATGTTCGCCCCCGCATCGCGGAAGGCCCTAACCTTGGCCTCAGCGGTGGCGCTCTCGCCGGTGATTATTGCTCCGGCGTGTCCCATTCGCTTGCCCGGAGGGGCCGAAGCTCCAACCACCAGCGCAGCAATGGGTTTGGTAAATTCCGCTCCGACATAGGCGGCAGCGTCCTGCTCCATGCTTCCACCGATCTCCCCGATCAGCACGACAGCGTCTGTGTCGTCGTCCTCCTGGAAAAGTCGGAGGACCTCAACGAAACTGGTGCCAATAATGGGATCGCCCCCGATGCCGACGCAGGTGGACTGGCCTATGCCAATGCCGGTCAACTGTCCCACGGCTTCGTACGTCAGGGTGCCGCTGCGGGACACTATGCCAACGCGGCCCGGCAGGTGAATTGCCCCCGGCATGATGCCCACCTTGCAGCGGGCGCCGGGGTTGATGAGGCCGGGGCAGTTGGGACCGATCAGCCGCACCGGCTTATCCTCCAGGTAGCGGGCGATCCGCACCATATCCAGCGCGGGCACTCCCTCGGTGATGCAGGCGATCAGCGGTACACCGGCGTCAGCCGATTCCGCTATGGCATCGGCAGCGAAGGGCGGAGGCACGAAGATGAGGGCCATGTTCGCGGCAGTCTCGGCCACAGCCTCCTCGACGGAGTTGAAAACCGGCACCTTGTCCTCGAACAGCGCCCCGCCGCGCCCGGGAGTGACTCCGGCGACCACGTTGGCGCCGTACGCCATGCAGTTACGGGCGTGGAAGCTGCCCTCCCGGCCGGTAATCCCCTGCACCATGACCCGAGTGTTTTCGTCTACAAGAATACCCATTCAGGCCTGCTCCATCTGTGGAAAATAGCGTTTGAGATATAAGGGCACGAAACCGGAGAGGCGCTACCCGGCTTGCTTGATGGCTTCGGCGGCTTCGGAGAGGGTTTCGGTGAATACGACCGGCAGCCCTGACTCTTCCAGGATGCGCTTGCCATCATCGACGTTGGTTCCCAGCATTCGGACCACCAGGGGCAGGCTGGAGTTGGAAGTTCGATACGCCAGCACGATGCCTTCTGCGGCAATGTCACAGCGCAGGATGCCTCCGAATATGTTGACCAGCACCCGCCGCACTTTTACGTCTGAGAGGATTATTCCGACGGCGCTGGCGACCTTTTCCACAGTGGCCCCGCCGCCTACGTCGAGGAAGTTGGCCGGCGCTGCCCCGGCAGCCGAGGTAACGTCTAGGGTAGCCATGGCGAGACCGGCGCCGTTCACCAGGCAGCCGACGTCACCGTCCAGGTTCACGTAGGCTATGTCCAGCTCGGCGGCCTGGGCCTCCAGCTCATCCTCCTGCGCCCGGTCACGCAATTCGCGCAAGGCCGGACGGCGGTACATTGCGTCGTCATCCAGACTCATCTTGGCGTCAAGGGCAACGAGGCCGCCCTGTCCGGTAACGATCAGAGGATTGACCTCGACCAGTGTGCAGTCATTGTCCACGAAGACCTGGTAAAGGGAGTTGAGCAGTCCCGGAGCGGCTGCGGCGGCAGAATCCTCAAGCCCCAGCATGCGGGCGATCCGTCGTGACTGGTACGGCATCAGTCCCAGAACCGGGTCTATGGGTTCGGTATGGATGCTCTCCGGGCTGGTGGCGGCCACTTCCTCGATATCCATGCCGCCAGAAGCCGATGCTAGCAGGACGGGGCGGCGCTCCACACGATCGACCGTCAGGGCCAGATACATCTCCTTGGCGATGTCAGCCAGTCCCTCAACCAGCACCTGGTTCACGGGAACACCCTCGGGCCCAGTCTGGTTGGTGACCAAGCTGGTGGAAAGCATGGCGCCCGCAGCATCGGATGCTTCGTCGGGTGACTGCGCCAACTTGACACCACCGGCCTTGCCCCGGCCACCGGCGTGTACCTGAGCCTTAATGACTGCCCGGCCTCCGAGGCGTTCCGTTGCGGCGTGGGCCTCGGCGGCGGTCGATGCCACCGATCCCTGCGGCACCGGGATGCCGTAGCGGGCAAAAATATCCTTAGCCTGGTACTCGTGTATTTTCATCCTGAATCCAAACCGGATGAGCATCAGCATCCGGTGAAAATTGAAAGTCTATGCAAGGCAAAGTAGGCCTGATGTCACCGAAAGGAAGTCGCGGCTGGCAAGACAGAAGCCCGTATGAATGTAGGCGATTTTTCGCGGGCAGTCAAACCGGTCAGTCGAAAGGGAAAATTCAATGGTGGTGAGAATTAGTTGGGCACGTCCGTCAGCGACGAGGCGACCGGAGCCTGGCGGGTCCGGCACAGCCACCTGATGCAATGGACATTCCACCTGCCCCAGAGCATAATCCCGTCGCAAGCCAAGGTGCCCCGTGCATCCAAACAGATGGTGAAAATGCTGGAGGTGGTATGGTCCGATACAACAAGGTGATCGAACTTCTTGAGCAGGATAAGCCGGTGTTCTGCTCAGGACTGGTGTGGAACGGGAACCTGGACGACCTGGCTTTCGTCGCAGATTCCGACTACGACATGACCATTATCGAGATGGAGCACCAGGACTTCAGTTTCGACAAACTGAGGATGTCGCTGCAGTTCCTTCTCTCCCGCAAGAAGGTCGCGGAAGGCGGCAACCTTCAGGCCAATCCTGCACCCATGGTACGGATTCCGCCTAACTTCCGGGAGCGGAACCAGTGGGTTCTGAAGCAGGCGCTGGATACGGGGGTCTACGGCCTGGTCCTGCCCCACCTGAACACCGTCGAGGACGCCCAGGCGGCGGTGGTTGCTGCCCGCTACCCGCAGGTCCCGGGAGTCGCCGACTTCGAGCCGGAGGGCGAACGGGGCTGGTGGTATCGCATCGCGCCGCGCTACTGGGGCCTCACCCCCGCCGAGTACTACGATGCCGCTGACCTGTGGCCCCTAGACCCTGACGGCAACATGTTGCTGATGGGCATTGTGGAGGAGCCCCACGGTGTAGAGAACCTGAAAGACATTCTTCGTGAGGTCAAGGGAATCGGCGCTGTCTGGGCCGGGCCGGGAGACATGTCGGTGTCCATGGGGCACAAGGGCAACGCAGGTCACCCTGACGTGCAGGCCAACCTGCTGCGAATTCTCGAGACCTGCAAGGAGGCCGGGGTGCCATGCGCCACCGGCGCCACCGCTGCCGAGGTGCCAATGCGGCTGGAGCAGGGCTTCAGAATCATCATCACCTCCCCCGAAAAGACCACCCACGGGCTGGATGAAGGCCGCCGGCTGGCTGGCCGGTAAAATCAGCGGTCGCTATCAGGTATTAATCGGGGAGTTACCGGCCAGGTAAGACGCCGCAAATGTTATGAAAGAAAGGGGGGCAGGCCTTCGCCTGTCCCCCTTTCCTTCGCCAGTTTTCGAAATCCAGGCGAAGCGGTTACCTCTCAATGTAGGTTTATTCCTGGTCGCCTGAACTCTGGAGGAACCGGAACAGGTCGGATTCCGACGACAATATCATGGTCGACTGGGTGCTCAGGAACTGCTTGTATGCCTCCAAGCTGCGCCGGAAGGTGAAGAATTCCGGGTCACGGTTCAGAGCGTCTGACAGAATGGAAATGGCCTGGGCTTCGCCTTCACCACGCAGGCGGGAGGCATCGCGATCGGCTTTGGCCAGGATGATTTCCACCTCGCGGTCTGCGGCAGCGCGCCGGCTGCGAGCTTCTTCCTCACCCTCGGCCCTGAGACGCCGGGCGATCTTTTCGCGATCTGACCGCATACGTTCGAATATCCGGCCAGCCACCTCTGAAGGAAAGTCGGCCCGCTTGATTCGAATGTCGATCATTTCCACACCGAAGCTGGGTTGTTCACTGCTGAGGTCGCTCTGCACGCGGGCGAGCACATCATCCAGAATCACGGTACGATTGTTGGTGGGATTTACGACCGAGTTTCCCTCGGCGTCGACGATTGGGTTGCCCAGCGAGTCCAGACCGACGTCTCCGCCTATGATCTCCTCGCGACTTCGCTCAGCGATTTCGGCGCGGAGGGCGGCGTTGATGCGCTGTCCCAGCACCTGGGAGGCATTCTCCTGTGTGTTCAGGGACTGGAGGAATGAGTGGGGATCTGTGATCACATACCGGGCATACACGTCGATCTCGAGGATGTTGATGTCCTTGTCCAGGAATGGTCCGGGGGGTGCGTCAATGCGTAGCACGCGACGGTCGTAGGAGATGACGCGGTCGACTCCGAAGGGTGCCTTCACGCGGAGGCCAGGCGTGGTGTGAATGGCCTGCACCTCGCCGAACCTGGTGACCACAACCTGCTCGGTTTCGTCAACCACATAAAGCGAAGTGAAAAGTGTTATCAGTAGCACCAGGACGACCACGCCCGCGATAACCAGGTTTCTCATCAGATCCCCTTAATTCCTTGCCTTGTCGGCGTTTCGGGTTGGCGGGTATTTTGGGCCGCCAACCACGCTGAATTTATTTCTGTATCAAACAGACCTACGGCCGTCAAACACCATGGCCGGCCGCCACGTGTACCGGAAATTACGGGTTGGGGTTTGGGCCAATCGGCACCGGCACCACATCCCCCTGTCCGCCCAGGATCAATACTGTCTCCGCGTCCGGAGAAACGATGATCTTGTTTACCGACGGGAGAATTTCCTCAATTGCCTCCAGGAAGAGACGCTCTTGGGTTACCTGGCTGTTGGGGGTAATGGTCAACTCTTCGCGGTTCAAGTACTGGACCGCGAAGAATTCACCCGCGACCAGGGTTTCACCGTCCTGAATCGAGAGAGTGAGTATATTTGTCGCCGGGTTGTAGGCCAAAGGAGCCAGGTCAAGGCCGGGCACGACTCCTCCGTCAGGGGCAGTGACCACCTTGAAGTCCGACGCGGTTAAGCCGGTCGTCAAATCATCGTCCCCATCCAGGTTATCTATGTCGAGGACTGTGTTGGACAATCTGATACTCACGACCCCAGTGAAAGAGAACTGTGGCACCGTCAGATCTTCATTGCCCAAGTAATCTACGGTTGCCCGGCTGCCGGCCTCGACCTCTCCATCCTCGGAGTCAACCGAAACAGTGAAGCCACATACCTGTGATGCTACTTCGGCTACCGTCGCCTGGCGGGCAGTAAATGTGCACTCGGGCGCTCCCAGGACCAGCAAATCAGCGATAAAGAGCCCGTTCCCACTCGTTACCCGGACGTCTTCCAGTCCGATGCCGGTGGCGGAATTGCCGTCGCCGTCCGCTCCGTCGGTGTCCTGGAGGGTGTTGGACAACTTGACCGACCGGTCGGAGTACTGGTCCAGGATAGAGATGAATTGGTCAGCTTCACCCTGGGCCCTCGCGATACGGGCTTGCTTGAAGGCTTCGGCGGGCTGGATGATCTGCTCAGCACGCCCCCTGGCCTCCGGGATGACCTGGTTCTCATAACCCTGGGCCAGGTTGGTTGCAGTTACCTTGTCCTGACGTGCCTGGAGCACGTCGTTGAAGGCTGCACGCACGTCCTCGGGAGCTTCAACTTTCTGCAGCTCCACGCTGAGTATGTTGATACCGGCCTCATAGCTGTCCAGGATTTCCTGCAGCTTTTCCTGCGCGGATATCTCCAGTTCGGTGCGCTGTTCGGCCAGAACTTCGCCCAGGCCGCGCTGCCCGACAACCAAGCGGAGAGCGGCCTCCGTGGCATCCTTCAGCGTACGCCCGTCGGGTCGGCCTGCGGGAATGTCACGCTGGGCACCGTCGTTTTCTCCAGGGTCGAACACTCTGAACAGGAAATCATTCAGGTCCCTGACGTTGTATTGCACGACCATCTGTACGTCGATGATATTCAGGTCGCCGCTGATCATCTGGGCTTCCACTGGCACCGGTGTCAAAGCACCGCCCTCACCGCTGCGGAAACCCAACTCCATCCGGCGAGTCTCTACGGTCTGCACCACGTCGCGGTTGCCCACAGGGGAGGGCCACCACCAGTGCAGTCCTGTCTCGGAAACCGTGCTGCTCTGGGCGGCGCCGAAGAGGCGCAGGGCCGCCTGTTCGCCCGGGCTGACGGTGTAAATGCCGGTGGCGGCCCAGATAATTACGATCAGTCCGACGATAAGTACAGCGGCCAGACCGACTCCGCCGCCGCCTAGCCGGTTGGTGATTCGCCCGAGGTTTCCGCCGATTCCAGACAGAATCTGGTCGAAATTCATCTCGGGTCCCCTTGGTGGTTGCCCTCCGGGTTGATACATGCTCCCCAATTCCTTACCGCGCCCATATCGTTGGCGCACAATCCAAATAAGATAATAACACTGCCTTACATCTACGACCATAACGCCGCTACGGATTCGGCGATATAATGCACCGTCGAGGAGTGCTGTCCCGATGATTGGGAATGGGCCCGAGCACTCCCAGTTCCGCTAATTTGAGGCTCCGTTAAACCAACCAATAGGAAGGAAACCGTATGACTACATTGGCCGGCCTGGAAGTAAAACCCAGCGAGGACATGACCCGAATACAAGCGGTGTGCGAGCACCAGCGAGGGCTCATCTATGTGGTACCGGCCGAGCGCAGCTGGGTTTGCAGTGCCGAGACGATGCCCGCCCACGCCCTTGCCGGCTTTTTCAGGGAACTCGTCTCCCTGAAAAATGCCGAGGTTGAGGAGCTGATGAGGCAGTGGGGCCTATATTATAGGCAGCTTCCCGCACCAACGGACGCCGAAGCTCCTGATTAGAGCATCAGCGGACGAATCAAGCCAGATTTGCCGGAAACAGTAAGGGCGGGATATTTTCCCGCCCTTACTGTTTTGTGCCTGCATTTCTATTTGGTGCAGGGGTTCCGTTTACCGTGGCAGATCCTAGCCCTGTCCTTCCTGTCCGTTGGTTGACGGCAGGGTGGGTGCCGGCCGTGGCTGGATGGTCGGCTGCGGTCGCGGCGAGGTGTAGGGAGGCGGTTCCGTTGGAGCCACGGGTACGCCACTCGTTGCCGTCCCGGGACTCTCCTCGTTGAAGAGGTGGTTCAGGGCCTCACCTGAGACAGTCTCGTGCTCGATCAGGTACTCGGCCAGCAGCACCAGTTTGGGTTTGTTGGCGATCAGGATCTCGTTGGCGTTCTGGTAGGCACGGGTGATGATCATCTTGACTTCCTCGTCGATCTCCTCAGCAACCTTGTCCCCATAGTCCCTTTCTTCGCTGAGTTCCCTACCGAGGAATATCATCTCCTCGCGCTTGCCGAAAGTGCGGGGGCCAAGCGACTTGCTCATGCCGTAACGCTTGATCATGCCCAGGGCAATCTTGGTAGCCCGCTCGATATCGTTGCTGGCGCCAGTGGTGACCTCGTCAAAAATCTGTTCTTCGGCCACCCGGCCACCCATGGTAACGGCCATCATGTCGCTGAACTGGTTCTTGGTCCAGAGGTATCGGTCTTCATCGGGAAGAAGGGAGGTGTGCCCTCCCATTGAACCGCGAGACACGATGGAAATCTTGTGGACCCGGTCGGCGTGGGGCAACGCCCACGCCACCAGAGCGTGGCCCGCCTCGTGGTATGCCGTCATTTCCTTTTCTCGCTTGCTTATGAGGCGGCTCTTGCGCTCCGGGCCGGCGATGATGCGGTCCACTGCCTCCTCGAACTCCGACATGAAGATGGACTTCTTGTTGCCGCGCGCAGCCAGGATGGCTGCTTCGTTCACCAGGTTGGAGAGGTCTGCGCCGCTGAATCCGGGGGTCTCCTTCGCGACGGTGTCCAGCGCGACCTCCGGGGCCAGAGGTTTGCCAGAGGCGTGCACTCTCAGAATGGCCCTGCGACCCGCCAGGTCCGGCAGATCCAGTGTTACGCGCCGGTCAAAGCGGCCGGGGCGCAGCAGAGCGGGGTCCAGGATATCCGGGCGGTTGGTGGCGGCCACCACGATGATGTTGGTGTTGGTCTCGAAACCGTCCATTTCCACCAGGATCTGGTTGAGAGTCTGTTCGCGCTCGTCGTGACCACCGCCGAGACCGGCACCGCGATGGCGTCCGACGGCGTCAATCTCATCCACGAACACGATGCACGGAGCGTTGCGCTTGGCCTGTTCAAACAGGTCGCGCACGCGGGCCGCACCTACTCCCACGAACATCTCAACGAACTCAGAGCCACTGATGTGGAAGAAGGGCACCCCCGCCTCGCCTGCCACGGCTCGCGCCAGCAGTGTCTTGCCCGTGCCGGGTGGCCCCACCAGCAGCACGCCCTTGGGGATGCGCGCTCCCAGCGAAAGGAAGCGTTCCGGGAACTTCAGGAACTCCACGATTTCCTGGAGCTCCACCTTTGCCTCTTCCACTCCGGCCACATCGGCAAAAGTTACCTGGGGCCGATTGAATGGCATCATGCGCGCCCGGCTGCGGCCAAAGCTGAGCGTCTGGTTGTTACTGCCCTGGGCCTGCCGCATCATAAACAGGATGAGGCCGCCGAAGAATATGAGAGGCAGGAAATTGAGCAGTAGCCCAAAGATACTCGATAGTCCGCTGGAACCTGTTGAGTAAATTTCCACCCCGGGTTCGCCGACTTGTATCCCGCTTTCCAGAAGCAGAGAAGTTATGCTGTCGCCCTTTTCAAGCTTGCTGTCGAAGCTCTCTCCGTTATGGCGGTAAACGGTGAGTTTATCGCCATTAACTTCAATTTTCTCAAGCTGGTTGTTTTTGGCCAGCGATATGACCCGGCTAACCGGCTCCTCATTACTGCTGCCAAAGGGCATCAAAGTATAAAAGATGACAATCACGCCAATGATTATCATCAGGTAAACAAAACTGTTGCGGAGCCAGCGATTGCTACCCATAAATTCCCCTTGCCGACGAGCAATATCCCACCGTCAGCCAACACCTGTGTATTTAGTAATATTAGCCCAAGGTTCCCCGAAATTGCAAAAGAATGTGGGCCGGTATTTTCAATACGTTCGGTGTCCGGTCGCAGATTGGGAAGAAGTCGCCGCCGCGGAAACACCTGTCCCGTCGCATCAGGATTGAATTCAGGTCAGACGCATCTACAAATCGACCCTTCATTTGAACCGGGTTTTGCATGGCGCTACTGCTGCGAAAGCGGGAATCCGGGTCGTAATTTTGCATTGCCACGGTGGTGCATTGCCACAGCAGCCGGAGGCGTCCCGGCGGTAACGTAGAATACTGGGCCTTGTCCAGTGATTTTCGCACACCCTGCAAGTCCGGAAGGGTGAGATTACCCTGAGTAATGGATTTCCACCGCTGCCGGTGTACCCGCAATTGAGATAGAATGTAACGCTAGGCAATGGTGTCCGTCAGAAGGCACTTGTTGCGAAGTTCATTTGGTTCAGAATTCGAACTAAGAGGAGTAAACAATGGCAGAATATGCTCATCCGGAGTCGCTTGTCAGTACCGAGTGGGTGGGGGAGCATGGTAATGATGCGAATGTACGGCTGGTGGAGGTCGATGTTGACACCTCGGCCTATGAGCAGGGGCACATCGCTGGTGCAGCAGGCTGGAACTGGCAGTCCCAGCTCCAGCAATCCGTACGGCGTGACCTGGCCTCCAGGGAGGAAATCGCACAGCTATTGGGAAATTCCGGGATAGGAAACGACACGACTGTCATACTCTACGGCGACAACAACAATTGGTTCGCCTCGTGGGCCTTCTGGCAGCTGAAATATTACGGTCACCGTGACGTTCGGATCATGAACGGAGGCAGAGTCAAGTGGGAGGCAGAGGGCCGGCCCATGACCACCGAAGTTCCCAGCTTTGCCTCGTCCACTTACACCGCATCTGAGGGGGACCAGAGCATCCGCGCCTACCGCGACGAAGTGCTGGCCAAGGTGAACGCGGGAAGTGTTGCCTTGGTCGACGTCCGTTCCCCCGCCGAGTTCAGTGGCGAGTTGCTGGCGCCGGCCAACGTGCCGCAAGAGGGCTCGCAGCGCGGAGGGCACATCCCGGGCGCCGCCAATATTCCTTGGGGGCAGGCCGTGGCCGAGGACGGTACCTTCAAGTCTGTCGAGGACCTCCGGGATCTCTATGGCGGGAAAGGTATTGACGGCAGCAGCGAGACCATCGCGTACTGCCGCATCGGTGAGCGCTCCTCCCACACCTGGTTTGTGCTGACCCAGCTACTGGGGTTGGAGAATGTTCGAAACTACGACGGTTCCTGGACCGAGTGGGGCAGCATAGTTGGGGCGCCCATCGAAAAGTAGCCCGAAACCCAGGAAACTGTGGGTGAACCCTGAAGACGCAAAGGGCAGGTGCCGAGCCTGCTCTTTTTCGTTGTTCTGCCATCAATTCCCAAAGAACGCTTGAAATTATTGAATAAGTTAATTGAATTTACGAATATGCCCTATATAATACTGTTTCGTTAAAGCGTTTGAAATATCTGCGTAACACTTCTGAAATGCCCTTGTAACAAGCCCGTCTTACATTACCAACCGGAATATTCTCAAGCGCCCGTTATCGGGTAAAAGGCAAAAGGAGGGAGGAGATGCTGGCAGAGACGGCTCCTTATTCCAGAAGCGCAGTGGTGTTGCGGCGATTTCTGCCCTACACAATCGCCGGCCTGTTCGCGGCCGCGTTGCTTGCAGGATACAACGTGGCCTTCGCCCAGGACGCCGATCCAGTGGAAACCAATGCCACTGACATCGGAAATCTGACCACCATGGTGGCGGCGTTCCTTGTGTTCTTCATGCAGGCCGGGTTTGCCTTCCTCGGCGCGGGCCTGATCCGCTCCAAGAACGTCACCAACTACATGACCAAGAGCTTCATGGACTTCGCAATCGCGTCCTTGTCCTTCTGGGCTTTTGGTTTCGCCATAATGATGGGGACCAGCGCTGCCGGAATCGCCGGTACTACCAATTTCTTCCTCGTTGATGCCGCGGACGACTGGAGCGTCTATGTGAGTTGGATGTTCCAGATGGTGTTTGCCGGGACCGCCGCCACCATCGTGGCCGGTGCCGTGGCCGAGCGCACCAAGACCCAAGCATACCTGGCTTACAGCTTCATCATCGGTGCCATCATATACCCGCTCTACGGCCACTGGGTCTGGGGTGGAGGCTGGCTGGGTGGAGCCGACATAGAGGGGATCGCATACCTTGACCGAATCGGACTCCCGGCGGCGGCTGACTATGCTGGTTCCGGCGTGGTGCACGCTGTAGGCGGGTTCATCGCACTCGCTGGCGCGGCTGTGGTGGGTCCCCGTCTCGGAAAGTACAACCCAGACGGTTCGGCTAACCCCATTGCGGCGCACAACGTGCCCTTCGTGATAATAGGCACCTTTATCCTGTTCTTCGGCTGGTTCGGTTTCAACATCGGCGCAGGAGACTCCATCGGTCTGAATGCGGTCAACACGCTGCTGGCCGGTGCTACTGGAGCCGTCGTCGCTTTGTACATCTCGATCATACGGACCGGCCAGGCCGACATCCTGATGGCCTGCAACGGCGCCCTGGCGGGACTGGTGGGCATCACAGCACCGGTTTCCTATGTCGACCCGTGGGCTGCGGTGGTCATCGGCGCCATAGCCGCTCCCATAATGATGGGTTCGGTCTGGGCTATCGAGAACATTCTCAAGATTGACGATCCGGTAAGTGCAATCTCGGTGCATGGAACATGCGGCCTCTGGGGGTTGCTGGCGATCGGGATCTTTGCCAACGGGAACAACGACGTGAGCGGCCTGGTGGGCGGCAATGGTCTGCAGATCGTGTCGCAGCTCATCAGCATGGGCGTGGTTCTTGCCTGGGCACTGGTCACCGGGTTCGGCATGTTCTTCCTGCTCAAGTACAGCATGGGCGTACGCGCCTCCCGACAGGAGGAGGAGCAGGGCATGGATCTGTCGGAGCACGACCAGCCTGCCTACGAATTCTGACGACGCCCCTAGCATTCTGACGGGCTTACAACGGGCCGGGGATAATTCCCCGGCCTGTATTTCTGATTAACCGAATCTCGAATTCAAGGGTGTCCGGATGCACTGCGGGCTGGAATAAGAACAGTTGAGACGTTACTGCCGAATATGGCAGAGCGCTCGGAAGTTCAGCGAGATTCGTGCCGCCATTTCCAATACATTCTGTGTCCTTCGTTGAGTTCGGGGCGGTCACGGCGATAATGTGGGAGGTTGCCGAGTACTACGCTTTCATTCGCCGTTCGCCTGAGCTCGACACCTCCTGCAGCGATATCCCGGGGACTTGGCACTGGGCTTGGCCGGCTCGGTTGAGGCCGGATTTCTTGCCAATTGGGCTCTCGAAGCATAGGACGAGACGTAACAAACAATTAACATACAACCAAAGGGCAATCCCGTTTGGTTGTGATATTCTGGGCATATCAAAAGAATAGGGACTCTGAGGATGATTGCTATTATTGCCGCTGGTGCCTTTGTCGGCCTGTTTGTCCTTTGGGTTGTACTGCCACGGAAGTTTCTCAAAAATAAGTAACTCCGCTTTGTTGCGGAATTCGAAACCAGCATCTTAAAGAGCCTGCCCGGAAATTCTTTCCGCGCCCTGAACGGCGCGGTTTGTCTTTGCTGCTGGGGAAGGCGAGCGGACCTACGGACGTAACAAAGATTTAACAAAGGCGCAAAAATCGCGTAACAACCTGGGGCGATACTATGGGCATAACGATTTCGGAGGAATACCCAGAATGATAGCTTTCGTAGCCGCCGGAGCCTTTATCGGACTGTTCGCTCTCTGGGTGGTTCTCCCGAAGAAACTGCTCCGCAAGTAGCCTCTACCAGCGCATCCGGAGCAAGGATGCAGTTCTGGGAAAAGTTGACTGACCACCCCGCGCCAACCAGGGCGCGGGGTCTTTTTTTGCAGCCCGTCGGGCCGATTCTGGCTCAGCGGAAGTAACAAAGATTTAACAAAGGCGCAAAAATCGTGTAACAACCCGGGGCGATACTATGGACATAACGATTTCGGAGGAATACCCAGAATGATAGCAATCGCCGCCGCTGGAGCCTTTGTCGGACTGTTCGCTCTCTGGGTGATTCTCCCGAAGAAACTGCTCCGCAAGTAGTCTCTACCAGCGCATCCGGAGCAAGGATGCAGTTCCGGGAAAAGTTGACTGATCACCCCGCGCCGACCAGGCCGCGGGGTCTTTTCTTGCAGCCCGATGGGCCAGAATCGTCCAAGTGGACGTAACAAAGATTTAACAAAGGCGCAAAAATCGCGTAACAACCTGGGGCGATACTATGGGCATAACGATTTCGGAGGAATACCCAGAATGATAGCAATCGCCGCTGCCGGAGCCTTTTTCGGACTGTTCGCTCTCTGGGTGGTTCTCCCGAAGAAGCTGCTCCGCAAGTAGCCTCCACCAGCGCATCCGGAGCAGGGATGCAGTTCCGGGAAAAGTTGACTGATCACCCCGCGCCGATTAGGGCGCGGAGTCTTTCTTTGCGGCCCGTCGGGCCGATTCTGGCTCAACGGAAGTAACAAAGATTTAACAAAGGCGCAAAAATCGTGTAACAACCTGGGGCGATACTATGGGCATAACGATTTCGGAGGAATATCCAGAATGATAGCAATCGCCGCCGCCGGAGCCTTTGTCGGACTGTTCGCTCTCTGGGTGGTTCTCCCGAAGAAGCTACTCCGCAAGTAGCAGGTTGAATTTGAGCCCGTGCAAAGCGGGCGGCTGGAATAAGAAACAGATCGCTCCGCGTGGATTGAAAGCGCGGAGCGAATTATTTTCTCAGGGTGAGGACGTGTGAGCCAAGGCGAGGAATTTTATGGAGCCGGACGAAGCCGACGGCGTATCTTTTGAAATAACGATCGAATTCGATCGGTGTTCCATGACTCCAAAACTGTACCGAAGTTCAGGTATAATTTACAACAAAATCCGATAGGTGAGGGTTGACCTATGAGCTACAAGGCGGAATACATCTGGATTGACGGGCAACAGCCCACGGCCAAGCTGCGGTCCAAGGGCAAGATTGTTCCGGACGGGGAGGCTCCCCCGGTTTGGGGTTTTGACGGCTCCAGCACCAACCAGGCCCCCGGCGAAAATTCTGACTGCGTACTCAACCCGGTCTTGACGGTCCCCGACCCGGTGAGGGGCGGCAACCACAAGCTGGTTATGTGTGAAGTACTGCTCACGGACATGACGCCTCACGCGTCCAACACCCGGGCCGGCTGTGCTGCCGCGGCGCAACAGTACTCGGACCTGGACTGGTGGTTCGGAATTGAGCAGGAGTACACCTTCTTTGACGGCATCAAGCCTTTGGGCTGGCCGGACAACGGTTTCCCCGCACCCCAGGGGGGCTACTACTGTGGCGTCGGTTCCGACGAGGTTTTCGGCAGGCCCGTGGTGGAAAAGCACATGGACGCCTGCCTGGAGGCCGGATTGGCGATTGCCGGCATCAACGGTGAGGTCATGCCGGCGCAGTGGGAGTTTCAGATTGGCCCGATCTGCGCGCCTACCGTAGGCGACCACCTGTGGCTGGCCCGCTGGCTGCTCTACCGCATCGGAGAGGACGTGGAGACCGTTGACGGACGCAAGGGCATCAGCGCCACCCTTGACCCCAAGCCTGTCAAGGGCGACTGGAACGGCGCCGGGGCCCATACCAACTTCTCCACCAACCGAATGCGGGAGGACTTCGACGCCTGCGTCGCCGCGGCGGAGGCCCTGCAGGGGCGCCACGACTTGCACATCGCCAACTACGGGCACCGGATTGAAGAGCGGTTGACCGGTCTGCACGAAACCTGTTCCTACCGGGAGTACCGCTACGGCGTGTCCGACAGGGGCGCTTCGGTTCGTATTCCCTGGCAGGTGGCCCGGGACGGAAAGGGCTACATTGAAGACCGGCGGCCCAACGCCAATTGCGACCCCTACACCGTGACCAGGTTGATTATCGAGACCGTGGGGGCAGCAGTTACTGCCTAGCAACCCGTCTGACCGTTGACCAGTTGGTTCGGACTGATCCCGGACCAATTGGTGGCAAGGCAAAGGCAACAATGAACGCGCCGCATCAGCCGATGCGGCGCGTTCATTGTTGTTCCGCGTCCCTCAGGATTCCGTGGAGCCTTAAGGGAAACCAACGGCGGCACCACTGCGCATCGACTGGTAGCAGGCCTGCACCAGCGCCACATCCCGCGCTCCCTCTTCCCCGGTCATAGCCGGAGTCCGTCCCTCCTGGACGCTGAGCCGGAATTCGCGGACCATCCCCGCAAGCCCTGCCCGGTCGTCGCCCAGCTGCTGCCTGCGACGGCCGGAGGCGTCTATTGTGTCGATCCAATCTCCCCCAAGTTCGAAGGCAATACTTGCCTCTGCGCCTGAGACGGCTACCCAGGGGCGTTCTGCGTGGGGTCCTGCGCTCCAGGTGTGGTTGATCACGCCGACCGTACCGCTGGAGTAGCGCAGCATTGCTATCACTCCGTCCTCTGCCGCAAGCTCCGGCTGGGCCGATGGGATCTCTGCCGCGTATATCTCAGCCGGATTGCCCGCCAGATATGCGAGGAGGCTGGCCTTGTGGATTCCGCCGTCGATGAGCACGCCGCCGCCATTGGACTCGGCATCGTTTCTCCATTCCGAGGGCAGGAATGGAAAGTCTTCCTGCAACTGGATCAGCCTTAACAGCCCCAGGTCGCCTCGATCAACCATCTTCCTGGCTTCCAGCACCGGCGGCATGAATCGATAGTTCTCAGCCACCATCAGGGTTACGCCAGCCTGGGCCGCGGCGTCGACTATGGCATGGGACTCCTGTGCCGTGCGGGCCAAGGGCTTTTCCAGCAGTATGTGCTTGCCAGCACCCGCGGCCAGCCGGGCGTGCTCAAGGTGAAGGTGGTGCGGTGTGCAGATGTAGACTCCGGCTACGCGTTCGTCAGCCACAGCGCTCTCATAGGAGCCGAAACTGCCGGCTCCACCGAGCTCGCTGGCGAACCGGGCTGCCCGGCCGGAGTCGCGGCTGGCGAAGTACAGGTCGATTTCGTTCAGCTCGCCCTGGACGGAAGAGGCAAATGTGCGGGCAAAGGATCCGCACCCAATTACGCATATGCCAAATTTCACGATCTGCTCCGTAGTCAGAAAATTGGGTCTAGTCCACCGTTTCCAGCCTCATGGAAAAGTTGGCTGGCATGCGGGTCGATGGCGCCAATGGCTGGACTACGGCCACAATTCGCTTTGTGCCGGGAGCGGATTCAAGAGTGATCTCTCCATAGTTTCCGCCGTCGAGCTCCATCTGCAGGATGCGATTGGCGGACCCCTCGTCGCCCTCATACACCACCTGGACGATGAAACTCTGCCGGACCAGATTGTTGGTCCACACGAACCCTTTGGTAATCCATACCGCATCCAGTTTCGAATCTGCCTCCTGACCAGCTACCTGTATGTCCTGCAGGCACAGGCCGTGATCGTGGATTGCGGCATCGGTGATGTACTGAAAGCGCAACATGATTTCCTGGCCGGACCACTGGTCCAGTGGTACTGATTCTCTATGCCAGCCTTGGGTGGCGCCGGTGTAGCCGGGACCGAAGGACACGTTCAGGGGATCTGCGGTGCTGCTCAGCGGAGTTTCCAGGATTGTCCAGGTCCGGCCATTGTCCTCGGAGACTTCCACGTAGGCGAAATCCCAGTCCTCTTCGATGGAGAACCAAACGCTGTATTCCAGGAGTGGGCGCTCTACCTGCCTCAGGTCGAGCCGGGCGGTGAGCGTGGAATCGATCACGTCGCCCATGTTGCTCCACCAGCAGCCCTCATCAACATCCACCGGGAGGAGCGGTACGGTAGTGTCGCCCTCGAACACAAGCCTGGCACCATTTGATGAATGCTCCAAGCGAACATATTCATTGGAATATTGAGGGATGCTCGATTGCAGTTCATCTCCGATGGAGGCGTTCCGGTAAACGGGGAATTTTATGGGCATATCTGAATAGCCGAATCGGCTGCCGTCCTCGTCCAGCAGATTGGCAATCGCCCAGTCCCGGAATACGTCGGTGAATGTAACGCCGTGGCCGCCGGCCTCCAGGAAGGCGTTGATCCCGTGAATGCCGTCTGCTTGCTCCTCAAGGAGAGGCCTGAGGCTTTCCCTGTTGCTGTAGTGCTCGGCCAGGTAGTGCATAAATAGAGAGGCGGCCCCGTAGCTATCCGCCCCGCCTAAGTTGTTGGCCGGCCACTGCGTCAATGAGGTGGGGCCTGCGCGGCGGAACTCCAATATACTGTACTCTGTGTAACCTGCGAAGGTGACGGCCAGTTCCGACAGGCCCTCGTTGACCCAGGTCTCCTCCGACAGGTCGGCATTCCAGTGGACGGCGTGCTGAAGCTCGTGGGCCAGCACCTGTGAAATCAATTCAGAGCCGACGGGCAGGTAGCGTGCGTTGACATAAATGGCCTCGATCTCGTTACTTACCGGCCTGACTTCTCTGGGGTATTCGTCGGCCGCGCTGTAGTAGCCGCCCGCGCCTCGCAGGCGGGCGTTTATGACGTACAAATGAGGGTCTCCATCCACACCTGGGGACCACTCCGTTCCGAATACGGCGGTAACATTTGGGTAAATGAGTTCTTCGAACTCCTTGGCGGATCGCTCAATATCGTCTTGGCTAGCCTGAAGGCCATCCTCAAAAAACCAATACGCATGCGGGGTGACCAGGCGCAGTTCGAACTCGCTCTCGTAAAGCACCAGAGATTCCAGGTCGACAAGATTGAACGTTGCCCGGTGGCCTGTCTCAAGGGTTGGAGAGTCGTAGCTCACCACCCGGTCGACGTCACCGGCTCCGGGAATGAGTTCCGCTGCCAGTCGGAAGAGGTCGCGTTCGGGCGGGACCGGGAAGCTGACTGCCGCCTCAGCCGTCTCAACCTCGCCCGCCGTCATCTGCCGGTCCGCCGAGGGAAAGGGTGCGACCGTCACCGCGGGAGGTTGCGAACCAGCGGAGGATGCAGGTAAGGGGGTCCCGGTGTCCTGTACCGGCGCCGTCGGTGTTGTAGCGCCGGGGCTGGTCGCGACAGGAGACTGCAGGGAATCAGCTGTTGTATTCCGTTCCGGCGCTGTTCCCCCCCAGCAGGCCACCATTGCCGACAGCAACATTGCCCCGATAAATGCTCCTACAACCTGGTGCAGCGCAGTGAGTATCCGGGATTTCCTGAAGGTGAGGGCATTCGACATAGGCGTCCAATGATGTGCGACACAGAGGCGCGACACGGCCGCTCGCCTCTGGCATTATGATAGCGGTAATACGGTCGCGGTGCCGAATCGTATGCATGCGAGCCGATGGTATGTCCTATGACGTGAACCGGCTGTGGGGGGAGCATCCTCCGGCCTGTACCTGTGTGGAATGCACCCAGAGGAAAAACCGCGGTGGACGTCGGGGTGGCATGAAAGGTGGCGGCCCTGGGGGGCGCCGGTTCGGCTGCCTGCCGCTGCTGATGGCAGCGTTGGTTGCCGGGGTGCTGAGCTCGCTCCTTGTCGCTTTGGCCTGAGTTTCGGGACTTGCGGAGGTCAGGGCGCTCTGCGCCTTGCTTCGCCCCTGGCGGCGGTCACTTCCCAGGGGATAAATCAGAGGCCGACGCTGCCTGGCTGGCCGCCGGGTCCTGGTTGTACCGGTTCATTGCGGCGTCGATGCCCCCTGCAAGAAGGCATTTGACCGCCGCGGTGGACCGTTCAACTGCACTGGCGATCGCCTCTGACTCCTCGTTGTTGAACTTTCCCAGAACGTAGTCGCGGGCTACGTCTCCCGGCGGCGGCGCGCCGATGCCCACGCGCAGGCGCGGGAAGGCGGTCCCACCAACAGCCTGGATGATCGAGCGGATACCGTTGTGGCCGGCGTCGCTACCCGAGGCGCGGAGCCGGATCCGTCCCGGCAGAAGGGCCATCTCATCGTATACGATCAGCAGGTTCCTGCCGTCCCCCCCGAACCTGGACAGCAGATATTCCACCGCCTCACCGCTGTTGTTCATGAAGGTCCGCGGCTTGGCCAGCACAACCCGCTTGCCCCCGTGGTACCCCGTGCCCAGCACCGCCTTGGGCCGGCGTTCGTTCAGCGGAATGCCCAGTTGTTGCGAAACCAGGTCCAGCACTCTCCAGCCGATGTTGTGCCTGGTTTCAGCGAATTTCGGACCGGGATTGCCCAGCCCGACGACGATCGTCGTGGCGTCAGACAAGAGAGCCCTGCTGCTCTTCCGCCAGGGCCGTCGCGGGGGACTCCAGAATCTGGAGGAAGGCATCCTCGTCCAGGATGGTTGTCCCCAGTTGCTCTGCCTTGGCAGCCTTTGACCCTGGTGATTCGCCCACCACTACATAGCTGGTCTTCTTGGTGACCGACGAGGTGACCTTGCCACCGAGAGTCTTAATCCGCGTCTCGGCCTCGCCGCGGGAAAGCGTGGACAGCGTGCCGGTAACAACGAAAGTGAGGCCGGTGAAGGGGGCCCCACCGAACCCGACAGCCGCCGCAGCCGGCAGCTCATCCTGCTCCAGCTTGACGCCAGCGGCGCGCAGCTTGCCGATCACACTGCGGTTGGCCGGTGCCTGGAACCATGCAACGATGCTTTCCGCAATTTTGGGGCCGATCCCGTCTATCTCGGTCAGGTCCTCCTCGGTAGTCTGGGACAGGTCGGAGAGGCCGAGGTAGTTCTGGGACAGCAACTCCGCGACTTCGGAACCCACGTGGGTGATGCCCAGCGCGAAGAGGATGCGGGGTAGGGGACGGGTCTTGCCGGCTTCGATGTTGGCCATGATCCTCGTGGCCAGCTTGTCTCCCATGCGCTCCAGTTCCAGCAGCCGGTCTTTTTCCAGCCGGTAAAGGTCGGCCACGTCGGATACCATTCCTCGCTCGATAAGTATGCCGCACCAACGCTCCCCCAGTCCGTCGATGTCGGCGGCACCCTTGCTGACGAAGTGCTTCAGCAGTTCGAAGAATTGTGCCGGGCACGAAGAGTTGGGACAACGGTGCATGGCGTCGTCGTCGTTCTTGACCACCCGGGTGTCGCACACCGGGCATAGCTCCGGCATGCTGAATTCTTGCGCGGCATCGGTGCGGTCGGCGAGTACAGGCCTGACCACTTGAGGTATCACGTCGCCCGCCCGCTCAATGACGACCGTATCGCCGACCCTGATGTCCTTGCGACGGATGTCCTCCTCGTTGTGCAGCGACGCGTGCTGCACGGTGGCCCCGCTGACCACCACCGGCTCCAGGACGGCGTAGGGGTTGAGGCTGCCGGTACGCCCCACGTTGATTCCGATATGCAGGAGCCTGGTAACGGCTTGTTCTGCAGGGAATTTGTAGGCGATGGCCCAGCGGGGTTCGCGGCCCACTACGCCAAGCTGATCCTGCATCGCCAGCGGTGAAACTTTGACCACCACGCCGTCCGCCTCGTAGGGCAGGTCGTGGCGCCGTTCCAGCCAGGACTGATAGTAATCCTGCACTTCTTCTAGAGTGTGGCACAGGCGGTCCTCTGGATTGATGCGAAAGCCGACTTTTCCCAGCCATTCCAGGGCTTCCCAATGGCTGTCGATGGATTCCATTCCTGCAGTGCTGTTGAGGGAATAGACCCAGATCTGCATGTTACGGGCAGCGGTGACCCTGGGGTCAAGCTGCCGGATGCTGCCTGCGCCGGTATTGCGGGGATTGGCGTAAAGCGGTTCGCTCCGCTCGGCCCTTTCCCGGTTCACCCGGCGGAACTCTTCGATGGGCAGATATACCTCGCCGCGCACTTCCAGGCGGTCGGGAACGATTCCTTCCAGCGACAGCGGAATGGTGCGTATCGTCCGGAGATTGCGGGTCACGTCCTCGCCCGTGGTGCCGTTTCCTCTGGTCGCTCCCTGGGCCAGGACACGGTTCTCGTAGGTGAGGTTGACCGCAAGACCGTCGATCTTCAGCTCGCAGACCATTTCAAAGGCGGCTCCGTCCAGCAGTCCGGCTATGCGGCGGTGCCATGCGGCAAGCTCGTCGTAGTCGAAGGCGTTGCCCAAGCTGAGCATAGGCCGGGAGTGCTCAACTTCATCGAAGGCTGGCGATGGGTCCCCTCCCACCCTCTGCGTGGGAGAGTCAGGAGTGAGTAATTCTGGATGAGCCGCCTCGATTTCCCGCAGTTCTCGCAACAGGGCGTCATACTGACCGTCGCTGATGACGGGGTCGTCGAGGGTGTAGTAGCGATGGCCGTGGTAGTTGAGCTCGCGTCGCAGTTCGGCGGCGCGCTCGTCGGCACTGGCGTGTTCCATACCGGTAATCTCCGGTGACAATGATTAGCTCAATTATAATCCGGCGACGGCGAAACGGGGCCTTCGAATAGAGCGAGTTGTACAGGGTTGGCCGCTATCTGATTCAGGCAACGCAGTCGCTACACGGCCAGCCAGCCAGCCAGAAAAAAGTTTGGTCAGTCCCCGCAGAGGGTCTGAGACCGGAGGCCCCGGTCGCCTTGCCCCAGGCCGATGGGCGCAGGGTGGGCGCGGGGCAGGCGGCGGCGCTTGCCCCGGTGGCGCCGGTACGTGTCGGCCACGGTCAGCGCGAGTTTGGCCGGGTCGTGGCGCGCCGTAGCGTCCCGGTCAATGATATCGGCTTCGACCAGCAGGGCCGCGTCCCCCCAAGGCCGGGCGGGCCGGATGAAATCCAGCCCCGCCGGACTGGGCCCCTCCGGGATGTTGCTGTTGGCTATAACGGCGTGCACCGACCCGGGTCCGGTATATCGCTGCAACACGTCAAGGTGGTCCTGGACCGAGTAGCCCACGGTCTGGCGTGGCTCCTCGGCAACGTTGCATACGTACACCTTCAAAGCCCTTGACTGCTCCACGGCCTCTGCAATGCCCGGGATGAGCAGGTTGGGTACGATGCTGGTGTACAGGCTTCCCGGGCCGATGATCACCAGGTCGGCGTCCCGCAGGGCAGCCACCGCCGCGGGGTGGGCCTGCGGGTTGGGAGGGGACAGTGTCAGGGAGGTAATCCGTCCCGAGGCGCGGGCTACGTTGCTTTCCCCGGTCAGCGTCTCCCCGGCCTCGGTGGTCGCGATGAGAGTGACGTCGGTGATGGTGGAGGGAATCACCCGTCCCCGAATGGCCAGCAGCTCCCCGGCGATTTCCACCGCCCTGGAGAAGTCCCCGCCGATGCCCGCCAGTGCGGCGATGAGCATGTTCCCGAAGCTGTGTCCGTTCAGTTGGCCGTTGGACTCGAATCGATAGTCCATCAGCTTCTGCATCACATCTTCGGAGTCGGCCAAAGCTACCAGGCAGTTGCGTATGTCCCCCGGTGGCTGAATTCCGAGCTCGCTGCGCAGCCTGCCCGAGCTGCCGCCATCGTCGGCCATGGTCACGATGGCCGTTATGTTGTGGGAGTAATACTTGATACCGCGGATCAGGCTGGGTAGCCCGGTACCCCCGCCGATGACGGTTATCAGCGGTCCCGATTCCAGCGACCGGCGGCCATTGCGGAAAGGGAGCCAACCCCACCTGTGGGGCCGGGCATTACGCAAGAGATCTATCGACATAAGGTGGTACGGTGGCTACTTCTCATCAAGCTGCCAGGGCAACAGGCCGACATCAGCGAGATGCCAGGCGAGACCCATCCAACCGGCCACATTTTACCATCACTCATGCTGTATGGCCCGGAAGACGGCAAATTTCGAGTAATCGGAAATCAACAATTGAACGATTGGAGCGGCACAGTGGCGAGCCCTATCCTTTGACGGCCAGTTTCCGTCCCTCATCCGACGACTTTTGCAGGATATCCAGGAATTGGTGGCGTTCAACGGCTGTATCGAAGTCCGGCTGGGGATCACCGCCGTTATGGATGGAGTCGCCGATGATCTGGTAGAGCTGGGCCACGTTGTAGGCCTCTCCCGGCGCCACAGACTCCGGAGCCTTCGACAGCCGGGCCGGCACCTCCAGCGGTTGCAGCGACTGCCCGGCACCCTGAGCACCAAACAGCTTGACGTTCCCGTACTGCACCATCTCATCGGAACGGGCGTGCAGGGTACCCTCTGTGCCGTAGACCTCCATGCGCCAGCCGCTGCCGACCCACGGGATTGTTGCGATGTGGGCCGAGGCGGCGGCGCCGTTTTCGAGCACTCCGCTGACCACCACGTTATCTGCGGCATCTGCCGGGACGACCCTGCCGTCGCTGGTCTGCCACTGGTCGAGCTGCACGCTCACCTGGGCCGTGAGGTCCCGGAACTCGCCGACGCAGTGGCAAAAGATGTCGAGTGCGTGGCCGGAAGCAATGGTAAGCGTATTGGCCCCGTTGGCCCGGTCGGCCATCCACGCCCGGTCGGCTCCGCGCTGAAGAAGACCGGGCAGGAACATGGTCATGTTGCAGGCCAGCATCTCGCCAACATAGCCCTCGGCCACCAGTTCCTTCAGATGCAGGAGCGCCGGCCCCCCGCGGGCCTGCAGGCCGACCAGGGTGCGGACGCCCCTTTCCCTGGCCAGCCCGGCCAGCTCCACGGCCTCGGCCGTGTTGGCGCCCAGAGGCCACTCGCAGAATACGTGCTTTCCCGCCTGTAGCCCCGCTGTAACCATACCGTGATGGGCAGGCACGCTCACCGATACCACAACGAGATCGACTTCGGGGTGGTTGGCCATTTCCGTGTAGTCGTGAAACGCCAGCTTCGCCCCGTAGAGGGCCTTGGACTCCTGGGCCGTCTCGGGGCGGGAGGTACAGACCGCCGCCAGCTCGAAGTCGGCCATGCCCAGGAGCGCCGGAAGATGAGCGCGCTTGCTCCAGCCGTAATTGGCGTTGGCACCGATGATTCCAACTCGTGTCCTGTCAGTCACTGCAGTAACTCCTTACTACTCTATGCTTGGGTAGGGCTATGCCTGGGCAGCCGGCGCTATGCGAGTGTGCCAGGTTGTGGCCTGCTCGTAAGCATGTGCGGCGCGGAACAACGTTTCCTCGCCGAAAGGCCGTGCGCCCAGCTGAAGACCAATGGGCAGGCCGTCGCTGGTGAACCCGCCGGGGATGGATATGGCCGGCAGGGCCGTCAGCGAGTAGCACCCGGTGTAGGCGCGGCGAAAGAAGAAACGCTGCCGGACGTCCTCCGCGTTTTCGAAACGGGCGGTCAGCGCGGAGTGCAGGGGTGCCGGATATGGCGAGGTGGGCGATACCAGCACGTCCACCTCATTGAGGGCTGCCATGAACTGCCGCCGAAGCAGGACTCTCGCTTTGGCAGCCCGGTTGTATACCTTGAACGGGACCAGCGAGGCCGACAGCAGGCGGGTGCGGCTCGCCTGGTCTAACTCGTCGGCCCTGGTGCGCAGAATTTCGTCCCTTGCTCCCGCACCTTCCGTATCGGCTACCCCCACGAAGATGGCTCCCGCCAGTTCCACCAGGGGGATCGAGACCTCTCGCACATCGGCTCCCAGGCCACGGAGGGTGCCCAGCGATGCCTCAACGGCCTGCCGGACATCCGGATGCATGTCCTGGTTCTGATGCAGTTCGCGGATCAGGCCCACCCGCAGTCCCTCAACGCCCTTGCCGAGGGAGGCGGTGTAGTCCGGGACCGGACGGCGGCTGGTGTAGGAGTCGTTCTCGTCTTGCCCGGCGATGACGCCAAGGACGATGGCGCAGTCTTCCACAGTCTTGGTCATTGGCGCTGCGGCGTCCATAAACCAGCACATGTGGGTCATTCCGTAGCGGCTCACCCGGGTGAATGTGGGTCGCAGGCCCACCACGCCGCAGTATGCCGCCGGACCCCGCCCGGACCCGCCGGTATCCTCGCCAATGGAGGCGGCGCACAGGTGGGCCGAGAGCGCGACGCCGGACCCACTGCTGGACTCCCCGGGAGTCCGGTCCAGGTCCCACGGGTTGGCAGGAATGCCCCACGGCGGGTTCTGGGTCCCGCCCATGGCGAGTTCGCTCAGGTTCAGTTTGCCCAAGAGCGTGGCGCCAGCGGCCTTCAGGCGTTTCACGATGGTGGCGTCTACACTGGGTACGAAGTCTCGGTAGACCCGCGAGCCGTTGCTGGTGAGTATGCCGTCCGTCCAGAACTGGTCCTTTACGGCCATGGGCACACCGGCCAGTGGACCCGGGTCGCCGTTCGATTCCAGCAGCCTCTCGACCTGCCGGGCGGCGTCCAGCGCCTCCTCGCGGGTCACCGTGATGTAGGCCGCGAGGCGAGAATCCAGCCGGTCGATGCGGTCCAGGTATGCCTGTACGGCTGCGGCTGGCGTAATCTCGCCCCCCTTCACTGCCCTCGCCGTTGCGGCAGCGGACATGAAGGCAATCTCTTTGCTATCCATCTATCATCCTCTGGGTCTGGGTCTGGGTCTGGGTCTGGGTCTGGGTCTGGGTCTGGGTCGGAGACCGGTTCCTCAGCCTTCGTCCGGAAAAATGTCCACGGGCTGGATGTCGGCGAGGTCAAGGTCGCTCAGGCGGTCCAGTTCCAGCATCAGGCTGCCGAACCGGTTGGCCACCTCGGCCACCTCGCCTTCGGGAATGGGAATGCCGGCAAGGCGGGCCAGTTCCATGACCCTCTCCTCGTCCGAGAATTGTCGTTCGACCATTCTGAATCCTCGCGAAATAACTCACCGGGTTGAGTACGGGGCACAACGCAATCCTAGAGTCGCAGAACCAAAGCGTCAACGCCGGGCGTATTTCGGGATGCTATACTGGCGCGAAACGATACAAGCAATTGTGGGAGGTGGCCAGATGAAATGGGCATCGGCCATATCTGAGCATTCGACTATTCAGGACGCGCTCGATCAGTGCGCTGCATCCATCCGCGAACAACTGGGCGAAGCGCCGCAACTGGCGGTGGCCTTCGTGTCCCCGCACTACCAGCCAGACTACGCCCGCCTTGGCCCTATGCTGAGCGAGTTGCTGGGAGCGGATCACACCTTCGGCTGCTCCGGTGGCGGCATAATCGGAGCCGGAATGGAGGTGGAGCAGCGGCCTGCACTTTCCGTAACCGCAGCCGCCCTGCCGGGCGTGAATATCGAGGCCTTCCACCTCGAGGGGGACAGGCTCCCCGACCTGGATGCGGGGCCCGACAAGTGGACCGAACTCTTCAGCGTTTCCGAGGCACAGGATCCGCAGTTTGTCTTGCTGGCTGATCCGTTCTCGTTCCCGGTGCAGAACCTCATTATGGGCCTGGACTTCGCCTATCCCCGCGCCGCCAAGATCGGCGGCCTGGCCAGCGGGGCCCAGCGTCCCGGTGACAACGCGCTGTTCCTCGATGGCGCGATGCACGGCTCGGGCGCCATCGGACTGGCGCTTCATGGCAACATTATGGTCGACACAGTCGTGGCCCAGGGTTGCCGCCCCATTGGCGACGCCATGCGCATCACCTCCAGCCAGCGCAACGTCCTGGCGGAGTTGGACGGCAAGCCACCGATGGCTGTGCTACAAGACCTTTTTCGTTCCCTCTCGGAGCGTGACCGGCAGTTGATGGGCCATTCCCTGTTCCTGGGAGTTGTGATGGACGAGTTCATTGATACTCCAGTGCAGGGCGACTTCCTGATTCGCAACGTGGTTGGAATGGACCAGCAGTCCGGGTCCCTGGCCATCGGCGAGATGCTGAAGGAGGGACAGTTGGTCCAGTTCCACCTGCGCGATGCCGAGACCTCGGCGCAGGACCTGAGCTTTGTGCTTGAGCGCTATGCCGCGGACAACCGTGAGAACGAAGTACCGGGGGCGTTGCTGTTCTCCTGCCTCGGACGGGGCGAGTACCTGTATGGCCGCCCCAACCACGACACCGAAATCTTCCGCGAAAAGCTGGGGCAGGTGCCGCTGGGCGGCTTCTTCTGTAACGGCGAGATCGGCCCGGTGGGAGGTACCACTTTCCTGCACGGGTACACCAGTTCCTTCGGCCTGTTTCGCTCCCGGGAGTAAATTTCCCCTTCTGATGCCGGATATTCTCCCGGTTTTCCCTCTCCCGGAGGAGAGGGCCAGGGTGAGGGCGTTCCCTGAGGGCCGCAATTGACAGTCAAGGTCGGCATTCCAGTATCGCTGACTGGCCGGTTCAGCCTTCAGGGTTTCCAGACGCTGGCAGGCATCCGGGGGTGGGCCGACTACGTCAACGGTACCGGAGGGTTGAAGATCGCTGGTTCAGCCCGGACCGTCGAGTTGGTCTGGCATGATGACAGGAGCCGCCGAGACTCGGTAGGTGTTATCACCGAGCGGCTGATCCTGAATGACCGCGTTGACCTGCTGGTTGGCCCCTACTCCGCGGTGCTCACAAATACCGCCGCGGAGATTGCGCGAGCGCACGACAAGCTGCTTTGGAATCAGGGCGGGGCGTCGCCGCTGGTGTATCAGCAGGGTAACCCGTGGGTTGTGGGGGTGCTCACCCCTGCCGACGAATACCTGAGGGGATTGCTGCCGGCGATACGAGAGGTCTGCCCGGGCGCATCCACTGTTGGCATTGTGCGGGCGTCGACCGGGGCGTTCCCGCGCGACGTTGCCTCTGGCGTGGAACAGTCTGCCGGGGAGTTGGGCTTCCGCAATATCCTTGACCTGCAGTTCGATCCAGAGGCGGAGGATTTTGGTGACGCCGTAAGCAGGATATGCGAGGTGTCTCCTGATGTCCTAGTAGTGGTCGGGCGGTTCCAGAACGATCTGCGCCTTGCCGAATTGCTGGCCGTGGCCGGTCCGAAAGTTGGCGTCATGGCTGTGGTGGCTGCCGGGGTGGCCGCTTTCCGCGAACATCTGGGTCCGATGTCGGAGAATTTCATGGGCCCCAGCCAGTGGGAGCCAGACGCCGGATTTGCCATAGACTACGGGCCCAGCGTGGTTGACGTGAAAAACGGTCTTCGACGGGCCGGCCAGCCCGTGATTGACTATCCGATGGCACAGGCCTACGCTGTCGGCGTTGTGATTCAGCGCTGCGTAGAGGAGTGTGGCAGCCTGGATGATGCAGGCCTGAGGGAAGCTGCTGCGTGGCTTGATTTCACGACCTTCTACGGGAGGTTCCGCATTGATGCAGCGACCGGGAGGCAGGTTGGGAAGCGGGGGCTGCTGGTGCAGTGGCAAAATGGGCGAAAATCGATTGTCTGGCCTCCGGAACTTCGCACGGCCGGACTTGTTCACCCGTGGCGGTAGACTCTGGAACGTATGCGAGGAAACCGTATGAGGCTGGAAGGGCAGGTCGCAGTAATCACTGGAGCGGGTCGCGGTATCGGACGGGCCATCGCCCTGACCTACGCGCGTGAGGGAGCTAAGCTGGCGCTGGCTGGCCGCAGTGAGTCCGACCTGGAGGAGAGCGTCGCGGCTATAGCGGAAATGGGTGGCGAGGCCATCGCGGTCCGGACGGACGTCACCAGCCAGGTAGCCACGCAGCGTCTGGCGCGGAGAGCAGTCGAGCGGTTCGGCCGGATTGACGTGCTGGTCAACAATGCCGGTGTCTCCGGCCCCATAGGCCCTCTCCAGGACAACAACATCGAGGACTGGGTGGACACCATCAACGTTAATCTCACAGGCACTTTCCTTGTCTGCCGCTCCGTTATACCCGTGATGCTGGAGCAGGGAGGAGGCAGGATCATTAACCTTTCCGGAGCGGGGGTGGCCAATGCCTGGAGCAATATGTCCGCCTACTGCTCCAGCAAGGCCGCGGTGGTGCGCCTGACCGAGGTGCTGGCGCAGGAACTGGAATCGCAGGGCATCATGGTGAATGCCCTCGGACCCGGTTCGGTGCACACCGGAATGTGGGAGAAAATGACGGAGCAGGCTGCCGAGGCGGGTGCGGATTTCATCCACCAACTTGGGGAGAGAGTGCTGTCGGGTGGAGGAGCGTCCATAGACGACTGCGCGGAGCTGGCTGTCTGGCTGGCGTCGGGCGAAAGCGGCGCGCTGACGGGGAGAATTATCTCAGCGGCAGCCGACGATTTCCGCAGCATGGCACCGAGGATTGACGAGATAATGGCAGGAGACGCCTACACGCTTCGGGTGGCCAAAGCATAATGGCCGCGGAGGTGTTAACCGTGCCGGAAAGAAATGGGAGGCAGAAATGCCCCCCATTTTTATTGTGATCTACGTGCTGTCCCAGCACTGAACCCGTTGCTGAGTCCGAAAGGGCACCCGGCAGTTAGGCTTCCAGCTTTACGGGGTTGCGAAGTACTCCGATGCCGCTGATGTCGATCTCGCAGATGGCGCCCTCGCTCATGTTCTGGGTGGTGCCGGGAGTGCCGGTGAAGATGCAGTCGCCGGCGTTCAGTGTCACGTATTTGGTGATGAACTCGATCATTGTCGGCACGTCGAAGATCAGGTCCTTGGTGCTCTGGTCCTGCTCCACGTTGCCGTTCACCCGCGTCTGGAGCCACTGTTCAGCGGGGTTGACGTCCGTCTCTATCCAGGGGCCCATGGGCGAGAAGGTGTCGGCAGACTTGGCGCGCCACCAGTCTGAGTTGTTCTCGTTGCGGTCCTTCCGCTGCCAGTCCCGGGCGCTGACGTCATTGCCGCAGGTATAGCCGAAGACGTGGTTCAGGGCGTCCTCTTTGGACACGTAGCGGCAGGTGTCCTTGATTACCACGACCATCTCGCCCTCGGCGTCGAAGCGCTGGATTTCCTTGGGCCGGATGATGGTGTCCTCAGGGCCGATGACGCTGGTCGGGGTCTTGTGGAAAATCATCGGATATTCGGGGGCGGGCCGGTCGCCGATGTGGGTGGTGTAGTTCAGTCCCATGGCCAGGATCTTGCCCGGAACCACCGGCGCCAGCAGCTTTACGTCTGACAGCTTGTGGACGTGGTCGGTCAGGGAGTGTGCCCCGAAAATGTCGCCATCGATGGCGGTCACGTTGTCGCCGTCGACGACCCCGTAGTGAATATCCCCATGTGCTTCATACCTGGCGATTTTCATCGATTTCTCCTAGCAGATTTGTACAGGATTTGGTATTCGGTTCTTACGGATTTTGAAGTGTAAATGCCGCACAATTTTAACCCCTGCCGAACCCGTTGGCTACCAAGGATCTCTGCGAGAGGCCGGTGCGTGCTCTCTCCGACAGCAAGCGAGAGCATGATTTGTCAGTTCTCGATGACGATCTTGCCGTAGAAGTCGCGGTCCTGCATGGCCTGGTGGGCCGAGCCGACGTCGAAGAGGGGAAACACCCGGCCAGGGATGCCCCGGAGCGACCCGTTGCGCACCACCTTCATGAAGTCGGCGAAGGTGCGGTTGCTTCGGCCGCCACTGCCCATCAGGTGCAGAGGCTTGCTCTGGAGCAGGGACAGGTTCAGGTCTGCCCGCGCTCCTGACGTGACCCCGGTGATGACCAGGCGGCCTCCGTTCTTCAGGGAGAGCAGGTTCTGCTCCCAGACGTCGGCGCCCACGCAGTCGAAAACGAGGTCGACGCCCTGCCCGTTGGTCAACTCCTTCACCCGGTCGCTGAACCTGGGCGTCTCCCGGTAGTTGATCACCTCGTCGGCGCCCCACTCCTTTGCGGTGTCCAGCTTCCACTGGCTGCCGGCGGTTGTGATCACGCGGGCGCCCATCATCTTGGCGATCTGGATGCCCATGCTGCCGACGCCGCTGCCAGCTGCCTGCACCAGTACGTCGTCCCAAGGTTTGATCTGGGCCTGAGTAACTAGGCAGTGCCAGGCGGTATGGGCTGCGATTGGCAGAGTGGCGGCCTCGGTGAATTCCATGTCGTCAGGAATGAGATGGGCGTTCGCCGCCGGAGCGGTGATGTAGTCGGCGTGGCCGCCATCCAAGTCTACGCCAAGGCGCTTCTGGTTGGCGCACCACTGGTCGTTGCCCATCACACAGTTCTGGCACTGACCGCAGGTCGCCCGGTTGTTCAGAATGACCCGGTCTCCCACCTGAAGCGTCGTGAGTGCGACAGGACTGATGGCAACAACCTCACCCGCTATGTCGCAGCCCATAATGCGGGGGAGCGGACCGTTGTAGGTGCGCCCTTCTCTCAGGTTCAGGTCCAGGTGGTTCAGGGCGCTGGCTCCGACGCGCAACATTACCTCACCGGGACCCACTTCAGGGTCTGGCCGGTCACCATATACCAGCTTGTCTGTACCGCCGTGCTCGTTGATAAAGACTGCCTTCATGTTCGCTCCTCCGTTACAACCGTGAGCTTTATTTTCTGAGTCAGCCGGGTAAATTGCCGAGTGCCAGTGAATTAGTAAAATGGGGTAGAGTATCGGAAATCATACTCAAGGCGTAAACCAGCGTCAAAGTGTCGATAAATTATGATCCAGATGCGTGCAGACCAAGTGGTCAGTCTGTTGTCGGAACTCAAGGCTGCCTATGACGGATTCACGTGGGAGTCGACGCTGTGGGCCGAGGGAGGCTGGCGTCGCAGCCCTTACCGCACGCTGGTGCTTTTCGGGCTCAGCGCCCGCACCAGGGACGCGCTGCTGGTGGAAATGTGCCGGCAGTTTTTCAGGCTGTTTCCCACTGAGGTGGAACTGTCTGACATTGCCGGAAAGATCAGCGACGATGCCGGTTGGCCGGTCCGTCCTGGCCAGATTCCCTTCGTGAGATCGGTGGCAGAAGCATTGTATCGGGGAGTTCCCGGGGACCGCGAAGCACTTTTGCAGATAAATGGTGTTGGCGACAAGATATCCGAATGCGTGCTGTCTTATGGCTGGGGGCAGGAGGCTCTCCCCCTTGATGCCAACTGCGTAAGGGTATTGGAGCGCGTGGCAGGTCTCGAGCGCCGGCAAAGGCGGCCCCAGGACCCCAGGCCATTGCGCGAGAGACTGAAGTGCGACTATCTTAGGCAGAATGAACGATTCTCCGAATTGGCGATCAGGATGGTGGACATCCATGAAATCCTGCGGCTGCATGGCCAGGCCTGCTGCACGAGGACGCCGGACTGCACCCGCTGCCCCGTGAGCCAGTGCCTGTCCCGCCGGGAGCCTTGGGACGGAACGAGGCGAATGGGAGTGTCGCCCACCATCTGGGATGAATGGAGGGAGCTGATCAATGAGCCTGTCTCAGTTTGACATATCCGGCCAGAAGGTGCTGGTGGTGGGTGCAGGGCGGGGTATCGGCAAAGGCATTGCCCTGGCGTTCGCCGAGGCTGGTGCCGATGTGGCTGTTACCAGCCTAAACCCTGCGACTGTGGGACAGGTCGCCGGAGAAATCCGGGCGCTGGGCCAGGTCGCATTGCCCCTCACCGGAGATGCCACCAAGGCCGCGGACATGGAGCGTATTGCCGCCGACACCCTCCGTGAGTTCGGCTGCGTTGACACCCTGGTAAATTGCGTGGGCGATTCCATCCGCAAGCCGGTGTCAAGGCTGCCCGACGGCACGGATGGGATGACCGAAGAGGAATGGCACTTCATAGTAGACGTGAACCTGACCGAGGCCTTTCAGGGCTGCAGTGTCCTTGGACCGCACATGCTGGGACGGGGCAGCGGCAATGTCATTAACATATCAGGCTTCGCGTCATTCCGGGGTCGGGCAGGATCCGCCGCCTACGACGCCGCCAAGGCCGGGGTGATGCGCTTCACCGAGAGCCTGGCCCAGGAATGGGCGCCCTACGGAGTGCGCGTCAACTGCGTCGCTCCAGGCTACTTCCCCGACCCCGAGCAGGTTTCGGGGGAGGCGTACCGGGCCCGGCAGGAGCAGGCCAAGACCCAGGTGCCGCTGGGCCGGCTCGGCGATCTCAAGGAACCCGGCTACCTCTGTGTCTTTCTAGCATCGCCCGCAGCGTCGTATATTACGGGCCAGACTTGGGCGGTTGACGGCGGGGTCAGTATCAAGTCACCATAAACGGCGAGTCAAAAGCTGGGATTTCTGAAATTCTCAGCACCGGAGGCGACGCACCATGATGAACTACCAGTTGCTGGTACCGGGACTGCTGGACCGGGCCGACATCTATTTCCCCCACAAGGAGATCATCACTCGCGAGGGCGAGGGTGTACACCGGTATACCTACCGGGACCTGAGGAAACGAGTTAACAGGCTGTGCAACGCCCTGGCGGGGCTGGGTGTGGGAAAGGGTGACCGGGTGGGAACATTCGGCTGGAACACCTACCGGCACCTGGAGGCATATTTCGCGCCGCCAACCATGGGGGCGGTCACGCACACCACCAACATTCGCCTGCCGGTCGACGACCTGACATACATCGTCAACCATGCGGGCGACAAGGTGATGCTGGTCGACCCCGACCTGGTCCCTATTCTGGAGCCGCTGGCCGCGCGTTTGGAGACGGTTGAGCACTTTGTGATAATGACCGGCGACACCAGCTTCAAGACGTCGCTGCCGTCGGCGCACATCTACGAGGAGTTGCTGGACGCGGCATCGGATAGCTTCGATCGCCCAGCTCTGGACGAGAACGACCCGGCGGGGCTTTGCTACACCTCTGCCACCACTGGGCGGCCAAAGGGCGTTACTTACACGCATCGGGCCCAGATCCTGCACGCCATGATGGAGTGCTCGGCCGATTCCGCGGGAGTTCGGGAGCGGGACGTGGTTATGGCGGTGGTGCCCATGTTTCACGCCAACAGCTGGGGAGTGCCATTCTCGGCGACCATGACCGGCGCGACCCAGGTCCTGACCGGGGTGCGCCCCGACCCGGCAGCCATCTGTCGGCTGATCAATGACCACCGGGTCTCCATCAGCCTGGGCGTGCCCACGATCTGGGTGGGGATGCTGGACTTCCTGTCGCGTACCGAGGAAGAATTCGACCTCTCCTGTCTTCGCATGGTGGTCAGCGGCGGCTCGGCTGTGCCCAGGAGCATGATCCAGGCTTTCAAGGAAAGGCTGGGAATCGAGCTGGCGCAGGCCTACGGAATGACGGAAGCCACGCCACTGGTGTCCTTCAATCGTCTCAGCAGCCACCTGGACGGGCTGGACGACGAAGCCAGGTTGACGGAACAAGGCAAACAGGGGACGCCAGTTTACGGGATTGAGATGAGACTGGTGGACGAGAACGGCACCGACCTGGAGTGGGACGGGGAGCAGCGCGGCGAGCTTTTGTTCCGGGGGCCCTGGATCGCCTCAGAGTACCTGAACGACCCCCGCAGCGAGGAGACCTTCATCGACGGCTGGTATCACAGCGGAGACATCGCTTCCCTGGACCCATGGGGCAACATTCAGATCGGGGACCGGGTCAAGGACATGGTCAAGAGCGGCGGCGAATGGATCTCGTCGGTGGATCTGGAGACCGCCATCATCGCCCACCCCGGAGTGCTGGAGGCCGCGGTGATCGCCATTCCGCATCCCACCTGGCAGGAGCGGCCGCTGGCATGCGTGGTCGCCAACTCCGACTACCGCGACTCTCTGGACAAGGAACAGGTGCTGGACTTCATCCGCCCTCGCTTCGCCTCCTGGTGGATGCCGGACGACGTGGTGTTCATCGACGAGATCCCCAAGACCAGCGTGGGCAAGTTCGACAAGAAGGTGCTCCGTGACCGTTACCAGGACCACCAAGCTGGGCGTTAGGCCTGCAGGATTCTCCTCGCAGCAAGCTCCCTCGATTTGGAGAGGGGGGCAGTGAGAGGAGTGCAACTTACAGTGCAATCGAGGTTTCAAGGCGCCGGGTCAGGGTATATCCCGCCCGGCGCTTTCGGTTTCGTTGGAAGCGCTGGGCAAGCGGTTGATTTCGTTTCGTGTTTCCTGTCTGCGGCGAAAAACGAAAAAGACGTATGCCAGGAACACCACGCCCGTAACGACAAAGGCGGCGATCAGGTAGGAGAGGTTGGAGGGGGGCAACGCGGTCTGCAACAGCTGAATCATGTTTTCTTCGGCACGTGGAGCCCGTGCGGAGTGTCCATGTGAGACTATCCCTCCGTCGTGCGGCCCGCTCGCCTCAATTCGAACCTGGCACGGCTCAGTTCGTCCTCGGTGTTAAGCGTTGCCATTCGCTCGAGGATCAGCCAGATGGAAAGGAACAGAAAGGCGATCAGAGAAAACATCAATACGGTGTTCATAGTACCGCTCAGTGAGCCGCTTTCGGACAGTGGGCCGACCACCTGCGGAGGATGGATGGAGCGCCACCACTGCACCGCGAAATAGACGATAAAGGCATCGACGGAGCCGATGATTCCCACTACTGCGGACAACACCGCAGCCTTGGAGCGATTGGGGGTGAAGGCCCGCACCATCAGATAGCCTGCGTAGATGAACCACAGGACCAGGGTCAGAGTCAGGCGAGGCTCCCAGGTCCACCAGACGTTCCACACCGGCTTGGCCCACAGAATCCCCGTAATCAGCGCCAGGGAGACGTACACGAAGCCCACTTCCCCGGCCGCTACGGCCATATTGTCCCAACTGCTGCTTCGTTTCTTGAGGTACATCACACTGCCGACGAAGACCACAAGAAAGGCCAAAAGAGAAAATATGGCGATGGGGACGTGGATATAGAGGGCGCGCTGCACGTTCCCCAGATTGGCGTCGGTGGGCGCGACCACAAAGATCATGTACAGGTCAACCAGCAGCATGACGCCGGCGATGACGCCCACCGCCGTCCTTGGGTTGAGTTTCCACCCTCGCCGGGACGCCGCCACTCCCCCGGAGCCGCCGACGATCCTATCCGCGTCTGCCAAAGCGTACTAATCCTCTACGACAAATGAAAATACCCACGGACATATTACCAGAAACAGGACGTCGAAAACCCCGATCAAAGGAAGCCACCGGCCCAGGCCGATGAAGGTCTCCCCGCCCACCGCGCGCGTGGAGGCCTCCACCGCAGCGAGGATGACCGGCAGCACGATGGGGAAGAAGAGCACCGGCAGCATTATTTCCCGAGAGCGGGTCTGCGCCGCTAGCGCGGAGAACAGTGTCCCGATCAGCGCGAAGCCGAGAGTCGCCAGCAGAATGGTGGCGCCCAGAGTCCACGAGAGGGCATTGAACCCCAGCATGACCGCGTAGGCCGGCAACAGCACTGCCTCTATCAACAGCATGAATATGTAGCTGGTTGCCGCCTTGGCCAGGAAGATGGCATCCCGGCTTACCGGCGACGCCAGCAGGCCCTCCAGAGCCCCTGACTCCTGCTCGCGGACGAATGCCCGGTTCATAGCCAACGTGGCGGCGAAGGCGAAACCCACCCACAGGATGCCAGGGGCCAGCCTGGCCGCCTGCCCAGGGTCAGGGTCGAGAGCGAAACTGAACACTACCACCAGCAGCAGGCCAAACACGATGACCGAGGCCAGCAGTTCCCGCGACCGAACCTCTAGCACGATGTCCTTCCATACCATCGTGCCTATGGGTCCGAGCAACCCTCTCACGGAGCGGCTCCGAATGAAGGGGACCGCGAGAGCGCCCGCTGAATATCGTCCGCCCCGCCATCGGCCACGGTCAGCTTGCCGCCGGACAGCACAGCGGTCTGATGAGCCCAGGCCAGACCTAGGTCGATGTCGTGGGTGGTCAGGGCAGCGGAACGCCCTTCGGAAGTCCATTCGGACAGCAGTTGTCCAAGCATCTGGCGCGAGTCGCGGTCGAGACCCGCTTCGGGCTCGTCCAGCAGGAGCACATCTGGCTCGTGCAGAATGGCACGGGCGATGGCCGCGCGCTTCTGCATCCCATTGGACAGGGTACGAACGCGGTGGCCTGCGCGGCCAGAGAGACCGACACGATCCAGTGCGGCGGCGACCCGCGTCTGGCGGTCCTTGATGCCATAGAGGCGGGCGTAGTAGTTCAGGTTCTCCGCCGGGGTGAGGTCGTCGTACAGGAAAGTGCGATGACCCACCACGCCGATGCGTCGCCGTACCTCGGCGGTTTGGCGGCGCAGGTCGCGGCCTGCGACATACACCGTTCCGGCATCCGGGCGAACGCTGGTGGACAGGATGCGGAGGAGTGTGGTCTTGCCCGCGCCGTTTGCGCCGAAGAGGGCCAGAGTCTTTCCCCACGGCAACCCGAGTTCCAGATCCCACAGTACCGGCCATTCCCGGTAGCTTTTTTCCAGCCCATTGGCCTGGATGGCAAATTCGGTACTCTTGCTGCTCAAGTTGCGGCACCCGCGTTGGCAGGGATGGAGTCGTCTGTTATCATTTTCACAAAGTTTGGGCGGCTTGGCCGCGATTCTGGAGTTGAAGTTTGGACGCTCGGGCTGAAGATCTTCAGGATGACGGGAACTATGGTTCTCGTTCCAACCTAACTCGATTCATCATTGTTGCCTCAGTGGTGGTGCTGGGTGTGGGATTCATGATCTGGCTGGCCTTCGGAGAGAACACCCGCTACTTCCTGACGGTTAGCGAGTTTAACAGCAAGAGTGAAATCCAAGATGGCCAGATGGTTCGCGTTTCAGGCATGTTGGTGGAGGGGACCTTCAACCGGGGCGACAAGTCTACGGTATCGCAGTTTCAACTGACCGACAAGGAAGGTGTCAATTCAGGCACTGCGCTGCTGCAGGCCAGCTATGAGGGCGTGCTGCCCGACCTGTTCTTCAACCCCCATTCCGAAATCATATTGGAGGGCAGTTACGGCGCTGAAGGCCTCTTTCATGCCAGCGAGATCCTTGTGAAGTGCCCCTCCAAGTATGTAGATCTGGAAGAACAGCAAAACGAACAGCCGGACTATTCGGCCACTTGACACATTCCAACTCACCGGCTGCTGCAAAAAGAGAATCCCCGCCGTATGGCGGGGATTCTCTTTTTGCAGCATAGGCAGCAGATAGGCTGTCTCAGAACTCGAAATCGGACATCAGATCCTCGGCCGAGCGGCCGCGGGCCGTTGCCCAGGTCTGCTCGAGGCGTTGGCTCAGCGAGGGACGGGATTCGTCGTTGAATACCACGCCTACCGGCAGGCCGCCCCGCTGCAGTAGATCGTATGCAGCGTCTTTGCTGGAGGAGTCGTGCTCGTCCGGCACGTCCCACAGCGTAGGCTCGATGCCCTTCCGGGCGTTGCCCTTCAGTTCCTCGAAAGTGTCGTTGTAGGTGGTGCAGGGTGACTGGACGTGAACTATGGAGAATCCCTGGTGCTCCATTCCCTGCTTGATCAGTTGGGACAGGGGCCTGGGCTGGCCGGAAAACCCCGACGCCACGAAGGACACGCCAAGGGTCAAATAAAGCTCCAGTGGATTGATCTGGCTCTCGATCTTGCCGTACGGGGTGGAGCTGGTGATTACGCCCAGCTTGGTTGTCGGGGAACTCTGGCCCTTGGTAAGGCCGTAGACACCGTTGTCCATGATGACCGCAGTGATGTTCAGATTGCGGGACGCCTGCGGCCCGATGTGTTCACCGCCAATGCTGAGGAAGTCGCCGTCACCGGCCACCACGACGACGTTCAATTCGGGGCGGGCCATCTTTACGCCCATTGCAATGGGAAGGGACCGCCCGTGGATGCCGTGCATGCCGTAGGGTTGGTCACCCTCCAGCAGGTGGACCAGGTTGCCGGAGCAGCCAATTCCAGCCACAACCACGTTGCTTTCCATTGGCAGGCCGGTTACCTCCAGACGGTCAATCATGGCCAATTCGAGCGCCCGACGCACGCCAAAGTCTCCGCAGCCGGGGCACCATTTGAAATCGTACTCAGGGTTCTTTTTGCTCATACCCCTACAGCCTCCGTCAGCCGGAAGTTGGTCATTTCAGAAATATTCTTCACCAGGGTTCGTGCCTTGAAAGGTAGCCCGGTGTACTGGGTGATCGACTCGGCCTTGATGCCCGCGCCTCTCAGAATCTGGGAGAACTGGCCCTGGTAGTTGAGTTCGGGCACTATGATCAGGTCCTTCTGCCGCAGCTCATCAAGGAGCTTGGGAGGCAGCGGGTTCAGGAAAATGGTGTAGTACCAGCCAATCGGGGCACCCATGCGCTTGAGGGCGTCGTAGGCCTCGCGTGCGGGGCCCTTGCTTCCGCCCCAAGGCAGCAGTGCCACGGAGTGCTCCGTGCCATCGCTTTCGTAGTCGTCCTCTTCCAGCAGCTTGATCTTGCCGAAACGGCGCTGCGTCATCTGGATGTGGCGTTCCGGCAGGTGCGTGGTGTCTCCGATGTCGTCGTGCTCGCTGCCGTTGGCAACGTAAGCTCCGGGGCCGCCGGGTAGAGGCATGGGAGAAATCTCGCTGCCGGCGTAGCGCTTGTATCCGTTGTTGCCCTCGTAGACCCAGCGCTTGGCCTGCTTGACCTTGCTCAGGTCGGGCTTAGCGATGTTCTGGGCGCGTTCGGCCAGGGCCATTTCGGACATCAGAATGACCGGACCCTGGTATTTCTCTGCCCACTCGATGGCCTTGATAGCGCCGTAGAAGCACTCTTCCACCGTGCCCACTGCGATAACCGGCATTCGCACGTCGCCGTGGGCGGGAAACATGCAGCTCATCAGGTCGGACTGTTCCGTCTTGGTGGGAAGTCCGGTGGCGGGGCCGCCGCGTTGTACGTTTACCACCACCAGTGGAATCTCGGCGACCCAGGCCAATCCCAATCCCTCACTCATCAGCGACACGCCTGGCCCTGCAGTGGCGGTCATGGCGCGTTTTCCGGCGAACCCGGCCCCCAGAAGGCCAGTTATAGATTCGATTTCCGAGCTAACCTGGTACGCGAATTTGTCCTTGCCGATCAGGTTGCGTTCCATGTACAGCAGGATCGGAGTGGCAGGTGATATGGGGTAGCCGACGTAAAAGTCCAAACCGCCCGCGATGGCTCCCAGCGACAGCGCCTCGTTACCCTTCAGCATTAACTGCTGGTAATCGGGCATCTGCGCGGGCGCCAGCTCGCCGAGAGAGAGACCGCTCTGGGCAATGTGCTCCCGTCCGAGACGAAGGGCCAGAATGTTAGTGCGGATGATCTCTTCGTCGCCCTCGCGGCCCCTGCTGAACCTCTTTTCCACGAATTCTTCCAGAAATTCGGGGGGCATGTTCACCAAGTGGGAAAGGGCGCCAATGATGACCATGTTGCCAGCACGGTTGTTGCCGGTGGAGCGGGCCAGCTCCTCGATTGGCAGGCCGAAAGAACGGGAGTCACCCTTCAACTCGAATTCTGTTGAGTTGAAGATGATCACGCCGTCTTCACGCACTTCCGAAGCGTGGTTGTCGTAGGCCTCCTGGTTGAAGGCGACCAAGACGTCAACATCGTCCCCTGGGGCCAGGACTGGTTCCACCGAGATGCGAGCCTGAGTCCATGTGGGTCCACCCAAAATCTGAGAAGGGAAGGTGGCAAAAGTAAGCGCGTGGTAACCCACCTGGGTGGACGACTGGGCCAAGCCTTCGGCGGAAGTCACGACACCCTGTCCGCCTTCACCGGCGAACCGAACGACGAAATCTCGCATTTGCATATTGGGAGGCCTCCCAGCTCACTTTGAGGAGCGGAAAAAATTGGCAGACAGCGGCAAGGTCTGCGGTCTAAAACGAAGAAGAAAAGGCATCACCTGGGGAGAAAAGGAGGGATCCCGACAAGAATCGGGATGTTCAACTGCAGCGGTCATTACAGCGTACGAGTTGCTTCCCCATAAAACATAGCGGACGTAGTTGCCGAGTGCTGAACAGACCCAGCATCGCGACCGGTATTCGCGGCGGTCCAATTAAAGGACTATACACCGCCCATTTTTCCTTGTCAACGAATTACGCAACGGTCAGTAACGGCTATCAGCAGGCTGGCTGCCCATTCGGACCGTGGTGGCGCCAAGTGACGCCAGCCCGATTGTTGGGCTTTTTTGCCCTGTGCTAGAATCGGCGGCATGAATGACCTCAAATACTGGGTTGCCCTGAGCGGTATCCCTCACCTTGGGTCGGCACGGCTTCGTCGCTTGGAATCGTACTTCGGGACGATGGAGGACGCCTGGCGGGCCGGTGTGTCGCAGTTGCGGGAGGCCGGTCTGGACTCGCGCACTGCGCAGGAAGTCGCGTTGGCGCGACAGGGTACCGACCCCGATGAAGGGATGGAGGCACTGGTCCGGGCCGGGGTGAAAACCAGCAACTGGAATTGTGAGGACTACCCTTCACGGCTCAAAGAAATCCACGATCCCCCTCAGGTGCTGTATTATCTGGGTGAATTGCTTCCAGGGGACCAGATCTCGGTGGCCGTGGTGGGTACCCGGAATCCGACCTCCTACGGAAAGGAGGCAGCCACAACCTTGAGCCGCGACCTGGCCTCGGCCGGGATCACCATCGTCAGTGGCCTGGCTCTTGGAATCGACGGCGTGTCTCACCGCGCCGCACTGGAATGTGGAGGCAGGACCATTGCTGTCGTGGCAGGGGGATTGGACACCGTCTACCCCCGCGAGCACGCCGGCCTGTTCCGGCAGATACAGGAGCGGGGCGCAGTGGTCAGCGAACACAGGCTGGGCGTGCGGCCCGATGCCCGGAACTTTCCCCGCCGCAACCGCTTGATCAGCGGAATGACACTGGGCACGCTGGTGGTGGAGGCAGGGGAGGGAAGTGGTACCCGATGGACGGTGCAACAGGCCCTCGAACAGGACCGCGAAGTGTTCTGCGTGCCTGGCAGTATCTTCTCACCGGCAAGCAAGTTCACCAACCAAATGATCAAAGAGGGTGCTAAACTCGTTGCGGAATACACCGACGTTCTGGAAGAATTGAAACTCCCGGAGATTCCGGCGGGTGCTGCCCATCGGGCGGTACTTCAAAACCCACAGGAAATTGCAGTAAACCAAATTAAGAAGGAAGAAGACCTGGAAGGCCTGGATGCAGACGAGGCGTCCTTGGTGGCGCACCTTTCCGGCGAGCCGGTTCACGTGGACGATCTCTGCAGGCAATCCGGGATATCGATAGCAACGATAACCAGTATGTTGACTTTGTTGGAACTAAAGGGAAAAGTAAACCAGGTTGGCGCCATGCACTATGTCCGCGCCTCCTGTATGGAGGTGGTGTATGGCAGCTAAGTCTGTAGGAACCGAAAACAAGCCGTCGCGGAAAAAGGCATCGACAGGAATCGCGGAAAAGAAAACGACTTCAACATCCGCAGCCAGGAAACCTGCTTCAACAACCGCTGCCGGAAAAACGGCGGCCGCTACGAAGGAAACTGCGAGCAAGAGCAGGGGAACGACCGCGTCGAAGGGCGGCAAGGCGGCGTCACGGACATCCGGGAAAGGTGGACGAACTTCCAGCAAGGTTGCCCCGATCAAGTCGAAGGGCAAAGATCTGGTCATCGTTGAGTCACCTGCCAAGGCCCGAACAGTCGGACAGATCCTTGGCAATGGCTACGTAGTGGCCGCCTCACAGGGACATGTCCGGGACCTGCCCCAGTGGCGCTTCGGCGTGAACATCGAGGATGACTTTGCCCCCCTTTATGAGGTCGTGAAGGACAAAAAGGACCTTGTAAGTCAACTCAAAGCTGCGGGCCACGACGCCAAGGACATTTTCCTCGCAACCGACCCCGACCGGGAAGGCGAGGCGATATCGTGGCATCTGCAGGAGGCTGCAGCCTGGGAAAACCGGCAGACACCGCCGAAACGCGTCGTATTCCACGAGATTACCAAGGACGCGGTGCAGGAGGCGTTCAGCCACCCCCGCGAAATTGACATGCAACTGGTAAACGCTCAGCAGGCGCGTCGCATTCTCGACCGCTTGGTGGGCTACCAGATCAGCCCTCTGCTCCGCAAGCGTGTGCAGCGCGGAGTGTCCGCGGGCCGAGTGCAATCTGTGGCCCTGCGCATGGTGGTCGACCGTGAGCGGGAGATCGACGCATTCATAGCAGTGGAGTCGTGGACCATAGATGTAAAGCTGCGCAAGGAGGAACAGAAGACGGAGTTCTCTGCCCAGCTTAGGTCCGCCAAGGGGCAGAAGGGCCGTCTGAACATATCGAAGGAAGAGGACGCCCACCGCTATGAGGCCGAACTGGTGGAGGCCAAATATGCCGTCAGCGAGGTGAACAAGCGCGACGTCCGGCAGCGCCCGGCAGCGCCCTTTACCACCAGCACCATGCAGCAGGAGGCAGGTCGCAAGCTGCGGTTCACTTCGCAGCGCACCATGTCGGTGGCCCAGCAGCTGTATGAGGGCCTGGACGCGGGTGGCGGTGGATCTATGGGCCTGATCACATATATGCGCACCGACTCGACTCAGGTGGCCGCCTCGGCAGTTTCCGAGACGAGGGACTACATTGCCAGCCGGTACGGCAAGGAATTCCGACCTGAAAAGCCTCGGGTATACACCCGCCGCTCCAAGGCTGCGCAGGAGGCCCATGAGGCCATTCGCCCTACGTCGATCCATCGGGATCCTGCATCGCTCAAGCCCTATCTGAACTCCGAGCAGTTGCGGCTTTACACCCTGGTATGGGAACGCATGCTGGCAAGCCAGATGGCAGACGCCGTATCCGAAGCGACCACGGTGGATATCGATGCGGCCTGCCGGGACTCTGGAAATACTTACGTTTTCCGGGCCACGGGATCGGTGCTCAAGTTCGCCGGGTTCCGCTCCGTCTATCTGGAGGGACGAGACGAAAACACAGATGCCGACGATGCCAAGAACCTGCCTCGGCTGGAGTCGGGTGACCCGCTGGACTGCCAGGGACTGTCGGCAAATCAGCACTTTACGGAACCGCCCCCCCGGTTCTCTGAGGCCACGTTGATCAAGGCGATGGAGGAGCGGGGCATCGGCCGCCCCAGCACCTACGCGCCCACCATTGGTACCTTGCTGGCCCGGTATTACGTGGAACGGAAGCAGGGCCGCCTTTTCCCCACCACCTTGGGGTTGACTCTGACTGACCTGTTGAAGGAGTACTTTCCCGACGTTATGAACCTGGATTTCACGGCGGGAATGGAGGAGGAGCTGGACGCGGTTTCCCGGGGCGAGCGTGGATGGGTCCCGATGCTGGGGGAGTTCTATGAGCCTTTCCAGAAGGCTATGGAAAACGCGACCGAGTCCATGCCGCGGGTGAAGCTGGAGGAGGAAACCGACGAGGTCTGCGACGACTGCGCAAAGCCAATGGTCATCAAGATCGGACGCTTTGGGCGGTTCATGTCCTGCACGGGGTACCCCGACTGCAAGGGCACCAAGCCCATCCTCAACAAGATCGGTGTTGTTTGCCCGGACTGCGGAGGTGACCTGGTGGAGCGGCGCGCTCGCGGGCGCGGTGGCCGTCCCTTCTGGGGATGCGCACGCTATCCAGCCTGTGAATTCATCATGAACCGCAAGCCGGTGCCCAACCCGTGTCCCGAATGCGGAAAGCTGATGGTGCAGCACAACCGCACGACGGTGGCCTGCACCTCCTGCAGTTGGCAGGAGGCAGTATCCCAGGACGCAGCGAGCCAGGACGCAGCGAGCCAGGATGGACCTAACCAGGAGGGAGCAGCCAACACGCCGGGACAGGCTCCGTCCGAGGAGATGGTTGCTGTTGGCGACTAGCCCCGTATCGGATGTCCCCACCGGGGAAGGCATTCCGCAGAATGTCGCCGAGTTCGATGCCTGTCGCGAACGCTTCCCGGCTTACCTGCGGGGGCAACGTGGACTTTCTGAAAATACGGAACGGGTATACATGGCTGACCTGCAGGCCTTTCGCGAGTACCTCTGGAAGGAAGGCCTGAACCTCCGGGACATGGACCGCAGCACACTGAGAGGGTACCTAGCGTGGCTCGCCACACCTGAGCGCGAGGGTGGCAGGGGATACGAACGGGTAAGCGTGGTCCGCAAACTGACGGTAGTGCGGTCCTTCTACCTCTTCCTGGTTCAGGAAGGAATGTTTCAGTCTACGCCGGTTCCATCTGGTAGAAGCTTCCGGCTGAAAACGGAAAAACGTCTGCCCACTTTCCTGGGCCACCGCGAGGCAGAGCGGCTGCTGGACGCCCCCGACGACTCAACGACGATGGGCGTTCGCGACAAGGCCATACTGGAGTTGCTGTATGCCTGCGGCGTGCGGTTGGCCGAAATCCACGGCATGAACGTCCCGGACATCAATTTCGGACAGCGTTCCATCCTTGTGCGCGGCAAGGGGGACAAGGAGCGGGAAACGCTGTACGGCCAGCCTGCCGAAGATGCGCTGATGCGCTACCTGAACGAGACCCGGCCTGAACTGGACGATGAAGCTGCGCCCGGCGACAAGACAGAGGCCCTGTTCCTGAACCGTTATGGACAGCGGCTCTCACGCCGCAGCATCGAGAGCGTAGTGCGCAAGTACGGCATCGCGGCGGGAGCCAGAGACGATGTGCATCCACACACCCTGCGCCATACCTACGCCACGCATATGCTGGAAGGCGGCGCCGACCTGCGGGTGATCCAGGAATTACTCGGGCATTCCAGTCCCCAGACCACCCAGATCTACACCCACGTTACCAAGGCTGAGGCGCTTCACGCATACCTGTCCCATCACCCACGGGCCGACGAGCCTTCGGCTGCCGCCGCGCCCACTCCTGCCGAATCGGAAGAGGAGGAGTAGGCGGTTAATGGCTCGCTTTCTTGTTCTGAACGGCCCCAACATCAACATGCTGGGACGCCGGGACGCCGGTTATTACGGCGTCAAGACGCTGGACGAGGTGAATGAGGAGATCAGGACTGTCGCCAAACGGCTGGGTGTGGAAGTTGAGTTTTTTCAGTCCAACCACGAAGGCGCCCTTGTTGACTGCATCCAGCAGAACTGGGGTCGAATCAATGGCCTGATCGTAAATGGGGGCGCCCTCACTCATTACGGCCTGACCCTGAAGGACGCTCTGATCGACTGCCGGCTGCCGTTCATTGAGGTGCACCTCAGCAACCCGCTGGCCCGGGACGCGTGGCGGCGGCACTCTGTTCTGTCCGATATCGCCCGGGGCCAAATTGCGGGCTTTGGGTGGAGAAGCTATACTGCGGCTTTGGAAATACTGGCCGCTCAGGTGGAGGAAGAGTCCCAATGATGCAATCGCGACTGGCCACTTTCGTCGCCAAATTGCCCGAACGGGAAGTTGATGCCGTTCTGGTTTCCGGAGCCGAAAACCGGCGCTATTTGTCCGGTTTTTCTGGTTCGGCAGGATACCTGTTCATCACGGATGAGCGGGCGCACCTGGCCACCGACTTCCGGTACACGGAACAGGCCACGACCCAGGCGACACACTTCAGAGTTGAACAGACCAAGCCTGGCTGGGACTGGCTCCTCATGCAGTTGAAAGAGTCTGGCGCCAAGCGAGTGGGAATCGAGAGCCAGGCCATGACCGTGGCGATCTATAACAGCCTGATGAAAGCCATTACCGAAGATTCGGATGTCTCCGGGATCGAACTGGTCCCCTTCTCCGACCTGACCGACGACCAGCGGAGTTTCAAGGACTCGGATGAGCTGGTGATGCTGCAGAGGGCCATCGACGCTTCGGACATAGCCATGGAAAAGGTGTGTCCCGCCATCGCCGAGGGCATGACCGAGCGGGAGGTCGCCTGGCGGATGGAGATGGCCATGCGGGATGCTGGAGCCGACGGCATCAGCTTCGACACCATCGTGGCTGCCGGGCCGAACGGAGCCATGGCCCACCACATGCCCACCGACAAGGTCATTCAGCGCGGCGAGCCGATCGTCATCGACATGGGCGCCAAGGTCGGCGGCTACTGTTCCGATATCACCCGGACCGTGGTTGTTGGCGAGCCGGACGAGATGTTCCTGAGGATCTACAACATCGTTCTGGACGCGCAACTCACTGCCATCAGGGACGTGCGGACCGGCATGAACGGTGAGGAGGCAGACAAGTTGGCTCGTGATGTCATCGCCGACGCGGGATATGGCGATAATTTCGGCCACAGCCTGGGTCATGGGGTGGGTCTCGCGGTCCACGAAATACCAAGGGTTAGCCCCCGCTCGGAGGACCCCCTGGACGTTAATTCCGTATTCACTGTTGAACCGGGAATCTACCTCTCGGGATGGGGCGGCGTGCGCATCGAGGACATCGTCATCCTCGGGGAAAATGGCGCGACTCCCCTGAGCAAAGCTTCAAAGTAACGAAATACCTGGGGGAACACTACCGTGCTCCCCCGCCGGGCCTTGCCGGACGAAAACTGACAGGCGGTCTGCATGAGCATAAACTTCAGCGATCTCAACCGTGGTCTGGTCATAGAGTTGGATGGTGCGCCGTGGATGGTGATGGACTATGAGCGCCACAAGATGCAGCAGCGAGCCCCCGTAACGCGCATCAAGATGAAGAACCTGCTCAGTGGTACCGTCGTGGAACGTACCTTCCAGCGCTACGACACCGGCTTCACCGTTGCCGATATCGACAACCGCCCGACGCAGTATCTGTATACCGACGGCGAGTTCTACTATTTCCTGGACCAGGAGTCATTTGACCAGTACGAACTCACCGCTGAAATCATTGGCGAGTCCCTGGGCTATCTTAAAGAGAACGCCAATGTTGAGGTGGTGTTCTACAATGGAGTGGCCATCAGCGTTACTCTGCCGATCCACGTTGAACTCGAGGTAAAAGAGACGGCGCCGTCCTTCCGAGGCGACACAGCCCAGGGCGGCAATAAGCCTGCGACCATGGAGACTGGTCTGCGTGTAAACGTCCCAATGTTCATCACGCCGGGCACAATCGTGCGAATAGACACTCGCACGGGAGCCTACACCGAGCGAGTAAGCTGAGGTCGTGCCAACCTACACGGTAAGCCAGGTTGCCACCTACATCCGTGACGAGCTGGAATCGGACCCGCACCTGGCGGACCTGTGGATCGAAGGCGAGGTTTCCAACCTGAGCGTTGCATCCTCGGGCCACGCATACTTCAACCTCAAAGACCGTCAAGCCGTGCTCCAGGCAGTCATGTTCCGTAGCCAACGGGGCATCAATCTGCTGTCCAATGGCGAGCAGGTGACTGCCCACGGCCGGGTATCCTTCTACGAACCCCGCGGCACCCTCAACATCATGGTCGACGTGGTGGCCCCGCTGGGTTTGGGAGAGTTGGCCCTGGAACTTGAGCGGCTCAAGCAGAAACTGGCCGCTGAGGGCCTGTTTGACCCAGGCCGAAAACGCCCGCTTCCAGTATTTCCGAAGGTTGTCGGCGTGGTCACATCTCCTACGGGAGCCGTTTACCACGATATCCAGAACGTGCTCAGCCGACGCTATCCCCTTGCCAGGCTCGTGCTTTCTCCCACGCAGGTGCAGGGTGATGGGGCGGCCGCCAGCATAGCCGCTGCCCTGGAGCTTCTCGACCGCGACGGCGATTGTGATGTCATCATCGTGGCGCGGGGAGGAGGTTCGCTGGAGGACCTGTGGCCGTTCAATGAGGAGGCAGTGGCCCGCGCCATATACGCCTGCGGGACACCGGTGGTCAGCGGTGTTGGACATGAGACAGACGAGACCATCGCCGACTATGTGGCCGACGTGCGCGCACCCACGCCCTCGGCGGCTGCGGAATTGATCGCCCCGGACGTTCGTGATCTTCGCGCCACGGTAACGAACTTTTTCCAGCGCATGGACCGCAACCTTGCCGGGCAGTTGCATCAGGAACGGGCGGGCATCGAGCGGCTGCGCCGCCGGATGGAGGCAGGACTGCCGGACATTTCGACCCTGCGGCGGCGGATTGACGACCTGTCGCGCATCGCCGGTGGCACGGTGGCGTCCCTGGGAAAGCAACGGCGACTGGAGGTGGACGGTCTGCAGCAGCGACTGCGGGGGCTGGATCCGAGGGCCACACTGCTGCGGGGCTTTGCTGTCGTGGAATTGGTGAGTACCGGAAAGGCGCTCACCAGTGCGTCCCAGACCAGTCCGGGCGATGAACTTCGGATCACCGTAACTGACGGAGAGGTGCCAGCGGTTGCGGGCGCGGCAGGCATGGGCAAGGCCGCCGTATCCAACGTCCGGGAGCTATCGGATCCGGAGCCGAAGCGCAAGCGAAAATCCAAGGAGGCCCAGCCGCCCGCCTCTGCGTTGCTGCTTTAGTATTTCCTGCTCGAATAGCTGAAACCCGTTTGACTGACCGTCTACTATCTTCGTCGTTTGGAGCCTCTGAATATGTCCTCCAGTGATGCCGGCAATGCTGATGCCTCGGCCAGCCCTGAGGAGCTGAGCTTCGAGGAGGCCTTCCGCACGCTTGCCGAAATATCAGAGAAAATGGAGGCTGGCGGCCTGACTCTGGGCGATGCGACGGCGCAGTTTGAGCAAGGCATGAAACTGGTACAACGTTGCAACCAACTGCTGGATTCTGCTGAGCTGGAAATCACCACTCTCCGAGAAAGCTACCAGCGTTCCGCGGTGGTGGCTCCTGCACATGATGATATAGAGCCGCCGTATCTTGATGAAGCACCCTACGACGAAGTCAGCGACGATGAGGATGAGCTCCCCTTCTAGTCTCGAGCTGATTGTCCCGGGCGTGGTTGGGCCTGAATGACAGTAGCCGCAGCCACGGTGCGAATCGACCTGCACGTCCACACCAGATTTTCCCACGACTCGGCGGCTCCGGTTTCATCGGTGTTGCAGCGTTGCCGGGACTCCGGCCTCGGACTGGTTGCGATCACGGACCATGATAATATCCGTGGCGGTTGGGAGGCACGGGAAACTGCGGCAGGCTTTCCGGTGATAGTTGGCGAGGAAATAAAGTCTTCCAAAGGCGACATAATCGGCCTGTTCCTGGAGAAACCGGTGCCGTCGCGGCTGACTCCCGTCGAAACGGTAAAAAGGGTGAAGGACCAGGGCGGACTGGTCGGCATCCCGCATCCCTTTGACCGGATACGTCCGACGGCCTTGGGGCCCCAAGCCCTGCGGGAGATTGTGCCGTGGGTGGATTTCCTCGAAGGATACAACGCGCACACGTTACTGCCCCGGGACAACTCTCGGGGCATCGATTTTGCCGCGGAGTATTCTTTGCCCGTCGTTGCGTGCAGCGACTCCCATTCTGCCCTTGAGCTGGGGCGCACCTACACGGAGGTACCGGCTGGCGATCTGGATGCAACGCCGGAGGGACTGATGCGGGCCATCCGTGCAGGTATCTGCGTTGGCCGCCGTCCCAGCCCTCTACTGCTGTTGGCCCCGGTATACGCCAAATTGCGAAAGCTGGTGCTCTGATCATGCTGAGGATCGGATGGTTTTCCACCGGACGGGGAGAGGGTTCCCGCGGCCTCCTCCGATTTGTCACCGAGCACCTGGCCTCCGAGGGAATTGACGCTCGCATCGAGTTTGTCTTCAGCAACCGCGCGCCAGGCGAAGCGCAGGGTTCCGACGAATACTTCAGGCTGGTTGCAGAATTCGAAACCCCGCTGATAACGCATTCTTCTGCGGATTTCCGGCGTCGTTCTAGTGGACGCTTCGCTGACCACCGTGCCGAGTACGACGCTGAGGTTCTGGAGTTGCTGTCGGGCCGGGAGCCTGACATCTGCGTGCTGGCCGGATACATGCTCATAGCCAGTTCCGCCCTTTGCCGCTCCTATCCGCTGCTTAATCTGCACCCGGCTCTGCCTGACGGGCCCATCGGAACCTGGCAGGACGTTGTTTGGCAGCTCATTGAGCAGCGAGCGCACATAACAGGTGCGATGACGCACCTTGCCACGGAGGAGGTGGACCGGGGTCCGCTGGTTTCCTACGTCACCGTTCCACTGATGACGCCTGACCTGGAGCCCCACTGGCGTCATCTGGCAACGGCCGACCTCTCGGGGATCAGACGGGGTCAGGGGGAGGAATATGAACTGTTCCGGCTCATCCGCTCAGAGCAGTACCGCAGGGAGCCGTACCTGCTGCTGGAAACACTCCGGGCGCTAAGCCTCGGTGAAATAGTCCTGGACGTTGCATCCGCAGGCGCTGAGGTGTCGCTGGCAGTGGGGCACCGATACGACCCGTTAGGCTACGGCGGTCTGTGCCTGGACCAACGAATCGAGGATGGGATGCGGCGGGACGTGTGATTGATACGGAGGCGGAAGGGTCAATCTCTAAGAGGGTGTGTGACAATTGTCGAAACTTGCATTGGAGCAGCTTGGTGTAGTTTGCGGGTAGTCTGTAGCTTTGGGGTATGGATCGAAGAACGTATCCCACTGATTTGACCGATGCCCAATGGGGCTTGCTGGAACCCCTGTTACCCACAGCTTCGCCCAGGGGACATCCCCGAACCGTGCACCTGCGGGAGGTGGTGAACGGTATCCTATACGTGTTGCGTGGCGGTATTTCCTGGCGAATGATGCCCCACGACCTGCCCCCTTGGGGCACGGTCTGGTGGTACTTCCGGAAATGGCGCAAGGACGGCACTTGGGAGCGGGTTTTGGAGGCACTGCGTCCCATGGTCCGGGAGAGCGAGGGACGGGATGCCACTCCCGGCGGGGCAATCATCGACAGGCAATCGGTGAAGACAACGGAAAAAGGGGGCCTCGCGGCTACGACGCCGGCAAAAAGGTGTCCGGGCGCAAGTGCCACATCGTAGTGGACACCACTGGGCTGCTCTTGGCCGTGGTCATTCACGCCGCCAACATCCAAGACCGGGACGGGGCCAGACTGGTGCTGGCCAGGCTGCTGGGCCGGTTCCCCAGGCTTCAAGTCATCTGGGCTGATGCGGCCTATGCCGGTCGGCTGGTGGCGTGGGCTTGGGAGAATGGAGGATGGCTGCTGAAGGTGGTGCGCCGGAGACCGGACAGCCACCAGTTCGAGGTGCTGCCTCGCAGATGGGTGGTTGAACGCACGCTGGCCTGGCTCAGCCGGTGCCGACGGCTCAGCAAGGACTATGAGGAACTGCCAGAAACCGGTGAGACCTGGGTTCATATAGCGATGGTCCACCTGATGCTCAAAAGGCTCAAACCAACCTGATTACACTTTGCCACACACCCTCTTAGAGGGCGTGTGGCAATTGTCGAAACTTGCATTAGAGCAGCTTGGTGTGGTTTGCGGGTAGTCTGTAACTTTGGGGTATGGATCGAAGAACGTATCCCACTGATTTGACCGATGCCCAGTGGGGCTTGCTGGAACCCCTGTTACCCACGGTTTCACTCAGGGGACATCCCAGAACCGTGCCCCTGCGGGAGGTGGTGAACGGCATCCTGTACGTGTTGCGTGGCGGTATTTGCTGGCGAATGATGCCCCACGACCTGCCCCCTTGGGGCACGGTCTGGTGGTACTTCCGCAAATGGCGCAAGGACGGCACTTGGGAGCGGGTTTTGGAGGCACTGCGTCCCATGGTCCGGGAGAGCGAGGGACGGGATGCTACTCCCAGCGGGGCAATCATCGACAGGCAATCGGTGAAGACAACGGAAAAAGGGGGCCTCGCGGCTACGACGCCGGCAAAAAGGTGTCCGGGCGCAAGTGCCACATCGTAGTGGACACCACTGGGCTGCTCTTGGCCGTGGTCATTCACGCCGCCAACATCCAAGACCGGGACGGGGCCAGACTGGTGCTGGCCAGGCTGCTGGGCCGGTTCCCCAGGCTTCAAGTCATCTGGGCTGATGCGGCCTATGCCGGTCGGCTGGTGGCGTGGGCTTGGGAGAATGGAGGATGGCTGCTGAAGGTGGTGCGCCGGAGACCGGACAGCCACCAGTTCGAGGTGCTGCCTCGCAGATGGGTGGTTGAACGCACGCTGGCCTGGCTCAGCCGGTGCCGACGGCTCAGCAAGGACTATGAGGAACTGCCAGAAACCGGTGAGACCTGGGTTCATATAGCGATGGTCCACCTGATGCTCAAAAGGCTCAAGTCAACCTGATTACACTTTGCCACACACCCTCTTAGAGAGTGTGACTATTCCCCTGTTCCTCCGTGGGAGGGTGAGGGTGAGTGCGTCCCGTTAGTTTTACGGGAGCAGCGGAGCTAAGCCCATTCCGGTAATGTAGAGGAGAGTCAGGCCGACTTCCGCATTGGTTCAGGGGGCAGCAACAGTTCGTCACCGGAGTTGTCCAGAAGCCGGGGCGCTGACATCCTCTCGATGCTGTCCCGGTCAACAACGCAACGGGACACGCCGGTGAGGGAAGGCAGGTCGTACATCACGTCGAGCAGCGTATCCTCGATCACGTATCTCAAGTACCGCGCCCCCGTTCTGTGTTCCAATGCACGTTCCGCGGCTGCCGCCAGCGCGGAATGCGTGAACTCCAGTTCGACGCCATCCATCTGAAAGAGCTGCTGATATTGCTTGACTATGGCGTTTCTGGGTTCAGTCAGCACTCGGACCAGAGAGTCTTTATCCAGTGACTCAAGCGTTACGGTGACCGGTAATCTGCCGACCATCTCCGGAATGAAGCCGAACTCCAGAAGATCGTCGGGAGTAACGCCGCCTTCGGTCCACCCAGCCAACGGCTGTTCGTTGCGGCCCCCGGCCAGGAAGCCAAGCCTATTGGTGCTTGAGTTGACTCGCTTCTCAACCACCTGTTCGAGGCCGTCGAACGCCCCGCCGCAGATGAAGAGGATGTTGCTGGTATTGATCTGCAGAAATTCCTGGTGTGGGTGCTTGCGTCCACCCTGGGGAGGTACGTTGGCGACGCATCCCTCAATGATTTTCAGCAACTCCTGTTGCACGCCTTCGCCGGAGACATCTCTCGTAATGGAACGGTTTATGCCCTCCTTGCGGGCAATCTTGTCCACCTCGTCTATGTAAATGATGCCGTGCTCGGCCCGGGGAATATCCCAGTCAGCCGCCTGGATCAAACGCAGGAGAATATTCTCCACGTCTTCACCAACGTAGCCCGACTCCGTCAGAGAGGTGGCGTCACAGACAGCGAAGGGAATGTCCAGTGTGCGGGCCAGTGTTTCTGCCAGCAGTGTCTTGCCGCAGCCCGTGGGTCCGATGAGCAGTATGTTCGTCTTCTGAATTTCTACCGACGTGGAACGCAGGCCACTGCGAATGCGCTTGTAGTGGTTGTAGACCGCGACGCTGAGGATCTTCTTGGCCCGTTCCTGGCCTATGACATAGGCGTCCAGGTTGGCGTATATCTCCCGGGGCGCTATGCGGCGAAGGGGTGGCGGTGGCGTCAGGCCATCTTCCTCTGCCACCACCTCAGCGAGAGTGCGCACGCATGAAAAGCAGACAGCAGCCTGCCCTTCGCTGGAGAGGAGAATATCAGACTTCGGCTGGGGCCTGTCGCAAAATGAACATTGCACCGATCTGGGAGTATTACGGTCAGTAGTCAACGGTCAATCCCTCACACTCAGCATCACAACCTGGCTTGCCCTTGTACCTGCTGATCCGCTCATCTGCCCTTAGGCGCTTTCCTTGGCCTCTTCCGCATCTGCTTTCTTGGCGCCGAGTATTTCGTCGATTAGTCCATATTCGACGGCATGTTCGGCGGTCAGGTAGTAGTCCCTGTCCGTGTCGACGGCGACCTTGTCGTAGGGCTGGCCAGTGTTTTCGGCCAGCATCTGGCGAAGTTTCTCCTGGAGGCGAATGATCTCGCGCGCGGCAATCTCGATGTCTGACGCCTGGCCCTGGGCGCCGCCCAGCGGCTGATGCATGTGGATGGTGGAGTTAGGAAGGGCGTAACGCTTGCCCTTGGTGCCACCGGAAAGGAGCAGAGTGGCCATGCTGGCCGCCATGCCCAAACAGATGGTGGATACGTCCGGCGAGATCAGCTGCATCGTGTCGTAGATAGCAAGGCCCGAACTGACCACACCACCAGGGCTGCTGATGTAGAGGTTGATGTCCCGGTCCGGGTCTTCCCGTTCAAGGAACAGCAACTGGGCGATTACGATGTTGGCGATCTGGTCGTTTATCGGGGTGTTTAGAAATACGATCCGCTCTTTCAGGAGCAGAGAATAGATGTCAAATGCTCTTTCACCCCGAGGGCTGGTCTCGATGACCATAGGGATGATGCTTTGAGGGACGAATAGTCCGTTATTCCGGGGTGTGTCTGGCATTTGGACAGTCTCCTTTCTGTATTCCTGGGTAATCCGACTGCAGAGCAGCGGACGGCGATTATTCGCTCTTTGCGTCCTGTTTTTTGGGCTTGAGAATCTCGTCGATCCAGCCGTACTCCAGTGCCGCCTCTGCGGTGAGATAAAAATCGCGGCTGGAGTCCTGGGCTACCCTATCGTACGGCTGCCCGGTGTTTTCCGCCAGAATTGTGTTTAACTGGCGCTCCAGCCGGATGATCTCTCTGGCAGCGATTTCTATGTCGGTTGCCTGACCCTGCGCGCCGCCCATTGCCTGGTGGGTGTGAATAGTCGAATTGGGCAGGGCGAATCGCTTCCCCTTGGCGCCGCCGGCCAGGATGAACGAGGCCATGCTGGCAGCCATTCCCATGCAGATGGTGGCCACGTCGGGGCCGATCAGGTGCATCGTGTCGTAGATCGCTAGGCCCGAACGGATAACTCCCCCAGGGCTGGAGATGTACAAATTGATATCGCGATCAGGGTCCTCCCGCTCGAGGAACAGTAGCTGTGCGATTATGGTGTTGGCGACTCGGTCGTTGATGGGGGTGTTCAGGAAGACGATCCGCTCCCGCAGCAACAGGGAATAGATGTCGAAAGCCCTATCACCGCGAGGGCTGCTTTCTATAACCGTAGGTATGATCGCTTGTGGAACGTAGAGTCCGTTCCAGGCAGGGTCGCTATTCATCTGATTGCTCTCCCTCGCTGGGAGCGTCGTCTGCGGCATCGGCTACCTCCGAGGCAGGTTCCACATCTGCGGTGGCCTCTGCGCCCGGTGATTCATCCGGTTCCTCGACGCCCACGCCGCTGTCGCCTCCCGGGCCGTCGGCCGCTGTGGACTCGCCGTTGCTGCGAGCAATTTCCACCAGGTGTGCCATTACCTTGCGACTAAGCAGGGAAGATCTGATGGACTCGCGGGATTCCTCGGAATTCAGGACCCGCCGCAGACTCGCTACCGTTTCCTCGGCCGAATTTTCGGTCAGACGATCGATTTCCGCATCGATGTCCTTCGGATTCACCTCAATACTTTCCTGTTCTGCCAGTTTGCGCATTACCAGGAACGTTGCCAGACGGTCCTCTGCCTGGGGCCGCAACTGGTCGGCCCATTCCTCTTCCGTCTGGCCGATGAACCGGAGGTAGGTATCCATGTCAAGGCGCTGATTCCGCAGTGTTCGTTCGTGCTCTTCCCGGATGGATTCCATCTCGCGCTGGTAAATCAGCTCGGACGCCTGGATATTGGCGAGCTTCTTTACTTCGTCCAGGACATTTCGCTCCATTTCCCGTTGCGCGGTGGCTTCACCCTCCTCGGTCAGCCGCTGCCGGATGTGTTCCGACAGGGCCTCCATGTTCTCGAAACCTTCGCGGACACCTTTGGAGAACTCATCGTCCAGCTCCGGGAGCATTTTCTCCTTGACCGACACCACTTCCACATGGAAGTTGCATTCCTTGCCCGCGTAGTTTTCCTGTGGGTAGTCGTCAGGCACTGGCAGTGAGAAATCCTTTTGCTGCCCCTCGGTCATTCCCTCGAGGTAAACGGAAAAGCCCGGAAGGGGAAGATCGTTTTCCATATTGGGGATGTAATCAACGCCTTCGTCGTTAATCGCATCCTCTCCGGCGATGCTTCCAGTAACATTGATAGTTACAAGGTCACCAAACGCTACGGGGCGGTCCACTGGCTCCCAGGGAGCGCTCTCGTATCGAAGGCTTTCCAGCACCCGGTCCACATCTTCCTGGCCGATTTCCACCGGAGGTGCCTCCACCCGGACGGAGCGGAACTCTCCAAGATCGACCTCCGGTTCCAGAGGAACAACCGCCTTGAATGAGACGGGTTCAAGATCCAAGACTTCCAACTGGGGTTCAGCGAAAGCACGGATTTCCTGCTCTCGAAGCACCTGGTCCAAGGACTCCGGGATCATGAACTCCAAAGCTTCCTGAACCAGCGTCGCCCTGCCCAGGTGGCTCTCGACGATCGACCGAGGTGCTTTCCCAGGACGAAATCCCGGGATTCTGACACGACCGGCCAGCCTGCGGTAGGATCGATTCAGAAACGGCTCTTCGTCGTTGGTATCCATAGAAATGTTGAGTGTGATCTCGATTGAACTATCCGATTCCCGCGTAACTAGCACCGGCTGCCCTCTGCATTTGCACTTGTTGCGCGCCTTTTTTCACGGGCGCGCGCGTTTACCGAGTCATTCGGTGGAATGCAAAAGTATAGCACAGTCAAGGTTGCCACAAAAGGATGTTCGGCTGATGGCCAGGGCAATCGCGTTTTAGTTAAATCATCCCCTGACACGTTCTCCTTTACCGCTTTCGTGGGAATCCGGGGTTCGCTACTCTCGACTCCATCTGGATTCCCAGGTTTGAGATGTATCCGACCTGCAGATTCACCGGGTTTCCCGGCCGTTGGATTCCCTGCTTTCATGGAATTGACGGGGTGGTTCGGGAATCATGGTATAGACCCGGCAGAATTGTTAAAACGGGCCTGCGTTCATGAGGAAACGGGCCCAATAAGGACCGCTGCAGTTCCCGCTTGGCACCGGGGATGACCCTTGCACTGGAAGGACCCTGCTTTTGCGTCATAAAGCCAGACTCGGAGTCTATTAATCATAAATACAAAAAATAATTCAAAAAAATCTTAAATTTTGGTTGACAATTGATAGTGCAGATTGGTAAGTTCATTGAAGCCTTGTTTCGGGTCCGCCTTCATTGGCTGCCCGATAGAAAATGTTAACTCGACTCTGCCGGGCGAGGCGGAGAGCTGGTGAGAAATTGGTTCTGTCTCCGAGCATCACTTTTGACGCCGCAACGGACGCCGTCTGGAACGGGACTATGAGTCCCGAATCTGGAGACGCCAGTATGCCTCCCTCGGAGTTTCATCTGCCAGTGTTGGTTGAGCAGGTGGTAGACGGACTTTCCATTTTCGCTGGAGGAGTATATCTCGACGGCACCCTGGGAGACGGTGGACACTCCCTGGCCATCCTTCAGTCGCAGCCGGTAACAGGCGACGCCGAGGCAGGACAGGCAGCAGGGGGAAGCGGTCAAGGCGGTCCGGGCTTGATTCTGGGGATCGATCTCGATGGACGGACGGTAACCCAAGCCGCCCGGCGCCTGCAAGCATTTGGCCCCCGTTTCCGGGCAATAAAGGGCAACTATGCAGACATGGTGGCGCTGTCAGCCCGGGAGGGCGCACGGCAGATGGATGGAGTGCTGCTGGATCTCGGGTTTTCGTCCCGGCAGGTGGACCATCCCGGCTACGGCCTGAGCTTTCAGACCGATGAGCCCCTCGATATGCGTTACGACCCGGACCAGGCTCTCACAGCAGCCGATCTGGTCAACAGCTCCAGCGAGGCTGAACTGGCAGACCTGTTCCGGCGACTGGGTGAAGAACCACGGGCACGCGCCATTGCTCGCGCCATTACGAGGGAACGGGCCGCGAGCCCCATAAGGAACACCGGTCAACTGGCGGGCATGGTGGAGCGAATAGTGGGTAGGCGGCGCGCCCACCGGATTCATCCAGCCACCAGGGTATTCCAGGCACTTCGGATTGAGGTTAACAGGGAGCTGGAAAATCTGCAGGCTGGCCTGGAAGCGGCTGTTACTTTACTCCGTCCCGGGGGAAGGTTGGCGGTAATCAGTTATCACAGTCTCGAAGACCGCATTGTCAAGAATTTCCTGGGCCACCGTTCCGCAGTGTGCGTCTGTCCTCGGGGCTTGCCGCAGTGCGTCTGCGGGCAGACTCCGGATTTGGCCATAGTAAACCGCCGGGTTATCCGGCCTTCAAGCGAGGAAGTCGCTCTTAACCCCCGCAGCCGGAGCGCACGGCTGCGCCTGGCGCGGCGAATCCAGTCCGGTCTTTTGATCGAATGACCTACGTAGTGGGAAGGTGAGGAGACTATGAGAGACACATTCTATACGGCGATAGATATAGGCACTTCGAAAGTCACGGTTCTGGTTTCGCGGGTGGGAACCGAGGGCGACCTGAAGGTCTTCGGCACGGGCGTGGTGCCTTCCGAGGGCATACAGCGGGGGCGCGTCGAGAACATCGAAGATGTCAGGGCAAGCGTTCTGGCTGCCATGGGCGAGGCCCAGCGCTATATCGGAGCAACGGGCCCCGTAGGGGTCTACGTGAGCGTCAGCGGCTCTCACATAACAAGCGTCAACCGAAGGGAAGTCCTAGACAACCACGCAACCGCAGAGGACATATCCCCCAAGATGCTCGACAGCATGCTCAGGGGTTCCTTCCCGACGGTGGATGAAGGACAGCAGGTACTTCACGTAATCCCCATGGGGTACACCGTGGATGGCCTGTCCGGGGTTCGAAACCCGCTGGGCCTCGCTGGCAAGAACATCGAGGTGGACTCCCATGTGGTGCTGGGCGATTCGGTTGTCCTGCAGAACACGATCAAGGCAGTGGAGTCGAGGGATGTGTTTGCCAGGAGCCTGGTGCTCCAGGGAATCGCTTCCGCCGAGGCCACCCTTACTGGCGACGAGCGGGAGATGGGTGTGATGTTGCTGGACATCGGTGCCGGCACCACTGACATCGTCCTCTATCGCCAGGGATCACCGTGGTTTTCTGACGTCCTGCCCGTGGGTGGTCATTCCCTGACCCGTGATCTGGCAGCCGCGTTGGGCTCCTCTTTCCACGTTGCCGAGGACATCAAGGTCAGCCACGGTACCGTTTACCCAGACATGTTGACGGATGACGACGAGATTGAAATTCCCGAAATGCAGCAACACTGGCAGCGTCCTATTCCGAGGAAGGCCCTTGCCGAGCCGCTCAACGCGCGCATGGTCGAGATACTCAAGATGGCGCTGACCCGTGTGAAACAGGCCGGGCTGCAGGAATGGCCGATCGGCGGCATTGTCATCACAGGCGGCGGCTCGCAGATGGTGGGCCTGTCGGAGTTGGTCAAGGAGACCGTCGGAGGACCTGTACGCATCGGGTACCCGTACGGCATCTCCGGTCTGCCGGTCGAATTGCGCAAACCGACTTTCTCTGCGGCCGTGGGCCTGCTCCTGTGGGGCATCAAGCACCAGGACAGCATCCAGGAATTGAACGGCGGCGGTGCCAAGGAAACCAAGCCCAGGCGATGGCGGTTCAGGGCTCCCATGCGGCGCAATGCCGGGGCGCAGGCTAGGTAGTCAGCCGTCACACGGGGATATCCCGTACCGGACAAATCAGGCGGCCCCAGAAGGCCAATCCAAAATATCACACACGCGGGGAGGAATCGAGATGACCACAGGTAATTCAGCGGCATGGGAATCCCTGGAAGAACCGGAAAATACCTTTGAGATGGTCCAGGAAGTGAACGCCGGCGCGCCTTCCATCAAGGTGTTCGGGGTTGGCGGCGGGGGCTCCAACGCAGTCAGCCGAATGTACAAGGACAAGCTTCCGGTGGTGGAATACTGGGCCATCAACACCGACGCGCAGCACCTGTTCCGCTGCGACGTCCCCAACCGAATCGCCATCGGCAGCAACCTGACCCGAGGCCTCGGCGCGGGTGCCAACCCCGACCTGGGCCGGCAGGCAGCTGAAGAGAGCCGCACGGAGATCGCCCAGGCAGTGGAGGGCGCAGACCTGGTTTTCGTGGCAGTGGGCATGGGCGGAGGTACTGGCACCGGCGCATCCCCGGTCGTGGCCCAGGTCGCCAAGGAGTCAGGCGCCCTGACCGTGGGTGTCGTCAGCCGTCCCTTCCAGTTTGAGGCTGCGACCCGGCGCAAGAACGCCGAAGAGGGCATAGCCAGGCTGAAGGACCACGTGGATACCCTGATAGTCATCCCCAATGACCGCCTGCTTTACATGCAGGAGACCGAGCACCAGGACTACACGTGGGAAGACGCTCTGAAGATCGCCGACTCGGTGCTGCAGCAGGGCATTCAGGCCATCGCCGAAGTCATCACCGTACCCGGCGAAATCAACGTAGACTTTGCCGATGTCCGCACCATCCTCAGCAGCGCAGGTCCTGCCTGGCTGGCCATTGGCAAAGGCAAGGGCGAAAACCGGGCAATCGACGCGGCCCGCATGGCCACCAAGAGCCCGTTGCTGGACATCAGCATGGACGGGGCCAAGCGTATCCTGTTCGTGATGACCGGCGGGGCCAGCCTGACCCTCCAGGAAGTCCAGGATGCCGCACAGGTGATCCAGGACCTTGCTGACCCCGAGGCCAATATCATCTTCGGCACCTGCCGGGACCCGAGACTTGAAGACGAGTGCAAGATCACGATGGTCGCCGCGGCCTTCCCGATCATGGCCGAGACCCGTCAGATCAGGGAACAGGAACTGGAGCGCCTGCTGGCCGACGTCGCGCCTCTGTCGGATGACGACCTGGACGTTCCCAGCTTCCTCCGCCGCAACTCCGGCCGGCAGCGGGGCGGCTTCCGCTAGGCTAGGTTGATCGAGTAGGCCAAGCTGATCTGGATGAAGTAAATGCGGGGTGGGTCCACCTGGACCCACCCACCCGGAAAACAAAATCATTTTTTGGAGTAATGTTCTCGGCAGCCTGCAGCACTTATCCAACATAATTCGGTAACCAACATTGGCGCCGGGAATCTGCTTTGACCGCCCCTGAATTCAGGGGCGGTCTCTTTTTTGTGCGCATTGCTTCGCCGCCCGGACTCCACTCTTTAGCCCGTATCTTCGACCTGTATTTGACTAGGCCTGATGTCTTCATTAGAATCCGTGCACCAGAAATGGTACCGTTCAGCCGTGGCGGCACAAAATAGTGTACATAACATTCAGTCGTACCGGGGGCTATTCAGGAACAAGCGCGATAACATGCGGTGCCCGTACTGCTCTGACAGAAACTCGAAAGTCACCGACTCCAGGGTGAACGATGCAGGCATCCGGCGCCGCCGGGAATGCCTAGATTGTCACCGTAGGTTCACTACCCACGAGCGGGTGCAGTCGGTGCCGTTGATGGTGTCCAAGCGCGATGGTCGCAGGGAGGAATTCAGCCGGGAGAAGATGATCTCCGGCCTGCGCAAGGCCTGCGCAAAAAGGCCGGTGACTGCCCGCGAAATAGAACAGTTGGTTGATGAGGTCGAGGCTGAGTTCCAGCAGAACGGAAGTGGCGAGGTGTCGTCCGATATGCTGGGGACAGCGATTATGGACCGCCTGCGAGACATCGACCGCGTGGCCTACGTCCGGTTCGCCAGCGTTCATCGTAATTTCGAAGAGATCGAGAGCTTCGAAAAGGTGGTGAACGATCTGCGCGAGGGTAATCAATTGCCCCTGCTGGACTTGCCGCCGCCCCCCCGTCGTACAGGCAGAGGCCGCCGCCGAGGCGCAGGGGTGCCTGCGCCAAACCGCAACGGCTCAAGCAGTGCGATTGCAGTGCCGAACCATCCTGATCGAGATGAAGAGGATCAATACCAACCGGGTAAAAAAGAACCGGCTAATAGCCAGCCGGGCCAACCGGAAGATGAAAATCTAAGTGAGGCTGTGAGGACGACGGGAGGCAACAAGGAGTAGCCCCCTTATGGATGGCAGCCTGAGGTTCCCCCCGCTAACCAGACTTCTGGCCCTGAACACCGAAATCACCGAAATGCATACCGAATTGATGCATCTTCCCTTGGCCTCCGTTCGTATTGCAGAACTGCAGGAAGGTATTGACCGCCACTGCCGTTCCAGTCTGACCGCTTGCTGGCTGATAGGCGGCTACGACTTTGAGCCTGAGGACGAAGATGAAGATCTGGAAGGTGATTCGGAAGACGGTTTCTTCAGCGCCGATTGATATTCGGATTCTCTCCTGAGTCCACGAGCACAGTTCCCCCTTTTTCTTTGCTCCAGTCATGCGTAAGTCGTTGACATAAGCATTGACAGTCTAGTAAAGCCCCGCCTACAATCGCCCTACTGTGGGCTGTGCCTGATATCTAATTTACTACAGCATATTGTGTTTGCCGGCTTCAGGCTCCGCAGTTCCACGCTTTCAGGCCGATTCGCTATCATCCGGCGCCCATTATTTTGCTGACAATTGCTTGGTGAAGTTCCGGCTTGGACGTGGTTTACTTTTTGAAGCGCGAGAACCGTTAGTGGTTATTCGCAGTGAGGAAGGGGAGATGACCGCCACAAGAGGAATAGGCGAAGAGTCATGGCTAGGTAATGCCAATCCTGAGATACGCCACCGGATTACCGCTGCCTTGGAAGCCGCCGGGATGGCATGGCAGATTAATCACCGATCCGGCGACCTGTCCGACAACGCCGAGGTGGTGCTGAGCCGTCGTTATCTTTCCAAGGACCGCGACGGAAATATCCTGGAGGACCCGGACGGCATGTTCCGCCGGGTGGCCCAAAACCTGTCGCTGGCTGATGTCAACTACGGCGCCAATGAGGCGCAGCGACAGGCAACGGAGGAGCGTTTCTACCTGACAATGAGGCGCCTGGAACTGCTGCCCAATTCACCCACCCTGATGAATGCCGGTCGTGAACTGCAGCAGCTTTCGGCATGCTTCGTGTTGCCGGTGGATGACTCGCTGGATGGCATATTTGACAAGGTCAAGCAGACTGCGTTGATACACAAGAGCGGGGGCGGTACCGGCTTCGCTTTCAGCCGTTTGCGGCCGGAGGGCGACGTTGTAGGCTCCACCGGCGGTGTGGCCAGTGGGCCGGTCAGTTTCATTCGCGCCTTCGATACCGCGACTGACGTAGTGAAGCAGGGCGGAACCCGTCGCGGCGCCAACATGGGGATCCTCGACGTAACGCATCCGGATATTCTGAGATTCATCCGCTCCAAGGAAGACGGCAGGACGCTGGTCAACTTCAACATCTCGGTGGGCGTCGACGCCGATTTCATGGAAAAGGTCAAGTCCGGCGACTCCTTCGATCTGGTAAATCCGCGTACCGGGAAAATCACCGGTCAGCTCAATGCCCGGGAAGTGTTCGACCTCCTGGCCGAAATGGCGTGGAAGACCGGGGACCCCGGGCTCGTTTTCATGGACGTTATTAACCGCGACAACCCCAACCCGCAGCTGGGCCGCATCGAGAGCACCAACCCCTGCGGCGAACAGCCACTGTTGCCCTACGAGTCCTGCAATCTGGCCTCTATCAACCTGGCCCGGATGGTGCATTATGCTGGCGGTGACGTGACCATCGATTGGGACCGTTTAACCGAGACGATCGGGGCGGCGGTCCACATGCTGGACAACGTCATAGACATGAACGAGTACCCCATCCCCGAGATCGCGGAGATGAGCCGGAAGACCCGCCGGATTGGGCTGGGTGTCATGGGCTTCGCCGACCTGCTGGTGCAACTGGCGATCCCATACGACTCGCAGGAGGCATTGGACACCGCTGAGAAGGTGATGGGCTTCATCCTGGAAGAAACCCACCTTGCTTCCATGGAGCTGGCAACGGCCCGCGGTCCCTTCCCGGCTTGGGAGGGCAGCATCTATAACGGCGGCGATGGCAGCAAGGTCCGCCGGATGCGCAATTCCGCGCCCACGACCATCGCGCCCACGGGCACCATCAGCATCATCGCCGGCGCCTCCAGCGGGATAGAGCCGATGTTTGCCTTGGGGTATGTGCGAAATGTGATGGACAATACTCGCCTGGTAGAGAGCAACCCCTACTTTGAGGCCGTTGCACGCCACGAGGGTTTCTACTCTGATGATCTCATCGAGGAGATTGCCCGGACGGGCACGCTGGAGGGACTGGACGTTCCCCAGTGGGTCAAAGACGTTTTTCGTACCTCCCACGACATCACGCCGGAGTGGCATGTCAGGATGCAGGGAGCGGCACAGGCCCACACCGACAATGCGGTGTCCAAGACCATCAACTTCCCGCACTCGGCCACGGTGGCAGACGTTCGCAAGGCCTACCTGCTGGCCTACGAACTGGGCTGCAAGGGGATCACCGTGTACCGGGACGGGAGCAAGGACGGCCAGGTGCTGAGCACCGGAGACACCGGCAAAGCAGAGGAAAAAGATGCGGCTATTGTGCCGGTTCACGTTACGCCCCGCAGCCGGCCCCAGTCTATTCACGGCGTCACCGAGCGGGTCCGGACCGGACATGGCAATATGTACGTGACCATCAACTTCGACGAACGCAACCAGCCCTTCGAGGTGTTCGGGAACCTGGGCAAGGCTGGCGGCTGCGACTCAGCTCAGCTGGAAGCCATTTCCCGGCTCGTGTCCCTGGCACTTCGCTCCGGTATTGACCCGAGCGTGATACTTGAACAGATGAGGGGCATCACCTGCTGCCCGGCCTGGGACGAAGGCACCCTGGTGCGCTCCGCCCCCGACGCGGTTGCTTTGGCTCTGGAGCGCCAGACCTACGGCAACGAGGATCGGTCTGCGCTGGGCCACGGGGTGCAGATGGCTTTCGCTCCCGAGGTTGTTAACAACGGTAATGGCAATGGCCACAACCACGAGAGCGGCAACACTCCCGGCGGCCATGAGAACGGCATCGTGCAGCTGACCGGGCGGCGCTGCCCCGACTGCAACACGCCAGTTATCTATCAGGAGGGCTGCCTGATGTGCATATCCTGCGGCTGGAACAAGTGCGAGTAGCAGTACTTGGAGTGCATCCGGTAGTTGCGACAGGGGCGGGTCAATACTCGCCCCTGTTTTCACCCCCACTTTTCCCCTCAGGCGAGTGAACAACCAGCCGCGTGATATAATTTCCGGTAGCCAAACGGACGAGGAAACGGCAATGAGCAACGGTGTGAAACCGGGGATCGCAATCACAATGGGAGACCCCTGTGGCATTGGCCCGGAAGTTGTGGCCAAGGCCCTGGCTGACCCGCGAGTCTATGCCTCCTGCCGTCCGCTGGTGGTTGGCAGCAGCTATGCCATGGAAAAGGCGGTGGCCCTTTCCGGGGTTCCCCTGAGAATCAGTTCAACCGCCGACCCAGACGGGGCAGGACAGGACAGTACCGTCATCGACGTACTGGATATCGGCAACCTCAACCCCGAAGACATAACGGTCGGCGAGATCAACCCGACCTGCGGCAGGGCCGCCATGGAATGGGTGACCAGGGCCGGAGAACTCGCCCTGGCTGGAGCAGTAGATGGCCTGGCCACTGCTCCCTTGAACAAGGAGGCGGCAAGCCTGGCCGGCTACAAGTCCATCGGCCACATGGAGTTGCTGCAGGAGCTTTCGGGCGTACCGACAGTGGCTACCATGTTGATGGCCCGCAACCTGCGGGTGGTCCACCTGACCACGCATCGTTCGCTGCGCGTGGCTTGCGACTATGTTAGAAAAGACCGAATCCTGGATTACCTGCGCTTGACCCACGAGGCGTTTGTGTCCTACGGTTTTCGGGAGCCCCGAATTGCCGCTGCCGCCCTCAACCCGCACGGGAGTGACGGCGGGCTGCTGGGGAGCGAGGAAGCGGAAGAGATCTCCCCGGCGGTGGATGCGGCCAAGGCCGAAGGCATAAACGCTTTCGGACCCATTCCGGCCGACATCGTTTTCCACCACGCAACCGAAGGCCGCTACGACGCCGTGCTGGCCATGTATCATGATCAGGGACATATTCCAGTAAAGGTATATGGGTTCGAGGAGAGCATCACCGCCAACCTCGGGTTGCCCTTCGTAAGGACGTCTGTGGACCACGGCACCGCATTTGATATTGCCGGAAAGGGCGTGGCCACTCACACAAGCATGCTGGAGGCGATCCGGCTGGCCGTCGCTCTGGTCAAGGGAGATGGACTGGCTGACTTCTGACGCATTCATGTGTCTGTTGGCTGAGAGATATACGGGATACGGCGCAATACTATCGAATTCCCACATTGAGTTATGATTCCACTCCTTTTCTTACTCCGGCAGGCAGGGATCTCATCCCAGTTTCGGGAATGCTGGCAATAAAGGCTTAAAGCTTATGAAGCTATCGTTCATTGGCGGTGGGAAGATGGCAGAGGCCATCGTTCACGGCGTCCTGGCTGGCCAGTTGGCCAGTCCAGGTGACATCGTGATAGGTGAGCCTGTGGCAGAACGGCGCGCCTTCCTGTCCTCCGAGTTCGGCGTCATTCCTGTCGCTGATAATCTCGAGGCCGTTGCGGGAGCCGACCTGGCAGTGCTCGCCGTCAAGCCTCAGGATCTGGGTCATGTGCTGGGAGAACTCAGGGGATCGCTTAAATCCGGCCAGGCCGCCCTGTCGATCGTGGCCGGCGCGCGTATGGACACCCTGTCGCAGGGACTGAATCACAATGAGGTAGTCCGAGTGATGCCCAACACTCCGGCACAGGTTGGCAGCGGAATGACGCTGTGGACCTGCTCCGACGGAGTCTCCAGCCGTCAGCGGGAGATGGTCAGCGCAGTGCTGTCCAGCGTTGGCGAGGAGATTTACGTATCGGACGAAAAGTACATGGACATGGCCACGGCCCTGAGCGCCAGCGGTCCGGCGTACGTGTTCCTGTTCATCGAGGCCCTGATCGACGCCGGCGTATATGTCGGGATGCCGAGGGATATGGCGCGCACCCTGGCTCTGCAGACGGTCTATGGCAGCACGAAGCTAGTAATGGAGACCGGCCGCCATCCGGCAGAACTTAAAGATATGGTTGTATCCCCGGCGGGGACCACCGCCGAGGCATTGCGTGTCCTGGAGGAACGGGGGGTGCCCGCAGCGCTGGTCGCAGCCGTGGATGCCGCCTACCGGAAATCGGTCCAGCTGGGACAGGGATAAGCGAGGCGGCTCCGTGCCGGTACTGTAGTGGATCTCCTGATTCGTCTGGTCATCGGTTTCACCTATTTGTTCACAGCGGCCGTCTTTGCCAGGGCGATCCTGTCGTTCCTGCCCTCTGTCATGCGGCCGCCCTATCCGGCGTTTCTGGTGACCATCAGCAGGGTCGTTACCCAGATTACCGAGCCGGTATTGGCTCCCGTCAGGCAGGTCCTGCCATCCATTGGCGGGCTGGACCTCAGCCCAATGGTGGTGATCATAGTGCTGTGGGTCATACGTACAGGCCTGTCAAGATTCTGATTCCGGTTGACCACGCAGCCAGCGGACAATAAACTGAGCGCAGTTCCTCTTCTGGTTGATCTGATGCAACAACAAGAATTGCTCAAGGGAAATACGGACACGCTGCTTCTGGCACTCCTGCACGGGGAGTCGATGTACGGCTACCAGATAGTGAAGGAAGTAAACCTTCGAAGCAGCGGATATTTTGCCTTCAAGGAGGGCACGCTGTACCCGGCGCTTCATCGGCTGGAGCGTGCCAGGCTGATCGAGGGCCGATGGGAGGACACTCCCAACGGTGTTCGCCGTCGATACTATTTCATTACCGAACGGGGAGAACAGGAATTGAGCGATCGTCAGAGAGAATGGCAACGGTTCAGCCGGGCCATGAACTCCGTAATGTTGGTGGAGAGCTAACCGCCAACGACAGGGCTTTGCCAAAATGCCAGGCATAATAAATAACTACTTGAACTCTCTGGCCCGTCGCCTCCATCTCGACCCCCACAGGGAGAGAGAGATATTGGAGGAGTTGCAGGGTCATATCGAGGACAAGGCCGCGGAGATGGAAGGGAAGGGCCTTGACCGCGAGAATGCCCTTGCCTGCGCAGTTGAGGAAATGGGCGCACCGACAACTGTGGCAAGCCGCATGTATGCGGTCCACAGTACCGGGGTGTGGCGGGACGTGCTGCTGGCCGTGGTGCCGCACTTCCTTCTTGCGGCGCTGTTCGCTTTGCACCTGTGGAGCCATTACTTCCTGGTAACCGTGGTGCTGGTCTGCATCGCCTTCGTTACCTGGCGCAACTGGAGGGCAGGCCTGCCCAGCCAGTGGTCGTATTCCTGGATGGGGTATACCCTGGCGGCCCCCGCAATCTCCTGGCTTCTGTCTCTGATCACGCTGGGTTACGGAGCCTGGACGCTGTTCACCACAGGTCAGTTGCCGTTCAACGTGGTCCTCTTCGTGCTGCTGGTTGGCTACGTGCCCTTCTCGATGTGGGTCGTTTTCAACGTGGTGTCAAAGATAGCCAAGCGGGACTGGCTCCTGGTTTCTCTGACTGCGTTGCCTTTCCCGTTCCTAACCTCCTGGGTGCTGTTTCTCAACTGGTCGGGCGGGCTGTGGAGCGACCACGCGGAACGTATGCAGCAGTCCGACACTGCCCGGGCGTTCATCTTTTTGGCGCTGGCGGTTACGACAGCGGTATTCCTGAAAGTTGGGCCACGGCTGATGCGAATTGGTCTGCTGGCGCTGATCACCTCTATTCTCATCGTCATAACCGCCCTTTCTCTGCCTGTGGACTTGGGATTCGTCGCGGTGGGACTGATGATCCTCGCTTCTGTGGCCTTCCTGCTCTCTCCTGCCGTGCTTGAGGCAAAGGCGAATCGAAGGAACGCCCTGAGTGTGGCCAGCCAGGGCGATGATTTAACTCCCGGCTTTTCCGACAACACCTAGTCTTTTGTCGTTCCGGTGCGTGTGGACGGCGAAGAACCGCGGTCAACTTTCGGTGCCGATGTGTCCCGGCTCCGGTCGCACCTGTTGAACGATGCAAACTCGGCGGGTGTAGTTCCGAACAACCCCAGACTGCTGATGCTTGCCGGGCTGCCGGGTACGGGAAAGTCCACTTTTGCCAGAGAGTTAGTTTCCCGCCAGCCTTTTCTGGTCGTGGAATCTGACCGTCTCCGCAAGACTCTGATCGACAAGCCACAATACACGGCCGATGAGCACTCCCGGGTGTTTCGAGCTTGTCACCGGCTCATCGAAGAGTTCCTGGGACAGGGGTATCCGGTAATAATGGATGCCACGAACCTGGTTCAGAGAAACCGTCGGCCGATTATTGCCATCGCCCGAAAACACAACGCACCTCTGGCAATTGTTGTAGTTACGGCGCCGCCCGATTTGGTCCGGCAGCGACTGGCAGGGCGCGAGGCTGGAATGGACCCTTGCACGTGGTCCGATGCGGGTCTGGAAATCTATTCCCGGATGGCGCCCACCTGGCAGCGGGTCCACGGTCAACACTTCGAGTTGGATACTTCCAGGGACATGACGCCCGTGCTGCGGAAAGTGCTGGACTGGGCCAGGTCTTGAGCATCCTGTGCGGTGCGGGTTCTCCCCGTTGGCGCAATTCAGGAGTTTCCGCTAATCTTTCGCCAACGCTAGGAACAAGATGAGGGGCTGAAGATATGAAAATTACCGTGGCGCAAACTGACATCATCACTGTGGACACACCGGCGTTGATTGTGAACCTTTTCAAGGACGTGAGGGTACCGGCGGGTGCCACTGGCGCCGTGGATAGGGCATTGGACGGAGCGATCAGCAACCTGATAAAAGACGGTGAAATAACCGGCAAGAGGGGCGAATTGACCCTTCTCCACACCATGGGCAGGATCGCCCCTGCCCGCGTGGTGGTGGCGGGCCTCGGCGCGCAGGATGATTTCGGCGCCGAGGTTGTGCGCGGCGTTTCGTCGGAAGCACTGCGATTCCTGCGACGGCGAGGCATCTGCGAGGCCGTCACCATCGCCCACGGAGCGGGCATCGGTGGGCTGGCGCCGGAAGAGGCAGGTCAGGCCATCGCCGAAGGATCGTTGCTGGGACTCTACCGGTTCGACCGGTATCACACCAACGGCGACGATGCCGACGGCGAATTCGTGGAGCTTACCATCGCCGAGCTGGACGGGTCGCGTGCGGAATCCATAGGGCAGGGCGCCGCCAGGGGCCGGGCCATGGCCGAGGCGACGATGATCGCTCGCAATATGGTCAACGAGCCAGCCAACGTAATGACCCCGACTTCCATGGCCGAGATAGCCAGGCGGGTGGCCGATGACAACGGGCTTGGTTTTGAAACGCTGGAAAACGCCGAAATGCTCGAAATGGGCATGGGCGCCTTCATGGGCGTGGCCCAGGGTTCCGATGAACCGGCCAAGCTGATCATTCTCAACTACGAGGGCGATCCTGATAACCCGGACAACAACCTGGGGCTGATCGGCAAGGGAATTACCTTCGACACCGGCGGTATTTCTCTCAAGCCGGCCGCGGGTATGGAGTATATGAAGGGCGACATGGCCGGAGGCGCCTCCGTGATTGGGGCCATGCAGATCATCGCCCAGCTGAAGCCAAGGATTAACGTGACCGGCATGGTGGCCGCCACCGAGAACATGCCCGGCGGTTCGGCCCAGAGGCCCGGTGACGTGGTAACTGCCGTGAACGGCAAGACCATTGAAGTTATCAACACCGACGCCGAGGGACGCCTGGTGCTGGCCGATACCCTGTGCCTGGCACGCCAACGCGGCATCACCCGCCTGGTGGACATCGCAACGCTGACCGGCGCCATGGTCACCACCCTTGGCAAGGCCTGCACTGGCGTGATGGGTAACGACGATGGGCTAATCGGCGACGTGATCAAGGCAGGCAATCAGACCGGAGAGAAGTTCTGGCAGTTGCCCATGTTCGACGAATACAAGGAACTGATCCGCAGCGATGTGGCCGACATGAAAAACACCGGCGGACGCCAGGCGGGATCCATCACGGCTGCCCTCCTGCTGAAGGAGTTCGTGGATGGCGCCGCGTGGGCGCATCTTGACATCGCCGGGACATCGACCTCCGACAAGGCTGCCGGCTACCTGGTAAAGGGGGCCACCGGGGCACCGGCCAGGACGCTGGCGCAACTGGCCGTTAACCTCGCCAACCGGCCGTCGTGATCATCAACTCCGGCGTTTGTGCGGCGGCAATAGTGTATAATTTCGAAAATTCGTGCCGTCGCGGGTACGCAATGCAATTTGAAGAGGGTGGATTATGGCGAGGATAGAAGGTTTGGGCCATGTCGGCATCTATGCCGAGGACATAATGAAGCAGCGGGATTTTTACACCAGGGTGCTGGGCCTGCAGATCGCTGACGAGGACCTTGAAGGCCGGGGAATGACCTTCCTCAGCTCTGACCCCGAGCGGGAACACCACGAGTTCGTGCTGATGAAGGGCCGGGTTACCTCTGGCGACGCCCAGGTCATTCAGCAGATTTCCTTCATTGTGTCAGGTCTTGATGAGCTGAAGGAGTACCACCAGCGGATCAAGGCCGAGGGTGTGCAGATCGATCGCATCGTCAGTCACGGCAACGCCTTCGGGATGTATTTCTTTGACCCCGAGGGCAACCGGATCGAGCTCTATTGCAAGACCGGTTTTGATGTGCCGCAACCCCACGGTCAGCCGATTGATCTGGAGGCGCCCAACGACGAGTTGATCGGAATCGCCCGGGCTGCAATCCCGGCTAACTAACCACCCTTTCCATAGTCGTTGGGGATTCACAGGGACCCGGGTGGCCGCGCGGCTGTCCGGGTCTGACGTTTCCCAGCTATTTCAGATTCCCAGTCCGCAAGGCATTTCAAAAGGAAAACCGGATGGCCAACGCCGAGGCAGTCAGGTACACCGACCTGCCCCGCGCCTACCACGTATTCAAGTGGCGGGTACTGTTGGTCTTCGCGATTTTCTACCTGTTTGTGTACCTTGGCAGGTTCAGCCTTTACCCGCTTGCCCCCCTGGTCAAGGCGGGTCTGGACATTTCCAACGTCGAGATAGCCCTCATCTGGGCAATGTTGTTCTGGGGCTTTGGACTGGGAGACGTGTTTCACGGCCGCTTGTCGGAAGCCTTTGGACTGCGCCTGTGGGTGATGGTTGGGGCGATCCTGACTGCGGTTTTCAACTGGGCGACCAGTTTTGCCACGTCGTATGTGACCATGGCAATCCCGCTGGGGCTGGCCGGTTTCGTGAACGCGGCATGCTGGGCGCCCGCCATGAGCATGATTTCGCAGTGGTGGCCACGCAGCCACCGGGGCGTGGCCATGGGTATCGTCGGCACGGCCGCAGGTGGGGCGATGCTGGTCATGTGGGCCCTGGCAGGGTGGGTGGGCTCTGAATGGGGCTGGCGTGCCGCCTTCCGCTACCTGCCCATAATTCCCGCCGTGCTGGGTGTAGCATTTTTTTTCCTGGTGCGGGACAGGCCATCAGACCTGAACTTCCCCGAATACATCGAAGAGGACGAGGTATCGGCCACACCGGAATCCATAAGCCCCGAGAGACTTAAGGGACTGGGACCTTATTGGGTACTGCTGGGTAACTCCCGATTCCTCCTTGCCTGCCATGTGAAGGGTCTCGAAAACGTGGTTCGCTATGGCCTGACCACATGGGTTGCGATCTATTATTCCGAAGTGGGCGGTCTGTCAATCCAGTCCACGGTATTCGTGACTGTGCTTCTGCCGGTCGGCTACCTCATCGCGCCACCTCTGTCGGGTTTCATTTCCGACCATTTCCTGAACAGCCAGCGGAGGCCACTGGTTATATCCTCCTGTATCGCCAGTGCCATAATCATCGCCGTCATCGCAGTGGTCCCTCCATCCAATGAGATTCTGGGAGCAGTCCTGCTGCTGACCGGGGGGGTGGCAATGGGTATGTCGCCGATGTCAACTGTCTCGGTGGACATGGGAGGGCGGCGAATGGCAGGTACCGCATCCGGGGTCCTGGATGCGCATGGCTACCTGTACGCCGGTGTGCAAGCCATTGTGTTCGGCGTGGTGCTGGATATGACCGGCAGCCCATGGCCCATCGTGTTCCTGGCTATGGCTGCCACACGAGTCATCTCAGTGTTCATGATCAGGGTGGTGAGGGTCTAAGCAGTGAGCCAGATTCCGGAAACGGCCAGGCCTGTACAAACGCGGTGGATTCGGATACCCGGAAAGGGTGCCTCCTGGCTGTTCCAGTTCTTGGTCGTCACTGGCGCCCTGCTCACGCTGTTCATTGCCGTGACCCCGCAGGGGAAGGCTGGTTTTCACACCATTCTCTTCGTCTCACAGGTGCTGGATCTGCCCCAAAAACCCCAGCCCTGGTTCACCGGCGAACCGCTGCGCCACGAGGTGCATTACCAGTCGTCAGACGGCACCACCTTGGCCGACGTTTACCGTCCCGACGACGACAGACAGCATGCCGCCGTGGTGCTGTTCCTGGGAGCCAATGCCGCCGGACGCGACGACCCGGATGTGGTGAATCTGGGCAACGCCCTGGCCAGAGCGGGCTACGTGGTGATGTTTCACTGGTCCCCGGCAATGGCGCTGCAGGCCAATATCGAACCGGCAGAGACCGGCAACCTGGTCTGGGCCTTCCAGTACCTGGCCGAACGCGACTACGTGGACCCGGAGCGTGTAGGTCTGGGTGGATTCTGTGTGGGAGCGTCCTTCGCCCTGGTGGCTGCGGCTGACCCGAGGATCCGGGACCACGTTTATTTCGTCAACGCCTTCGGCCCGTACTACGATGCCAGGATGCTGTTGCTCCAGGCAGCTTCCCGGTCGGTGATATACGATGGGGCAAGATCCCCCTGGGATCCGGACAGATTGACGATGCGTGTCCTGGCCAACGAACTGATCGAGTCGCTTGATGATCCGTCAGACGTGGACTCTCTGACTCGCCGGTATATGAACAACGAGGCGCTTGTACCTGAAGAACTGGACGCCCTGTCTCCGGCGGCGAAAAACATCGCGCGGCTGCTGGACGGCGTAACTCCCGAGGAGGCGGCGTCTCTGTATGAGACTTTGCCCGAGGATTTCCGGAGCGCGCTCACGGGTATTTCGCCATCCACCCACGCGAGCCAGATCCGGGCCAGGCTGCTGATTCTCCATGATCGCAACGACCGGTTGGTTCCTGTGGCCGAGTCCCGCCGTTTGCAGCACGCCACCGAACATCTGGTTGACGTTCGCTACACCGAGGTGCTGGCCTTTGAGCACGTGCGCCCTAGCGGGGGAGGAGCGGGGGAGGTACTAGCCGAGGCGGGGCGCCTGTACCGGCACATGTACAGTATAATTCGCATAGCGACGTAAGCGGTTCCAGCTGCGTGAGTCTGGCGTCCAGGGTGTCCCCGGTGTCCTGGGTATTGACAATGGATTAGTTCCTGCTAATAATCGTTTCCGCAAACATTTGCAGAAATTCGGGGTTGCCTTTTGCACCACGAGCAGGCTCTGGAGATGCTGCGACTTCAGGGACACAGGATCACGCCTCAACGTGTTCTGGTGCTTTCTGTGGTCGCAGAGGGTGATGGACATATGGGGGTGGACGAGGTTTTCCGGCGGGCCAAGGAGGCCCACCGGTATATGGACCTCGCCACCGTCTATCGTACCCTGCGGCTTTTTCGCGACGCAGGGGTGGTCACCGAGGTAGAAATCGGAGACCGTCTGCATTACGAACTCACCCTTCCGGGAGACCTGCATCACCATATGGTCTGCCGCGAGTGCAGCGGTGCTTTCAATCTAAGTCCTCACTATTTGGAAGAGTTTCGGGAGACCCTTGTGCGGGAGTTCGGCTTTGTTCCCGACCTGGAGCACTTTTCGATAACGGGCTTATGTGCGGCATGCCAGGCAAGGGATGTGGATGGAGGGAGGCAGTCTTGAGTTGAGCACTTTTGGGAGAATCAGCGACTCGGATGATGGCAGGGAAAATCAAGCGATACTTTGGGCTCATTCTTGGCATCTCGGTCTTGTTCCTGATCCCGGTCCTGGGGTCTTGCGCCAGTGACGAGGACAACGGCGGAAGGCTCAAGGTTGTTACCACAGTGTCACCCATAACCAGCATCGTGGAAAACATAGGTGGCGACCGGATTCAACTGGAGGGAGTGGTGCCGGAAGGCGTAAACTCACACATTTTTGAGCCGCAGCCATCCTTGGCAAAGCTCCTGTCGGAGGCGGATCTTATCATTGCCAACGGACTGTTCCTGGAGGAACCCACGCTGCAGTTGGCCGAGGCCAACAAGAAGGACGACACTCCCATTCTTCTGCTGGGGGACCAGGCAATAAGCCCGGAGCAGTGGCAGTTCGATTTCAGCTTTCCCGAGTCCCTGGGCCACCCCAATCCGCACCTCTGGCCCGACCCGGCCCTCGGCCTGAAGTACGCGGAACTGACCCAGGCCCAGCTGGCTTCAATGGATCCTGACAATGCCGATTATTACAGTGGCAACCTGGACGCCTTTCGCGTGCGCATCAATGAGATTGACGCAGCGATCCGGGAAGCCGTGGCGACTGTACCGCCCGAGAACCGGCGCCTGGTGACCTACCACGACTCGTGGGCCTACTTTGCCTTGACCTACGGTATGGAGGTCATCGGAGCGGTACAACCCTCCGACTTCGCTGAGCCTTCGGCCCGCGAAGTGGCCGAGCTCATTGACCAGGTGAAGGACTTGGGCCTTCCTGCCGTATTCGGTTCCGAGGAATTCCCCAGCGACGTTCTGGAGACCATTGCCCGAGAGGGCAACACTACCTTCATCGATCAGTTGGCGGATGACGATCTGCCGGGTGCCACGGGAGACCCGGACCATTCCTACCTGGGCCTGGTGCGGCAGAATATGCAGATCATGATTCCTGCACTCGGTGGTAGCGCAGATGCCCTTGTCGATATTGACGTCAGCCCGGTGTTCGAAGGCGAGAGCGGTGCGGTTTATCCCTAGTAGACCAGGGCGCACAAAAGCCGGGACTCGGCAAAGGGAACGGGCTTCCCTGGGTAGCCCGGTAGCGGAGGAGATGTAGCCATGTATCTGCACCCGAGGCTGCTGGCGCTGGCCGCGGACGTTCGCTGGCGCATCATAATCTCGGCAATAGTCGGTATGCTGGCTGTGGCTGCCGGTGTGGCAAGGCTGGCCGTTGCCGCTGTGATTATTGTGGAGGTGGTGCGGGGCAATGCCACTTTCGAATCGCTGACCTGGCCACTGGTCATCATGGCTGCGCTGATCGTGGCCAGGACGTTCCTGCAGTATCTGCAGGAGGTAATGAGCCACCACACCGCCAGTTTGGTCAAGGTGAAGCTGCGGGAGCGGCTCTACGAACATTCACTGGCACTGGGGCCTGGATACTTCGATTCCTCGCGCACAGGCGATGCGCTGATGTCGCTGGCGGAGGGCGTGGAGCGGTTGGAGGCCTTCTTCGGCCGCTATCTGCCGCAGATGATCGTTGCGGCACTCGCCCCGGTGGCGATCTTCATATTCATGGCCCTGATCGACCTTTGGACCGGCGTGATATTCCTGGTCTTCGCCCTCCTTACCCTGGTAATTCCCAACCTGTTCCACCGGTGGAATCGCCAGCGAAGTATGGCCCGCCGCGACGCTTACGGCGCCCTGGGAGCGGACTTTCTGGATGCGGTGCAGGGTCTCGCAACGCTGAAGGCCTTCGGTCAGAGCCGCACTCGCGGCGAACTCCTGGCTGAGCGAGCCCGCACGCTTTTCCGGACCACCATGGGTGTCCTAGCTGCCAACGCGGCAACCGGGGCGCTGACCATCCTCGGCATCACCGGCGGTGCGGCAGTGGCCCTGGGGTGGGGTGCCGTTAGAGTAGCCGATGGCGACCTGGAACTCCAGGCTCTGATGATTGTACTGATGCTGGGGGTGGAGGTTTTCCGGCCCCTGCGGGAACTGGTGCAGCTCTACCACGACGGCGTGATGGCCATGTCTTCCGCCGAGGGAATTTTCGCCATCATGGACTCGCCGGTTGGCGTACGCGACCCCGAGCAGAAACAGGCCTCCTTACTGACCGGCGAGGCGGTGGGCGACCTGAAGGCAGAAATAGCATTTGACGCTGTCAGCCATGCTTACAGTGAGGGCCGACGGCCCGCCCTGCATGATCTGTCATTCACACTTCACGAAGGCGAGACCTTGGGGCTTGTCGGACCGAGCGGTGCTGGCAAATCAACCATTGTCTGGCTGATCCTGCGTTTCTTTGACCCTCAGCAGGGCGTCATCAGGCTGGGAGGGCGGAACGTAAGGGACGTCCCGCTCGACGAGTTGCGCGAACGGATCTCGGTGGTCACCCAGGACACCTACCTGTTCCACGGAACGGTTGCTGAAAACCTGCGATTCGGAAACCCCCATGCGACCCATGCCCGACTGGAAGAGGCAGCTCGCGATGCCAACGCCCATGAATTCATCAACCAGCTTCCCAACGGATATGACACGGTGGTCGGCGAGAGGGCCGTAAGGCTCTCGGGAGGGCAGAAGCAGCGTATCGCTATCGCTCGAGCCCTGCTCAAGGACGCGCCCATCCTTATTCTGGATGAGGCCCTCTCCAGCGTCGACGCCGAGAACGAAGCGCTGATCCAGCAGGCTCTTGACCGCCTGATGGCGGGCCGGACCACGCTAATCATCGCCCATCGCCTGTCTAGCGTGGTCAACGCCGACCGGATCATGGTGCTGGAGGACGGACGGCTGGTGGAGGCAGGCAATCACGGGGAACTTGTCGCGTCCGGAGGCCTGTATGCCAACCTGATGGCCCAGCAGCAGGAGCGGATTGATTTCGTGCTGTCGCCGTCGGAGGAGACTGGCAACGCCGGACATCAAGTGTCCCCCCAAGTGGATATGAGCGCCTTCATTCCTGCTCCAGCCCACCAGGGACACGGGCACCATCATCACGCGGCGCCGCAGGTCCATCGCGACGGACGCGAGGTAGTTGACCACGAGGAGGATGGACGTCACCCCGCCGCCAACGACCATCCGCCCCAGACTCACGAACACGCGCACGAACAAGGCCAGCAGCATGCGGCCACCCAAGCCCATGACCGTCATCACGAAGATGGTCATCACCGTGTTGAAATTGCCGAAGATGTGGGACATCACGTACCGCAGCCGGATGCCTCGGCTTTCATTCCCCAGCCTGCCCTTGGTGGGCACGGGCATCATCACGACGCGCCGGCCACAGGCCATCACGCCGGCCACGGGGAACACGCCCCGCGCCCACTGGGTATTATCGCCGTGTGGGTTCGTTTGCTGGGGTTGGTCAAGCCGTGGCGCAACGAACTCATACTGACCTTCCTGCTTGGCGTGGCCCATCACGGCACAGTCATAGGCGTAGGTGTTGTCAGCGCGTTGCTGGTGGGACAGGTGATAACCGGCGGCGATCTGGGCCTGTTGCTGATCCTGCTGGGCGTCCTGACTCCTATTGCCGCTTTCTTCATCTGGACCGAGTCGTGGGTTGCCCATGACCTGGCGTATCGCTTGCTGGCGGAAATGAGGGTCGACATCTATCGCAAGCTCGACCCGCTGGCACCCGCCTACATGACCCGCCGCCGCTCCGGAGACCTGGTGAGCATAGTGGGCGGCGACGTGGAGACAGTGGAGTTCTTCTTCGCCCACACCATCACCCCTGCCTTCACCGCCGTGGTGGTACCGGGGGTGGTTGTAGCTGTACTGGCGGTGATCGCGTGGCCCATGGCCATTGCGGTTGCGCCGTTCCTGGTGGCCGTGGCCATGAGTCCCTTCTTCGCTCAGAAGCGCTCCGAACACCTGGGCGAGGAACTGCGGCACCAACTGGGCGACGTGCACGCTCACATGGTAGACAGCATTCAGGGCATGCGGGAGATCGTCGCTTTCGGTCAGGGGCGTTCCAGGACGGCGGAGATGGTGGCCAACAGCTGGCGATTCGCCGAATTCCAGCTGCGGTTCCTGAAGGAGCGCGCCTTCCAGATTGGCTTCATTGAGGCCATGACCGCCCTCGGCGGAATGGTGGTTCTGACCGTCGGCGTCTGGCTGCTTACCAACGACGTCATCTCCCGGCCCGAGCTGATTCTTGCCGTGGTCCTGTCGGTGGCTGCATTCGCACCCGTGTCCGACATAGCCCGGACCATGAAGCAGCTGATGGAGACTCTGGCAGCGTCTCGCCGCCTGTTCGCGATCCACGATGAACCGGTGCCAGTGGTCGATGGCCCGGGTGTGCCTGCTCCCGGGGAGCATCGCGACGGGCATCGTACCGCCCCATCGTTGGTCTTCGATGCCGTGGGCTTCGACTACGGCGCCGGAGAGGCACAGGCGCTCAACGGTGTGAGCTTCGAGGTGGAACCGGGGCATACCGTCGCTCTGGTTGGTCGGTCCGGGGCTGGCAAGACCACCTGCGCCAACCTGACCATGCGTTTCTGGGATCCGGCCAGCGGTTCGCTTCAACTGGATGGCCACGACATTCGCGATTACAAGCTGGACGACCTGCGCCTGCAAATCGCCCTGGTGTCGCAGGACACTTACCTGTTCAATGCCAGTGTACGCGACAACATCCTGCTTGGCCGTCCCGATGCCAGCCAGGCTGAAATGGAAGAGGCCGCACGGCAGGCCAACTGCCATGACTTCATCTCTGTTTTTCCAGACGCTTACGACACGGTTGTGGGTGAGAGGGGCATGCAGCTTTCCGGTGGGCAGCGGCAGCGCATTGCCATCGCCCGCGCGTTGCTGAAGAATGCGCCGGTCCTGATCCTGGATGAGGCGACTTCCCACCTGGACGCGGTAAGTGAGAGCCAGTTGCGTCAGGCGCTGGAGAATCTGATGCAGGGCCGCACCACCCTGGTTATCGCCCATCGCCTGTCAACGATTAGGAACGCTGACCGCATCGTTGTATTGGACAACGGAGAGGTGATCGAACAGGGAAGCCACCAGGAACTTCTGGAGCAGCACGGCCTGTACGCCCAGCTTGTGGCTACGCAACTGGTGGGAGCCACAAATGGGCAAGAGCCTGGCCACGGGCCCAACGACGAGTACGGACATCATCCCGAGCACGATTCCCAGGTCCCCTCCGAGTGGACGGGTGTACCCGGAGGACATCATCACCCTCACTGAGAACCACGCCAACGCAGAAACACCGACCGGCGTCAGAGCATCCCGGTGCTGCGGGAGCGATGCACTTTGGTAAAAGGCTGAACGGAATATGCTTCATCCCTTGCCCCATGAGCATACCCATGGGTCTCCCCTGGTGAAGATCCGCGGACTGTCCTGCGGCTACGAGAAGCAGCGGGTGCTCGACGGGATAGATCTTGAGATCCGGAGGGGGGACTTTGTCGGCCTTCTCGGCCCCAGCGGCTCCGGTAAGACCACGCTTCTGCGGGCAATGCTGGGCGCGGTGGATGTGTACGAGGGCGAGGTCCTGGTCGAGGGAATCAAGGCTTCGGACCGCCGGCCGCGAATCGGTTACGTTCCTCAGTTGGAAACCATTGACTGGAACTTCCCGGTAACGGTCCGCGAGGTGGTGATGATGGGCCGGACCATGGAGAATCGCTTTTTCCCCTGGTTTCGCCGGGAGGAAAAGGAACTAGCCGGAGCACATGATGGACCAACTGGGCATACTTGACCTGGCGGGCCGTCACATCAGCAACCTGTCCGGCGGGCAGCAGCAGCGTGCCTTCCTGGCCCGTGCTTTAGTGAGCAGCCCGTCCCTGCTCCTGCTGGACGAACCGACCTCGGGCGTTGACGTCAAGACTCGAGATGACGTGATGCACCTGCTCCACGATCTGAACCATGAGGGAGTGACCATCGTCATCACCACCCACGAGATCAACGCGGTGGCGGTCCACCTGCCCCGCCTGGTGTGCATGGCCGGCCGGGTGCTGGCGCAGGGTACACCGTATGAGGTCATAACGCCCGAAGTGTTACGCCAGACGTATGGCGCTGAAATGCCGGTAATTCACTATGAAGGAATGCCCATAGTAGCCGAGAGTCCCCATCGCTTTGGCCGGAATGGCGGCGGAAGTGATGATGACGCCATGGGCGGGCACGGCCACACACATGCTTGAAGTAATTATCGAACCCTTCGCTTACCCGTTCATGATCCGGGGAATGCTGGCCGCCGTGCTCGCCGGGGCGTTGTGCGGAGGCATAGGCGTTTACGTAATCCTGAAACGTATGGCTTACATCGGGCACGGCCTGTCTCATGCGGTTCTGGGCGGTGCGGTGGTGTCATTCGTGATGTCGTTCAACTTCCTGATTGGTTCAACGATCTGGGGATTCCTGTGCGCCCAGCTCATCACCCTCACCACCAAGAAACGAAAGATCGCCTACGACGCTGCCATCGGCGTCATTACCACTGCCAGCTTTGCCGTCGGCATTGTACTGATCAGCCGGAACAAGAGTTTCACCCGGGACTTCGAGACCGCGCTTTTCGGCAACATCACCGGTGTGTTACCTGGCGACCTGGTGGCCCTGGCAGCCGTGGCGGGTGCGACGGCACTGGTCCTGTTCGTGGCCTACAAGCACTTTCTGTTCACCACTTTTGATGGCGACGTGGCCCAGTTCTATGGTGTTCCCACCGGGTGGGTGGAGGCCGCGTTTTCCCTGGTGCTGGCTGGCACCATCGTGGTTTCGTTGCAGGTGCTGGGCGTCCTGTTGATTGCGGGCGCAACGGTAATACCGCCGGTGTCGGCGCGGATGCTGACCGACAGCTTTCCGCGTATGCTGCTGCTGTCAACCGGGATTGGCGCGGTCTGCGGGTTCGTGGGAATATATCTCAGCTATTTCGTGGACGTGTCATCGGGGGCAACCATAGTCCTGGTGGAATCAGGCGTATTTACTCTCGCAATGGCCTATTCCAGTGCCAGGTCCCGATTCGCGGCGGTGAGGCAGAGGGAAACCCGATCTTCCTCCATTGCGCCTTCGCCTGACTCCGCCATCAGGCCAGCAGTGGAGCCAGTCAAGACCGAGGGCGACTGACGGAAACGCTCCCTCTACGCCCAATCGTTGGCGCGGGAATGGGGCCGCTTCCGGTTGTCAGGAAAACAGAAAACTGCCCCGGCAAATCGCCGGGGCAGTTTTCTCGGTTCAATCCTGGGGGTCTCTGTGAGCAGCTGGTCAGGCCTCGGTCTGCTCGGTCTGGCTGCCCTTGACGGTAATGGTGATGTGGGCCATGGAAGTGCCGTCGGGGGCGCCGTGCCAATGGTTCTCGCCAGCGGGGATGACTACAACATCACCCTCCACAACCTCGAGGACCTCATCGTCGCTGGCCACCTTACCCTTGCCCTCGGTGACTACCAGTATCTGATCGCCTGAATGCTTGTGGAACTTGTTGCGGGACCCGGCATCAAAGGCCACGATGGCGAAGTTGAAGTTGCTGGAGTCGTCGGGGTTCAGGATGGACTGGCGCCAGACCTGCGTCCCGGTCATCAGTCCGCCGCTGCCGATGGGAGCCATGTCGGCCTTGGTCCTGGGGATGTCGCCCATGGTTACTTTCTTCATAGTCAACTCTCCTGCAATTATTTGCCCGGCGCCCTCTATCTCCGGCGACCGGGAACGAATTCTGCCACTCAACATAATACATTCGGCGCGCGGTCCAGTCCACCTGTGCCGCTTCTCAGCCACCGCCGCGCATTTCTTCAAGGGACTCGGCTATGGTGCGCGCCAGGGCTCTGGGACGGCCTGCGAAATCGGGTGTGGGGTACCACTCGTAGTCAAAGCTGTGCAGGGTAGATCCCTCTATGCTGCACCGCAGGTCCGACACCACTACCTGGAATCCCAGTTTTTTCGTTGCCTTGTCGGCAAGCATGTTGAGCACCACGTCCGGGCATCCGAAAACCACCAGGAATCCGCCCTCCCGATCGTCCGCGGTGGGGTCCGCGACACGGGCGCGAAAAACCGGCCCGTACAGGTCCAACTCCACGATGGTATAGGGACGCTCAGCCACGTTGTAGTCGGGCCACCCGATACTTATGCTGCCGCCAACTTCCCAGTGATGCATCTTGTTTGCCTGCTACCTGTCGCAGTGTCAGCCTAAGGAGATTGCCGGGCGCACCGATTCTACCCTGTGCCCCTGCTTGAATACCGCGCGGACCTGCCGCAGCGCGTTAATGTCCGTCGACGGGTCACCGTACACCACCAGCAGGTCCGCGGCTTTTCCAGGCTCAATGGTCCCCGTCTCGTTCAGGATCCCCACGGCATCGGCAGGATTGCGGGTGCCGGCCTGCATGGCCTGCATCGGCGTCAAGCCAGCGTCGTGCATGGCGATGACTTCCCCCTGGAAGTCGCCGAAGGGATAGCTGCCCCAGCCGCAGTCTGATCCCCCGGCCAGATTGACTCCCGCACTGATCAGCTGGCCAAACTGCTCCATCGCCACGCCGCCCATGCGGTTCGAGCGGTCCCAGCGTTCCTGCTCTGCTGGCGTAAAGGCCCGCTGCTGCCTGATTCGCTCCAAGTGGGCGCGCGAAACCCGGCCCAGGTGCATGGTCGGATTCAGATACACTCCTGACTCCGCGAGGCGGTCGGCAGTGGGTTCGTCGTAGCGGTAGGAACCGTCGGAGTCGGCGAAGAAGCAGTGCAGGATGGCGTCCACACCGGCGTCGAGTGCAAAGTTGATGGACTCGGTGCAGCGGCAGTGGGCCAGTACGGGCCGATTGCGGTTATGAGCCTCATCCACCAGTACCCGAAGTTCTTCCAAGGTGAAGGAGGCGCGATAGGGGTCGCTGGTCAGGGTGCTGCCTCCAGACGCGGCCACCTTGATGAAATCGGCGCCGTCCATGACACGCTGCCTGACCGCTGCTCGGATGCCGTCGGTGCCGTCAACCTGGCCGCCCATGAACCACAGATGCCCTCCCGTGATGGTCAAAGGAGGCCCCGAGACCAATGTGCGTGGCCCGTCCACCAGTCCTTGCGACAGACCCTGCTTCAGCGAGTAGGCGGTGCGGTTCCACGAACCGCAATCGCAAAGGGATGTGACGCCGGTGGTCAGGGCGTCGGCTACGTTGCGCGCCGCGCGTAGCAGGCGAACATCATCGCTGTCGTCGCCGTCCACCTGCTCGCCGGTACGCCCGTCGCCCGGCATGTTGGTGTGAGTGTGCAGGTCGAACAGCCCGGGAAGCAGTGTCGCATCAGGGAATTCCAGTATCTCCCGCGGGACGTCGCTCTGGGAGTTCTCAACTTCGCCCCGCTTCCCCACCCATAGTATTCGGCCTTCACTGAATCCGACTGCCATGCCTTCTTGCGCAGATTCCTCAACGCCGTCGATGAGCTTGCCCGGGAGGATCACTGTGAATTCACTGTGTGGACCTGTCAAGGGCGCATCTCCTGTTCCGCCGGGGCACGAATCTGTGGTCTTGGCCAGCGGCGAATTTACGCGAAATTATAACGCCAAGACGTTCTATCGTCTCTCCCGGAGCATCAGCAGGGCGAGAGGAACGCCCGAGAGCAATATCAGCGCCAGCGCGGGGAGGGCCGCCCGGGCGAAAAAGGCCTCTGCTGTAAACGACCACACCGAGGTCGCAAGTGTGGTGAAACCTGTGGGGCTCAGCAGCAGGGTGGCCGGCAGTTCCTTCATGGTCAGCAGGAAAACCAGAGACGCCCCGGCTATGATTCCCGGACGGGCTGAAGGCAGCGTAACCGAGGTGAATGCACCGAGGGGAGACCTTCCCAGGCTGCGTGCCGCCTCCTCAATCCGTGGGTTTAACTGGAGAAGCGATGCCCTTACGTTACCCAGTGCAGGTGAAAGAAAGAGCGCAACGTAGCCCAGGAGCAGCAGCCAGATTGTCTGATACAAAATTCCGCCGTAGTTTGCGCCAAAGAACACCAGCGCCAGTGCAATGGCTATTCCAGGAAGAGCAAAGCTCACGTAGCCCAGTCTTTCCAGCAGTCCGCTCAATAGCCCCCACCCCGAGCTCGAGGACGGATGGCGGACGGATAGCAGCGCCACCGGCATCGCTGCTGCAGTCGCCGCCAGGGCTGCCAGTGCCGAGATGTAGGCCGAGTTGCGGGCTGCCTTCCAGAGAGGGTCAAGGGACTCCCCGGCTGCAATGCCACGTACGACCCAGTAAAGCAGTATCCCCACGGGCAGCCCCAGAGAAACAGCGGTCACTGCCGAGCAGAATCCAATCGACAGCCAGCGCCATTTTCCTAGGATAACTACTGTGGGAGGCCGCGCGGATCCCGAGGATGTGGAGTGATACCTGCTGCGGCCCCGACTGAAGAATTCCAGGGCCACCCAGCACAGTGCCAGCAGGACGAGTACCAGTGACATTCCAGCCCCCAGGGTCCGGTCGAGGGCGGACTCGTATTGGGTGAATACAGCCCAGGTGAAGGTTTCGTACCGTAACAATGAGACTGCCCCGAAGTCGCTCAGCGTGTAAAGGCCCACCAGCAGGGCCCCGGCGCCGATTCCAGGTCTGAGCAGCGGCAGAGTCACGCGGAAAAAGGTGGCTGCGGGCCCCAAGCCCAGGCCCCTGGCAGATTCCTCCAGGGCCGGGTCCATTCGTTGGAGGGCAGCTCTTGCAGTGAGCAGTACATAGGGATAACTCAGCAGAGTCAGGGTCAGGAACGCACCGGCGAAACCGTAGATACTGGGCAGCCGCTCCACGCCGAAGGTGCCTTCCAACGCCCCTTGAAGCATCCCCCGCGGGCCGAGGGCCACCACAACGATAAAACCGGCCACGTAGCTGGGGATTACCAGCGGTAGGGCAGTCAGGGTGGCCCAGGTGCGCCGCCACGGCAGATCGGTCCTTGCGGTGAGCCAGGCCAGCGGGATGGCCAGCAACACCGAGGCCGCGCTGACAGTCACCATCAGCAACAGCGTGCGGCCCAGAATGGCGGCCACCCTGGGCCGTAAGAGCAGATCCCAGAGCTCGTTGCCACCGCCGAATGCCCTTATCGCCAGGTAGACGGGCGGCAGGAGGAGAGCTGCTCCTACAATCAGCGCGGGGACCAGGACAATCAGTGGGGGAGAATTACCACGCAGTGTCTGTGGCAACAGACCGATACAGTCTGCGAGCAGGCTTCTCAAGGCAGCCTCCGGAAGAGGTGCCGTGGTATGTCCGGATCATTCCGGCCGTGGAATGCCAAGTCTCCGTTCAATCTCTTGGCCCTTTAGGTCCCAAGCATTGGATCTCAGGAAACGTGATTGTCTTTCATTAAATGTACATACTGATATAGCAACTAAATACGCACGATGGAAGCAAACAGGCAAACGGTAGCACCGGCTATATGCCGTGTCAACATCTCCCGAACGATGGAACCGAGTTTTCGCTTTTGGATACCACAACCCGTCAAGTTGGGTGATAGAACTGTCATTTCGCGTCTCTGTTAGGAAGGTCGCAGACCCACGGCGCAGCCTTGGCAGTAATCCGTAGTTGTCCTGGTGTGCCCGAATTCCCGGCAGCAAGAGACTGTGGAAGCAGGAACGACGAATCCGGTGCGGCCAAATGAGGCAGTTCTGACCGGGGAAAAGCAGGTTTGTAAAACTATGCGGCCAGGTATTTACGGGCATTGGCGCCGGCGAAATTTCCGAATAAACTGCACGGTGCAGAGGCCGAATGACCACGCGCAAATATTTGGTGATGCTGATTGACTTGATTCACTCCAATGTATACACTTGGCCGCACTTGTTTGGGCTGAAAGTGCCCATAACCGTTCACTTAGAATTCCGGTTGTAGTCGGCGAGATTAAATACGGCCCGGTACGAATGGAATGGTGAATGTTGCAAAGGCCTTAGTAGGGGCCTCCAAAAATAAGCCTCCAGTTGGCGCGATGACCGGGTCCGCAATCGCGCTGCAATTCTCCGGCGTGTCAAAGCGCTTTGGCAGCGTACAGGCTGTGTCGGCGCTGGATCTCACCGTAGCAGAGGGCAGGATACTGGCCCTGCTCGGGCCCAGCGGGTGTGGCAAGACGACAACGTTGCGGCTCATAGCCGGTTTCGAACGGCCTGACGAGGGCGAAATAAGTATCGGTGGCCGGGTTGTAAGTTCACCCTCCCTCCTGGTGCCCCCGGAAAAGCGACGTATCGGCGTCGTTTTCCAGGAAGGCGCCCTGTTCCCGAACCTGAGCGTGGAACAGAACGTGGCATATGGTGTGACGAAGCAGCCGGACCGCTCCGCTCGAGTCACTGAGGCCTTGGAATTGGTGGGCCTTGCAGGGATGCGCCAGAGATTCCCCCACGAACTTTCCGGAGGGCAACAGCAGCGAGTTGCGCTTGGGCGGGCCCTGGCTCCCCGGCCGGAAATACTGCTGCTGGACGAGCCGTTTTCCAACCTGGATGCCAAGCTGGCCGAGCAGCTTCGTCGTGATGTTGCCGAGATTCTCAGAGCCGGCGAAGTGACAGCGGTTTTTGTAACTCACGACCAGGAAGCGGCCCTCCACATGGGCGACCAGATCATTTTGATGAACGAGGGGCGTGTGGAGCAGGCAGGCTCTCCCGCGTCGGTTTTTCACTCGCCGATGACGAGGTACGCCGCAGAATTCCTGGGTTCCGTGGACTTCCTTCCGGTCAGCTTTGTCGACGGCAGTATGGAAAGCGAACTCGGTACCTTGGACCATGTTGACGTTCCCTTCGGTTGTACCGGAGATCCGGCGCATGCTCGATTGGAAATCATGGTTCGTCCCGATTGCCTGGAAAGTCTCCCGGATGCAGACGGAGACGCGTTCATTGTTGACCGGGAGTTTCGAGGCGCTTTCTACATTTACCGGGTGCGGCTGGCCTCTGGGTGCCGTGTCAGTTGCCTGATGTCACACATCGTTGATTTGCCCATCGGCGCGCCGGTCACTGTCAGGTTGCGCGAGGGACACCAGGCTCGTCTCTTCGTAGACGGCCGCCTGGAAGAGACCCACGGAGCTTGCGTCTAACCCTTCCTTCAGCCTTGGATCGTTGTCGATTCTGTTATACTTTTCCTCTGCCGGGCCGCACGGCATTTTTGTGTGCGCCCTGGAACAACCCCATTTGTAAACTGCCACGAGGGTTCCATGCCACGAACCAGGAAGGCCGCCGCTCTCAACGATGTGACCGACGAGGAAAACCAGAACGACCGCCTGTCTCCGGGTACCGAGAACTATCTCTTGTGCCTGTACAGGCTGTGGGAAGATGACGAGTTTCCCACCATAACTCAGCTCACCGATGTTCTGCGCCGCCTGCCACCGACTGAGGGACTTGGAACCTCAGTGCCCTCGGTGGCGGGAATGGTGCGCCGTATGGCGCGACAGCAACTGGTCGACATCGGTGCGGACAAGCGCATTCGCCTGACAAAGCAGGGCATGGAGGGTGGAGAGGATATTGCGAGAAGGCACCGGTTGGCGGAGTGGATGGTCGTTAGTTTGCTGGGAATGGAACTGCACCAGGCCCACAACGAGGCGCACCGGCTGGAACATGGCATGTCGCCGCTGCTGATTGAGAAGCTGCTGGAGCGGCTGGACAACCCCAAGCGTTCACCCTACGGCAGGCCCATACCGGGCACCGGGGAACCCAAGATTCCACCCAATTCCCTGACTCTCGATTCCGCAGTCAAAGGAAAACGCTATATAGTGGACCGTGTGCCCGAAGAGGACCCGCAGCTCCTGAAGTTTCTCGACGACTCCCAGATCGTGCCGGAGAGGGAAATTTCAGTAGCAGACGCAACTCCCTTCCTTGGAGTGCTGGAAGTCGCAACTCACTATGGACAGGTCTCCATGAGCTACGCGGTGGCCCACCAGATCGTGGTTCGCCCCGCCTAGCGGGAATTCCTGCCAATCTGCCATACGGGCGCCGGACCGGTTAGCGGGTGTCGACGCCCTTGCTGTTTGCTCCAGGCGCCAACTGGTCCCGCACCTCGGCCCAACTCTCGGCCATTGAACGATCCGGGAAGGGCGGCGCATCGTCGTCCTGGAAGACGCTTATCAGGATGAAGACCGGGCCTGTTTGCACCATGGCCTCCTCCAGCCCTATCAGCAGTTCCTCTAGGCGGTCGAAATGGTAGGTCCGGGCATAACCGGAGCTCTCTGCTATCCTGATCAGGTCGAGGTGATCAAGCTCCTTGATAGGCACCCCGCCGGTAGAGGAGCGGGCCGCATCGTCGAACACAAAGTGCACCAGGTTGGACGGCTGCGACTCGCCTATGGTGGCTAGTCCGCCTAGATTGGTGCGCAGTGTGGCGTCGCAGTCGAGCACCAGCACCTTGCCGTCCGGCTGGGCCAGCGCCAATCCCAGGCCGACAGCAGGCGCCCGGTCCATGCAGTCCGTCAGGTCCAGGTCCAGTTCCCGGCGATCGGACACCCGGCTCCACTCACGAAGCGCTGCGGAAGTCGAGACAACAAGCGAGCCCCCGCGGTGGTAGTTAACCGCGCGAGCTGCTTCGGCGTAGGGAATGCCCGGAGACGATTGTCCGGAGGGGAAGCCGTAGGGTGATTGGGTCATGGCGCCCGCCTGTCCCGGGACTCCTCTGCGTCTTCGGGTTCCGGGTTACTCGCATCGGCCCTGGGCTTCGTAAGCCAGGCCGGACTCCGGAATCCTACCATCAGCCACATTGCTGCCAACACGGCGATGCCTCCGGCCACGCCAACCAGTATGCTGGAGTTCTCAAAGGCCCGGAACAGGAGGAGAAACCCGAGAATAAAAACGGCATACGACCCAAGCCGCATCAGAAGCCCTTTGCCTAGTCCTCCAAGCATGTCTTACTGTCCTCCGGTCTTCTGTCTCTGGCTCAGGGCATCAGCGGGACCAGCTACTGAATGAACTGGGGCAGGTCTTGTACCTGCCCCAGTGCTGGCTTCTGCTACGTTCGTTAGAAACGTTCGAGGTGGTAACTAGTCGCTGACCAGGATACCTGGAATCTCGCGGATGGCCACCTGCATCGTGCGGGAGGCGCGTTGCCGGAACTGGACCGGTGTGTTCTCGATTTGAGGCTCGACCCTGAGATGTACGAAAACGGGTCCCTCGGCTGCCATGACGTCGGCGATCCCGGTGGTCAGATCCTCCAGGTTATCGAAGGAAAAGGTGGCGGCGTACCCTGCGGCCTTCGCCATCAGCTCCCAGTCTGCCCTGCCGGAGCCTGGTACCGGCTGCCCGCCTGTGACTGCGTATACCCCATTGTCGAAGAGCATGTGGCACAGGTTCTTTGGAGTCTTGTTGGCCAGCGTGACCATGGCGCCGAGGTTCATGAGCAGGCTGCCGTCGCCGTCCAGTACGATCACCCTGCGGTCCGGTTGGGCCAGGGCCAGGCCAAGACCGACATTGGACGCCTTGCCCATGGCTCCGGAAACGGGCATATCCAACTGCTGTTGTGTCGTCACAGTGGGCAACCCGAAGTGGACGTTGTTTGCGTTCATCGTGGCGATGATGACGCCGTCGCCACGGTTGGCGTCGATCACTCTGACTGCTTCCTGGTTGTCAATCATAAGACTGCGTCCTCACACCCCTGCGGTGCAGGGGAGGATGTGTTTCTTCGTCTGAGATACGTCCTAGGACCCGAATTCAGTGCCTACCAGCACGGCTACCGGCCTCTGGGTGCGCTCGGCTTCCTGGATGGCAACGCCGATGCGGTCAGCGTCTTCGTCGGTCTCGATCAGGTAGTAGTTGATGCCCCAGGCGTGGAGTATGTGTTCTATGAACCGGGCCGCCGAATCGTTGGTTATCCCGTGCCTGCTCCAACCCCGGTATCCGACAAGCATTACCAGCGGCTGGTTGATGTCAAGACCCAGCCCGCGAATGGAGTCGCCTGACTCAAAAATGCCGGTATTCTGGATCAGGACAATGGGACGCTTGCCGCCGACCCACAACCCAGCTGCGATAGCCATTGTCTCGCCCTCGCGGCAGACCGGAACCAAATCCAGCGTCGGCTCGTTGGTGAGCAACTGGTACATGAAATTAGTCTCGCTGTCTGGCAGCCAGACCACATGGCTGATGTTGTTTTTCTTGAGTTCCTCTACAACCGCTGCGGGGTGCAGGACGACCTCGTGAGTAGTCATTCGAGCTCCTTATTCTGAGCTTGGCAAGGCCCCCGCCATAGTCGCGAGATGCCTCTGATTCTCCAGTGAGGGGAGGCACCATTATATTCACGCGCCAGAAAGGGCGTCAATTGCGGCGGGCCAGGCAGGGATATGGCAATTGGTTGGTGCAACCCATTCCAATGGGGAAACGAACCGCCATTTCCGCCAAAGCCTCGTACCCTGCTGCTGTCGGTGCGGGAATTTACGGTCTTTTCGGTGCCCACGGATTCTTTGCAGCATGAGACTGGGGATTTCCGGGTAAGAAGGCATGACGATATTCAGCCAAATGCCAAGGCCCTGTGGTGCGGAGCCCAGAGAATCTTGTTTGGTCGCTGGCAGTCCCGGTTGACCTGGCCTTGTCAAAGTGCCGCCCGTTCGTCGCCCGTTCATGGTTAGGCGAGCAAATCATGAGTGGATCAGGCAAGCCGACGGCGTGCACACAAAGTTCGCGGGGGAGGACTCCTGCTCTACGCCGAAAGGACTCGTCCATTTTCGCCAAGATACAGAGCGCTGCATGTAGCTTGCAAATCGAAGTCGGCGTCCAATTCCCGGGGCCACAGCATGAAGTCGAAACCCCTTTTTGAGGCGAACAGCGGTGCAGGTGCGTTACGGACGATATGCAACGGGCCGGGCCCCGAGCCCTTTACGTACATCAGGATCAGAGTGCGGGCTGCCTCGACCATGACGTCCGCGTCGTTCGGAGAGAGCGGTTCGGGGATGGGAGTCCGCACCTTCGGAGATGTCAGGTAGTTGTACCAGGCATTCAGCACTTCCTGCACTGCTACGTTCTCCGGCTGTGCCCTAAGCCGCAGTGCCGCGCCCCGCAGGTAGTTCGGCAGCCGTCCAAGCAGCCAGTCGAGATACAGCGGGTCTGCGGCCACCCTCTCCGGCAAGGCGGTACCGCCCGCCGGTTCGATCACGAAGGTGTCTGTTCCGTTGGTATCCAGACGCTGCGGGGGCAGGTGTGCCCCATGGGCGAGGTAGACTGGGATGTATATGGGAGGGTGTGGTTCCATCACCTCCTCACCCAGCGCCAGCAGAAATGCGAGGCTCGCAACCGTTGCCGCCAGGGGGTCAGATGTCATCCCGACGAATTGCCCCGAAATGTCCAGGAGCGCATCCGGTGGTATCTGCCCATCTGCCAGCCGGGCGTCCAGCACCACGTGCACGGCTTGGGCCAGTGAGACTCCGTCCCTGCAATAGGGAGCGATGCAGTTCAGTGAGGGGTTCTCTTCTAACTCCGAAAAATCCAGGTCTGAGGCTACGGGCCTTTCATTGCCAAGAAACCCCCCATAAAGGTCCGAGAGCACCTCGATAGAGGGCTGCTCCAGGTGCTGGGACTCAAGTGCCGAAAGCAGGCCCTTGGCCGTTTCCATTGAGAGAGCATTATCGCCGATGCCCATTGAAAGCCTGAAGAATGGCCAAGAGAAAAAGTCCTCTCCCAGAAAGTTGCCCAGGCCAGCCCCGACGAAGTAATCGCCACTGACAACCCCCCACAGGTCGCGCTCCGATGGACGGGCCTCGAGGTACCGGTAAGCCAGGAGCCGGCAAAGCAGGGAAAGGCATGTGTGACGCAGAAAGATGTCCGGGGTTGTGTCAGCATCGAAGGGGCGAGACGCCACCCAGTACCTGTAGCAGTTATCAACAGGGGCCATGGATTCCGTTTCGGAGTAAATGGACGCGAGGCGGTCCAAAGCCAGTTTTACGGCCGGGCTCTCGGGGCCCGATGCGGCCCTCAAGGAACGTGCCTCGGGGGATAGAGCCACGGTTTTCTCCTAAAACTCGGCGTTCTTCGGTGTGCGAGGGAAGGGGATTACGTCCCGAATGTTGGAGACGCCAGTGATGAACTGCACGGTCCGCTCGAAGCCCAGGCCGAAGCCAGCGTGGGGGACGGTGCCGTAGTTGCGCAGGTCGAGGTACCAGTAGTATTCCTCTTCGCTCAGCCCGCCCTCCAGCATACGCCGCCGCAGCACGTCGCCGCGTTCCTCGCGCTGGCTGCCGCCGATGATCTCGCCGATGCCGGGGGCGAGAACGTCCATAGCCCCCACGGTCCTGTCATCGTCGTTGAGTCGCATGTAGAAGGGCTTAATCTCCTTGGGATAATCGGTGACGATGACTGGGCGGCCGATGCGCTTCTCAGTGAGGTAGCGCTCGTGCTCGGACTGCAGATCGATGCCCCAGCTCACCGGGAACTCGAAGGACTCGCCGGACTGCACCAGCATGTCTACGGCTTCGGTGTAGGTGATGCGCTCGAACCGGGAATCGACGATGCCCTGGAGGGTGGCGATTATCTCCTCGTTGTACCAGCGGTTGAAGAACTCCATGTCCTCGCCGCAGTTTTCCAGCACGTGGCCGAAGATGTACTTGAGGAAGTCCTCGGCCAGCTCAGCTAGGCCGTCCAGCTCACAGAAGGCGACCTCCGGCTCGACCATCCAGAACTCGGCGAGGTGGCGGGAGGTGTTGGAGTTCTCGGCGCGGAAGGTGGGGCCGAAAGTGTAGACGTTGGACAAGGCCAAGGCGAAGATTTCGGCCTCGAGCTGTCCGCTGACGGTGAGGAAGGTAGGGCGGCCAAAGAAGTCCTCGGAAGTGTCGACCGAGCCCTCGCGCCTCGGGAGATTGTCCAGGTCGAGGGTGGTCACGCGGAACATGGACCCGGCGCCCTCGGCGTCGCTGGCAGTGATGATCGGCGTCTGGATGTACTGGAATCCGCGTTCCTGGAAGAAAGAGTGGATGGCGAAGGCGACGGCGTTGCGGACGCGGGCCATGGCGCCGAAGGTATTGGTGCGGGGACGCAGATGGGCGATTTCGCGCAGGAATTCCGGCGTGTGACGCTTTTTCTGCAGCGGGTATGTCTCCGGGTCAGATGTCCCCAGCAGTTCGATTTCTCTGGCCTGTATCTCGAACCGCTGGCCCTTGCCCTGGGACTCCACCACTTCTCCAAGCACGCTGACGCTGCATCCGGTAGAGAGACTGTTGGCGACGGAATAGGCCGAACTGGTCTCGTCCACCACAACCTGCAGGTCTCGGAGCGTTGAGCCGTCGTTCACCTGCACAAAGGAGACCGAACGGGAAGACCGGCGGGTCTTCACCCACCCCTGGACCAGTGCCTCGCCAAGGGGGGCCTCGTTGGAGAATATTTCGCTTATCCTGGTTCGCTGCATCTGGCGCCTCCTGTAAGAGGAGCGGGCCCCTTCCCAGCCAGGAATGTCGGGAAAGGCCGATTGAACCAGAGCCGGGTTGGGGGGCCTGGTCATAGAGGCTGACAAACCCGGCTTGGACTGGCCTCTAGGCTGCTCCGGCCTGGTATTTTCGCTGCATCGACTCTTCCAGCGGGTTCGCTTCCCACTGGTCGGCCCAATGCTGAATGGCTTCGACAACCTGTCGGAAAGACGACCCCTTTTCCGTCAGGGCGTACTCCACCAAAACCGGCTTGCTGTCGTACACCCGGCGCTCTACTATCCCGGACTCCTCAAGCTCACGGAGTCTCTGGGAGAGGAGGCGATCGCTCAACCCCTCCACGTAGTTCGAGATGTCGCTGAAACGACGGGGTGCGGACAACATGCTCCGAATAATGAGGCAATTCCACTTTTTGCCAAGAATGGCGATAGCACGATCGTAACGCGGGCAGGGCTCAAGGTGTTTCATCGCAGTCCTGTCTCAGTTACATAAGAATTTCCGGGATACTAGCACACTGAAAAATAATTAGCTACTATCAAAGCTCTTGACATCAATGTGATTATAACGCTAACTTATTATTAGTTACTTTCCAGGACGCCCTGACGGCTTGAAGGTAAGTAGCAATTTTGAGCGGCAATGAGGCTGCGAAAGAGGTATAGATGCCAACAGACACCCCGGAGAAGGTTTCTTCCGACAACGATGTTGCTGAGGTCCAGCTCCCGGTCAACGACAGCAAGCTGCACGGCGGGCCCGTATCGCGCATCCTGAGCCAGGTCGCCAAGATGCACGGCGATTACATCGACTACAAGATGGAGGCCGGAATCTGGCGGAAGCTCGCTCTTTAGAATCGGGGCCTTGGGGAAAATTCACCCCCGACCCGATCAGGCGCTCAAGGCCCTCGCCGCAGCAATTAGTGAAAGTGGCGAACCAATCACATAGGAGGCCCGAATGACTACTCACACCCCAGAAAAGGTGACCGCCGAGCCGGTCTCTGCTGATGCCGAGGCCACAGATGGGCACACCAGGCTTCACCGCGGGCCCGTCGCCCGCCTGTTGTCCAAGGTCTCCAAGATGACCGGCGAGTTCGCCGAGTACCACTACGAAAGCGGAGTATGGCGGAACATCGCACTGTAACCGTCTGGCGATTGCAGGGATCCAACAAGGGGTGGGTTTTAACCTGCCCCTTGAATTTTGCCAAACGTGGCCGCGTGCACTACAACACCGGACGTTGGGTGTGCCAGTCCGTCGCCTGCTCGTAGGCATGGCCGATCTGCAACAGGACCGGTTCCGACAGGTGGCGCCCGATCAGCTGCATCCCGACCGGCAGGCCATCGGAGAAGCCGCAGGGAACCGACAGCGCGGGCAGCCCGGCGATGTTCACCGGCAGTGTGCAGACGTCGATGAGGTACATCTGCAGCGGGTCGCCTGTTTTTTCTCCCACGGGGAAGGCCACCACCGGTGAAGTCGGCGTCACCAGCGCATCCACGGACTGGAAAACCTCGTCGAAGTCCCGGCGAATCAGGGTCCGGGCCTGTTGCGCTTTCAGGTAGTAGGCATCGTAGTAACCCGCCGACAGCGCAAAAGTGCCCAGCATGATGCGTCGGGTAACCTCGGGGCCGAACCCGTGGCGCCGGGTCTGCTCCATGGCTCCCCACATATCCTCCGCCTGCTGGTCGGAGTAGCCATACTTCACGCCGTCATAACGGGCGAGATTGGCGGAGCACTCTGATGGGGCAATGATGTAGTAGCAGGCCAGCGCGTACTTTGTGGAGGGAAGAGAGACCTCCCGGACCGACGCCCCCAACGATTCCAGCGTCGAAATGCCCTGCTCCACCGCACGGCGCACGCCGTCCTCCATTCCCTCAACGAAGTACTCGGCGGGCACTCCCAGTCGCAGGCCCTCAACCCCGTGATCGAGACTCGAGGCGAAGTCGCGGGCCGGCAGGGGCAGAGAGGTCGCGTCGCGGGGATCGTGTCCGGCGATGGCGTTCAGCGCCAGGGCGCAGTCGGCCACACTACGGGCGACAGGACCGATCTGGTCCAGCGACGACGCATAGGCCACGAGGCCGTACCGGCTGACCACGCCATAGGACGGCTTGAGACCGACGGCACCGCACATCGCCGCCGGTTGCCGCACGCTGCCGCCTGTGTCTGAGCCGAGGGCGTAGATCGCCTCTCCTGCCGCCACCGATGCTCCCGCTCCTCCGCTGCTGCCTCCGGGCACGCGGGAGGTGTCCCACGGGTTGAAGGTGGGATGGAATGCCGAATTCTCGCAGGAAGATCCCATGGCGAATTCGTCCATGTTTCCCTTGCCCAGCATAACGGCGCCCTGCCGGAAGAGCCGGTCTACGGCCGTGGCGTTGTAGACCGGCACATAGTCCTCCAGCATCCGCGAAGCGCAGGTAGTGCGGACCCCCTCCGTGCACATCACGTCCTTGATCTGCAAGGGTATGCCGGTCAGCGGGTGGGCCTCTCCGTCGGCGAGCAGGCGGTCGGCGGCTTCCGCCTGCTTCAGCGCCAACTCCGGCGTAAGTGTGATGAAGGCACGCAACTGCCCTTCCACAGAGTCGATACGCTCCAGGCAGTTCCGGGTCAGCTCCACTGAGCTGATTTCTCTTCTGTCAAGCATCCGGCGGGCTTCCTGTATGGTCAACCAGTTCAATTCGGGCAACTTCTCTACTCACATGGGCGGGAATCGGCCAGAAAGCACAGGAAAGAGGCGCGCCGCCGTCCGCCCCCCGGGGAATCGAGGGTTTACCTTGCACCGGGGCTACTCGTCCAGTACCGCCTTGACTCGGAAGAACTCGCCGTCGCGGCGGGGTGCGTTGCTGAGCGCGGCATCCGGTGTCAACGAGTCTGCGGGGGTGTCGTCGCGCATCACCCCACGCAGATCGCCGGCGTGGCCGGTGGGTTCCACGCCCGACGTGTCCAGCTCGTTCAGGATCTCGAACTGGTCGATGATGTCAGAGAGCTGACCTGCGTACACGTCGATTTCCTCGTCGGTAATTCCGATCCTTGCCAGCGCGGCGATGTGGACAACCTGATCGCGATCAATGGGCATGGAAATCTCCCGGAGACAGGATGGAGTCACAATTTAGCATACCGGAATACGCTTGCTGCGCGGATGTTGTATGATTCTCCGCGAATTGCCACCGGTTCACGTGAGGTTACCGGTCTCGGCCTGAAAGGAAGTCCCTGTCGAGTGCTAACCCGTCTGTTCAACTGGCGGCCGAGGACGCCCTTCTTCTACGGCTGGCTCATATTGGGAACCTCATCATTTGCCACCTTCGGCGCAACTGGCGTTTCTCAGGTGGTGCTGGGTGGCATACAGGTTTACATAACCCAGGACACGGGATGGGATCCCACCGTTCTCTCCTACGCTGCCACAGCGGGCACCTGGTGCTCAGGCCTGATTGCCCCGGCAATCGGCCGCCTTGCAGACCGGTACGGTCCCCGATGGCTGATGCCCGCTGGTCTGCTGGTTGCAGGGGTGTGTTTCCTCGGCCTGTCGGGGGTGAGCGGTGTGTGGCAGTTCTACGCCGCCTACGTGTTGTCGCGGGCGGTGTCCAACCCAGTGCTGATCGGGCTGGTACCCAGGACTGCCGCCGTCAACTTCTTCCGTAGGCGGCGGAACATCGCCCTGGCATTGGTTTCAACCTTCCGGCCCATTGCGGGAGCGATCAACATCCAGCTGTTTGCCCTCATCGCCCTGAGGCAGACCTGGCGTGAGGGGTACCGCTATCTCGGAATTTTCAGCCTGGCCCTGATTATCCCGGTGGTTCTGGTGATGCGGCGTCGCCCCGAGGACATCGGGCTGCTTCCAGACGGGGCTGTCGCTGGCAGTGGAGGTGCGTCCACAGGCGCGGGGCGGCCAGCCGCACTGCCTGCCGAAGCTGACTGGACGGTCAGGGAGGCGTCAAGGACCCGGACTTACTGGCTCATCGTCGCCACCGCCTGCGTGGGTACTCTGGCGTCCAGCAGCGTCGGCTTCAGCCTGGTGCCGTACCTGGTAGAAGGAGCGGGGCTCAGCTTTGCCGCCGCTGCCGGGGTGCTCAGTTTCGGCACGGTGCTGTCAATCGCCAATGTGGGTTGGGGCCTGCTCTCGGACCGTTTCACGCCCCGCCGCTGCCTCATGGTGACGATGGTGGGGGCCGGGGCGCTCCTGTCGTTTCTGACGATGGTGGACTCGCTGGCCGAGGCGCTGGTGTTTGCCCTGGTCTGGGGAGTGTTCTCCGGTGCGGTGGGTTCGATGGAGAACATGATGCTCGCCCAATACTACGGACGAGAGTCCTACGGTTCTCTCCTGGGACTCTTCTCTCCTTTCCAGACAACTGCCCTGGGGATGGGCCCTTCGCTGGCGGCGTTGCTGCGCGCAGTTTCCGGTACTTATACGCTGTTGTATGCCCTGATGGTGGGGGCCTACCTGGCGTCGGCAGTTCTGTTGTACTTGGCCAGCCAGCCAGTGAGGTCGCATCCTGCCGAGGATGGTGCAGGGAACTGTTGACAGATAAATCACGATATGTTTATATCCCGCCCATCCGGGTGAGCCCGTAGGTGAATGAGGCTATGAGAGGACAAATATTAGACTACTCAATCCAGGCCAATTCGGGTGCCATATCCGGCGAGGATGGTCAGCGGTATTCCTTTTCGGGTGCGGAGTGGGAGGGTAGCGGCTCTCCGGTTGCCGGCATGGCAGTTGATTTCGTTCCTATCGGTGTCACCGCTACGCAGATTTATGCGGCGCCGACGCAGGGGTCCCCGACCAATGTAGCTCTACCTCCGGGCGAGGCCTCAAGGCCAGGTTACGGGATCAGGTGCATGCAGTGTAATTCCAACGTCGTGCCCGAAGGGGCAATCAACTGGCTGCTGTTCATTGTTTTCCTGCTGCTTTGCCTCCCGGTCGGGTTGATTTACCTCGTGGTTCAAATGGGCAAGCCGCGCAGATGCCCGGTTTGCGGTGGGTCGAGCTTCCAAAACCAGGCTGCTTGAGCAATATAGATTGTGGGGTGGCAACGTTCGCTGGGGCTGCTGAACCTGGTCCTCTCCCACCATTCAGCGTCGCAGATGAGTCGCACCATTGGGGTCCGGATCCTGGGTCGCGAACAGCGATTCTGTACCCGTTGCGGCGGCCAATGGGTGGCGACCGCAGCCTTTGCATCCTTGATGCTAGTGTTCCAGCCAGAGATTTCTCTCGCTGTCTGGATTGCAGTATTGGCAATATTGCCGATGCCAGCGCTGCTAGACTGGATAACGCAGACATGGGGGATCAGGGAGAGTACCACCCCGCTCCGTTTGGTTACCGGTTCCATCTTGGGTATAGGTGTCGGCTTTCAGGTCGTCGCCGGGGTTAGACTCGATTGGGCTGCCTTCGCAGGCGGCATGGGCGTGGCCGCCGGGTATGTGCTGGCCATTTATCTCCTGCTCAGACTGCGGCCTCCTAAAGCTGACTACATGGCAGATTTGGTTGAAGAGGCAACTCGGATCGTTAGCAGCCGTGGCACCAGCGCGAACACGGACTAACAGGTGCAGCCCGTGTTCATGGCCCGGTCCTACCTGCTGTAGCCGGAACGGGATGAGGGCGGCAAGCGTTCCTCAACGGACTCTGTCATGTGGTCCAGGACTAGCCGAAAGTCGTTGTACGAATCCAGGCGTCCCATTTCACCGGCGAGAGATCGAAGCTGCTCTGCCAGTTGCACGAGACCTGTGAACAGCTTCTCCGAGGCCTCGCCTCCGGGGCCGGGCAGGCTGCCGTACAGGTCGGCCGTCAGGGCCACGATGGCGCCGAATTGGGCCATGGGCCCGTCTCGCCCGTCGAAGTCGGAGGAGGCGTCTCCGGAAATGGCCTCGACTTGGCCCCGTGAATCTCCGGTGTCAGGATCGACCCAACGCAGCTCTATGGTACCCAGCGTGATGCTGCCGGACGGACGAGCTGAGTCGGCGAGCTCAAGTTCGTACAGCACGGTGGTGGCTGCGCCCGAATAGATCTCGGCGAACTCCTTGCGGTCCTGGGTGAAATTCTCGTCGGCGGCCACGCGGTTCTCGTACCCTATGATGCGCCACCGTTCCACGGTGCCGGTGTCCCAGGTGACCTGCGCCCGTGTCTGGTCAGCGAACGGCGTTGACAGGGCCAGCCAGTTTTCGCGAGTGAAGGTGGCCTGGGCCTGTTCGACCGAGTCCAGGTAGCGGTACCAGCCGTTGCCGTGCTGCGCCAGCTGCTCCAGGAGCGGGTCGTTGTAGTTGTTGATGCCGACGCCGATGGTTATCAGGCGCAGTGGATTGCTGGCGTCGGGGTCGTATGCCGTTTCCAGGATGGCGAACGGGTCGGTGGCGTCGACGTTGGCCACCCCATCGGACATCAGGATCACATAGTTGTAGGCGTCGGGACGCTGGTCGCGGACCCGCGCAGCGAGTTCAACGCCGAGATTCAGTCCGGCCTGCACGTTGGTGCTGCCCTGAGGCTGCAGCCAGGCTATGGAGCTGGCCGCCCTGTCGTCGCTGGGGTGCGTGTGCTCGACGGTGTACTGGTCTATGACGTAACCGGTGAAGTGCACCACGCTTATGCGATCGTTGGGTCGCAGGCTCTGCCGGATGCTCTCCGCTGCCTGCCGGGCGATGTCCACCCGGTTGCCGTCTGCCATGGAGCCCGAGGCGTCCAGCACCAGGGTTACGTTCAGAGGCTTGTCAACGACCAGTTCAGGTGCCTGGAAGGTGATGCGCGCCAGCTTTCTGTCCTCGTCCAGCGGGTGGGGGAACAGGTCGCTGGTGACAGCGAATTCGTCACTTCTGGCAGGCAAGTCGTACTCATAGTTGAACGCGTTGAGCCACTCCTCGGGGCGTACCGAGTTCGGGTCTATGTCATAGCCCGCCTGGGCCCAGTTCAGGGCCAGTTGGAAGGATGTCCGGTCGGTGTCCAGGCTGAAGGTAGATGCGTTGTCCTCCGACGCCTCCACGAAGGGCTGGCGCTGGTAGTCGCGGAAGGTGGTGTCCGCCGGCGTCCCGCCGGCGGCGCTGCCCGCCTTGGCCGGAGACCCCGCCGGTCCCTTTGCCCCAAAGGACCCTTGTGTGCCCGCCGGCCCTCTCATTGCCGCAGGTTCCTGGGCCGTGACTTGAATCGGAGCAGAAGTGGCCTGTGGAGCCGCAGTCGCCATCGCTATGGGGAGCAGGGCCTCGTCAGCCTCCTCCATCTGCGCTTCGTCTTCCACCACCCTGGTCACTGCCACCTCTGCCACAATGGAGGCGGCAGGCGTCGGAACAGATGTGGCAAACGTGTCTGAGGCGCCTCGGGCTCCCTGCTCCCCGGTAGGCCCGGCAGTCCCCTGAGGGCCCGAGGGCTGCCTGTCGCTTTGTGCCGTTGTGGATGACGGAGCCGTGGCCGCGGCGGGATCAGCCGTAGGATATACGGTGCCGGCCGGGGCTTCCGTGGCCGGCACCATCGCCAGGCCACCCGGGCCATCTGGCCCTCCATCGCCGGATGCGACCCATACAACCGCGGCAACCACCACCGCAACGACGGCCACTCCCGCGACCGCGAATGCGGGGGAGAGGTGGCCGCTGCGCATCGGGTTCAGGTATCCCAATAGGCGTGAAAAAAATGACGGCATGGCAGGTTCCTCCATGTGGCTCTCCAGCCACGGCCAAGGGTCGCTGGGGGAGCGAAGATCGGAGGCTTCAGCGTCGAAGTGCTCCCGAAGAATGAGATCCATTTCCGGGTCGAATTCGTTGTCCGGCGAATTGTTCTGAGCCATTGCGCTAACCTCCCTCTGAGCCTGTCGAAGAGCGACCGGTTACTTCGGACATTTCCGGGACGGTTTCATCCAGTTGCTCCCGCAGCACGGCCAAGGCCCGGTGCAGTCGGGATTTGACCGTGCCCTCGCGGACCCCCAGCGACCGGGCCGTTTCCGGAACGGTCAGTCCGGCGAAGTAGCGCAGCGCGACCACCTGCCGATGGTCTGGGTTGAGCTCGGCGATGGCCCGCCGCAACGCCAGCCGGCTCTCCAGTGCGTCCAGGGTTTCCGCAGGGTCAGCGATATCCGAGGCGGTGGCCTGCGGGTTGTTGCCATCCAGTTGAACAGTTGGAATGGTCCGCCTTCTCTGTTGTGACAGCACCGCGTTGACCAGGATGCGTACCAGCCACGGCTTCACCGGGCTCCCTCGGCGAAAGCCCTTTATTCCCCGCCAGGCCGACAGTAAGGCCTCCTGCACCTGCTCTTCGGCAAGGGCCCGATTGCCGGTCATCAACACCGCTGTGCCGAACAGGACGTCTCTGTACTGGTCCATCAGGTGGCGGAACGCGTCGCGATCCCCGTCCTGGCAGCGCACTATGGCTTCGTTGTCAGTCATTTCCGCCCTCTTGCTTTGTGTTGCGTGGGGGCTTTTGATTGACAATATGCGCCGAATTCCTGAATCGTTCCCTGCGGAGTGCGCGAAAATTGAAATTCGCCTGTAACCGCATAAACGGCACAGGCGAATATTGTGGGCTTCCCCACCCTGCCCCCGGTAGAGAGAGACAGGCAGACAGAGGGAATTCTCTTTAACTGGTGTTCTTAGTTCATTTCCGACCCGCCGGAAACGCTGATGGACAGTCCGGTAACGTAGTCCGATTCTGCGGATGCCAGGAAGGCGGCCATCCGGGCGATATCGTCGCCCTGTGCCACCCGGCCCATGGGTACGCGCACGGCGCGGTCGGCGATCATGCCAGCGCGGTACTCCTCGCTGGACTCCCCGGCGGGAGCCAGGGCGGCTGCGATGTAGTCGACGCGCTCGGTGTCCACCAGGCCGGGGCAGATGGCGTTGACGTTAACCCGGTGCTCGGCCATCTCCTGCGCCAGGGCCTGGGTGAAGCCGATGACCGCAAACTTCGACGCGCAGTAGGCGGCATACCGGGCGATGCCCCGCTTTCCCGCGCCCGATGAGATGCTGATGATCTTGCCGCCTCCGCCGCGGGTGGTCATGTGGCGGGCGACGGCGCGGGAGACGAGGTAGGTACCGCGGACGTTCACCCGCATCACCTCGTCAAAGGCTTCCTCTTCCAGCTCCACCACCAGCACCCGGTCTTTTCCGGGCCGGGAACCCGCGTTGTTGACCAGGATGTCGATGCGGCCGAACTTTGCCAGGACCTGGCCAACCATATCGTCCACCTGATCGCTGTCGGATACGTCGGAGAACAGGGCAAGAGATTCCCGTCCCAGCGCCTCGATCTCGGCGGCCACGCTGTTCAGCCCCTCCCAGCCCTGCTGCCGGTCCTCGGCGCGGATTGCCTCAAGGCTCTGGGGAACGTCCGTGACCACTACGTTGGCTCCCTCGCTGGCGAGCCGCGTGGCGATGGCGCGACCGATACCATGGCGCCCGCCCGCGCCGGTTACTATGGCAATCTTCCCGTTAAGGTCATACATGTTCAGGCCCTCTGGCGTTGCAGGATGCCTGCCCCCTTCTGTTTCCAACTTATAGACAGAACGAAGAAACTGAAGGCGACCAGTGCCATCACCGGTCCGGACGGCAGGTTGAAGTGGTAGGAAAGATACAGTCCCGCCACGCCGGACGCAACTCCGATGAGGGCTGCTACGATCATGGCGCCGGTGAAGCTGCGAGTCAGCTGCAGGGCTGCGGCGGCGGGGGTGATGAGCATTGAGATGACCAGGATTATTCCCACCGCCTGCAGGGCGACCACCACGACCATGGCCAGCAGAGCGAGGAGGATGTATTCCAGCTTTTCCGTGGGAAGTCCAACTACCGATGCGCCCGTGGGATCGAAGTTCGAAAAGACGAGTTCTTTATGCAGACCGAAGAGGGTGAGCATTACGGCGCCGGCCACGCCCAGCGTCACGTACATCTCGACCCGGGATACGCCCAGCACGTTGCCCAGGAGCATATCCTCCAGCCTGACCTGGACCGACACGCCCTGCGAGGAGGCTATGCTGATCATGATCACGCCGATGGCGAACAGGGCCGCGAACAGTATGCCCACCGAGGCGTCCTCGCCCACCCCCGCCCGCTTGATCAGGTAGCCGCTGAGCAGCGCCATAATGATGGCCATGGGGATCCCGCCGGCGAAAACGCTGCCCGCCGCCACCCCGATGATGGACGCGGCCACGATACCAGGCAGCACCGAGTGGGCCAGTCCGTCACTCATAAACCCCAGTCCGCGGGTGACCACGTAGACTCCGGCGACTGGGCACATTACGCCCACTACGATGGCCACTATCAGCGCCCGCACCATGAACCCGTACTGGAAGGGCCCGACCAATGCCTCAGTGATTATGTCCATGATCGTCCCCCGCAAGACCGTGTCCATGAAAGGGTACTGACCCGAAGGGCCCGTAAAGCTGGGTCATAACGTCTTCGTTGAGCACCTCACCGGGCGGTCCGCAGGCGCACACGTTGCAGTTGAGGCAGAGGCACTCATCGCAGTAGTGGGCCATGTGGTTGATGTCGTGCGAAGACATCATGATGGTGCGTCCATCGTCTCGCAGCTCCAGCAACACGTCCATCAGGGCGGTCTGCGAGGCGATGTCAACGCCGCTGAACGCCTCGTCCAGCAGCAGGATGTCGGCGCCCTGTGCCAGCGCCCGGGCCACGAAGATCCGCTGCCGCTGACCTCCTGAAAGCTCGTAGATCAGGGACTTGCGGCGAGCCCACATGCCGACCCGGTTCAGGGCGGCTTCAGCGGCGTCGCGGTCAGCGCGGCCCGGGCGCCTGAACCAGCCGGCATGGCGTACCCTGCCCTGCATCACCACGTCCCACGCGCTCGCAGGGATGCGGGAATTCACCCGCTCGTATTGGGGGACGTAGGCGACCACACCCCTCGATTCCGTCATGGGCCTGCCGTGGATCAGCACCCTACCCGAGGTGGCAGGAAGCAGGGCGGTGATGACGTTGAACAGAGTGCTTTTGCCGGCCCCGTTAGGCCCCACGACTCCCATGATGCAGCCGGGACCGGCGCTGAAGCTCACGCTATCGAGAATCTTGACTCCCCCGAATTCGACTGTTAAGTCCTCTGCGGCGAGAGGGGAGATGGCAACTGCTGTTGTCATGGCTATCTCAGCGCCTCCACTATTATTGTGGTGTTGTGCCTAATCAGGTCCAGGTAAGTCCCTGCCCCGCTGCTCTCGTCGCCCAGGGACCCGGTGTACAGGCCGCCGACGATCTCAGCGCCGGTCTCTTCGGCAACACGCTGGGCCAGCCGTTGGCTGTGGGATCTCTCGGTAAACACGGCGTGTACGCCCTCGTGCTCGATGGTCTCTATCAGCATTGCCAGGTCCTGGGCCGTGGGCTCGGCCTCGGTGCTCACCGGGAATATGGCCCCCGCCACCTCAAAACCGTATCGCTGGGCGAAGTACTGGAAGCTGTCGTGGGAGGTGACCAGCGCCCGGTGATCTTCGGGCAGCACCGCGACCTGTCCCTCGATCCAGGCGTGCAGGTCGTCCAGTTCCCGGTGGTAAGCGGCGGCGTTGTCGAGATAGTAAGTCTGCCCAGCGGAGTCAACTGCGGAGAGCCGGGCTGCAATTCCGTTGACCGCCTGCTTCACCCGCAGAGGGTCGAACCAGAAATGGGGGTCGAGAGAACCGTGGGCGTGCTCCTCTTCCCCTTCTTCCATGTGCTCTTCCTCGTGGCCATGTTCCTCGAGGTCATCAGTCTCGCCGTAGATTCCGACGAAGGCGATCTTGGTGGGGTTGCCGTCAACTTCCCAGTGATTCACGACCTCCAGGTCGTGGTCGTCCAACTGCATCACCTCGCCGCCGACGGAGTCGGTGATGAACACCGCGCCCGGGGCAGTGACCACATGGGGGCGGGCCCAGAAGCCGGCCTCCACGGGCGTGGTCAGGAAATCATCCGCCGAGGCCAACAGGTCCAGGTCGTGGGCGTCGTACATCCGCAGCTCGCCGTCGCTCATCACGACCAGCAGCGCCTCGCCGTCGTGACTCATGGCGACGTTGATGGGTGTGGGCCCGTCTTCAGATGCGGCGATGAACTGCTCCATTGCGCCCTCTTCGGGGTCGACAACGTAGAGCCCAACCGCCGAGTCCAGTCCAAAGAAATGGTCAAGGCCCGGATAACCCCATACCGATGTGACACGGAAGTCATCCGCTGACCCGGCAGGGGCACCGATGAACTTACTTTCGTAGTTGCCGTCGTGGGCCTCGACTACCAACACGCCGCCCATGCATCCGAAGGCGGCCATGTAACCGTTACCGGCGTCGCCGTGCAGTCCCTCGCAGCCCTCATCGCGGTGCAGCACGTTTCCGTCGAGGCCGACTATTTCTACGCCGACGGGGAGTCGGTAGTCTACCGGATTTGACGCGTAGTCCGGGTGTTGGGCACTTACGGCGAACAGGTCGCCCTCCAGCGGGACCGCCGCGCCGTGATGAGCACCGGCGTTGAGCTTCGGAGGAACGTATTCGTCGCCCTCCTCCTCCAGTTCGTGCTCGTTGAGCAGCACGACATCCCCGGAGCCGTCGTACAAGATGGCGGCCCACTCTCCGCCCATGTACAGGTGCACCGGACGGTCTCCGGACAGATCAATATCCATGCGCTCGACCGGTCCCTCCACTTCGTCGAAGTGGTCACCGTGGGCCTCCAGGTAGATGCCTCCGTCAAAGACGTGGGCGGTGTTGGCGTCGCTGGAGACCGCGATGGCGAAGCGTCCGTTCTTGGTGGAGTAGATGCGTCCCGCCCGGGAGCCGAGGTCGAATGCATCCTGCTCAACGCCCCCGTGCTCCAGGTCGATGATCGACATCATTCCTGTCTCGCCGTCGCCGATGAGCAGGCGCCCCACCAGGTCTTCGGCACCCTCCCCGCTGTGTTCATCAATTAGTTCGACAAAGTCGATGGGGTCTACGACGTCACCCACTGCCACGATGGATTCGTGGTCGCGGGCGGCGTTCTCGATCAGCTCTTCCAGCCAGCCGCCCTCGAGCTGCAGTCCGATGCTGAATACCAAGTCGGCGTCGGTAATGCGAGCGATGTCCTGGGCGCCGGGCTGGTAGGTGTGCGGGTCGGCGTTGGCCGGCAGAAGAGCAAACACGTCAACGCGGTCTCCGCCGACGGTCCTGACCCAGTCGGCCAGGATGTTGCTGGTGGCCACGACGCTAATCTTTTCCCCCTCAGAGGGCACAGCGGTGGAAGGGGCTGAGGCGGGCGCGGTGGACGCTGATGAGGCGGTCGAACCGGCAGAGGCCGGCGTGGAGGCGGACGTGGGTGTTTCAGACGCTGCTGTCGTAGTTGATGCGGCGTCCGTTTCCGCACCCCCTCCGCAGGCCACCGCCAGCAGGAGGGTCAGGGCAGATACGAGTATGACGATGATGGAAGTGTATCTGTGTATCATGGTTCGCTTGTCTTCTCTCACTCAAAGCTTGTCGATGTATCAATATCCGTGTTGTTTTAAGGCTGAGTCTCAATCACCGCACTTTAATGATAACCAGTATCACTACGGTCAGGTTATTGATAATCAGTCTCAATAATCACTTTGTGTTGATAGTTTGTCTCAATAAGTCCTCCAAATTGATAGGCTGTCTCAGTATCGGATGAGAATTGATAAGTGGTTTCAGAAAAGGTGGTTAAGAGATACTAGTCCGCGGCTTGCAGGTTGTCGACGCAGCTACGGCAGCGGCCGTAGACCTCCAGCCAATGCCCGCTTAGCTCGAAGCCGTGACGAGCTGAGGTCGAGACCAGCACGTCCTCGATGTCGCAGCCGGTCAGGTCCTGGGAGGACCCACAGAGGACGCACAGGAGATGGTGATGGTGTCCATGGTGGCTCAGCTGGTAATGAAGGTCCCCGTCTTCCAGCATTACCCGGCACAGCACGCCCGCGTCCACCAGGATTTTGAGGGTGCGGTACACGGTTGCCCGGCCCATGGACGGCGGAAGCTTTTGCCTCAGACCCTCAGCCGTGAAATGGTGGTCCTGTTCGCCGATTGCCAGGGCCAGAGCACGACGAGGGGCCGTCGAGCGGAAACCGCGCTCGTCAAGGGCCTCTAGTATCTGATCTGCGACCGTCGCTCCCCGTTTCGTTAGCACCATAATATGCCAGCACCGGCCCAATTGAGACACTGTATCCAACAGCAGGTATTCTAGTTAAGAAACCTGCATGGAGTCAACAGTAAGTGCGGACAATGTCAGGGCTATTGCGCCTTGAAAGAAAGATCCCTGAGGCAGCTCACCACTCCCCCGATCGAAGGGGTCGCTCGGGCCAAATGCGTTAGACCTGCCCGGGTGTCCCGATGAGTCGGATTTCGGATGCCGGATGATATAATTTCGTTGGAGCCTTTTCAGCCGTCGGCAGGTGAAATGCACCCAGCTACCTTCAGTCCGGTCATTTCCGTGGGTTTTCAGAGGGAATTGGCTTGTATACGCTGAAAACATTCCTACTCATGATGGCTCTCTCGATGATGCTGATGCTGATTGGCGGCATCATTGGTGGACAGGGCGGCATTGTCATCGCCCTCATTCTCGTCTTGGTCATCAATTTGGGCGCTTATTGGTTCAGTGACCGTATCACCCTGGGAAAAACCAAGTCCCAAGCCATGTTCCGAGAGGGACGACCCAGAGTTGAACAGCATGGTTCGGGATCAGGCACGCCCCTCCGGTCTGCCGATGCCAAAGGTGTATGAGATTCACACAGATCCGCCCAACGCATTCGACACAGGGCGCAGCCCCAAAAGTGCCGTAGTGGCGGTCCCCACCGGCATCCGGCGGGCACTGAACCGGGAGGAGCTGTCAGCGGACCTGGCCCATGAGATGGCTCACCTTTGCAACCGCTACACGTTGATAATGGCCGTTGTGGCCTCCTTTGCCGGCGCGATTTCCATGCTGGTTGTGATCGCCCAGTTCCCGGCCGTCTTCGGGGGTATGCTCAGGGGACGGGCGAGCCGCGACAACATCATCGGCCTGCTGGTACTTGCCTTCGTCATGCCCAAAGCGGCAACGCTGGTGCGGGCGGCGGTGTCGCGAACAAGGGAGCTCCAGGTCGACGCGATCGGGACCCACAACTGTGGCAATCCATTGGCTCTGGCCACGGCGTTGCAGAAACTGGAACGCGGCTCGGAGGTGCTTCCCGTGCGAGTTTCTGAGGGGGCATCCCGCCTGTTCATCGTTAACCCCCTGCGGGGTGCCACCTTTGCCAGCCTATTTCCTCCCGTCCGCAAACTTAAGAGCGCGTGACGCGCTTGACTTCGATGAACATAACTCCGAGGTTCACAGGCACCGAGGTTCATAGGCACAAGGAAGGGCAGTCCGCAACAGCGGGCGGCTTGCGCAATCCCCGGCATCAGAAGAGGATGAAGTAATGGATATCCAGGGAGGACGCCGATGATGCTGTTGCGTGCCGGAGCTGGGCTGATTCTGGGGTTGATTGTCTTTGCCGGCATGTTGTATTCCCTTGTACTTGTTAATTTTTCCCAGCGTCTGGAAGACCCCGAGGTCTACAAATCTGCCATCAACGAAACTGATGCTTACAACCGCATCTACGATGAGGTACTGGTGGACGATGCCCTGGAGGACCAGACCGGCGACCTCTTGGGCGGGGTGAACGTAGCAGTCCAGGAAGAGGCTGTCGAGGTCCTGAGGGATGTGATGCCCCCGTCGTACCTCAGAGAACAAACAGAAGCCAATATAGACAGGTTCACCGGCTACCTCGTGGGCGAATATAAGGAATTGAATTTCTACGTAGAACTGGAGGAGCCGCTCACTCGAGTTGAACCTGCGGTCCTGGCCCGGGTCTACAGAGTGATAGACCGCCTTGAGATAGTGGAACCGGATTCATCAGACGATCCGGATTCAACGGGTTGCTCGACGTCGAGTCTGTTGCGTTTGGCATCCGAGTCTGCGAGGCCCTTCGCGCTATTGTCCGACGGAGAACTGCCGGAATCCGCCCCATCCCTGGATATTTTGACACGTCAGTGCCGCGCCAGTGAGTATGACGAATGGTATGACAGGGTCCTCAACGACCCGGGCATGAACTCCGAGGCAGCCAGAATACTGGAGGGAGAGAAGGACAATCTCCGCCAAGCATTTGTCGACGGTGATACCAGGGAGTTTCTAAAACAGGCAGCCACCCCACTGGTGACGCCGGTGATCGACGACGCCGTCCGCGACATCCGGCGGGACCTGACGCGCGGCGACCGGCTGGACCTGCTGGGGGAGCTGGCGGAGAACTCCGAGGACTTTACCAGGGACGACATCCACCAGCAGGCTGAGTCTCTTCGTGACGCGGTGGGCACCGCCAATGGCCCGTTCAGGATTGTTGCTCTGGTAATGGTAATAGTCGGCAGCACGCTGCTGGCTGCGGTCTATATACCCCGCCCGGCCGACATGCTGCGCTGGCCAGGGATCGCCCTGTTTATGGGCGGAGGCGTGTGCCTGATAGTGGGATTTGTGGCAAATTCGGCCATTCCCGGACGCATCAAGGACGCAATTGTCCACTCCACGTCCTACGCGCCGGATGTTCCCACCGCGGCCATCGATCTGGCCGGGGAGCTGGTGGAGTCGTTTGCGCGGCAGGCAACCGCCGGGTTCATTCCAGCGGCGGCGACGGTGATGGCGATAGGTGCCGTGCTGGTCGTTGCTTCCCTGTTTTCAAGCGTCATTTGGGCAACACTGCGGCGAGTGCTGCCCGGGTCGGAAGGCGATGGCCGCGGCCGTTAAAACAGGGCGATCGGGTTGACCGGCGAGCCGGTGACGTTTCGGAGCCGCAACGGAGCCAGCGTCAGCATGAACTCGTAGCGGCCTCTTTCCGCACAGGCGGCGGCCAGTTCCTCGAGGTTGGCGTTGTCGATGAACCACAGGCCCAGGCTGACCAGGCAGATGGTGTGCAGCGGATTGCCGATTGTCTTGTAAGGGTTGGGGCGGGCATCATTGGAGGTGTCAGACCCCATCATTGCGATGCCCCGCTCCTTGAACCAGGGAGCGCAGGCCGCTTGGTGGGCGGTCATGGGGTCGGATGGCGACGAGGGTCCCCTCTCAAGGCGCATCCGGTAATTGCCGGTGCGGGTCAGCAGTATGTCTCCCTCTTCCAGGCGAACTCCCTGGGACTGTTCCGCGGCTTCCAGGTCTTCAGGCAGTACCGGCTCGGTGGGATCAAGCCAGTCGACGCCTCGCAGCCGGGGCAGGTCCAGCAGGACGCCGCGGGTGATGATGCCCTCGTAAGCGGCCTCGATGTTGTGGGACTGGGCACCCTCTCTGGAGGTGATTCGGCTGGCCGGGATCCCGTTGTACATCAGTCCGTTCCACGAGTAGTGAGACATGGCGTCAATGTGGGTGATGGTCTGGCCGTGGAAGACCATGCCGATGAACTCCGCCGCGCCTCGCCGGGTAAAGCGGCGCTCAGGCGGGTCGGTGTCGCGGCCTTCTCCGCTATCCACCATGTAGCGCTGCACCTGGAAAGCGATGTCGGGAGCCATTTCCGTCGTTATGGGGCGGGCGCAGCTCACTGGCACGCCTTCTGACACCAGACCAACGGCCCGCTTGCGCTGTTCCGGGCCGATGAGATTGAGGCACCCCAGTTGATCATCCGGGCCCCAGCGCCCCCAATTCTTCAGCGAGTCGAGCCACTGCAGCACTTGCGATTCTTCAGGTAAGGTGCGAGCCATGTCTTTTTCTCCTGTCCAGTTTCCGCAACTTAAGTTCCCTCATTTCCGAGTTGCGAACCGATAATATCCGGGTGGCCGTTCAGAAAGTCGGCACCGTTGACTGCCTTGCCACCTTCCAACTGCACCCGGTCAAGGGAGAGGATGCCGGCTCCCGTCGCAACCCGAAGCCCTCCGGATGGTCCTGGCGGTGTTACCAGCCCAGCAGGCCCGGGGTGTTCCTTGCTTTCTGCTTCAGTGGTAACGGAGAGCAGCTTCAGCGTCCTGCCTCCCCACTGGGTATGAATGCCCGGCCAGGGGTCGAACGCCCGCCGCTTTTGGGCGATCGACTCTGCCGGTTCATTCCAGTCGACGAGTCCGTCAATCCGCTCCAGCTTTCGGGTAATCGTTGCGAAGGCTTCGTTCTGGGTTTTGGAGTTCAGTTGGCCACTGATCCAGGGTTCCAGGTTTTCCAGCAACAGGGACCCTCCTAGCTCGAAAAGCCTGTCGGTCAGTTCCCCGGCAGATTCTTGTCCAGTCAACAGCACCTCAGTGGCGGCTATGACGGGACCGGTGTCCATGCCTTCGTCGAGGAGCATCAGCGAGACCCCGGTCACATTGTCGCCCTGGAGGATCGCCGTGGCCACGGGCGAAGGTCCGCGATGGCGGGGCAGCAGCGACGGGTGAAGGTTGAGACACCCATAACGTGGAAGCTCTAGGGCCGCTGCTGGCAGAAACTTGCCATACGCCGCAACAACAATCAGGTCGGGCGACAGGGCTGTCAGTTCCGCCTGAGCAGATACGCTCCGCAGGCTTGGCGGTTGCAGGACAGGAATTCCCAGTGATGCGGCCGCAATTTTGACCGCTGGTGGTTCGGGCTGTCCGCGCCTTCCCCTTGGCTGGTCAGGAGGCGTAACCACCGAGGCAATCTGCACCTGCGGCATGCCGTGCAGACGTTGCAGCAGCGGCACCACGGACGGGGGTGTTCCCATGAAAACAAGCCGGATCAAATCAACCAACCAGTTATGAAATACAAGCAGATCGGAACGCGGGCAAAATTGTTGTTGACATCGCCAAATGGAGCGGGGTAGAATTGCTTAACCGCTTGTGCGGAATCTCGATTAAGGAGGTGATATGAATGGATGATAGTTTAACACGCAGGGGCGATGGTAGGCATCAGTCTGGACACGACGAGGTGATTGTTTCGTAGCAACTTGCCACGAAATATAACCCGAACGTCGGGCCCAGGCCAATGTCTACCATCGCCCCTATGATCCGGAAAGGAAATTCGGGCGAACCCAAGCCAGAGTTGGCCGGGCCCGATTTATTTTTCTTTTTCCACTGGGGATCGGCTTTGTAGGCCGATTTGATTGACAGCAAATTTCGCAATTCGTACAATTTACCCGGCAGGTAAGAGTGGCATTGTACGCCCAATTGATAGTACGGAGATTAGATGCTAAGGATTCGGCTCAGCAGGGTGGGGAAAAAGGGCAACCCTGCCTACAGGATAGTCGTCGCGGAGGCTAGGGCTCCCCGTGATGGGTCATATCTGGAATGGATCGGCACATACGACCCGATGCAGGATCCGCCGGCAATAACCCTCAAGCAGGACCGCGCTCAGCACTGGCTGAGTCAAGGCGCGCAGGCGTCGGACCCAGTGAAGCGCATCCTTGACAAGATCGGCGTATCGGCTGCAGTGGGAGCCGTTGCTGGTGAAGAAGTGACTGCGACTGAGGAAGAACAGTCTGAGGAATCCGAAGCGTGAAAGAACTGATCGAATACATTGCTACTTCGCTGGTCAGCAAGCCTGAAGAAGTGCGGGTAGAGGAGTCGTCAGCGGGCGGGCGCACCCTTTTCCGGCTCCAGGTGGCCGCCGAGGACAAGGGCAAGGTTATCGGAAGGCAGGGCCGGGTGGCCCAGGCGATGCGAGTCGTCCTCCGTGTTGCTGCTGTTAAGGATGGGTCACAGGCCGTACTCGAAATAGAGTAGCTTGTTCCACCCACCACAAACTTTGCAGAACTCATCCCAGGATTCCGTTAAGTCCGTTGTCGTAGCCCGGGTAAATGGCCCCCATGGACGCGACGGCGCAATGAGCATCGAACTTCTGAGCGATGTCCCGGGACGCTTCGATGTTGGCCGGGATCTCCTCGTGGACGGCAGCCCTTTTCCCATAACCGACACGCGGCAGACCGGGCCTTCTACGGCGCTGATCTGGCTGGAAGGAATCAACAGCCGCGGTCAGGTTGTCTCCCTCACCGGAAAATTCCTCTCCGCCTTTCCAGAAGACAGCCATTCTCTCGACGAAGGGGAATTCTTCCACTACCAGCTGATTGGCATGCAGGTGCGGGCTGAAGATGGGGAAGAACTGGGGGAGATCGAGGAGATCCTGGAAACTGGCAGCAACGATGTTTACATCGTCCGGGGCCCGTCCGGTGAGGTTCTGATTCCGGCCATCGCCCATGTCGTGATGGAAGTTGACGTGGCGGCCCGGTTAATGCTGGTCAGACTTCCCGACGGGCTGCGCTGACAATTTCGTTTTGACCGCTTTTTTGGCCGATGCTAAAATCGGCCTTAACCGTTTGTGGCACCGGGAGGTTGCGCAATGTCCGGTCATTCTAAATGGTCAACCATCAAACACCAAAAGGGAGCCGCCGATGCCAAGCGCGGTGCCCTGTTCACCAAGCTGAGCCGCGACATCGCCCTTGCCGTTCGCGAAGGGGGTGGAGCCGACCCTGATATGAACTTCAAGCTGCGGCTGGCCCTCGACCGTGCCAAGAGCAACAACATGCCGCAGGACAGCATTGGTCGGGCCGTCAAGCGTGGCAGCGGGGAAGGCGGTGACGGCGAAGCCCTGGAGCAGGTCACCTACGAGGGATACGGGCCTGGCGGCGGAGCCATACTGATCCAGGCGGTCACCACCAACCGCAATCGCACTGCCTCCGACGTTCGCGCGGCGTTCAACCGCGGTGGCGGGAACCTGGGTGAGAGTGGCTGCGTGGCTTGGAATTTTGATCTCCGTGGTGTGGTGACAATCGATATAGACGATGAGGAGAAAGCTGAGGAGTTGGGTCTTCTCGCCATCGACGTCGGTGCTGAGGACATCCAGATTGACGAGGGTGTGCTGGATATATTCTCCCCCATCGAGAGCCTTCAGGATGTGCAGAAGGCCGTGCAGGACGAGGGCGTAGCCGTCCGCTCCGCCGAGCTGTCCATGGTCCCCAAGACCACCATAGCCCTGGCCGACAAAGAGGCGGAACAGACTCTGCGCCTGCTTGATGCCCTCGAGGACCTGGACGACATACAAAAAGCCTTCACCAACGCCGACTTCCCGCCGGAGGTTCTGGAACGCTACCAGGCCAGCTAGAAACTCGCTCAACATTTACCGGACCGGCCAAGGAGAACTCTTACCTAATTTCCATGGAGCAACGAATTTCCACCCTCGAAGAGGTTTCGCAATTGATAGTTGCGGCCCTTCGAGCGTTTGATGAATCCATGCGCAGATATGAGGCTGCTGAGGCAAGACGGGACGATGCCGTCAGGGAGTTATCCGCAGCCTTGCAGCGCCAGGACGAAGCGGTCAAAGCGTTGCTGGCATTTGTACCGCCGACCCAGGCGGAGATTGTCCGCATGGACAATCGAATAGATGCAGTCGAAGGAGCCTAGCGCCTCCAACTGCCTCAATTTGGTGTCGACCGCAATAGCTATATCGCGAGGGAGCCGCAGATGACTGTTCTGGCAATTGACCCCGGCACCCTCCGCATGGGCTATGGCGTTGTAACAGAGGGCCCCGCCATCGAGGCGGTCGACTACGGCGTAGTTTCCCTCTCGTCCTCGATGCGCATCGAAAGCCGCCTCTACCAGATGCACTCTCACATCCTCAACATGATCGCTATCTTCCGTCCCGAGGCGTTGGCGATCGAGGATCCCTTTGTCGGAAAGGGCGAGCGGAGCTTCCCTGGTTCATCACTGGCCATCGGGCAGGCCCAGGCGGCAGTCCTGATTGGTGCTGCCAGCCAGGGCATCGAAATATTCAAATATGCTCCCGCACAGATAAAGCGGGCGGTTGCGGATCACGGTGCCGCCACAAAGGAGCAGATGCGCAGCATCGTCGCCGCCACCCTCAGCCTTCCAATGACCCTTGAGATAGACGCTGCTGACGCCCTTGCAGTGGGGCTGTGCCACCTGTCGCAACGGCATGCGGCGGATGCGATGCTGAACGAGATTCCCCCGGGTCGCGAACGCTAACGGGAAGGTGCGCGCCAACTTGCAGCACCTGTGGGCTGACAGATGATCGTCGGGGTGCGTGGGGCACTGGCGGCCGCGGGCCCCGATTGGGTCCACGTTTTGGTCGGCGGAGTGACGCTTCAGGTCTTCGTCCCGTCAAACGCAATCGCCGCTTTGGGTCCGTCCGGGTCGATGGTCTCTCTGCACACACTTTTGCGTATTCGCGACGAGCAGCCTGTCCTGTACGGATTCCCTGACGATGCCTCCGTGCAACTGTTCACGCTCCTGACTGGCGTATCCGGCGTGGGGCCACGGCTGGCGCTGGCCCTGCTGTCGACCATGGACTCTGCGTCACTCCAGATGGCCGTGGCAGCAGGGGACGCCGCAGCCCTCGCTGCAGCGCAGGGAGTGGGCCGCCGAATCGCCAACCGCATTATCCTGGAGCTGCGGGGCAAGGTGGACGAAATCGAGGGAACCCCCGGCGCGATTTCATCGGGCGATACAGGCGAGGTGCTGGCGGCTCTTTCCGCCTTGGGTTACTCGGCCAGCGAGGCCAGGGCGGCGGTCGAGGCCATCCCTGAGTCGGACGCCCTGACCGTGGAGGACAGGATTCGGCTGGCCCTGCAGCAATTCGCTCAACGCTGATGCCGGGCGTCTTCGGTAGGTATCAGGCGGGAATTAGCGGGTTTATAATTGGGTTGCAACGACTCTGTGATGTTGATGGGGATTGACCATGACCACCTACGCTCGTGGTAAGAAGTGGGCCGAAGCAGGACGTGAATTAAGCGAGTGGCGGAAGGCCAAGACAGAGGACAGGCCCTTTCAGCTGACGGCTGAATTCGGGCTGACCGGGGATCAGCCGACGGCGGTTGCCCGCTTGGCCGACGGCGTGGAGGAAGGTCTGTCCCGCCAGAGCCTGTTGGGCGTAACCGGCAGCGGCAAGACCTTCACCATGGCCAACATCGTCCAGCAGGTGCAGCGCCCGACCCTCGTCATGGCCCACAACAAGACCCTCGCGGCGCAGCTTGCCCAGGAGTTTAAGGAGTTCTTCCCCCACAACGCTGTGGAGTATTTCGTCTCCTACTACGACTATTACCAGCCTGAGGCCTACGTTCCCCAGTCCGATACCTACATCGAAAAGGACTCCAGCGTCAACGAAGAACTGGACAAGCTCCGCCTGTCGGCGACGACGTCGCTGCTCACGCGCCGGGACGTACTGATCGTGGCATCGGTGTCCTGCATTTATGGTCTGGGTGATCCCAACGACTACTTCAATCTCGTGGCACAGGTCAAGGTTGGGGAGATTCGCAGCCGCAGCCAACTCGTCCGCCAGTTGGTGGATATGCAGTACGACCGAAATGACCTGGATCTTTCACGGGCCAAGTTCCGGGTACGCGGTGATGTCCTTGAGTTGGTTCCCGCCTACGAGGAGGCGGCAGTCCGCATCCAGTTCTTCGGCGACGAGGTGGAGCGCATCGTGCAGCTGGACCCGCTGACGGGTGAGTTACTCGCCGAACTCCCGCAGGTTGCCATTTACCCCGCCAATCACTTCGTGACCACTAAGGAAAAACTGGATCTGGCCGTTACAGGAATTCGCGAGGAGCTGGAATGGCGCCTTCGTGAGCTACGGGATGCCGGCAAAATTCTGGAGGCGGCCCGGCTGGAGAGCCGCACCAACTACGACGTCGAGATGCTGCAGGAAACTGGCTTCTGCTCCGGCGTCGAGAACTATGCCCGCCACCTTTCCCAGCGCCCCGTCGGCAGCGCGCCCTGGACGCTGCTGGACTACTTCCCGGACGACTACCTGCTGTTCGTCGACGAGTCCCACATGACCCTGCCCCAGGTACGGGGCATGTACCACGGCGATATGTCCCGCAAAAAGACCCTGGTGGAGTTCGGTTTCCGGCTGCCGTCGGCCCTGGACAACCGTCCCCTGAACTTCGACGAGTACGAAGAGCACATAAACCAGGTCGTCTATGTCTCGGCCACTCCGGGGCCCTTCGAGCTGCAGCACAGCAAGCAGGTTGTGGAGCAGGTCATTCGGCCCACTGGACTGCTTGATCCAACCCTCGAGGTGCTGCCCACTAAGGGTCAGATAGACGACCTGCTGGCCCGGATCAAGGAACGCATCGAGAGGGCCGAGAGGGTGCTGGTAACCACTCTGACCAAGCGTATGGCTGAGGAGCTGGCCGACTACCTGTCGGAGATGGGCATTCGCAACACCTACCTGCATTCCGACATAGAGACGCTGGACCGCATAGAAATCCTGCGCGACCTCCGACTCGGCGTCTATGACGTCATCGTGGGCATCAACCTGCTGAGGGAGGGTCTGGACCTTCCGGAGGTCAGTCTGGTGGCCATCCTTGATGCCGACAAAGAGGGGTACCTCCGCTCCGACACCTCGATGATCCAGACCATCGGCCGCGCTGCCCGGCACGCCAACGGCCACGTGGTGATGTACGCTGACAGGATCACCGACTCGATGAAGCGGGCGATCGACGAGACTACCCGCCGCCGCGAGCTGCAAAGCGAGCACAACAAGCGCCACGGCATCGAGCCGCAGAGCATTCAGAAAGAGGTGCACGACATCACAGAGGGCATCAAGGCCATCGCTGAAAACCGCGGTCGATACAATGTGGTGCGCAAGGAAATGTCCCGTACTGATATGTTCAACGTGGTCAAGGACCTTGAAGTGCAGATGAAGGACGCAGCCAAGGGGCTCCAGTTCGAGAAGGCAGCCCAGTTCCGCGACGAAATTTTCGAGCTGCGCAGACTGCTGGCCCTCGAGGAAAAGACCCTCGCTCCCGTTGGCGATTAGCGGAACCGCTTCACTGGCCACTTCCTGGAGTGACATCACGCCGTGCGACATCAGGCCGTGCGTCTCCAGATCGACATCGTCCTCTCGGGCTGAGTTTCAATGACGTCAGAGTCCGTGGACTTACCTGCAACCGCAGGAGATCCGCGCCTAAAATCGCCCAAATTTACAGGCCACCAATCGGGCGAAACTGTGTCCCGATTCAGGAGGAAACAACATGCCCGGAATCTATCGCGCCGACCACGTCGGAAGCCTTCTCCGCCCAGCGGAAGTAAAGGAGGCCAGGAGCGCCTACCAGGGCGGGCGGATGGAATTGAGCGAGGTGACTGCCGTCGAAGACCGGGCCATACTCAGGGTGCTGGAGCGGCAGAGGGACGTCGGCATGACCGTCTTTACCGACGGAGAATTTCGCCGCACTGTTTTCCAGAATGACCTGGTTGAAAGTGTCGAAGGCTTCGTCGAAACCAGCTCACCGGCAGTGGTCCGTATCTGGCAGGGGCCGGGCGAGCAGCCAACGGAACCGGGAATGCGGCATGTCGTGGGAGCAAAGCTGCGACAGGTACGCAGTTTGACCGGAAATCAACTGCCGTTCCTGCTGGAACATGCTCCTGGGCCCGTAAAGATGACCCTTCCCAGCCCCAACCAGTTTCCCGCCCTCACGTTCCAGCCCGGGATTACCGACCCGTTCTACTCCAGCCGCTCTGAGCTGTTGTGGGAGATTGCTGAAATAATCCGCTCGGAAATCGCCGCACTGGCCGAATCGGGCGTTCAGTACATACAGATGGACGCCCCTCGGTACAGCTACTACGTCGACCCTCGCTGGCGGCAACACCTGCGCGATCTGGGCGAGGACCCCGACCAGATGTTTGAAGAAGCCGTCGCCGCCGACAACCATTGCCTGGAAGGTGCCCGGCGAGAGGGGATTGCCGTCGCCTTTCACGTCTGCAGGGGCAACAACCAGAGCAAATGGTATGCGGAAGGCGGGTACGAGGCCATCGCAGAATTGCTGTTCGGCTCACTGAAGGTGGACCGATTCCTGCTGGAATACGACACGGAGCGCTCGGGCACCTTCGAGCCTCTGAGATTCACGCCGTCGGACAAGGTGGTTGTCCTGGGGTTGATCAGCAGTAAGGAGGCCGAATTGGAATCCTCCGATCAATTGCTGAGGAGAATTGAAGAGGCCAGCGCATTTGTCCCTCTGGAAAGACTTGCCATCAGTCCCCAATGCGGCTTCGCGTCTACCGCGCCCGGCAATCTGATGACCGAGGATCAGCAGTGGCGAAAGCTGGAAATGGTGGCGGAGGTTGCCCGCCAGGTCTGGGGCGACTGAGGTCAATCCCCACACCAGAGCTCCCGCTGCATGCAAGAGTTCCTTTGGCTGGGGGCTGTGCGGCAGTGGACTCTGGCCCCACTGAAACTCTCCGGCGATATGGATCGTCACTCCTCCAGTGTCCGGATGTAGTTGACCACGCTCCAGATCTGCCCCTCGGACAGGTTGCCTCCCTGCGGCGCCATGGCAGTGTCCGGAATGCCGTCGCGGATGAACCGGAACAGGTCGGCATCGCCGTGCAGAGGCACGTGTACCACGAGGTCGGCGGGTGGCGGCAAGAGTCCGGCAGCCGCGGGGCCGTCTCCCCTGCCTGCGTCCCCGTGGCATGTCTGGCAGACCTGCCCGTAGGTGACCATGCCGGCCTGCAAGGACTCCGGCGTCGGCGGTGTCGGATTGCGAAGTACCTCGGTGCCGCCCAGCCCGAGCTGCGTGTTGAACAGCAGCAGCAGGCCCGCCGCCACTCCGGCAATGCCCGGCGCCATCACCCCTGCGCCAGACCGCGAGAACCAGCCGCCCAGCGGCAGGCCTGCTCCGAGAAACATCAGACCCAGCACCAGCAGCCCGGCTCCTAGGAGCAGATAGGCCGTAGCCGGCGACGGCGAAATGGCCGCGCTGCCTCCTCCGCCGGTAGAAAGCGCCTCAAACCGGAACGCCGTGCGTGCGTCGAAGGCGTCCGGCCTGCGCACTATGAGCTCCGCCTGCCACACCCCCGCGATGCTGAGTTGTGCGTCCTTCCGCACGTAGGTGCCGTCGCCTCGAGTGTCGGCAACCAGGGAATCGCCGCCGAGGTCGGACTCGAGGTAGACCAGGCGCACCATCACCTCGCTGGCGTTGGCGATGGGAAGCCCCAGCCGGTCGGTCAGCGTCACCGTTAAATCGTTGGTGCCCACCCGCCCTGGAGAAACTTCGAGACCGATATTGTCGGTTTCAACGGTATCGCTGAAGGTCAGCGACTGCCGCTCCTCTGCCAACTCGCGGGATGCCACCTGCCGTGCCGGTTCAATGCTGGTCAGCAAACCGATCGCCGCCAGGATCAGGATGCCGAGTACCGCCTCGCCCACGAGGAAGCGGCGCAGCCAGTCCCCCGAGCTACTGTCGGTGCGCAACCTGGGTCGCACCCACACCAGGTTCAGCCCACCCAGGAAGAGGAGTGGCAGCACCAGCGCCACCTTGGCGATCAAGGTGATTCCGTAGGGCGTGCTCAACGCTTCTGTGGCAGTCACCTGGGCGAACCCGCTGAAGACGCCGGTGACGACTATCACCGCCACGCTCATCGCGGCCACTACCGAGAACCGCGTCACTAGGCTCGCCAGGCATTCGCGCCTGTCCGCATCTGGCAGCGACCGGAACAGCCTGACACCAAGGGCGAAGTGGAACACCGCGCCGACCCAGAAGGCGGAAGCCACGAGATGCAGAAAATCGGCGGCCAGGGCCAGTGTCCTGATTTCGACCGTGGCCGCGCCGTGGCTGACCAGTGAAATGGTCCACAGTCCTGCGCAGCCCAGCCCCAGGGCAAGCAGCCTGATCGCCGGCTGCCACAGCTCGGACGCGTAGCGCAGCGTTCCCAGGATGATGCCGAATCCAACGCCGGCCGCCATGCGCCATAGCCACTGTTGGCGCCACTCGGTTCCGGAGACCATATCAACGACCGGCCCTCCGATGGCCCTCCAGACCGACACTTCCTGCGTGATGGTGGTCAGGAGCAAAAGCTGCCCGATGGAGGCCGCGAGGAACAGCGCCAGCCCGGCCCAGACGAGGCGCAGGGACCGCGACGACAGTGTGTCTGAGGCCTCCTGCATTGCCACGGAGGCGCCCGCCGCCCTGAGAGCGGGCCGACTGACCAGCATCTCGAAAACCAGCCCGCCGACCATGGCCAGCCCGCCCAGCAATATTAGCCATCGCAGGACGGGCGCGAAGGGCGACTGGAGCAGCGGCTGTTCCGGAGGCGTGATCGCATCGCCGCTGAGGGGCTGCCCCACGGCGAACACGAAGGAACCACGCACCCGGTGGCCGTCGACCGTCGAGACGTTCTTCCAGGCCACGGTGTAGGTGCCATCCGGTATGTCGCCTACCCCCACCGACATCACCAGCAGGTTCAGGTCGTCGACTTGGCTGTTGTCCAGGTCCACCCGTTGGCCGGTGGAGTCCAGCACCTGGATGCTGCTGAGGGCCGGTTCCAGTGGCTCCGTGAACCAGATGATGATCCGGTCAGGCGCAGATTCCAGTTCCGAGTTGGGCGCAGGCTCCGCCGAAACCAGGTTGGCATGGGCAGACACTCCTGCCGGCATCAGCCACAGCCAGGCGGCAGCCAGCAGCGCCAGAAGGGAGGCCAACGCAAACGCCTGACGCCTGCGCCAGGCTCCCGCATTTAGCCGGTTGTCGTGACGGTCAATTCGCGACAGGGTGGCCAATTACCACCTCAGCTACTGAGTTTGGCGGGCCCGCAGGGCCAGGAAGGCACCCCCGGCGCCCAGGACTGCCCCGGCGATACCGATGATAAGCGCAACTATGGCAAGTCCGTTACCGCCGCCACCTGCAGTTGTTCCTTCCGCTTGAACAGCCAGTGCGGCGTCCTGAGCCTGCTGCGCGATATTCCGTGCTCCCTGTACCGCGCTGACGACTTCCCTCATCTCCGGCAGTTGCTCGGGGAACTGGAGCTCCGCCGAAGACTGGATATCGTCAAAGTCACCTCCGGCACCCTGAGAAATGGAGGTCTCGTCAATGTTCGTTCCCTCGATGGTCCCGAACACGCGGAACTCGTAGACTCCCGAGGCTGTGGGGATCAGCCCGGCCACGTAATGACCCGGATCCCCCCAGGCCGCCTGGAGGTCGATGATGCGCGAGGCGCCGGTGGCGACGTGGGTAACCTCCACCTGGAGGCTCCCTTCCAGCCCTTCGACCGGCACTGACACTCCCTCGTTCTGGCCGGAGATGCTCGCCAGCGGCTTCGCGGCGCCCTGGGGTGCCACCGACCTGCTGGTCTCCTCTTCCTTCATGCCGTCCCCATCGCCGTTCGCACCGTGGTGGTTCTGTTCCCCGTTGGTGATTGCGTCAGCGTCGGACTTTTCCTCCGGCATGTGGTGGTCCGTTGCCGGCTCCCCGTATCCGCCGCCCATGCCTTCCTCGATGGCGATGCTGGCCGTCGCCTCAACCCTCTTACTGTTCCAGGTGTACGCCGAGTGTTCGTTCGAGTTGAGGGTCACCCGCACCGTGTTAGTTCCCTCGGCCAGGTTGCCGAGCTGCATTGCCTCGCCATAGATGCGGCCCATTTGTACACCGTTGACATAGACATGGCCGTGGCCCGCGCCGGCAACGTGGTGCGCTCCGGCGTTCTGGGGAGCAAAGGTGATTCCCTCAGTCTTCATGTACAGGTTGGCGCCGCCCAGAGGGTCGGGTTCAAGGGTGATGCTTACCGCCATGCTGCCGTCCGCCTCAACTGTCTCGGCGGCGTGGGAATGGCCGTGGGGTTCCGGCACCGTGATCCGAATGACGGCTTCCACCTTCTGGCCGCCGTAGGTGTACTCCTCGTGGCTGTTGGCGTTCAGAGTCACCCGAATCTCGTGTTCGCCGGGTTCTACGTCCCCCAAGTAATACCAGGGAGTGTAAACGCGGGAAATCTTCACGCCATCGACATAAACGTGGCCGTGTCCTTGCCCGTCGACGTGGGTCTTGTCGACATCGTCCGGGGCGAAGGCAAATCCCTCGGGAACGATTCGCACGTTTATCCCGGACACTGAGTCCACCGAGGTTTGCACGGCCACTGACATGGCTTCGGCGGCTTCCAGGGTGCTGTCGTGGTGGCCTCCCTCCCCGTGGCTCATGCCGGATGTCATGCTGGGACCGTCTCCCTCGTGCTGCGGGTCGCCAGTCATCGAAGGCTCGGGCGTCGGACTATGGTGTCCTTCAGAATCTCCGTCAGATGCCATCGTCGCATCATGGTCTTCGCTGGCCTTGCTATCCTGGTCTTCAGTCCCGTGGTGGTCTTCCTCTTCGCTGGATTCCTCCTGCGTCACGGCTGGTGTGGATGCGGGGTCCTCGGCGTGGTGGCCGGGAGGTCCGTGTTCCTCCCCTTCGGCCTCAGCTGCTTCCCCGGCCTCCCCTTCGACAATCTTGTTGACCCGGACTGACACTGCGTTCTGAGAACCCTCGTACGCGGGCTCTTCCAGCCAGCCTACGATAAAGCGGTAGTCGCCGGCGGGGCGTCCCTCGTGGGCGAGGACAGCCCCGCCGGCCAGGGAAAGGGCTGCCAGCGCGGCGACGATCAGCCACGCGAATTTGCGGATATGCTGTAGCATAAAATCTCCTTTCACAGGCTTGGTGCAGAACCTGTTTCATGGTTGCTCAGACGACATCCACTTACGTGAAGGCCTGGTTTCATCACGCATTGGATGTCTTACGGCAACTAAAGGAGTTATGCTCGCGGAGGGCGGAGTGGCGGCGCGATACTGGTACCTGGCAGGATGCTGTCGGAGTCAAAGTGATGGCCCAGTATGCCCGTGCCGTCACCAATGCCGAATCGTGGGGATTCAGAGATCATCGGGGCCGCCAGGTCGGCAACCCCTTGCCCCGAGCCGCCTATGGGGACCACGAACACGATGCCGTCGTCCAGACCGCCGGGACGCAACTCGGTCGACAATTGCATCATGTCGGAAGCGCTGTGAATGTGGATCGCCCCGTATTCGTGGGAGTGATCCGAGGTGGCCGTGCCCAGGTAGATGTGCTGGTGTGCCGGGTGGCGTTCAGCAAAGTGGTGGTCCAGCATCGGCCCCGCCCATGACAAGGCCAGCGACATCACCACCAGCAGTGAAAGCGCGGACACCGTCAACTGATGCCATGCTCGAGTCCCGGGGACTCGGTCCAGGCCGTTGCCGCGAAGCAGGACGCTCGCCGGGCGGTTGTCGCCCGGATGGTTGCAGTTGGCTGGGGTTGGCATCTAGCCGGTGCTGACGACGCTGTGAAGCCGCGCCAGGAGCTCGCCGTTCTCGTCCATGCTGAAGTTGTCCACCGTCGGCACCGCGTCTCCAGTGGTACCGTCCACGGCGCCGGCGTCAATCATGCCCTGGACCATCCGTGCCTCATCGTCGGAGGAAGGCAATATGTTCCTTCCGCAGATCTGGGACAGGGCGGCGACGAGGCCATAACCGCCCCAGTTGGACACGCTTGCGATTACCAGCCGGTCGACTCGGCTGATGGCGGGATCGTCGGGCAGGCTGTCCACCGACGGTATGACGTCAACCAGATTTCCCATGCCGATCTCATTTCCGCCGTCACCGATGCCTACGGACGGTATGCCACCATCGAACAGGTAGTCCAGCCGCGCCGTCTGTGGGGTGATGTCCCGCGCTCGCATGTTCAGGTACTCGTCGTTGCGGTTCCGGCCGCAGCGTTCGATGGAGATCAGTAACGCAGGCTGGAGGTTTTGGAGCAACTGCGCGGCGTGGCGCTTGCTCTCCTCGATGTCGGCTATGGGAAATTCGACAACGTCCGCTCCCTCCGCCCACTGCTGCAGCACCGGGGCAGTGTAGGAGTCCGTGACGTAAGTTACCTTCCGGCCCAACGCCTGCAGCGCCCGGCCGATGGCAATGGCGCCGGGGGGGCCGTCTGTCTCCGGCTTGCCGGCCATAATGACATAGAATCCGGTTACGATCACCGTATGGCCTGGGTGATCCATAACGTACTTTGCCGCCTGCCTGCAGAAATCGGCAGGCAGGTGGGGTCGTAAGGCCAGCATGCCCCGTTTGTCGTGGTCCAGGATGATGTCTTCGATGGTTTCGGCCACCGATCCTCCCGTTAGAGGCAGAAATTCGATCCCCTACAGGACGGCGTAATCCGCGTCGCGCTGGTCGGTGATGAACATCCTGCCGGGCGCGTGGGTGATCATCAGCGGAGGCTTGCAGCTCAGGGCCACCGCTTGCGGGGTCACTCCGCAGGCCCAGAATACCGGCTCCTCGTCGGGCTTTATTTCCACCATTTCGCCGAAGTCCGGCAGGTCAAGGTCCCGGATGCCGATGTCTCGGGGGCTGCCGATGTGGACCGGAGCGCCGTGGGTGGCCGGGAACCGGGAGGTTACCTGCACTGCCCTGACGACCTGCTCTCGCTTGATTGGCCGCATGCTCACCACCATTGGACCCGAGAATACGCCCGCCGGTGCGGTGTCGATGTTGGTGATGTACATCGCCACGTTCTTGTCCTGCTCCTGGTGGCGCAGAGATATGCCGGCGTCAACCATGGCCTGTTCAAAGGAGAAGCTGCAACCCAGCAGGAAGCTCACCAAGTCGTCCTGCCAGTACCCGTCCAGCGTGTCCACCTCGGCAGTGAGTTCGCCGTTTCGATACACACGGTAGCCTGCTGCGTCGGTGCGTATGTCTGCGCCCGGGGCGGTCAGGGACGGTTCGACGCTTCCCGCGTCGATCACTTCCAGCAGCGGGCATGGTTTGGGGTTCCGCTGGCAGAAAAGCAGGAAGTCGAACGCGAGGTCCCTGGGGAGAATGGCCAGGTTGGCCTGCACGTGGCCCGGAGCCACCCCCGAGGTTACGCCACGCCACTGGTTTGTGCGAATTCGATGACGTGCCTCCTCGGCGGTGGATGCAAAAGTCCGTACGGTCATTCCAGTTTCCTCCGCAGGATGCCCTGGTGAATTTCAGGCGTGGGGCGTCCAGAGCTGCTTGCCTATTAGGACTCCATAATAGTTTGCGGGCATAGGAGCGTCAAATATCGACTCCAATTTCGGCCCCCCGGGTGGCATTATCAATCGCAAATCTGTCTGTTGTGACCTCGCATTTGATATACTGCCTAGTCGTTGACATCCCTATCCGGCGGGTGGGAGATGGCGGAGGAACAGGCACGGTCAACCGGTTTCAGGAAGACCGATGCGCAATGTTGGGCTGGGTTAGTTGATTAACGTATATGTGCTTGTTGACCGCGCAGGCGGCGACGATCTGGCCGACGCCGTCGGGCGGGTAGGCATGACCTGCAGGCTGGGAGTAAACGGTGCGCTCCCCTGGGAGGAGAGCGGGGACGATGTGCCCGACGCCGTGCTCCTGGACCTGGCATCGCTGGCGATCGCCGACGCCAGGAGGGCGGTGGGCAAGTGCCGGGAAAAGAAAGTGCCGGTTCTTGCAGCCCTTCCGAGGGATGACATAGGCCAGTACGACCCGACCCTCAATCCTGACGAACTGGTGATTTGCCCTGCATCGGACGATGAGCTGGCCTTGCGGGTACAGCAGGCGGTATACCGTGTCAATGGCCCCTCGGGGGCACAGGTCCTTTCAATCGGCGACCTCAGCATCGATCTGGACCGCTACGAGGTGTCGGTGGCCGGGCGCCGCGTGACCCTGACCTACAAGGAGTTCCAGTTGCTGGCCCTCCTGGCATCCAACCCCGGCCGCGTATACACCCGTGATGCCCTGCTGAGCCAGGTGTGGGGCTACGACTACCTTGGCGGCACTCGAACAGTGGACGTCCACGTGAGGCGACTCCGCTCAAAGGTTGAATCGCCAGGCCGTTCCTTTGTAGAAACCATCTGGAACGTGGGATACCGGTTCAAAGCGCCAGGGTAGCATTGGTGGGTGTGTGACAAGCCAATTCCAATGGCATTGTGCAAGGCCGGATTGCCGTTGTTGTCCCTTCGAAACCAGTGGGACGCCCTAACCCCAACCCTCTCCCAAAGGGAGATGGGACTTGCCATACAGCCTCCAGGATATTGGGAAGCCCGCTGGACCCACCCGTACCCGCTGGACCCACCTGTACCAGGAACGCAACCGGTCGACAAAGGGGTCAGGGGGAGTCAGTCGGGGCCGGACGCGGCGCGGCTTAGGAAGCGGGATACCTGTCCTGCCAGAGCCGCATGCTTCGGGGCCTTCAGTTCCGGGTCCTCCGCCGCGATTTGAGCCGCCAGCTCCCTGGCCGACTCCAGCAGTGTCCGGTCCGAAAACTGGGCCATCCTGAGCGACGGAAGGCCGCTCTGGCGAGTGCCGAAAAAGTCGCCCGCCCCGCGGATCTGCAGATCGATTTCGGCCAGTTCGAATCCGTCGTGGGTTCGCTCCAGGGCCGCAAGCCGCTCCCTTGCCGCCGCGCTCTGCGTGTCCGACGAAAGCAGGAAGCAGTAACTCCTGTGCTCGCCACGCCCCACCCGCCCACGGAACTGATGCAACTGGGCCAGCCCGAACCTCTCCGCTCCCTCGATCAGCATGATGGTGGCATTGGGCACATCGATGCCCACCTCAACCACGGCGGTGGTCACCAGAACGTCCAGGTTGCCGTCGCTGAAACTCCGCAGGATCTTGTCCTTTTCCCGGGAGTGGAGGCGTCCGTGGAGCAGTCCAACCCTCAAGTCGGGGAAGACCTCCCCGGACAACCGCTCGTATTCTTCCGTCGCGGCGCGCGCCTCAATGCTGGAGGACTCGTCAATGAGCGGGCAGACCACGAAGGCCTGGCGTCCCTCCGCCACCTGACTGCGAACGAACTGGTACGCGTCGGCGCGCCGGTTCTGTGGTACCCATCGAGTGCCCACCTGCTGGCGCCCGGCGGGTAGTTCGTCAATGGTGGAAATGTCCAGGTCACCGTACAGGGTCATCGAGAGCGTCCGGGGAATAGGGGTTGCCGACATAATCAGGGTGTGTGGATTTTCTCCTCCACGCTGCCGCAGCGCCGTCCGTTGCATAACGCCGAACCGGTGCTGCTCGTCCGCCACGGCGAGGGCCAACGCCGGAATTGATACTCCCTCCTGAATCAGCGCCTGGGTCCCAATGATCAGGTCCAGCGTGCCATCGGAGGCCAATGCGGTCAGCATTCGCTTGACCGGGGCCCGGACGCTGCCCGTGAGGAGCCCCACGGAGACAGGCTGCTCCAACCCCTCCAGGTGGACGGAAAACAGATTTTCCTCCTGTACCGGTCTGGGCAGGCCCTCCATCATTCGGGACACAGAACGGAAATGCTGCTCTGCCAGGACCTCGGTCGGCGCCATAAGAGCGCCCTGGAAACCGGCGGCGGCGGCGGACAACAGCCCGGCCAAGGCCACCACCGTCTTGCCGCTGCCGACTTCGCCCTGCAGCAGACGGTTCATTGGAGGTGTGTCGCGCTTCATGTCCCTGGCAATTTCGTCGATGCAACGGACCTGGGCCCTGGTCGGATCAAAGGGGAGAGAGCGCAGGAAGTTTTCGACTACCCCCTCCGGCGGGTTCACGGACACGCCCCTGACCTCAACCTGCGACTCGCGCCGCCGCATCAGGAGGGCCAGTTGAAGGGTGAGAAGCTCGTCGTAGGCCAGGCGGGAGCGGGCGGCCCGCCAGCTTTCCTCTTCGTCCGGGTAGTGGGCCTGGGCAATGGCCTCTCGCAGCGGCAGCATTCCCGCTGCTCTCTCTGCTCCGGCCACCTCAGGCGTCAGGGTCTCCTCCACGCCTCCCAGCCAGTTGTCCAGGACATCCCAGGTGAGCCCGCGCAGGGAACGGGCATTGAGGCCTTCGGTCAGAGAATACACCGGGACCATCCTGCCGGTGTGGATGCCTGCCTGACCGGCCTCGAGTGGTTCCACCGCCGGTGACTCGAACACCGGCTGGCCGCGAAAAACGTCGGCTCTCCCGCTGATGGCAACCCGGCGGCCTGGAGGGATAGTGCGGGCCAGGTAACGCTGGCCGAACCAGATGACGCGCAGGTTGCCCGTCTCGTCTCCCAGCACCGCCTCTGTGTCCTGCCTGCGTCCCCTCGGTCCCTTGCTGACTACCCGTGATTCCCACACGGTGGCAACAACGGTGCATTCCTGACCAGGAACAACTTCGGCGATTCTGACCACATTGGAATAGTCCTCATGGCGACGCGGGAAGAGATACAGAAGATCGCGAACTGTGGCTACGTCGAGGCGCTTCAGGCGCTCAGACATCCTGGCGTTGACACCCCGCAGCAGGTCTACCGGATCATCCACGCTCTGCCCGGCCGGGGGCAGCCTAAGGGCCGGTCGTCGTTTGGGGAGAGCGCCTCCGGCTGACCCGTCCACTGTAGGAGGCAGCGTTGAGGGTGATAGGTGGGGGGCAGTCCCCTCGGGTAGTGGCCGAGGGAGTGAATCCCGGAGGCTCTGTTTCAGCAGACCGGGGGACGTGTCGCTCGCCAACAAGGCCAGCCATAGACTCGCCCATTTCTCCCGCTGGTCCGGCTCCATTTCTCCGTAACTCTGCTTGAGGAGAAGGCCGGTGTCGGTGCCCGGAGTAACTCGCGAGGCCATTTCATCGCGCCATCGCTCACGGAAACGATCCATGCCACCGACAACGGCGCTGTTGTTGAATCCCCGCTGAGCCTCCAACCCGATGACGTTGCGGAGAATCTCGGTCCAGTCAGGAGGGTTAGTTACGGGTTGTGACATAATATTACGATATACCCGAGAACCCGGGCATTCAACCGAGAGGCCGTCGGGGTGCGGAGAGACTCTGGTGGTGCAGGACTAAGTCATGTCGTGGCTGCCCTGGGTTACTGCGACGCCCAGCGCATTGGGACCGACGTATGCACCCAGAACAGGACCGAATCTGGACTCAACCAAGTTTTCCGGCGCCACCAGTTCTGCAAGTTGCGCCCTGATTCCCAGGGCCTGGACTCGATCGGTGCTGTAGCTGATGTTGACCTGCCTGAGCGGTGCCAGTTCCCGGGCCAACTCTATCATGCGGTTCCTGGCCCGTTCCAGGCTCCTGGGGCGCTCAACAGGATACACTTCGCCGTCCCTGATGGTCAGGATGGGCTTTACCTTGAGCATCCCCCCTAAAAAAGCTTGTGCCTTGCCAATACGACCGCCCTTTTGCAGGTACTCCAGAGTGTCCACCATTACGAAACCGTGGTGTCTCACGAGGGACTGCCGCACTGTCCGGGCCACTTCGTGGAAATCAGAGGACTCCCTGGCCACCCGGGCAGCATCAAGAACGGCCAACGCCATCGGGGCCGATGCTGACTGAGAATCAATGATTTCTATGTCCGAGGTATCCCCGAAGGAAGCCTTGGCCTGTGTCGCCGAGTTGAGGGTGCCGCTCAACTTGCCGCTGACGTGGATTGACACGATCTGGTGGCCCTGGTCCAGCAGCCGCCGATATATCTCCTGGAAATCGGCGATGGTGGGCTGGGACGTTGAGGGCAATCGAGGAAGGTCAGGCAAACGGGAATAGAAACGGTCAGCCGTAATCTCAAGCCCGTCTTTGTACGTTTCATTTCCGATGACTACATAGCAGGGAACGACGGTAATATCGTTGGCCTGTGCCAGTGAAGGGGGCATATCCGACACGCTGTCGGTTACTATTCGAATCGCCATTGGGCCTCCAAACTCGGCGGTGGGCGGGGTGCCCTGCTCTAATGCCTGGGCAGCGGCCGATATTCGACCTTTACTCTGACCGTTATTCTTGACCGTTATTCAATGGATGCCAGGTAGTGATAGTGAGGTTGTCCTCCGTAGACCTGGTCTACCTGAAGCCCCGGCGTCGCGGCTTCCAGGTCAGCGGCAATGCCTGCGGCATCACCAGGCTCAGCGTCTGCACCGCGATAGATCGTCAGGATGGAGCCGGCGTCAATTCCTGCCATCCCTACGGCCTGTTGCAGCGCCTGTTCAGCCGAGGTTGCCGTGAGCACTAACTCGTCATCGAGCAGCGCTATATAGTCTCCGAGGCTTACCGCGACTCCGTCCACGCTGGTGTCCCTGACCGCCCGGGTGATCTCGATGGTGGTAACCTCGGGCAACGTGGACTCCATGGACGAGAGGTTCTCCTCCAGCGGTGACAGAGGGTTGAAAGCCAGCATCGCCGCGACACCCTGCGGAACGCTCCGCGTGGGCACAACATGCACGGTCGGGTCGTTGGCCGAGACCTGCTGGGCCGTGAGGACGATGTTCTTATTGTTTGGGAGGAATATCGTCTGCTCGGCTCCGGCGTGTTCCACTCCCTGCATGATCTGCTGCACGCTGGGGTTCATGGTCTGTCCGCCCTCTATGACGTGCCCGCATCCGGATTCCATAAACAGTTCTGCCAGCCCTCGCCCTGCGGCGACGGCTACCACGGTGAGCGGAGAGCCCGAACTGGGGGCGGGTGCCGAGTGGCCCGCAGCCCACTCCACGTTCTGCTCGTCCATATTCTCAATCTTGACACTGGAAACAGTCCCCAGCGAAACACCGTAGCTGATGGCAACGCCGGGATCTTCCATGTGGACATGGATCCGCACGTTCTGTGAATCTCCGACCACCACGGTGGAGCGGCCCATCTCCTCACACTTCCCCCGGACGTCCTCGAGGCTGAGACCGGTGCCGCCGATGATGAACTCTGTACAGTAACCCCAGGCCTCTTCAAGGGAGGAATGGACGAAGCTCTGCTCCCGCGACTGGCCGGAACCGCCAAGCGACGCCATGCTGCTTTCAATGATAAGACCCAACTGGGACTCGGTGCTCGCATCCCGGTAATGGTCGGGATACAACGCCTCCAGGGCACCTCCGACAATGATGACCACTCCCAGTCCGCCTGAATCGACCACGCCAGCCTCCTTCAGGACAGGCAGTTGCTCCGGAGTGTTCCTGAGCGCGATGCAGGAGGCCCCGAAGGCAGTCGCGAGCAGGTCGGAGGCGTGGGCATCCTCAGCCATCTCCAGCGCTGCTTCGGCCGCCCTGCGGATCACGGTGAGCATTGTGCCCTCCCTGGGGTTGCCCACTGCGCCGTACGCTGCAACTCTCGCCATATCCAAAGCTCGTGCCAGGTCGGCCCCGGTGCAGGTATGGCGGTCCATGAGGGCGTCGCTGAAACCCTTGAAAAACTGGGACAGTATGACCCCGCTGTTTCCCCTGGCGCCGAAAAATGTGCCTTGAGCCAGTTCTCTCGCCACCTCCCCTGCGGACACATCGTCTGCATCGGGGCAGCGTTCAATGCCGGAACGAAGCGTGAGGGACATGTTGGTACCGGTATCGCCGTCTGGGACCGGAAACACGTTAAGCGCGTTTACTATTTCCCGGCTTTCCTCCAGCCGATCGAAGGCGAGCCGGAACGCCCGGCGGAGCTCGGCACCTGTCAACTCCTGGTTTATCGTCAACGACAAGTTCTGGACCTCCCGCGTGGCCTTGCAACCAGGGCACAATGGTCTGGAACGAAAGTATTATATAACCATTCCTAAATTGCTACCTATGCAATCGATACGTTTTGCCACGCCGTTTATGCAGGAGTACGTCAGCTCCACAAATCCAGAGGGGGAAATTTGGCCAGGGCAATTGCTGAGTACTTCAATCGCCATGACCGTGAGTTCTGAGCCTGCCGAAGGCCGGGCGTTCATATTCCGCCCGTGGATCGCTCCGCTCGTGGACCGAACAGGCTCACCACCAACGGGCAGGCAGGAACGCCGCCTTGTACTCTGAAGGTTTGGCGGGAAGCTTTGGCGGGATTTGATTGACAGTCAGGAGCGCCTACATTACTATGAATGACCGAGGTTCTGTCTCATGGATTATGCAGTTTTCAAGACAGGTGGAAAGCAGTACAGGGTCCAACCCGGCGACACGCTGGACGTGGAACTCCTGCCCAACGAGGTGGACTCGGTGGCGGAGTTCGGCGAAGTGCTGGCTGTGTCCAAGGACGGCGAGTTGACGGTGGGCGCTCCCAACGTGGATGGTGCCAAGGTCATTGCCCAGGTCCATTCGCATTACAAAGACCGTAAGCTGATTGTCTACAAGTACAAGGCCAAGACCCGGTACCGGCGGAAGCGGGGACACCGCCAGTCGTACACTAGGCTGGTGATCCGGGACATACTCACCCCATAGCGAAGACTGGCGGCGCTGGGATTTTCCTAGGCAGGTAATTGGAATGGCACACAAAAAAGCTGGCGGCAGCACCAACAACGGGCGAGACAGCAACGCCAAGAGATTGGGCGTCAAGTGCTTTGGCGGCCAGAGGGTGACTAGCGGTTCTATCTTGGTGCGGCAGCGCGGCACCCGCATACGGCCCGGCAATAACGTGGGTCTGGGTCGCGATTACACGCTGTTCGCCACGACCAACGGCGAGGTCAAGTACGAGTGGGCCGCCAAGGGCCGTCGCAGGGTCAGCGTGTATCCGCTTACACAGTCGTAGACCCTCTTACAAGTCAGCATAGAGTTGCAAGGATTTTTGGGATGAAGACCGATATTCACCCCCGCTTTTTTAATGCCACTGTTGTCTGCTCCTGCGGGCACACCTTCCAGACAGGCGCCACCAAGCCGCAACTGCGGGTTGAGATCTGCAGCAACTGCCACCCCTTCTACACGGGTGAGCAGCGCATTGTGGACACTCAGGGGCGCATCGAGAGATTCAACCGGAGATTCAACCGCCGCTAGGCGGCCTCAGCCAGATCGAGGGCCACGGCCCTCGATTTTATTTTTGCCGCTTTTCGTTGGCCTTTCTGCACTCCATGCCTTACCTTCCAGCGGATCCCTAGAGAGACTGTAGAGGCGACTTTTTGGCGAATCAGCCAGCGCACCTGTACGGCGGACAGGCCGTGATCGAAGGGGTGATGATCCGGGGCCGTGACTTTTTCAGCCTCGCCGTCCGCCGCGACGATGGCAGTATCGAGGATCTGCAGCAGCGGCTCAACCCCATCTACAATGGCCGGCTCAGGCGGGTCCCATTGATACGCGGAGTTCTGACCCTCTTCGAGACGTTGGTCCTCGGCATCAGGGCACTCCAGTTGTCGGCCGACCTCGCTGCCTCCAGTCCCAGCGAAAAGAAGGCGGGTGGCGAGGGGATTCCCACCTGGATGATGGGCGTAACCCTGGCTGTTTCGCTGGTTTTTGGCGTGGGTCTCTTCTTTTTGTTGCCCCTTGGAGTTGTCAGGCTGCTCGAGCCCATGATTGGCAGTGGTCTGATCAGCGAAGCCATCGAGGGTACCCTGCGGCTGGCGATACTTGTTTTATACGTGTCGGCCATCGGAATAATGCGCGATATCCGCCGTGTCTATGCCTACCACGGCGCCGAGCACATGACAGTCCATGCTCACGAGGCGGGCCTGCCGCTCAACGTAGACAACGTTCGCAAGTTTGGCACGCCCCATCCCCGCTGTGGTACCGCTTTTCTGCTCACCGTGGTCGTGGTATCGGTGGCGGTATTCATTGCCTTTGCGCTCCTGGAGTCGTCCTGGTGGTGGCGCATCGCCTCGCGGATCCTGCTGCTGCCCGTGATCGCTGCCGTCAGCTACGAGGTAATCCGGTTCAGCGGCCAGCACCAGGCCGCTGCAATTGGCAAAATCATCGCCACACCGGGCCTCTGGCTGCAGCGCCTGACCACGCGCGAGCCGGACGACGATCAGATCGAAGTGGCGATCAGGGCGATGGAAACAGCCGTTGCGGCGGATTCGGAATGAAAATAATCGTAAAGGGATTGTGACAAAAAGCCGGGGCCCGCATAACGGAGGCCCCGGCTTTTTTTGCTTCAGTCCCTCGCTGGTAGGTCTACCAGAGGTTCCAGCGGGGGTTGGCTGCGGCCTGCTCCTGTAGGTAGGGGACGATCCAGTCCCGGACCTCCTCGGCAATATAGAAAGTTGGTTCGATGAGATCGCTTTCGTTCGCGATCAGCCCTTCCTCGATGGCGCGGGCAGCAACATCAGTGCCCGGCATCACACTCACGCCGACGCGGAGGTTGGCCAGTGCCGGGTTGATGTGCCTCAGGAAGTCCAGCTTGTTTTCCACCGTCTCCCGGGTCTCCCCTGGTTCGCCGAAGGTGCGGGCTATGGTGTAGTGCAGGCCTCCGTCCTCACATAGCCTGGGAACTTCCAGCTGCGCCTCCATCTGTTCTTCCAGCGATCCGGTCCCGTTGTGCGGGTCGCCGCCCCGGTTGCCCATCAGCACCAGGGCACAACCGGCATCCCGCATCAGGCGCACCAACTCGTCATCGACGTTGAACGACGCCAAGCAGGTGTTCCAGCGAATTCCGAGGTCTGCCTCGATTATCGCGCTGCACAACGACTTGGCGTGGTCCAGCGGGAAGTTGAAGCCGTTGTCGACGAAGAATACCTTGCGGAGCTGGTATCGCTCCCAGAGATCCCTGACTTCGCCCACCACTTCGTCGATGGGGCGGATGACCCGGAAGTCGGCCTCGCTCATCGCGGCAGTGGATGACGGCGTGGGATAGGAGAAACTGCCCAGCTTGGTAAGCACCCCAATTCCAAAACCGGCAGTGCGGTACTTGTCCATCTCCAGGTCGTCCAGGCGGGGACGGCTGGCAAAGGCCGATACGCACAGCCCCTCGTTCAGCACGACATCGCCGTCCTTGGCGTATACCACGCCCGGCAGGTCGTATACCGAGAGTTCGCCGATTTCTATTCGTTCGCACACCTCCGCGAACGTTTCCCCGGCGTCCCCCGCAACCCCTATGTCGGGCTTCAGGAAATCGAAGCACTGTTTGGGAAGGAGGCTGAAGGCCGGGCCGCCGACGATGATGGTGGCCTGGCTGTGCTCACGGATGCGGTCTATAACGTCCCTGGTGATGGGCAGCGCCCATTGGGTGTTCAGATAGCTGTGGTTGCTCAGGTTTCGCAGGGAGACACCAACGATGTCGGGCTGGAACTCCCGCACAATGTCTTCGATCTCTGCCAAATAGTCCTCGGCAAACATCAGGTCCACCACCTTGACCTCGTGCCGGTTGTGGTCCAGGTGCCCGGCGATATAGGCCAGGCCAATGGGCATGGGCTGGGCATTCATCCGGCTGTTCAGCCGGTCGTGCCGGTTCGTAGCTACAAGTAGGATGCGCATTGCAAACTCCCCTGAGACCCGGCCCTCCTGCCCAGTCATCATCATCAGCACGGGCAGAGCCGGGTTGGTTGGCCCATTATGGATTAAGTGGGCCTGTTTGACAAAGGCACTGCGTTCTCGGCAGATGCCTCCGGATAGCCAGTCGCCTGCCGGCGGCCTCGGCGTATGGCCAGGTCGAGATCAGGTGCAGGTTTCCTGCGATTCTTGCCGGTCTACGGGCTGTCGCTGAAGGATGCAAGAGTAGTAGGGTGGGGAACAAGAGCTGGGGAATAAGATTGGAGCAGATGACCGGCCATCTTCTTGACAGATTATTGACCTTTCAATTAGAGTTGCCCAAACCCAAGCTGAGTTGGTGAGGTTATGGTAACAACCTTCAACGAAAACATGTTTGCCCCCGAAATCATGCACGATCCCTATTCCTATTACGGTCAGCTACGGGAAGAAGACCCGGTGCATTGGAACGAGTTGTACGAGCTCTGGGTCATCACCCGCCACGACGACCTCGTCTGGCTGACTCGCAACCACGAGCTGTTTTCCAGCACCGTTTGGCTCAACGACCCGCGCGGCCCCTACCCCGCTGTCAATGAGTCCGACAACGAGCTCTACGAGTTCGTCCGCAACTACCAGGGAAAGCAGTTCATCCAGTACGACCGCCCCGATCACCTCGAGATGCGGAAGGTCGTGCATGCCTACTTTACTCCCAAGTCCATGGAGGAATGGCGCCCCCTGGTGCAGAACGCCATCAATGAGCTCTTGGATGAGGCCGAGCAGAAAGACGACTTCGACATGATGCGTGACCTGGCCACGCCACTTCCGGTGCTGGTAATCGCCGAGATGATGGGTGTGCCGAAGGCAGAGCGCCCGTACATCCGCGCCATCGCCGAGAAGCTCCTCAACATCGCCCGCGGCGAGGCCGACCGCCTGCCCAGGCTGGTGGAAGGCATGGAGGAGATGCTCGAGTACGTCAACCCAATGATTGAAGAGCGCCTGGTCAAGCCCGGCGACGACTTCATCTCCGTCCTGGCTGGCGGCGAGAAGGCTGGCGTATTCACTCGCGAGCAGGCGCTGGTTAACACCTCTCTGCTGCTGCTGGCGGGACACGAGACCACCATCAACTTGATCTGCAATGGCACCTTGTCCTTTATGCGCAATCGCGACCAGTGGGACATCCTGAGGGAAGATCCCCAGGGCATGATGGTCAGGGCCACCGAGGAATGCCTGCGCTACGACGCCCCGGTCAAGTCCATCCAGCGTCTTGCCTCGCAGGACATCGAGATGCGGGACAAGCTGATCCGGGAAAAGGACCGCATCCGCTGGTTCATCACGTCGGCTAACCGCGACCCCAACAAGTTCGAGCGCCCCGACGAAATGGACATCACCCGCTGGCCCAACCCGCATGTGGCATTCGGTGCCGGAATTCATCACTGCCTCGGCGCCACCATCGCCCGCGTGGAGGGTCAGGAAGTTTTCCGAGAACTCGCCGAGCGATACCCGGACATGGAACTGGTCCAGGATGAGATGGAGTACGAATCCAGTATTACCTTCCGCTCCATCAAGCAGATGCCTGTCACCACCAACGCCTGACCCGGTCATCCATCGGCACAGGAAAACCAAGCCCCCGGTCACCGGACCGGGGGCTTTTCTATTCCAGGGAACCCAGGGCAACCAAGGGGATGCAGGGCTGCGCGCCCCGAATCATCAGATCTGCTAGCGGCTCCCGAACCGGTTGAAGGAACTGACTTCCTCGGCAGGCGTCCGCTGTGTCGGCCCGAAGCTGCCGCGAGGATACCCCAGCGGCGTCAGGCACACCGTTTCCACATGCTCCGGGATGCCCAGCCACTCTTTGATCTGCTCCTCGCCCCTGATGTGGACCGTCGTAATCCGTGTGCCCAGCCCAAGGGCCCGGGCGGCCAGGAACAGGTTCTGGATCGCCAGCCAGACCGACGACGCGTAGCGCCCCCGCTCGATGGGCTGTCCCGGCGTGTACGGAGCGGAGCCTTTGGTATGGTCGACACACACCAGGATCATCGCCGGAACCTCAGGCATCCGATTGGCCAGGTGCCGGGCCTGCTGGTACGCCGGGGGCTCATTTGGTCCGGGCTCTGCGCCCTGGGCTCCCAGCCAGATATCCCGGTACAGTCCGCCGATCTTCTCAATCAGGTCCCGCTCGGTGATGGCTATGAAGTGCCACGGCTGGGTGTTTCCACCGCTGGGAGCCCGGATGGCGGCGTCGATGATTTTCTCGATATCCTCCCGGGAGACGGGATCGCGACGATAGCGCGTGATCTGACGCTGGCTGTAAATAGCCTCCATCACTCCAATGTCATCGGCCATGGACAAGATGTACCTCCTGATGAGACGACTGTGCCAAGGGTTGGGTTGCCGGTTAGTTTGGCGGAAAGGGCCTTGCCACCAGCTAAACAGTTCAGCCCGCCCGCTGTGTCCGGTGTGTGCTCATCGAACTGCGTTCGGTCTTGAGAGAGGCCGTTAGATCGGCGGCCGCCGGGTGTGCCAGTCGGTGGACTGCTCGTAGGCGTGGGCCACTCGGAACAACGTTTCCTCCGCGAAAGGCTTGCCGACTATCTGCAACCCCAGTGGCAGCCCGGACTGCGTGAACCCGCAGGGTACCGAGATTGCGGGCACATTCGCCAGGTTGAACGGCCCGGTGAAGCTGATGCGCGCATTCAGTCCGGCCAGCGCCATCTCCTTGCTGGGCACTCCCGGTATGCTCTCTACCGGAGGCGCCGGCCCGATTCCGGAGGGAAGGACCAACACGTCTACCTCCTCCAGCGCAGCCAGGACCTGATCCCTGAGCATAGCCCGGAGCTTCTGAGCCTTGTTGTAGGCCTGGGCTGGAATGATCAGGCCGGTCAGGAACCTAATCTGATTGTTCCGGTCCAATTGCTCGAAGTTCGGCTCAAATGTCTGCCGGTGCAGGTTGGCCCACTCCACGCCGATGATCGTCATGCTCAGCGCGCCGGCCGAGGGGGCTAGCGGCACCGAGACTTCGCTCGAGCTTGCGCCCAACTCCCCCAGCGTAGCTATCGCGGCGGTCACCGCGTCCCGCATCTCGGGGTCCAGGTTGGGCGCGTCCATGCGCTCCGCGAGCACACCCACCTTCAGTTGGCTGATGTCGCCCGTCAGCGCGGCGCGATAGTCGGGCACCGGAACGTCCCAGGTGTACGGGTCCTTGGGGTCGTAGCCCGCAATAGCCTGGAAGGTGATGGCTGCGTCCTCCACCGTCCGGGAAATGGGGCCAACCGTGTCCATTGACCACGAACCGCCCATCACGCCGTGTCGGCTCACCCGTCCGTACGTCGGGCGTAACCCGACAAGCCCGCTGAAGTTTGCCGGGCTGCGTACCGAGCCGCCGGTGTCTTCGCCCAGCGACGTGGCGCACAGGAATGCCGCGGTGGCCGCCCCTGAGCCGCTGCTGGAGGTCCCCGGGTTGCGGCTGGTGTCCCAGGGATTGCGCGGCGTGCCGTAGGGGTGGTTGTAGATGTCGGCCATGGCAAACTCGCTCATGTTGAGCTTGCCCAGCAGCACTGCGCCGGCCTCGTTCAGCCTGGCCATCACCGTGCTGTCCTCGTCCGGCACAAAGTCCCGCAGTATGGAGGAGCCGCCCGTAGTCACTATCCCGGCGGTGTGGAACTGGTCCTTCACCGCAACCGGCAGTCCGTGCAGCGGCCCGCGATAATTGCCAGCCGCGATTTCTGCCTCTGCCCGCCTGGCCGATTCCCGCGCGTGGTCTTTCAGCACAGCGATGTAGGAGTTGAGTCCGCCGTCGACCTCGCCGATGCGCTCCAGGTAAGCCTCTGTCGCCTCAACAGGCGACACCTGCCGCGACTCTATGAGCCGCGCCAGTTCGGATGCGCTTAGGAATGGGATCTCGTTGCGTTCCATGGCAGCCTCCTGACGGTTCGCGTTCCAGTTTTACAAAAACCGAACGTACAAATGGCCCTCCCAAAGCGGGAGGGTCAGAGAGGGAGCGAACGCGGAGGTCTATTCGTCGGGGACCATGGCAATCAGCCGGCCGCTTTCCACGTTGACGGGAAACGCCGTCATGCGCGAGTTGGGGCCGTTGATGCAGACACCCTCGGTCTTCTCGAAGCGCCAGCCGTGGTCCGGGCACATGAAAACGCCGTCCCATTCAACCACTTCACCCATCTGGTGTGGGCAGACGTTCGATAGCAGTTGGTATGCGCCCTTGCGATTCTTCGCCAGAAAGTAGGACCAGTCACCAATGTCCACCGGTGCGGGAAGCTTGGTGAACGACGATTCGGGGCCCAGATCCACCTTGTTTTCCTTGTATTCGGCCATAGCCGCCTCTAAATTCACAGCTTCAAGCCCCGGCTGGAACGATTCAGCCGAAGCGAGGCCAGTATAACCCAAAAACGGCCGCAATGAGCGGCACGGGCAAGCCTTGACGCAATCGGTGTAATGCAGCAGTATGATGCCACTTCAATACACAGCCTGGAGGAGGCAGATATGGCTGACTTGTCGAAGGATGACATACAGGCTCTGGGCCGCGCCGTGGGACTGGACATACAGGAACCGGAGCTGACCGAGGTCATGTACAGCCTGAACGCCCTGCTGGAGTCGCTGGACGCCATCAACCCGCCGGGCCTGGAGGAAGTGGAGCCGCTGCCCATCATTCTGCCCCCGGCATAGTATCCCTCCGGATGGCTCTTCCATTCGTCTATTCGAGGGGTAAAGAAGGGGTAAAGATGGATAAATCTGAGCTGCCGTTCCTCTCCGCGTCCGAATTGTCGAGATTGATCGCAGCCCGAGAGGTATCGCCGGTGGATGCGACCGAGTCGTATTTGGACCGCATCGACTCTCTGGATTTCAAGTTCAACGCCTACCTGACCGTAACCCGCGAGATGGCTCTGGACGCTGCCCGGGAAGCCGAACGGGAAATCGCGGCGGGCAACCACCGCGGGCCCATGCACGGTGTTCCCGTGGCAGTGAAGGATCAGTTCCTGAGTGCAGGGGTGCGCACTACCGGCGGTTCCCGCATCCTGGCCGACTATGTTCCAGACGAGGATGCCACCGTCATCGCCAACCTCAAGCAGGCCGGCGCTGTGCTGTTGGGCAAGACCAACCTGACTGAATTCGCCATCACCGGTTTCTCCCACCGCTTCAGTACCCCACGAAACCCCTGGGACCTGAACACGTACGCCGGCGGCTCCAGCAGCGGTTCCGGGGCGGCAACGGGCGCGCATCTCTGCGCCACATCCCTTGGGGAGGATACCGGCGGCTCCATCAGGTTCCCCGCTACGTGGTGCGGCCTCGTCGGGGTACGACCGACCTGGGGTCTGATCAGCCGGTATGGCGTGATGCGGGGCGTCTGGTCCATGGACACCGTTGGTCCCATTTCACGCACCATTGAGGACGCCGCCATAACCCTGGGAGCCATTGCCGGCCATGACCCCAGGGATGGCCATACCTCATCGGCGCCCGTGCCGGACTACCGCGCAGCCCTGGGCCAGGGAATAGAGGGCCTCAGGATAGGGGTGGTCACCGAGCAGATGGAATCGGAGTTGGTCGACGCCGACGTGCGCAGCGTGGTTGAGCGCGCCATTTCCGTCCTTGGAGAGTTGGGCGCTACGGTGGAAGAAGTGTCGTTGCCTTTAGCAGCGGTCGCCGGCCCGATTTCCGGAACTCTCCTGGCAGTGGAGCCAGCCAGCAACCACGCCAAATGGGTCCATGAGAACATCAACGAATACGGCCACGACGACCGCATCCTGCTGCTGACCGGCAGTGTGATGCCCGCCCGGTACTACAACAAGGCCCAGAAGATCAGGGAACTTATCCGCCGTCAGGTGATTGATGCGCTGGGCAGTTATGACGCGCTGGTCTTTCCCACTGCCGGAAGGGGAGCCCAACCCGTCGAGGACGATCCGCCAGTAACCAGCAAGGAGACCTCCTCCCGGCTGCCCTTCCTGTTCACCCGGCTGTTCAACCTGGCCAGCTGTCCCGCAATGTCCGTACCCTGCGGATTCGACGACCGAGGTATGCCCGTGGGGCTCCAAATTGGAGGCAAGCCCTTCTCCGAGGAAACACTGTTCCGAATTGGCCACGCCTATGAGCAGGCCACCGACTGGCACACTCGGCGCCCCGCTGCGGTCGCCTGACCTGACTACTCCCCTGTATCACAACAGCCGTAACTCTGCGGCAGTACACGACGAAAAGAGGGCGGCGCAACAAAAGCGCCGCCCCTTTCTGTGATGGTTGTTTTGGCTGCTATTGGGCGGGATACATCTTGTCGGCCAGCGCCTCCTGCCAGACAGCGTCGACCGGGAGGATGCTGTCGATGGCCCGCAGGCGGTAATAACTGTCCGACACACCGGGCGGGTCACCGCCGTCTGCCACTGTTTCGGCAGCGCCCAGCAGCATGCGGCGGGCAACCACGATGGCCATGTCGCTGGCAGCCAGGTTCTCTGTACTGCGGTCTATGATGGCCCCCATGCTTTCCTGGACCGCCTGATCCTGCGTGTTGATGCCCTCGATGCCGGTGAACGTCTCGTATTTCTGTACCTTGCGGTCGATCATCCAGTCGTTGTCGCGATTGCGGATGGCCCGATAGTTAGAGTCCAGGTCGTCTGGGCCTCGGCCGAGCTGCCGTTCCAGGTCCCGGTCTTCTTCGGTCAATGGTTCCTCGCCAAAGCTGTACATCCAGTTGAAAACCATGGTGTTGTCGTCGTCGGTGGGAACCCAGCAATGACCTGCGATCAGGGTGCGAGGGGCCTGCCCCTGGAGACCGAACTGGGACGGCCGCATCTGGTGGAACGGCAGGACGTAGTGGTACGAGCGGACAAAGTTCTTTCCCTCGCCTTCCAGCTCCCGGACCCCGGCGTACCGATAGCCGTAATCCGTCCGGTCCACTTCCACCTTTGGGGCCTTCCCGGTCACAAAAGCCGTGTCTATGCCGAAACCGGGACGAGTGGTGTTCTTGGTGACACGGCGGTGGAGGATCGGGGCGTGTGCCGTGTCGATACCTCCCTCAAGTCCCTGGAGCCAGTTGCATTCCTGGCGGTTCTTGCTTATCAGCCTGTGGCTGTCCGGCACCTGGGTCCATTCAAACCGGGGCAGTGGAGGCTGGCGGTCGGCAGGGCCCATGTAGGCCCAGACCACGCCGCCCATCTCGACCACAGGATAGGATGTGGCCTTCATTTTGGTGTGATAGTCGCTGTCTGCCGGCTCGTTCATCATGTGCAGGCAGTTCCCCGCCACATCGAACTTCCAGCCGTGATACACGCAACGGAGGCCACCCTCTTCATTGCGGCCAAGGGAAAGCGAGGTGCGTCTGTGGGGGCAGAATTCCTCTAGCAGCCCCACCTGCCCGGAGGTATCCCGGAACGCGACCAAGTCTTCGCCGAGCAATCGAACTCGAACGGGAGGACAGTCAGGCTCCGGCAACTCGTCGCACAAAAGCGCTGGCAGCCAGTATCGGCGCATGGTGTCGCCCATGGGTGTGCCAGCTCCCACGAGCGTCAGTTTTTCGTTGTCAGTTTTAGTCAGGACCATCGGAGGCCTCCTCTCCCCAAGGGTAATTCTGCGCTCTCGGCAGGCAGGGTGCATGTATTCGTTTGCGATGATTCTAATGGCCGGTCTCCCCTCTTGTCATCCCATGGCCCGATTGACAACGGCAAGCGGCGTTTCTAGAATCGAAAGGCTGGGTATTGAAATTGGGCAGGTTGGCAGGCAGGTTGACACCGGATGACTACCGCCAAACAGTTGTACGCACTCCAGGAAGTTGATCTCGATCTCGACAGGATCTATGTGGCCTTGGAAGAGGCCGAAGGTGAATTGAAGATCGAGATTTCCATCGAGAACTTGGAATCCTCCCTGCAAGATGAGCAGGAACGCCTGCAGGAGGTGGAACTCCTTCAACGAGACAACCAGATAGACATCGAAACGCGGCGGGAACGCACCGAGGCACTGGAAACGCAACTGTACGACGGTTCAATGATCAATGCCCGCGACCTTGAGGCCATGCAGCTTGAGGTAGCAAACGTTCGCCACCTCCTGGAACAGGATGAAGCCATGTCGCTGGAGCTATCGATCCAGGTCGAGGAAGTCAGGACGCGGTGCACCAACTTGAGCCAGCAATTGAACGACATCAGGTCACGCTGGGAAGTCCAGCAAGTCGAACTTAACCGGCGCGTGGACGAACTGCGAACCTCGCAGGGAGAATTCGAGAGGCAACGGGAACTCCTGGCGGCCAGGTTTGACCCCGCGACCCTGCAGAGATACGAGACGTTGCGGAAGTCCAAGGGTGGGCGGGCGGTGGCCAAGGTGGAGCGCGACCTCTGCCAGGGGTGCCGGATGTCCCTGCCGACTCAGCTGCGTCAGCGCGTCAAGAGTGGGCGTCAGACGGTCAATTGCAGCAGTTGCGGCCGCATGCTGTTCGTTGAGTAGCTCACTGACGTAATCGAGACCATCGAGGTCTGAACAGAGGCCCGAACTTTCTGGACGCCGGGACACCGGCGTCTTCTATTTTCCAGTTTATTCGGCCACCAATGACAAAGTGACGCCCATGGTTCACTGCAAAGCAACACCCAGAACTCTCGGGCTGAGAAAATGACTGCTGCCAAAACGCCCTCCCTCGACCAGAGCCCCGCACTGCCAAACAGACTGGTGCTGAACTTTCGCGCTGTGAAGATGACACAGGAGGAGTTCCTGCAGTTCTGCTCGGACAATGACGATCCCAGAATGGAGCTTTCGGCGAGTAAGGAGTTGATCATTTTGCCGCCTGGTGGCCGTGAGACCGGTTGGCAAGGATCGGAATTGACTCGACAGTCCGGCAATTGGGCAGTTCAAGACGGGAGCGGCCGCGCTTTTGGCTCTAATTAAGGCTATACGTTGCCAAACGGGGCTATAAGGGCCCCTCATATGTACCTGGATGACTTTGCCAAGGCGGTAATCCCTGGCAAGGGAGGACCAGGCAAAGGTTGGACATACATTTCCCGACTTCGTGATCGGGCTCGGTTCTCCCTCCGACCGGCTGTCGGACCTGCAGGCAAAGATGGTGGAGTATCAGGTGAACGGCACTCGTCTCGACTGGCTGATCGATCCTCAGTCCAGACCAGTGCACATCTATCGCCCCGGCCAGGATGTTCAGGTGCTGAGCGCGCCGGAATCGGTCTCCGGCGAATCGTTACTGCAGGGTTTCGTTCTGGATTTGTCCAGGGTCTGGTAGTGGGCGTCAATTTGACCGGTCACCTGGGCCGTGCTAGATTGAAAGTGGAGGCCCTGCGGACCGGGTGGCCGCCCTGGCAGCCGGTAACGGCGGTCGGGGAGGAAAGTCCGGGCTCCTCCGGACAGGGTGCTGGGTAACGCCCAGGCTTTCGCAAGGGATCAGTCCGGCGCGGAAGACGGAAAGTGGCACAGAAACATACCGCCTCGTCCCCCCGGGGAACGGGGTAAGGGTGAAATCGGGCGGTAAGAGCGCCCGGCCGTCTGCGGTGACGCAGCGGCGGTCAAACCCCACCTGGAGCAAGGCCAAATAGAGGGACTATGAGCGCCCGGCTCGTCCCCGGGTTGGCTGCTCGACCACGGCGGCAACGCCGTCCCGCATGTGCGGGTCCCGATGCCAATCGGGGGGCTAGATAGATGGTCACCACCCCGATTCATCGGGGTACAGAACCCGGCTTACAGGTCCGCAGGTCCTTCCGCGCCATACCCTCTCGCTCTGATGAACCGGCAGTTCTTCAGCCAGTACTCAATCGACCCTCAGGGTCTTTGATTCCCCCTCTCCATTGGGGAAGTGGGCCGGGGGGCCGGTGAAATACCGGAATAACATAAGATTTCCTCACCAACAGGGACTCCGCCACCCGGAAAAGGAGAGGGAACAACTAAAGACCCCGATCGACCCCTGATGGCGGTTGCCGGATCAGGTATCGTTGTTTATGATAGTCGGGGCCGCATATCATTTCGGCGGTCTCGCCAGGAGCGTTTGCGACGTGTTTCTTGACCTGCATTGTCATTCCGTTTCCTCCGATGACTCCCGCTCCACTGTGGAGCAGTACGTGAAATGGGTGCAGGTTCTGCGCAAGAGAAACTACACCGTCGACGGAATCGTCCTGACCGAGCACCGCAAGTTCGATTTCGATAAAGACTATTCAGAGTTGGCTCAACAGTACGGCCTGTTGATCCTGAAGGGTTCCGAGCTGGATACGCGATTCGGACACTTCCTGGTCTATGGCGTGAATGCGGGCCTGACCGAGGACATAGATTTCTCCGACGTTCGAATGGATGCCAGGGAACTGATGCGGGCCGCACGTCATCACGACGCAGTGGCGATTCCCGCCCATCCGGGACGGTTCGGAATCGGGCTGACCGAGTATATTCAGAAGGGTGAGTCATTCCCTGCCGTGGACGTCGTCGAGATTCTCAACGGCGGCGGCCGGGCCGGCGAGAACGAGCGGGCGGAAGAGCTCTGCGAGCAGTTCGGTTACTTGGGTATCGGTGGCAGCGACGCACATTTCACCAGCCACATAGCCACCTGCATGACCGACTTCCGCGCCACAATCTCAAACGAGGTCCAGTTGGTGGACGCGTTGCTCAGCAAGGAATTCCAGCCAGTGAGGCTGGAGGCGACCGCAACTGTCGCGTCCGCCTGAACGGCATCCCTCCCGAACAATCAACCCCGAATAATCGACACTTTCGCTGAAGCCGGAGTACGCCGCATGACACTGGAATTGAACTACGACCGGTCGTTGCACGAAAAAGAACACCGGGCCGGACCCTTCGATATAACCGTCGATATGATCCAGGCAGTTAATTCCAGCCTCGGCGAAAGCGGCGCTGCCTTCACCTCTGACGAGGGCGCAAAATCTAGCGGTTTTCGTGGTATGGTCGCTCCCCCGACACTGTGCTCCATCTTCGTTAGAGAGGTGCAGTTGCCTGAGGTGGGCATCGACTTCGGGCGCACGCAGATGCACGCCGGACAGCGGGTACAGCCGCTGGCACCGATTTACGCAGGGGACAAACTGACGGCTTCTTCTCACCTCAAGGACGTCTACGCCAAGACCGGCCGGTCGGGTACCATGGTGTTCATCGTGTGGGAGACCACGTTCCGCAACCAGGACGGTGATGTGGTGGCGGAAGTGCAGGAGTCGTTCGCCAGGAGAGAGTGAGGTTTCCGGGCCGCATCTAATTCCACAATTGGCACCGTAGCCATTTAATCCGAGACGAAACTGAAGAGAATCGAATTGCCTTACTTTGAAGATCTGGAACTGGGAGATCAGGTGGGTCCCGTAGAAATTGTCGCCACCGACGAAAGCGTGGCCAGCTTCTGCAACGTGTGGTCTCCTCCTACTCCCAACAGGTTTACCGATGTTCAGACGGCCCTCGACTCAGGCATGGCCGGTCCCATAGTTCCCGGTATCATGGCCATGGCCATGATGGCCCAGTTGCTCACAGATTGGGCCGGTCCCAACTCCATCCAAGATCTGGATGTGGTGTTCCGCCAGCCTGTGCCCCACAACTCACCGCTCTTCCTCGAGGCCACGATCACAGACCTCCGCCAGGAAGACGGCCAGAACCTGGCCGAGTGCGACATCCTGATGCTTGGCAGCCAGGGCGAGAGGCACGTTGGCGGCAGGGCTGTTGTTGCCCTCCCTGGTAAGGGCTAGTCGCCACGTGAGTTTAATTTCCGTCGATTCCGGCTATCATCAGTAATCACGGCTGAGTGAACGCCATGTTGCATCGCTTGCGCCAGGTTGATTTCATAGTTGGCGACTTGGGCCACGGGACAAGCCTGTACGATAGTTACCTGGGGATGAAGGCCGTCCACCACTCCCAGTCTACTGACGGATCTCGCGCCGTGCTTCACGCCGGCAACGGTACCTTTGTCGAACTATGGCATCCCGACCTGGGAGAAGCCGAATCCAGCGCATTTCGGGAGAGCCGCGGACAGGGTCCGTATCGGCTCGTCTTTGAGACCAGGGACCTGGATGTTCTGCTGGAGAACCTGAGGGGGCTAGGAGTCAGGCACAGCGGTATTTCGCAGCGCCCGGGCCGGCGCACTGTCGAATTGGACCCAGCGGCAACAAACGGCGCTGTCGTGAGGGTCGTGGAGCTGGAATCCTGCGATAACCCCTGGCCGCTGGCCGGTGATGACTGGCAGACATCGCCTCCACCGCGCACCATGCGTCTCCGGCAGATTGCGGTCTTGGTGCAGGATCTCGACAGCGCGCTTGAACGATGGTGCGGGATGTTCCAGCTGCGGGCCACCAAGCGCTTTGAAGTCAGCTTCACCGACCTGGAGATTGCAGTCATCCCCCTCGCTGGCCGGGATACGTTCATAGAGCTGGCCCAGCCCACCGGGCCGGACGCTCCCTCGCAGCGGTTCCTCGACCGCTACGGGGAGGGCATCTACCTCACCATCTACGAGATTGAGGACTCGCTGGCGATGGACGACCACCTGGCCGGGCTGGAGGCCAGGTTCACCACGTCGCGGCGGACCGACAACTACACGAACCTTGGATTTAACAGTATCTGGCTGCACCCCGCAGGATTCATGGGCGCATTCACCCAGCTGTCCCAGGTATTCGCCGACGACAACCCATGGCCTCCAGCAGGCGACGACTGGTACCTGGAATAAACCTGAACTGCCTTGCCACATCGGGCGGGCTGCGAGGCCGTGGATTGCGTTCCGTGCTGAGGTTGTTTATCGTTCAATTTTCCGTCATTCCCACGAAAGCGGGAACCCATATAGGCCATGGCGACAGGATGGCTCGACTTCTCGGCCTGATACACCACCTGGAATGGAGCTCCACCAGGACCGTGTGCCAAATTGACACTCCAGTTTAGTTCGTGATATCTTTCACATAGTCCGGCGACATAATCGCACGGAGTTTTTTTATGCCACTGAAAATTGCTGTTTTGGCCAAGCAGGTCTTGGATCCCGAAATGCCCATGGCGGCTTTCCGAATCGATGAAAGCGCCAGGCGCGTCGTACCGCCGACAAACATTCCTCCCGTTGTGAACGGCTTCGACGAAAACGCGGTGGAGGCTGCGCTCCAGATCAAGGATGCGCAGGAAGCCACCGTGACCGTCATCTCCACTGGCTCCAGCTTCGCCCTCGACGTGATGAAGAAGCCGCTGTCCATGGGCGCCGATGACCTGGTGCTGCTGCAGGACGACGCCTTCGACAACACCATTGACAGCTTCCAGACGGCCCAGTTGCTGGCCGCGGCGATTCGAAAATTGGATGGTTTCGACCTGATCATCTGCGGTCGCCAGGCATCCGACTGGGACAACGCCCAGGTGCCGCTAGGGGTCGCCGAGATCCTCGGCCTTTCCTGCGTGTCGCTGGGCAAGAAGGTGGATGTGGCCGACGGCAAGGTCATCGTGGAGCGCATTGTTCCAGATGGGTACCAGGTTGTTGAGGCTACCCTGCCGGCATTGGTGACCGTCAGCAACGAGCTTGGGCAACCACGCTATCCCACCCTCCGTGGAATCATGGCCGCCACCCGCAAGCGCCCGACAGTGTGGAGCAAGGCAGACTTGGCCCTGGAAGATTCCCAGTCCGAGGCGCGGGTCACCCTGAGGCAACTCTTCATTCCAGTCAGCGACCAGGAATGCGAGTTCGTTGAAGGGGAGAACGCCGCAGACGCTGGCCGCCAGCTGGCCCTCAAGCTGCGCGAAGCCAAGATAATTTAGGGGCCATTTCGTCCCAAACCCCCGAGCCGGGAGGGAACCCCTGGGGACTCTTCCTGACCCTTTGTCCACTAATTGGAACTGGAGGCCGCAATGGCTGACGCCACGGGTGTTCTGGTAATTGGGCTATCGTCAGCGGACGCACTGGATTCCACCGCTGCCGAATTGTTGTCCGCAGGCCGAACAATAGCCAACTCGCTGGGCGAGGACCTGTCAATCGCGTTGCTGGGCAGTGCCGTTGATGCACCCGCTCAACAGGCCATCGCCCACGGTGCGGATAAGGTGTACGCCGTTACCAGTCCGCTGCTTTCCGAATATCATGCGGACCTTTATCTGGCGGCCATGGACTCCCTGTGCCGCGAAGTGGCTCCCAGGGTGGTTCTCATATCCCGCACCGCGGAGGGGCGTGAACTGGCCCCCCGGCTGGCGTTCCGGCTCGGTGTGGGCCTCGCGCAGGACTGCCTGGAGGTCTCGGTCGACGAGGCCACCAAGACCTTGCTGGCCAACCGGCCCGTTTACGGCGGGAATGCCATAGCCGTCGTCAGTTGTGAACACACGCCGCAGATTGCGGCCATCCGCCCCAAGGCCTACGAACCCACCGGGATTGACCCGTCCCGGCAGGGGCAGGTGGTGTCATTCCCCGTGGACCTGGACGCATCGCAGGCTCGCACCCGCGTGGTGGAAACTGTTCGGGAGGAGTCCGAGGGCGTAAAGCTGGAGGACGCCCGAGTGGTAGTCTCCGGCGGTCGGGGACTGGGCGGCCCTGAACCCTTCTCCGGCCTGGAGGATCTGGCTAGGCTGCTGGGCGGTGCTGTTGGCGCGTCCCGGGCAGCCGTCGACTCGGGCTGGGTGCCGTCCTCCTATCAGGTGGGGCTGACCGGCAAGTCCATCACCCCCGACCTCTACATCACCGTGGCCATCTCCGGCGCCAGCCAGCACATGGCCGGCTGCTCCGGAGCCAAATGCATCGTCGCCATCAACAAGGACGCAGATGCCAACATCTTCAAGGATGCTCGCTACGGAGTGGTTGGCGACTGGGAGACCGTGATCCCCGCTCTCACCGAGGCGGTCCGGGAATTGATGGACAGCTAGGTCTCATTCAATCCTGGGAGAGTCCGGGATACGAAGTGAACTACGAAGGGGGCGGACTTATGTGCGCCCCTATTCCAATATGAGGTTGTCGATGAGGCGTATCGGACCCAGGTGGACCGCCGTCGATAGCATGGCCCCCGACTTTACAAGTTCCAGTTCCTCCAGGGTGTCGGGAGACGTAACGCTGACGTAGTCTACGGCTCCCAGCAGCGGCTCCGCCCCCAATTCCTGCCGGGCTGCAGCTGTGATCTTTGATGCGTCCCTCTCGCCCCCGCTCCACAAGTCCAGGCCTCCAGACAGGGCCCGGAACACCGCAGCGGCAGCGATGCGCTGTTCGTGGTTGAGTCGAATATTCCGGCTGCTCATCGCCAGGCCATCGGCCTCTCGCACCGTTGGCAGCACCACGATTTCGACCCCCATGTCCAGATCTCGCGCCAGCTTGCGGACCACCACTGTCTGCTGCCCGTCCTTTTGTCCGAAGTAGGCGCGTTCCGGCTGCACTATCCCGAAGAGCTTCGCCACCACCGTCGCCACCCCTCGAAAGTGGCCGGGGCGTGCCGCTCCCTCCAGCCGGTCCGCGATGGGTCCGACGTCAACCCATGTATCGAACCCCGGCGGGTAGACCTCGGCGACATCGGGCACGAATACCAGGTCGGCGCCGTGTTGCCGGAGAAGTTCCAAGTCGGCATTCAGGTCGCGGGGATACTCGGTAAAGTCCTCGCCCTCGCCGAACTGCGCCGGGTTGACGAAGATGCTGACGGCGACGGTTTCAGAGTCGGCGCGGGCCCGGTCGACCAGCGACAGATGCCCATCGTGCAGCGCACCCATGGTAGGCACCAGGCCGATGGGACGCGGTGACTCGCGACAGGCAAGTCGCATCTCGTCTTTGGAGTTAACTACCCGCATGGTGCTATCCGCTCGGCAAAGGCTCTAGACCGCGAGTTCAGATACGGCAGGAATGCCTCCCAGGCCCGTGGCGAGCCGCACCGCCCGCAGCACCGCCCGGGCTGCCACTTCCGCCGCTGCGGCTCCCAGGGTGGTCAGATCGACTTCTCCCTCGAACTCGCCGGTAGCCATGGCAAACATGGTGTCGCCGTCCCTGATGGTGTGGCAGGGGTGGATGGTCATCGAAAGGCCGTTGTGGCTCACTCGAGCCAGGTAATTGGTCTCCTCGCGGCTGAGCCGCGCATCGGTCGCCACCACGCCGATGGTGGTGTTGACTGGGCCGGTAGGCATGGCAGATGGAGATCCCTCCAGCAGTATTCCCACCGGATCGTCAAATGTCCCGTCCTGTCGTCGCGGCCCTGCCACCAGCTGGCCGTTGTATGGGTCCCGGATGCCTCCGATGGAGTTTACGATCACAACGGCCCCCACCGTTGCGCCGCCGGGCAGCCGCAGCGAGGCAGTGCCCAGCCCCCCCTTGCAGGCGCGGTGCGTTCCCCCCGTCTTCGCCACGGTCGCGCCCGTCCCCGCTCCGATCGTTCCCTCCGGTAGAAAATCCTTGGACGCGGCATCGCAGGCGGCGCGACCCTCCTGTGGCCCGGGGCGCACCATGGACGTGACGAGGCCGAGGTCGTAGATGATTGCTGACGATACTATGGGGACTATCACGTCGGGAGTAACGCGATAGCCGGTGTCGTGCTCCTCCAGCCAGGCCATCACTCCCGACGCTGCATCCAGGCCGAAAGCGCTGCCCCCGCTGAGCGAGACGGCGAAAAGCTGGTCCACCCGGCGGGCCGGTTGCAGCAGATCGGTCTCGCGGGTGCCCGGAGAGCCGCCGCGCACATCCACCCCGCCAACGGCGCCTCTGCGGCACAGCACAACCGTGCAGCCGGTGGCGTTCTGGAGGTCGGTGTAATGTCCGGCCTCTATGCCGGGGACTGATGTGATGGTCTGGTTCAATGCAATAGCTCGCGGTCAGTATGCGTTGGCGGAAACGGGAATCAAACTGGCTCGGCTTTGTAGTTTGGGAACGGCGTAAACAGGACTATGACGCCCGCTACCGCGGTGAGTATTCCAACATAGATGTACATCGAGCCGTATCCGCCGAGGCTGTCGATGATGAATACAACCATCAAGGTGGACAAGAAACCCGCCGCACCGTTGATGCCGAACACCAGGCCCGCCACGGTGGCCTCGGTCCCCCGGTAAGCCGCGTCCAGGATGCCGGCCAGCATCACCTGGTGCAGGGCGAAGCTGAACAGCCCCATGGCGGCCATCACCAGCGGCACCAGGAAGCCGTCGCCGGCCGGCACCACCAGGAATGGGAGAAAGGCCGCGATGGCCAGCCCCGGCACCAGAATCTGCTTGCGGCCGAGCTTGTCCGATAGCTGGCCTAGGATGGGCGAGGAAATGGCCCCGGCCCCGGTGAGCAATGCCATCTGGAATCCCGTCCAGAAGTACGAGAATCCCAGCCCGCCTTCCTCCGCCGGGTTCTCCAGGTAGAACGGGCTCCAGTCGAACATCGCGTTGACGGCGATGCTGCGGAGGCTGGCGGCCACCAGCAAGGCAAGCATGGCTGGGTTCCTGAAGAAGTTCCATCCCGCCACCGCCAGTGTGCCGAGCGTGCGAACCTCGGCGTCGCCGGGCCGCACTTCTTCCTCCCGGCCCAGGTCTCTCAGCGACCACCACACGAAAATCGCCACCAGCCCCGCCGGTATGGCGTAGAGGAGCAAGACCTCGCGCCACACCATGTACAGGAGCAAGGTTCCAGCCACCAGGGGACCCAGTGCGTTTCCAATGGTGGAGCCGAAGCTGTGGATTGATATGGAGAAGGCTCTTCGGTCGGAGAAGCGTCGCGAGAGCGAGGCGATGGCAGGCAGGTGCCAGAGGGACCCGGGAATGGAAATCAGGACCACGCCGACAATCAGTATGCCCCAGTTGGGAGACAGCCCTATCACGACGAAGGCGATGACGTTCAGCACCATGCAGGCGGTGAGCATTATCCCCCACTGGTCCCGATAGCGGTCGACCAGCACGCCGGACCCCATTGCTATCAGGCCGTTGCCGCTGGTGCGTATGGCCAGCAGGTATCCTGTCTGTCGCGTGCTCAGGGCCAGGGTGTTGGCTATGGCAGTCAGGAATACCGGAAAGCCCAGGTCGTACAGGTGCGCCACGCCGTGGCCGAAAGTCAAGGACCCGAGGATGAACCCCCGCTTCTGCCTGTTCCCGCCCGCCTGTACTGCTTTCGCCATCGTCGCCTGCCTGGTAGTTTGCCGAGCCTGCTGCCCGCCCCGCAAGCGAGCATACCGGCTGATTCTAGCCCTGCTCAGGCAGTGGTGCAAGCCAGCGGCGTCTGGCCGGAACCCGGCATCCCTGTGCTATGCTACGGCATTGCATCAGAACTCTGGCAGGCCGATGGAGGCAACAATGGCGTATCCGGGATTCAGCCTGGAAGGAAAGGTGGCACTGGTTACCGGGTCGGCACGGGGTATAGGGGCTGCGATCGCTGTCGGGCTGGCCGAGGCGGGCGCCGATGTTGCCGTTTCCGATATGGCGTCGCGCCTGGAGCTGGCCCGCGATACACAGGCCAGGGTGGAAGCTCTGGGAAAGAGGAGCGACACCTACGAACTGGACGTGCTGGACATCGACGGCATACCGCCTGTGATCGAACGCATCGTCGAAAAGCTCGGCAGGCTGGACATTCTGATCAACAATGCGGGCATACGCATCCCAAAGCCAGCCCTCGAGGTTACCGAGGATGATTGGGACGCCACTGTCGGCACCAACCTCAAGGGCCTGTTCTTCTGCGCCCAGGCGGCGGCCCGGCCCATGATAGACCAGGGCTGGGGCCGCATCGTCAACATCGGTTCCCAGTTCTCCGCAGTGGGCTCCGCTGGCCGCGCGCCCTACATTGCCAGCAAGCACGGCGTGGCGGGCCTCACCCGCGCCCTTGCCGCCGAGTGGACGCCGCTCGGCGTAACGGTTAATGCCATCGGTCCCGGTCCCACGGAGACGCCCGGCGTTCTGGCTGCTTATAACCGCACTCCCGAGGAGCTTCAGGCCGAGTACGCGGACAAAATGCCGCTGGGCCGCCGCATGCAACCGGAGGAACTCGTGGGCGCGGCCGTCTTCCTTGCCAGCCCGGCCGCGAGCGCCACCACCGGCCACCTGCTGCTGGTCGATGGCGGTTGGACCGCGCTTTAGGACAAACTTCACACCCGGAGGAACGTTATGCCATCGGAAGACCTTGAACGCAGAATTCAGGTCCTCGAGGACATTGAGGAAATCAAGCGCCTGAAGCACAGGTATTGCGGTTACTGCGACGACCATTACGACGCCGACGCACTGGCCGACCTGTTTGTCGAAGACGCCGTCTGGGACGGCAGGGAGCGGGGCCGAAACGAGGGACGGGAGGCCATCCGGGCCTTCTTCCAGAACGCCCCGAACCGCCTGCCCTTTGCCATCCACATGGTACTCAACCCGATCATCGAAGTAGACGGAGACCGGGCCACGGGCATCTGGTATCTGTTCCAGCCCTGCACCTATGCCGACGGCGAGAAGGCCGTCTGGGGTTCAGCCCGCTACGACGAGGAATACGTGAGGGTCAATGGTGTGTGGAAGTTTCAGAACCTGACCCTGACTTCCCACTTCTGGACGCCCTTCGACGGCAAGGGCTGGGTGGAGACGCAGTTCGCCTAGCCGTCAGCTCAGCTGCTCCAGTTGCTCGATGATATCCCTGGTCGAGGTCCGGTGGCTGTCCGAACCGATGAATTCCCACCGGACCACTCCCTCGGTGTCAATAATGAACGTCGATGGTACCGCGTAGCCGGTGCCCTGGTTAAACACCCCGTAGGATTTGACGACATCGCCGGTCTCGTCATACAGCACTGGGAACTCCAGTCCCAATTGCTCCACTGCATGGGCTGCCTGCGACAGGTCGTCGATGCTGACGGCCAGCAACTCGGCGTTCAGTCCTGAAATGGCCTGGTAATCATTCTGCAGCTCGCCGAGCTGCCCCCGGCAGTAGGTTCACCAGAATCCCCGGTAGAACACCAGAACCACATTCTTGTCGCCAGCGAAGGAGGCGAGGCTTACCGGGTCTCCTGTCGCGTCGGGCAGGGTGAATTTGGCCGCGATGTCTCCCTCCGGCTCGGTTGCATCTGCCGTGGCCGAGGATGATCCCGCAGACACCGGTGCCGCAGGTTCAGTCGCTACTGCAGTCTCCTCCGCCGGTTCCGAGGAGGCGCCGCATGCCGCCAGCGCCAGCACCGTCAGGGACAGTGCCACCAACCCGGCCAGTCCCCATGCGTGCGTTAAATATCTTACGAGCATCGATTTTCCTGTTGCGGCTGGTCCACGGAGAGACCTGCCGACCTTAAGTTAGCTTTTCCAACTCTGCGATGATGTCGCTTATTGGGGTTCTGTGCGAAACGGAGCCTTTGTCCTCCCAGACTATGGAGCCGCTGCTGTCCACTACAAAGACGGCCGGGTTCGCGTAAGCGGCTGACTGATTGTAGATCTTATAAGCTCTTGCTACATCCCCCTCTACGTTGTACAGGACAGGGAACGGATAGCCCTGCGCCCTTGTCGCCAGAGCGGGACTTGAGAAGTCGTCAACGGCGATGGTGAGTACCTCTGCGTTCAGGTCGGTGAATTTTTCGTAGTCGCTTTGCAACTGCCCGAGTTGCTGACGGCAATAGGGTCACCAGAATCCCCGGTAGAACACCAGCACGACGGCCCTGTCTCCGCGATAGGACTCCAGGCTGATCTGCTCTCCGGTTGAAGCGTTGGGCAGACTGAACAGCGGCGCCGCGTTTTCCAGCGGTGCCGGCGGCGGTGTGGGTGTGGTCGCGGCCGCTGGCTCTGGCGTCGCGGTGGGCGCCGTGGTAGGAGTCGCGGCCTCCGTTGGCTGCGGCGTTGGCGTCTCCATCGGGTCAGGGGCCCGGGTTGGTGTCGGCTTGGCGGTCGGTTCCGGCGTTGCCGTGAGGGCTGGCACAGGTGTTGCGGTGGCCGTAGGCTCCGGTTCCATCGTGGGCGGCACGCTTGCCGGTTCCTCCGTGGGCGGCGCCGTTGGGTCAGGCGCCCGTGTCGGCGGAACAGGCGTTGCCGTGGGCTCAGGTGCTGTAGGTGGTGGTGGCACAGTCGTTGCGGTGGCCGTAGGCTCCGGTTCCGAAGTAGGGGGCATGGCCGTTGGCTCGGCCATTGGTGGCACGTTGGTCGGTTCTTGCGTTGGCGCCGCTTGTGTGGACTCAGTCGTGGAAGTGGCCGCCGGCTCCCCGGAATCCTCTCCGCAGGCTGCGAGGGCAAGCAGCAGCAGGCTGAGAATAGCCACTACGCCAAGCGGGATTCGCGAGAGCAAGCTGCAGTCTGATTTGTGGTTCACTGCAAATGTCCGTGGATCAGTATCCCTGATGTCATTTGGTCCGGTGCATTCTACTACGCTGGGCATGCGAAGTGCGGATTTCTCCAGGCAATCAGGCCAGGCATCGGACGGGTTGCCCACCGTTGTATGCAACCATGTCCTGGGCTATCGGGCCAAGGTCGAGGTCCGTGCCCAGCGGTTCGCCGCGCAGTTCCGAGTAGGCCCGGTGCAGGTTGCCTGCGAGGCGCTCCGAGTCGTGCCAGTGCTGGAATCGCTCCAGGGAGGTCTGTTCAGCGGCCTGCAAGGGTGCAAGTCCGGCAGAGTAGGTCTGCCTGGCCCTGTCCTGCACGAACCGCAGGTATGCCTCCATGTCGTCGAACACTTCCGTCCCGCACACTGGCCCGTGCCCCGGGACTACGGTTTCGGCGCCAAACTCACGCAGCCGGTCAAGCGCGACCAGAGAACCCGCGATGGATCCCATGGCCACGAAGGGCGTTCCCCCGTTGAAGGCGAGATCTCCGGTGAACAGCAACTTCCGCTCAGGCAGCCAGACAACCACGTCGTTGGTGGTGTGAGCCGGCCCCATGTAATGCAATTCCAACCTGAGGTCGTCGACAAACAAGTCGAGACGGTCCTGGAAGGTTATGAATGGCGGCGCAACCTCAAGGTCTCCCCAGACCACGTTGGGGAAAAGTGGCCGGAGCGTGTGGATGCCGGTCTCGATCACCGTCTGGCGGCACAACTCGTGGCCAACAATGGACGCACCTGATACGAGATAGTTGCCGTGGGTGTGGTCGCCGTGGTGATGGGTGTTTACCAGCGTGCGTATGGGCAGATCTGTAACACCCTTTATGGCATTCAGGAATGCTCGGGTGCGAGCCTCGGTGAAACAGGTATCAATCACCGACACCGCGTCGCCTCCCGTGATGAAGCCTGTGTTGTTCAACCCCCAGGTGCCGTCCAGCTGAATGTAGGCAAAAACGCCATCACTGACCTCTTCCACAGTGGGAGGCGGCAGTTGGTCGGGGTGATCTACAAGGTCCGTTGAGGCGTCCTCTGACATTTCCGGCCTCCTGGATTTGGCTGGAGTCTTTTGTCGCGGTTGCGGTTCAGGATACGGCCCATACTGGATGTGGTCAACAATGTCGGCCTCCCTTTCAGGGGCCGTCGCATTTGAATATATTAGTCACTTCATTCCAACCCACGGAGGAATCCAAAGTCTCCTGCTGGCAAGAATGTGAACAAGCCCTGCCAGCCCTGGATCCCTGCGAATGCGAGAATGACGGTACTCTCATCTATGGGAGGGGGTGGGTAATCCAAATGCGATCACCTTTCCTCACAGTCTCCCGCGCCGTGAATCTGCGGGATGGCATTCCCTCCTGCGGGGTTGTAAGATTTCCGGCGGAACTGGTTGTCAATTTCATGCAGGAGATGCCGCCATGCCCTCCTCTGCCCCTTATGGTTCGTGGAAATCGCCCATTACCACATCGTTGATCGTTTCCGGCGCAGTCGGTCTGGGGCAGATAGCCTTGGACGGCAACGATGTGTACTGGGTCGAAATGCGGCCGTCAGAGGGTGGGCGCATGGTCATAGTCCGGCGCAGGGCCGACGGGACAACGACCGACGTTACTCCGCCGCCATATAGTGTCCGCACCCGAGTCCACGAATACGGCGGGGGGGCCTTCCTCGTGGCCGGCGGCACAGTGTTCTTCGTCAACTTTGCCGACCAGCGGCTGTATCGTCATGAGGACGGCGGCGAACCCCAGGCAATCACACCGGAGGCTCCCCTGCGATACGCTGACGGAGTCTTCGATGCCCGGCGCGGGCGCATAATCTGCGTTCGCGAAGACCATACGGGGGGAGGCGAGCCGGAAAACTGCATAGTGGCTTTTGATGCCGCCGGACCAGGCCCGCAGGAAGTCCTGCACTCCGGTTCCGACTTCTGTGCCGCTCCTCGCCTCAGCCCCGACGGTCGCTCGCTGGCGTGGCTTACCTGGAATCACCCCAACATGCCATGGGACGGCACTACGCTACTGGTCGCCGAGTGTGGGCCGGAGGGCCGCCTTGGGGAGCCGCGGATGGTGGCTGGCGGTCCGGACGAGTCGGTGCTGCAACCGCTTTGGTCCCCCGATGGAGATCTGTACTTTGTTTCTGACCGCAACGGCTGGTGGAACCTGTACCGGCTGCGAAGCGGCTCAGTGGAGCCTGTAGTGGAGATGGAGGCGGAATTCGCGAGGCCACATTGGGTATTCGGCGCGCCAGCGTACGCATTCTTCGGCGACGGCAGGATCTTCTGCAGCTACGTTGACCGCGGCGTGTGGAATATCGGAATCATCGATACCGGGGTGGGAACCCTGACACGGCTGGACATTCCGTTCTCGGAAATGGGCCGGGGAGAACTGCGTGCCTCGGGGAACCGGATCGTGTTCTCAGCGGGCGCCCCGGACCGTCCCATGACCCTTCTGTCTCTGGACCTGGCCTCAGGGGCATTGATCGCTCTGCAACGGGCCCACGACCTGGAGGTGGATCCCACATATCTCTCGTCGCCGGAGGCGGTGGAGTTCGAGACAACCGACGGCAGGACGGCCCACGCTTTCTACTACCCCCCACGAAACCCGGACTTCGCCGCTCCGGAGGACGAGAAACCGCCACTGCTGGTCAAGAGCCACGGCGGGCCAACGGCCGCGGCGCAGATCGCGCTGGACCTCGGCATCCAGTACTGGACCAGCCGTGGATTCGGCGTTGTTGACGTAAACTACGGCGGCAGCACCGGCTACGGCACCGAGTACCGGCGGCGCCTGAACGGCGCATGGGGCATCGTGGACGTCGACGACTGCGTCAACGCGGCGAGGTACCTGGTGGCTCGAGGCGACGCTGACCCGGAGCGGCTGGCCATAGACGGAGCCAGCGCGGGCGGATACACCACTCTGGCGGCGCTTACCTTCCATGACGTGTTCAAAGCCGGAGCCAGCCTCTACGGTGTCAGCGACCTGGAGGCTCTGGCCAAGGAAACGCACAAGTTCGAGTCGCGCTACCTCGACAGCTTGGTGGGGCCATACCCTGACCGGAGAGACCTGTACGTGGAGCGTTCACCCATCAACCATACCCCGCTACTGTCGTGCCCCTTATTGCTGCTGCAGGGTCTGGAGGATGAGATAGTGCCGCCCAACCAGGCGGAGATGATGTTCGAGGCGGTGAAGGCCAAGGGCCTGCCCACGGCCTACGTGCCCTTTGAGGGTGAACAGCACGGCTTCCGCCGCGCGGAGAACATCGAACGAGCGCTGGAGGCGGAATTGTACTTCTATTCGCGCGTGTTCGGCTTCCAGCTTGCTGAGCAGATCGAACCAGTGGACATAGTGAACTTGACTGGCTGATCCGGCGCGGGTCCAACGGTGGAGCCGTATTAAATGATGCCCGTCCGCGTCTTGTGGTCGCGGCGGTCTGCGCAGGTTCGGCACCAGCCGTAAAAGTCGATGCGCTGTCCGGTGAATTCGAAGTCGCTGGTTTTCTCCAGTTGGCTCAGCATTTCAGCCACAATGTCTTTGCCTTCGCTGGAGTCAACGACTCCACCGCATCCCACGCACACGAGATTGGCGTGCGGTGACAGGTTGGCGTCGTAGCGTGCCTGCTTCTGGAAAGGAAGGGCGCGTACGATTCCAGCCTGCTCCAGTGTTTCCAGCGTGGAATAGACCGTGGCCAGAGTCACGTAGGGGAAGAATTCCTTGACTCGCTGGTAGATTTCCTTCACCGACGGGTGGTCGCCGGAGTTGACCACCACCTCGGCAATGGCAAGGCGCTGCGGTGTTTGCCGGATGCCCAGCGCCTTGAGTTTTGATGCTAACTGTTCTGGAGTAGTCAATAGTCGTCCTCGACTGTCAGCAGGGCCCCCAAAAGCCCACTGGCATTCAAAATAGACACAGAGCAATAATGAAACAGGGAAGGAAGACCGACCGTCCTCCTCCCCATGCTTGATTGAATCCTGAGTTAAACCCTGGGGGAAGGGACAGTCTAGAGGCGGCCCCCGAAGAACATTGGCTGCTGCTTGCGGTAGATCTGGATCCTGTTGCGACAGGACTCCACCGCGAAGAGGCGGTCCTGATCGTCGACTTCGACGTAGCAGACACCCCAGAAATCCTTTTCGCGCTCGATGCCCTGGGCGATTTCTCGCTCCTGCCACATCTCGGAGTTGGCGTCCAGCTTGTCCTTTCCCCACTTGGACATGGTGGCGTCGCCGGTCAGTGTCTTGATCAGTTCGCCCTCGGGGCTGTAGATCCGCACCTTTTCATTGCCCCAGTCTGCAATGTAGACCAGTCCCTGGCTGTCGGTGTCAACACTGGTGGGCCGGCTCAGGTCGCCTTTGCCGTACTCCTGCACGAACTGCCCATCGGAGTTGAACTTCTGTACCCGGTCGTTGGCCCAGTCTGCGACGAATACGTTATCTTCCTTGTCAATTGAGATGCCCCAAGGCAGGTTGAACTCGCCTTCGCTGCTTCCCTGGGCGCCCCATTTGGAGATGAACTGGCCGTCGCCGGTGAACTTCTGCATCCGGTGGTTCTTGCTATCTACGACCAGCAGGTTGTCGGCGCTGTCAAAGGCTATGCCGGACGGGCCTTCCAGCTCGCCGTCACCGCTGCCCTTCGTTCCCCACTTGCCCAGCCATTCACCGTCGCGGTCGAACATGGATATGCGATTCAGCCATTCGTCGGCGATGTAGACGTTGCCCTTGCTGTTGATGGCGACGGCAGTGGGCCAGATCAGGGAGCCATCGTTTTCGTTCTCCTCTGTCTCACCGGCAGTGTGCACGCCGCGGGCGAATTCCCCCACGTAGTCCTCGTCGACCGTGCAGACCGTGATGCGCTTGCCGTCGGGACGGTACTCGTAGGAACGGTTGACGACATACATCGTGTCGTCCTCGCCCAGTGCAATGGCGACGGGATTGCGGAAGCCCGGGCCGGAAAATTCTCCGCGCCCGATGGTGTGGCTGTACTGAAAGGTTATGCCGATAGTCTGTGTAGCCATCGTTACCTCGCTTGTTTCGATTGCCGCCTGCTTGACTCCCTCTTCAACTGGGAGAGAGTTGGGGTGGGGAACGTCCTCACCCCTTTAATTGCCGTCTGGGAAGGGTAGCTAGGCGGCGATGAAGTCCATCTGCTCGAAGGTTCCGCCGACGATCGGCTTGGCATCCATGCCCATCCACTGCTCCAGCAGAGTGGAGTACAGGCCGCGGAAGTCGTTGTTGTAGTGCAGGTCGCCTTCCAGCAGCTTTTCGGGAGCCATCGAGGGGTACTCGCCGTAGAGCCCGCCCTTGACGTGATCGCCGACGACAAAGGCGACGCCGCCGGAACCATGGTCGGTGCCGGAACCATTGTCGTGGACGCGGCGGCCGAACTCGGTGAATACCAGCAGTACCACGTTGTCGCTGGCCGAGTTCTCGCGGACATCCTGGTAGAAGTTGGAGACGGCGCGGGAGGAGTCGGTCCACAGCTTGGCGTGAGCGCTGAGCTCGCCAGCGTGAGTGTCGAAGCTGTTATAAGGAGCCGTGGTGTACAGGAAGCGGGTACCAAGGTTGGCGAGGTGCACCATGGCGATATTGCGCATGTACTGCGCCACCGTATCGTTGCCGTATTCCACCGTGGAGTTATACATTTCAGGGGCGGTGGCCAGGATATCGGCGCCCTTCAGGGCGTCCATGCCGGTGTGGGACAGGTAGTCAACGACTGCACCGCGTCCCACGGCAGGGGAGTACATCCGGGAGAACAGGTCGAGGGCCCCGTCGCGCTCGTCTTCCTCTATCCCGGTGAGCACACCGTAGGTCTCCAGGTTGCCTACCGAGGCCACCGGCACCTGCGGGGCTGCCATGGAACGGGGCAGACCGCGCCCGAAGTTGACGCCAGTCAACACGTTCTCAGATGTGGGGTCCACGTCGCGGATTGCCCGGCCGATCCAGCCCTCGGTTCCCACCTTGTCGGGCTCGCAGGTGTGCCAGATGTCCATTGAGCGGAAGTGGGAGCGGTTGGGATTCGGGTATCCGATGCCCTGAATCACCGCGACCTTGCCCTGGTCGTACAGATCCTTCAGCGGACCCATCGAGGGATTGAATCCGACGTAGTCGTTGATCTTGAGAACCTGCTCGTCAGACACGCGCACCGTGGGGCGGTTGTCGGCGTAGAGCGGATCGCCGTAGGGTATGAGAGTGTTAACTGCGTCATTGCCGCCCGAAAGCTGCAATACCACGAGTACGGGATCTTTCTTGGTTGAAGTCATTGTCTGGCCACTCCTTTGTAGGTGTCTTGTAGCCGTGCGCTGCTCAGGCAGTTTCGGCGACTACTCGGCCGTGGTGCCGCCATCTATGACCAGTTCGGAACCGGTCACGAAGGACGATTCGTTGGACGCCAGGTAGATTACGCCGTATGCGATGTCTTCGGGGGTGCCGACCCGCTTGAGGGGCAGACGCCGCATGCGGGCCTCCCAGCGGTCCGGGTCGGAGAAACTGTCTCGTATCATTTCTGTGTCTATGGGACCGGGATGCACCGAATTGCACCGGATCCCTTCGGAGGCGTACTGGATGGCGGTGGACTTGGTCAGCAGGCGAACGGCGCCCTTGGTGGCCGTGTAGCTGGACGAGCCCTCTGGGCTGCCCACCAGACCGGCGGTCGACGAGATGTTGACGATGGAGCCGCCGCCGGCCTCACGTATGGCGGGGATGGCGGCCTTGGTGCCAAGGAACACGCCCTTGGCATTGATATCCATTATCCGGTCCCAGTCCTCTACCGTGGTGTCCTCAATTCCCTTGCGGATGAGGATACCGGCGTTGTTCACCAGGGTGTCCAGGTGTCCGTAAGCGGAAACGGCGGTGGAAACGGCAGCGCCCCAGTCCTCTTCGCTGGTCACGTCCAGGTGTACGTAGCTAACATTCAACCCGGCCTCGGCCAGCTCGGCCTCTACCTGCCTGCCGAGGTCGTCCAGGATGTCTCCGATAACCACCTTGGCCCCTTCCTGGGCCATCATCCGGGCCTCAACGGCACCCTGTCCACGGGCTCCGCCGCTGATCAAAACCACTTTGCCATCCAGTCTACCCATTCTCGTCTCCGGGATTAAAAGTAGGTTGCTGACGGAGCGAACAGTTCAAAGACCGCTCGCTCCTTTTGTTCTAAGTCTGACTACGCGAACTGGAATTCCTGGGTGGCAACAATGAGCTGCAGAGTCTGGCCGACGCGGCGGGTGTAATCCTCGGTTCCGGGCTGCAGCTGGCCGCCCTTCTCGATGTGATCAACCAGGTAGTCACGGGTGTCGTCGGGCAGTTGGTATGCGCCGACCATATCGAGGCAGCGGTCAACGAAGGCAGACGATTCGGTGATGCCCTCGGAGCCCAGGCGTTCGACTATGGCGCGGATGCCGGGGAGGGCGGTGTTGCCCACCTGGTCGGCGGTGAAGTTGATGCGTTCGACCAGAGTGCCGCTGTCTATCCACTCGGCGCCGGTGTGCCAACCCTCCACCGTAGGCGGGTTCAGCAGGTCCTGGCCCATGTAACGGATCTCCATGGCGATAGGGTGCAGCCCTGGCTTGGGGTGCGTGAAGTCCTGCACCAACCGCATGGTGCCGGCCACGGTTTCGGCCGGGCTCTTGACCTTGGCGAACCGGGCATTCTTGAAGAAGTTCGAGTTGAACAGCGTTCGCAGCATCGCGGTAATGTCGTAGTTGGACTCGAAGTAGGCGTCCTCAAGCATCTTGATGGCCTCGGGGTCGCGCGGAGGAGTGTCCTGCCAAGCGGGGACCTGAGGCTCATCGGCTACGAAGTAGTTGTACAGGTGGCGGGAGATGAAGCGCGCCGTTGCCGGCTGCCTGGCGATGATGTCGATAATGGCCTCGCCGCCGAAGTTACCGGTCTCGCCGAGGAATGTCTTTTCATCTTCGTCGTGGTCGGCAGAATTGAAAACGAACTGGGAGGTATAGCGTCCGTAGGGGTAGCGCGGGATGGCGTTGGTGATGGTCCAGCCGGTAAAGGCGCGGGCGCACTCCTTTACGTCATCCTCGGAGTAGTTGGCGTGTCCGTCCATGCCGACACCCATGGAGAACAGTTCAAGCAATTCCCGCCCGAAGTTCTCGTTGATGGCATCCTTATGACTCATGCAGTTGTCAAGGAAGAACACCATTGCCGGGTCGCGCGAGATTTCCAGCAACAGGTCGCGCATGCTGGCCATGCCCAAGGTGCGGAACATATCGAACTGGTCCTGAATCTGGCGCCCGTGCTCGCACTTGGAGTTGCCGGTGCAGAAGATGCCGTGCCAGAACAGGGTCATCTTTTCCTGGAGTGGCCGCTGGGTGTTGATCATCCGGTAGGTGAGATAGACCTGGTTGACTTCCAGGGCGTTCATCTCCTTCCAGTCGACGAAGTAACGCTCCAGCAGGTGCTTGTCCAGGTCCGGTTGTTCCATCGGGGAGAGGAGTTCCTCGACGGTGGCCTCATAGCCATTGGCGGCACGCCGTTCGGTCTCCTCGTAGGTGGCGCCAAACCCTGCGCGGCGCATGAGGTGAGCCATAAGCTCTATGTCTTGTTTGGCCATGGATGCCTCTCCTGCCTGATTGTTTCGAAGCTGTGCTCCCTAACAAGTGACTGTCTTCATCGTGGGGCGCAAGGAGCACTTACTCAATATGGGCCCTGTACCCTTAACTGTGTCGGATTATAATGATTCCAAGATTGGATTGTCTATGTCGAATAGTCTATCGGTCCAATATGAATATGCGGGCAAATGGATTGCGGGAGATTTGCCCCAGTGGGACGAGCTCCAAATGGGATTGAAGGAATGGGATAGAAGGAATGGGAGGGCTGTCCACTGTACGAAACGCCAGACGAAGTGAGGGGCTGGGTTTGACCAGCCCCTCACTGGTACGGTCCTCGCGTGAATAGCCTATTCCCAGACAGGTCGAAAACTGGGCAACTGCCGTTCTGCAGCCCTAGGGATATTCTGAACAAGCCTTTTTACTCGAGACATGTCGGACGTGGCAGCGGAGGGGGCGGCGGCCGCGGTCTGGGCGCTCTTTACCGCCGCTCAGCCCCTTGCGTTTAGTCCCTGATAGGGCCTCAGGGAGCTTGGTACAGGCCGGAAGACTGGCCGGGAAGGCCGCTGGGCGCACTACCCCCTCAGTCGTCCCTCCGCCGCCAGCAGGTTGCCCAGGCCGAACAGCAACGCCAGGCGCTCCGTGTTCTTGGCCAGCCCCCGGTAGCGCACCTTGCCGTATTCGAACAGCCGCTTCAACCGCAGGAACGGATGCTCCACTTTAGCCCTCACCGATGCCTTCGCTTTCTCCAGCAGCGCCTCATCACTCCCAGGATCGAGTCCCCGGCGTTTCCCCGGACGCATCGCCACCCGCCAGTCCACATCCAGTCCCAGGTTCTCCTTCCGCTTGTGTACTCCCTGATAACCTGCGTCTCCCCAGACCACTGTCTCGCCACCGTGCAGCAGGTTGTGGGCCTCCATAATGTCATGCACGTTGGCCGCAGTCGCCGTCATGCTGTGCACTATCCCCGTCTCACAGTCCACCCCGATATGCGCCTTCATCCCGAAATGCCACTGGTTCCCCTTCTTGGTCTGGTGCATCTCAGGGTCCCTCTCCCTGGCCTGGTTCTTGGTCGATGACGGAGCTTCGATGATGGTGGCGTCCACGATGGTTCCCTCTCGCAACCTCAGCCCTTGGGAGTCCAGGTGGGCGTTGATTTCCTCCAAGAGGCCCTGCCCCAGGCTGTGGTTTTCCAACAGATGACGGAAGTGCAAAATCGTGGACTCGTCGGGCAGGGGACCGGAGAGCTTCAGTCCTGCGAACCGCCGCACCGGCTCGGACTCGTAGAGCAGGTCCTCCATTCCGGGGTCGCTGAGGTTGTAGAAGAGCTGGACGCAGTGGACCCTGAGCATGACCGGTAGCGGGTAAGGGTGGCGGCCCTTGCCAGCCTTGGGATACACGGGGCGGATGCGGCCCTCCAAGCTCTGCCAGGGAATCAGACCGTCCATGCGCTCCAGGAAGAGTTCACGGCGGGTCTTGCGCTTCTTGCCCTGATATTCCAGGTCGGCAAAGGTGGGCTGGTCCATACAACCTCGTAACCGATCAGCATCGGGCTATTCAGCCTAACTATGCCACATGGCCGCCCACTTGTTCAGAGTATCCCTAGCTCCGGCCGAACCTGCGGCGGTGCTGGCGAAGCGCACAATCGTTCATTATGACGGGTATGCCGGCGGCCTCGGCCTTTTCCTTCGCCTCCTCGTTGATGACCCCGTCCTGCATCCAGATGTACTTGGCGCCCACCTCGATGGCCTCTTCTACTACCGGCATGACCTGGTCGGAGCGCCGGAACACATCCACCATGTCGATGTCTTCCGGCACTGACTTCAGGTCAGGGTAGCTCTTTTCGCCCAGGGCCTCCTCGATCACCGGGTTGACAGGAATGATCCTATATCCTTGGCTCTGCAGGTAACTGGCGACCCGGTGACTGTCCCGTTCAGGATTGTTTGACAACCCCACCACCGCGATGGTCCTGCTGTTGCGAAGTTGCTCGTCCACCAAATCGACATAACTTCCGGTCATGCTATCCTCCCGGGTTTCAATTTAGGAGCGGCTGAATGTGGCGCCTGCCCGGCACCTCTATTTTAGTCCCACGACGTGCTGGAAATGTAGCGGAACGCGGATATGGCTGCAGTTGCGCCGTCGCCCGCCGCTGATACCAGCTGCGAGGAGGAATGCTGGCGTATGTCCCCCGCCGCGTATACTCCTGGAAGGGCGGTTTGCATGGACACATTCACCGGTATATGTCCGGCCCCGTCGGTCTCCAGCAGGCCATCTACTAGGGATGCGTTCGGAACCAGCCCCACGTAAACAAACAGTCCAGAGAGTTCTCTGGCGTCCTGGGCGCCGTTGCCCAGTTTCGTGGTCCTGACGCCTGACACGGTGTTCTCACCGAGGACTTCGTCGATGATCGTACTCCATACGACTTCAATCTTTGGCTCGGCCAAGACCCGCTTAACCAATTTCTGTTGGGCCCTGAATTCGTCGCGCCTGTGGAACAACAGCACTTTGTCAGCGTACTGGGCCAGAACCAGCGCTTCGTCGGTGGCCGAATCGCCCCCGCCGACGACCCCGACAACCTCCCCGCTGTACAGTGGCCCATCGCAGGTCGCGCACTGGGACACTCCTCTGCCCATGTACTCTTCCTCGCCGGGGATGCCGAGCATGCGCAGGGTGGACCCTGCGGCAACGATTACCGCCTTGGCGCGCAGATCTCCGGAATCGGAGCTGACGACACGATAATCCTCGTCTGTTGAAATTGCAGAAACCTCACCCATGATGAACTCTGCGCCGGAGTTCATTGCCTGTTCCTGGGTCATGGCCGCAAGGTCAGCGCCCATTATGCCCTCGGGGAAACCGGGAAAGTTTTCGACCTTCTCCACGTTGATGATGGATGCTCCCCCCATCATTCGCTCGACGATGCCCGTTCGCATACCGTAACGGGAGGCATACAGGCCGGCGGTCATCCCAGCCAACCCGCCGCCCACCACTAAAATGTCATAGTCAGCTGCCATATCTACTGCCCCAAATCACTATTGCCCCCGTTAAAAGAGGACTGCAGGGAAGAGTAGCAGTCAATGAGGCAGTTCGCCACTCGCCTGAATCCCACAGAATCCCGGTGACCGGGCAGCGACATTCGGTTCGCGGGAGGATGGATTGTTGGAGCAGAGATGTTGCAACCGAAGTGCCGGTAACCTCTGCAGTTGAACAGTCCCGCGGAAGAGGTGGCTCCGGGCTTGTTCGGGAGCAACGTCCTGCCCGTGGACGGTGGAGCGCCGGGTGCAGGTGGCCCCGGGCTTGGCTTGTTCGGGAGCAACGTCCTGCATGTGAACGCTGGAGCGCCGGGTGCACGAGGCCCCGTGCTTGGCTTGTTTGGGAGCAACATTCAACCGGGGTGAGCTGGCGACACAAGGGATATGTCAGATTATGCCAAGGGACTGCAGGAACTCCACCGTGTAGTCCACACACTTTTCCGGCTCTTCCAACTGAAGGAAGTGAGAAGTATCAGGCATATAGTCGTAGTCAAGGTGCATCAGTTCGGACAGGTCCATGCTTGGCATGAACGAGAACGGTTCGGTGGGGTCGGCTCCTATGACTTTAACAGGGCAGGAAACCTTATTGAGGTTCACCCGCATCGCCCAGCCGAAGAGATAGTCATATACTTGCGCCTCGTGCTCCCGGGGACAGCAGAGTTCGTACTCCAGGCCATCGGAAGAAAGGCGGAGAGTGGTATCTGCCATCAGGTCAATAACCGGCAGAGGTAGACGACGGTACACGGGGCTCCTGCTGATGCGCCGCGTGAATTCATCCCGGCTGGCGAAACGGTCCCTTCGACGGCGGGCGATGGAGCTCATTTCCTCGCCCATCTCCACCAAGTCCTCCGGCCGGCCCCCGGGAGGCATGATCGGGACGTCAAACAGCATCAGTCCGGCAAATCCCTTCCACTGCTCTTCGTGGAGCAGGGCGACCAGACCGGACAGGGAATGAAAGGCACCAACGACGGGTGCCTCTCCGTAATTCTGACCTATGGCACGAAGAACGGCTTCGCAGTCCCGCACAAAGGTCGGTATGTTCTGGGAATGCAGGCCGCCGGGCGGGTTCCAGCCATGGCTCCTCAGATCATAAAGGAAGAGGTCGAATCGGTCTTCCAGTAGCGACCAATATGGATAGTAGGTGTCGATTGCCAGACCGCAACCGTGGCTGAGCAGAACTCTCGGACCATCGGGATTGCCGTGTCGCCGGACGTACACCAGAGTTCCGTCCGCCGTAATTACGTCGAGAACGCCGGTAGCTTCAGGTAGCGTCCAAGCGCTGGTCATGCTAAATTGCTCATCCCCACGAATGGATGGAATTCGAGGGGCAGTGAATTCCCGAGCTGGGTTGGCCATACTGACCCCGGCCCCGGCAAGACAGCATATTTGGATCCGATTCGACAACTTGTCTAGTAACTGTTCAGACTTGGTGAGGTAAATTGGCCGAAGGCGGGCAGCCAGACGCTGGCACGGGTGGCGGTGGTTATGTCATATAGAGGGAGTGGATACTGAGAGTGACCTGATCACCGCCGACCGCGATGTTCTCATCGCCCAACTGCAGGCCACCGTTCTGGAACAGCAGCGGGTGATTGAGCGGTTGGAGCGGCGGATTGCCGAACTGGAAGGCCAAGCGAAGCCGGACGGCCCGCCCCGAATGCCCGGCCTCAAGTCCAGTTCGGGCCGCCAGCCGCCAGCGCAGCAGCAGCCCAGGAAGCAGCGACGCCACGGCTTCGCCCGCCCGCGCATGACACCGACCCATCGGGTGGAGCACGTGGTGGAGAACTGTCCCGATTGCGGGACGCACCTGACTGGCGGCTGGGTCCAGCGCACCCGGGAAGTCATCGAGTTGCCGGTGGTTCCGGTGCAAGTCACCGAGCATGTCTTCATCGCCAGGACCTGCCCAGTGTGTCGGCGGCGCCGAGTGCCCACCGCGCAACTGGACGGCGCAGTACTGGGGCGCCAGCGCCTGGGCGTCAACCTGATCAGTCGCATCGCCACGCTACGGGAAGAAGGGCGCCTGCCGATCCGCAGCATCCAGTGGTATCTGCACACCGTCCATCAGCTGAGCCTCAGCGTGGGGGCCATCGTGAGCGCCATTCACCAGACCGCGCAACAGGCCCAACCAGCGGTGGCTGGGATGGTGGACCGCATCCGCGCCAGCCCAGTGGTCCACGCCGACGAAACCGGCTGGCGTCAGAATGGGAACAATGGCTACGTGTGGACTTTCAGCACCCCCACCGAGCGCTACTTCCTGCGGCGGGGTCGGGGCAAGGCGGTGGTGGACGAAGCGCTGGGCGAGTCGTTCTCCGGAGTGCTGGTCAGCGATTTCTACGCTGCCTACCACCATTACGATGGCCCCAAGCAACGGTGCTGGGCCCACCTGTTGCGGCACATCCACGACCTGGTGGCGCTCTACCCCAAGGACACCTCGCTGGCCCAGTGGGCCGCGGCAGTCCATCAGCTCTATGTCGCGGCCAGGTCTTTCACCCATCCTCAGGCACGACGACGGCGCACCGCTCAACTGGCCTGGGAGCGGCAGCTGCTGGCCATCTGCCAGCCCTTCCTGGCTGACCCGTCGGCTGTCCAGGGCAAGCTGTGCCGGCGCATCGAGCGCCACATCAAGGAACTCCTCGTCTTCGTGGCCGAACCGGACGTGCCAGCGGACAACAACCCCGCCGAGCGCAGCCTGCGTCATCTGGTCATCAGCCGCAAGGTCAGCGGCGGCACCCGCTCGGAGCAGGGCACCGAGAGCAAGATGACGCTGGCATCCATCTTCGGCACCTGGCGCGCCCAAGGTTTAAATCCTCTCGCCGCCTGCCGTCAGCTGCTCACTTCCCCCCAAGTCTGAACTGTTACCTTGTCTACTGATTCAGTTGGTTCACAAAATGTGGTTTACACCAAGCCTGGGAGGCGATTGTAACAGGGTGATAGCAGCAGTCAAGCTTGAACACGTGGTGCTCGAGGGGTCTGTTTAGTACTCATCCATCGCGATTGTTTGGCTTACTTGGGTAAAACAACTGCTGAACCCGGACTCCAGGGGTTTTCCCCATATGTTTAGCCTTTGTAGATGGTTTCCACGAGTGCCGGTTTTCGTTGACACTTAACATGGCCGACCGTAGACTGGAATTGGAAAGGCTGTCTCCCGGAATGTAAGGAACCTTGTGAAGGCCGGGGAATGCTGGCCGTTCCTGAACCTCAGTTTTGGAGAATTTCATGCCTTCGCTAGCCGATCTTGACCCGGATGTGGCGGCAGCCCTTGAGGGAGAGGACCGCCGTCAGAGGGAATCCATAGTACTGATCGCCTCGGAAAACTACGCCAGCAAGGCAGTTCTTGCGTCCGGGTCCAGTGTTATCAGCAACAAGTACGCCGAAGGCTACCCAGGAAGGCGGTACTATGGCGGATGTGAATATGCGGACGTGGTTGAGAGCCTCGCCATAGAACGCGCCAGGGAACTCTTCGGTGCAGAGCACGTCAACGTGCAGGCTCACAGTGGCGCCCAGGCCAATATGGCAGTCTATTTTGCCCTGCTCGAACCTGGCGACACAGTGATGGGCATGCAACTGGACCATGGCGGACATCTCACCCACGGCGCCAAGGTCAACTTCTCCGGCAGGCTTTACAACTTCGTTTCGTATGGTGTCGACAGGGAAACGGAGACCATTGACTATGAAGAGGTCGAGCGGCTGGCGCTGGAACACAAGCCGAAGATAATAGTCGCCGGGTACAGTGCTTATCCCAGGTTGATTGATTTTCCTCGCTTTCGGTCCATTGCGGATGCTGCCGGCGCGTACCTGATGGTGGACATGGCCCACATTTCCGGCCTTATTGCGGGTGGAGCGCATCCCTCGCCCCTGCCCCACGCCCAGATAGTAACGTCTACCACTCAGAAGAGCCTGCGCGGTCCCCGAGGAGGATTCATCATGTGCACCGAGGAACTGGCGAGGGACATCGACTTCGCTGTGTTTCCGGTCATGCAGGGCGGGCCGATGATGCACACAATTGCCGGCAAGGCCGTGTGTTTCGGTCAGGCACTCAAGCCCGAGTTCGGCCAGTATGCTCACCAGGTCGTAGAGAACTGCCAGGTTATGGCCACCGGTCTGTCGGAGGCCGGGATGCGGCTGGTCTCCGGCGGCACCGACAACCATCTTGTGCTGGTGGATGTATCACCTCTGGGGGTTACCGGCAGGCAGGCCGAGCAGGCTCTGGAGTCGGTGGGAATCATTGCCAACAAGAACGCAATACCCTTCGACCAGCGGCCGCCCCGGGTGACCAGCGGCCTCCGCCTTGGCACTCCAGCCATCACCAGCCGAGGAATGGGGACGGAGGAAACTGAGAAGGTCGCATCGATGGTGGCCCGAGTGCTTGGCAACATCGAAGACAAGGAATCGCACCGCCAGGTGGCTGAGGAAGTCAGGGAACTGGCATCCGGATTCCCTGTACCGGGCATTGACGACTAGTTGAGGCCATTGGGGGCCGATGCTATAATCAGTTTGCTTTCCGCCAGATTTTTCGAAAGTAGGGGATCCGTTGCGTCATTACGAAGTTATGGTTGTACTCAGCCCCATGATCAGTCCCGACGAAGCCTCGCAGGCCTGGGAGCGGATCAAGGGATTCATCACCAACCGCGAAGCGGACATAGTACACGAGGAGCGTTGGGGAACACGCCGGCTCGCATATCCGGTCAAGAAGGGCCAGTACCAGTTTCTCGAGGGCAATTATCATCTCACCAGGTTCACCACAGAAGCATCCTTCAATATTGAATTGGAAAACTACCTGAAGCTGGACGAACTCGTGCTGCGCTCCCTGGTGATTACAACGTTGTCAGAGGAGGAGCTGGCGGCACACACTGCACAGACCCGGGCTCCCAGGCCTCCTCGGGCCCCTGCTGGAATGCCACCCGCTGGTGCCCCCCAGGCTGGGGCGCAAGCTGCTCCCGCAGGGTCGCCAGCAGCCGATGCCCCGGCGCCAGATGCCCCGGCGTCAGACGCACCGGAGGCAGCACCAGCTTCCGAGGCCTCTGCTGAAGTGGCCGAGACTCCAGTAGCAGAAGCCGTTGTTGAGGCTCCAGCAGCAGACGCTCCGGCACCGGCGCCAGAGACTACGGAGCCAACGCCAGCAGCCGAAGCCCCTGCTGAAGTGGCCGAGATTCCAGTGGCAGAGGCCGCTGCTGAGGCTCCGGCACCTGAGACTACCGAGCCCGCGCCAGCAGCCGATGCCCCCGCTGCCGTGGCAGAGGCTCCAGCAGCCGATGAGCCCGCGGCACCTGAGACCACCGAGCCCGCGCCAGCAGCAGAGGAACCTCAACCGGAACAACCGTCAGAGTAGTGGGGTAGGCCGTGAACAAGATTATTGTCATCGGCAACCTGGGTCGAGATCCCGAAATGCGCTACACCCCCAATGGCCAGGCAGTGACTTCGTTCAGCGTGGCTTCCAGCAGGCGATATCGCACTGCCGACGGAGAACAGAAAGAGGAAACCGAGTGGTTCAACGTCAGCGCCTTTGGCAGGCTGTCCGAGATTTGCAATCAGTATTTGACCAGGGGCCAGCAGGTATACGTTGAAGGGCGCCTGAACGGTCGGAGTTATACTGACAGGGACGGCCAGCCACGGTATTCTCTTGACATTATGCTAACCGAAATGCAGATGCTGGGCCGCCGTGGGGAAAACGAAGGCGGTGGTGGTGGCCAAGGAGACCGCGACAGCTACGGCGGAGGTCGTGGCATGGGCGACAGCGCTCCTCCTCCTTATGATGAAACGGACGACCTGCCCTTTTAACAGGACAGGTCAATTCAGACAGAACCTGAGGGGACCGTAAACATATGACGACTGAAGCTACTAACAGGCCGCCGGACGCACCACAGGGGTCGCGGCCCTCTGGACAATATGGAGGCCGGCCCACGGGGGGGCCGAGGCCGGGAGGCCGCCCTGGTGGTCGCCCGCGTGGCCGGTTTGTGCCTCGCCGCAGGGTTTGCACTTTCTGCGTCGAGCATATCAAGCTGATTGACTACAAGGACATCGACAAGATCCGGCGGTTTGTTTCAGACAGGGCGAAAATCGAACCCCGGCGACGGACCGGTGTATGTGCCAAGCATCAGCGGGCGCTTCGGGTCGCCATTCAGCGGGCACGCCACATTGCCCTCATACCGTTCGTGGCCCATCATTCCTTCCCCAGTGTCCGCCGCTAAGGGTGTGCTGCACCCTCTGATCACCCGCCAATCACCTTACGCAGGTGCCTGTTCGGTTTCTTTCGCGGGCCGAGTCGATGGTTGTTGCTTAACTTGTTTGACTGAGTTTTCCAATGACCCTCGCCATGCTTAGCGGACGCTTTGTCAGGCAGGGGAGCCGTGCCGACAGGCGCCGCAGGGCGGCGAGGTCCGGTTCCGACGAAGGAACTACATCGGAGGCTCCCACCCCCGGTGACCGAAGGGAGCGCCGCCGCCTGTACCTTACCGTGGGAGTCGGGTCATTTCTCCTGGCAGTAATTTTCGGGGTGGTAATCTTCGGCTACTACTGGGAGTTCTTCCGCCCGCCTCGCGTCTGGGCCGGTAGCGTCAACAATGTAGAGTTCACCATGAGTGACCTCGTTCAGCGCATACGGGTACTCCAGGGCGTCAATCGGTATGACGGTGGCCGAGTGAACTTGAGCACTGTGCCCTTCGAGTATCTGCAGAACCTGATGGACGCGGAAATTCTGAGGCAGTCTGCTCCAGCACTGGGGATTGATCCAAGAGACGAGGATGTTGAGGCAGAGATACGCAACAGGTTCCAGCCTGCTTTGACGGGAGGACAAGAGGCTGACCCCGGCCAGCTGGAACGGGAGTACCGGAACAACTACCAGACGTTTCTCACGGCAACAGGGTTGACGGATTCTGAATTCAGGGTGATCGTCGAAGAGGAATTGACCGAAAGAGGATTGCGGTTCCTTATGTGGAGCAGGGTCGAAAGCCCTCAGGAGCAGGTGGAAGTCCAGTGGATTCGCCTGCCCATTGATCCCACCGAGACCGGTGCCGACACTCTGCTGCCAGAACAGATATCCCAGCGTCTGGAGCTGGAGTCTTTTGAGACAGTGGCCCGGGAGGTGTCGTTGTCTGCGGGATTTGCCGATACGGATGGGAGAGTTGGGTGGGTACCCAAGGGAGCTTTCCCGGATATCGACCCGCTTATCTTCGGAGACCCGGAGCTTGGAGCGGCCGCTTTGAACCCAGGGGAAGTGAGCCGTGCGCTTTATTCCGCCGACGGCATCTATATCATCAAGAAGCTGGCCGGGCCGGAGGAGCGTGAGGTCGACGACCGTATGAGGGGTAAACTCGCGGTGGAATTGGCGGAAGACTGGAAGGACAACGCGCTCCAGGAAGGTCTGGATAGCGATTCGGTGAAAATGCATTTCAATAGCACCCTTTACGAATGGGTGGCCGACCAGGTGTTTGTGACTGCACCTAGAGTGCCGGTCACCAGCCAGACAGGGCAGTAGGCGTGCAGACGATGGCAAGTGATTCCGGCATAAACGTGGGTTTGATGGGGTTGGGAGTTGTGGGCGGCGGCGTTGCCTCTGCCCTGCTTCAGGACCCTTCCCTGATCACGTCTCGCGTTGGACGACCGGTCAATCTTCGCCGGGTGCTGGTCCGCGACCGCTCCCGGGCCCGCGATGTGGTCGTGCCGCCTGAGATCCTGACCACCAATGCTGAAGATATTCTGGATGATCCCGAAATTGACATCCTGGTCGAGGTTATGGGTGGCTTCGACCCGGCCGCAGGATATTTCCGTCGTGCACTGGAGTCGGGCAAACACGTCGTTACCGCTAACAAGGAGGTGATGGCGAAGGAAGGCGCGGAGTTGATGGGATTGGCAAAGGCCAATCAGGTCAGCCTGCTGTTCGAGGCGAGCGTCGGAGGGGGAATTCCCATCGTTGGGTGCCTGATGAATGAGCTGGCCGCCAACGACGTCTACTCCATCCGCAGCATAATCAACGGAACGACCAACTACATCCTGACGCGCATGGCGTTCCAGCGCATTGCCTTTTCCGAGGCACTGGCCGAGGCCCAGGGCTTGGGCTACGCGGAGGCCGACCCCACCAACGACGTGGAGGGAATAGACGCCGCCTACAAGCTCACTGTTCTGGCCACCCTCGCATACGGGCGGCGGTTCCAACCGGAGGACGTATTTCGTCAGGGCATTTCAGCCCTTGAACCGCAGGATTTCCGCTATGCCCAGGAGTTCGGCTACGCCATAAAGTCGCTGGCCATTGCCGATCTCAGCGAATCAGAGGTTCAATTGCGGGTGTATCCGGCACTGGTTCCGGCAGAAAATATGCTTGCCAACGTAAATGGCGTGTACAATGCGGTGGAGGTGCACGGCAGTCTTTGCGGACAAGTGCTGTTCCATGGAATGGGTGCAGGTCGCGGCCCCACAACCAGCGCGGTGCTGGGTGATCTGGTGGAGACCGCCAGGCTGGTGCGGGACAACGCGGTGCCGGGCGGACCACGCGACCTGTCGCAGCAGCTGGGAGTCCGTTCCATTGATGCGCTGCTAACGAGGTATTACATTCGGCTGAAAGTGGCCGACCGGGCTGGTGTGCTGGCCCAGATAGCCCGGGCCCTGGGGGACGAGGATATCAGCATCGCGTCGGTCTTGCAGAAAGACGCGGATCCTCAGACACAGAGCGCAGAAATCGTTATTATGACTCACCCGGCCCGCGAGTCGTCGGTTCAGCAGGCGCTGGTCGCCATTGATGGGCTTGAGCCTGTGCGCCGTGTCGGGAATATCTTGAGAATAGAAGAGTAGCCATCCGCCGGGGACTGTCGCTGAAGGTCATGCGTCGGGCAGTTGTGAGAGATATATGGGTCTTGGCGTCCTGAGAACCTACCGGGACTTATTGCCTGTCACCAGCGCCACTCCGATGATCACGCTGGGAGAGGGCGACACACCGCTGGTCAAGTCCAATCGCTTGGCTGCCGAACTGGGTTGCCCCGAGCTTTTTTTCAAGCTGGAGGGATGTAATCCCACGGGTTCGTTCAAGGACCGGGGAATGGTGGTGGCCATTGCCAAAGCCCTTGAAGAGGGCAGCCGCGCCATAATGTGCGCCTCTACCGGCAACACCAGTGCCTCTGCCGCCGCCTTCGGCGCATTCAGCGGGCTTCCCGCCCTCGTGATCATCCCGCGGGGCGAGGTGGCAATGGGCAAGCTGGCCCAGGCCATGGCCTACGGCGCAAAGATTATCATGGTCAACGGCAATTTCGACACGGCTTTCGAGCTGGTGCGCACGTTTACTTCCAAGCACGAGGTTACGCTGGTTAACTCGGTGAACCCTTTCCGCTTGGAGGGACAGAAAACTGCGGCTTTCGAAATAGTGGATGCACTCGAGGACGCCCCGGACTACCTGTTCATTCCGGTTGGCAATGCGGGGAACATCACCGCTTACTGGCGGGGTTTCAAGGAGTACCACGAGCTCGGGCGCAGCAAGACGCTGCCCAAGATGATGGGATTCCAGGCTGAGGGTGCGGCGCCCATCGTACGAGGAGCGCCGGTGGCTAATCCCCAGACCATAGCCTCTGCCATACGCATTGGAAATCCCGCCAGCTGGAATGGGGCGACCGACGCGCGGGACAGCTCCGGCGGGACCATAGATATGGTCTCAGACGACGAAATTCTGGAGGCTTACCGCCTGCTGGCTTCGCACGAGGGTATCTTCTGTGAACCCGCTTCGGCGGCTTCTTTTGCCGGTCTGATCAAGTTGCATCGCCAGGGGCTGGACTTTTCAGACAAGAGGGTGGTCTGCATTTTCACCGGTACGGGACTGAAGGACCCTGATCTGGCCGTTTCCAGCGTCTCGCCCCAGACCATTGTGGTGGAGCCCACCCTGGAAGCGGTGGAAGCGGCGGCGCTTTCTCAATCCTGAACAAGACGCAAATAGAAATCGGGACTGTGCAGGAGACTATCACGGTCGAGAACAGCCGCATTCAGCAGGCCGTATCGGACATCCTGGAGGGCATCGGTGAGGACCCCAACCGTGAGGGTCTGCAACAAACGCCGGTCCGGGTGGCCCGGATGTACCTTTCGCTCTTCGCCGGAGTTGGTGCCAGGGTCGAAGATGCGATTGACGCTGTTTTCGAGGCCGAATCAGATGACCCTGTGGCCGTGTCCCGGCTGACGTTTCACTCCATGTGCGAGCATCACCTGCTGCCATTTTTCGGGGAGGCCCGCATGGGGTATCTGCCGCAAGGGAAGATCGCCGGGGTCAGCAAGCTGGGCCGGGCCCTGGAGGTGGCGGCGGCCCGTCCGCAGGTGCAGGAGAGGCTCACCGCGGAGGTGGCAGACGCCCTGGCGCTGGTGTTGGAGCCTCGTATGGTGATAGTCGAACTTGAGGCCGAGCATCTCTGTATGTCCATGCGGGGCATCAGTAAACCGGGGGCCAGGATGCTTACCACGGCGGTACGCGGTATTTCGGCCTCCAAAGAGGATAGAGAGATATTACTGAGCTTGATGCACAGCAGTTGAAAAAACCTGCAAGAGCCATAACATCCTTCCAGGACCACAGCGAGGGATGGGATTCGGTCTTGAACGAATCCCCAGTGGGCTGTCTCTTTCTTTCACAGCAGTGGCAGGAGGTGTGGTGGCAGAACTTCGGTGGCGAGCGTGAGATGACAGGCTTCAGCCTCGCCGGTCCCGATGGCGGTACGGGGGCCATTGCCTCGCTCTCGCGGCTGGCGGATTCCATCAGCTTTGTCGGGTCGCCAGACACTTTCGACTACAACGATTTCCTGGTGCGCCCCGGGTTTGAGGAGACTTTCTACCCGGCCCTGCTGGATATTCTGGATGGATGGGACTGGAACGAGTTCCGGCTGGACTCACTGATCGAGCACTCGCCCACTCTGATTCACCTTCCAGATTTGGCCCGCGAGCGGGGCTACTTGGTCGAGACCGAGTACGAAGATGTGACCTCAGGAGTTCATCTGCCCGGCGACTGGGAGCAGTATCTGGCCCTGCTCAACAAGAAGGACCGCCACGAGTTGAGGCGAAAGCTGCGTCGGCTGGATACACAGACTGAATGGAGCTGGTATTGTCTCACCACGCCTGAAGAAGTGCTGGGCCGGTTCGACGACTTCCTCGCTCTAATGCGGACGAGCAGCGACGAGAAGGCAGACTTCATGACGCCCGAGCGGGAACGATTTTTCCGGGCTCTCGTCAGGCGCATGGCAGAACTGGACCAGATCAGGCTGTTCTTCATGGAAATGGACGGACGGCTGGCAGCATCCAGTCTTTGCTTTGATTATGGGTCCGTACGGCTGTTGTACAATAGCGGGTATGACCCAAGCCTGTCCTACTATAGCGTGGGCCTGCTCTTGCACGCGATGTGCGTAAAGGATGCCATTGAACAGGGTCGCTCATACTTTGATTTTCTGCGCGGGCCGGAGCCTTATAAGGCGCACCTTGGTGGACGCCAGAAGAGCCTCTACAGAATGGTGGTGAAACGAACTTGAGTCTCGACCGAGCAGCGTTCATATCGTTCCACGCCTGCCCCCTGGCCGCTCCCGGGCAAGGTAAGTCTGGGGGCATGAATGTGTATGTCCGTCAACTGTCAAAGGCGTTGGGCGAGTCTGGTATCACCGTTGATATATTCACGAGAGAGCACGACGGCACCGGAAGCAGTATTGAATGGATTGCTCCAAACGTCAGGGTGATCCATTTCCCTGGAGGACCTTATGAGGCAGGGGTTGGTGAGCTCTTCGTTCACTTGCCCCAGTTTTTGAATGAGGTAAGGTCGTTCAGAGAGAGGGAGAACCTGGAGTACGACGTGGTGCACTCCCATTACTGGCTGTCCGCATGGTTGGGCCAGCGGTTGGCCAGGGGTCTCGACATCCCGCACGTGGTGACATTCCACACCCTGGCACTGATCAAAATGCAGGCGCGGGCCGGTGAGGCAGAACCGGCCGAGCGCGAGATGGTGGAGCGCGAGGCCATGCTCGACGCCGACCGTATAGTTGCGTTCAGCGGCCACGAGCGGGACGCCATGGCAGGGCTTTACGGTGCCGACCCTGGCAAGGTCCGGCTGGCCCCCTGTGGTGTTGACCTAGCCAAGTTTCGTCCCATGGATCAGAAAGAGGTGCGGCGGAAGCTGGGACTTAACGGTGAGAAAGTGCTTCTCTACGTGGGTCGAGTGGAGCCCCTCAAGGGACTGGATCTTCTCGTTGAGACGGCTGCGCAGATAGAGGCCGGCGAAGACAAAGTTCGCATGATGGTAGTTGGCGGTGGTGGCCCCGGAGAGCCGGAGACGGACCGCGTCCGGCGGCTGGCCGAGGAACGCCAGGTGGATGGCCTGATCGATTTCGTTGGCAGGGTTGACCACGATGAACTGCCGCTTTATTACAATGCCGCAGACGTGTGCGTAGTGCCCTCTTTTTACGAGAGTTTCGGCCTGGTCGCGCTGGAATCGATGGCCTGCGGAACTCCCGTAGTTGCCTCTAGAGTTGGCGGGTTGCCCACCCTGGTTCATCATGGACATACCGGGTACCTGAAGTCCTGGCGATGTCCCGAGGCATTTGCGAATTCCGTTGAGATGATTATTTCCAGCGAGCGTCTTCAGGAAAGTCTCGGTCTTGCCGCCCGGCGCCGGGCTGAGTTGATGGGCTGGGGGAATGTGGCATCCATGATTTCGGCTGAATATCGTGCATTGAGCTCGGATGAGGGTTGGGATACGAAAAGTCTTAAATGAATAATCCAAAACCCAGATCTGCTCGTATCAGCCAAGCCGCGCCGCAATTCGCGGCGCGGTTTCCTTTCGCTTGCCAGTGGTCTCGCGATTCGATGCCCATTTATTTGACAGTCAGGTCTTGAAGTTGATCTCCCAACAGCACGAGCCGGGCATACCTGGTTCCAACGGGTCCAGGGTCAGGCGCCAGCAATCACTCAGCAGACGCGTCGTGAGCCACTTTCAGCGGACGCTGGTCGCGGGCATACTGATTATGCTGCCCATTGGCATCACCGCCCTGGTCCTGAAGTTCATTTTCGAACTGTTAACCCCACTCCTCCAGCCGCTGACCAATCTTCTACCAGGCCCGGACCTCTACGGCACGGGACTGGTTGCCCTTTTACTGCTGATTTACGTGGTGGGATTGGTGGCCGCCTTTGTCATTGGACGAAGGCTAATTAACCTGGCACACAGAGTCATGGAGGTCATACCCCTGGTCAAAGGAATCTACAGTACCACTCGTACTGCGGTGCAGTTCCTTTCCACCAGTGGCCGTTCCGAAAACGGGAATGGAAGCGCCCCATACAGCGGAGTGGTCCTGGTGGAATTTCCACGCCCCGGCATTCGTTCTGTCGGGTTGGTAACCTCCCAGATGTATGATGCGGATGGACAGGAAGTACTGTCCATATTTGTTCCAACCACCCCTATTCCTTCTTCCGGTTTCCTGATCATAGTCCCGACCAGCCAGGTAACCTATCTGGACATGTCAGTGGAGGAGGCTATGGCCGTGGTAATTTCAGGTGGAATTCTGGCTGAGCGGATATTTCAACGGTCGGGGTTCGCAGCCCGTTCCGAACCGGGCCCGGAAATCTGACCCGGTGGGCGTGGCCGGAGGCTGATGAGGTTGCGAGAAAAGGCGATGAGTCCCAAGCTTGACAGCTCTGTCAGCCTGTAGCAGAGTGAGATGATTCCAAGAATGCCGTCGAAAGGCGAGGCGTCGCGCAGGGCCTACGCCGAAGTCCATCAGGCTATCCTGGTAAACCGCCGGGTGGCGCCGCAATTCCACCCGGCGGTTAATTTTGTCTTTTGCGCGCTGCACTCTCCGGAAACGGTAAGTCCAGCGGTCTCATTGCAATACTAAACCAATACCAAGGTGGAATGTGCATTTCGGGATCTTGAAGATGACCGAAAGGGCTCCACGGCTCCTCATTTCACCTTTAGCCCCCAACTGGGGTCGCCCGCTACAGTGCGGTCTAGAAATATGTACATCTCACCTTGGCTTCAGTTTAGGAGGACCATCCAAATGAGTGATACGCCTGGCAGAGTACTGGTGGTCACGCCGCACCCCAACGATTCGGAGTTCTGGTGTGCCGGTACCATCGCGCGTTGGATAAGTGAGGGCGCCACGGTGCGCATTGTGGTATGCACTGATGGAGGCAAGGGAACGACCGACGCCTCCGCATCCCGTGGGGACCTGGCTGCCGAGCGTGAACGGGAGCAGGCGGAGGCCGTGAAGGAGCTGGGAGTGGAGGAACTGGTGACGCTGGGCCGCGCCGACGGAAGTCTGGAGGACACAGACGATTTTCGAAAGGAGCTGGTGAGGCAGATTCGGCAGGTTCGCCCCGACGTAGTTATTTGCCCGGAGCCGTACCGGAAGAATCTGGCATGGCATCGCGACCATCGCATTACCGGGCAGGTTACTCTCGACGCTGTCTTTCCCTGCGCTCGCGATCATCTGCACTTCGAGGAATTGTGGCGGGACGAGGGGTTGGACCCCCACAAGACGGGCACGGTACTGTTCTGGGGTACGGAAACGCCCAACACGTACATTTCTATCGATTCGGTCCTGGATGCCAAGACTCGTGCTGTGAAAGCAGCCAGGACACGTCTGGCGGGCCACTCCGACGAGGATGTGGATGAATTCATCCTCCAGCACGGTCGCGAGGAGGTGGGAGAGTCAGGTGGGAATTACGGCGAGGCATTTCGCAAGATCACGTTCCGCACCTGAAGTCCGTCCTCAAATGTCCGCCTGGAATCCCCTCAGCCGCACCGGGCCTGTTCAATCGTCAGAGAGGCGTCCCATCCTCGGATAGCATAGCGGCTCGCAGCAGCGGCAGTGGGGGTGCTCCATAGGACAGCAGGCGGTCGTGAAAACCCTTGAGGGAATAGTCGCCATTGTGTTCGTGGCGGTAGTCCTCCCGGAGTTTCAGGATCATCAGCTTGCCGAGAGTGTAGTTAAGGTATCCCGGATCGAAGGTACCTCGCAGGGCCTCGCGCCTCGCCGGATGTTCGGCCATAAAGGCGTTGTCCATAAAAAACCTGGTGGCTTCATCGACCGTCATGTCCCCGGTGTGCATGGCGACTGAGCACACGTAGCGGCAGTTGCGGACCAGGGCCTCCAGCAACTGCGTCAACAGGAGCTCAGGCCGTTCTGTACCGTATTCAGTTTCCAGCATCATTTGCTCGGCGTAATGTGCCCAGCCTTCGGAGAAGGCATACGAGGCGGCCACCCGGTTTATCAGCGGCAGGGGTCTGCCGTAGCGGTTGTGCAGATGATGAACAAAATGGCCGGGGTAGACCTCGTGTACAGAGATAATCCTGAGAGTGTTGTAATCGAATTTTGACAGCCACTCTTCGGCCTGTTGCGCTGTCCAGTGCTCCTCGACCGGCGTGACATAGTAGAAGGAGTCCGTTGCCTGCGTTTCCAGTGCACCCGCGCTGTCCATGGCGGCAAAGGCGTATCGCATGTAGGCAGGTGTCTCCACAACCTGGCAGCGGTCCTCCGACGGAAGAGAGACGATATCGTGGTCGATTAACGCCTGTCTGATATCCTCCAGCAGTTCGCGCGTGTCTGGAATTAGTCCTTCCGCGCTGGGATGGTCGCGGCTGTTCTCGTCAACGATCTGCTGGACTGGCCTGCCCGGGGCTATGGAGGCGGCAACTTCCCCTATCCTGGCCAGGTTCTCCTCCAGATTGGCCTGCCCCACCGCTGCGACGCGCTCAAGTGGAAGATCCAGGGCTTCTCCGGTTGCCAGCATCCGGGAATACAGGGAACCGCCGATGGCGAAGTCGTTGTCTGGGGCGCTCGACCGCACCCTTAACCTCTCGACGAATGCATCGAGGGCAGATGCTGCGTGTGCGATTGACGCGGTGAAATCGGCAGTGATTTCTTTGTCTTCGACCCTTCCTGCGAAAGAAGACAGGTCGTTCCGGTAGAAATGGGCCATTCCGCTGTAGCTTTCCACGCTCATGTCAACGATGTGGCGCGAGAGGCTGTCACTCAGGGCGGCGTCCAGTACCTTCAAGAAGTCGGGGACTTGCTTCAAAGCAGAGGAGGCTGCTCGCAGGCGGTCCTCCAGTGGCGCATAGTCCCTCCTGACGTAGTTGCCAACGTTCAGAAAGCCTGACTGGCGCATGGGATTATTTTCGAGGGGCCGCGACTCCTCAAAGGTGAAAAGTTCCCGCTGCAGGAATTGCTCCAGCATCCGCCAGGATAGGCGTTCTTCGGTACTGAGGGACTCGGCGGGAAAGGACTGCAGATCAGACATTCCGCGCTTGATTTCCAATTTCCGGCGGCTGATGTTGGATGGAGTCAGGTCAGGGAGCCGGCCGTCAAATTCATGCCTTCCGATGCGTGATCCTGCCGTGGGGTAGAAATCCCAGTGCTCGCCTATGAGCCGCTCCGATAGCTCCCCAAGAGCTGAACCGGTACCCTTGTCGTCCCCGAATGCTGGCATCACCATGAAGGGGCTCCCAAACTAACAGTATGGTGAAAAATATAGTTGGCTCAGCGGGCTGCATCACGGCCACCCGCCCATTAGCAGAACGGGCGACCCTGACATGGAGGCCGCCCGCTCTTCCTCAGGGGATTGCACGCCTCTGAGCTATAGGACTTCGCTTATCTGGAATTGGGGCGAGGCGTCCGTGTAGTTTTTGATGTCCCCCAGTATTTCCCGCCCGTGAGTTCTGAAGCCGTCGTGCACCTCGTCGGTCGTATTGAAGTACAGATTGGCCATGGCGATGAATGGCGCAGGTGCATTGGGGTCCGCAGCCGAGACTCCTTTTTCGAGTTCGCTCCTCTGCAGACCCACGGGATCCAGCAGACGATGCACTATTTCCATGTGCGTGCCGGACCAATAGTCAAAGTCAAATGACTTTCCCTCTTCGTTCGGGTACAGGACCGTAACCTTGATCATTGACTGAATCTCCTCGTTCGCTGATGTATGGAATGCGCCTGCGCAAGGGTCAGGCGCACCAGTTTCCCGGCCAGTGTACATTCAGCCCGGCATGCTGGCAATGAGGGGTAAACGCATTTCAGGGCCAGTGTTTTGATAGAATGTTGGTTGGCCAAAACTGAATGCCCACAGGATTGAGAATTGATTTCCCCAACTCGCTCAAGGATTGCCTTCCCGGTGCTGCTATCGGGCCTGTTTCTGGCGCTGCTGCTGGGTGTTGCGTGCGCATCAGGCGCAGAGAAACCAGACCAGCCGGTGGAGACCGAAGATCTGGCCTTGGTCTGGGAGGCCTGGGATGCCCTTCACAACAACTACGTGGATCCGGACGCGCTGAATGACAGTGCCGTAGCCGGAGGCGCCATCAACCGCATACTGAGCCTGGGTGACCTTGAACCCTACCCATTCCTTGTCAAGGTGGGCCGAATGAGAGGCCAGGTACCTGCGGAGGTTCCGGAGGGGTTGGTTGATGTATGGCGAGCGGCCCGGTTGTATTATCAGGACAGCCCTGACGCCGAAAACGATGAGGTTGCCCTGATGCTCATAAGGGGCCTCGTTGAGGGCCTTCCCGAACAGGGTGCCGGATACCTTACTGCTGAGCAGGTTCCCGAGGCCCAGGAAGAGTTGGAGCGCAGCACGGAAGGATCTTACCTTGGCATTGGGGCGCGGGTTATCGCGCGAGATGACCAGATTTTTCTCTTTCCGTTCCCCGACTCCCCTGCTGAAAAGGCGGGAATTGAGCAGGGTGACGCCCTCTTGTCGGTGGACGGTGTTCCTGTGGGAGATGCCACCCCACGAGAGGTGGGAGACCGGATCAAGGGCGAGGAAGGAACCAAGGTACTTCTCACGCTGGAGCGAATCTCTGAGCCGGAACCGCTGGAATTGGATGTGTTTCGCGGCAACGTCGAATTGCCCACTGTGTCCAGCCGGTTGACGCAGGGCGGGATAGGATACATCAGGATTTCCCGGTTTCGGGATAACACAGGACGGCAGGTGTTCGCAGCTCTCGAAGACCTTAAGCAGTTCGACATGCTGGCCCTGATTCTCGACCTGAGGTTCAATCCGGGAGGGTCCTCGGATGCCGCGGCAGAGGTGGCAGGGCAGTTCTTGCCTTCCGGAGGTCTGTTCCGCATGGTTGAGGGCCGGGATGGGGTCTCCAGCGAGCATAGCCTTCCTGAAGACGACATGCGACTGTCGATCGAAGACCTGCTGGTGGCCGTATTGGTGGACGACCAGACTGTCGGAGAGGCGGAGGCGGTGGCCGCCGCGCTGCAGGAGGCCGGGCGAGCCACGCTGGTGGGTCTGCCCACGTCCGGAGAGGGGTCTACCTATGATTTTGTAACGCTCCGCGATGGCTCGGCTCTCTACATTCCCACCTCTCGCTGGTACACGCCAGGGGGAGCCTGGCTGGGAGACCGGCCGATTCGACCCGATGTCATCGTCGAATACGGGGAGGTGATGGAAGGCCCGGGGGGCGAGGCGCAGTTCAACGCGGCCTATGAGTACCTTGACAGGCGCCTTCCGTTGTTCCGCTAGAGTAGAGGGACGCAGTTCCGGAGCAGCGAAGAAATTACCGCGCCCGAGGATTACTCGGGCGCGGTCTTGGTTCTGGCCTGAATTCCAGAGAGTTGGCTGATCTAGGCGGCCGGTTGTTCGTCCTGGCAACGCAGGCAGACATAGGTGCTGCGGTCCTCGGGGAGGCTGTCCACGTTGACGTTCCGGCGGCGATTGCACACCGAGCAGGTCACCGACTCAGTAGCAGGCGCCGGAGGAGGGGGGGCAGGCGTCATCGTTGCGGCCCCCCGGAACCCCTGGTAATCCGGGTCATCTGCCTTCATCCGGAGGAATCGTTCCCTGTCTTTGCGACCCATTACACTCCTCCCAGCGCTTGCAGTTGCAGTTCTGTTACTTTATCTCGACGACCGCGCCAGCCTCTTCGAGCTTTGCCTTGACCGAATCGGCCTCATCTTTGGGAACGGAATCCTTGACGGCCGCCGGGGCTGATTCCACCAGTTCCTTGGCTTCGCGCAGACCCAGGGATGTTACTTCCCGTACGGCCTTGATGACGTTGATTTTGTTGGGACCGATCTCTTGTATGTGGACTTCGAATTCGGTCTTTTCCTCTTCTACGGCGGCGGCGGCGCCATCGCCACCTGCAGGGGCAGCCGCGATTGCGACCGGGGCGGCTGCGGTTACGCCGAATTCTTCCTCAAGGGACTTGACCAGATCGGCCAGGTCAACGACGTTCATTTCCTTGATGGCGCTGATAAGTTCTTCTTTGGTCAGAGGCATTTCAGACTCCCTTGTTTCATTGTTTTGGGTTGCGTTCTGGACTACGCTTCTTCCATCTGGCGCATTCTGGCGCGCAGGACATTGTCCAAGTTCTGGACAGGACCGTTGAGTGCCCCGACAAACCTCGCCATCGGTGCCTGCATCTGGGCCAGAAGCAAGGACAGCAACTGGGGCTTGGATGGCAGGGTTGCCAGCCGGGTCACACCGTCAGGGCCCAAGGCCGTTCCGTCGCCCAGCACCGCGCCGCGGATGGCGAAGGAGTTGGCGTTTGCCCTGGCGTAATCCGCGATAGTCTTGGCTGCTGCGGCAGGGTCGTCATACCCGAATGCCACTGCGCTGGGGCCCTGCACGAGTTCCTTTACCTGCGGCTTCCCAGCCTGGTCGGCTGCCAGGTACATCAGTGTGTTTTTCACCACGGTAATCTCGACGCCACCCGCCCGCATGGCGCGGCGCATCGCGGTCATCTGGTTCACGGTGGTTCGGGTGTAGTCGGCGCTGAAGGTGATGGTGCTGCGCTCCAGCTGGTCCTTCAGTTCCTCCACCCGGTTGATTTTTTCCTCAGTTGGCAATTTTCACCTCCCTCAATAATTCGGTCAAAAAATACCCTGCGCCGACTTAAAGACGCGGCGCAGGGCACCAATGACCCTGGTATATCATCGCAGCGCCTCGGCGGGCGGTCAGACCATTACCCCAATGGGACCCGCTGTCTCCGGCATCGGATATTAAGTTGTCGTTGAAGATTAACTCGTTAGTTTTCCGGGCGCAAGGCCTGCAGGATAGTCAGGTCCAATGAAATGCTGGGTCCCATGCTGGAAGTCAGATGGGCTGTGCGGAAATACTGGCCTTTGAGAGCTGCCGGCCGGTCCTGGACGATGGCATAGGTCAGCGCAGCCAGGTTTCCTAGCAGCATGTCGGTTTCGAAACTGATCTTGCCGATGGCGCAGTGGATGATGGCAGTGCGGTCGGTGCGGTATTCGGTCCTGCCGCCCTTGGCTTCCTGTATCGCTCTCGGCAGATCCTGGGGCTGCACCATTGTTCCGGAGCGGGGGTTGGGCATCAGACCGCGGCGGCCCAGGATTCGGCCCAGCTTGCCGATCTTTGGCATGATCTGCGGAGTTGCAAGGCCGATATCGAAATCGACCCAGCCACCCTCGATGCGTTCAATCAGGTCGTCTTCACCCACGTAGTCCGCGCCCGCCTGCCGGGCGATTTCACTGCCGTCGGCGCCGGTGAATACAAGCACCCTCACGGTCTTGCCAAGGCCGTTGGGCATGCTGACTACGCCACGCACCATCTGGTCGGCGTGGCGCGGATCGACGTTGGTCCTGAGGTGAAACTCGACCGTTTCATCAAATTTTGCGGTGGAAAGATCCTTCAGCAGCTCGATGGCTTCCTCTGGTGAATAGAGCCGGTCCGGTTCCACTCGTTCGGCAACGTTGCTGTAGCGTCGGCTTCTGCTGGGCATTGCTATTCTCCAGAAACTTGGATGCCCATACTCCGGGCTGTACCTTCGATGATGGCCATGGCTTCTTCGACGGTTCCTGCGTTCAGGTCGGGGAGCTTGGTCTGGGCTATTTCCCGCAGTGCGTCCCGAGTAATAGTGCCCACGCTGCCCTGGCGCAGGTCGGGCGAGCCCCGGTCCACACCTGCGGCCTTTCGCAACAGCTCAGAGGCCGGAGGAGTGCGCGTTACGAACGAGAACGAGCGGTCCTCGTAAACGGTTAGGTGTACCGGCACAATGGTCCCTGCGTCGCTGGCTGTGCGGGCGTTGTACTCTTTGACGAAGCCCATGATGTTAACGCCGTGCTGACCCAGGGCCGGGCCGACGGGTGGAGCGGGACTCGCCTTTCCTGCTTCCAGTTGCAGCTTGATTATTGCGCGGATTTTCTTCGCCACTTGGTTCTCCTGAAAGCGATGACCGGCGGCAATTCTGTTTCTGCCGCCTCTGATTCGGGCATATTTATCGAGTTAGATGCGTTCAACCTGGAGGAAATCAAGTTCCACCGGAGTTTCCCTTCCGAAGAAAGATACCAAGACCCGTACCTTCCCCTTGCTCTCGTCGACGTCGTTTATGGCGCCGATGAAGTCAACAAACGGTCCTTCGGTAATGCGTACGGTTTCGCCCCGTTCCAAGGAGATCTTGACCCTGGTGGAGTCCGATTCCACCTGCCGCAGTATGTCCTCAATTTGCTTGTCTTCCAAGGGCACCGGTTTGGGACGGCTGTCCCGCTCATCCTCGGTGGAGACGAAACCGGTCACGCCCGGGGTATTTCGCACTGCGTACCAGCTTTCGTCGTCCATGCTCATATGGACGAGGATGTAGCCCGGAAACAGTTTTCTTCGTTCGGAGCGGCGTTTGCCGTCCTTGAAGACGACCTCTTCCTCGGTCGGCACCAGCACTTGTTTTATGCGGTCCTCCATATCGAGGCTGTTGATGCGGAGGTTGAGGTTTTTTTCTACCAGGTCCTCCTGGCCGGAGTACGTATGAACAATATACCAGCGCATATCCTGGGGTTGTTCTTCGATTTCCGAAATGTCGTTGGCGTTCGTCATGCGAACCTTCCCGACTGATGAATCACGCCCCCAGCCCGTTTGGCAGGCGGGGGGCGGTTGCTACTGCGTAACTGAGCCGCTGCCGGGTTCCAGGGCTTACAGTCCAAAGATCACCCGGTTGAAGAGCTCCGCAAACACCCGGTCCAGCCCGCCCAGAAAGAACCCTGCCGCCACGGACAGTACAATGACCACCATGGTCAGCCGTGCAGTCTCCTCCCGGCTGGGCCAGACGCACTTCCGCAACTCGTCATACGTTTCGCGTATAAACTGTACGGGTGTGATCCGGCTGCCCCCGGAAGGGGCCAGAATTCGTTGTGCGCGCGAGCCAGCCCTGGCCATTCGCTATCTCACTTCGCGGTGGGTCTGGTGGTTGCGGCAGCGGGAGCAATACTTGCGCAGTTCAAGACGCTGCGGGTCGTTGCGCCGGTTCTTCATTGACGTATAGTTGCGCTCCCGGCACTCCCCGCACTGCAGCGTGATAATCTGCCGTATGTCAGCGGTTTTCCTTGCCATACTAGTCCATCACCTCGGTAATCACGCCGGAGCCAACGGTGCGGCCGCCTTCGCGGATGGCGAAGCGCATCCCGCTTTCCAAGGGCACCGGGGAAATCAACTCGATGTCCATTTGGACATTGTCGCCAGGCATCACCATTTCCACGCCTTCCGGCAACCCGATGGAGCCAGTGATGTCGCTGGTGCGTATATAGAACTGGGGCTTGTAGCCGCTGAAGAACGGGGTGTGCCGCCCGCCTTCCTCACGGCTCAGGATATACACTTCGGCCTTGGCCTTGGTATGGGGCCTCATGGAGCCGGGCTTGACCAGCACCTGGCCGCGCTCCACCTCGCTGCGGTCCACACCGCGCAGCAGGATACCTACCGCATCGCCAGCGACTGTTTCGTTCAGCTGCTTGTGGAACATCTCGAGTCCGGTGGCAACGGTGGCGCGGGTGTCCCCGAACCGGATGATCTCCACCGGTTCGCCCACCTTGATGGTGCCACGCTCCACACGGCCCGTCACCACGGTACCGCGGCCCTTGATGCCGAATACGTCTTCGATGGGCATCAGGAAGGGGAGTTCGGTGGCGCGCGGAGGAATAGGAATCCACTCGTCCATGGCGTCAACAAGGTTGATGACACTCTGTTCGAACTCCGGGTCTCCCTCAAGGGCCTTGAGTCCACTGACCCGCACGATCGGCGTGTCGTCGCCGGGGAAGTCGTAGCGATTGAGGAGGTCCCTGATTTCCAGCTCCACCAGTTCCAGGAGCTCCTCGTCGTCCATCATGTCGACCTTGTTAAGGGCGACCAGGATGCGAGGCACCTCCACCTGGCGGGCCAGAAGGATGTGCTCACGGGTCTGCGGCATCGGGCCGTCGGGGGCGCTCACCACCAGCACAGCGCCATCCATCTGGGCCGCGCCGGTGATCATGTTCTTGATGTAGTCGGCGTGCCCGGGGCAGTCCACGTGGGCGTAGTGTCGAGTCTCGGTCTCGTACTCCACGTGGGCGATGGCGATGGTTACGCCACGGGCCTTTTCCTCGGGGGCGTTATCGATGGAGTCCATGTCCAGGTACTTGGCCTGGCCACGGCCGGCAAGCACCTTGGTGATGGCTGAAGTCAAAGTAGTCTTACCGTGGTCCACATGCCCGATGGTTCCCACGTTGACATGGTTTTTCGACCGGTCGAACTGCTGTCTGGCCATGTTGTGCCGTGTCCTCCTTAATCCCCTGAGACTATTATGGGATTATATCTGGAGCCCAGAGGCGGGATTGAACCGCCGACCCCGTTCTTACCAAGAACGTGCTCTACCGCTGAGCTATCTGGGCTTCTACTAAATTTTGATCACCGGTCCGTGAGTGGCTGCATTCTTCCCGGCCGGTCACGGTTGCGGTTCTATGTAGTATGGTGGAGGGGGCAGGATTCGAACCTGCGAAGCCCTTCCGGACGCCAGATTTACAGTCTGGTGGCTTTAACCACTCACCCACCCCTCCATACGTGAGGGCCTATCCATATTCGCACATTCGCCCGCAGGGACGCAATCGCCCCTATTCCGGGGCCGCAGCCTCCGGAGTGCCCAAGTGCGATTTGGAGCCCCAGAGGGGATTCGAACCCCTAACCTGTCGATTACAAGTCGACTGCGCTTCCATTGCGCCACAGGGGCAACAGCGAACCCGGTTGGCCTCAAGCGCAACCCGAATCTGAGACCCGGATCGCCGCTTTTTGAGGTTCCAGAACGGAGCTGCCAGCCGGTTACTAGTACCCAGACACTATAAAATAGCCCCACTATTGCGGGGCTATCCATAAACTGGCAAGGAGGCAGTTCCGAACAGGGAAACTAACAAACATTATATTTGCGGTCAGACACCAAGTCAAACCATTGTGGGTAGATATCAGGACATTTCACCATAGCAACCCATGCTTGGCACGGAAGAACCTCGGAGCCCTTTCTTTGATGGCCCTTTATTTGGAGGTGCGAGACCTGGTTTCCCAGCCCGAGCGCTACCGGAGGATATTGCTGTGGAGGGATCCCAGTCCTTCACTTGCCAAGCGCGATGGCTCCGCGACTGCTGGGTTCGGGTTGACTGAGGTATGGGCGTAACTTAAACTCGCTGAACCCCCTTTCCGTATCTGGGCGAACGCCCATCGCTTTATTCGGCAATGGGGCTATCCGGTTAATCTGCGTCCCGGTTAATCTGCGTCAATGGGGCTATCCGGTTAATCTGCGTCCCGGTTAATCTGCGTCAATGGGGCTATCCGGTTAATCTGCGTCCCGGTTAATCTGCGTCAAGGTAATCATGAATCTGAAGGACTACATTCGAGACATACCGGACTTCCCCGAGCCTGGCATCCTGTTCAAGGATATAACCCCGCTTCTGGCCAGCCCGGAGGCCTTCCGTCATGCCATTGATGGGTTGATCGAAGAATGCGGAGAGTCTGAATTTGATGTCGTGGTGGCGGTCGAATCCAGAGGATTCATCTTCGGTGCCCCCCTGGCGCTAGAACTGGGAAAGCCGTTGGTGCCGGTTCGCAAGGCAGGCAAGCTGCCTGCCAATACCTACTCGGTGGAGTACGACCTGGAATACGGTTCCAACGTTCTTGAAATCCACTCCGATGGCATTTCGGCCGGTCAGCGTGCGTTGATCATCGATGACCTGCTGGCCATTGGGGGCACCCTTTCAGCCGCGGCGCATCTGGTGGAGGCCTGCGGCGGGGTGGTTGACCGCATTGCGGTGGTCATAGAGCTAGAATTCCTGCAGGGGCGCAGCCGCCTGGCAGGACGAGACCTCGTGTCCCTTATAAAGTATTAGAGGAGGCCCGGCATGGCAGGCCAGATAACAATTGGAAATGTTGAGATTGTGGCGGTGCTGGACATGGTACCGCCGCCTCGAGACCCGTGGATGATGTTCCCTACGACCGCCGAGCCCGACTGGACAGACCAGCAGCACGCCCTGGAGTGCGGTCAATTGCAGCTTTACTACCTGCATTTCTTCCTTCGCTCCGAGGGGAAGACCATCATGGTCGATACGGGCATGGGCCCTGGGCCCCATCCGGAACGTGGTAACCGAACCGGCGACCTGGTGAACCAGTTGCGACTGAAGGGCGTAAATCCCGAAGATATCGACGTCGTGGCCCACACTCACCTGCACGGCGACCACGTGGGCTGGAACGTGGACTACACCGGCGATAAGCCGGCGCCCACCTTTACGAAGGCCCGTTACCTGGTGCCCAGGCTGGACTGGGAACATTTCACCAAGCCCGATGTCATTGGCAGCGCCCCGCAGGTTACCAACAGTGTGGTGCCCCTGGAGGGCATGGGCGCGATGGACCTGGTTGACGACGAGCACACCATCACCGGGGAGGTCAAGATGCTGACGGCATCGGGCCACACGCCCGGACACATGGTGATCGACATAACCTCCAACGGTGAGCGCGCCATGGTGGTCGGCGACCTGCTGCACAGCAAGGTGCAGGTGGAGCGTCCCGAATGGACCGCCGGCGTGGATACCGACAAGGAAGCCAGCCATCGAAACCGGGAGCGCGTTCTTGAACGTGCCGAGGCAGAGAACATAGTCATCGCCGCCGGTCACTTCCATCCTGACGACCACATCGGCCGGGTTGTCAGAAAGGAAGGACGGCGTTATTGGCACATCCTGTAGGGTGTTGCAAATCTACTCTCCTGACGGGAGGGGGCAAGGTTGAGGACATTACCGTGACCACCGAACACGACGAGGAAGATCCGTACCTGCGTCCATATCAACCCGACGTTGAGGGTGAGCTAGAACCCGGCGACGACGACTTGGAGGACGACGAAGAGGATGATGCAGTAGACCTCGAGGAGGCCGCCGCCGAATTCCGCATGCTCTACTATGGGCCAGATAACAATCCCCAGCCCCCTGCTGCCATGCTCGAGCTGGCTCCGGACGTGATGCGGCTGGTGGACGCGGTGGTCTACGGAGAGATCTACAACCGCCCGGCGGTCGATCTGCGCACCCGCAGCCTCTGCACCATAGCCGCCCTGGTGGTGCTGGGCCACAGCCCGCAGATGATCAAGCGGCATATCACCGGCGCATTGCACATCGGCGTTACCGAGGAGGAAATCTCAGAAATCATCGCCCAGATGGTCTTCTATGGCGGTATGCCAGCCGCGGTGAATGCTTTCCGAATCGCCAAGGAGACCTTCGACGAGCAGGCCGAACGCCCGGTCACCGACAGGCCACAGCCGGAACGTGCTCCCCGCGACACCCCCAGCGGCTACGCACGCCCTTACCGCCGGGAGAGTGTCGGGGAATACAGCCCACAGGACCTGGAAGAAGACGAAACTCCCCCGGTCCGGCCACGCGTCGGCCCAGGCCAGGATGCGGATTACGTACCTGGTCCCAGCCGTGGAGATTTCAACAGGGAAGAACGGCAGCCACCACGGCCACGACAGGGGCAGCCACCACAGCGGCCGCAACAGGGGCAACCGCCACGGCCGCAGCAGGGGCAACCATCGCGGCCGCAGCAGGGGCAACCGCCACGGTCGCAGCAAGGGCAACCACCACGGCCGCAGCAGGGGCAGCCGCCACGGCCGCAGCAGGGGCAACCATCGCGGCCACAGCAGGGGCAACCGCCACGGTCGCAGCAAGGGCAACCGCCACGGCCGCAGCAGGGGCAGCCACCACGGCCGCAGCAGGGGCAGCCACCACGGCCACAGCAGGGGCACCCGCCACGGTCGCAGCAGGGGCAACCGCCACGGCCGCAGCAGGGGCAACCACAGCGGCCGCAGCAAGGGCAACCAACACGGCCACAACAGGGGCAACCATCGCGGCCACAGCAGGGGCAACCACCACGGCCACAGCAGGGGCAACCACCACGGGACAGGAGAGAACAGGATGAAACTAGGGTTCATCGGAACCGGCAATATGGGGAATCCGATGGCCGCCAATCTGATCAAGGCCGGCCACCAGCTAACCGTTCACGACCTGCGTCGCGAGGCCGCAACCAACCTCCTGGAGATGGGCGCCGAGTGGGCGGACAGTCCCAGGGAGGCCGTCCCGGGCAACGACGCGGTCCTAACCAGCCTCCCCGTTCCCAGGGACGTCGAGGCGGTGGTCCTGGGGGAGGACGGAATCCTGGAGGGCGCCGGTAACGGTACTGTAGTCTTCGACCTCTCCACCAACTCGCCCACGGTCGTGCGGAACCTGCACCAGGTCTGCGCAGCGAAGGGTGTGACTCTTCTCGACTCGCCGGTCAGCGGCGGCACCTACGGCGCGGCGGCAGGAACGCTGGCCGTGATGGTGGGTGGCGATCGCGCCACTTTTGACCGGTTCGAGTCAACGCTTGGGGCCATTGGCAGCCACGTGGTCTACTGCGGCCATATCGGCGCCGGCTCGGTATGCAAGATCTGCAACAACCTGATGAGCATGGGCATCGGCGTCCTGTTGTCTGAGGCCATGACGCTGGGCGTCAAGGCGGGCGTGGACCTGGCCACTTTGGCCGACGTCATCTCCCACAGTTCCGGCAGTTCGCGGCGGCTGACTGAGAAGTTTCCCCGATTCCTGTTCCAGGGCAACTTTGAGCCAGGCTTCGCCACTGCCCTGGCTGCCAAAGACGTGCGTCTGGCCACCGACCTGGGCCGCGAATACGGAGTGCCCATGGACCTCTCAAACCTGGTCGACCAGCGCCACGTGGAGGCGATGTTCCGCGGCTTCGGCCCCGAGGACTCCGACGCCGTGGCCCGCATCCAGGAAGAGAAAGCTGGAGTGCAGCTCCGCCTCAACGTGTAGAGCTTCTTTGACCCTCCTCCCTCGGGAGAGGGCAAATCTGGGGCAAATCTGGATGGAAGGCAAAATGAACCGTTCTGACATCGTCGAGTTCAGCGACACGGTGGAGATCATCGAGGAATGCTACCGGCTGGGGTGGAGCGACGGCCTGCCCGTGGTCCCGCCCGTGGAATACAAGGTCCGGGAAATGCTGGAGCTCTCCGGCTACACCGGGGAAGAGGAGATCATCACGTTCGACATGCGTCGGCGGGTGCTGACGGCAGAGAACGCCGCCGCCAATGCCGTGATGGCCGGCTGCCTGCCCGAGTACTTCCCTGTACTGACCACTGCACTGCGGACGCTGGACGAAGAAAAGAACTACGTGAACATGGCCGCCTCCTCCACCAGTTCGCCGGCTATCCTGATGATCGTAAACGGTCCCATCAGGCACACACTTGAAATGAACTCCAGGGATGGCATATTCGGCCCAGGCAACCGGGCCAACGCCTGCATCGGCCGGGCGGTGCGGCTCTGCTTCATGAACGGCTTCGAGGCACGCCCCGGCATTCTGGACCGGGGCACCCTGGGAAATCCCAGTAAGTACACCCTGACCTTCGCCGAGAATGAAGAGGACTCGCCGTGGGAGCCGCTGCACGTCAGTCGAGGCTTCCAGGCCGGGGAAAGTTGCGTCACCATTGCGGTGGCATACAACCCCATCACCGTAAATAACGCTTACGGCCAGACCGGCGAGGTCATTCTGGCGTCGGTTGCCGACACGCTAAAGAGTGCAAGCCTGGCCTGGCGTTTCCCGGCGCAATGGGCGCTGGTGTTCGGCCCCGAGCACGCTATCACTCTGGGCAACGATGGCTGGACCCGCCGGGGCATCCAGGAGTACCTGATGGAACACGCGGCCCGACCGCAGGCCGAGCTTATCCGCCTAGGAGTGGCTCAGGGCCCCGAGCGCGAGGGCGATGACCAGATACTCCGCCGCTGCTCCCGGGAGCCGGATGACATCATCATCGTAATGGGCGGCGGCACCGGTGGGCGCAACAGCGCAATCATCGACACCACCAACTACCAGATACGCACCCGGAAAATCGAACTCGCAGCCTAGCCCCTCGGGACTTGAAATATCGGGCTGTGTGTAGTTCACTCACATAAGTATTCAGGGCAATCAGTAAGGAGGACGTTATGGCGGAGACAGTCACGGTCAGAAACGTCAGGCTGGTGAACCCCTCGGGGCTGGAGCTCCAGGTGGGGGACTTTCGCTTGAACGACCGGCCCAATTCGCTGGAGGGCAAGACCCTGGGGCTGCTGGAAAACTCCAAGGCCAACTCCGACAAGGTTCTGGACGAGCTGGGACGGATGCTGCAGGAAAGGCACGGCCTGAAGGAAGTCCGGAGGTTCAGCAAGCATTCCGCCTCATTGCCCACCAAGACGGACGTCGTTGAGGATATGCTGAACGGAGTGGACGTGCTCATCACAGGGGTGGGTGATTGAGGCTCCTGTAGCTCGTGCAGTGTGCACGACGGAATCGAGATGGAGCGCCTGGGCCTGCCGACCGCATCCATCATCACCCATGTGTTCAACAACACGGCCAAGGCCATGACTCGAATAATGGGTGTGCCGGACTATGAATATGCTGTCGCTCCTCATCCCCTGTCCAGCCTGAGCGACGAGGAATGCCGCGAGCGGGCCGAGGCCCTGCTCCCCGAGGTCGAGCGCATTTTGCTGGGCAGCGTTGCCCGCGTGGAGTAATCCCTTCCGGCACCTGTAACCGCGGAACACAAGACGTTGCCCCAGACAGGAGCGGAGACCACCCGCTCCTGTCTCTTTTTGACAATCAATTGACGTAATCGGGACGTAATCGCTGTTGAAGCGTCATTGAGCAGTATGATAGTATCAAGCTGATTGTTAATTCTTTCACGAATGGGAAGAACGAAGGCCTGCCGCCTCTGATAATAGTGGGCGATGGAGCTTTCTGAGGCCCAGGAGTCCTGCCGAATGGATGGTCTGGAACAGCGGATAGACCGGGCCGTCCGCGGCCAGCCACAACCTACGGTTACGGTACTCTCCTCCTTGCTGGCCGTCGAAGACGAGCTGCACTACATCCCCAGGGAAGCCGTTGAATTGGTGGCCGAGTTCACTGGTTCAACCGTCAATGATGTTTGGGCGGTTGCCTCCTTTTACCCGAACTTCCGGTTCCAGCCCCCGGCCGAACGCCAGGTAGAGGTCTGCTGGGGCGCCTCTTGTCATCTGATGGGGTCAATGGCCGTGATGAAGTCCGTATTGGAGGCATCTGGGTTGAACGACGAAGGTGAACGCCCCGACAATCGCCTGTCGGTCAGGTTGAACACATGCCTCGGCGCCTGTTCCCTGGCTCCAGTGATGTCGATTGACCATCATCTGATCGGTCGCGCAACCCCCCAGTCAGCAGCCCAGCGCGTTTCAGGACTGCTGCAGGACAAAATCCCTGCGGCGCAGAATCACGGTGATCCCAGTGCCCGCTAATTTCGAAGACCTGGAGCAGGAGGCCCTTCGCCGTTGGGAGACCGACGCAGCCCTTCCCTGGCTGCGGGTCGGTACAGCTTTGTGCGGCCAGGCTGCTGGAGGCATCGAGGTCGTCGAGGCCCTGCGGGTCGCATTGGAAAGCCAGGGTGTAGATGCCCGGCTCTCCGAAGTGGGATGTATCGGGCTGTGTTTCGCGGAACCGCTCTTGGATGTGCAGTTGCCAGGCGGCGCACGGGTGTTTTACGGAAACTTCGACCCTGAGCGTGCCGGAGATGTGGTCGCGGCCCACGTGGCCGGAGGCCAGCCGGTGCAGGAGTTGGCGCTGGGCTATCTGGCCCCCCCTGGCGCGAGCGATGATTTCGAACCGCCCGCCGGCCTAAAGGACCTCGCCCTGCACCCCATGCGGGCTTGGGAGAACAGGATTGCCCTGCGCAACGCGGGTAACATTGACCCGCTGGACATCTACCAGTACATCGCCAACGGTGGCTACCGTGCTCTAAACCGGTCACTGTTGGAAATGACGCCTGATGATGCCCTCCAGCAGGTCAACGAGTCCGGTCTTCGCGGGCGGGGCGGCGCTGCCTTCCCCACGGCGACCAAGTGGCGCTTTCTCGCCGGCAATCCGTCGAGAGACAAGTACGTCCTCTGCAACTGCGAGGAAGGCGACCCGGGGGCGTTCAACGATAAGGCAATCCTGGAGAGCGACCCTCATACACTGGTTGAGGGTGTTATCCTCTGCGGATACGCGACCGGTGCCCGGAAGGGCTACATTTTCATCCGTCACGGCCACGATGGTCCCATAGACCGCTGCCGCGCTGCCGTAAGACAGGCAGAGGAATTGGGGCTCTTGGGTGAAAATATACTGAATTCCGGCTTTGACTTTGAAATAGAGGTTGCTCTCACCGGAGACTCCTACGTGGCCGGAGAGGAAAGCGCGTTGATGGAGGCCATCGAGGGTAAACGGGCCATGCCCCGCTTCCGTCCGCCCTTCCCCGCCCAGTTCGGGTTGTTCGGCAGGCCCACCAACATCAACAACGTGAAGACGCTGGCCTACGTTCCGGAGATCATGTCCAGGGGCGGCGAATGGTTCGCCAGCATCGGCCACGAGCGCAGCACCGGCACTGCCATACTGTGCTTGTCCGGTGCGCTGCAATACACCGGCATGATGGAGGTCCCCCTGGGGATCAACCTGAAGGATGTGCTGTACGACGCGGCCGGCGGCATTCGCGGTGGCAAGAAGCTGAAATTCCTGCAGACTGGTGGTCCGCTGGGCGGGGTACTGGGTGCCGACAACGTGGATCTGATCCTGGACTTTGATGTGTTGCGGACAGCCGGCGCCATCCTTGGCTCTGGCGGTATCATCGCAGCGGACGAGGACACCTGCGTTGTGGACCTCACGAGGGCCCTGGTGGCCTTCTGCCAGTATGAGTCCTGTGGCAAGTGTTTCCCGTGCCGGATGGGCATGAGCCACCTGCTGGAGGTGCTGGAACGCATCTGCAACCTCAAGGGCGAGCCGGAGGACCTGGACCTGATGCGGCGCACAGGCGAGAACATGCAGGCCGGTTCTCTCTGTGGTCACGGTCAGTTGGGCTTCAACCCCGTATCGTCTGCCCTTCGTTATTTCCCCGGAGAGTTTGAAGACCACATCATCAGGCACAGTTGTCCCACCGGAATATGCAACGGCCCGAGATTTTCACCGGCGCGCTCGCGCCGGTAGGGCCTGCCTTTCAGGCAGGGGAGCAAAGAGGCGAAATGCCCGACGACATTACCATAAGCATCGACGGTGTGGAAGTAACCACCCAACCCGGCAAGATGGTCATTGAGGCGGCCATCAGCGCCGGCATTTACGTGCCGTACCTTTGCTACCACCCCGGCATGAAGCCCTATGCTGCCTGCCGGATGTGCGTCGTGGAAGTTGAGGGACAGCGAGGCTTTCCTGCTGCCTGCACGTTGCCGGTGGCTGATGGAATGGTCGTGCACAACCAGATACCCGCTGTCGACCAGTTGCGGCGCTCGGTGATGGAAATGCTCATCGCCGAACATCCCAACGGGTGCCTGACCTGCCACCGCATCGACATCTGCGGCCCCAACGACGTATGCCTACGACACGTTTCGGTCAATGACCGTTGCGTTACCTGCCCCAAGAACGAAAGGTGCGAACTGAAGGACACGGTCCGGTACCTCGGCATGGAGCTTGAGTCTCCCCTGGGCTACAAATACCGCAACATTCCGCTCGAGGTAGCCGATCCCTTCTACGATCGCGACTACAACCTGTGTATCGTCTGTGGGCGCTGCGTGCGTGCCTGTGAAGAACTGCGCGGTGATGATGCCATCGGCTTTACCGAGCGCAGCGGACAGGCACTGGTGGGAACGTCCTTCGGAACGTCGCTGCTGGAGTCCGGCTGCGAGTTTTGTGGTGCCTGCATCGATGTATGCCCCGTGGGCGCGCTGGTGGAACGGGACCACAAGTGGGAGAAGGCCCGTCGCGTTGAGCGTTCCATCTGCCCCCACTGTCCTGTCGGCTGCCAGTTGAACCTGGAGTTCAACGGAAAAGAGGAGTTGATACGGGCGGTTCCGGAACTCAATTCTCCTGCCAATCAGGGACAGGCCTGTTTTAAGGGTAAATTCGGACTGGAATTCGTCAACGACTCCGCTCGCCTGGATTCGCCGCTTGTTCGCCGCGGTGAATCTCTGGTGGAGACCACATGGGACGAGGCCCTGGATTTCGTGGCGGAGCGACTGTCGCAGGTGAATGGGGAGGAGTTCGCGCTGCTCACCTCACCCACAAGCACCAACGAGGAACACTACCTGGCCCAGAAATTTTCCAGGGTGGTAATGGGCTCTAACAACATTGATCACACCTCCAACTTGGACCCCGAACTGGTCTTGGGATTGGAGGACTCCCTGGGTTTCGCCGCGGCCACCAATCCCATCTGGGACCTGGAGCAGGCCGGGTGCGTGCTGGTATTCAACGCCAACGTGACCGAAGAGCAGAACGTCGTTGCCGTCCCGATTAAGCGGGCAGCCCGCAAGAATACAAAGCTGGTTGTGATCGACTCCCGCGAGGTGGAGTTGACGCGTTACGCTCACATCTGGCTGCGCCCCGCACCGGGCACCGAACTGTCCCTTCTCGCCGGAATCCTCAGGAGCATCGTCGACCAGGGCTTGGAGCGTGAGGAGTGGCTGGCGGAAAACTGCGAGAGCCCGGCCACCCTTCATTACACTTTGCGGGCGCGGGAAATAGAGGATATCGCTGAAGAAACTCAGGTCTCTGCGGATGACATAGCCGCTGCGGCACGGCTTTTCGCCGAAGCCACGGAAGCTGCGGTGGTCTACGGGCTGGACAACATTAGCTCGACTCAATCCCGTAACTGCGTATTGTCGCTGGTCAACCTGGCCCTCCTGACGGGGAACGTCGGCAGACCTGGTACCGGCCTCTATCCCATGCGCCGCGGCGCGAACGAGCAGGGTGCCTGGGACGTCGGATGCCTGCCCGACCGGCTGCCCGGCTACCGGCGGGTTTCCGAGCCCGCAGACCGCGAGGCCATGGAAGCCGCCTGGGGAGGCTCAGTCCCGAACACCCCCGGCCTGTCGATGGCCCAGATGGTTGGAGCGGCCGGAAGCGGCAGGTTGAAGGCAGCTGTAGTTATCGGCGACAGCCCCAACTTTACCAACGGCAGAATTGGCGACGTTATCGATGCGTTCGGTGGACTCGACCTGTTGGTAGTGCACGACACTTTCCTGACCCCGCTGGCCGAGCGTGCTGATGTGGTGTTTCCCAGGCCGACATTCGCCGATAAAGACGGCACATTTACCAACCTCGAGCGCCGGGTGCAACGTCTGAAGCCGGCGTCGCAACGGGAAGATGAGGCGCGCCCGGAAAGCTGGGTGCTGACGGAGCTGGCCCAGCGGATCCGTCCGGACGTGTTCCCGTCATTGACAACCGCCGAAGCAATGGATGAAATTGCCCGGGTGGCCACGATCTATGGGGGAATCTCTCATCGCCGGCTGGAAAACGAGGGTTCCCTGGTGTTGAGAACACAGCTCGAGAGTCCCCAGCCGACACAGGTTCTTTACGCCAGCAGGCAGCATAAGGGTCTGCAATGGCCATGCCCGGCGCCCGGCCATGCAGGTACGACTTCACTGTACGACGGGGGATTCTCCGACAGAAAGGCGGTGCCGCTGACTCCTTCGATGTTCAGTTCGCCGCCTGAACTGCCCGAGGGGTTCGGTCTCTGGTTCGCGCCGGGACGCGTCCTGCTGCAACAACACCGCGAATTGGAGATCGTCAAGGGCAAGCGCAACCGTATGAAACGCGAAGAATGGGTGGACATGAACCCGGAGGACGCCGCTGTCTTGGGTTTGCCCGAGGGTGCCAAGGTGGCCGTGCAGACAGCGGATGGACAATTGCCGGGCGTGACCAGGTTCAACGCAAGCCTGCCACGGGGGATGGTGGCGTCCACCTCGTTGTTTGGGCAGTTGGCGATAGACATGGAGGCGAGCGAAGAGTTTGACCCGGCGCCCATGTTGCCCGGGTTGGAAGTTCGCCCGGCCCGCTTGATAGGAACACAATCAGAATAGTTGACGCCCCGGCGATCCAACCGGAGCCTATGGCGCGGGCCTCGCCGGGACTGATCTTGTGGACAGGAGGCAGGACGTACGATGGTAGAGTCAACGGCCACCGGCAGGGCAAAAGACATAGACCTCTCTCCCAATCCTGCTTTTCCCAAGGCCTACCTGGCTGAACGCAGGGACATCACAGAGGAACTGATGGTCATCAGGCTCGAGCCCGAGGAGGGCGGCGCTTTCAATTTCAAGCCGGGCCAGTATTGTACCCTTGGCCTCGGTCCCATCGAGCGAGCCTACTCCATAGCCTCTGCCCCCCACGAAAACGTGCTTGAAGTATTCGTGGAACTGGTTCACGACGGTGAATTAACCCCCCTGATGTGGAACCTGCAGCCCGGCGACGCAATGTCCGTGCGGCCGCGCGCCAAGGGTATTTTCACCATGGACCAGAAGGCGCATCATCATTTCATGCTGTCAACCGTGACAGGGGTGTCGCCATCGGTCAGCATGGTTCGTGATCACCTGCACAACAATCGAGAGGGACACGTCTTTTACATCCTGCTGGGGGCCAGCTACCACGACGAATTCACCTATGATGCGGAATTCGCTGAACTGGCGGAGAAGCACCCAGGCGTAGTCAAGTTTGTGCCCTCGGTGAGCCGCCCCAGCGATGCCCGGAACGAGGGCTGGAAGGGACAGGGAGGCCGGGTCAATGCCATTGCCGAGGAGTACCTGGAGAAGTTCCAGCTCCCGAAGGACGACACGTTGGTCTACGCCTGTGGGCACCCCGGAATGATTGAGGAAATGAAGTCCAAGCTGCCTCCGCAGGGGTGGAGATTCAAAGAGGAGAGGTTCTGGAAGGAATAATGTTCCGGCCTGCCCGGTAACTAATTGACCCTCTCCGGAAACGGAGAGGGTGTTTTTCTGCCGGTGGCAGGGCAATGGCGTTTTGTGGACCTTGAAGCGATCACAGCGGCTTCCCCGCGACGGATGGCATCCGACGACCGGCATATTCGGCCGATTCGATGGATTGTAACCGGATTGTAACCAGCGCAAATTCGCCCGGTGCATCCCACGTGTGCGGCAAGGGTACCGATCCACGTTTTCGCGGGGATTCCGGAAGGCCAGGATGGACACCTACCAGGATTGATGCCATTGCTTAGCAGAAAGGTGGGCTTCATTTCGCAGTACTGTGCGACCTGTTATAACATTGCATTACTCTTCCCTCTGGATTTTGGGCTGGATTTTGGGGCTTGTGACACCTATTCGCCGCCAATACCTGAAGATCAAGGAAGCCTATAGGGATTCCATCGTCCTGTTTCGCATGGGGGATTTTTACGAGACCTTTGACGACGACGCGCATCTCATGGCCCGCGAGCTGGACATCACTCTCACCGGGCGCAGCCTGGGCAAGAACCTGAGGGTGCCCATGGCGGGGGTGCCGGCCCATTCTCTCGAATCCTACCTGGTACGCCTGGTGAAGAAGGGCCACCAGGTCGCTATCTGCGAGCAACTCAGCGAACCGGCTACGTCAAAGGGGTTGGTGGACCGGGACGTGGTGAGGGTGGTGACGCCCGGGACAGTGTTCGAAGATTCGCTTCTGGACCGGCAGGCTAACAATTACCTTGCCGCGGTCGCGGTACGCGGTGAGCAGGCAGGCCTGGCCTATGCCGACATTACGACCGGCGAATTCGCTGCCACCGAGATTCCCCTGACCCAATTGTCCTTGGAGCTTGACCGGGTTGCGCCGGCAGAAGTACTGGTTTCCGATGGCCTCGACCCGGACGCGGCCATTTCTGGTGAGTCGCGGCACCTTACGCCGGTGGATGAAAGGAATTTTGACCTGGGACGGGCGGCTGAGGCACTCTTGGCGCACTTTCGTGCGCATACCCTGGAATCATTCGGCTGTGAGGGGCTGCCCCTTGCGGTCTCTGCTGCCGGCGCCATCGTGGAATATCTCGAACGGACCAGGAAGTCGTCCCAGGTTCAACTACACAACCTGGCGGTCTACTCAACGCAGCGGTTCGTGGCGCTGGATGCCCGTACACGCCGAAACCTGGAACTGTTCGAGGGTGGGCGTGGACTGCAGCGTGAGCTTTCGGTGCTGGCTGCCATAGACCGGACCCGAACTGTCATGGGGACGAGGCTGCTGCGCCGGTGGCTGGGACAGCCGTTGCTCGACCTCACCGAGGTGGAGAGACGCCTCGATGCCGTGGACTGCCTGTATCGGGACGGTCTCGCCCGCGGTGCGGTGGTATCGGCTCTGTCCGCGGTGGCCGACCTCGAACGTATCATGGGCCGCGTCGTGGCCAGATCTGTGGCCCCCCGCGAGTTGCTGGCCCTCAAGTCCGGGCTGGAAATGCTGCCCGGGTTGCGAGAGCACGTCGACGGCCTTGGTCCGGCGATGCAGTGGCTCCGAAACGAGCTCGTTCCTGCCCCCGAGGTCGTGGCACTCATTGAGGCCGCCATTGAGCCGGAGCCGTCGGGCAGTGTCGGAGAAGGGAGTGTGATTCGAGGGGGCTTCTCTGGCGAGATCGACGAGCTCAAGGCTGCCAGCGTCAACGCGCGCCAGTACATAGCCGGGCTGGAGCAGAAGGAAAGAGAGAGGACTGGAATTCGCTCTCTGAGAGTGGGCTACAACCAAGTCTTCGGGTACTACATCGAGGTGACCAAGTCCCAGACCGGTGACCTGCCAGACGACTACATAAGGCGGCAGACACTGACCAACGCCGAGCGGTACATAGTCCCCGAACTCAAGGAATACGAAAACTCTCGCGTTGAACGCCCGAGAGCGGCTGGCCGGGGCAGAGGAGGAAGTCTACCGTCGCGTCTGCGCACAGGTGGCAGAGTCCGCTTCGGTGATCGCAAGGTCCTCATCCGCAATAGCCCAGGTCGACGTGTTCACCGGGCTGGCTCAGGCCGCGATCGATAACGGCTACGTGCGGCCAGTGGTCGATGATGGCCCGGTGATACGTGTACGAGACGGCCGGCACCCGGTGGTGGAGAGAGTCCTGCCAGCCGGCGGGTACGTGCCCAACGACGTTGAACTGTCGAATGAGGCTTCGGGTGCTGGTGATTACCGGGCCCAACATGGCGGGCAAGTCCACCTTCATACGGCAGGTGGCGCTGATTACACTGTTGGCCCAGGTGGGCAGCTTCGTGCCGGCGGCGGAGGCGCACATCGGCCTGGTGGACCGCATTTTCACCAGGTCGGTCTCCAGGACGACCTCGCCACCGGGCAGTCCACCTTTATGGTGGAAATGGTGGAGACTGCAGCCATTCTGAATCAGGCTACGCCCCGCTCCCTGGTGATCCTGGATGAGATCGGGCGCGGAACCAGCACCTACGACGGCCTGTCCATCGCCCGGTCAGTGATCGAGCACATCCACAACGACCCAAGACTGGGCTGCAAGACGCTGTTCGCCACGCATTACCACGAGCTAACGCAACTCGCCTCGTCGCTGCCGGGGATCCGGAATTTCAGCGTGGCTGTGGCGGAAGAGGGCAGCGACGTGGTTTTCCTGCACCGTATCGTGCCCGGGGGAGCCGACAAGAGCTACGGCGTGCACGTTGCGCGCCTGGCCGGAATGCCGCCAGGGGTTGTGAACCGCGCCTGGGAGGTGCTGGAAGACCTGGAATCCCAGCGGGGCGACAGACCGAAGCGTGCCTCCCGAGGGTCGCCGTCGCAACAACTGTCGCTGTTCGCACCCGGTCAGGAACTGGCGGACCTTTTGAGGTCCCTGGACGTGTCCAATATGACGCCTCTGGAGGCACTCAACAAGCTGTACGAGCTGCAGGAGCAGGCCCAGAGAATTGACCTGAATTTCGATTTATTCGGCTGGTCTGCGGTTTTTTAGTGACCGCACATCGTTATAAAATGGCCGTTGGTGTGTGCCATATCCTGTCATCTATCCGTGAACGTTGAGGGAATCATGAGTCAGGCAGTGCATCTCTACTGGTGGCCCCGTTGATCCACCTGCAGGAAGGCAAGGGAGTTTCTCTTGCAGAACGATCTGGAAATTAACGAACGGGACTACTTCAAGGAATCCCTCTCAGAGGAAGAAGTCAGGGAGATGGCTGCGATGGCAGGCATCGACCAGATTTTCGCTCGCCGCAGCCCCAGCCTGAAGCAATTGGGGCTGGCCGGACAGGAATTGTCCGAGGATGAGATGGTCCGCCTGATGTTGCAGGAACCAAAGCTGGTAAGGCGGCCCATGATGCGCGTCGGCGGTCAACTGTTTGTTGGCGGCGGCGCGGCAGTCCTCGATTCTGTGGTGGCAGCGGCAGGCTGAACTGTCCACTATTTGACAATGCGGGGAGAAAGGCCAATTTCGCCCTGTGAGGTGGCCTTGCAGGCCATCTGCGACTCCCATGAATGGCGCAGGTCAGCGGCGCAATAGGGACGCGAATTCAACGTGCGACTCGCAGCGCTGGTCGTGCATCGCGAATGCGGTGCTGAATCGCTTGCCTGAATATAATATACTTAACGGGTCCCCCTTTGCTTACGTCAGTCGTTGCTGCCTATAGTGGGGGGAATGCCGGAACTGAAAGGGCCTGATACATCGAATGAAGATCTTTTTTGACGTTGATTACACAATTCTAGGCTTGGATAACAGCCTGCGTCCCCAGACGAAGGACATTTTTCAGGCCCTACTGGACGAAGACCACCAAATCTACATCTGGTCCGGGATGGGGGAACGGTGGGAAGTAATAGAGAAGCATCAGCTCGAACCCTTCGTAAGCGGGGTTTTCGAAAAGCCAACTCACCATTTCCACGAGCGACTGGAGGAGTTGGGCGTACCTTTCGAGCCGGAATTTGTCATCGACGATTACCCGGAGGTGGTGGCCGCCTTTGGTGGTGTGTGGGTTCCTCCCTACTTCTTCAAGCGCTCTCCGGACAAGGAAATGGAGCGGGTCTACCGGATCGTGCAGGACTTTGCCGCTACGGGGACCTCGGAAGACAGGCAGTACCGAGCCAAGGGAACCATAGTCCCCCTCTTTTAGCGGGTTGGCCGTGCCAATAAGGGTCCTGCCTCCGGAACTGGCTGCCAGGATCGCTGCCGGCGAAATTGTGGAACGGCCCGTGTCGGTGGTCAAAGAGTTGCTGGAAAACTCCATCGATGCTGGTTCATCCCAGGTAACGGTCGAGATCCGGGGCGGCGGCACCGATCTGATACGGATCGCCGACAATGGCGCCGGCATTCCCTCCGACGAACTGCCTCTCGCCTTCCACCGCCACGCCACCAGCAAGCTTACCAGCGCCGATCAGCTGGATCGCGTGACCACCATGGGATTTCGAGGCGAAGCCCTGCCCAGCATCGCCGCCGTATCCCGGGTATCACTACAGACGCGGACCCACGACGAAACTGTAGGATCCCGAAGGGTACTGCAGTGGGGAGAAGTTTCCGACGCCGGCAGTGAGGGATGCGCGGCCGGAACGGTCATCGAGGTGTCGGACCTCTTCGGAAACCAGCCCGGCCCGCCGCAAGTTTCTCCGCTCTGCCCAGGCCGAGACAGCCAGGGTGCAGGAATTGGTCAGCCGCTATGCTCTTGCCTTCCCCGAAATCCGCTTCCGGCTGGTGAACGACGACCGCGTCTCCCTGACAACGCCGGGCAATGGGCAGCCCCGGGAGGCCTTGCTGGCGGTGTACGGCTCGCAAGTGGCCCAGAGCATGCTGGAGGTCGATGCCGAAGATCCGGAGAGCGGCTACGCCGTCGAGGGATTTGCGGCCGCGCCAAGCGTCAGCCGAGCCAACCGCACCTACCTTACGTTCTTCGTGAACCGCCGTCTGGTCCAGAGCCGCATGCTCTCTTACTCGGTGGAGGAGGCCTACAGCGGGCTGCTCCAGGTGAAGCGGTACCCGGTGGCTGCAATAAACCTGGTGATCCCGTACGAGGACGTGGACGTCAACTCGCATCCGGCGAAGAGGGAAGTGCGGTTCCACCAGGAAAACCGGGTGTTCTCACTGACGCAAAGGGCGGTCAGGGCTGCCCTGGTGGCGAATTCACCGGTGCCCACTGCGGCCCAGGACCCCGGCGCACATACCTCATTCCGTTCGTTCGGTGTAGGTAACAGCAGGACTGGAGCCTCCGGCACGGCGTTTTCCGGGTACTCTGGCGGAGGGGCGCGACAGCCCGCCGAGGCAGGCCAATCGGGCGGCGAGGCGCTGCCGCTTCTGGGGCGGCCCGCCGTGCCGCTCCGGGTGGTCGGTCAACTTAAGCTGACCTACATCGTGGCCGAGGGGCCTGAGGGGATGTATCTGGTCGACCAGCATGCCGCCCACGAGCGCACGCTGTTTGACCGCATCTGTGCCGAGCGAGGAGAGCGCATGGCCGCTTCCCAGCCGCTGCTGTCGCCTGTCAGTGTGGAGTTGACGCCTTCCCACGCCACCACCCTGCAGGACAACATGGACGCCATCTTGGGCTATGGATTCCATCTGGAACCATTCGGTGAGCGAAGTTACCTGCTGCGCTCGGTGCCGGCCGTCCTGTCCAGGGAAGATCCGGCCAAGACGCTCATCGACGTATTGGACATGGCTACCCTGGAGGGGCTGACGCGACAGAAAGAGGACGTGATGGCCGCGTCAATATCATGTCACGCCGCCGTTCGGGCTGGTCAGGCTCTGTCCGAGGCGGAAATGCGCGCCCTGCTGGAGCAGTTGGAGGCAACAGCCAACCCCCACACATGCCCCCACGGCCGCCCAACGATGGTCCACTTCAGCTCCTACCATGTGGAGCGGGAGTTTGGCAGGCGCTAGGACACCAGTTGCCAGTACCGTCGGCCCTCGGCGCGCACCACTCGGCCAAAGCCTCCGTGGTGGCAGATGGCAATGATGGCGTCTTCCGATTCGGCGCGCTCGATCATTGCGCTGCGGGTGGCTATTCCCTGGTCCCCATCCATGTCAAAGCTGAACTTCCAGTCCGTCTCGGTCACCTGTGTTGGGCCATGAAAAACGTCCCCCATGATATAGGCGCGCTGGCCGCCAGACACTATGGCCAAGCTCATGGAACCCGGGGTGTGTCCGGGCGTCGGGATGGCGGTGATTTCGCTCGTCAGCGCCTGCTCGCCGTCCAGGAGGTCCAGCACCCCCAGATCCCTGAGCGGGCCCAAGGCCATGTCCCAGTGGGGCGGGAAGAGTTCCAGCACCTCGGGTTGCCGGAATATCTCCCAGTCGGCCCGATGGGCCACGTACCGTGCGTTCGGGAAGGTTGCGCGGGGCGCAGCACCGGGCTCGTGGGTCACGTTCCATCCCACGTGGTCGAAGTGGAGATGGCTGAAGAATACTGTGTTGATGTCTCCCGGGCTGACGCCGGCGGAACTCAACTCCTGCAGGAGCCTTCCCTCGGCTCCACCGACCATGGCCTCTATGGAGTCGGGGTTGGTGGCCGCGCCGCCCAGCCCGGTATCCACGAGTATGGTCTGGCCCGCAGACCGGATCAGGTAGCATTCGAAGTGGGCCAGCAGGTGGTCGCCGCTGAACCCGGAGGGATACCGCTCCTGGTAGGGCGCCCATGCATCTGACGGCACTTCGGGGAACACATCGCTGAGGGGCAGCGTCGCCTCGTTGTCGTTCAAGGAGAGGATTTCCACGTTGCCGACGGTGAGCTTTGCTTCAGGCATTTGACATCCTCCAGGGGTTATCTCCATACAGTAATGGCCCGCCAAAAGGCAGGGCCATCGAAAGGTACCATTGTTGGTTTGTCCGCTAGCTGAGGTTCGTGCGCCGCGGGTCCTGTCGCGGGTCGACCGCGGGGTGGAAGATGGAGTCTTCACCGGGAAACTCCGTATTCTTGGCCGTTGCACCGCTGTTATTGCCCCGGCCGCGCAATGACGACAGGGACCCGGCCACCAAGCCCAGCGCCGCAGCGCCAATGCCCAGTTTGACCAGGAAGCTGCGCCGAGTCTCGCCGGCCTTCAGGTTGCCATTCTCTGCTGGGTTAAGCTCGGATGCCACGCTCTGCTCCTTTGGCTACATCAGGAGGCATCCTGCCCATAGGACACCCCTGTTGACTACGCTAGATTGTACCCGACGAAACGATAAATGCAACATTTCGTCGCTGGTCTTCAGGCGGCATTGTCGTTCATGACCATCTGCGCCACTTGCCGGCCCATGCGGATGGAGTAGTTGGTGCCGCGGTCCTCGGGAAATATCTGGGTGGTGTTGGCCAGGTAAAGGCCGTCGACCGGCGTGCGATGCGGCGGTATGCGCTGACTGTAATTCCTGCCAATGATCGGCTGTGCTCCGTCGACCCGGTGGTGGTGGTAGTCCTGCACCCATGAGCGTTCGAAGCCGGGGTTTAGCTTGCGGAGGTGGGGCACAAACAGATTCAGCAAATCCTCCGGCTCCATCTTGTACAGGTCGCTGTCCCGGTCGGGATAATTGGTGATGTAGACGATGTGCCGCCCCCCGTACAGCGACTTGTCAATCATATTGGTGTGCTCAATGATACCGACAAAGGGCATGGCCCCATCAGTGTCGGGGTCGGGGGCGATGTTGATCCAGTACTTATGGGTCAACGGGCGATCAAGCTCCAGGATGAGCAGCACGGCGGACAGGTAGCTGACGCTGGTGAGCATCTCCTGGTAGTCGTCTGGCATGGGCGGGACCAGCCGGGTGAAGACGTAGGATGGCGTCGTCGCGATTATGGTGTCGTAGTGCCGCTGTTCCTTCTCCGAGTCGCGGCCAAGCTGGACTTCGAGGCCGGTGGCCCTGTTGTCGTCTATCAGCACGCGGCTCACGAAAGAGGAGGTGTGTACGTCCCCGCCCTGCTCGTGTATCCGGTCGGCGATGGTGTCGATGACCTCCCCGAAACTGCCCATGGGATAGCCGAGGCGTTCCTTCTGCAGGGTCTTGCCGCGGGACGCGACGCGGAGACGAACCTTGCCCCAGAGCCAGGTCATGCTCACCTGGTCGTAGTGGTCGCCGAACTTGCCCCGCAGCAGCGGCTCGAACAGCACCTCGTAGGCCTTGCGCCCCATGTGCTTCGACAACCAGTCCCTGGCCGTGATGTCCTCGAAGGGCCTGTAATCGGCAATGCGTTGCAGGCGGAGAGTCCAGAGACCAACGCGGAAGCGGTCCCACAGCGAAAGGGGCTTGAACCGCAGCAGGTCCATGGGGGTGGAAAAGTCCCAGATCCTGCCGTTGTGGTAGACGCCGACTTTCGACTCCAGCCAGGCCAACCTGTCTCCGAGACCCAGTTCGTGGATCATCTCTGTGATGGAGGTGTCGCTGACAAACAGGTGGTGGTAGCCGCGCTCCAGCTGCCCGCCACCCACCGGGAATGTGGACGCCTGCCCTCCCAGGAAGGGGGCGACCTCGAACACCTCGGCGTAATGGCCCTGTGCCGTCAGGTCGTAAGCCGCCGCCAGCCCGGCAACGCCACCGCCGATGATCCCGACTCTCATGGACCGCCTCCTGCGGGGGACGAGTTTACGGCAGGGGTGTCGGCGGTCTCCACCTCCGGTCCGGCGGTAGGGTCTGTGACAAGCTGCCGCAGGTGGAGGTTCTGCTTCCACAGAATGGCAAGCCCCACGATGTTTACGGGCAGCCACAACGCCACCAGGTGCACGACCAGCGCATAGTCTATGGCCACGCCAACTCCTACGCCGAGAGCCACCAGCGTCTGCTGGGCCACAACCTCGAATGGGCCGATGCCGCCGATAGCGCTGGGTATGCCGGTGGCCAGGTTTGATGTGGCGGTCAGCAGGGCGATTGCCAGCAGGTACGTACCCGCCGAATCGAAGTGGGACCCAAGATCGAAGGTGTACGAAACCAGGTAGTAGACAACGAACTCGCAGAACCAGATGGGAAGCGACAGGGCAATCAGTGCCAAGTGTTTGCGCGGCGAATCAAGGATGCTCAACGCTGCAGCGAACGCGATATAGAACCGGAGCGCCAGATTACCCAGACTGCCTGGAAGCATGGAAAGGAGCCGTTGTACCAGGTCGGAGAAGCCCTGCCACACGGCCAGAAGCGTGAACAGGAACAGGAACCCCCCGAACACAAAAAGCACCACCGCTGCCAGGATTGCCGCAGTGTCCTTCGATACGCCGGTTGTCCAGTCGAAAGCCCCCATCAGGAGCAGCAATGGGACCGTTACGGCAACCAGCACCATGAGAGTCAGCCCGTCAAATACCCGTTCGACAGCCACGCTGCCCAGGGCGGAGGTTGCGCTGAAGTTCTCCTTCCTGGCCAGGTAATAGGAGCGTACCAGTTCCCCCAATCGCATAGGTAGCAGATTGTTGGCCGCGTATCCGATGACAACCACGGGGTAGAGTCGTTTAACGGGGAAGTACCGCAGTGGGTTCAGCAGGAACTGCCAGCGAAGGGCCCTGAACCAGACACCGACGAAATAGACCGCCACCGCGGGATCAAAAAAAAGTAATTCGCCCCGGCCAGCTCGTCGATAAGCCCCGATGGGTCGTCGATGCGATATACCTGCCAGGCCAGGAAGAACAGCATTACTACGCTGACTGCAATACCCAGCCACAGATGCCATTTGGCGGAAGGCAATGGATGTACCTGCTCGAGCCCCTGTCGTGATTCGTTAACTTGTGCTCCCGATTCGTCGCCGTGTCAGTATAGAACCTGACTGATAATGCCTCAAGGCAGATAGGTGTAGTATTCCGACTGGTACCAGTCGGAATCCAGTTTGCGGAAGATCACATAGTCGAGGGCTTCGGCCCACTTCTCCCTGCTGGATACGGAGTCCCCGAAGAAACCGAAGTCCTTCACCAGCTGGGTGTGCATCGCCTCTTCCTCCCGGTTTTCGTCTGGCCTGCGGTAAGTCTCCGGAAACCAGAGGAGTTCTTTGAAAGGCCCCCGGCGTTGGTATAGTTCCCGTACTTCCGCGTCGTCTCCTGTGTGGCTTTCTTTTACCACGAGTCCGGCAACGTTGCCGAAACTGTAGGTGCCGTCGTCATTCAGGCTTCCCGGCAGGAAAATGCACCCGGAATCTTCCTCGGCAGTGTTCTCGAAGCACTGGAAGTTCAGCCTTCCGTCGGTTGAGTGGTCCCGGACGTACCATTGCAGGGGATACCAGACGTCATAGTCAACTTTCACC
>CBDHDY010000012.1:0-52458 GCA_965261885.1 Dehalococcoidia bacterium
AGCGGCCGGACGCCGCAGCGTTTGCCACCAACGACGACGCCGATCCGGCGCTGGCGCAGGCGTTTTGCACCGCCGTAAGCCGTGGCGTGGATGCCTATGCCTACAACTGCCACGTCTCGCGGGAGGAGGTCTCGCTTACCGAGCGACTCCCAATTGTCCCGTTCACCTCCATGGCGCGACATAACAGGCCCGTAAAATGAACGAGCATACGGACCCTTTATCGTTGTCAGACCTGCTGCTCCAAGTCTATGGGCGTCTTTTCGACTCCTATGGGCCGCAGGGCTGGTGGCCCGCCGGGAGCCGGTTTGAGATCATCGTGGGGGCCATACTCACTCAGTCGACTGCCTGGCTGAATGTCGAGAAAGCCCTCGCCTCGATGAGGGCCTCCGGTTGCTGGTCTTTCGAGGCAATTGCTGCCTGGCCAGAGCCGGAACTGGCCGCCGTCATCCGATCATCAGGATACTACAACGCCAAGGCCCGCAAGCTGCAGGCCTTCGCACGTCATGTCCTTGAGGACTACGGCGGCGATCTGGACAGAATGTTCGATAATGACGTGGCGGATCTCCGGTACGAGCTATTGTCCATCCATGGCATTGGTGAGGAGACGGCCGACGACATCATCGTCTATGCAGCCGAAAGGCCGTCGTTCGTGATCGACAGCTACACCCGCCGCGTCATCGATCGAATGGGGCTGACGCCGCCAGGAAGGAATCCCGGGTATCGCGCCTATCAGGCCCTCTTCCATGACAACCTGCCCGGCGATACCCCTCTGTTCAACGAATACCACGCCCTTCTGGACAACCACGCCAAGGTAACCTGTACCAAGCGTGAGCCGCGGTGCCATGTGTGCTGCCTGGCGGACATGTGTCCCACCGGCGGACAGGCGATCCTTGACCAGGCAAATTGACGCTGGTGCACCGTCGGCTTATCATTCCGGCGTCCGGTGCCCCGTTTCGGGAGCCTGAGATTTATTGAGCCGGACGGAGGAATGATGCAGGTAGTCAGGATTTACACTGGCGATGACGGTGAATCCCATTTCGAGGAACTGGACCTCCCCTTCGAGGCCGTGGCCAACGCCGAGCGTACCGCTGCGCAGAATGCGTCGAGCGTGACCTTCAGTCGCACCCAGCCCGGCAACTTCAGCGACTGGCACACCGCACCCCGCCGGCAGTACGTAATCACCCTGGAGGGGCAGATGGAGGTCGGTCTCGGCGACGGCACAAAGCGGATATTCAGTTCCGGAGACGTGCTTCTGGCCGACGATCTCACGGGCCGCGGGCACACCACGGCAGTCTACGGCGACAAGACCCGGGTGTCGGTGGCCGTTCCCATAATTGACTAAAGACTAGCTGCAGAACTCTCACTCGCCGCCGCAGGGAGGAGCGACATGCCCTTCGCACGCATCGATGGCACTTTGGAGATGTACTACGAGGACGACGACTTTACCGACCCTTGGCGTCGATCAGAAACCGTGGTGTTGCATCATGGCAATGCCAAGAACGCGCGCCTGTGGTACGCCTGGGTGCCATTGCTTGCCCGCCAATACCGCGTGGTGCGGTTGGAGGCGCGGGGGTTCGGGCGCTCGACCGTGCCGCCCGAGGGATACGAGTGGTCGCTGGGCAATTTCGCCTCCGACATTCGGGGCCTGCTCGACCACCTTGAACTGGACCGCGTTCACCTGATCGGCGAGACTGTGGGCGGGACCATCTCCCTGCAATTCGCCTCGCATTTCCCGGAGCGGCTGCTCTCGGTCACCACCTGCACCTCGCCCTACAAGTTCGTTGGTAATCCAACCTACCTCGACTCCTACAACCTCGTCCGCGACGAGGGAATGGAGGCATGGGTGCGGAAGACTTCCGAGCGGCGGCTGGAGTCGGGCCACGCCGATGTTGCACATCAGGAGTGGTACATGGACCAGATGGCGTGGACGGAGGCCAGGGTGGTAATGGAAACGCTGGCCTACCTGTCGCAGCAGGACCTGACTGAGACATTGGGCCGCATCCAGACCCCCGCTCTCGTCCTGGCCTCGGAGCAGAACTCCCGCGACAACCCCGACCGCACCACGGGAATGGCCGCTCTGCTACCCAACGGACGCCTGCGGGTGATACCGGGAACCAGCGGTTACGTGCAACACTCCGCTCCCGAGCACTGTGTGCAGGCGTGGCGGGAGTTCGTCGGTTCCCTGTGACTGATCGGGATGATTTGATACACGATGACAAACGACAGGGGCGCACATCTGTGCGCCCCTTCGACTGTTTCCGCCTCGTGGCCGTTAGTCGGCTGGAATTTTCCAGCTAGAAGAGGGACCGGGACTGGCCACCATCAATGTTCAGGCAGGTGCCAGTGATGAGGTCGGCCCGGTCGGAGGCGAGGAAAGCCACCGTCTCACCGATGGGTTCGGGCCAGCCGAACTTGCCCGCGGGCAGGTTCCGGGCGATGAATTCGTCCACCACCTCGGGCGTGTTGTTCTGCTGGAATCGGTCCCAGGTGCTTCCGGGAAAGTCGATGGAGCCGGGAGCGATGCAATTGACCAGCACGTTCTCCGGGGCCAGGTTCAGGGCGAGGTGCTTGGAAAAGGCGATCAGCCCCGCTTTTCCTGTCATGTAGTCGACCGAGCCGCCGTACTCGCGTCCGTAGATGGACGAGATACTGATAATGCGGCCCCATTTCTGCTCCCGCATGTGGGGCAGGACCAGGTACACCAGCTCCACCGCGCTCAGCAGGTTGACTTCGAGCCCCTCGCGAAACCGCTCCATGCCGGTCTCTACGAAGTCAGTGGTCCCGCGGCGTCCGCCCACGTTGTTGACCAGAATATCGACCTCTCCGAGGGCCGACTTGGTCTCGTTGTGGAATCGCGTCAGGTCGTCGTTGCTGGTGACGTCGGCCTGCACTGCAACTACCTGTATCCCCGACCCGGCCAGCTCGCTGCGGGTCTCCTCCAGCTGTTCCGCGCCCCGGGCGCAGATGGCGACCTTGCATCCCTCGCGTCCCAGCGCAGCCGCAGCCTGCTTTCCGAGACCGTGGCTGCCGCCGGTTATCATTGCTACTCTGCCCTGCAGGCCAAGATCCATGACTATCTCCTTTGCCGATGGAATAGTTTGCGGGGATTATAGTGCGGCACTGGCTGTCTTGCACGGCAGTCCCCGATGTTTCCGTCTCGCAGGGAAGGCAAGCCCAGTGAGTTATTTTCGATTTGGAGGGAATTGGGGTTGAGGAGAGGGTCTGGCTATAATCTCTTCAGCAAACCAACTGAAACCTCATTCAAACCTGACTCAAACTTGGAGGACACCCGGATGATGGCCCTCGAAGGAATCAAGGTCCTCGATTTCTGCCGCAACGCGCCCGGCATGTTTGCCACGATGATCCTGGCCGATCTCGGGGCCGATGTGCTGATGATCGAACGGCCGATGGACGAGACCCGCGCTGCCTATGAGCGCATTGTGGCAGGCATCGATAGCCCGGAAGACGAGCGGCGCCACGCCTCTTTCAACGCCCTGCAGCGCAACAAGCGCAGCATAGCCCTGAACCTGAAGGAGCCGGACGCGCTGCAGGTGTTTCGCAAACTGGCTGCCGAGGCTGACGTGGTGGTGGAGGGATTCCGCCCCGGCGTGGTCGACCGGCTGGGTGTGGGCTACGAGCAGGTGAAGGAGATCAACCCCCGTGCCGTCTACTGCTCAGTCTCCGGCTACGGCCAGACCGGACCCTACGCGCAGATGGCAGGGCATGACATAAACTACATCTCCTTTGCCGGGGCCCTTGGACTGATCGGTGACTCGCCCGACGGCAAGCCGGTAATCCCGCTGAACCTCATCGCTGACTACGCCGGCGGTGGGCTGTGCGGCGCTGTGGGCATACTGGCGGCGCTGATGGCGCGCGAGAAGACCGGGCGAGGCCAGTACGTTGACATCGCCATGACGGAGGGCGTGCTGTACATGCTCTGCGGCGCCATTGCCGACGCCCTGTCGCAAGGATACAGGCCCACCCGCGGCGGAATACGCCTGAACGGCGGGTCGCCCTATTACAACGTCTACCGCACCGCTGATGGCAAGTATTTCTCCATCGCCGCCATCGAGCCCTGGTTCTGGGAGAACCTGTGCCGCGCCATCGGCCGGGAGGACCTGATCCCTCACCAGAGGGCAGGGGAGGAGAGGCGGGTGGAGATAGCCAAGACCCTCGAATCCATATTCCTCACCAAGACCAGAGATGAGTGGTTCGAGACGCTGAAAGACGCCAACATCTCCGTCGGCAAGGTCTACGACCTGGACGAGGCGCTAGCCGACCCCCAGGCGATGGCCCGGGGCATGGTCGTCGAGCTGGAGGCGCCGGGCGTGCCGGAGGGCAAAGTCACGCAGCCTGGCATTCCATTCCACCTGTCCGAGACACCCGGCGAGGTGCGGTACCCAGGCGGAGTCACAGGCCAGCACACCGCCGAGGTGCTGGCCTCGTTGGGTTACACATCGGCCCAGATCGCCAGCCTGCAGGAGCGCGGCGTCGTGGTGTAGGGAACCGGCACATCGCTCGCAATCCTGTTGTTCCACCTTGGGCCCGGCCACTCCGGGAATCTCAGTTCGTTGACAATTTCCACGGACAGAAATCCAAGTTTCCCATTACTCTTCGCAGAGCGTGGGGAACTCAGCCAGCCAGATCATTGCCAGCCAATAGGATGCTGACCATTCCAGAGAGGCCATCAAACTCGCGGGGAATCCCCCGGTAGGTAAGGCAGTTGCATTTAGCTGTTCCCCCTCCCTCCGGGAGGTTAATGTGGGGGTGTCCCCGTGGGTGAGGAAGCATTGTGTCATCCCGAGATTTCGCCCTCACCCCATCTCTCTCCGGAAAGGAGAGGGAGAATTAAGAACCGCACCATCCCGTACAGCGATGGTGCCATCCCCATGCTATACTCTTTGCTGTTTGGCTGGAGACGGTCGGCTGATCCCAGCATTCCATTTCAATTCGAGACAGGCAGATGATCAAGCGCTTCTCAGTTCTGTATGTAGGTCAGATAGACCTCGATGACGTCGGTGCCAACGGACGCGATCCTGACGGGCGCCGCTACCCCAACAAGCAGTTGATACAATCCTTTGACCACGCCATGGCCCTCGCCAAGCAGATGGACGAGTCAGGCTTCCACTGCCTCTGGGCCGCGGAGCACCACTTCCAGCGAGAGGGCTACGAGTGCATTCCCAACCTCACCCTGCTTGGAGTGCATCTCGCCGCGCACACCAAGAACCTGAAGTTCGGCGCGGCGTTTAACATCGTACCGATGTGGCACCCGCTGCGGCTCGCCGAGGACTTCGCCATGGGCGATGTGCTCACCGGAGGGCGGCTGGTTTTTGGCATAGGACGCGGATACCAGACCCGCGAGGTTGAAACCTTTGGCGCCCCCCTTCTCGATCAGGACGCCAACCGCGAGCTGTTTGAGGAACAGGTCGACATAATCCTCAAGGCCTTCAACGAAGAGTCCTTCAGCCACCACGGCAAGTACTACCAGATCCCGCCGGACGTGCCCTACCGGGGCTACCAGTTGAAAGATGTCACCCTGGTGCCGCGCCCGCTGAACCTGCCAGTGGATATCTGGCAGCCGGTGACCAGCGGCCGCACCATCGACTTCATCGCCAGGAAGGGCATCAAGGGAATGACAGCCCTGACCGGTGAGAGGATCGTGGAGCAGTTCTTTGGCGCCTACCAGCACTCGGCCGCCGAAGTGGGACGGGAGCTCGAGTTGGGTCAGGACCTGGCCTTGGGCTTCGGATTCTACCTTGCGGACACGGTGGAGGAAGCCGTGGAGCGAGTGCGGCCCTTCCACGACGAACGCTACAAGTGGTTCGCGCCCTTTGGCTTGGTGCGGTACACAGACGAGGAGGGGCGCATGTGGGGCACGCCAGGGGCTCCGGCCCGCACTCCGACAGTAGAAGACGGAGTGCAGCAGAAGGCGTGGCTCTGCGGCCCGCCCGACGTGTTCATCAAGATCTTCATGGAACTGGAAGAAAAGTATCCGGGGCTGGAGGACATAGTCCTGCAGTGGCCAGAGGGCATGCCCTGGCACGAGTTGAGCAGCCAACTGGAGATATTCTCCCGAGAGGTCCTGCCTGCTTTCGCCGGGCGCGGCTGACGCGCAGGATTGTGGTCAGCGGACTCAAATCGAGGAACAGTCGAGCAGACGCCGCTTGTGCGATGCACGGCGGCCTTTGACAAGCGATAACCGGGATCGACAGACTATGAACGGAGAAGGTTAGCGTTTGGCGGATTCAGACCATGTCAACCTGGCCCGGTCGGGGGCCACTGCCATTGCCCGTTGGCGGGAACTGACCTTCCGCAGTCCCAATGCCCGTCTGCCCAAGTTTGACTTGGGCTACCGCCTGGAAGACAGGGCGGCCAGCGAGACCTTCACTCCGGAGTTCGTCTACGGCCGTCCGTCCCTCGACCTGTCCGGGTCCTTCCTGAGCGGCGTGAAGCTGCCCGGCGCCGATCTGCGGCACGACGACCTTAGTGGCGCCGACCTCACCGGGGTCGATCTTCGAATGGCCGACCTCTCCGGGGCCAACCTGGCGGGAACTCATCTCTTTCGGGCAAACATGCCGCGAGCCACCCTTACCGGCAGCCAGATGACCGGATCCTCGCTGTGTCGCGCCAAACTGGCCAGCGCGGTCCTGAGCCACGCCGTACTGAAGGGCGCAGACCTGTCCTACGCTGATCTATCCTATGCCGACCTGGAAAGGGCAGACCTCAGCGGTGCTGACCTGACAGCCACCGACTTCTCATGGGCTAATCTGAGCCACGCAGACCTGCGGGGGGCAACTCTCGCCAGCACGTCGCTGACTATGACCAATCTGACCGGTGCAGACCTGCGCGGCGCAAAGATCATCAAGTCGGACTTCGAAAGCTCCATATTGCACCAGGCCATAGCGGGCGGGACGCTGTTCGCCAACTGCGATCTCCGCACTGTCATAGGGCTGGACTCCATGCTGCACGGGGCACCCAGCAGCATCGCCCTGGACACCCTGGCCCGCTCCGGAGGCAGGCTTCCTCGCCTTTTTCTTCAAGGGGCAGGCGTCGCCGAGCCGCTAATTGCCGCGCAGGACGTGCTCACTGGGGAGCGCAGGACATACCCGACGGTATTGTTGATCGGATCGATGGGGGATTCCGAATTGGCAGAGCGGCTTTGCCAGGATTTGTCGCAGGCCCATATTCCCGCCTGGGCCCTTTACCCGGACGATGAGAACGCGCTGAGTACCGGGGAGTCCTCTCTCGATCATACCGTTTACTATGACCGTTTGGCCCTGCTTTGTACCGACGCCGGATTGGAGAACCCGCTGGCCAGCCGGTACTTTGCCGAACTTGTGCGGTCCGTTAAAAAGGGAGCAACCGACAGTCTCATCGCTCTGGGCGCGGGCGAGGTGTTCTACCAGCGGCAGGACCGTCTCTGCAACGGTCTCAGGGACGGCATCGTCATAGACCTGAGAGGGTGGGACGACGCGGGAGACTGGGAACGCGCCTTGGGCTCTCTGGTGAGTGAACTGTCTACCCCCGTTTTCTAGGCCGGATCAATCGGAGCACCTGCCGCTGTTGGGCACTTGAGCCTCAGCAGTATCCTTTCGTTCGGATTCCTGCCGATCTCTGAGGCGGGACTGCGACTCGTCGATCGACGGCTGCCCCAAAGCCAGGTGCCTACTCGGTAGCAGTGTCCTTGTCCAGCATCAGGCAGGCCTCGCCCCATTGCCCACCGTCGGCCAGGTCCCATGCGCCCGGCACGCCTGCAGGTCTGAGGCGCAGGCCCTCGTCTCCGCCATAAACCAGCAACACCACACCCTCGCCTGAATCCTCGGACAGTGCGGCCATTGCGGGGCAAGGCCCGCTGGCATCCCAGCCGGTTACCTCGCACCAGACATCTTCTCCTTTTGGGTCCGGAGCCAGCACCCGAGACACGGCTCGCGGTTGCTCGAGAAGGTCAAACATCCGGTGGAGGTCAAGGGGACTGTTTGCCCCTGCGATCACTTCGACTTCAATGAGCATCGGAATTCCTGTTAATGATGTCTACTGGTCCAAGGCCCGGTCCTGGCCATGTACGCCTCCCTTCAGGAACGACCGGCTTTGTTGACACCCCCAGACCGCGTCCATATCATACCCAACAATTCGTACTGCGGAAGTGCCTTTCCGCAACACGCATTGTCCCAATCCGGGTGCAATCCAATCTCAATCCATGCGGGGGTGAACCGTGGCCATAGGAATTCGAACCTACCGTCCCTTGGTGACCGGCGCTCAGCACATCGTTTCCAGCGGCCACTACCTTGCCACCGCTGCCGGTTTCCGCATCCTCGAGCAGGGTGGAAACGCCACCGACGCCGGGGTAGCCGCCGGCATAGCCATTAATGTGACCCTGCCGCAATGGACCGGCTTCGGCGGAGTGGCCCCGATCATAATCCACGACGCTGCCTCTGGAGAGACCAAATCGATAAGCGGACTGGGGCGCTGGCCCAAGGCCGCCAACATCGACTACTTCGTGCGCAACTGCGGCGGGGGATTTCCTCCCGGCGTGCTGCGCACCGTTACGCCCTCAGCGGCCGACGCCTGGATCACTGCGCTCAAGCTCTACGGCACTATGTCTTTTGAGCAGGTGGTAACTCCGGCGTTGGAACTGGCGGAGGGTGGGTTCCCCATCCCCGCAACCCTGCAGTCGGCGCTTGCCAACACCGGCGACTCGCTGATCGGTGACTCCGACGGCGACGGACGCTGGCCCTCCACCGCTGCGGTTTTCTTCCCGGGTGGGCGCCGCCCCGACGTTGGTGACATGCTCGTGCAGAAAGACTTGGCCCACACATTTCGTCGCCTGATCGAGGTCGAACGCGATAACGCCGGGCAGGGCCGCGAGGCCGCGCTGCAAGCTGCCCGTGACTTCTTCTACAAGGGGGACATCGCCGAGGAGATAGTCAGGTTCGTCCAGGGTGAGGGAGGCCTTCTCACCATGGAGGACATGGCTGAGTTCAGCGTGGGCGTCGATACCCCGCCATCCATCGAATACAAGGGCATCGACGTGTACGCATGCGGCCCCTGGTGCCAGGGTCCGGTAAACCTTCAGGCACTGCAGATTTTGGAGGGATACGACCTCCGGGGCATGGGCCACAACTCCGCAAGTTACGCCCACACGGTGCTGGAGGCGCTGAAGCTGGCCTTCAGCGACCGTGAGGCCTACATCGGAGACCCCGACTTCGTTGACGTACCTATGGACGGGCTGCTGTCCAAGGCCTACGCGGAGGAACGCCGGGGCGCCATCGACCCAACCCGTGCCGCCCCCGAGATGCCGCTGTCTGGCGACCCATGGCCGCACCAGGGGATGCCGGCCCGCAATGGCCATCCGGCTCGCCCAGACCTGGTTGCTGGCGGGCTTCCTGCCGACACCAGCTACGCCTGCGTGGTGGACCGCTGGGGCAACGCGTTCTCGGCTACTCCCAGTGACAGCTTCGGCACCTCTCCCATCATCCCGGGGCTAGGCTTTATTGCCTCATCCCGCGGCTCCCAGACCTGGCTTGACCCGGACCACCCCAGCGCCCTCCAACCAGGCAAGCGGCCGAGACTGACTCCCAACCCGGCTCTGGCGATGCGGAACGGCAAACCGCTGCTGCCCTTCGGCACCCCCGGCGGCGATGTGCAGCCGCAGTCGATGGTCCAGCTGTTCCTGAACGTGGTGGAGTTCGGTATGGACGTGCAGCAGGCGGTGGAGGCGCCCCGGTTCTCCACCTGGAGCTTCCCCAATTCATTCTGGCCTCACGCATACCATCCAGGCCTCGTCGGCGTCGAGGGAAGGATGGACGCCAACGTGGTTGCCGAGCTGTCCAGCCTCGGCCACCGAGTCGAGGTATGGGACGATTTCACGCCTCGTATGGGCTGCCTCTGTGGCGTGAAAGTGGACCATGAGCGTGGAGGACTGAGCGGCGGAGCCGACCCGCGCCGCGACGGCTATGCCATGGGGCGCTAGCCCGAATTCTCTCCATCTGGAGGGAGGGCTACGGGAGGGTGCATTCCTCCCGGCGCGTGCAGTTCGAGGGACATGTGGCAGGGGCGGGTTTGAAACCCGCCCTAAGACGTTTTATCCGCGTCGGACACATTGGGGCCAGTGCTGGCCCTACTCCGCCGTCCGGCCACCGTCGATAACCAGCTCCGAGCCGGTCATGAACGACGCCTCATCGGAGGCCAGGAACAGCACGCCGTATGCCACGTCCTCTGCGGTGCCGAGACGTCCTATGGGGGTGCGGTTGATGCGGTCATTCCGGTAATCGTCGTTGGCCAGCATCCCCTCGGTCATCTGGGTAACAATGGTGCCCGGATGCACCGAGTTGCAGCGGATGCCGTCGCGGGCGTACTGGATGGCCGTGGATTTGGTGAGAAGCCTCACTGCGCCCTTGGATGCAGTGTAGGCAGACGACATCAGGTTCCCGACCAGTCCGGCCACCGACGAGATGTTGACGATGGAGCCGGACCCGTTATCCCGCATGGCCGGAATGGCGGCTTTGGTGCCCAGAAACACGCCCTTGGCGTTGATGTCCATCACCTGGTCCCATTCCTCGGACGATGTCTCAGTCACGTTGTTGGTGCGGTAGATCCCGGCATTGTTGACCAGAATGTCCAGTTTTCCAAAACGGTCGACGGCTTCGCTGACCGCGGTCTGCCACGATTCCTCGCTGGTCACGTCGAGGCGGACGAAGACACACTCCCCGCCCGATTCGTTGATTTCCGCCTCGGTGCGGCGCCCCTCGTCCTCCAGCACGTCGCCGATGACGACCCTGGCGCCCTCCCGGGCGAACATCCTGGCCTCCACTGCCCCCATTCCACGGGCGCCACCGCTAATCAGCGCTACCTTGTTTTCCAGACGCATGTCAAAACCTCCTGAGTAAATGTGAACCGCCATTCTGCCACGATTGTAATTACTGGCGCTCTTCAGTCAAGGCAAAACAGCCGCGGCCAGGGCAATCGCACCCTGTCTGTTCTGCAGCATCCACAGCATCACTCCCACGATAACAGGAATCCGCAGCCTTTTTCCCCTGCTTTATTCCTGCGCCGGCCCACAGCCAGAAAAGAATGGTTTTACTCTGCCAAACGAATTCTCCTCGAATTTTGGCCACTGGATTCCGGCTTTCGCGTAAAGGGCGAGCTAAGGTACGGTCCATTGCCTCAAGGCGCGATGGCCCTGCAGGCAGGACAATAGACGTTGAAAGGGCCGAATGCGGCATATAGAATGCCATGGCCTTCAAAAAGCCCCGGCAAAGACTGTTTGTGTTACCGACATGACGCTCAGTGATCTTGCTCTGCGCGCACGACTCATTCTGCTTCCCTTGTTGCTGGCGCTGGCGTCCGCCTGTGGTAGTGAGGTGGCAAAAGACTTCGAGGTGCAGCTGTTCGACGGCGGTGAGTTCCAGCTCTCGGAGGAATACTCGGACAACATTGTTGTGGTCAATTTCTGGTACCCGAGCTGTCCTCCCTGCCGGGAGGAAATGCCCGAGTTTCAGGAGGCGTGGGAAGAACTGGAAGGCGAGCCAGTGCAATTCCTGGGTCTGTTCGTGCCCAGAGGTTTCGATAACGAAAGCGCTGCCCGCTTGTTCGTCAATGAGCTGGGACTGACATTCGATTTCGCCACTGATCACCGGGAGACGATCGCGACGGCCTACGAAATAGAATTCTACCCTACGACCTGGTTCGTTGATCGTGGTGGAAGAGTTGCGGAGACCTACGTCAGTGCCATGGACTCGGAGCGGATCACCAGCATCGTGAGTGACCTGATTGAAAGGTAGCGCTTGCAGGATAGCGGAGCAATTGCGGCCGCTTCGTCAGTCAGGATTCGAATGGGCGTAATAGACTGGATCCTCGTAATCATTCGCTGGGGACATGCCGTGTCGGCGGTGGCCTGGGTCGGCGGTGGCATTTTCTACCTGATGGTGCTGCGCCCTGCAATACGACGAACGCAGGGATTGCCCTCACAGACCGGAGAGGCCATCCGGGAGGAGTTCCGCGGACTGGTGGCCACAGCAATGGCGGTCCTTCTGCTTACGGGCGTGATCCTGTCGGCGGCGAGGCTGACCAGTCCAGGAGCGACGGTACCGTACGCCATCGTCTTGGGGGTAAAGATCGCACTGGCACTGTTCATGGTCTACGTGGTGCGCATTGTGCGTCGCGGAGACTATGAGTCACAGCAGGATTCAGGGGCGGGCCCCGTCCGGAAGGCAATACGGCACGCCATGAGTCCCATGGCGCTGCTGGTCATAGGCATCGTGGTCATCGGCCTGTCGGACGTCCTGGACGCACTCATTGAGGGCGCACTGGTGTCCTGAAAGGGTAAACAAGCGAAAAGAGAGGAAAATCTTGAAGAGAGACCTGATGGAGATCCTGGTTTGCCCGGTGTGCAAGGGCGAACTGCAGTTGAATGCTGAAGAGGAAGTGGACGAAGAGGTGGTTACCGGCTCGCTTTACTGCGGTGCCTGCGATGAATCCTACCCGATTGAGGACACCATACCCAACATGCTTCCTCCGGAACTTCGGCGGGAGCTGGCGTAAGAGACCCGTCAATCGATGTACGGTTGAAGCACTAAGAGAGCGCAGTTTACCGATGGTTTGACTGCGCTCTCTGCTTTGGAAATTTCTGGGAAACCTAGCCCTCGCCGGTCAGGACCTGCACCACTAGGGGAGCCAGGCCCTCGGCGCGGGTCCGCAGTGCCTCGCGGCTGAGGTTCTCGATGGGGTGCTCAGTGTAGATGGTCGGGTAGTCCGGCGCGCCCCACATCCGGGCCATGCCGGTAGCCGTGGGTACGAACCGGTCGGTGCATATGGTGGCCGAGGGGATGCCGGCGTTCTCAACGTGGATTCCGTCGTGCACACTGCACGCGCTGCAGGACCCTCAATCACCTATCGCTATAATGATGGAATCGCTCTCCTCAACCAACTCCGACAAGGCCACTGGGTCCGCTGGCCGGGATGCGCTGGGCTTGCGGAGCCACTTGATGCTGGCGATCTCGTATCGAGTGCGCAGCACCTCTGCCAGTTCCTCCAGCAACACATCGGCGTTGCGCTTGCTGTCATCGATCAGGCCCAGCCGGGTACCGGCGAGGCTGGCCAGGCGCGGCGCACCGTTGAATGGGGCGATCACCGGCTGAGTTACCGGGTTGACCAGGACATGCTCGTTCGTCTGGACCATGGCTCTCTCCTAACGGTGGAGTTTCTCTATCTCTAGAGTTCGCAGACGGGTCTAAATGTTAATTGGTGGTCAGTTTATCACCTTGGTCACCGCTGTGCTGCCCACCTTCGGACCCCAACTGGGGATCACCGATGACATGTTCGCCTCTTCGCCACCGGCGAATACAAGGAGTATGTCGGAGGGATCGGGGATCAGGGGGACACGGGTTGATTCATCGCCGGGTTCCGGGTCGCCTGCCAGCACCATTGCCTGCTTCAGCTCGGAGACAGAGCGATGGGCGCGCTGAAAAATGAAGTCCCGGACCTGTTCCTTGGTCCAGTCCCTCCAGAGGCCTGAATTGCCAGCGATGGTCACCACGATCTGGCCCTGACGCACGCCAGTGCCTGTCTCGCCCACGGATCCCGAGGTGGACATGTTGGTGCCGAGGGAGGACGCAGCATCCGTTATGGCCAGCAGAATCGGCTCAGGGCGGCCCACGGAGCGTACCTGGCGGGGCGACTCACCGGCGAAGACCGTTACGGTGCTCTGCTCCGGTTGGAATCCCCTCTCGACATGCAGTGGCGTCCAGTGGGTCTCGGTCTCGGCCTCGGCGATGCAGTAGGTGTACTTGCCGGGGTGTCCGATGACGCTGCGGTCGAATACGCCGGGGATGGCAGCACAGGCGTTCATCAGGATGAGGCGTATGGCCCGCCCGATGGTGGCGTTGGCGCGGTTCCCCGGCCCGAACAGGTTGTTGCGGGCGTTGATGTTCAGTTCCCGCACCACGGGTCCGTTGACGATGGTCAGGATGGCCGAGCCGCCCATGCTGGAGGAGGGGCCGACGAGGTTGAAAAGCGGGTCGAGCATTGCCTCCGTGGCGGTCAGCACGACTGGCATGTACTCAGGCAGGCAACCGGCCATCACGGCGTTGGCTGCCACCTTGCCGACGGTGATCTCGCGGCGTCGCTCGGGCAGCTCACCGACAGCCTCACCGGAAGGTCGGCCGGTGCGCTCGATGAATTCAGCCACGCGGGCCTCGGTGGGCGGGACAACGGGCAGCCCGTCGGTCCAGCCAAGCTCGTAGCAGCGTTCGATGGCCTCGAGGGCGCTGTCCCACTGGACGGTTGTAGTTTCGCCGATTTCACTCAATGGTTGGTTGCTCCTGTGAAGGGAATTATTTCCTTGCTAACTTCTCTAATCTAGGTCCGAATACTTGTTTGAATTTGAACAGGTGGTCGGCCATCCAATCACGTATTTCTACAAGGGAATCGCTATCGTAGTCTATGCTGCCGGACCGCTTAAGCTCTATGCGACACGCTTTGGTATTTTCGGGGGGATAGTGCCAATCGAGGGTCGCGCCAAGCGCGGATTCGATTTCAACTTTATCCTCTTCAAGACTCTCCATTGTCTTAATGTTCCGGTCGCGATCTCCGTAGAGATAAACCATTACCCCCACCTGCTCCTGCAACCGAAATATCGCTGTGTAATAAGCATTGCCATAATTGAACTTGAAATCTTGAGAATTTGTCGATGATGCGTTGGGCAAGGACACGCTGAACTGTTTCTCCCTAAGTGTATCAATGAGGTCTTGAAAGAACTGTTTATACGTTTCCTTACCTCCTTTGCTCCGCATTCTGGCGCTAGCCTTGCCCCATTCGTTTGGAGTGGCAACTGCTTTGAAATGGGGCGCTGGTAAAGAATTACCGATTCGCCACAACTCGACCACGACGCCAAAGAACAGCGTGTCTTCTCCTGTTCGCTGATTTAGCCAATCAAGAGCTTGACGGTGTTCGTCTCGGAACTCCCGAGTCAGCCAGACTATGACATTGGCGTCATAACCGGCGGCATAGGTGAGTAGCTTGCCCAGATGGTCGTGGTTAGTGGCTTCCAGTTGATTCTCGATAATTACGGGCCGGTCTCCGTCGGGGTATGTCGCTAAAATGTCCAGCGAATAGCCGCCTACGGATGCCTCGGTTTCCTGTAGCTCTAAGTCCATGCCCAGCGCTTCCCCCAACTCGGCGATGTTCTTGGCGAGCCACGGAGTAAAGTCCCGGGCTTCGTTGGGCCATGCTTCGCGCAGATCAACGCGTTCGATTTTGGCGAGGTTGGGCGTGGTCATTACTTCTCGAAATTTAAGGGAGAGGGGATTGCCCTCTCCCGTTCTCGTTGGGATTGCGACGGCCTACACCCTCCGGTACTTGGAGAGGGAGCGGAGCTCGCGGGGCGGGTTCATGTGCTGGCCGCGGATGGTGTAGGAGACCTCGGCGACGTAGATGTCGCCGTGGGAGTCTACGGCGATGCCGTGGGGGGCGATGAACTGGCCGCCGCCCTCGCCTTCATTCTTGTCGCCGAACATGCTGACGCGGTTGCCGTCGAGGTCGTAGATGCTGACGCGGTGGCCGAGGCCAGGGGCGTCGTCAACGCCGCCCATTCCGTTGAGCTCGCCGACGTAGATGTGTTCGCCCCAGAGGACCATGGAGTCGGGGCGGTGGATGTTGCTCCACATGGTTATGAATTTGCCTTCGGCGTCAAATATCTGGATGCGGTGGGCCTCGCGGTCCACGACGTAGACACGGTCGTTGCTGTCGAATGCAATGTTGTGGGGACGGATGAACTGGCTGGCGTCGATGCCGGGCTCGCCCCAGGAGAACTTGTACTCGAGATCGCTGCTGTAGACGTGGACGCGGGAATTGCCGTAGCCGTCGGAGACGTAGATGTCGCCGTTGCTGGGCCTGGTGGCGGCAGAGGTGGGGCGGTTGAAGGGCTCGCCGCTCCAGCGCGGGGCCGGGTTGTTGCGGTCGCCCAGCTCCCAGACCTTCTCGCCGTTGGCGCTGAACTTCTGGATGGTGTGAATGCCGTCATCGGCAGCCAGCACCGAGTCGTCGTGGCCGATGTAGAGGCCGTGGGTACGGTTGTCGCTGAACAGGCCCTCGCCGAAGGAGCGCATGTAGTTGCCGTCGCGGTCGAAGACCATGATGGGCTGCTTGCCCCGGGTCAGCACGAACACGTTGTCATTGGAGTCGCAGGCGACCCCTGGGCATTCCTGGAAATTGGTGCCGTCGGGAAGCTTGGCCCAGCTCTCTACGAATTCGTATCTAAAGTCACCTTCGCCGTATATTTCTGGCATATTCAACATCCTTAATTGACGAAATTTGCGGGCCGCGCAGACCTGTCTGAATTCGCTTACGCAGGAGGCGGCGGGCAGGGCTAATCGTAAGCCCGCCCTGTGGGGGTGTCAACGGGCGGAGAGGAGATGTCAAACGCGGTCAGTACGAGGCGCTTTCGTCGTCCTGGAAGAGGCCCAACGGATTGCCTTCGGTATCCTGGCAGATGACGATGTACCCTACTCCAGGGATGGGTATCTTTGGCTGCAACACGCGGCCACCTCCAGCCCGGACTTTTTCCAAGTATTCCTCAATGGACTCCACGCCGACGTAGTTAACGCCTGTGATACCATCTGGGGGACGACTGGTGATACCGCCTTCCGGGCAGGGACTATCGTCGCCGAAGGTTACAAGCCTGTAATCCATCTCCGGGGCGCCACCCTCCCACTTGCTTATCTCCCAGCCGAACAGGTCGGCGTAGAACTTGCTGGCCCGGCCAACGTCGTCGGCGTAGATGTCGAAATGAACAAACTTTGGCATGGTTACTCCATTTTGCCGTAGCGTTTTCCGTCATAAACAAGGCCAGAGGAATTACCCAATCGCACTGTAGGGGCGGGTTTCAAACCCGCCCCTACAACGTAGTGACCAACGTTCCGTCCAGCGCGTCTATCGGATAGAGTCGCGGCCCTCACCCTTGAGGTAGTCGGCAGTGCGGAGGGCCAGCGCCTGGATGGTGGACGTGGGGTTGATGCAGGCGCTGGTGGTGAAGATGCTGCCATCGACGATGAACATGTTGGGGACATCGTGGCAGCGGCCCCAGCGGTCGACCACCGAGTTGCCGGGGTCGGTGCCCATGCGGGCCGTTCCCAGCAGGTGCCAGCCGGCATTGCGCCGCAGGCGGGAGGTGAGGATCTGCTTGGCGCCCGCAGCCTCCATCACTTCCCTGGCACGCTCGACGCCGTGGTCGAGCATCCTGTTGGTGTTCTCGCTGACGGTGTACTCCACCTTGACGGCCGGGATGCCGTTGCTGTCGGTCTCTTTGGGGTCGAGAGAGATCAGGTTGTGCTCCTCCGGTAAGTCCTCGGTCATGATGGTGATGCCGACAGTGTGGCCAAAACGCTCGTCGAAGGCCTGGTGGTGTCCCTCACCCCACGGGATGCGCTCGCCCAGCAGGCCGCCGAGGGCGGCGGGCAGCGGCGAGCCGCCGAGGGCCAGGATCTGCAGGTCGTAGCCGCGCACAAAGCCGCGGCTGGTATCGGTCTCGTAGAACTCCTGGCTGAGCATGGTGCTCCCACGGGGGAAGCCGTCCTCGGTGCCGAGCCACTCGTCGAAGACGCCGACCACGACGCCTGCGGGATGGTGCATCAGGCATTTGCCGACGAGACCGCTACTGTTGGCCAGGCCGTCGCGGAACAGCGGCGACATGGAGTTGAGCAGCAGGCGGGGCGTGCCAATGCCGTTGCAGGCCATGACGACCGACTTGGCCTTCTGCTCGACCAGATTGCCGTCGGCGTCGTAGTACAGCACTCCGGTGGCCTTGCCGGAGCTATCGACCAGGATCTCGCGGACGCGGGCTTTGGTTATGAGCCGTGCACCCAGCTCCAGGGCCTTGGGCCAGTAAGTAAGGTCCGTGCTGGCCAGGGAGCGCAGGTAGCCTCCGGAGTCCGGTTCGCGACCGTCGTATTCCACCGACGGAATTGCAGTGTCGGCAGCCCACCAGTGCCAGCCGAGCTTGTCGAAGCCTTTGGCAAGAACCTCGCCGCCGGGCCTGATGGACAGCGGCGGGCAGGGCCGCTCGGGCTTGGGAGGATAGGCCGGATCGCCACGGAGGCCGGAGACCCCCATAACCCGGTCGTTGAGGTCAAAGTAGGGCTCAAGCTCGTCGTAGGTCAAGGGCCAGTCGTCGGCGACGCCGTCCAGCGAGCGCACACGGAAGTCCGAGGGATGGAAACGCGGATAGTGGGAGCCGTAATGCACCGTGCTGCCACCCACCGCGTTGTACATGTACGGGGCGATGGGGGAGGCGTCGCTGTTGATCGGATAGTCCTCCGGCAGCCGGCGGACGCTGGGATCGGGGTGGAAGTCGGTCTGCCAGTGCAGCTGGCTGTCAGCGTTGGTCGCGGGGAAGGCGTCGCGGGCCACCCAGTCGCCCTGCTCGAGGCACAGCACGTTGATGCCGGCCTCCGCCAAGCTCCAGACAAGGGCCGCGCCGGAGGCTCCGGCGCCGATTACCAATACATCAGGAATGTCGTCGCGATTCGCCATAAAGTCCTCTCAGTGATAATGAACATGGATGTACAGGGTTAACAGGATAGATGATTCTGAACCCAATACATTCTGTCTATCCTGTACATCCATGTTGGTTGGTTCTTACTCGCGCTCGAACACTGCGGCTACGCCCTGGCCGCCGCCGACACACATGGTCTCGAGGCCGAACTGGACGTTGCGGCGCTCCATCTCGTGCAGCAGGGTGGTCAGGATGCGGGCGCCGGTTGCGGCTATGGGATGGCCCAGCGAAATGCCGGAGCCGTTGACGTTCAGGTTGTCCTCGTTGGGCAGCTTCCATTCGCGGAGGACGGCCAGCACCTGGGCCGCGAAAGCCTCGTTCAGCTCGATGAGGTCCATGTCCTCGAGGGACAGGCCGATCTTGGCCATTACCTTGTTCACTGACGGCACCGGGCCGATGCCCATGGTGGCGGGGTGGCAGCCGGTTACGGCCCAACCGCGGAGGAAGGCCATGGGGGTGAGGCCCAGCTCTTCGAGCTTGTCCTCGGCGACTACCAGACACACCGAGGCGGCGTCGTTCTGGCTGCTGGCGTTGCCGGCCGATACCGTTCCGTCGCGCATCACGGGGCGCAGGCGGGTCAGCGTCTCCACGTTGGTGTCGGCGCGGGGGCCCTCATCTTTTTCGAAGGGGACCGGGTCGCCGCGGCGCTGCGGCACGGAAATTCCCACAATTTCCTTGTCGAAGCGGCCCTCAGCCTGGGCGGCGACGGCGCGCTGGTGGCTGCGCAAGGCGTACTCGTCCTGTTCCTGGCGGGCGATTTCGTATTCGCGGGCCAAGTTCTCAGCGGTCTCGACCATGCCGCCGGGGATGGGGCCGAAACGCTCATCGGGTGAGATCGTGACGCGGGCACGGGCTAGGCGGTCGTGGAACGTGACGGAGCCGTAACGGGCGCCCCAGCGGGACTCGTTGCTGTAGAACTCGGCGCCGCTCATGCTCTCGACACCGCCGGCGAGGACGACGTCGGCGTTATCCGTCTGGACCAGCATGCTGGCGTTCAGGATGGCCTGCAGTCCGGAGGAGCAACGGCGGTCCAGCTGGTAGCCCGGCACTTCGATGGGCAGGCCGGCCTTGAGCCCGGCGAGACGTCCTATGGCCGGGTTTTCGCCGCTGGGGTAGCCGTGGCCGAGGATGACGTCGTCGATTTTGGCTGGGTCGACCCCGGAGCGGTCGAGGGCCTCCTTGATGACTGTGCTGGCCAGTTCGGCGGCGGATACGTCCCGCAGTGTGCCGCCGAAGTTTCCGACGGCAGTGCGGACAGGTGAGACAATGGCAACGCGACGCATGATACGCTCCTGATTAACGATTAAAGGGTGCCGAAATTTGCGGATATGATAACCCGCCTACGGTACCCTGTCGAATGAATCCTGCCCAGCGCCAACTAGCCTTTAATGCCTTCGATTAGCTGCAGGTATTTGTATCCTGAACCGGTGTTGAACAGCACGGTGGTCTCGTCCTTGCGCAGGAATCCCTCGGAAACGAGGCGCTTGTAGCCCACCAGTGTGGCGGCGCCCTCAGGGCACGCGAAGATGCCCTCTGCGGTGGCCAGCTCGTACATCGCGGATACCATGTCGGCGTCGGAGACCGCGAGCGCCGTTCCGCCGGTGTCGCGAATGGCGTGGAGCATCAGGTAGTCGGCGAAGGGGCCGGGCACGCGGAGCCCGTCCGCGACCGTCGTGGCGTTGGGCCACGGCTCGGCGGTGTCTTTGCCCTCGTGAAAGGCCTTGACGATGGGCTGGCAGCCCTCGGCCTGCACTGCGATGAACTTGGGCAGGTCGCCCTTGATCCAGCCCAGCTCCAAGAGCTCCAGGAATCCCTTGTGCATCCCGATGATGCCGGTGCCGCCACCCGCGGGGTATATGATCGCCTCTGGCATACGCCAGCCGAACTGCATGGCCAGCTCGAGGCCCATGGACTTCTTGCCTTCGGCCCGGTATGGCTCCTTGAGCGTCGACAGGTCGAAGAGGCCCTGCTCCTGGGCCACGGCGACAGCCTGGCGGCCGGCATCGCCGATGAGTCCGTCGACCAAGTTCAGCTCGGAGCCGGCGACGAGGCATTCCTTCTTGTTGGAATCAGGGGCGTCCTGGGGCATGAAGACCTTGGCAGAGAGACCGGCGCGGGCGCAGTATGCGGCGGCGGCGCCAGCGGCGTTGCCGGCCGACGGCATGGTGAAGCCCGTGGCTCCCAGCTCCAGGCCCTTGGAGATCGCGGCGGAGATGCCCCGGGCCTTGAAAGTCCCTGTGGGGTTGAGCCCCTCTTCTTTTACATAAAGATTTGAGACCCCCAACGCCTGTTCGAGGTTCTTCAGTTCCATCAGAGGGGTGCCGCCCTCGCCAAGGGTGACAATGTTTTCGGGGTCATTTACGGGCAGCAGCTCGGCGAAGCGCCACATGTTGGAGGCGCGTTCGGCCAAGCGATCGCGATCGACCTCGGCCCGGATTCGGGGCAGGTCGTAACGCGCGTAGAGCACTTTGCCACAGCAGGGGCTGACTCCGGACAGGCGGTCCGACGGATACTCGGCTCCGCAGATGGTGCATTCCAAGTGTGAGAGGTAGCTGGTCATAACGGGCAATCTCCCGCAATTCAGACTTGATTCAGGCTGCGACAATTTAACCACACGCCGCGCGGTCATCATAGCGGGGCAAAACTCTTGTTGCGACGCGGCGAGGGCGGCGCATACAATGCGACATAAATAGTATTCATAGTGAGTCGGCTTTCTGAACTTATATGCGTGAAACCAACAACCGCGGTCCGGCGGCGCTGCTTGAGCGCCTATCCCGTGGAGACCTGCTGATCTCCGACGGGGCCACCGGCACCTTCCTGCAACAGCACGGTCTGGAGCCGGGCGGCTGTCCGGAGGAATTCAACGCCAGCCATCCAGAGGTGGTCCGGGAAATGGCCCGCCAATATTTCGAGGCAGGCTCGGACATGGTCTTGACCAACTCCTTCGGCGGCACCGTGTTCATGCAGAAAAAGTATGGCTACGGCGAGCGCGTAGCCGAGTTAAATCGACTGTCGGCAGAACATGCCCGCAGCCAGGCCCCCGAGGGACGCTTCGTTATCGGCTCAGTCGGTCCGACCGGGGAGTTCCTGGAACCGCTGGGTCCGGTGTCCGAGTCGGAGATGTACGAGGCCTTTGCCGAGCAAGTTAGGTCGCTTGAAGTGGGGGGAGCCGACGGAGTTGTCGTGGAGACCATGACCGCCGTCGAGGAGGCGGAGCTGGCAGTACGTGCCGCTCGCGAAAATACCGAACTGGTCGTGATGGCGACGATGGTTTTCGACAAGGGCCCGCGCGGGTTTTTCACCATGATGGGAGTCACTCCGGAACGGGCCGTGCAAACCATGGTGGACGCGGGAGCGAATGTCGTCGGCTCCAACTGCGGCAACGGTATCGACAACATGGTGGACATCGCGCGGCGGATGCGGGCAGAGACCGACGGGTATCTGCTGATCCACTCAAACGCTGGAATTCCGGCCATGCGGGGGGGCCAGATCGTCTACCCCGAGTCTCCGGAATACATGGCAGAGCGGTTCAAGGAACTGGCCGACCTAGGTGTGAACATCATCGGTGGTTGTTGCGGCACTGGCCCGGAGCACATCCGCGCCCTGTCGGCAGCGGTCGGACGTTAGGAGGACTATGGCTTTGGCGAAGGACAGGCTGCGACCGTCCGAGGTGATCGAGCGATACGGGCAATGCCTGGAGCTGGTACCGCTGGACCGTCGGTTCCACGACATCAGCGTCGGACTGTACGTAAAGGATGGGATCTGCACCATCTGGACATTCAGCCAGCGCGAGGGAGTGGAGGACCGCATCCGCGAGATCCGCGACCAGATGATCGCGCTGGGCGGCATGGAGCCGGTGGGCAACACGCACAACCAGGTGCGCTTCCCCTGCGGCCTTCTGCACCAGCGCACGCTGCGGTTCGTGATGTCGCAGGCTGTCGGCAAGGCCCCGGACTACGCGCCGCCGCAGGGCGCGCTGTCTATCCAGGATTCCAAATCCGCTCTGACCATCCACGCCGAGCTGTCGGACGGCAGCGACGTCGGCCGAGCGGTCTACGATGTGTCGCTGGAGGGAGAAGCCCGCAACGCGTCCATGCGGCTGCGGATGGTGCTGGCCGGGTTCACGCGCTACGGAGAGATGGAGCAGGTTGGGGAGTCTGGAGTGGCATTTTCCTGCGGAATGGCGCACGACGCGATGATGCGGGTGCTGCTGCCGTACTCGCGGAACATTTCCAGCGTGGAGACGATGATGGCGGCCGAGGCCCTGCGCGGGCAGATGACCACTGGGACGCTGGGGTTCTCGCAGACGTAATCGTTTAAGGATGTGTCCGAATGCTGCAAACGCTCACCATTGAAACGGAGCGAGAGGAGGATGGCCGGTGGATAGCGGAGGTCCCGGAAATACCCGGAGCGCTGGTCTACGGTTCATCAACCGAGGACGCGGTCGCCAAGGTGCAAGCGCTGGCCCTCCGCATCCTTGCCGAAAGGTTGGAACACGGTGAAGCGGCTTCGGAGCTGATTAGCGTCACATTCAAGGCAGCATGAACAGATGGCCCAGTGTGCGAGCACAAGAGGTCCTGCGAGCGTTACTCAGGCTAGGATGGAGAGTCAAGAGGCAATCAGGTTCACACAGGACGTTATCGAAAGATGGCTGGCCAGACTACGTCTTCGCGTTTCATGATCGTGATGAAGTAGGGCGTAGAATTTTGGCTCGCATTAGCAAGGCAACAGGGCTGAGGCCCGAAGACCTTTGAGCCACCTCGATAGAATGATAGATACAGGAATAGATTGACTCGACTTGGAGAGGGACAGGAATGGCTTTTGTTGAAACGATGACGCCGCGGGAGCGAACGATGGCGGCGCTTAACCGTGAGCCGGTGGACCGCACGCCGGTGGCCAACCCCACCAACGTGGCAACCGTGGAGCTCATGGACCTGGTGGACGCGCCCTTCCCGCAGGCGTGCCAGGAGCCGGAACTGGCGGCACGGCTGGCCGCAACGGGTTACACCGAGTTGGGGTTCGACTCGATAATGCCCTACTTCAGCATCATTCAGGAGTCGTCGGCGCTGGGATGCGAGATGCAGTGGGAGGACAAGGACAACTGGCCCACCGTGCGGATGTACCGTCCCATCTGGAAGTCGGCGGACGATGTTCACATCCCGCCGGGCATCCTGGAGCACAGGGACATGCTGGCCATCACGGGCTCCATCCGACAGCTGAAGGCCGAGTTCGGCGACGAGGTGGCGATAATCGGCAAGACCATGGGGCCATGGACCCTGGGCTATCACGTTTTCGGCGTCGAGCCCTTCCTGTTGGGCACAGTGGACAATCCCGAGGAGACCATGCGCGCCATGCACAAGCTGAAGGAGTTGTCGGTCCTGTTCGGCGAGGCACAGATCGACGCCGGAGCCGACGCTTTGACCTTCCCGGACCATGCCACCGGCGACCTCGTGAGCGGCGATTACTACCGGCGGTTTCTGCAGGACATTCATTCAGAGATGGCGGAGCGCCTCAAGGTGCCGCTGATCCTGCACATCTGCGGCAGGACCATCGACCGGATGCCCTACATCGCGCAGACCGGCATGGCGTCGTTCCACTTCGACTCCAAGAACGACCCGCATGAGGCCATGGCGGCAGTGGACGGCGGCATCGGGCTGGTCGGAAACATCAACAACCCGGATACGCTGTATGCTCGCGGGCCCGAAGAAGTGCGGCGCGAGGTGTACCGCTGTCTGGATGCCGGGGTCCAGATGATCGCCCCGGAATGCGCCGTGCCCCTGGCCACCAAGATCGAAAACCTGATGGCAATTCCGCAGGCCGTCAAAGACTGGACCGCCGAGCACGCGGACTAGACGCGCCCGGGCCTAATTCAGCCCCAGCGATCCAACAGCCGATAATCTGAGGTAAAGCAAATGCCCGTCGTTCACGAGGGACTGGAATCGGAACTGGCGTACGTTGAGAACCCGGACGAGCAGCGCCACATTCGCGCTCTATGGGACGAGGCCGACCCGCAGATGCAGGAGATCTCCTATCAGCTGATCGTCGGCCACAACGTGGAGGTGGACCGGCTCACGCAGCAGGCCCTGGCGGACGGGTTCTCGGCGAACACCATCATGGACGACGGGCTCATCGCTGGCATGGCCATTGTCGGAATCAAGTTCCGGGACAACATAATCTTCGTGCCCGAGGTCCTGGTGGCGGCCCGGGCCATGAAGGCAGGTATGGCCCACGTCGAACCCATACTGTCGGCATCGGGAATCGCACCCATCGGAACCGTGGTGATGGGGACGGTCAAGGGCGACCTGCACGACATCGGCAAGAACCTGTGCATCATGATGCTGCGTGGCGCCGGATTCGTGGTGCACGACCTCGGTGTTGACACCCAGCCGGACGAATTCATCGACGAAGTGGTGGACAAGGAGGCAGACATATTGGGAATGTCGGCGCTGCTGACCACCACAATGCCCAACATGGGCAGGACCATCGAGGCGTTCGAGGAGGCAGGCCTGCGCGGCGAGGTGCGGATAATGGTGGGCGGTGCTCCTCTGTCGGAGGAATTCGCCGACGACATGGGAGCTGACGGCTACGGCAAGGACGCCATGGCCTGCGTGGATTTGGCCAAGGAGTTCGTCAGCCAGCCGGGCGTCGAGACAGCGGTCGCGGCGGGCTGAGGTGATGGCGGGCGATTCTCAGAAGGTTGATCCTGAGAAGTACCGGAGAAGCGTGGAGCGACTCACGGAGATATTCCGGGGCATCTCGGATACAGCCAACCTGGTGTCCACCTACCGCTGCCCGTACAAGGACGCGCAGGACAGGTGTACGGCCCAGTTCGGCTGCCGAAACCAGGATCGTTCGGTTCCTCCTGGCGAGCTGTACCCTTGCACTGGCAGTGACGATCTTGACTACGGGTCGGCGTGGGAAGTGCCGGAAGGGCTCTAAAGCGATAGTATCCGCTGCCCTGCCCTCGGTCACACCGCGGGATTGACCCGTCGGCCTGAGCAGAACCAGTTCCTCATTTGCTACAATGCGCCCATGCCAGTGATTCTCAACGGGCGCGAGATCCAAGCCCACCGTGGAAAGTCCCTCTTCGACTACGCAGATTTTCTGCGGGTGCGCCTGCCCACGTCGTGCGGCAGGGGAGGAAGTTGTCACGAGTGCCTCGTGGAGGTCCGCAGCGGGATGGAGGGCCTGTTTCCCAATTCCCGCGACGAGTATTTCCTCTCCGGTAACTTCAGACTTGCCTGCCAAGCGATCGTAGCCGATCCATCCCAGACCATAGAGTTCAGTCCCCTGCGCCGCCAGCCGCGCATCCTCACCGAGGGGATACGACGGGAGGTCAAACCCGACCCGCATGTCCGACGCGACGGCGATGAGGTGACGATCGGTGGCCAGCCGACGGACACCTACCGGGGCCGGATCCTCGGGTTGGCCGCCGATATTGGGACCACGACTGTGGCAATGAACCTGGTCGACCTTGAATCCGGTGAGGTCATCGCTACGTCCTCATTTGAGAACCCCCAGAAATTCGGGGGGAGCGACGTCATGAACCGGATTTCCTACGACGTAGGGAGAAACCGGGGCGAATTGCGGCATGCAATTATCTCGGGAATCAACTTTGAAATTGGCGAATTGATCCGCCAGGTAGACGCCCAGCGGCGGCAGATCTATGAGGTCGTGCTGGTGGGCAACACCACAATGCGGGACATCGCCTTCGGCATCGACGTGCAGTCGGTAGGAGTGAAGCCGTACAAGTCGTCCGTCGAGCTGGAACGCGAGACGGGGACGCGGAGCGGTACCTCCCTTAGTTCCAACGCCCAGGCCATGGGGTTGAGAATATTTCCGAGAGCGCACGTATACGGCGGGCCGCTTATCGGCTGTCATGTGGGGGCCGATGTGGCAGCCGGCCTGCTGGCCATCGGGATGGACGAACAGGACGAGCCGGTGATGCTGGTGGACATCGGTACCAACACCGAGGTGGTCATAGGTAACCGCCACGGCATGGTGGCAGCATCGTGCCCTGCCGGGCCAGCATTCGAGGGCGGACAGGTGACCTACGGTATGCCGGGTTACGACGGGGCGGTGGAGTCCGTGCGCATCCGGGACGGACAACCCGACGTTTCCACAATCGGCGACGTTGCAGTTCAGGGCATCTGCGGGTCCGGTCTGGTGGACCTGCTGTATGAGCTGAGAGCCGCAGACCTGATGAACGACCTGGGCGCGTTCGAAAACGGTGTCCGGGAATTTCAGTTCGCGCCGGAAGAGGGGATGGGACTGTCCCGGGCTGACATAAGCGCGTTGGCCCAGGCCAAGTCGGCCAACTACTGCGGGCAGTTCATCACCCTGCGGAAATACGGACAGCCGATGGAAGCAATTTCCCGCCTTTACTTGGCTGGTGGATTTGCCAACTACCTGAACGTATCCAACGCCATTGGTATCGGGTTCATTGCCGACTTTCCGGAGGACAGTGTGACCCGTGCGGGGAATGCTGCTCTGGAAGGAGCAACGATAATGCTGCTGTCGCAGGAACTGCGGGGGCGTGGCGAATCCCTGGCGCAAAACATTGAACATATCGAACTCGAGACCACGCCTGATTTCTTCGAGATATTTGTGGAAGGGTGCATGTTCAAGCCCATGCCCCGAACTTGAGCGGCGGTATTCCATGTGCCGCGCGAATGACCGGAGGGCGTCATGACCTGGAAAGTCCTCATCACCGACCACGTTTGGCCGAGCACAGACCCGGAAAAAGCAGTGCTGGAGGCCGGCGGCGGCGAGGTGGTCGTGGCTCCCAACGGCGAGGAGGAGACGCTGATCGGGCTGGCGCGCGACGCCGACGCGATCATGACTTGCTTTGCCCAGGTTACCGAAAACGTTGTTCGGGCCGCAGAGCGTTGCAAGGTAATTGGCCGTTTCGGAGTTGGCGTTGACAACATTGCCGTGTCGACAGCCACCGAGCTCGGTATCGCGGTTACCTATGTGCCGGACTACTGTGTTGATGAGGTATCCGATCACGTTGTCGCCCTGCTGCTCGCCTGGAATCGCAAGATCGTGCTGTTCGATCAGTCGGTTAAGGAACGCGGTTGGGGTAGCGAGCCTCTGACCATGCGCATGATGCGGCTTCGCGGCAAAACCATCGGAATCGTGGGGTTTGGCCGGATAGGGCAGGCGGTAGCCAGCAAAGCCAGGGGGTTCGGCCTGAGCATTCTCGCCGCGGACCCATTTGTGGATCCGTCAACAGTGGAGTCTTTCGGCGGTACCCTTGTGGAATTGTCCACCCTGCTTCGCGAGTCCGATTTCGTATCCCTGCATGCCCCTCTTTCAGAAGAGACCCGGAAAATGATAGGGCCCGACGAGCTGGCATTAATGAAGCCCGAGGCTTTTCTAATCAATGCCGCCCGTGGCCCGCTAATTGACGAAGAGGCGCTTTATAATGCGCTGCTCTACGGTGCAATTGCCGGCGCCGGCGTCGACGTAATGGTTGATAATGTTCCTTCCCCAGACCATCCCCTGTTTGCTCTCGAAAACATAATTGTTACTCCACACGTCGCTTTTTTCTCCCAGGAGTCAACCCTGGAACTGGAGCAGAGAGCAGCAGCTGAAGTGGTCAGGGTGATGCACGGAGTAATGCCCGACAATCTCGTAAATTCCGCAGTGCTCCAGCACGCCAAACCCAGGCACGAACTGAGGGCGTGAAAGTAACTTTCATCGACATGTTACAATTCCATTAATTCGACCAGCCTTGTCCTCAAAGGAATTGCATTACCGTAGAATTACTTTATAATTTTGTCCAGATTGCGGAAATGCAACCTCATTCTCCAGTTCTATTCCATTTGTATTGATCCATGTGATGAGGCGTCAATGCCAAGAAGTAATTTCAAAGACATGATTTCCCAGGCAATCGTCTATATCAATGGCCTGCCAGCGCTGCACGAATTGAGTGAAAGTGCTATCAAGCAGGGCATAGTGCTGCGAATCTTGAGCGCTGCCGGTTGGGATACATTCGATCTGTCTGAAGTGCAGCCAGAGTATCGCAGCGGAAACACTAGAATTGATTTTGCACTGATGTCTCCTTCTTCACCTCGAGCCAGAGCAACTGCAGCGCCCCTGGTTCTTGTAGAGGTAAAGTCGCCCAGCGAGAATCTTGAAAGCGATCGATTCGAACGCCAGATGCTGACTCATTGTTCCCGGAACAATGTTCCGCTGGGCGTGTTGACCAATGGAACCAAATGGCTGCTGATTTTTTGTCCTTCGGAGGGTGAACAGAGAGAAAACCGCTTTTCAGAGATCGTGCTGTCCGGCAACTCTGAAAGTGCCGCCGAGGAAATTAACCGATATCTCGCCAAAGACCGGGTAACCAGTGGTCAGGCCGCCCGTTCTGCAGAAAGGGCATTGCAGGAAAGAAATCAGGACGTGGTCACCCGGCACGCCATCCTCGAAGGTTGGCGTCAAGTTGTGCGGGGACTGGACGAGGGACTTGTCGAGCTGGTCGCCACGGCCTCAGAGCAGAGAACCGGGGAACGGCCGGACAACAGGTTTGTAAGAAGGGTGCTCATGGAGCATCGCCCGGACCTCCTGCCTTCCGCCGATGAGGACGGCTCAAGCAATGGTTCCGTAGGAGGTGGCTCGCGCCGCAGGCCTGCATCTTTCACCTTTGAGTCCGAGACTCAGGCAGCAGCTTCCTGGCCAGACTTGCTCATAGGCGTGTGCGAACTGATGCGGCAACGTCATCCCGACGATTTCGAGAGGATTTTGGGAATACGGGGCCGATCCCTACCGTATTTTTCGCGAAACGAGGACGAAGTACACCTCCCTCGTCAGGTCGGTGATTCGGGAATTTATGCCTCCTGCCAGGGTGCGGGAGTCCTGATTGAAGGGCGAGCCAAGCGGGTCGTGGAGATGTTCGGGTATCCAAATGAATCACTGACCATCCAGACCCGATAGCTGGTCGGAGCAACAGCCAGACTATTAGCCATGCCGGTGTTTAAAGAATTCTACGAGACTCATTTGTTGCTGGCCTTCATAGTCCGAGATAGAATATAAACACGGCTTTTGCTGTGGGGGTGTAGCTCAGTGGGAGAGCACCTGCTTTGCAAGCAGGGGGCCAGGGGTTCGACCCCCCTCACCTCCACCACCTCAGGTCACAACCCGCCTCGATATCCTGCCGTACCTTCTAGTATTGGCAAATGGGCAACGGACGTGTAATTCCCCACAGGGTTAGTTGACACCCTGTTTTCTTTCAAACATGGCCTTGTGACTCCAGGTTGCCTTGCAACAGGTTTCTATCAGCGGAGCAAATCCTGGCCAGCTCTTTGTCTGAATCGTGGACGCCAGTGTGCATCAATACCTGCGATCACATTGTCTGGCGTACCAATGTTTAATTATACGGCTACTAATAGAATTCGCCGTCCACTGGGTTTAATTCTCCTTTCACAATTCCTGCGAACTATTTAGAGAACATTTGATGGGCCTGTAATTGAGAATAGAGTCCGACACGCTACTATTAAGGAAAGTACCGTTAGTTACCTTTGAATTACTTATCATTTGTTTGTTTTAAGGTTTATGCTCTCTAGTAATCTTAAAAGTCAATTCTGTTTTATAAAGGTAGAGAACATAATTTATTGTGAATAAACAGAACTTTAGCATAGTCCAATATGAGTGGAAACAATGGGGTAATAGGCAGTGAATTAGCCCGACTCCGATGAGATGCAGATTTATCCTCGGCTTCAAGCGCATTTGAAGAGCCCTGGAACAGAGGCAGCGAAATGGTGAAACAGGACGGGCTCCCAGCCGGAAGAGTATTGAGAGTGTGGCCCGGCTTACATACGGTCAAATGACACATACCCGTATTGATTCAATGGTTTTATTCCGGTAGTGGAATCATGTCCAAGCGCATTCGAGGCAAAACCATAGTTAGTGGGCGCTAGTGTATTCGATCGGATGATCCGAGATTCCGGTGGCCTCTTGCGAACCGACGCAAGCGAGGACCCCACCCTCGGGCGGACTGCATCTCGCGGAAACACCGCAAACACTGTCAGCGCATTGCAGTATAGACAGGTGGACTGACCCTAGATTCAAGTACTGGCCATAGTGCCTAACCGGAAGGAAACCTCGCAGCCAGTATGTCCTGCACCAGCCGGGCTGCCACCTGTACCGTCAGCTCTGAGCTGTCATAGGGCGGGGCAACCTCCACAATGTCGAAGCCAACGAGGTTGGATTTCTCCAGCAAAGCCAATAGGCAGTCCCGCGATTCCTGGTAGAACAGCCCGCCGGTCTCCGGTGTGCCCGTGCCTGGCGCGAGACTCGGGTCCAGCACGTCTACGTCGAACGTGATGTACAAGTTTTCCGCCGGTGGTATGAGTTCGGCCACGGCCCGAGGGCCCAACTCCCGGAACTGCTTACCGCTGATGATCAGGCTGCCATCGCGCACCGCCTCCTCGTAGGGAACCCGCCGCGCCGATCGGATGCCCACCGACGTGATATGACCCACGAAGCCTAGTTCCCGGCACCGCCTGATGGGGCTGGCGTGCGTATACAGGGCATCCTGCACGTCGTGGGTGTAGTCGAGGTGGGCGTCGAAATGGACTATGTTCAGGGGCGCAAATATCGAGAGGCCCCGTACCACCGGGAAGGTGATGGCGTGATCGCCTCCGACCGCCACCGGAAGAGCCCCGCGCGCCACGACCTGCTCAACAGCACGGGTTATGCGGTCAAAATTCCCAACCACCTCCGACGGGACGATGGGGACGTTGCCGCAGTCAGCCATGGTCACGCCGCGCAGCAGTTCGTCCCTGGCGTCGATGTCGAAGAAGCCATCAGCCGCTCCTTGCGCCCCGTATGGGTCTGAGTAGGAGTAGGCCCGTGGCGCGTCGCGCAGGGCATCCGGGCCGAACCGCGCCCCCGGCCGACCCAGTGTCCCCTGGTCAAAAGGTATCCCTATGAAGGCGACGTCTGCTTCCAGACGGCTGATATCCTCGCACAGGGGCGCATTGAAAAACGATCTGGGCAGGGCGCGCAACACAGGCCACGGATCCTGAGGCTGAGACGGGGGCGGCGGCACAGAGGCCATAGGTATCCTCCGGTAGGGTTTCCAATTGCCAGTATCAGAGGCAGGTCCACCGCTATTGCGCCGTGGTGCCTCCGTCAATGACCAGTTCCGCCCCGGTGACAAAGGACGATTCGTCTGAGGCCAGATACACGATGCCATAAGCGATGTCGTCGGCGTTTCCCAATCGCCCAATAGGGATGCGATCCAGCGACCACTCGCGGCGCCCCTCCTCGTGGGAGTAGCCAGGGTCGGTCAGCGGCGTCCAGCAGTAGCCGGGATGCACTGAGTTCACCCGGATGTTTTCAGAGGCGTACTGGATGGCAGCCGACTTTGTGAAGATACGGCTCGCGCCCTTGGCGGCATGGTAGGCGGTGGAGGTCCCGCTCCCCACCAGGCCATAGATGGAGGAGATGTTGATGATCGACCCGCCCCCGGCCTTCCTCATCTCGGGGATGGCGTGCTTGGTGCCAAGGAAGACACCCTTGGCATGCACGTTCATCTGGCCGTCCCAGTCGGCGACGCTGGTCTCCTCAACGGTGAAGCGGGCGCCGGTGCCGGCATTGTTGACCAGCACGTCCAGCTTGCCGTAACGGGCCACCGTCTCGGCAATTATCTCCTGCCAGCGCTGCTCATCGGTGACGTCGTGCTCCATGAAGAACACGTCCCCGCCGTTCTCGCGAATCTGGGCGGCAGCAGCTTCCCCCATTTCCACCTTGATGTCGGTCAGCACGACCTTGGCGCCCTCCTGAGCGAACATACGGGCAGCAGCCCCGCCAAACCCCATCAGCTGACCCTCGACCCCGGCGGCGGCACCCGTGATTACGGCAACTTTATTTTCCAGTCGCATTATTCAACTCCTGGCTGATATGAAAATCAGGCTGCGTAACTCTGCCCGAATTTCTCACTGTGGGCGAATTCCGAGATTGGCTTTCGCAGTTTTGTACTGGAGGCGGCCTCATCCGTCGGATATCCGAAGGCCACTACCGTCACCAAGTCCTTGTCTTCAGGGATGCCTAGCAGCTCCTTGACCCTGTCGTTCTCCTCGCCGCGAACACCTGCGGTGCACCCCCCGACGCCCAGAGACCAGGCGGCCAGTTCCATCTGCTGCAGGGACCGTCCGGCGTCGAACTCGGGGCGGCCGCCCCGGTCCATTACCACGGCCACCGCCAGCGGTGCGGCGCCTATGAACCCGCCCGAGGAGGCGATGCCACCGATCTGCTCCAGGGTCTCCCGGTTCTGGATAATGATGTAGTTCCAGGGCTGGCGGTTGCGGGCGCTGGGCGACCACCGCGCCGCCTGCAGCATCCGACGGATCACACTTTCCGGCACTGGTTCGGGCTTGAAGCTCCTCACCGTCAACCGCGATCTGATGCACTGGTAAACGTCCATTCGGTGTCCTCCTGTTGATTGCGTCATTTTGGGCATTTTTCATTTTGTTGGAAGGATTATAGGCATAGTTGCACATGCGTAGGCAAGAAACCCTTCGCATCTCGAACCTGGGCCTTCGACCCCGGGCCGTCGACGCTTGAATCGACCGTGCGATAGAGGTCCCTTAAGTCTGTAGGCGCCATTGTCCAATGTGCCTCACTGACGGCTATAATCGCCGCGTATACGACACAGCGGAGGGGTGCAATGCCAAGAGTTGCCCTGGACCTAAACAACGCCGCCGACAGGGCGCAAGTGAACGGACAGTGGCGGGTCGCTCCCGGGCTGGTGCCCGGCGATCCCAACGAGGGTCTGACAGCCCAGCTGCTGGCAACCCCGGCCCGCCTGGCCGACTACGATGATTCCGGTTGGGACGTGTGCGACAACGTACGCCAGAGCCTGTCTGTGGGTTTTACCTTCGCCTGGTACCGCATCAGGGTGGAGCTACCGGAGGCGGTCAACGGCGGCCTGCCGGTGGCCGGGGCTCGCTTGTGGTTCGAGACCAACGCCGACAACTACGGGGAGGTGTGGGTCAATGGTGAAATCGACCGGAACACCGGTAGCATCCCCGGCCTGAACGCTCCCCAGCGTGTGGAACTTGCCACCGCCGCCGAGCCGGGCGCGAGCTACGTGATTGCCGTCTTGGTCGCCAACGGGCCGCTGGCGGAGCCTCGTGGCGGCATATTCCTCCGCTACGCTTACCTGTCCTTTGAGGTCACCGACAACTAACCCTCTCCACCTGATGGAGGGAAATAGGGAGGCTGAATGGCCCAAAAGAAAGGCACGGCCCTGCTGATGGTCTACGTCGACGTGGACATTGAGCATGACGCCGAATTCAACCGCTGGTACAACGAGGAACACATTCCGGAGCGGCTCAGTGCCCCCGGCTTTCTGGACGGCGCCCGATATGAGGCGCTGAAGGGAGGCCCGCGCTACCTAGCCGTGTATGAGCTGGAATCGGCCGAGGCTATGCAGTCCGACGAGTACCTGCGGATGAGCAACAACCCGACGCCCTGGACCCAGCGCATGGGTCCCGGCACAATCGGACGCGGCTATGTCCGAAATGTGTACTCTCAGATCTACCCCGAGGGTGGCGACGACCCCGATACGCTGGGCCGGGGCATGGCTCCTGCGCTCCAGATCGGGCGGATGGACGTTCCTGCCGAGCTGGAGGCCAAGTACAACGAGTATTACGACAATGTCCGCACCCCGGGCAACCTGCAGATTCCGGGCTGCATGTTCGTCCGCCGCTACCACGCCGTCGAGGGCGCACCCAGGTATCTGACCATGTACGAGTTCGAGCACGAGAAGGTGCCTGAGACCCTGGCCTGGGAGAAACAGCGTGGCCAGGACAAGATGAACGATTTCATTGGCGGTACCTACGGCCACGCCCCCGGCTCTCCCGGTGTCTATCGTCGGGTGTTCCCTCCCCGGGCCTTCTAGTCGGCCCACTGCCAGCAGTCAACACTTAGGAGGCAACCCATGTTCCTGATGCGGTTTACCGAGCGAGCTTACATGGACTACACGGAGGAGGCCGTACGCAACAGCCCCAACCAGGCAGTGCGTCTTACCTTCTCCAACAGCAATTTCGACCCGCAGCGCGGCTCCCAGCTCTACAACATGTACCTCGACGAGTATGAATATTCGGAGGAAGTGGGCTTCGACGGTCTGATGCTCAACGAGCACCACAACACGCCCACCTGCCTCGGCGCCACGATGAACCTCGAGGCGGCAATCCTCGCCCGAATCACCAAGAAGCCCAAAATCGTGCTACTTGGCAACCCCCTGCCAATCTTCGACAACCCCATCCGTCTGGCCGAAGAACTGGCCGAGATCGACATGATCTCCGGCGGGCGCCTCGTATCCGGATTCGTTCGCGGAACAGGCGTGGAAAGCCTCGCCTCCAACACCAACCCGCTGTTCAACCGCGAGAGGTTCGAGGAAGCCCACGACCTGGTCATAAAGACCTGGACTGAACCCGGGCCGTGGCGCTGGGAGGGGAAGCATTACCACTTCCGCGTGGTCAATCCGTTCCAGGTGCCGATGCAGAAGCCGCATCCGCCTGTTTGGATCCCCGGCACCGGCAGTCCGGAAACCCTGGTCTGGTGCGCCGAGCACCGCTATCCCTACATCTTCCTCGAAACCGACATCCAGTCCACCCAGGATATGAAGGAAATTTACGCCGAGAACGCTCGCCAGGTGGGCTACGAGCCGGGTCCCGAGCACCTGGGCTACCTCGTCCGCATCCACGTGCAGGACACCGACGAGAAGGCCCAGGAGGTTGGCAAGGGCTACATGACGGGGAACATCGGCGTCGGCCGCATCCCACTGCCCCGCGACTACCAGTCGCCGGTGGGCTACGCCAGCGCCAGCCAGGACCCGCGCTACCTGCGCATTCGAGAGCAGATCCGCTCCGACCCCTTCCGCGTCGGGGGCCTGGACACGGCGGCCTACGACTCGATCCTAGACTCGAAGCGCTGGATCATTGGCAGCCCTGAGACCGTCATCAAGCAGTTGCGGGAGGTGCTGTCAATAATGCGCCCCGGCATCCTGTCCATCTGGACCAACGACGGTACCATCAGCCACGAGGACACCATGCGCTGCCTGGAACTTATGGGCCAGGAGGTCTTGCCCGCGCTGCGTGAGATCGGCGAGGAACTGGAGCTGACCGACCCCTTCCAGAGGACTCCGTAACTGGACATAAAATAATTCAAACAGGTGTCAAATCTTAGTAAACATAACCTGTCGGGCCAGTGACCGCTACCAGAAAGGCTTCTGCACTTGGCGAAAGGGGAAGCGGCAGGTGAATTCACTGAGAGCACCAGCAGAGTCTGGAGTTCACATAGCAAAGGGGCCGGAACTGTTCAGTTCCGGCCCCTTGATATCTGTGCCTGGGGTGCCTCTAATAGCCGATCGCTTCCAGAATCCGGCCGGGTGTCATCGGCAGGTCAGTCAGGCGGTTGCCGATGGCGCGCGATACGGCATTGGCGATGGCAGCCAGCGGCGGCACCAGCGGCACCTCGCCCGTCCCGCGCACTCCGTAGGGGTGGCCGGGGTTCGGCACTTCCACCACGACCGTATCGATCATCGGCAGGTCGAGGCTGGTCGGCATCCGGTAGTCGAGGAAACTGGAGTTCAGCATCCGGCCCTCATCGTTCAGGAAGTACTCCTCGTTCAGGGCCCAACCGATACCCTGCACCACGCCGCCCTGGATTTGCCCCTCCACGTAGCTGGGGTGGATCGCCCGGCCCGCATCCTGCAGCGCCGTGAAGCGCAGGATGGTTACCTTGCCGGTGTCGGGGTCGACCTCGACGTCCACGATGTGCAACCCGAAGGCGTTGCCAACACCGCCGGGGTTGACCGTGGCCCGCCCCACGATGGGACCGCCGGTGCCGTTCAGCCGCGGGGCCAGGGCCTGAAAGGTGATGCTCAGTTCGGGGTCTTGTTTGTGAGACAGCACGCCCTTGTTGTACTCGACGTCATCGGGCGAAACGTCCCAGATGCGGGCGGCCCGCTCGATCACCTGCCGCTTGATGTCCTGGGCCGCGTCGTGGCAGGCTGTGCCCATCTTGAACGTGACGCCGCTGCCGCCGGCCCCCGAGCTGTAGCCGATGGAGTCGGTATCCACCACCGACGGCTTTATCGTCTCCACCGGAATGCCCAGAACCTCGGCGACCTGCATGGCCATGGCGGCGCGGGAGCCGCCGATATCTGGGGAGCCCTCGATGAGGCTGACGGTGCCGTCCGGGTTGACGCTGGCCACGGCGCTGGCCGGGCCCGAACTGTTGAACCAGGCGCCCGCCGCGATGCCGCGTCCGCGATTGGGGCCAGTGAGCGGTTCGGCCAAATGCGGGTGTTCCATTGCAGCCTGCAGTGTTTCAACAAAGCCGATCTTGCGGTAAACGGGGCCAGTGGGCTGGCGCGAACCCTCCCTGGCGGCATTGCGCATTCTGAACTCCACCGGGTCCATGCCGATCTGCTCGCAGATTTCGTCGATGACCGACTCTGCTGCGAAGGCCGCGGTGGGCGAGCCGGGGGCGCGGTAGGCCGCCGCCTTCTGGGTGTTTACCACCACGTCGATGCCCTCGATGAAGCTGTTGGGGACCTCGTAGGGGGCCAGCATGGTACGGCAGCCAGACGGCACCGGTGAGCCAGGGAATGCTCCGGCCTCGTAAACAAGGGTGCAATCCGCCGCAACTAGCTTGCCCTCGCGGGTGGCGCCCAGCTTGACGCGGATGTGGCTGGCCGAGGTGGGACCCGTGCCCTCGAACACCTCGGGACGGCTCATGGCGATCTTGACCGGCTGCCCGCACTTGCGGGAGAGGGCCGCGACAACCGGCTCCAGGTAACAGCCGCCCTGCCCCTTGCCTCCGAACCCGCCACCAATCTCCATGGGTACGATCTTGAGTCGCGACACACCGACACCGAGGATGGCCGCCGTGTGATCGCGCAGCGCGAAGTGGCCCTGGCTGCTGGCCCAGATGGTCACGCTGCCGTCGGTGCTCCACTGCGCAGTGGCCGAGTGGGGTTCGATATAGCCCTGGTGTACTGGCCGCGTGTGGAACTCCCTTTCGACAATTACGTCGGCTTCGGCAAATCCGGCCTCCGGTTCGCCCAGCCGGAACTCGAACCGGTTCGATATGTTGCTGGGCTTGGCGTTGGCGTCGCCCCAGCCACCCTGTCGCATACCCGGATTCGCCAGCGTAACCAACCGGTCGTGGAGGATGGGCGCGTCGTCGCGCATGGCGTCGTCAGCGTTTAGAACAGGAGGCAGCACTTCATAGTCCACAACCAGGGCCCCAAGCGCCTCCTCCGCGGCGGCTGCCGAGGTAGCTGCCACAGCGGCGATGGCATGTCCCACGTACAGGGCCTTCTCGCGGGCCATCACGTTGCGGCTATAAAAGCCGTAATTGACCGTCGATCCCTCCTCCTGATCGGCTATCTCCGCAGAGACGTCGGGCAGGTCAGCGGAAGTCACAACGGCCTTTACGCCCGGTACTGCCAGGGCACGGGAGGTATCGATGCTCCGAATGACGGCGTGGGCGTGGGGGCTGCGCAGGATCTTGCCAACCAGCCAACCCGGCGGGTGAATGTCGGCGGCGTACCGGGCGCGGCCGGTCACCTTGTCCGGCCCATCGTGTCGGATAGGCCGTGTGCCGATGACGTCGAAGACCTCCTCGACGGGAGCAAGACTCGCCTGTTCAGTTGTCATAATCACCTCCTGGACATGTTTTCAATTGTTTACATAATGAGAAACGGGGGATGAATGAGTGTCAGAGGGCGTCCCGGCGTGCTGGGCGGGTACTCCCTCTTGAAACACCTATGGGGGGAAATTGCTATAACCCCGGCGGCCGGTGCTGTTTACCCGGAGCAAGTGCCCACCGTGGGTGGTGACGTAAAGCGTGTCCAGAGCCGGGCCGCCGAAGGCGCAGTTGGTTGGCCAGTCAAAGGGCACAGGGTGCGTCTTAATGATGCGTCCAGAAGGGGCGAACACGTGGATCAGGGGTCCGGGACCGGCCTGTCGCCATCCTCCGGCAGCAATGATATTGCCGTCCACGTCCAGGCACATCCCGTCGAGCCCGCGGTGGACACCTCGAAAGTCCCGGCCAAACTCGTGCAGCACCAGCGGCTCGCCCAGGGAGTCGTCGGACTGCAACGGATAGGCGCGCAGGTCACGGGTTCCCTGGTAATCGCTCTGCACCACATACAGCGTCCTCTCGTCCTGCGAAAACAGGAGGCCGTTGGGTGCCCAGGTGTCGAAAGTCATGCGGTGCAGAGTCCAGCCACCCTCTGCACCGGGGTCAGGATCGAGGCGCAGCACCGAGGCATGGTCCAGCTCCCGCTCCTCTGGGGGAATCTGGCCCGCCGGGTCGGTAAACCAGATACGCCCCTTTCGGTCGATGGCCAGATCATTGGGACGGTTGTGCCGCTTGCCCTCCAGCAGGGTGGGTAGGGAGGTGGCCGTGCCGTCGGCGTTGAAGCGCAGGATGCGCCGCCCGCCGCCGGAACAACCGTAGAGGTTGCCTTGCGTGTCGAAGTTCAGGCCATTTGTGCCTTCTGTGCCGGTGCGCCATTCGGTGCACTCGCCGGTATGATGGTCGTAGCGCATGATCCGGCTGTTGGGTATGTCAGTAAACAGCAGGGCCCGACCGTCCCAGACCGGCCCTTCGGTGGTCCCGCCGTATGGTCCTGCAACCAGCTCAAATTCCCAAGCCATATAGTCCTCCCAATATTTCCCTCTACCAGGGGAAGAAGGTTAGGGTAAGGGTGTTCCTCCTGTTGTGGATTTCCGGAGGCTACGGCACGAACCGGGCACCGACGCTGCCCATGTGGGAATAGGTCGCGATCACGGAGTCTCCCGGCTTCAGTTCTGCAGGGGTGACCATAGATCCGGAAATGATGGTCTCACCCGCCCGCAGGTAGTCTCCAAACTCCGCAAGCTTGTTGGCCAGCCACACCACGGGGTTGATGGGATTTCCCATCACCTCGAAGCCCGTGCCAGAGCCGTGCAACTCGCCGTTGAACTCCACCGTCACGCCCTCGTACTGCAGGTCCAGTCCGTTCAGGGAGTGCAGGCGTGATCCCACCACCAGTCCGCCGTGCAGCGCGTTGTGGATGATGACGTCGGTGGCGCTGATGCCTTCGCCCTTGACCTTCAGGTCCACCAGCTCCAGGGACGGAATGACGCCCAGAGTGGCCTGCATGACGTCTACGGGTGTTACACCGGGCCCTCGCAGGTCCTCACCCAGCACGAAGGCGACCTCCGCCTCTATGTGTGGTGCGGTCAGGTTGCCGATGGGAACGTCCGCGTTGTTCTCATAGACGCAGGAGCTGAGGATGTGGCCGTAGCACGGCTCGTGCACTCCGAGGTGATCGCGGGACGCCTTGGTGGTCAGCGCGACCTTGTGGCCGGAAACGGTCTCTGAGGGCGTCAATTCATAGAGAAACCTGTATTGGGCGTTGTACGCTCGGTTTTCGACCATTACGTGCGTTGACATGGGAATCGCTTCCACTCCCGTGCGGAAGCTCCTTTTGACAATCTGGACTACGCTTGTCACATCTTCCGGTGGTGCTCCACTGAAGATCAATTCTGAGGTCGTCTGTCTCATCTCTTTCTCGCGAGTTATATATGGAGGTCGTCGGTGTAACCACACCCGATGTTGCCGCTCATTCTACAACGCCACGGCGGGCGTTCGTCTGGTTTGTCCGGTTGCTCCGCTCAAGTATAATCAGGCTGGAACGCCTTCGTCCGAATGAAACAAGCGTAATCGATTCATCGCCTTATAATGATGCGATAGAGGCAGCTATATGACTGATAGCGCTGGTATCAACAAAACCGCCAGTGGAATAGACATCAACAGCACCATCGGTGACATGCTGGACCGGCAGGCGGAGCGATTCGCTGACCGTGACGCTCTCGTCAATTTCGAGACCGGCGAAAGATTCAGCTACGCCGGATTCCGTGACGAGGTGGACCGCATCGCTCGCGGTTTGATGGCTCTGGGAATCCAGCGCGGGCAGCACGTGGGCATCTGGTCCACCAACTACACCGAATGGGTGCTCACCCAGTTTGCCACAGCCAAAATTGGCGCCGTGATGGTCAACGTCAACCCGGCATATCGCACCCATGAGCTGGCCTATGTGCTGGAACAATCCGAAGCCAACGCCCTGATCCTAATCGGCAAATTCCGTAACTCCGACTATGTCGAAATGCTCAACGAAGTGGTCCCGGAGATCAGGGAGGCCAATCCGGGCGAACTGCGCAGCCCCAGGTTCCCCTACTTGCGCCACGTTATACACATCCCGCCGCACAGTGAGGGTGGAAACCCCGAAACGCCCCTAGGCATGTGGTCGTGGGCGGATCTGGTGGCAAGGCATAACGAGGTCTCAGGGGAGCAATTGGCTGCCAGGCAGGCGGAGTGCAGGCCGGACGATCCGGTGAACATCCAGTACACCTCCGGCACCACCGGGAACCCCAAGGGCGCGATGCTCACCCACCACAACCTGGTGGCCAACGCGGTCTACGTGGGCGACTGCATCGAGCTGACCGAAGCCGACCGCCTGTGCATCCCCGTGCCCTTTTACCACTGCTTCGGCTGTGTGATGGGCAACCTGGGCTGCATCACCCACGGGTCGGCGATCATCATTCCCGCAGAGCACTTCGATCCTCTCAAAACACTGCAGGCATTGGAACAGGAACGGTGCACTGCCCTCTACGGCGTTCCGACGATGTTTATCTCGCAGCTAGACCATCCTGAGTTTGACAGTTTCGACGTTTCGTCGCTGCGCACCGGCATCATGGCCGGCTCGCCGTGCCCCATCGAAGTTATGAGGCAGGTCATAGATCGTATGGGCGCCCACCAGATGACCATTGCCTATGGCCAGACCGAGCACTCTCCGGTCATCACCCAGACACTGACCTCCGACTCCATCGAACGCCGGGTGTCCACCGTCGGCAAGGTGCTGCCAGGCGTGGAGGCGCGTGTCGTCGACCCCGAGACTGCCAAGGAGGTCGGCCACGGTGTCCAGGGGGAGCTGCAGGCCCGCAGTTCCATGGTCATGCTTGGATACTATAACTTGCCCGATGCCAGCGCATCGGCCATCGACGAGGAGGGTTGGCTCCACACCGGCGACCTTGCCGAGGTGGACGAACACGGCTACTACAAGATCACTGGCCGTCTGAAAGACATGATTATCCGGGGCGGTGAGAACGTCTACCCTCGGGAGGTCGAAGAGTTCCTCTACACCCACCCGAAAATCTCCGACGTTCAGGTCATAGGTGTCCCCGACGAGCGTTTCGTCGAGGAGGTGATGGCCTGGGTGATGCTGAAGCCGGGCGAGACCGCCGACGCCGAGGAAATCAGGGAATTCTGCCGGGGGAAGATTGCCCACTACAAGATTCCCCGCTACGTCAAGGTCACCGGTGAGTTCCCAATGACGGTGACAGGCAAGATTCAGAAATTCCGGATGCGGGAGATGGCAGTCGAGGAGCTGGGGCTGCAGGCCGCCAGCCAGATGGAAACCGCCTGAGCGGCCACTGCCGGCCACCCTGTCCAAACAGAGACCCCCGGTCATCCCGTACCTGTCCGCGGATGACCGGGGGTCTGTGCTGTCTCGGAGAACCGGCGGTCTAATTCGTACGGCCCACGATGCCCTGAACCAGCCAGTCAACGCCCTGCAGGTATTCGTCGGTGGCCGTCTCGCCTTGGGCGATGCGCACCTCACCGTCCTGGTCGTAGATGGGCCCGGTGAACGGCGAGATGCTGCCGTCGCGCAGTCCCTCAACCGTGTCCAGCACCAGTTGCCGCGTCTCGTCGTCAACTCCGCCGCCGAAGGAGGCCAGCTTGGCCCAGCCAGCATCTATGCCAGCCAGCTTCACGGAACTGCGATAGACGCCGGTGCGGATCTCGTGCACCACCTGGGCCATTATCGGCCCCCAGTTCCAGGTCGCGCCCGTGATCCAGTAGTTCGGTGCGGCGGCGCTGGCATCATAGTGGAAGCCGGTCACCCACACCCCCGCGCGCTCGGCTGCCTCGACCACCGTCTTGGTGCAGTCCTGTTGCAGCGAAAGCACGTCCACCCCGACATCGGTCATAGTGCTGACTGCAGTGACCTGCTTGGCCGGGTCGCACCAGTCGCTGGTGAACACCACAGTGGTCTCCACGTTGGGGTTGACTGACTGCGCCCCGAGATGGAAGGCGTTGATGTTAAGCAGGCTGGACGGGATGGGGAAGGCGGCAATGAATCCCAGCTTGTTGCTCGTGGTTGCTTCACCGGCGGCACGCCCGGCTGCGTATTCCAACTGCCAGATATTGGCGAAGAACGAACCGTAGTTCTCGAAGATCTCCAGGTCGCCCAGGTGAAGGAACATCACCTCGGGGTGCTTGTCGATGATGGATTTGATCGGGTCGGAGTAGCCGAAGCTGGTGGGTATGACGATGGTCGCACCCTGCTCGATCATCTGCTCGGCCACCGCCTGTACATCGACGGTCTCCGCGATGTTCTCAGCGCGCAGCACTTCGACGTCGTCAAAGACTTGTTCGAGGTAATCGGCGCCCGCCGCGGAGGCCTGGTTCCAGCCCAGATCCTGCTGTGAACCCACAAAAATGATTCCGACCTTCAGCTTCTCGCCTTCGGCGAGAGGCTGTGCGGCGGCGGCGAACTCGCTGGTCGGCCGGAAGTTGCTGCCCTCACGGCCCTCGTCGAAGACCCGGATGAACAGTTCCGGTGAGCCCCCTCCCAGGTCCTCCACTGTAGGAGGGGCCAGAGAAGGTGCGTCAGAGGATTCTGGGGCTTCAGGAGCCGGGGTATCCGCTACGGATTGCTCCGCAGGGCTGGTGGGGGCGGTTGTGGCCTCCGGGGCTGGGGTGGAGGTGGCCACTTCCTCCTCACCGCCGCAGGCCAGCATTGCAGCGACCATGACGGCGAGGATCGCCGTCAGGACTGCAGTGTGGGGGAACCGGATCTTGGAGAACAGTCCTGACAGCACAGCAATCATCCTTCAACTATCTAGTCAGCGGTAACTTCAGCGTACCACTCGGCGGTTTCCTGTCCCGGCTCGGGCAGCACGAGACCGCCCTCCATGACCCACGAAGCGGGTGTTTCGCCGATGCGGCCGCTGATCAGGTCGCGGGACACGCCGGTATGCCTGACGAACGCGTTGAGCAGGTCGTTCAGCAGCTTGTCCTTCACTTCCTGCGGCCGGCCGGCGCGGTTGATTGCGTCGAGATAGTAACGGGTCGGGTATTCCGACGCGCCCTCCGGCTGTTCGTCGAAATAAACGTGGACGAAGTGGCGAGGCGCCAAGGTTGAACCGCAGTGAATGTCGGTAACATCCACAGCCACTTTCTCTCTCTGTTCGCTGGAAACGGAACCCTGGGGGACTTTAAACCGGTAGATAGGCATGGGTTCTCTCCTGTTCCTGGATTGGTTGGCCTATTCCTGGTAGAAACGATAGCTGGCGTCAGCGGCGCCCACCACCAATTCGGCGGTGGTCTGTCCGGTGACTTCCATCCACATATCCTGGACTGCCTGCATGAACTCGACCCGCTTTTCCTGGGAAATGCCGTCGGGTATGCGACTCCTGACAGACGAGGAGGTGGAGAGCCCGCCTCCCCGGTAGCCGAATCCCCGGGGAATTACCTCGTAGTTCACAGAGATGTCGTCGGGAGTGACGCCTAGTACCCGGGTTCCGATCTGGATCAGCCTCTCGTTCAGTATCCGGCGCTGCTCTTCGGGTATCACCCCTTCCTGGATGGTGCAGTTATAGGTAATCACTACGTCCTCTCTGAGAACCTCATCGCCCTATAAATTACAGTAGCCCAGCCCCGATTGCAACGTATCCACGGCGACGGCAGGCGACGGCCATCAGGCCCTCAGAATGCTCTTAAGGCCTTCGGGCATGGCCCGGTCCGCAGCGCCGGTCCAGACCGCCAGTACCCCGAGCGTGAGAACGTAGGGCAGCATGTCCAGCAGGAATGGCGAGACCGGCGCTCCCAGGGCCTGCAGCTGCAGTTGCAGGCCCACCGCTCCGCCAAACAGCAGCGCACCCACCATACCCCGCAACGGGGACCAGAGGCCAAAGATGACCAGTGCCACAGCGATGAATCCTCTTCCAGCGGTCATGCCCTCGGACCATGTGTGTGTCAGCCCCACAGAGAGCTGGGTCCCGCCCAGGCCGGCCAGCGCGCCTCCCAGGATGATGGCCACCAGTTGCAGTATCGCGGGGTTGCGTCCGGCAGCGAAGGCAACCGCCGCGTTCTCCCCCACAGCCCGAAGGCTGAGTCCCCAGCGGGTGTACTGCAGGATGAACCAGAGCAGCGGCCCGATTCCGTAAGCGATGTAAGCCAGGATGTCCTGCCGGAAAAGAGCCTCTCCCAGGACCGGGACATCGGCTAACCCGGGGATGGCAATGGGACTCAAACCTTCGATGATATTGTCCACATAGCCGCGTCCCACGTAGGCCGTCACTCCCCCGGCGAAAATGGTGAGCGCCAGCCCGGTCGCGAGCTGGTTGGTGTCGCGATATATCACGAGGCAGGCATGGATTGAAGAAGCCAATGCCCCTGCTGCAATACCCGCAAGAATACCGATGGCTGCCGAGCCGGTTTCCGCTGTGGCAAGGAACCCGAAACAGGCACCCACGAGCATGCAGCCTTCCATGCCCAGGTTGATGCGACCAGCCCGCTCGGTAATCAGCTCGCCGTAAACTGCGTAGAGCACCGATATGCCCGGGCCAACTGCTCCAGTCAAGGTGCCGCTGATTACCAGCCAGAACGTGCTCACAGCGCCCGCCGTTCCACCCGGCGGAGTCCCAGCACGAAGAACAGGGCCAGGCCGATGAGGACCAGCCCCGCCGCCGCCGGGAGGCCAACAGTGAGCTGCAGCACGTCTCCCGCCACCAGGAACACTGCAATCAGGAGGCAGGCAGCGACGATTGTTACCGGGTTGTGGCCGGCCAGCCAGCTGGCCAGCAGACCCAGATAACCCAGGTTGCTGGATATCCCCGGACGCAGGTCGTGGTGAATTCCCGACACTTCCACCATCCCAGCCAGCCCAGCCATGGCCCCCCCTGCTATCATCGCGGCGATCACGTACCTGTCGACCGCGATGCCCCGTCTTCGGGCCGCCTCGGGGTTGCCTCCCACGGCACGCATTTTGAATCCCCAGATCGTACGGTTCAGAATGACATAAGTCACCAGCAGTGCGAGCAGGGGCGCAATGAATCCCCAGTGAAATCTGGACCCGGCGATTGCCGGAAAGATGGCCGCGGTGTCAAAAGGGATCGTGTACGGGTATCCCAGGCCATGCGGGTTCTTCCATGGGCCGAAAACGAAAACGTCAACCACGAGTATGGCGATATAGTTGGCAAGAAGCGTCGAAATCACCTCGTTCACGCCTCGCCACCGCCTGAGCAGTGCCGCCATCGCTGCCCACAGCCCGCCTCCGGCACACCCGGCAAGGGCCATCACCGGGAGCATCAGCCAGATTTGCCCAACCGGGAAAAAGAGCGCTACCCCGGTGGCAGTGAGGGCCCCCATGTACAACTGTCCCTCACCGCCAACATTGACCAGGCCCACGCGGGTTGGTATGGCCGTGGCCAGGGCTGTGAGCAAGAGGGGGATCATCGTCACCCCGACCTCGCTCAGGCCCAGAGAGCTGCCGATAACTCCGCCCCAGCCTCTGATGAACGCTTCCAGGGGGTCGTGCCCCGTCATCTTCAGGAACACGGCGAAGACGCCAAGGGCGAGAACTACTCCCAGTACCGGACGGACGGCCGATTCCCCACCGGCCAGGGGCCCCTGGTACCAGAGCGCTGCCCCACCTCTCAAAAGATCCTCGCCCCGACGTGCAAATGGACTCATTGCCCTGGCACGGCAGCCAGGTGGCCGGTCATAAGCAGGCCAATTTCCCGGATCGAGGCGTCGCTGGAATCAAACTCGCCAGCCACTCTGCCCTGGTACATCACCAGCAGGCGGTCACTCAAAGCCAGCAATTCGTCCAGGTCCTCAGACACCAGCACCGTGGCGGCGCCGGCGTCGCGCCGCTCCAGCAACAGCCTGCGGGTGGATTCTGCGCTCAATACGTCCAGGCCGCGGGTCGGGTAGTAGGCCAGGAACACGGTGGCGCCCTGGCTAAGCTCTCCCGCCAGCATCACCCGCTGGATGTTGCCCCCCGAGAGGTGTCGCACCTGGGCGCTCGGGTCGGCCATCTGAAGCGGGAAACTGGCACGCACTTCATCGGCGCTGCCAGCGATGCTCCCTTTATCCAGCCAGAATCCCTCCGCACGGCCCCGGGCCAGACTGGACAGGAGCAGATTTTCGTCCACCCGCATACCGGCAACCATGGCGTCTGCCAAAGGGTCCTCGGAAATAATCGACACCCCTCTTGCCAGAGCATGAGACGGCCCATGGCCAGTCAGTGGATGGCCAAAGAGCAATATTGAGCCGCCCCTCACCTGTTCCAGACCAAGAATGACCTCTCCCAGCAGGCGCTGACCGTTGCCCGCCACACCGGCCACTCCCAGGATCTCTCCCTGGCAGACCCGGAAGCTGAAGTTGTCGAGCCTCTGGCCGCCGGATTCACTTCCAGTCCTGACGCCACGGAATTCCAGGGCGGCTTCTCCTGCGCCGCCAGAGCGTTGATAGCCCCGCGATTGTTCCTCAGGCCCTGCTCCAACCATGGCGGCAACGAGTTTCTCGCTGTCAAAGGCGCTGCGAGGCGCACTCACCTCCACCTTGCCTCGCCTCAGGACGGTCACATTGTCGGCAACCGCGAGGGCTTCCCGTACTTTGTGGGTGATGAATAGTATCGAGAATCCATTGTTCTTGAGGGAGTCGAACACGCGAAACAACCCGTCGACCTCGTGCGGGGCAAGTACACTGGTGGGTTCATCGAATATGAGAACCCGGGCCTCAGCCAGTAGCAGCTTGATTAGCTCGACCCGCTGACGCTCTCCGAGGGACAGCTCATCAACTCGTCGACGCGGGTCGATATCCAGGCCGTACAATTCTGCGAACCGTTCGATCTGCTGGACCAGGGACTTGCGGCGGATCAGGCGTCCCTGACGCGGCAAGAACAGGGCCACGTTTTCCACCACCGACAAGGCGGGAATCAGAGAGAAGTCCTGGAACACCATCCCAATGCCCAGCCGCCGCCCGTCGGCGGGAGATGAAAGGTGGACCGGGCGACCATCGATGGAGATCGTGCCAGAATCGGGAGAGTGGTATCCGTAGATGACCTTCATGAGCGTGCTCTTTCCAGAGCCGTTCTCTCCGAGGACAGCGTGGATCTCGCCACCTGCCACCCGCAGGTCTATGCCGTCGTTGGCGACGACTCCTGGAAACACCTTGGTGATGTCGCGCAGCTCAAGCAGTGGAGGTGGATCCCCACTGGCGCTGTGTTCAATTCCAGAGTGCTGATTCAAATCAGGCCGCCACAGTTCGCGCCTTCCTGTCTGACCCCGATTTCATGGGCCATCAATTTGTAGGGGCGCACAGCCGTGCGCCCCCGAGAATCGCGTTGTATCAAGGGTAGTCGCAACTACCCCGCTGCTATGCCCCGGACCTCCAGGGCCTTCTCGGGCAGCGGGTGGCTGCTCCACGTTGCGCCGTCGTCGCTGGTGCGGAAAACCTGGCCGTCCCTGGCGGCGCAGGCGATATGGGACGGCGACCGAGGGTCCACCGAGACGGACATCATGGTGGAGTTGGCCGTGATGCCCTGGTCGACCCGCTCAAATGTTTTGAACAGGTCCCGGCTGCGGTATAGCGCGCCGGTGTTGCTGCGGGCCGCCGCCCCGATGGAGACATATAGCATGTTGGGGTCGTGAGGCGCGGCCTTAAGGTCCCGAGTGTAGGTGACCTCGGAAAAGTGCCCGAAGTCCACCGGTATCCATTCGGAACCGCGGTCGGGGCCGATGAACGGGCCTTGGCGTGTGGTGATGAACACCACGTGGGGTAATGCAGCGGCACACTGTATGCCATGAAGGTCCAGCGTGTCCTCGCTGGGTCCCAGGCTGCCCGTGATCTCCTCCCAGGTGTCGCCCCCGTCGGAACTCCGAATTACGCCGGCGACTTCCAGTGCAGCGTACATTTCGTCAGGAAAGTTGGGATCGGCGGCCAGCGCGATGACACGGGTGGGGAAGGACATTGAGATCTCGTTGGACCCCATGGTGGCGGCGTCGAGGCGCCTCCACGACTCCCCGCTGTCGATGCTGCGGAATATTTCGCCCGGGGCAGTGCCCAGATACATCACTGTGGGGTCTCCCGGCCGGAACATGAAGCTCCACACTGATGGAGCCACTCTCGGATAGTCCATTCGTTCCCAGCTGTCCCCGCGATTCAGGCTGCGGTAGGGGCCGTTCTGAGTCCCGGCAAAGATCACCTCAGGGTTGTCCGGGTGTATGGCGACACCGCAGACTGAAGGCGATTCGGGCAGGCCCTTGGTCAATTCTTCCCATTGCTCGGACCCAGGCGCCAACCTGTACAGCCCGCTGGTCTCTGCTCCGGCATAAATGTATGTCATGATTTTTTACTCCCGCGCGTAACTTATGGGGTGTTGCAACCGCTACTCACGTGACAGCAATTTCCTCGATTTCGAACCTGTAGTCCTCTATGACAGGATTGGACAGCAGGTCCCGGCACATCACGTCCACCGACTTCCGTGCTGCTTCAATGGGTATCCCGTTGATTCTGAGTTCCAGGTACTTTCCAATGCGGGCGTCCACGGCTTCGTCGTGTCCCATGCGCTGCAGGGCGGCCAGCACCGTCTGACCTGCCGGGTCGCTCACGGCGGGCTTGAGGGTCACATAAATTTTTGCCAAGAATGTCATTCTTCAGCTACCGGGCTTATTGCCCTACGTTCCGCGACAGGATATTGCCCCTTCTGGCCCCAGGCTGCCTACGTAGTGATTAAAGAATCGCAGGATGCGCTCCTCATCGCCCCCGTCCATCACATCCAGAACACCCCAGGCCGAAAGTGCCACCTGCCCCTCCTCGATTTCACCGTAAGGCCGTACTACCGTGAAATGATTTCGCCAGATTTCGTTCAGACCGTCATACACGTCTTTAAGCGCGTCAACATCCGCATCGCTGGGCAGATTGTAACTGATTACTATGTTGGAGTGCTCCAGGTTATGCACAATCAATTCATCCGGCACAGCCTGAATGTAGAAGCCGCATCGCACCGGTGTGCTCCAGTGATCTCCCGAGGTTGGCGGAACAGAATTGTAAGTCACGAAGTCGTCGGAGGCGGAGTCGTTCAGGTCAACGTGCCTCACGGTTGGCATGATGTCCTGCTTTTCGCCCACACCCTCAACGTACGTCGCCGCCGATCCTAACATGACCACTGCCGAACGTTCGCGGTCGTTTTCGGTCCCGGCATTCCCTGCATCGGCGTTCCCAGTCGCGGGATCCTCGGTCGAGGCATTCCGGGTCTCCGCATCCCCGGTCGCGGCACCCCGGGGCGCGGCATTCCCGGTGTCAGCATTTCCGGTCCCGACACTCCCGGTTTCGGCGTTCTCGGAACACCACTCTTCGGATCCCGCCCCCTCCACGGTAACGATCGCCGCCATGACAGTAACCACGGTTGGGTCGGAAACTGCGAACCCGGCTGCCGCGGAATTATAGTCCCAATCATGCTGGGCCAAAGCGCCACAGGCTCTGTTGATCTCTCCACCTGTCGGCTCACGCCCGATACCGGTGGACGCCGTGTCCTCGACCGACGTACCGCAGCCCACGGTGGCAATGAGCCCAAGAAATAACACGACCAACAGCCCCGCTTGCGGGAAACGGCATCTGGTTAGCGATATCGGACGGACTCTGTCGATCACGTTCTGGGTAGGCGGGCTCAGGAGGACTGCATGCTGGACTGGGCGCCCCGGCAGGAGACCGCCCCCTCAGGACCCAGCCTGCCGGCATAGTGCTCAAAGAATCGCTGGATGCGCTCGCCATCGACGCCGTCCATCACGTCCAGCACACCCCACGCGGAGAGGCCAATCTGACCCTCTCCGATCCCGTCAAAGGGGCGTACGACCGTGAAGTGATTGCGCCAGTTTTCGTCGAGGTCATTGTAAATCTGTCTCAGGGATTCGACGTCTGCCTCATTGGGCAGATTGTAGCTGATGACGATGTTGGAGTGTTCCAGGTTGTGAACGATCCGTTCGTCGAGTACCGGATCCGTATAGAAGCCGCAACTCTGGGCTGCGCTCCAATGGTCGCCGGAGGTGGGAGGCGATGAGTTGTAGATCACGTCGTCGTCGGATGTGTCGGCGTTCAGGTCGACGTGTCTCACTGAAGGCATGACCTCCTGCTTCTGGCCTACACCATCAACGTACGCTTCCGCCGTGCCCAGGTCGAAGTCGCTTGGCCCCTGGATGCTCTGAAGAATGGGCACCGCCGCAAAGCTTCCGATGACCAGTACGGCAATGACAATGGAAACAACCAGGATGAATTTATTGTTGCCGCCCCGCTGCGTTGTGCGTGGGATTTCAAGATTGCGGGGCCGCCGGTTCCGGCGGTGTCTCGACTCGGGCAAAGGGTATCTCCGTTCGTACTGTTCCGATTAAAGTAATTGCCAGTTACAGGGCTTCACCAGTCAACCGCACGTAGGCGTCGCGGTAGCGCTCGGTAGTCTTCGATTTGATGTCGTCGGGAAGATCTGGAGCAGGCGGCTCATGGTCCCACCCCTGCTCGTCAAGCCAGTCCCGCACGAACTGCTTGTCGAAGTTTGGCTGGGAGCGTCCCGGGTTATACCCTTCAGCATCCCAGAAACGACTTGAGTCGGGGGTCAGCAGCTCGTCAATCAGTATCAGCTCACCGTCGAGGGTACCGAACTCCATCTTGGTGTCAGCCAGTATGATCCCGCGTTCACGGGCATAGTCGTGGGCAAATTCGTACACTGACTTGCTTGTCTTCTCAAGCAGGGCCGCCATCTCGGTGCCGACCATATCAACCACCTGCTGATGCGACATGTTTTCGTCGTGTCCTTCCTCGGCCTTCGTGGTGGGGGTGAACAGCGGCTCAGGAAAGCGCTGGCCTTCCACTAGGCCTGCTGGCATTTCCATCCCCTGAACCGTCTCCTGCCGACGGTATTCCGACCACGCTGAACCGGTGATATAGCCGCGAACTATGCATTCAATGTCGATACGCTCGGCCCTCTTGACCACCATGGCCTGCTGGGCCACCTCAGCGGGAATGGGCCCGGAAAGTCCCGACCCGTTACCACCGGACAGATGGGTGGCGGCCTCGGGTGAATCAGCCAGACAGATCAGGTGATTTGGAACTATGTGGCTCGTCTTGCCAAACCAGAAGGCCGAAATGCGGTTCAGCACCAGGCCCTTGTCAGGAATGCCCGTAGGCAATACTACGTCGAAGGCCGAAAGGCGGTCGGTAGCCACCATCAACAGGCGGCCCCCGCCCAGGGCGTAAGTGTCCCGCACTTTACCCCGGTGCATCCGTCCGGGCAGCGGAGTCTCAATAATCATTCCGTTTCCTCGTCAAGGGTCGCAGAATTACGTGTCCCCGTTGGTCAATGCCAAGATGCTATCAGCCTGCAGTGGCAGTCTCTTGCACCATTCCCTCGGGTGCAGCGGCGGGCATCAAGCCCAACCGCCGGAAAGTGACGTCGACATATCGGGTGTAGTAACCGTAATCGAACAGGTCTTCCAGTTCGCCCGGCGTAAGATACGCAGCGACGGTCCCATCCGCCCTGAGAAGATCGCGGAAGTCGCGGCCTTCATCCCAGCTGCGGGCCGCGTTGGCCTGGACGACCTTGTAGGCCTCCTCGCGGGGCATTCCCTTTTCCACCAGCTCCAGCAGAGTACGCTGGCTGAAGACCAGGCCAAAGCTGCTCTCGATGTTGGCGTACATCCGGTCCGGGAACACCCGCAGTCCCTCTACGATCCGGGTGAATACACTCAGAATATAGTCCAGCGCAAGGCATGAGT
>CBDHDY010000013.1:0-23634 GCA_965261885.1 Dehalococcoidia bacterium
CGTCGCCGGTGACGCGGACGTTGAGTTCGGTGTTGCCGGTGAAGCCGGCCAGGCTGAGGTTGGAGGAGCCGACCATGGCCGCGCCCGGCTCGGCGTGGCTGTCGTACCAGCACAGGTAGGCTTTGGCGTGGAGGAATCCCCGGGGGTAGGCCCGCATTTCAAAGAGGCCGGAGGCTACTAATTGGCGCAGCCGCTCTACTGCGTCCTGGTTGGCGTCGGTCTGGGACATTGCCGCTACGCCTTGGGCTATCCCGGACACAGTTTCGTCGGCGGCCTCCTGCCGCTGGCGGCGGGAGACGGTCTGGTCGGCGTCTAGTTGGGCCCGCAGCGCGCTGGTCTGCCGCAGTCCGGCAGCCACCGCTTCCAGCGTGGGCCGGTCGGCGCGTCCAACCAGGATGCGGGTCTTGTTCAGTCTCGCCAGGTCGTCCACCACCTCCGCTAAGCCGGACATAAAGAAGTAGCCCACGGCGATGTCGGCGCGGTCGCTGCTCCCCAGCATCTGCCGCAGCCGGGTCAGCAGGTCTGGGTCGGTCTTGGCGTGATAGACAGTCATGCGCGCTCCCGAAATTCGTGGTGCCCAGTGGTGACTTCATTGCTGGCAGGTGGTTCGGCGACCCGGTCGACCGCTGACAGGTAGAAGTAGCCTGCGGCGACGTGTGCGCTGTAAGCGTCTGGTTGGCCTCGACCAGGACGGAGCGCAGGTGTCCGGTGAATGCGGCTCGCTGCGGGCGTGGAGGATGGTCATTTCGGCGCCTCTGTGAACATGGGGCCAGCGAAGTAGCCTCTGGCGTTCCGGTCCCGATTGCCGAGTTTGGCGAGTATAAGCAAGCGAGCGAGATTATGGTGGTGCATTCGGCAGTTTACGACATCTTGCTCGTGCCCTTCGATATTTCCGCCTCTACCATGGTCAATGTCGTGCCGGTAACCGGAGGCTTTCGAGATTATATTCTCTAACACCTTTTCGTCTATGACCAGTCCACTGTCTCGACCCAACTCCGCCTTTTGTACAGCCTTGATCAACAACTGGCTAAATGTAGGCCCAGGCGGTCCGAATCGAGAGCTTATCTCTGACCCGTTCCACCAGCGGGTTAGTGCCTGTAAGGTTGACTGTGCTGCGACCAAAGCTTGACCAAAGGAGCCGTCGTCAAAAACTCGTTGTGCTTCTAAGTAGTGGTACAGGCAGTTTTTCAGGTGCTCGTGGTCGTCCGGTTCGTTGTACAGGCTCCAAAACTCGTTGAACAGGCTGGGCCACGCTCTTGTGTCTGCCGCAGTCCCCTCGCTGTAGCTCGACTCATCCGGTGAGGACAATTTACCTACCCACGCCAGTCTTACGGTAGGGTCTCCTTTGCCAAAGCTTATTGTTGCTTCTTCGCTGCTAAAGGATCCCCCCAATATGTCAGTGCCTGAGACGTCCTCAAAGCCGTGAGCGTTCTGGAGCGAGACACCAAGTTCATCCAGGGCAAATGGTCCTTCTGACGTTCTGAATTCGTGAAACGCGCGAAGAACCTCTTCGTCTGTTTCGCCTTCGCGCAGGACCAAGTGCTTTTTGACCGTGCTAAACACCGGGTTGCATACAATCGTTGGCACATCAACCCATCTTCCACATTGGAAAGACAAAAATCTAGTCAGAGCGTTTGTGATGCTGCTGTCTATGTCTTCAGGCAAACTGAATGGTGAGGCGTCCGCTCGCGATAGACGGATGTGGTACAGAGGCCAGCGGCCCTCGTCTTCCGCGTGGGATGCCGTAAGACTGATTTGCCACTCTCCGGGCTCCATGTTCAACTTATAGGTCTGTTTCTTAAAACCGTGCAAGGTGAAGTGCTGCCCGCCTGTGGTCTCCTCTGGGAGTCGTGTCGTGATTTGGCCCAAGTGAATGTCTGGCAGGCCAGCGACTGTCATGGACACTGAGTTCATTTCGCTGCTGGTGTCCCCTAGCTGTCCCTGTATTTCACATTTGTAAGCTGTTACCGCTGGCATCAGAACGTTATGCCAAGTTCGGGCTTTCGAGCCGCTGCTGATCCACCAAATCGGTATTTCGACCCGTGTGTCTTTCATAATCAGCTTGGCGTCGAGTCGTTTAAATCCCGTGTCCAACCATTCGAGCGGAATGGCAGCGTCGTAACTAAAGTATTCCGCAGTCAAATAGCCCTTGTCGCCGACGTTGAACATCGCTGTCCCGTCTTCGTGATAGCGAGTTTCGTCAACCCACAACTCGGCGGGGTAAGGAATTTCCATACCATGAATTTGGATGACATCGCGCAACACCGTGCCATTGACGATGTCAGAGACATCCCGATGGATGTGCATTTTTGCGTCCTTTCTCTGATTTGGCTTTGTCTGGAGGCTCGCCCGCCGCTGGTTGCCCGCCAGCTCTACCACGCCGGCATACACCTCATCGCGCTCGTCGGCCGTTAGGCCCAGCCCATTCGACGGCGTCACCGGAGAGGGTTCCGCCAGAGCAGCCCCGGAAACCTCTGGAAATCCCGGGCGTTATTGGTATGAACCTCCGCGCCGTTTTCTATTGCCAGCGCGGCAATGGTGGCGTCTGTGACAAGTCTCGTAGTGGCTCCCGTCGTCTCAAGGAATTGTTCGAGGATTTCCAGGTAGCGCGGACCGGGGTTGAGGGCGACGATGTGGTCATTACCGAACCATTGCGCTACAACTCTGGTGGCCTCGGGCGGCGTCCGGGGCGGGTTCATTACTCCGGGGTTCGACATCTGTCTGATGAATCCATTGGATACCTGCCACGGCATACCGATGGGTTCAGTGCCGTTGACCAGGTCCGCCCACCACGCGCTCGCGCCGTGATGAAATTGGCTCCCCTCGTTGTGAGCGAATACCAGAAGATCCAGGTCCGGTACGATCATTGGCCAAGTTTCTCCAGGAATTCCTGGTCTTCCAGGTCGCGGATAACGTCCACGAGGTTCTCGTCATTGACGCCGGGGGCGTAGCCGCTCACTAAGGGCACGACTTTGAAGGGGACTTTCTGCTCTGCCGGTTCAGTACTCGTGGCACCAGACGGCCTGCCCACGCTCCGTGCCCTCCGCTTGCGGTTGCCGACCAGCTCCGCCACCCCCGCGTATACATCCTCGCGCTCCCTCGCCGTCAGGCCCAGCGCGTCGAACACCGCCGCGTCTATGTACCGCCGCGCCGCCGACGGCGCCAGCACGTCCCAATCGGCGGCGTTGAATGCCGCGGCCTCAGGCTCCGGCAGCAGCGCCGGGTTTACCATTTGCAGGCCTTCAATCTCGAAGGTCTGAATTTTCGTCAGCCCACCGCCGAAGTTGGCGCGACCCGAAATGTTGAACATCATTTGCGACACGGTTGAGTTCAGCGCGGCGCAAAGTTGCAATGGCGATATTGCCTTGCCGCGTAGTTCCTGAAAGTTATCGCCAAAAAGCAAACCCTGCTCAATGAAGTACGTGCGGGCAGTGGTGTCTATCAAGTAATTCATCGCCAACCGCGCCGTATTCCGTATTCCCAAGTCGTACCACCGTGGCCGCGACCTCACGCTACTCCGTCGGTGATACCCTTGCGCCTCGCCCCATTGGATGTAGGACAGCGCGCCCGTGCCGTCTAGTTCGGTCTTGTCGTTGTGGCACATGAACAGGCGTTTGGGCAGCCGGGCGGGGTCTACGGCAATGCTGCGAGATTCCTGGGGCGTGGTCATCACCGGACGGCAGTATTCGGCCTCTATGCCGAACTCGGCGATGTGCTCCGGCGTGAGATAGAAGAAGTCGTTGGCCCCGGTGGTTATCCCGCGTCGTACTGCAGCGATGTCTCCTAGCCTTACCAGCTTGTCGCCGTAGTTGTCCAGTATGCGGTGATAGATGTCCGGGGCGCGGAGGTACTTGCCGCCCCACTTGTCGCCGACGAACTTGTTGTTGACGGTTGCCCCGGCTCGCAGTTGGGCGCGGCTGCGGGAGATTTCCCGCCGTTGTCTGGCATCGGCCAGTGCGGCATCAAACTCACCCCGCAGCGACACGAAGCGGGTTTGGGCGTCGTTCGCCGGGCGGCCCTTGCGTGTCAGGGTGATGATGGTGTTGATGTCGGCGGTGGAGAACTGCCGCTCTACGGCGCTTTCGTAGACGGCCTGGATGTAAGCGTTGTTCAGCAGGTATTCCTGCAACTTCGCGCCATAGCCCACGTCCAGCCAACTGTTGGAGCAGACGAAAACGTGCATCCCGCCGTCGCGCAGCAGTTGCAGGCCGCGGGCGTAGAAGTAGCAGTAGAGGTCGGAGCGGGCAACGGCGGCATCGGCGTATTGTTGGGTCAAGGCATCCTTATAGGCTTTGGGTTCGATTGCCTCTTGCCGCACATACGGCGGGTTGGCGATAATCACGTCGAAGCCACGGCAGTTGGCGAATACCTCGGCGAACTCGACGCGCCAATTCAGGACTTCCTCGTCCGTGGCCGCGCCCAAGGAGTCCCGGATTTCGGCTGTCACCGACGCAATCTGCGCCCGCAACTGGTCCTTGGTCGAGCCGTCGGAAGCGCGCAGAAACTCGCCCTTAAGCCGTCCCAGCAGTTGCACCTTCTCCTGGCTGTAGCCTAGGCCGGCCTGCACCTCGACGCCGCTGCTGGGGTCGGGTCCCAGCAGGCTGTCGCCGCAGACCACTTTGAAGTCCAGGTTGGGCAGCGGCTCCGGCGTCGCGCCCTCGTAGTCGATGACCAGTGACAGCCACAGCCGCAGCATGGCGATGTTTACGGCGAAGTCGTCGATGTCTACTCCGTAGAGGTTACGCTGGATAATCTCCAGCTTCAGGTCGTACAGGGACTTGGCGTCCTCGGTGACGTTGAACAGGCGAGTCTGTAGCTCGATGAGTTCCTGCATCATGCCCAGCAGGTAGGCCCCGGAGCCGCAGGCCGGGTCGACCACGGTAACCTCGGCCAGGGCCTCGGCGACGCGCCGGGCCTGGGCCACGCCCACGCCGTCGGTGTCTTGCTCGTCCACGAACGCGGCGATGGCCTTGGCGTCAAGGCCGGTGTCCTGCCCATCCAGGTAACCCTTGATGGCCTCGCGGCACATGAAAGAGACGACAGGGCGGGGGGTGTAGTAGGCCCCGGAGTCATGGCGGCCCGTGACCGTTTCCTCGAACACCTTGCCCAGCATCTCCGGGTCAACGGCCACTTCTATGTCGAAGGGTGTGGATTCCATGACGGTGAAGTTGTAGCGGCGGAACAGCTCTGTGAGCAGCGGCTCGATGACGGCGTCGGGCACGGCGAACTCCCCGGCGGAGGCGCGGTCGTCCAGCGGCGTGCCCTCGAACAGCCCGCCGTTTAGGAAATGCGGCTCTCCAATGAGGGCGTGGAGGGCCGGGTTGTCGCGCATCAGATCGCGGGACTGCGGGTTGTTCAGCCCGGCGAAGAACAGGGCGGTCAGCCGGCCGGTGTAGAAGTTGGATTGCTGAGCGTCGGCTTGGTAGTCCCACCAGAGGGCGTTGAGGTAGTCGGTATCGCCGTGGAATTTGAGCCAGCCTTTCCTGCTGACGAAGTGGATGAACATCATGCGGTTGAAGAGCGTCTGCGCGAACTGCTCGGCGTCGGCCCGATCTATGGAGGCCGCCAGCGATTTCACGGCGTCGTCGTAGGCCGCCTTGTAGTCCCTAAAGAACGCCTCGGTCACCGGCTGGACGTTGAAGGCGTTGCGCACGGCCTCGCCCATAGGCTTGCCCAGTACGCCGTAATCGTGCCACAGGTTGGCGATTTGCTGTACCACGGTGCGCATAGGCTGGTTCTGGCGCGCTACCATCCTTTGCAGCGCGGGTCGGCTGCTGGAGAGGTCTGGGTAGATGACGTGCAGCTCGTCGCAGTCGCGGCTGGTGAACAGCAGCAGGGGTTCGTCGGCGATGGTGTCGCTGATGACCTTGGCGGCGGCGGACGCCACTGCGCCGGTGACCCGGTTGCCGTCGGCGCGGTCCAGCGGGATGTACAGCGCGCTGATGCCGTCGCGCCGCGCCAGCAGGCGGGCATCGGACGGCAGGTTGGGGTCGGCTCCGTTCAGCGGAACCCGTAGGTCGGCGTAATCGTAGTCGAGGGTTTCTGTGAACAGTGTACGAATGGCCTGTACCGCGCCGTCGGCATCTGGGGCGGACAGGATGTCACGCAGGCTGCGCTCAACCTCGTGGGCGTCTTGGATGTTGGCAATGGGCATTGAGGGCCTCCTGTGGCCGATGGGAGCGTTCCGAACGTACGCCGTAGCGTAGCGTTATAGTCGGGAGTGGGTTTCCTGGCCGTTTTGGGCTCGTTCTGAGATGCCCGTTGTGGCGGCAACCTGTCTGTATCGGGTTGCATCCGGGCGGCCGATGGAGGGTCGGTGGGTATTGGTCGGCTCCTGTGTCGGGTCATGTCGGTGTAATGCCCTGCACCTTCAGGCGATGCGCAGGTCTGGGGCCTCGTCGTATCGTCGTATCGTCGTATTGGATGGGTCGGATTATATGCCAGTCGGCACATGGCTGGTAGGCTCGCTGGGGAGGACGGGAAGAATAGCGGTCAGTCCAGAACTTGGTCGTTGACCTTTCCCCAGCCCTACGCTGCCAGCCTGCCGTGTTGCGGACAGAGGCAGTACTCCGGGTACTCCTGCGTCTCACCGGGTTCCGCCGTCCGCGTGGCTCGAGGCGTCCTTCTTTTTCCCTCCTCCCGGCGTCGTTCTTCCTGCGTGCTACCCTGTGCTTTTCGGCGCATGCTTCGCACCTAATCTGATTCGGGATCGTCTGTCCGCGGCAGTCCGTGCAAAGCCCGAGATCCTTGGCCCCTTCACGTCTCGCCTTGGCCGTTCTCCTGTTGAGTCCTTTGCGTTCTGGCGTCTGGTTTCGGGCCTTCTCGTGGGCCCTGCGTTCTTCGTCCGTCTCCTTGGTCGGGGGCTGGCTGGCTCTTTCATTTACTGGGGTCCTGTCCCTCGGGACTGACGGCTTTCGTTTGCAGGGCAATCGCGTTTCGTGAGATTCATTATTAAGAGTATCCCTTAGGCCGATAATTCTCATGTGTGAGCACCAACTTGCTGTTCCTAACCGGGTTTGTGGAGACTTCGCCTGCGGGGTTCGGATGTGGTCCGAATGGTCAACCACTTTTTGAGGGCCGTGTCAGCCATTCCCACCACCGAATTTCGGCTATTCGAGTTGTTACGAATTAAGACGCGATTGCCCTGTGGAATTCCTTAGGTCACTGGGTTTCCAAACGCTGGCAGGACAAAGGATGGTTATCTTCTCGCTCTTGCCGGGGGTTGTGGTGAAAGCTGACTTCGAACGGCCTATATGGCCTCCCTCAATGGGCGGCGTAGGGCTGGTCCGATCGTGGTGTTAGGCTCTGATGCCACTACTGGACTGGAGCGGCTGCTTATTAGCTAACGAACACGCGGCGATTTATGATATGGCTAAGATTGCTGCCATGAAAACACGGATAGAGAAGGACGATGTATCGTCAAATGGGCGCAAATGAAATGTCAGATGCCAATCAGCCAATTGTCCTTGAGGAGATGAGGGTAGAATTCGAAATTGACGGACGGCGAGTATCCGCCCAAGCCAGGGCGGTTGAGCAACTCTTCCCTGCCCCTCGAGTTGTGTTTGAAGTGTCTGATGTTCCTCGAGAACCTCAGTGGTCGAGAGAGTCCATCCCAGGGGATCTTTCAAGAGAAATAGTGAGCGGTTCACCTATTTCCGAGGGGCCTTCACGGCTGACGTTGGAGAATGGCTCGGAGGTGGAGGTGGTTCCCTTATCGTGGTGGTTCACCCAGACCGAGGCTACCCTCTTCCTCGCGAAAAGTCCTAGTGTGGTCCTCCAGGCGAATGGCCCCATTATCGAGTTGAAATTTTCCGTCTTGAATTTTTCTCAGCCTGTCTTGGATTGGCGGATTGTGTTGAGAGCGTCGCCATGGTTATTGACGATAGAGCCTGTGTCGAATCTATCGACGCTGGAAAAAACGCTTGGGGCGAGCTCCGGGTACGCGGTCACTCATCGGGGAAACGTAGAACACGAGGATGGACAGGTTTTCTCTGAGGAGGATGCTGAGTTCTTCTTGGACTGCGTAGAGAAATTTCTGTCTTTTATTAGCGGCTCCTCGTGCTCTATCACTCGTGTGGTTGGACTAGCCGCAGATGGCTCTGAAGCTTGGAAGCGATGGGGCGGTCGTCATGTGGCTCCGTGGGGGCGACATCGCTCTTGGGCTGACTTAACTGTTCGGGACGCCTTTTCGGACCTCTTCGGGTTTTTCTTCCAAGTTTACAGCTCCGGTAAGGGAGAATTGGACAAAGCTTTGGGTTGGTACGTCTACAGCAACGAAGCGCAAGCAGCGGACGTCAGTATCATTCTCAACCAGGCTGTGCTGGAGCTGCTCACCTACTCAACGGTGGGAACTCGGATGGTTACAACAGGGGAATGGATAGCCGGTAACCTGAGAGGAGAAGGAATTGATCCCATTATCCCTCCGTATTGTGTTGAACTGTCTGCGTTAGCCAAACAGCATAATTTGATACACGGTCCTCACGTGTTGGTGGAAATTCGCAATTCTTTGGTTCATGTGAATGCAATTGTCCTCCCAGTTTCCGTTGAGGCTTATCACGAAGCAAAGCAATTGGGGCTTTGGTACACGGAACTCCTGCTCCTCAGGAGGTTCAGCTACAGCGGCGAATACGCCCCGAGGCTAGTTCCAGTGCAGATGTCAGGTGCCACAGAATCTGTTCCTTGGGCCAGGAGTGCTACGAAATAGTGTTCAGAGGACCTGTTAGCGGTTTTGCTCCCGCTCGGCCTTCGCTTTTGCCCTTCTGGCGGCATCGTTCTTGCGGCGTCGTTGACGATGTTTGTCAGCGCAGGTTTCACACTTGGTCTGTCAAGAGATAGCCTCGTTGAAGCAGTCCCGGCATAATCCCAGTGCTTTAGATCTTTCGCGTCTCTCTTTGGCGACCTTCCTGTGAAGTTCCTTTCGTTCCGGCGTTTGATCGCGGGCCTTCTCGTAGGCCCTGCGTTCTTCGGGCGTCTGCTTGGTTCGAGCTTGGCTGGACTTTGTGTTAACTGGGACTGTGTGCCTTGAGACTGAAGGCCTTCGTTTGTTCTTAGATGGCCGTTTGGGCGCCTTTGGGATAGAGTGGGATTTGCGCGGTAAGGGAAAGGTGTGGCATAAGGTTATTCTTTTAGAGCAATGTGCGGGGGCAAGGCTGGCGTTGGTCACTGGCAGCATCGTTGCCGACGGGATACCTCCGCAGGGGCGGGGCAACGTGGGTTCATGGTCGGCGGCTGCAGGAAGGCCGGGGGACACCTCCGCAGGGGCGGGGCCAAGTCTTTTCCGGTGATTTTAATGTGCCGCGTCAGTGAATTATAAATGACGCAGCGGGGCGCCGTTTGCGCCTGGGCGGGTTTCAGAGGACCCGGTCTCCTTGGCAGGCACAGCTGCATAGCTCGCCGGTCTCCTCGGTGTCGCACGGGTGATCGGCAATGTCCATGCCCATCTCGGCAAGGACCATGAAAAGTCCGTCGTCCCCAAGGTCGATGCCGGCCTCGTCCTGGGCGGCGTTGGTGCAGGAATCGCAGAATGCGGTGGTTGTCTTGGTGGTCGTGATTGTTGCGCGTGAGGTCATGGTTGGCTCTGTCCTCGTGGTGTTGGGGATGTGGGGGGAGGCCGGGCCCGGCAGGAGGGCGAACAGGAGGCGGCAGCCCCGCGTGGCGCATCCGTCAGGATGCGGTGGGGGCCGTGGGGAAGGCGAAATTCCATCATGGACGGTGGAACTCCGGTAGCTCGATGTCCCGGGAGTATGCTACGTCGAGCGCGATGCGGATGCAGTAATCGACCTTGTTGAGCTCGTCGCGTACCGGCAGCAGTTCTGGGTGGCCATCGTCGACGGTGAGTTGATCCGTCAACTCGTCGACGGTGCTGAGGAGCGTCTCGATCTGTTCGGTGAGCAGGACCCGCCGGAAGTTGAATCCCTTGGTGTCCATCCAGCGCCACAGCTCGGACTCGGTGACCTCGAACGAGTCTCCCTTCCACCAGCGGAGGGCCTCGTCGGCGAACTCCTTGTAGAGGATCAGGGCGACCTGGTCGGTGGTGTGGTCGGCGAGCAGGGCCAGCGCGAGCTGGTTGGTCTCGTTGCTCCGCTTGCCCCAGCCGAAGCCTCTCTTTGAGAGTTCGGCGAGGTCGGTGCGCGGTTCCAGGCGCTTGGGGCTCTCCCCTTCGGGACACCGGTGTACGGTGGTGTTCCTTTCTCTTCCTCCGGTGCCCCGGTACGTGATTGCCATGGTGAACGCTCCTCTTGCTGCGGGCTGAATTATGCCCGGGTCATGATTCTTGGGCCAAGGCCCTCCGGGTCTGGTCGGCGAGTGCCAGCCTCTCCTCCTCGGGGGCTGCGGCCAGGATCTCCGCGGCTGTCTCGCGGGTGAAGGTGTCCATCGCGTTGTAGATTTCGTCGAACTCGACGGTGCCGGCGGCGGAGGTGTTGAGCTGCTCGACGAGGGTGGGTGCCAGCTCCTTGGCGAGCTGCTGGGCTATTGGCGGCTCCTCGGCGATCCAGCCGGGAAACTCGCTTATCTCCTCGGGCGGCCTCACCTCGGATTCTACCTTCTTCAGCACTTCGTGGAGCAGGGTTGACGGAGTTGGTGCGCCGCCGGCGGTCATGGGCCTGCCGGGGTCGGAGGGCAGCATGAACAGTTCAGGGTTCCGGTAACGGCGGGCTCTGTCCGTGCGGAGCACGGTATCGTCCTCGTCGTCGGACGTGTTCCACAGGAAATGGTAGCGCTCTGGTGTCAGCATGATCGCGGTGTGGTCGGCCAGGACAATGAGGGATTTGGGGTTGTCCTGATGGCCGTTGGGCCTGGAGTCGGCGTTCTGCCGGACGAAGGCGATCATCTCGTCCTCGCTGTGGTTGGCCATGATGTACAGGGCCTGTTCCGCTAGTGATTTCGGGAGAGTGGTCATTGTGAGGGGTGTCACCTCGGTGTTGGATTTTCGTGGCTGGTGCTGGTTCAGGCGGCTGGTTGATCTTCCTGCTTCTTGGCGAAGAGCTCTTGGATGCGGACCTCGCGGTCTAGGTCAGCCTGGATCTCGGCGCCGGTGAGCCCGCGGATCAGCGCCGGGTGAGCGGTGTACGCGTCGCCGATGGGCAGGTGCCTGAGGACCGGAGGATCGACCGATTCGACGTAGTATTCGGCGAATCCGTCGGCGACGGGGATACGCCAGATCTTGTCTTTGATTCCCTCGAGTGCCTCGGATTCCTTCTGGTTGTGCGCCCGGTGGTCGGCGCAGACCTCGGGCGAGGTGGTGTTGGTGCCGTCCTCGTTGATGTCGACGCAGACGCGTTCCCTGTCGGGAAGGTAATTCTGGTAGTGGCCGGGTCCGAGCTTCCTGGAAAGTGTGGCCATGGGCTGGGTCCTCCTGGATCGTTGGGTGTGGATGGCGGTCTAGTCTCTGAGGGCGGAGGCTGGAAGCGTCAGTTTCATGGTGACGGGCTCGAATTCCTCGATTCCTCTGGAGCGCAGCTTCCACATTGCGCTGGTGGCCCTCCGGGGCAACGTCAGCCAGTGGGACAGCTCGCCCTGGCCTCTGTCCTCGACGTGGATGCCGATCTTGGCGTCGTCGTACGCTCCTCGGGGGGACCAGGAATCGCTGTTCCAGAAGGTCTGGACGCAGGACTGCTCGTTCAGGAGCGGCCGGATCGCCAGGGAGACCGGGTCTTGGAACCGCGACCAGCGGGCCTCGTCCACGATCTCCTTGGTGATGGTCACGGTGATCTGCTTTGCGGGGACTTCGTGGACGTCCCAGGGCGTCCAGGCATCCTTCTCAAAGGTGGCTGTCTTCTCCGTTGGAAGAGTTGCGGTGGTCATGGTCTGACCTCTGTTGATTAAAAGGATGGGCCCCGCCATGCGGCGGGGCCCGGGGGATGCGGCTTGTTGTGGAGATCGGTGGTCCTATCCCCTCACCATCTGGCGGAAGCCCTCCTCGCCGATGATGTCGATGCCGAGGTCCATGGCCTTCTTCATCTTCGAGCTGGGCTTGTCCGTGGGGTATTCGGCGGCGATCAGGGCGTCGGTTTTACTGGTGACTGAGGAGGTGGTTTTGCCGCCCATGTCGGCGATGAGGCTGTGGACCTCGTCGCGGTTCATCCCGTCGATCTTGCCGGTTACGACAAATGTCTTGCCTTGGAAGTTGGGGTTGTCCAATGTGCTGGTGTCCTCCTGTTTTTGATGTTGGGGTGTTTCCTTCTCCAGCCGGACGGCGCCGTTCCGGAGTCGTTCGATCATTGCCCTGACGCGTGGGCTGGCCATGCCCTTGGTCACCGAGGCGGCGATCTTGGGGCCGATGCCTTCGATCTGGGCCAGCTGGTGGAACTGCATGGCTTGGGCCTCGTCCACGGTCTGGCAGCGCTGGGCCATCAGGCCGGAGACCTCCCGTCCCAGCCGGAAGATGCCGAGGGAGTAGAGGATGCGGTCCAGGGGCCGGCGGCGGCTGGCGTCGATGGAGCCGAGGATGCGGTCGGCGCTCCGCGTTCCCATCCGGTCGAGCCGGAGCAGGTCGTGCCGGCTGAGGTGGTACAGGTCGGCGGGGTCGCTCACCAGGCCCGCGTCGATCAGGGCGTGGCACCAGTGCTCCCCGAGGTGCTCGATGTCCATGGCCCTGCGGGAAACGAAATGCTTGAGCCTTTCCGGGAGCAGGCTGGGGCACTCGTCGTTGGTGCACCAGTGGACGGAGTGGGCGTTCTCGGGGGTGACGGGGCCGGCGCAGCTGGGGCATTGCTCGGGCATGGTGAACACCGGGGTGCTCCGGTTGGGGTCGGTGTTCACCGGGGCGACGACCTGGGGTATGACGTCGCCGGCGCGTTCGACTATGACCAGGTCGCCCTCCCGGATGTCCTTGCGCCGCATGTCGGCCTGGTTGTGGAGGGTGGCGCTCTGGACGGTGACGCCGCCGACCTCGACGGGATCGAGGACGGCGACAGGTGTGAGCTTGCCGAACCGGCCGTGGCTGATGGTCACCGCTCGCAGGAGGGTCTGCCTCTGCTCGGCTGGGAACTTCCAGGCAATGGCCCAGCGGGGGGCGTGGCCGGTGTGGCCGAGGCGGCTGCGCAGGGACATGGAATCGACCTTGATGACCATTCCGTCGATCTCGTAGTCCAGGGTGTCCCTGCGGGCGGCGAGGTCGCGGTAGGCTTGGAGCACCTCCTCGGGGGAGTTTGCCATCAGCGTGTCGGGGTTGACTGGCAGGCCCATGTCGGCGGCCATCCGGAGGGCGTCCGTGTGGCTGTTGAACGTGGGGCCACTGGCGGCGTAGACCCACATGCGCATGCCACGGGCAGAGCTCTCGGTGGGATTGGTCTGCCGGATCCCGCCGGCGGCGGCGTTGCGGGGGTTGGCGTAGGGCGGGTCGCCGCGGGCCTCGCGGGCGGCGTTGAGGTCGTTGAAGGTGGACTTCGGGATGTAGACCTCGCCCCGGGCGTGGAACTGCGTCTGCATCGGTACCGAGAGGGGAACGTTGCGCACGGTGCGGACGCTGTGGGTGACGACTTCTCCGGTCTGGCCGTCGCCCCTGGTGGCGGCGAGCTGGAGTTCTCCTCCGGCGTACTGCAGCCGGACGGCGAGGCCGTCGATCTTCGGCTCGATGGTGACCTCGAACGCGTCGACTCCGGCGGCCCGGGCGGTGCGCCGGTACCAGGCCATGAACTCGTCGTCGTTGAACACGTTGTCGAGGCTGAGCATGGGCTCTGGGTGTTCGACCTGGTCGAAGTCTCCAGAGACCTCTCCGCCGACCCTGCGGGTCGGGGAGTCGGGGGTGACGAGGCTGGGGTTCTGCCGCTCGAGGCCGGTCAGCTCCTGCGTGAGCGAGTCGTACTCGCTGTCGGTGATCACGGCCTCGTTCGAGACGTAATAGCTGTGGTCGTGCCTGCGGATGTCGTCCCTGAGTTGCAGGATCCGCTGCTGTGGTCGGGTTTCGGTCATTCTCTGCTCCGCGGCCTCGGCCGCTGTGTCTGGATGCTGGCCCTGGCTAGAACAGGGCCAGTTGCTCGGTTGCCGACTTCGGCTGTTCCGCTTCGGGGCCCTCGGCCGGCTGCTCCGGCACCTTCTTGCGGCGGGACTTCCTGGCCTTGGGCGCGGGGGGTTCGGGCTCGGACCCGGGTTCCGGTTCGGTGGCGGGTACGGACGCTGGCTCCGGCTCTGGCTCACTGGGCTCATCCACCGGCTGGGCCTGTGGCTCAGGCTGTTCGTCGGCGGCCGTGTCCCCGGCGGCCGTTTCTGCGGTGTCCGTTCCTGCGGTGTCCGTTCCTGCGGTGTCCGTTCCTGAAGTGTCCTGGAAGTCGATGCCGAGGTCTCTGAGCGTGAGTGCGAGGGCTTCCAGGTAATTCTCCCTCTGGGCCGGTGTCGGGCTGGCCAGCATGAGCAGTGCTGCGTACTGGGCCCGGCGTTCTCCTGTGATCTCGGAGCCTGGGTCCGGCTTTGCGGTGGTGAGCCATTCGTTCATCATGGCGCCGTGCTCTGCGGCGGCGGCCTGGTCTGCGGCGGCGGCCTGGTCTGCGGCGGTGCCTTGGCCGGCCTTCGGGCCCTGCGCTGCGGCGTGGACCGAGGGATCGGCGGCGACGGCCTCCAGCATGCGCCTCCGGTAGGCGGTGGCGTAGCGGGCTATGAGCTCGAGGTCCGGGTCGGTGTAGCCGGCGCCCTCGGCGGCGCTCCGGAGCGGAGCCGGCTTGCGGTAGATCTCGAGGGCCGGTTCGGGCAGCTCGGGCCGTTCCGGGAGCGGCGCGCCTTCCTGGCTGTCGTCCTGGCTATTGTCCGGGCTATCGTCCGGGCTATCGTCCGGGCTGTCGTCCGGGCTGTCGTCCGGGCTATCGTCCTGGCTATCGTCCGGGGCCGGAACTTCTGCGCCTTTGGCCGCGGCTTGGGAGCCTTCGGGCTCTGGGGCGGCGTGTTCGTCGCCGGGGGTCTCGGCGGTCTGGTCTTCGACCTCGGCCTCCGGTTCCTTGTGGGAATCTGCTGATTCCGTTCCAGGCTGGTCCTCCGGATCCCTTGAGGGAGAGGTGCCGGCGTCAGTGTTGGCCTGTGAGGTTCCAGCGGTGCCGGCTTCACCGGCGGTGGTTTCCTCGGGCGCGGTCGAAGGATCCTCGGCCTGCGTGACGTCGGGTTCGGCGTACGGGATGGTGCGGGTGGCCTCCCCGCCCCTGTTGATGATGGCGGTCACGTCCTCGGTCGCCTCGTACACGTTGGCCCAGGCGATGACCGGGGCCTGGTCTCCCTCCTGCTGGGCTTGGAGGTGGCGCATGTAGCGCGCCAGGGTGTTCCTGAGCTCGGGTTTCCAGTTGATCAGGTAGATGTCGGTGAACTCGCTGCGCCCGCGGGTGCGGGCTCCGGTGCGTCCGTAGCTTGCGGCGCCGGTGAGCAGCTTGATGTTCCCGTCCTTGTCGGCGGAGTGGACCCTGACCAGCAGGAGCGTTTGGCGCTGGCAGACGTCCGGATGCTGCACGGCGACGGCGAAATCCCCCTTCTTTGCGGGGGTGAACTGGGGCTCGGCCTCGGCCGCCTGGGCCATCTCGGGTTCTCCTGTTGTGCTGGGGTCCGGTTCGACATCGGAGTCGAGCATCAGATGGCTCTGCCACTGGCGAAGGGCCTGGTCCCACAGTTCCTGGACCAGGCCCAGGTGCAGGGTCTCCCGCAGCTGGTGGCAGGTGTCGCATCCCCCGTAGGGCCCGCCGTGGGTGGCGATGGAAACGTCGGTCAGGTCACGGAGGTCCTGGGTCCGTTCTTCCTCGGTGGCCCGGAGGAGGGCTTGCTCTTCCGGTGAGATTGTCGTGGTCATTGTTTCTGTTTCCTCCGGGCTGTTTTCGTGGTCTGGGACCCGGGTCAGTTGCCGGGTGTGTCCTCCTCAGTTAGAGAGACGCTGAGGACCTTGCCCCGGGACATGGTGATGGTGGCCACCTGGCCGGCGGGAACGCGGTACGCGAGGTAATCGTGGGCGTAGGTCTCGAGGGTGCTCCGGTCCGCCTCCTGTGCGGAGCTGAGGAGCCGGAGGGCCGTGTGCGAGAAGGTCCGGCGGGCGTCCTCCTTCTGGTCGTCCCAGGTGCCGACCTCAGCCTCGTCGCCGGGGCAGAAGTAGCCGTCGAGCATCAGGCCCACGAGCTCTTCGACCTGGATGTCGCTCTCAGTGGTCACCATCGCTTCCTGGTCGTCCCAGAAGCTGTTCTGGTCTGCCGGGAGTGCGACGTCGGCGGCCAGCTGGTACTGGCCGTCTCTGCCTGCGCCGCCGGTGGTGCTGAGCGTGAGGGTGATGGCCTCGGGCCTGAGGGTGATGGGCTCGGGCCTGTTGCTCCTGGTGGGCTGGTTGTTGAGGCGGTACTGTGCCAGGTCCTCCTCCCGGCCGTTGCTGCTGATGGTTATGGCCATGGCGTGGGCCTTGGTGAGCCGGTCGTACCACCCGTATCCGGTCAGACGGTCATCGGGGTTGAAGAGGGAGTCTGCGGTGCCCTGGCGTGCGGCGGCCCGGGCCAGGACCTGCTGGTCGGCGGGCAGGGCCTCGAAGTCGATCAAGAGGGCATGCTGGGGTACGTCGCTGCGCGGGGGCTGGTCCGGGGAGTCGGCCCAGTGCGCGGTTTCCGCCGCCCAGGGCTTGAGCATGGCTCTGGCCTCGGGGATGTTCACGCCCATGGCTGCGGCGTCGTTTCTGACGGCGCTCGGCACGTCGACCGGTTCCGGGTGGGCGGCGATGGCGTGGTAGATGGCCTTCCTGCAGGCGCTGCGGAGGTTGTCGGCGAACTCGGTCTCGACGATCTCCTTGCGGGCTGGGAGTGTGAGCTCCAGGCCCGGCGCGTCCACGACGTCGGCCCGGGCGTACCAGGTCTCCTCTATGGCGTCGACCTCAGGGAGCTTGGGATCTTCGATGACGATGCCGTGGAAATTCAGCTTGTTGCTGGCCATGCGGGGATGGACCCCGATCCTGACTCCCTGCCACACCTCGGTGTGCACGGCGCCCTGCAGGAAATCGCGGCGGGGGAGGACTTCGCCGTTGTGGTAGACGGGGAGCGGGAAATGCCGGGTGACGTGCTCCAGGGTGCGCGGTTCCGGTGCCGGGTTGCTGAAGGATACGGTGGTGGCCTGTGGGACGTTGGCGATGGTGAGCCTTTTCACGGGGGCTCTGGCCCTGCCCGTGAAATGGTCCGGGGTCAGCTGGACGCTCCAGCCGCTGCCGTCCGGAAGGCGGGTTGTGACGGTCACGTGCTCGTTGCGGGCCAGGGCATAGAGGCCCATGCCGGCGGGATGCTCCCTTCGGGCTTGGCCGGACTTCCACTGCGATCCGCCGAAGGACAGCAGGGCCTCCGGGTCGGCGATGCCGTGGCCGTTGTCGGTCACGGAGATCCTTCCGGTGGCCGGGTCGTGGTCGATGGTCACGAGGGTGGCGCCGGAGCGGCGGGCGTTCTGCAGCAGCTCGTTCAGTATGTCGGTGAGCGTGGCGTTGAAAAAGGACGCCACTCTTTCGATGGCGTCCTTGTTGATGCTGGCGGTGATGCTCGCCGGGAACCGTGTGGCGGTGGTCATGCGGGAGGTGCCTCCTCTCGTCTGTGGAGTTGGGGGTGTTCAGTAATCGAAGCTGGGGTGCTGGGTCATGAGCTCGGTCAGCCGCCGTTCGTCGTAGTAGCGGTCGGCGGCCTGCCTTTCCTGTCCCGGGTTCCGGAAGGACGAGGGCGCCATCCGCTTGGTCTTGGGCAGGGACAGGTTGATGTAGGACCGGGTGCTGACTTGGTGGGGCTCCATGCCCTCCTGGCTACAGCGGGCATAGTAGGCTGTGTTCAGGGAGCTGCAGCGGGCGCATTCTCTCGCCTCGGGGGGCTTGTGGGCGCCGCATTCGCAGGTTGCAGGTGCGTGGGGCATGCCTCTCTCTCCTCGAGCTTGGGTATGGATCTAGCAGAGGTTCTGCGGGCATTCGCCGCAGCTGTGGTGCTCCGGGTACTTCTCGTTGCCGCATTGGCAGCTCTTCCGGAACATGTCGGTGCTGGCGCGTAGGATGGCGGTCATGACTTCGTCGGAGCGTTGAGGGGGTGGTGTCTTGACCAGCGATTTGAAGAGGTCTGCGAACTCCCGCCTCGGGTTCTCCTCCGGCAGATGCCGCCAGAGCTGGATGGTCTTGTGGACGTTGATGGGGTTCACCCCCATCGTCTCCTTGGTGCTGGCCAGGGCCTCGAGGGCGTTGTTGGCGTTCTCGGCCAGGCGCATGAGCTCCAGCAGGTCCCTCTGGTTCCACCATTTGGGGAAGGCGAACTCCCCGTACTGGGATTTGCTCTCGGTCTTTGTCTTCGTGGTCATGCTCTCCTCTCCTCGGGTATCTGGGTTCTCGAAGAGACAGGTGTTACCCATGTGGTTGTACTTCTAGTGGTTCAGGGCGTGTCTCAGCGGGCCCGGCCGGTGGGGGATGTCGGGGTCCCTCACGGCTGAGAGTTGCCATTCGCCGTCGTGGTAGAGGTAGGCGAAATCGAGTCCCAGGCCGGTGGCGAGCTGCGGGAACTCGGCGGCGGTTGCGGCTTGGAGCTCCTCGTAGAGGTCGGTCCGGCCGGGGAGGGTGAAACAGTGGTTCTCGATGTCCTCGAGGCTGGTGCTCAGGTCGTCCTCGGGGCCCAGGGGCGGGAGGTCCTGGTAGCTTCGCGCATCGTCGGGGGTGTTGCCGAGACTGTTGAGGGCGCCCAGTGCGATCATCGCCCGGACCTTTACCGGGTCAAGGTAGTGTTCCAGCAGCTTCCGGCCGACCCCTTCGGGGTACCCGTCGCGGGCGCAGAACGCGGCGTCGACGGAGCCGTCGCGGTTGGTGATGCCAATGGCGCATCGTGTTCCCATTCTTTTGCTCCTCCGGTGTCTGAAAATTGCTGGGATGACGGCGGCGACGGCATCGCTACCAGGAGCCGCCGGCGTCTGGTGAGTCCTCGGGCGGGCTCGGTTCCTTCCCGTTGCATACTTGGGCCAGTTGGCGGGCGCAGGCCCGCATCTCTTCCGGAGCGTGGTGGTTGCCCCGGATCCTGGTCTGCTCGACCTGCCAGGTGCCGTTTGAGAGCGTGATCGCGGTGGTGGCGCGGCTGCCGGCCGGTCCCCTGAGTGCGAAGACGCGGACGGTCCCTTGGACGCACCGCGTCCCGTAGAGATAGACGCAGTGATTGAGCTCGAGTGCTTCCTGCAGGAGCATGTCCTCGGAGGTCAGCTCGGTTGCGCTGATTCCTTCGTGCTCGAATTTCGGGAGTGCGGGCTGCCAGCTCCGGACGCTGCCGCCGTTGGCGTCCACGACTCTTTGCCACTGCTGCCTGATCCGGTCCCGGTCGAGCTTGGTGTGCCAGCGCCGGACGGCCTTGGTGAGGCCGCCGAAGCTCGTGGCGGTGACCTCGTTGCCATCCGCCGCCATCGCTTGGGCGTAGTTCAGTGAGTCTGCGATCTCGTGGCGTTGGTTGCGCTGGAGGCCGGCGTCGCCGGCGCCGGCCGGTGTCCGGCGGAGGGCCAGGGCCGCGGCCCGCCTGATGTTCCGGTCCGTCAGGGTCTCTCCTGGGCCGGTGATTCTGCTCCGCACGTCCGGCCGGCTCAGTACCTCGCTGAGCGCCGTGGTGTTGGGAGCCTGGGTCACGCCAGCCAGCCAGTTGATGATCCCGGCCGCCTCGGCCAGTTCGCTGCATTGGTTGATGACCAAGCGGGTGATGTCCGGCGCCATCTTGGTCATGGCCGTCCAGCCGCGGGCGGTCATTCCCTGGGCGATGGCGGTGGCGCGCTCTGCGCCCATGAACTGTCCTTGGTGGCTGGGAGATGCGCCGGCCTCCGGTTGGGCGAGGATCCAGGGGATGGCTCCGGCGTTGGCGGCGTTGCACTCTTCGCTGCAGGTCAACACCAGGGTTGCCTTGTTGTACTGCCGGACGCTGATCCCGATCCGGGGTATCTGGACGTCCTCGGGTGTCCCTGCCTCCTGGTTGCCGGTGCGGGCGACCGGGCAGGTGGTTCGTATCATGTCCAGGACCGGGGAGCTGAGCATGTCAAAGATTGCTTCCTTCAGCTCTGTGTAGAGGTGACCCACGTGGTCTTCGATGGTGCCGGTGTCGCTCCAGGCGTAGAAGACGCACTTGGCGGCGGCCAGGATTGTCCGCTCCCTGTCCGGTTCCTCCCAGAGCTGGGCGTCGTCCCCTGTGATCCGGCCGGCCTGGGCCTGGTCCCGGATCATCTGCTTGGCGGCTTCCAGCATCGCTGCCTCGAACTCGCGCTGCAGCGTTTCCTCGATGTCTGGGGCCGAGCCGGTTGGGGTTGCAACCGTGAGGCGCAGGGGCCCGGGGGTATGTTGCTGCGCGTCCGGCTCTTCGCCCGGGTGTATGGCGGCTTCGGCGCCCGCTGGGGCGAGGGGGTTCGGGAGCTGGGTCAGCTTTATTGCGGGGTCGCCCGTGTGCTGGCGGCCGGCGGTGACCTCCAGTCCCGTGTCTTGGATCTGGACCAGGCTGTTGAAGAACTGCTCCGGTCTGGGTGTCAGGGACGTGAGGATGCGGTACAGGCCGGGGAGGTCCCGGACGCTGGGCGTCTGGGGGGCCTCCGCTTCGGTGGTGGTTGTCACAGCTATTTCCACCTCTTGGACGTGATGAGGGCACGGTCCTCGTCCGAGGTCGCTGAGTCGAGGAGGAACTCGTTGAGCACGTTGTCGGGGGGTGTCTGGCAGTCGACCAGGGGCCGTATCCTGCCGGTGGCCCCGTCCGGTTCGGCCAGGGGATAGATCTCGCCGTGGTGCTCGGTCTCCCCGTCGATGGTCACCCTGAGGAGGAAGACGTTGCCGTTGATGTACTGCTGCAGGATCAGGACCTCGTTGCGCAGCATGGTCTCTCCCTCTTCCCTGCTGAGGCCCTGCTCGGCCAGTCCCTCGTCTCCAATGAAGGCGACGCCGGTCAGGTTCCGGTCGGAGGTATCGACGTGGGGGGATGCTGACAGGTGGGTCTCTTGGCCGCCGTGGCGGGTGAGCCAGAGTGCGACTCCCGGATACTCGGTCTGGTCTATGAGCTCCAGGACCTCCTGGGGTGGGTCGTCGTCGAGGCACCGGTCTATCAGCTCGGGGTAGACGCTCTTGTAGAGCTCGTGGATTGCGTCCTGATGGGACCTGATCTCCTCCGAGGTGGGCAGATCCGAGTGCCTGTCGCCCCAGAGGTGGATGTTCGTGGTGGGCTCGCCCCATTCCCTTGGGCTCTGCGGCGAGTCGTCGTAGATCAGTTTTGCCTTGAACTTCGGGCGGACCTTTTTGGAGAGAACGACGTATTCTTGGGACATCGGGCATGCTCCTGCCTGTGGTTGGTGCGGGACAAAAGAAAAGAGCCCGGCGTCAGCCGGGCCCTTGGTGGCGGGGCTGTGTTTACCAGGAGCCGCCGGGAATGTTGGTCGGGGGCCCGTTCAGGGCCCCTTGAATCAGCGCTCTGGCGGTCCGGTAGTCGGCCATGAAGCCGCGGTGGCTGTGTCGCATCTGAATGGCTTTCTTGATGGTGTCGCGGTTGACCTGCGCCAGCGGCCGCTTCTTGGAGGCCATGCTCATGTACCACTCGTTGGCCGGGCTCCGGCCCCGGATGTGGTCGAGGATCGCGTGGGCGGCGCCCTGCGGTGAGAAATAGCCGAGGCTATGGCAGATCAGGTGTGCTGTGAGCGCGGGGTAGCGCTCCATCACTTCGTCTTGCGTATTCGGCTTGGCTCTTCGCTCAGTGGTGGCGTCGGTGGTCATTTGCAATGCCTCCGTTGTGGCGTTGGGGTCGGGTGGCGGTCAGAAGAGGCTGGCCTGCTGTGAGGCCGCAGCCGCTGGCTGGAGTTCTGGGACCGCGCTGCGCTTGGGGGTTGGCCGCGGGCCCTGCTCTTTGCCCTGGTCGCCGTCCTCGTCGTCGTACTCGTCGTCGTATTCCTCGTCTGGGTCTTGGAGGAGCCCGTTCGCTGCTGCTGGCTTCTGCCTGTTCGCCTTGCGTTCCGCCTTTTCCTGGCGGGCGATGCTGGCCAGCACATCGGCTGCGGCCGCTTCCCTGAGGGCTTCGGGCGACCTGTGGTGGACGGCGAGGAACTGGTGGTAGATGCAGGAGTCCGGTGTGTGATCGGCGGTCAGGGGATGGGTTAGGGTGCCGTCCTCTTGGCCCCGGCCACAGCCGGTGTTGCAGTGGCTGGCCATGGGGCAGAGCGCGGGAGGCGGTGGCGGCGTGAGCTCGCCGCTGGGATTGTTCAGGAACTCGGCGACGTTCCGGGGCGAGTTGCCGCTTATGCGGGCGATGGGGGTGTGGCGCTCCCGGGTGGCTTGAAACCTGAGTCGCAGCTCCTGCGGGCCGACGGTGTCGTTCTCATCGAACCTGGGTGAGCAGACATGGAACGCCAGGTTGCCGTAGACGTTCAGGCAGTGGCCGTTGTCGACCTCCTTGGCGTACCACATCAGGCCGTCGTCGTACCGTTCGATGGTCCAGATATTGTCCAGGGTGCGGCCTCCGAGTGCTTCCTTCAGGGCCTGCAGGTCGGAGGTGACGGTGCCGATGTCCCTCTTGGTGCCGATTCCCTGGGCCTGCAGGTGGCGGTCGATGTCCTCGGGAGGTCGTTCAGGTTGACGTGGCCGGCCGGCGTCTCCGTGAGCTGGGAACCGGTTATGAGCACGGCTCCTGCGAGACCTATGATCTTGGCGCTGTTGGTTACGACGCCTCCCAGGCTCCTGCCGGTCTTGGCCGGCGGCCTCTGCTTCTTGTCGTAGCGGCCGGTGATGAGTACGTCGGAGTACTGGGGAATGTGCTGGAGCGCTGCCTGTCCGAGGGCGCGGACGGCTTGGAGCAGTACCTGGAAGTCGTGTCCCTCCTTCTCTCCCCTCTGGGGGTGGGCGTAGAGGTGCATCTCCTTGGCTGCGTTCCACCAGCGGGTCCAGTCGGGTGGCCGGTCATCGCCGGTGGGCGGGGTGGTGATCAGCGTCTGGAGCAGGTGGCGGGTCTCGTAGAGCTCGGGTATGGGCTCGCTCAGGCCGTTGATGTCCCTGAGAATTGCCATGCTCTGGGCGCTGGCGCCGGCCTCCTCGAGAGTGTGGTACTGGCCCTCGCTGAAGAGGACCAGGTCCTGGAGCGGCTTGATGCCGCTGCCGATGCGCCGGAGTGTGGCCTCGGTCATGTGGTCCTTGAGGGAGTTCTTCCGGGGCCTTTGCCTCTTGGCGGTGTTGTTCATGACTTCCGTTAGGAGGTGCATGAACGCAGTCAGGCCGGGGTGGATCTGTGTTTGGAGCATTGGGAGGCTTCCTTCAGATTGCGGGTGGCGGTAGTTACGTGCAGGTGCAGGCTCCGAGGGCGTTGGGGAATTCGGTCAGTACCTTGGCTGCGTTCTCGAACGACATCCGGTCGAGTGGCCAGTCGCCTTGATCGGACGTGGGGATGCCGAGGCCGATCTTCTCGCTGTGGGTTAGTGCTGCGGCGGTGGCTGAGAGGATGCTGCTGTGCCCGCTTTCGTCCCCCATGCCGAGCGTGCAGGCGGTGATCTCAGGGCAGCCTCGGCTCGCTCCTCCGCCGGCGTCGATCAGGGTCTGTTCTTCCTCGCTGGTCAGGTCGGTGATCTCGGTGCCTTCGGTGTCGCATCCTGGCAGGTCGTGCATGAGGTCTTCCACCCAGATGGCGTGCCACTGGCCTTCTAGCTGAGCCCAGACGCATGGGGATACAGCGGTTGCGGCCACGCCGGTCACGGTGT
>CBDHDY010000014.1:0-363156 GCA_965261885.1 Dehalococcoidia bacterium
GCTTGCTCGCAAGTTCAGCTTTCGCAGCCGTATCGACAAGAACGTGGTGACCGGTCCAATCATGGTCTGGGGCCGAGGCTCGGTGGTGCGTGACGTCAACGGAAAGGAGTACCTCGATTTTAACTCCGGGCAGATGTGTGCAGCCCTGGGACACAACCACCCGCGCATAGTCCAGGCCCTGCACGAGAGCGGCGAGACTCTCATCCACAGCCACATGAGCATGTTCAACGACCGAGAGATCATCCTGGCGGCACGGCTGGCCGAGATCGCCCCGGAGGGTATGAACCGGTCGATGTTTCTGACATCGGGCAGCGACTCCAACGAGGCCGCCATGGCCATTGCCAAGCGCTACACCGGGGGCTACGAGATCGCCAGCCCTGCCGTCAGCTTCCACGGGATGAACGATTCCACCCGTGCCGTGACCTTCTCCGGATGGCACGAGGGATACGGCCCCTACGCGCCGGGCCACTATCCAATCATCGCCCCCTACCGCTACCGCTGCCGCTTCTGCCAGGACCGGTCGGCCTGCGACTACTCCTGCCTGGACACCAGCTTCGAGCTGCTGGACGCCCAGGCCGACGGGCCGCTGGCGGCGGTGATCACCGAGCCGCTGTTCAGCGCCGGCGGCGTCATAGACCTGCCTGCTGGCTGGCTGGCGGAATTGAAGCGCCGGTGCGAGGCCCGGGGGGGCTCTACTGATCGTGGACGAGGCTCAGACCGGTCTCGCCAAGCTCGGAACGATGTGGGCCTTCGAGCAAGAGGGCGTGGTCCCAGACATCTTCACCATCTCCAAGCACTTCGGGGGCGGGGTGGCCATCAGTGCCGCCATTACCACCGACGCCATCGAGGAGAAAGCATCGGAATCGGGCCTGGTGGTCGGGCACTCCCACTCCAACGACCCTTTGCCATGCCATGCTGCCATCGCCAGCATCGACATCATCCTGGAGGAGCTGCTGACCGACGTGGCCCAGCGCATCGGATCCTACTGGCATGAGCACCTGGAGCGGCTGGCATCGCGCCACGAGATAATCGGCGACATCAGGGGCAGGGGCCTGTTGCAGGGCATCGAGCTGGTTACCGACAGGGGCACACGGGAACCGGCCTATGCGCTGGGCCGGGAAATCGGTCGGCAGTGCCTGGAGAACGGGCTGATATTGAGCGTGCGAAGGGGTGGATCTGTTTTCCGCTTCGTCCCGCCTTTCACCACCACCGAGGCGCAGATGGACGAGGCTGCAGAGATCCTGGATGCGGCGATTACCGGGGTGGGTGGCTAGAGGTCAAATATATCCCTCAGCTGGCAACTGAACCCCGGCAGCACGTCCTCGCCGTCAAAGGCATCGTCGTAGACCAAGTCCAGCGTCGAACTATCGAGACGGTGAACTCTCGCCGTCCGGGTATCGGGAAAGATAGCCAGGACCAGCCGGGCGCCCTCTCTCAGCCACATGGCGATCTTTTCGTTGAATTCCGTCAAAGAATCGCTGGGTGACCTGATTTCCACTACCAGGTCGGGCACGACCTCATAGTAACCAGATACCGAAACGTCCAGAGGCAGCCTCTCGGCCGAAATGAAATAGACGTCCGGTTCCCGAACGGTGTCCGGGTCGCGCTCCAACAACACCGCGGTATCGGAACCGCCCACTCGACCAAGGCGGAGAGGCCGCACGAAAACCCTGAACTCTGTGGCTAAAGCTACTGCGATTTCCCCGTGTCGTCCTCCTGATGGCATGCGTTCGTACAGCACCCCTTTTATCAGTTCGCCCTTCACACCCTTGCTGTCCAGCCGCAGGAGGTCTTCGGTAGTAAGCAGGCCTTGTTTGGCCGTGGTCATGCGGTTCTCCTAACTTGATTGTAGCTTTCTCCACAAATGTAGCAGTCCGAGAGAAAAAAGCCCTCCCGATATTAGGGGGGGCATTCGGCAGGCTGGTCCCTTAGCGAACTCTGGCGGGCTCTTCGTCCCACGGGCCGGGGAGGCGGCCCTTCTCGGTGGCGCCGATCATGTATTTGCCGTCTTCGTGGCCCCACTCCTCGGCGGGCATCTCGTAGGAGACTTCGATGCCGTTGCCGTCGGGGTCGCGGATGTAGATGCCCACGGCGTGGCCATGGTCCGAGACGGACTCGATCGCGATATCCCGCTCCTTGATGCGGAAGTACAGCTCCTTCAGGTCATCCAGGCTGTCCATGTACCAGGCCATGTGGTTGAGACCGACCTGGCCCTTCTGTGGGCCTGGAGCGTCTTCGCCAACCTCGACCAAGGCGATTTCGTGGGAATTGCCCATGTCGGCGGTCATGAAGGCGGCCCGCCCCGATCTCATCCCATAGGTGTGCAGCCCCAGGAGGTCTTCGTACCACTGGCGCGAGCGTTCCGCGTTGCGAACGTAGATATTGATATGCCCCAGTTGTCTCGGCTTGTAGCCCATTGTTCCCTCCTTGTTCCGAATAGTCGTCCTTGTATAGCGCCATATTATCAACAATTCGTTGACCAATAAAGAAAGGGTCCTGATGTGGCCTTTATGCATCTGAATACCTTTCCAATTATTCGCAAGGGTAAACCCTGCTATTATGGGGAAAGGCAAAGATCCAATCCGGAGGTGGCGTTATGGTCAGGTTGGGCGGCACAGCTACAATTTCCCACCTTGAGGTGTTTCAGGGACTGGAAACACTGTTCCGCCGTCGCGGCATCGACCTGGAATGGGTATTGTATTCCGACTACGACACCATGGCGGAGGCCTTCGCTGCCGGTTACATCGACCTTGCCTGGAACGGTCCGCTGGGATACGTCAAAATCATGCGGCTGCTGGACGAACCGTGCAACGTGATAGCCATGCGCGACGTGGATATTGGATTCACCACGCACTTCATCGCGCGCGCCGGTTCAGGGATCGAAACTGTCGAGGACCTGAAGGGCAAGCGATTCGCCTTCGGCCGGCGAGGCTCAGAGCAAGCCGGTCTGGTACCCCACTACCTTCTTAAACAAGCCGGGATTCACCCAGGCAAAGACCTTGCCGTTGCCAGTTTCTTCGAGCAACGGGACTCCCCGACTCGCTCCGACGAGCGAGACGTGGTGGAGCGGGTTGTTTCGGGCGAATTCGACGCTGGCTCTGTCAGCCAGAGGACCATGGAGTCCATGGCCGAGGACGGCAGCCTGCCACGAGACCAGGTCCGAATCTTTTATTCCAGTCCGCCCTACAGCCACTGTTGTTTCACGGCACAGCGGAGCCTGGACTCTTCGCTCGCCTCTGAAATCGAGGCGGCCTTCCTGTCGGTAACGGGTTCCGATGAAGTGGAAGAGGCGGTCCTGAAAGGCGAGGCCTGCAGTAGCTTCGTCCCAGGCATCGATCATGGTTGGGAACTGATCGAGGAGGCTGCCGCCGCGGAAGGGCTGATCTAGCCCCGGCGTCTAAGTCCCGCCGTCGCTGCCGGAGGCGTTCCGCAGGATGTCCTCAAGCATATTGTCCAGCGCCGGGTCCAATTCCACTGCCTGCTCAAATGGAGTGTAATTGAAATCGGTCCTAGCCCGGTCGATCAGTTCTTTTGCAGTTGGATTGGTACCGCCTATTTTGTCCAGCGTGTCCTGTAGCTCCTGCGACTCGGCTTCACCCAGAGACCTCAACTCCGAAATGTCGAAATCCAAGCTGAATATAGAGTTGATTCGTCGCATTATGTCATAAAAGGAGCGGTGATCGCGGCTGATGCCCACTGGGTCATTATTTGAGCTGAGGAACGGGTACATCGGTGCCATGGCCCCCAGCCGGAACATCTCCAGCTCCGGGTGCTGGAAGTGAGCGACAGTGATCAGGGCCATGCCGATGGTCGGCCCGTTGCGGCTCTGAGTCCCGTAGTTGGAAAAACGCACGCCCAGCTTTTCCATTGCCGGCCGCATGCTGGCCTGACTGTAAATGCAACTGACACTGCGCTCCATTTCTGGAGGGGCAGCACCGTTGTAACCCTCCACCGCCACCGTATGGGACACTCCCAGTTGCTTCACCGCTTGGAAGAAGGCGTCGGCGTATACGTCCAGCCGGAACCAGGGCTCTTCGCCCAGGAATACGATCAGCCCGTTACCTGCATCGAAAAAGTTGTTCTCGCGGCGCATATCGGTATCGGGCAATCCGTCGCGGTAGGCAACACGCGGACGGTAGGTGTCGTGAGTACCCGGCACCTGGAACGGATAACACAGCTTGGCAACTTCAGGTCCCATCGAGCCGATGCGACGGGCCTGCCGCTTTTCGATGATGTACCTGGGCAGGCCACTGGATATTTCGCCGCCGTCCGACCATTGCCGACGCCAGCCAGCGATAAGGTAGCGGGCGTCGGGGGTTGACTGCAGGTCTAGCAGATCGTCAGCCATTGGCCAACACTCCTCTCGCCAACTCAAGGGCGATGATTAATGCAATTCTGCCAGAGACTGGTCAACTACGCAAATCTCGAGCCAGATTCGACCCGGGTTCGAGCCGGGTTCGAGCCAGGAGGGCATCGAAATTCGCACCGCGTTGCATTCCAACCTCCTTGACAGGCCCTGTCAAATTTCTAGTAAGATAACCGGGTGCTGACTTGGTCAAGGGGCACGAGGAAGTTGAGGTCCCAGTAGCTCAGGGGAAAGAGCGGCTGCCTTCTAAGCAGCGGGTCGCGGGTTCGAATCCTGCCTGGGACGCCACAACAGCTATGACATACTTGGTTTCACTCCTGAAAAGGGGTGTTTCCGACGGCAGAAAGCCGCCCGGCCGGGCGGCTTTTTCCGTTGCCAGGGACACATCCGGCACGCTGCCCGCCGTCACGAACGAGTTCCGGTTCACGGCCACCTTGCTTGCCTGACAGGCCATTACGCGAATTGAGGCAAGTAGTCATGATTAGAGCAGGAACCAGACGGCGGAGCAGGAAAATGAACGCGGAAAGACTGGAACTCGGCGTGTTGGTGCAGCGGTTCGAAGTGCACAACAGGTCGGACGGCAAATCGGAAAGTACGGTGGAGTGGTACAACGAAGTCTTGGGGCTATTCCTGGGCTGGTTAATCGCGGAGGGGATGTCCACCTTCCTCGATGATGTGGGCGAGGATGAAGTCCGGCTTTTTGTCCTTCATCTCCAGGGAAGGAATGGCCTGTGGGGGGACGCCTCCAGCCACACGGTCAACAACAGAGTGAGAGCACTCCGGTCGTTCTTCAACTGGCTGTACAGGGAGGATTACACCGAGTGCCACCGGCTTGAGAAAGTGAAGCCGCCCAAGACGCGGAGGAAGGTGATCGAGATTCTGACGGACGAGGAGATTGAGAGGACCTTCGCCACCATCAATCCCGACACCGTCCTGGGAGCCAGGAACACGGCCATCTACTCCCTCATGCGGGATACCGGCCTCCGGCTCACCGAGGTCGTGACCCTGAAGCACAGGGATGTTCACCTGGACAGCCGGTACGTCAAGGTCCTGGGAAAGGGAGACAAAGAGCGCATTGTCTCTTTCGGGACCACCTGCCAGAAAGCCCTGATGCACTACACACAGCACTGCCGGTTTGAGAACCAGGGGCAGGAAGCCGAGACCTTCTTCCTGTGCATCGACGGACACCCCATGGGTGCCGAGGCTCTGCGGTCCCTCACGGAGCGGCTTTCCAAGACCGCCGGGATTCCCAGACTGCATCCGCACCTGATCCGGCACACCTATGCCACCCGGTTCCTGCTGAACGGCGGCGATTCCCTGCTGCTGCAGCAGAACTTAGGCCATACCTCCCTTGAGATGGCACATGAATATGTTCACATAGCCAGCCGGATGATGGCCCAGATCAGCCAGGGCTTTTCTCCGTTGGACCGTATTAAAATGGGCGGCACCCGTCGCTTCCGGCACAGCTTCAATGGCGAAGGCCGGCAGGGGCAGATCTACCCCAATGCAGGTAAGTCCCCGCGGAAGAAAAAAGGACGGGGGAAGTGAATTCCGGCCGGCCTCACTGGCCTCGGTTTACGGTAATCGATTCGTTGCGGCCGAGCAGAGGTACGAAACCGGCAGCCACGATCAGTTCCTGCACGTCGTGGATGGACACCTCCGGGGAGTCCTGCACCAAGGCCAGCCCGATTTTCACCACCATGTCCCGGGTCGGGTTCCGGCGTTCACCCGTCTCCAGCCGGCCAAGGTACGCCTCGGTGAGTTCGCAGTATTGGGCCAGCCTGTATATGCTCTTTCCTGACCGTGCCCGAAGCTCCCGTAGAACTGTCGGAAAATCTCTTCGTTGGTAGGCCACCATTGGGATTACCCTCCTTGGAACAGTTCCCCTGTCCTTGACAGAGATCCTGATATAGGGCACGACCTGCATCTGGCCCCTCCCGGTGGAGGTGTCCTGAGCACGGAAGTCATGCCGTATTACAAGGATATTTCGTTTCGTTGGACACAAGGTTTTCGAGTAGCGGGGAAAATTTACGGGCGCCGTTGCCACCCTGGATGATCGTGTCCCTGATGGAGTCAGGATAGAAACGGCACCTCGCTCACAGGAGCATCAGGCTAAGTGGGCGGTGGCGACGAGTCTGGCCATTGGAGCAGTCTCGTCCCGCTTCCGTCGATCCGTACCAGGGCAAACGCCGCGGGTCCATCCACTACCTCGGTCCCACCCCACCTGTTGATGCCGGCGTGGTAGGTCCTGAGGAGCCAGTGGTCATGCAGCAGATGCCGGACTTGGACCCTCACCAGACGTCGGCCTTCCGGGACGTCGCACTGGAAGATTGAGTCCAGCCCCGGTTGCGGTGCCACCTTTTCCGCTATCCATTCCACGACCTCCGCTCCCAGTTCATCACCGTGCGGCCACTCACCGGGGCCGATGTGAAGAAATCCGTCACCACCTGCCGGCAGGAGCAGGTCCAGGATGTTGTCCATGTGGTTGATGATGTTCTCCTTGGCCCCCATCTTCTCGATGAGGTCCCGGTATTCAGTTCTGTCCATTCTCGTCTCTCCTCAGCTGGTAATCTTGGGTTGGTAATCTTGGGTCATGCTTACGGCTTGGCCCAAGGCATTTCTTTGCTCGTCCCTGCATTCGGGCCGGCCGAGGCCGCCTGCGTCCAGCGGGCGGCCACCCAGGTCTGTTCCCCCCGGCTGGATCCGCATCCAACGAACCGGACCCTGTTGCCGGATTCGCTGTCCGCCACCCTTGAGATAGGCGATGTGCTGGACCGTTCCGTAATCAGGCGCGCAACTCTCATCCTGCCCGGCGTTGGGCAGCCTCACATCAATTTCCGCCCACCAGAAGTCCCTTAGCATGTGCACCACCCGCACATACACAGGACGGTCCCCGTGGGTGAGCATCATTCTGTGCAGCGGGCTACTCTCGTCCGACCTCATCGTGCGGTCAACATGGTGCGGTCGACCAAGAATTCGAGGACCTTTGACCTCAAGACCTTTAACCTCAATGGTGTGTCCCGGGCGATATCATCTTGCCTGTGTTCAGGCGCCTCCGGTTCATCTTCGTTCTGTATGTACAGAATGGCCGCGTTGCTCTCCTTCGAGCAGGTTGCTTCGATTCCGTCCAAGAGGAGGCGAACTCTGCCTCCTTCTCAAAGAGATTCCGGTACCTCAGGATCTGTTCGTTCTTGATTGTTCCTCCACTGTCGTGTGGTTTGCTGTGAATCATGAGCTTGCCCGGCATTCGGTACTTGGCGAACCTGGGTAACCCCGACGCCGCCCGGCATGATGTCCGGGAACGTGGTTTCGATGTGGACGCCAGTTCCATGGACTGGATTGGTGACGTCCGTCTTCTGATTGACTTGTTTTCCCGGGATCGCCTCCGTGGCTACGGTGTTTGTGGCGGTTATGTTCCCCTCCATTGGCGGGCGAGAGGTATGGATGCAGCGACCTGTCTCAGGGAGATTGAGGCCCAGGTACTCGTTACGGCATTGTTCTGGGGGTCAAGCCGTCTGGGCTGAAGCGCTCCCCAGTTCACACACGTAATCGGGAGACGAATGGGGATAAGAGCCTGACGAGTCAAATCACCATCGTCGGTCAGGTGTCCGTTCTCCGTCGATGCTGACAGCACCCGGTACTTCAAGCAGATGGGGAGTCCGAAGCAGTGTGTGAGTTCCCGGCCAGTGGCCTCTCAAGGGTAATTTGCCCTGCGGACCAGTGCCGGCACCATCTGCCTGCCCACCAGCATCATGCCCCATTGAGAATCCACCGATATGCAACGGGTGGTGCGTATCCCGGCTTCCTGGACCGCACTGATCCGCCGCCGTGCAATCTTGACGGAAGCGTCCTTGGGTCTTCGCTTGATGAATTCGACGGCAACATCCGCCCTCCGGGGTAGAGTAGCGACGGGCATGGTCGGAGTGAACCGCACGCGGTAGTGCATTGAAACCCTTCTCTCCACTCCCCTTTCTGGTGATTCCCTGACCGTTGCCTTCATTCCCAAGGAAAGCGCCAGCTCACGGACTCCCTCAGCAAGGGTCTTTTAATTGTAGAAAGGGGCGTTTGGATTGTTGGATAATCGTGTGAGATGTACAGGGAGTGTGGAGGATTGTTGTGTGGGATGGGAATGTTGGCGATTGGGGGCCCGGACTGCTGGAGGCCCTGAGTGAGGTAGAGGATCCCAGGAATCCCAAGGGAGTGCGCCATCCCCTGCCGGCAGTTCTGGCTCTGTCGGTATGCGCCATGCTGGGCGGCGCCAGGAGTTTGTACGCCATCGCCCAGTGGGGCCGGGAACATCCCCAGTTAGCGCAGTCTCTGGGATTCAGCCGGGAGAGGACCCCGTGCGTGGCCACCTTGCATCATGTGTTTCGGCGCTTGGATGCTGATGCCTTCGAGGCAGCCCTGGGCCGCTGGGCCCAGGAGTGCCTGGGGGAGGGGGCTGCCACCATTGCCATAGACGGCAAGGCCCTGCGGGGGATACACGGCAGGGAACTGCCGGGGGTGAGGCTGGTGGCGGCATATGCTGGGGAGAGCGGCCTGGTACTGGGACAAAAGGGGGGTCAGGGGTGATGGCAAGGAGAGTGAACTGGGGATGGCCTCCGGACTGCTGGCCGAACTGGAACTCAAGGGCAAGGTGGTTACCGGAGACGCCCTCTACGCACAGCGGGAGTTGAGCCGAAGCATCCTGGAGCAGGGCGGAGACTATTTCTGGGTGGTGAAGGACAATCAGCCTGGGGTGAAAGAGGCGGTGAGCCTGCTGTTCGAACATCCGCCTTGGGGAGAGAGTTTTGGCGAGGCTTGCCAGGAGGGCCGTCATGGAGACCGGTGGGAACACCGGCGCCTGTGGGAATCGGCAGCCTTGAACGGGTACCTGGATTGGCCTGGGCTGGGACAGGTCTGCTGCGTGGAACGGACCAGGAGACACAAGGGCAGGGAGACGGTGGAGCGGGCTTATGCCATCACCAGCCTCCCGCCGGAGCGGGCGGATGCTGCCAGGTTGCTGGAGATCTGGCGGGGGCACTGGGGGATAGAAAACAGGCTGCACTGGGTGCGAGATGTGGTATTCGGCGAGGACCTGAGCCAAGTGAGGACCGGGTCGGCGCCGCAACTGCTGGCGGCCTTGCGCAACCTGGTCTTTGGTGTGCTGCGGCTGAGTGGGGTGAAAAACATATCGGCGGCCCTGCGACACTACGGCTGGAAACCCTGGGAGGCCTTATCCCTCATCGGCCTACCCCCCAACAATTAAAAGACCCTGGGGTGTGGCGCAGGGCAATCGCGTCTTAACTCGTAACTGCACGATTACCCAGTTTCAGGGCGTCTTTGCGCTCAAAACCCTGGGGCGAAGCTCTGAGGGCACTGGAAATTGAGCTGGAGCAAGGCCCAAGATCACTCCAGGACAGGCGAGGTTGGTCCCAAAATGCTGGTATTCGGGAGGGCCATCAATGCGGTAGATACTCATTATGCACCATAGATTAAGACGCGAGATTAAGACGCGATTGCCCTGTTGTTGTATCGGTCGTGGTTGTGCTGATTGTGGTTGTGCTGGTCGTGGGTCTGCCGGGGCTTGTCTTCGCGAAAGTGGGTGATGATGCGGTTGCCTTTGCTATGCCTTCCTGTTTCTCTTGAGAGGGTGTGTGACAACCAATTCCCATCGTCTTAAGCCAAGGGCGGATTGCCTTCGCTGTTCCTGAAATGCTAGCGGGACGCCCTCACCCTGACCATCTCCCAGAGGGAGATGGGACTTGTCCCACGCCCTCTTGCACCACCTCCATGGACCCTATTCGGATCTGCGACTCTTACAGATTTCCGGAACTTTGCCGGGCCTTTGATTCGTGTCGCAGCCTTGTTGACTCAGGAACTTATGTTCTATATTATCTTCCGGCATCGGTACCCCCTGACTTACCTCCACGGAGACGCCTTGAAAGTCGCCTGTGTCCTCATCACTCACCTGCGGGCCAAGGCCGAGATGCAACGGCACCCCCACCTCAAGGACCAGCCCGTCCTCATCGCCGACCGCCAGGGGCGCAGCACAGCGCAGCAGACGGCGTATGAGCGCAGCGGACGCAAGTCCAAGCCGGTGGTGGTCGACTACCTGCCTACAGCTACGGCGGTGTCGACAGGGATGCCGCTGGAGCGAGCCCTGTCGTACCAGGCCGAGGCCGTCGTGCTGGAGGCGGATGAACCCCACTACCGCCGGGTATTCCAGCAGGTCCTGACCGCCCTGCAGGGCATCAGCGACCGGGTGGAGGACGCCGGGTTGGGCGTCGCATACGTGGCCCTGGACGGTCTGGAATCCATGTACGGCGGCGAAGAGCGGCTGGTCCTCGCCCTGCTGAACGCCGTTCCCCAGAACCTGGCGCCACGGGCCGGCATCGGTGAGGGAAAGTTCCTGGCCATGGTGGCGGCGCGCAGCAGCGATCCGCTCAGGGCAGGCAAGGTGCCGCCCGACGCCGCGGCCTTCCTGGCGCCCCGTCCCATCGCCCTGCTGCCGGTGTCTGAGAATACCATATCCACCCTGCACCGTTTCGGGCTGCACACCCTGGGGCAGGTGGCGGCCATGGACGTGGACCGGTTGGTGGACCAGTTCGGGCGGGAGGGCGAGTGGGTCTGGAACCTTGCCAACGGCCGCGACGACCGGGCCCTGGTCCCGCTGGAGTACGAGGAAACAGTGACGGAGGAGACCCAGCTGCCGTTCTCCTCCACGTCGCTGGAGATGCTGCTGGTGGCGTCGGACACGCTGCTGCGCCGAGCCTACGCCCGGCCCGTCATGCGGGGACGCTACGCCGGGCGGGCCTCGCTCGAGTGCCCGGTGTTCAGATCCGCGCCCTGGGAGAGGACGGTCAATTTCCAGGAGAGCGTGGGACGCTGGGAGCGTGCGGCTTTCATCGTGCGCAGCCGACTGGAGGCCGAGCCGCCCGAGGTGCCCGTGGATGGCATGGCGCTGACGCTGTCGGGTTTCACCGGCGAGTCAGGGTCGCAGATCGGCCTGCTGCCCAATGTGCGGGAGGACCGGCGAGGACGGATCATGGAGGCGGAGTGGCGTCTCCAGACCCGGGATCAAGGCCGGCACGCTGCACGCTATCGCTCTGTGCCGGCAGTTAAAACTGGAGGACGGGAGCCGGGCGAAGGGGACGAAAGTGGAGGGCCAGTCAAACGTCCGGCGTTGTACCGGGTGGTGGAGGTGGCGCCCTGGCATCCGGCGCCGGAGATGCGGGCGGTGCAGACGCCGCTGGATCCTTTGGGCGGCGAGCTTCGCCCCCTGCTGTCGCCGGAGCCCGTGATGGTCAGGGAGGACCGGAACGGCCTACCCGAGGCCATCCGGCAGGGGATCGGGTCCAAAAAGGATGGATGGCACCAGGTGGCACGCATCGAGGACTGCTGGACCTTCGACCTGTGGTGGTTGCCCAAACCCCTGACCAGGACCTACTACCGGGTGGAGCGGGAGAACGGGGGGCAGGTCACCCTGTTCCGGGACCAGCACGATGGCTGCTGGTACCAGCAGGGGCACTAGCGCCAGGGACTCTCCATTTGCTTGTTTGGAGTGGTTGGCGTTTGCCCCAATTCCACACGACATCGAATTATTAAGCATGGAGGTGAATGATGAGAAAAAAATGTGCACTCTGTAAACAGTCTGTTGAGAAATCCCGGTCGCTGGAAAGGCTCGTTTCCATGAGATTCGATGTGTCAGAGATGTTGAGTCTACTTAGCGACATGGAAGAGCATATGGCCTTTGCTCATGGGTTCAACAGAGCATACAAGAACAATGCTAGCGAAGGTGTTGCGGAGGCATACTACCGGGTAGTATCTGAACCTGTGGAAATCGAAGGCAAAACTTACAGATTCGGAGATTACATAGAAATTAAAAGAGGCAAGGTCGTAGTTTATGCACCCGGTGGGATTTACCCGAATAACGACAGCATCACGCTGGAAATGTACTATTCGGGCTCGCTCCAATAAGCAAACGGAATCACGCCAGGACTCTCCATGTATAACGGGTACGGCGGCTACGTCGAGCTCCACGCCAAGAGCTTCCACTCCTTCGGGCTGGGCGCATCCCACACCCACGAGCTGCTGGCCCAGGCCGTGGAGCAGGGCTACGGATGCCTGGCCCTGACCGACACCAACTTGTGCGGGGCCCTGGACTTCGCGCGGCAGGCCAACGGACTGGGCCTCAAGCCTATCACCGGCGGCGAGCTGACGCTGGCCGATGGCACTCGCCTGGTGCTGCTGGCCAAGACTCGGGAGGGCTACGGCAACCTGTCACGCCTCTTCACCCTGGCCAACGCCGCCGATCGGAAAGCACCCAGGCTGGATCCGAGCCTGCTCCCGGAACACGCCGCCGGACTGGTGCTGCTGACTGGCGGACGTAAGGGGCCGCTGTCAACGCTGCTGGACACGAGCAAGATCGCCGAGGCAAAGCAGCTGCTGTACGACTACTTGGACTGGTTCGACAGCGACTCGGTCTACGTGGAGTTGCAGCAGAACTTCCTGCAGGGCGACGTCCGGCGCAACCGCGACCTGACCGCGCTGGCTGGCAGGGTGGACGCGCTGGTGGTGGCGACCAACGACGTCCACTACCACGTGCCGGAGCGGTACCGGCTGCAGCATGCGTTGGTGGCCGCCAGCCACAACACCACCATCGATCAGGCCCTGCGCCACATCCAGCCCAACCATCACCTGCACCTGAAGCCGCCGGGCGAGATGGAGGAGCTGTTCAGCCACTGTCCCGAGGCCATCGCCAACACAAGGCGCATCGCCGGGATGTGTGAGTTCGACCTGAGCGCCGACCTGGGCTACACTCTGCCAGACGCCGACGTCCCGCAGGGCTACACCCCGGACACCTACCTGCAGCAGCTCTGCTACGAGGCGGCCACCCGGCGCTACGGGTCGGTGACGCCGAGTGTGGCGGAGCGGCTGCGGGAGGAGTTCCGGCTGATCGAGCTGCACAACCTGTCGGGGTTCCTGTTGCTGTACCGGGAGATCGTGCAGATCGCGCAGAAGATCATGGAGGAACGCGGACTGTCGCAGCCCGAAATGCCGCTGGAGGAGCGGCCGCCGGGCCGGGGACGCGGCTCGTCGGTGGCCCTGCTGGTGGGTTACCTCATCGGCATCAGCCACGTCGACCCGTTGCAGTGGGACCTGACCCTGGAGCGGTTCATCTCCGACGACACCAGCCTGCTGCCGGACATCGACCTGGATTTCCCGCGCCAGCTGCGCGACGAGCTGATCCAGCGGGTGCACCGGCGGTTCGGGCCGGAGTACGCGGTGCTGGCCGGGGCCATCTCCACCTACCGGCTCAAGGGCGTAATCCAGGACTTGGGCAAGGCTCTGGGCCTGCCCCGGGACGAACTGTCGCTGCTTTCCGGCCAGCTGCAGTCGCAGGACGCCGAATCGCTGGCCATCGAGATGGGGGAGCTGCCCGCCTTCCACGAGCGAGTGGACGCCCCGGGCTGGCGGGACCTGGTCGACCTGGCGCCGCAGCTGATCGGCGCACCCAAAGGGCTGGGGCAGCACGTGGGCGGCATGATCCTCAGCAGTGCGCCCATCCCGGAAATGGTACCGGTCCGCGCCGGGGCCATGGAGGGACGGTACATCATGGACTGGAACAAGGACAGCGTGGCCGACGCGGGGTTTGCCAAAATCGACCTGCTCTCCCTGCCGGTGCTGGACCAGCTGGAGGAGGCGCTGGACATGATCGAGGAGCGCGAGGGGCAGCGTCCCGACCTGTCGCGCATCGACCACCGGGACCCGGAGGTCTACGACCTGATCAACCGGGGCCAGGCCAAGGGCGTCTTCCTGCTGCAGTCGCCGGCCCAGCTCAAGATGGGCCAGCGGCTCAACTCCCGCAACCTGCAGGACCTGGCCTACCAGGTGGCGCTGATCCGTCCCGGCGTGGGGGTGCAGGGCAGCGCCGTCTCGCAGTTCGTGGAGCGCTACCGGCACGGGGCGCCGTGGGACTATGACCATCCGTTGGAGCAGCGCGCACTGGCGCGGGGCTTCGGCATCATCGTCTGGCAGGAGCAGGTGGTGCAGCTGGTCATGGATGTGGCGGGGTTCACCGCGGCGCAGGCCGACGAACTGCGGCGGGCCTTTGCGCGCCCCAACAATGCCCACCTGATCGACGGCCTCTGGCAGCAGTTCCGCGAGGGAGCCAGCCGCAATGATGTTCCCGAGGACGCGGCACGCAAAATTTTCGCCAAGCTGAACGGGCACTACATGTTCCCCGAGTCTCACTCCCACGCCTTCGCCATCACCGCCTATCAGGCGGCGTGGCTCAAGCGCTACCACCCGGTGGAGTTCTTCGTGGGACTGATCAACAACCAGCCCATGGGCTTCTACCCCATGGAGACGCTGAAACAGGACGCCCGCCGGTTCAGGGTGCCGTTTCTGAACCCCTGCGTCAACCGGAGCGAGGTGGCGTGCGTTCCTGAAGGCGTCTCGGTGCTGGTCGGACTGCGGTTCATCAAGGACGTGGGACCGGAATCGGCGCGGCTGATCGTTGCCGAGCGGGTGCGGGGCGGACGCTACGCCGGTGCGGGCGACCTAGTGCGTCGTACCGGGCTCAAGCCTCAGGCGGTGCTCTCGCTGGTGCAGGCCGGGGCCTTCGACGGCGTCATCCCCAACCGCCGCGCCGCGCTGTGGGATGCCGGGCTGGTCACGCGTCCGGGCCGCAACGGCCAAGCGGCGCTGCCGCTGCTGCTGGAAGACGAGGCTCCGGAGATGGAGGACTTCACCGCCTACGAGAAGATGGCCGGTGAGTACGAGGTGATGGGCATCTACCCACAGGGCCACCTGATGGAGTTCGTACGTCCCGATCTGGCGCCTGATGTGCTGACGACCACGGCGGTGTACAGGCTGCAGGAGGGCGAGGAGGCTCTGGTGGCGGGCTGGCCCATCGCTCGGCAGCACCCCAAGGGACAGGAGGGGACTGTGTTCGTGACCATCGAGGACGAGGAGGGCGACGTGCAACTCATCCTGTGGCCCACTGTGTTCGCCCGTCGACGCCGGCAGTTGCAGAGCCGGATCATCCTGGCCCGGGGCGTGGTGTCGCGCTGGGACGGGACAACGAGCGTGGTGGTATCGGACCTGCAGGCAATCGATCCGCAGGTGTCGATGCCGGCGTCGCACGACTGGCACTGACGGCGAGAATCATTGTAGCCATTGGCCGAGGCACACCCACGGCTCAATCAGGGGTATTTTGGTTGTTGCTATTAAGACTCCGAGCCCGTTCGTGGTGAGCTTGTCGAACCAGCCTGTCGAACCAGCCTGTCGAACCAGCCTGTCGAACCAGCCTGTCGAACCAAGGCTGGACGGCCCTTCGACAAGCTCAGGGCCAACGGGCCTGGTAAAAATAAAAGACCCCGCGGCTCAAGTACAGGACGATTGCAAAGTCAGGAGACTTGGCCGCGGAGGCGGGCGATGGTCTGGGTTGGGCGGAAGGCGCAGGTTTTGGCTCGCAGGGGCATGGACATCTGGAGAGGAAACCACCCCTCCAGGCGCAGGGCGTTGAGCGCTGTGTTGACCAGGCTGGCGTATACCTCGCCCAGACCCGGACGGCGCAGCATGTGGACGTCCTCGTCCCAACTGCGGTCCTTAACGTGATGCAGGCTGTTCTCAACGCTCCAGTGGTTGCGGATCACTTGAAGGAGTTCTTTGGGTGCGCACCGCCGGGAACTCAGGCTGGTCAGCAGATACCAGCGCTCCCGGCTCACCTCCCCGGTGGCTATGTCCACCCTCTCCTTCTCCAACATCACTCCCTGCCTCACTCCTGGAAAGCCCAACTCATCCCGGATATAGCCGGCCAATGCCTCATCGGTCCAGATGCGCCGTTTCTCGATCACGCCCGCTTTTTTTCCACGCTCTGCGCCTCGGGCTCCAACGGTCCCTCCCCAGCAAATCCCTCTGCCAATGCCGCCAGCACCTGGGGTTGGTTCCCCTTAATGCGCACTAGTAGTGCAACAGCGTAGGATTGATAGATAATTAGCTGTGGTATTGCCGGGACACGTCAAAAGCTAAGGTGATGTTGGGAGGATGGGGATGCCAGCGAAGAGGTACCGGGTCAGTCTGAGTGTAGAGGAGCAACAGGAACTGAAGGGACTGGTGTCCCGGGGACGGACGGCAGCATATAAACAGACCCACGCCCGCATTATGCTGCTCAGCGATGAAAATCAAGAGCGCGGGGCGATGAAGGACGAGGAAATAGCCCGGGTCCTGAGGGTGGGGGACGCCACGGTGGGACGGGTGCGCCGCCGCTGTGTTGAGGAGGGAGTGGAGGCAGCCTTGGGACGCAGGGAGCAGGTCAACCGCCGCCCGAGGAAGCTGGACGGCCAAGGAGAGGCCCACCTGACTCACCTCGCTTGTAGCGAACCGCCGGAGGGCCGTGCCGGTTGGACGCTGCAACTGCTGGCTGACCGGCTGGTGCAATGTGAGATAGTGGACAGCATCAGCCCCGAGACGGTGCGCCAAACGCTGAAAAAAACGAACTCAAGCCTTGGCTGAAGGAGTGCTGGTGCATCCCGCCCAAGGCCAATGCCGAGTTCGTCTGTGCCATGGAGGACGTGCTGGAGGTGTATCACCGTCAGTTCGAGGACAACGAGGTGCTGGTGTGCCTGGACGAGACCAGCAAGCAACAGGTGAGGGAGACCCGCACCCCCTTGGCGCCGCGTCCGGGGACTGCCATGGCCTACGATTACGAATACGAGCGCAACGGGGTGAGCAACCTGTTTATGCTGTTCGCGCCCTTGGAGGGGTGGCGGCGGGTGGAGGTGACGGACCAGCGAACCAAGGCTGACTGGGCCCGGGTGGTGCGACAACTGGTGGATGTGGACTACCCGGACAAAGACCGGATAGTCTTGGTGATGGACAATCTGAACACGCACCGCCTCTCGTCCCTGTACGAGGCCTTCGAGCCTGCCGAGGCGAGACGCATTGCCGAAAAGCTGGAAATCCACTACACGCCCAAGCACGGCAGTTGGCTGAACATGGCCGAGATAGAACTGGGAGTGCTGGCGCGCCAGTGTCTGGACCGCCGGATACCGGACCAGCAGACATTGAAGCAGGAAACCAAGGCTTGGCAAGGGCAGCGGAACCAAAACGCAATTCGGGCCAACTGGCGTTTCACCACCCAGGACGCGCGCATCAAGCTCAAGTCCCTCTATCCCTTAATTCAACACTGATGGACTACTAGGTAGTCTCGTCCGTGGCTCACGATGGCCTGGCACAGGTCCCGCTCCGCATAGAGAGCGTCCATGGTCAGCAGTCTCAGGCCGGGATAGCGCTCGAACAGTTGCCCCAGCTGTTCCCGCAACACCCCGGGTTCGTACCGTTTCTCCGATGCCGGCCACTGGGCCAGGCACAGCTTCAGGTCATGGGCCAGTACGTTCACCATCACCAGAGGATTGCCGCTTACGCCCCCGGACTGCTTGGCCCATTTGCCGTCCACCTAGGCGTGCACCTCCTGGTCCGCCACCACCTGGGCCACCCATCCCGCCAGGGCGCCCTGCAACTGCTCATAAGAGACCCCGGCCAGGGTTCGGGAGATGGTGGTGGCGTGGGGTGGATGGTCCCGGACAAAGCCCAAAGGCTCCCTCAGCACCGGCCAGTGCATCCGGGCGAAGAGGGCGATGTGGGCCATTGTGGTCTGACCACAAACCAAGCCCAGCAGGGTCAGCCGGAGGATGGCCTGAAAGGGATGCCGGACTCCCCTGGCCCTCCTGGGATCCGGCACCAGTTCCAAACATCCGAACAGAGATTCCGCCGCCTCCATATCCGCACACTCCCATATCTCACCTCCCTGTCTTTATAAACCTCCCTCCGTGACTTTGCAAACGTCCTGGGCTCAAGTATGCTGCCCTTGCCGCCAAATACGGATTTCGCTACACTGGATTCAAGGTTTCTCAAAGCGCTGGGCACTTCCCGGCGCAACCTCTTTCCTGCCGTGTCGGCCTTGAGGTCAAGGAACCATTCCCCGTCCCCTCCCGGAGAGATGGCTGAGTGGACGAAAGCGCCGGTCTCGAAAACCGGAGTACGGGCAACTGTACCGTGGGTTCGAATCCCACTCTCTCCGCCAGAATATCAATCGGGTTATATTTGACATAGGCTTATTTGAGACAAGATATATCTTATGTGTACCATCTTGTGTGCCTAAATGTCAGCGGTTACAGTGGCCGCCTGTAGCTTGCAGACGCGTCAACATCATTTGCCTAGGTTCCCTATTTTCGCTTTTGGCTCCCCCCGGAACTCCACCCCGCTCCGAGGAAAGCCACCCGCACTTGCTCCACCCGCGTTACTGTGTGCGACCCGCAATCTTCTGCTTCTGGGCGAAGTCCTGTTCTGATCCACAAACCCCGCATGACACCCGTATAAGCGGCGTCAAGTTCGGCAAAAACTTTGCTACTCCATCTCGATTAGACGCCGGATGACGCTGCCACGTCACCATTCGCAATCTAGTCAACTGAGCGAGACCCGTGCCCTATTCCAACTCGTGCCTCGCCTGTTGTAAATTGGACCGCCCGCCATCTTCCATAGGGTTGTAGCCGACCCATGGTGTTGCAACGGATGTACATAGTGGACGTATATCTGTGGGTTCGCCAGGCGGTAATGGTGGATGGGGAGAGCATGCGGGAAGCGGCGAGGACCTCCTCCTGCACTGCATCCCGCAGCCGACACTGCAATTATCCAGGCCATCGACAAAGATTTTCGGGTTCCGGTGTACTGCCACCGGTTCGACATCCTTCAGAGGCAGGCACCACTGAGGCTTCTCAGAGCGATGGTGCTCAGCACATGGTTCAACGTCTGCTCTCTAGTTCGAATTCCCTAGATGGCAAGATTGAGCCAGGGAAAGTCAGACTACATAATCTCCGTACAATTGTGTAAAGGGCGGAGGTAAATTGTCCCGTGCGGGCGGGTAATCTCTGACAAACGGCGGTTGCAAATTGGACCGTCCGCCGCCATTCATAGGCTTCAAGTCGAGCTTATGGGTGGTGCGATGGATGTACAGAGTGGACGTATATCTGCGGGTTCGCCGGGCGGTGATGGTGGAGGGCAAGAGTATTCGGGAGGTCTCCAGGGAGTTTGGCCTGCATCGGGACACGGTGCGCAAGATGCTGACCTACTCGGTGCCTCCTGGGTACCGGCGACAGACTCCTCCTCGAAGGCCAAAGCTTGAGCCCTACACCGGCGTCATCGACCGGATCCTGGAGGACGATCTCGCGCGCCCCAGGAAGCAGCGCCACACGGCCAAGCGCATCTTCGAGCGCCTCAGGGACGAGTACGGGTTCGACGGCGGATACACCACGGTCAAGGACTACGTAAGAGAGCATCGCCGTCAGACCAGGGAGATGTTCGTGCCCCTGTCCCATCCGCCGGGACACGCCCAGTGCGACTTCGGCGAGGCCCTGGTGGTCATTGGCGGCATGGAGCGCAAGGCCCACTGTTTCGTCATCGACCTGCCCCACAGCGACGGCTGCTTCGTCAAGGCCTATCCTGCGGAGACTACCGAGGCCTTCCTGGACGGGCACGTATCAGCGTTTGCCTTTTTGGGCGGAGTGCCCCAGAGCATCCTCTACGACAATACCAGGCTGGCCGTGGCCAAGATACTGGGCGACGGCCGGCCCCAGCGCACCCGCGCCTTCACCGAACTGCAGTCCCACTACCTGTTCGAGGACCGGTTCGGCCGCCCCGGCAAGGGCAATGACAAAGGCAAGGTGGAGGGCCTGGTGGGGTACATGCGGCGAAACTTCCTGGTGCCGGTGTCGTCTTTTGAGAGCTTCGATGCACTGAATGCCCACTTGGAGCGGCGATGCCTGGAGCGAATGGACGCCCAGCTCAGGGGACATACGGAGACCATCGGCGAGAGGATGGAGCGGGACCTGGACGCCCTGTTGCCCCTGCCGCCGGTGGCCTACGACGCGTGCGACAAGCAGGCTGGCCGGGTGAGTTCCCTGTCCTTGGTAAGATACAGGACCAACGACTACTCGGTGCCGGTGGCCTACGGATACCGGGACGTGCTGGTACGGGGCTACGTCGACGCAGTGGTGATCAGCTGCGGGTCCGAGGTCATCGCCAGCCATCCCAGATCCTACGAACGAGACGACTTCGTATACGACCCCGTCCACTACCTGCCGCTGCTGGAGCAGAAGACGGGCGCCCTGGACCAGGCTGCTCCGCTGCAGGGTTGGGCCCTGCCAGAGGAGTTCGGGACGCTGCGCCGTCTGCTGGAATCCCGCATGGGACGGCGGGGCAAGCGAGAGTACGTGCAGGTGCTGAGGCTCTTGGAGACCTTCTCCCAGCAGGAGGTGCACGCAGCGGTCAAAGACGCCATTCGGCTGGGAGCCATCAGCTTTGACGCCGTGAAGCACCAGGTGCTGTGCCGGCTGGAGGGGAGGCCGCCAAGGCTGGACCTGGAGCTGTACCCCTCCCCGGGTCAGGGTCAGCACCACGTCCGCCGGGGACTACATGACCCTGCTGTCTGGGAGGGCGGCATGAACGACCGGTCCACACTGCTGCTGGAAAACCACCTGAAGGAGCTGAAGCTGCCCAGCTTCTTGAGAGAGTACGGGAAGATGGCCGCGCAGTGCGCCGCCGAGGGTGTGGACCATCCCCAGTACCTGCTGCGCCTCGCCGAGCTGGAGCTCATCGACCGCCACCAGCGCATGGTGGAGCGGCGGATCCGGGCCGCCCGATTTCCCGCGGTGAAGAGTCTGGACACCCTCGACTTCCCGGCAATCCCGTCGTTGAACAAGCCCCTGGTGATGGAACTGGCCCGGTGTGAATACATCCAGCGCCGGGAGAACGTCATCGCCGTCGGCAACAGTGGCACCGGCAAGACTCACGTGGCCCTTGGGCTGGGGCTGGCCGCCTGCCAGCGCGGGATGTCTGTGGGTTTCACCACCGCCGCCAGTCTGGTCCACGAGATGATGGAGGCCAGGGACGAAAGGCGGCAGTTGAACTTGCAGAAACAACTGGCCCGGCTCAACCTGCTGATCATCGACGAACTGGGCTTCGTCCCCCTTTCCAGAACCGGCGCGGAACTGCTCTTCGAGGTCTTCAGCCAACGCTACGAGCGGGGCTCCATCCTGGTGACCACCAACCTGCCCTTCGACGAATGGACCGAGGTCTTCGGCTCGGAACGGCTCACCGGCGCGCTGCTGGACCGCCTCACCCACCACGTCCACATCCTGGAGATGAACGGCGAGAGCTACCGGCTCAAGCGCAGCCGGGAGACCGCTTCCTCGCAGGCTCCAGAAGAACCCGACGAGGAATAGCCGCACCGCCAACGCCGTCTCCTCCTGTTGTTGTAACGCCGCCACTCCGACCAATTTACTGCCGTCTGTCATCACATCAGTGGTACACGATCACGCCGCCCCAGTGGCCCATTATCTCGGCGCCCTTGACACCTCGCGGACTACCAGGAAAAGATGGCCGAAATCTTCGCCGAGTGCCGTCGGGTCATCAAGGAAGACGGAATAATGACGGTGATGTTCAACCACAAATCCACCGCCGCCTGGGACGCCCTTACCGTCGCTCTCATCAACGCCGAGTTCGCCATTACCCGCACCTGGCCCGTGAAAACGGAAGCCGAGTCCAGCATCCACATCAAGGACAAGGCAGCCGCCCGCACGATCATCCTGCTGGTCTGCCGTCCCCGCGAGGAAAACCCGTTCCCAAAACCGTGGCACGAGGTTGAGCAACTAATCACTCAAGCCGTGCAGGAAGACATCCGGGACAACTTGGGGCAGGCCGACCTGCGTCCCATAGACCTGTATCTGAGCGCCTTCGGCCCCGCCTTGCGAGTTATCAGCGAACACTGGGGCACCGAACGCGAAAGCAACAACCCGGATCGCCCGGAAGCGCCCTTCCTGGTAACGCCCACGGACGCCTTGCAGGTAGCGCGCCGCGAGGTCAGCCGCCACCGCGCCCAGGAAATCAGCCGGGAGTGGGCCAACAACCCCGTGGATGCCGCCACCAAGTTCTACGTGCTCGTCAAGGACGCTACCGAGAACGACACTCTGTTGTTCGATGAGGCGAACCTGCTAGCCCGGGCCATCGGCGTCCGGCTGGAAAAGAACGATACCGACATGAAGCGCATCGTCGGATTCAAGGCGGACAAGGTATCGCTGCTCAGCGCCCGGGACCGCCTGGCAACCCGGAACATCGGAGAGGACATCAACCCCGGCTCCACGCTGGACACCGTCCACACGGCCATCGCCCTGACCGACCGGCGCAACACGCTGGATACCCAGCAATGGCTCACCCAGCACCTCCACGACCCGCAGGAGGCCCAATTCCGCGCTACTCTGGAGGCCCTCATCCGCACCACCAAGCCGGGCCACGACGACTACCAGGCGCAACGCAACCTCTGGCAGGCGCTGTACAGTGAGGAAGCGCCGCGCCCGGCGGCGGAGCAGCAGGCGGCGCTAGATCTGTAGAACAAGTCTTAAGGGGCTAATGATATTCCGCCAGTGGCTTGGCTTGGCTTGGCTTGGCTTGTCTTGTCATAGCCCTATCCCATCATCAGTACATTACACCCACAGCAACAGATGAGGGGCAAGAGATACGATAGAATATGATAGCGGAATTCTCTGAATTCTCGTTTGAATTCGCTTTTATTCACGAATACGTCAACCACAATGCAGGGCTCACAGCAGCCCCAGAACTACCTTCTCTGAGAAAGGAAGCAGTGGTGGGATGGGACGCGAAATTGACTGTCCAAGGACACCCCAAATTCTTTCAATTCAAGCTATCCGAGTACTTGTTCCGTAGCAAGGCCAGCCATAACAGGCCGTATTTCCGTTTTCGCATCACTCCACAAGATAAATCTGACCAACACAATCAACTCTTACGGCTTGCTAATTCAGGGAACGATGTCTTTTACACGGCTCCCATGTTCCACAAAGGATGAGAATTCGACCAGAATTTTCGGACAAGTCGAGTAACCACCAGTAGTATATGGGTGCCTGTTCAGTGCCTGGACCCAATCAGTAGTGATGATGATCCGCACTGCATTACCTTCAGTCGCACTTGGATCAATGGCAATTGGAATGTTTGGTGGCACTCCGAGCCTAAAAGGATAGAAGGTAAATTTTCTGCGGAAGAACACTACGATACTACCAACGAAATAATTACGATTGATGAGAACTACTATCGAGAACTCAGAAATAAATTACTCGCAGCACTGAACGAATCCGGGACATTCCCTCAAAATCAAGAGACTAGCGACGATATAGCCAGCGTATTGGAAGATGTCCACCGCTTGTTGACTACGGAGTATGGGCTCCGAATGGTAATTCTAAGGCGGCAAAATTAACGACACGGCAACAGGAACCGGCGATGCCCCTGACCGACCTGAAACTACGCCCGGTTTATAACCATAGCAACTGCCCTGACCTGCTGGCAGGACTGTACGAGCCGCTGCTGGCCCAGGCCGTTCGCTACGACCGGACTACCTACACGTTCACGGCCGAGGGGCTGATTGCAGCGGCGGCCGGTACCGCCAGCCTAATCCGCAACGGCGGGCGCATCCGCCTCATCTGCGACCACAGCGTCAAGGAAGATGTGCTCCAAGCCATTCACAGCGGTCAGTTAGATGCTGAAACAGTCCTGCAACAGACGGCCAGCCGCGAAGACTTGCTGCTGACCGAGACCGCCGACATTGCCGACCGCAACCACCTGGAGTTGGCGTACTGGCTGGTAGCCAACGGAATCATGGAAGTGAAGGTAGCCATCCGCGGCATCCGCATATTCCACAACAAGAGCGGGATCGTGGAAGACGCCCAAGGCAACCGTGTCGCCTTCGCCGGCAGTCTGAACGAAACTCTATCCGGGTGGCGGCACAACTGGGAATCCATCGACGTCTATACCGAGAGCGAAGGACTGGCGCACCTCGAGGCCCGGCAGTCCGAGTTTCAAGCCCTCTGGAGCAACCGGGCCGCCGGGCTGAAAGTCATCGACCTGCCAGCGTATTACCGCGACTACATAGTGGAGCGGGCACCGACGTCCCCGCCTGAGATTAAATCAATCCGGGAACGTCGCAGCGGCTACACGGTCAGGGACCAAGCGGTCAATGATTACTGGCAGGGCATCTACAACGCACTAGCCAACGACTCCGACAGCACGGTAGCCACCATACCGGCCACTCTCTGGCCCCATCAAGAGCGATTCCGCCAACAGAACGTCGGCAGCGACGCCATCCGCCGACTGATTGCCGACGAAGTAGGACTTGGCAAAACCTTGCAGGCGGGCATCATCCTCAAAACCCGTCTCAATCAAGGCAAAGCCCGCCGCGCCCTGATCATTTCCCCCAAGGCAGCGACAAAGCAATGGCAGAGCGAACTGTTGATGAAGTTCGCCATAGACACGCCAATTATTGACTCCCATGGCTGCTACTACCGCGATGGGCGAACGGAGCCGGGCAACAGCCCGCCCTGGAGCACGCCCCTCGCCATTGCAGGACACCAGTGGCTGGTAAGAAACGCCGACGATTTCCTGTCCACTTGCGGCGAGTACGATATTGTCATAGTTGACGAGGCCCACCGCGCCCGCTTCCGAGACGTTGACCATGAACAGCGTCGCCAGCCGAACCAGTTCCTACGGCTGCTGAACCAACTGTCGCGCCGCACACGGGAACTCCTACTGCTCACCGCCACGCCGATGCAGCTCAACGAAGTGGAGCTGTGGGCCTTGCTGGAACTGCTGGAACCAGAAGGATGGCAGTCTGCCGAGTACCGCCGATTTTATAAGGACGGATCGCCCGACATCGCAGAATGGAAATACCGGCGCGACCTGTGGCGCAAAACCAACCCGCCGGACACCAGCGACTTCCTGCTCGACAGCGACAACAACGACTACATCGCCAGACAGCTTGACGACCCCGCCGCGCTGCAAGCCACGCTGGACACGATGCAACAGAGCGCGCCGGCCGAGCGGCTGATGAGCCGCCATACCCGTGAGCTGCTGCGCCAGTACCGTCGTCAAGGGTTGCTGGATATGCCTGTGCCGGAGCGCCACGCGAGGGACGTCACCATCACTATGACGCCCGAGGAACGCCGACTGTACGACGGCATCAAGCTGTTGGTCCAGCAATGCTACGGCGACCGTGGCATTACCCACCAGGCGCTGGGCTTCATCACTACGATTTTCCGCAAGCGCATGGGTTCATCAACCTACGCCTACGCTCAAACCTTGCGCAACGCGGCGAACCGCATCCCGCAGGACGCCGACGACTGGATGACCCTGCTGAACGACGCCGACTGGGACGAACTCAGGGACCGCGAAACCAACGCCCTGAACAACGGCGCCAACCTGGAGACATTGCTCAAAGCGGCCTACGAAGCCGAAAGTCTGTCCGACCAGGACAGCAAACGCTGCCAATTGAATGGCGTCATAACAGAGCTGCGGGAACAGGGACACAACCACATCCTGATGTTCACGCAGTTCCGCGACACCCAGAGCTGGCTGTCCGAGCATCTGCAACGGGCCGGCCACTACGTGACCGAGTTGTACGGACAGGATGGTCACTTGGGCGACCGCGGCCACCGGCTGGACGAATTCAGACAGCAGCGGCAGGGCATTCTGCTTTGCACAGAAACAGCGTCGGAATCACTCAACCTGCAGTTCTGCTCCGCCGTAGTCAACTACGACATTCCCTGGAACCCGATGACCCTAAACCAAAGCCAAGGTGAAATACGCAGACGGACAGGGTAAATTTGGGGGGGAAACTGGGTTAGCTGGTCTCAGGAGTTGCGGGGGGTTGATGATGGGCGTGAGAGAGATAGACCGGTCTCTGGAACAATGGCAGATGGGAGTGAAGGACTTGCGGAGGCGGATGGTTCTGGCGCCGACGCCCCGGGAGCGGGAGCGATGGTACGCCATGCTGCTGCTGGCCCAGGGCTTGACGGCAGCAGCCACGGCGGAGGCGCTGGAGCGGGACCCGCACACTATCGGACGATGGGCCGCCGCCTTCGGCGAGGGCGGTCCCACAGCTTTGATTTTCGAGCAGACTGGGGGTTCCCCCCCGCCCTTAACCAAGCGCAGCAGGAGGAGTTGAAAGGGGTGGTGCAGCAACCGCCAGCCACGTCGGGTATCGAATTGGCCAACTGGTATTGGAAGCTGGTTCGGCAGTATGTCTCGGAGCGCTGCGGCGTCAGCTTGAGCCGCAGCAGCTGCCTGAATTACCTGCACCGTTTGGGATTCGCCTTCAAGCGCCCCAAGAAGCGCCTGCTCAAGGCTGATGCGGAGAAGCGGGAGGCCTTCGTGGTGGAGTATGCCGCCCTGAGGGAGGAGACTGGACGGACCGGAGCCAGGATATTGTTCGCTGACGAGGCCCACTTCCGGGCGGACGCCGAACTGCGGGGCAAGTGGGTGTTGAGGGGAGAGCCAGCCCTGGTGGACTCGACCAGCCCGCGGTATGGGGAGAAGGCCAGCTACTATTCGGCGGTGTGCCTGGAGACGGGCGAGGTCGATTGGATGGAACTGGATGGCAACAGCAACTCTGGGACCTCGGTTGCCTTCCTGAGGCAACTGAGGGAGCGGCATTCCGGGCCTTTGAACGTGATCTGGGACAACGCGCCGGCCCATCGTGGGGAGGCGATGCGGGAGTACCTGCGTACGCCTGGCCTGGGTATGAGGCTGGTGAACCTGCCGGGCTACAGCCCGGACTTCAACGCCGATGAGGCAATCTGGGGCTGGGCGAGAGAGGAGGCCACTGGCAATCTGTGCCTGGGAAGCAAGGAGGCGGTGGAGGAGAGGGTCGGCAAATTCCTGTCCGGTCTGACTACCCGGAAAGACGAGGTGAAACGGCGCTGCCGGACTGTCCTGCAGTCAAGGGCCGAAACATTCCTGCGAGACTCCCGGCCCGACTCCCAACACTCAGCAAATGCACATCCCACCTTGGCTTTGGTTTAGAACAGCGGGCCGGTCGCATCGACCGCATCGGGCAAGCACGCCCGGTTGTCGACGTGGTGAACCTGTTCTACGAAGACACCGCGGAACACGACGCCTACGAAACCGTAGCCCGCCGTTTCGAGAGCATCCGCGCCAACGTGGGCGAGTACCCTCCGATCATCGCCGCCGGTATACAACGCATCATCCGTGACGAGGTAAACCCCCACGCAGAGCTCGAACTCCTGACCAACCGAAAGGACTTTGACATCAATCGGCTGAACGCGGATTGGGAGGTGCCCAACGCTCCAATCAACCCCCGCGTCACCATTGACGACCTGGAGAAACCGCTCTGGCAGCCGGAACTGATGCCATCAGGATGGACCGCCAAACACCAAGGCGGTAAGCACTGGGGCGTAGCGAACCCGTTGGGTCGCACCGTCCGGGTGACAACAGACGCTGACGCATACGAACACGCCGACGGCAGATTGCAATGGTGGCAGGGGCCACCTCATGACAAGGGAAATGAGACACGTGCCCAAGCGTAGGAATCAGACCTGTAAAACCCGCTGTTATCGGATTTCCTGACACCCCACTTCACAATTCAGAACTAGCCGCCTCCGGCTCGCGGACAAATATGACGCGGGCCCGTAGCGCGGTGGCATCCGTCGCAGACTGGCAGAGACGCCGGCCGCAACCGACCGGTGGCTGGACAATAACGGGTCGCCATGGTCGGCTCCATTGGGCCGCCCTTATGCTGCACGACAGCCCGTTCTGGACGACGGCGGGAATCGTCTCCTGAACTAGGATGTGGACGACCCGGTCCATACCATAGTCAAGGCCCCCAAATCCCCTTGTTGGACCGCGACTCTGGCACTGGCCTCGACGCACGTATGGAGTTCACCGCGAGGGATAGCCGCGCCTGCTACATCGTCGCCCATGCAGCCGGCACCGGCACCTACACGCTGAGGGTGACGGAGCGGCAGCGGTGCAGGGCCGCGGCCCTGCCGGAAATGAGCGGAGACGCTGAGATACGCGCCGACGCCTTTTTCGCACCGCGGGCGCAACCACAACGCGGGACAGCGTCCCGGCGGCCCGCCCTCCTGCTCATCGCCTTCGACGCGAACCGAACCACGTACGTGCTACATTTTCCCTCCGCCGTCTACAGACTAGCGGACGGATAACAACGTGTGTAGGGATCAGCCCTATAGCACGAAAGACAGGCAATTGGCCGGCGAGTTGTCCTCGTGCAGAACAACGACCGACAAGCCAATGTGACAGCCCACATCGCCCCGAATCCGGCAGATCACACATTACGGATTTCGTACTGGCGCCGCCTACTTGAACAATCCTACTCAGCAGGTAGGGATAGACCCGGCGTTCCGGCGCCGGTTGGCTGGTGCGAGGCTGCCGGTAGATAGCCCGCAGTCCCATCAGTCTCATGAGCCGCTGCACCCGCCTCCGGCTTACCGGCATGCCCTGCCGCTCCAGCGATGCCCTCATCCGCCTGGAACCGCAGAATGGGGTTTCCAGGTACTGGCGGTCCATCTCCCTCATCAAGGACAGGTCCTGTTGCGAGGTCCCCTTGGGACGGTAGTAAAGGCTGGAGCGGCTGACGCCCGTCAGGGCACACTGCCGCACTATGGACAGGGACCCATGTTGCCGGTCGACCAGCTCACGCCGCTGTGCCGGGGTCATGGACCGGACCTTTCCTCCAAGAAATCCCGCTCCACCTTGAACTGGCCGATCTGCTGGTACAGGCGAGCCATCAGAGCGTCGTTGTTCCTCTGCTCCTTGTCCTTAGCTGTTCCGTTGCCGTGATCGAAGATGGCGGCCGCGCCATCGGCCAGAGCTCTCTTCCAAGCCTGAATCTGGTTGGGGTGAACCTCGAACCGGGCGGCCAGTTCGGCCACCGTCTGCTCGCCCCTCATTGCCTCCAGTGCAACTTTGGCCTTGAAGGCCGGGCTGTGCTTTCTTCGCTCTCTGGACATTTCCCGCTCCTCTTCGACAGCTGTCGCTGCCCTCAGTTTACGAGCAGGATTCCCACTTAGCTACCTGTCCAGTTTTCCGGGTCCACCTCATCCGAGGACCGGATGGTGCACCCTGCACGAATATTCAGGCATTCCCTGGTGTATTCGTTGATGACGGCCAGCAGTCGGACGGCACAGCCGTCCCGGGTCCTAATCTGCACGAAGTCATAGGCCCACACATGGTTCTACCTCTCCGGCCTCAGCCTGACGCATGACCCGTCGGTCAGCCACCGACGACCTCTCCTGAGCTGTCTGGCCAGCACCTTGAGCCCCTCCCGCTGCCAGATACGCTCAACCGTTTGTGGTTCACCACCCAGCCGCTCTGCCGGAGCCTCGCGGTGATCCGGCGGTAACCGTAACGGCCGAACCGGGTGGCTAGTCCCACGATATCGTTGGTTAGGGCCTGCTCGTCATCCCGGAACAACGGCTCATGGCGATAGTTCGAGCGGGACTGCCCCAGCACATTGCATGCCCTCCGCTTTGAGACTCCGAAGGTCTCCCTCACGTGCTGGATGCACCGGCGGCGGGCGGGGCTCAGAAGTTTCCCTCAGCTGCCTCTTTGAGTATCTGTTTGTCCAGGGCCAGTTAGGCAACCGCCTGCTTCAGCCTGCTGTTCTCGGTTTCCAGTTGCTTAAGGCGAGGCGCCTGATCCACCCGTAGACCACCGTAGTCGGCGCAGTCGGCGGTAGAATGTCTGCTCTGAGACACCGATGCGCCGGGCGGTCTCAACAACAGTACTTCCTACAGCGATGACCACCTCCACCTCTCTAAGCTTGTCGATTATTTCCTCGGCAGTGTGTTTCCTCTTGGCCATGTCTCAATCCACGTTTTGTCCGGAATCCTTACATTTATCCCGGTTCCACTTTGGGGGGTCAGGTCAATTCTTGTGGCTCATGTGCGTCTTTTTAGTCTGCCCCGTGGTCCGTGGGAATATCCGTGACGTAGTCGCCCCAACTCTGCATGAGCGTTCGCCGCGCGTCCAAGTAGTCCGATCGGTGATAAGCCTGCTCGGTGCTGGTGCCCGTTGCGTGGGCCAGTGCGCTCTCACAGACAGCCCAGGACGCCCCGGACTGTTCGGCCGCCCAGTCCCGAAATGAGCTCCGGAACCCGTGAATGGTTGCATTCACTCCCTGCCGCTGCAACACCCGCGACAGGGCTTGAGGCGTCATGGGCTGTCTGCCAGTCCGCACCGAGGGGAACAACAACCCTCGCCCCGAGGTCAGTTCCCTCGCCTCTTCCAACACCCGCATCGCTTGGTCAGACAATGGCACTCTGTGAGAACGCCGCGCCTTCATCCGGTCGGCGGGAATCTCCCAAACCCTAGCATCAAGATCAATCTCATCCCAGGTCGCGCCCCGGACCTCACCGGACCTCGCGGCCACGAATATCAGGAATTCGACTGCCAGCCGCGTTATCGCGTTGCCCGACTGCCGGATGGTGTCTATGGCCGCAGGTAGCTCGGCGTAGGGCAGGGCCTCGAAGTGCGCCTTCTTTGTGGGCCGCTTGGTCGGCAGTGCCCTCTTGACACCGGCGCATGGGTTATCGCCCCGGAATCCCTTGGCAACGGTGTAGTCCATGACCGTCTCGATCCGTTGCTTGACTCTGGTTGCCGTCTCGTGCCGACTGTTCCATATTGGCTCCAGAACCGCCATAACGTCAGCCGCCGATATTTCGCTAACCAGCTTCTCACCCAAAGTTGGAAATGAGTGGACTTCCAAGGATCGCAACCACTCGCGGGCATGTTGCTCGCTGCTCCAGCCGGGGCGGTTCAGTTCCCACTTGGCTAGTGCGGCCTGTGAGAAGGTCGGGATATTCGCCTTCTTCGCTGTCTCTTTGGCCTTCTTCTTTGCCGCTGCCGGATCTTCCCCTTTCCTGATAGCCCGCAGTACCTCGGCTGCCTTCGCGCGGGCATCGGTCAACCCTACTTTGGGGTACCCGCCCAGGCCTCGCGCCACCGCCTTGCCGTTAACCCGCAGCCTCAGAAACCAGCGCCGCGATCCGCTGGTTGTGACCCTCAAATAGAGCCCTCGGCCATCGCTGTGCGTGCCAGGTCGCAGCGCCGGTATTCTTGCTGCGGTAAGGACTGCCCTCCGTATCCTTGGCATCTCCAATCCCTCCAGACTGTCCGCAAAACGTGTCCAGAAACGTATACACAAACTTTTGTATACGCCGCCCTTCCTGCAGGTGAATTTGGGGGAATCAATATCTGTGACAGGGGTATTATAACGGAGGGTTCCCCCGTGACCATTCCGGCGACGCGGAGCTGGCCAGCCACGCGATGCACGACTATACCCAGGCCAGGCTTGAACCCCAGACCCGCGCTATGCTTGATTTCGCGGCCAAGCTGACTCGCACTCCGGCCGAAATGACGCAGAACGACGTCCAGCGCCTGCGCAACCATGGACTCAGCGACGAGCAGATCCTGTCCACGGTGCTAATCACCTGCACCTTTAACTTCATGACCCGGCTGGCCGATAGTCTGGGCGTGGAGCCACCCGAGGGCCGGCAGAAGTCCCACTCCCAGTGGATGAGTGAAGCGGCCAAGGCCCAGGAATGGCTGATGACGCCCCGGGCCTAGTGGCCCAAAATCCTTGAAATGACGGGTGGGATGCCAGGTTGCCTGGGGATGGTTCCCATAAGCCTGGTATGCACGAGGAGAGGTCGCGTACCAATCAAACCATCATTCCAACAATTCCGGACTACTAGCGAGGGGACTGCCAAAAAGTCGAAGGGCGCCAAGGAAATATCCTCGGCGCCCTTCGCGCAGCCGTGTTAACCGAAAGGTTGGCTACCTCCCACTCTGCCGATCCGGCTAGTCCACCATCTTTACCGGCTGATGGCTGAGATGGTGGCGGCAGTAGGCTGGAGGTAGAGTGCGCCTCCCCAACATCCTGTGATACAGAAACCACAATGACGAAACCAGAAATAGAGACATGGCAACCTCACCCTTCGGAGAGGATTCTCCGTTGACCCCGTATTTGCAGGCATAAAAGGGGGAAGGACACTAACTCTCCCCCTACATCCCCGCCTTGATGAATTCGGCGATGCGCTCACCGATCATCATGGTGGTCACGTTGGTGTTGGCGCGGATGCAGTCGGGCATGACGGAGGCGTCGGCCACCCGCAGGCCCTCCAGGCCGTGGACTTTGCCGTACTGGCTGACTACGGCCATGGGGTCGTCGGCGGGTCCCATCTTGGCCGTGCAGGATATGTGCTGCGACGTGGTCACCTCACGGAACAGGTATTCGTCCAGGGCCTCATCGGATGCCAGCTCGGCGTCGGTGGGCTCGATGCGCTCCTGGATGATGTCGTTGAAGGCGCCACTTTCGCCCAGCCTGACACATAGGCGCACCGTGTCCCGCAGCCGCTCCAGGTCGAAGGGGTCCTCCAGGTAGCGGTAGTCGAGGAAGGGCTGCTCCGCCGGGTCAGCGGACTGCAGACGCAGTTCGCCGGCGCCCGCCGCAAGCTGGATACCGCTGGTGATGCGGATGCCCACCGGCTCCATGCGGTCTCCGCCCTTGTTGATGCGCTCGGTGGCAAAGGACTGCATGGACATCTTCATGTCGTTGCGCAACGGCGAACCATCGGCGGTGTAGCGCAGGGTCACCTGCATCCGGGGGGACAGCCCGTCCAGCGGCACCTCCGGCTTGGTGCGCCAGGTCACCCAGACGTTCGGATGGTCGCGCAGGTTCTGGCCCACGCCCGGCAGGTCTGCCACGACGGGGATGCTGAACTCCTGCAGTTGGGCCGCCGGACCCACACCGGAAAGCAGCAGGATGTGGGGCGAGCCGATGGCTCCGGAACTCAGGATTATCTCCTCGCCCTCAACGGTAAACGTCTCGCCCCCACTTTCCACTCTGGCACCCACCGCGCGGTTGCCCTCAAACAGGATCTTCTGCACGTGGCAGTTGGCGCGGATGGTCAGATTCAGCCGGTGGCGCGTCTGGTCCAGGTAGCCCAGGGCGGTGCTCATGCGCACGCCGCCGGGGTTGTTGAATGGCGTGGGGCCGACACCGGTGGAATCCGGGTTGTTGTGGTCCGGGCTGTCGGGGAACCCGGCCTCGCGGCAGGCTGCGTAGAAGGCAGTCTGCGCCGGGTGCCAGGTGTCTGGCTTGAAGCGGTGGCACACGATGGGGCCGTCGGTGCCGTGAAAGTCGTCGGAGAAGTCGGTGTCGGTCTCGAGCTTGCGGAAGAAGGGCAGACAGTCGGTGTACTTCCACTCATCGTTGCCCATCTCGGCCCAGGTGTCATAGTCCTCGGGTACTCCCCGCAAGAAGACCTGGCCGTTGATGGCGCTGGAGCCGCCTGTGACCTTGCCCCTTGGCACCATCATCGGCGGTGAGCTCTCGGTGGCCTTGCCGGTGAACTGCCAGTTGTGGTCGCTGACCATGATGTCGATTTCGGTGGAGTAACCGAACTTCACTTCCTCCGGCAACTGCTCGAAGTCAGGATAGTCCGGTCCAGCTTCCAGCAACAGCACCGAGACATTGGGGTCCTCGGTCAGCCGCGTGGCAATGATGGAGCCGGCGGAACCGGCGCCTATCACGATGTAGTCATATTTCATACGGCACTCCTCTCTGCTTGCTTGAATGCACTCCTCTCTGGTCGCGACGCAAAGAGGGTGAGGGTAATTGATTTCTGAGATTCACCCTCACCCTAGCCCTCTCTCAAAGCGAAAGGGAGTGAACGAATCTAAATCAATGCGTCCGGCGTCTGGATTCCGTCAAGGTCGGCATCGGTGGCCGGGTTCTCCAGGGTCATGCCCAGGTCAGTGGTCATGTAGTGGTACACCTGCTTCAGGTGGTGGGTGCTGTGGCTGAGCACGATGTTGAGCAGCTCCAGCACGGTGACCTCACCGCCATAGTGGGCCGGCACCTCGCGCTCGAAACCCTCGTTGTTGCCGCTGTTCAGGAAGGCGATGATGTCATCCCGCACCTTCTGGCCGTACTCGGCGATCTGCGGCACGGTGGTGACTCCTTCGAGCCGCTTGTCCTGGGCCTGCATATCATCCCAGCTCATGCTGCCCACCTCGTGGGACAGGTAGGCAATTTCCGGGAACGCCAGGATGTGCAACACCGTGTCGCGCAGGCTCCAGGGCCGCCAAGGCACGATGGTGTCGAGTTGCTCCTGGCTGAACTGGTTGTTGGCCCGCACCGTCGCGCTCAGTATCCCGTTGTACTTCTCAACCAGCCACGCCGTCTTTCCCGACAAGTCGACGGACACGTCCAGCCGCAGGGCCGGTATCAGCTTCTTGGGGTAGTAGCCGATGATGACTTCGGTGTCGTCAATGATGGTGACCGGCAGCGACTTGATGCCCCGGCTGCGGAGATGCTCCACCGCGGCGGGTTCACTCAACAGGTCGTGATGTTCGTAAGGGATACCGTTGGACTTTAGGAACTCTTCCAGAGTCCGGCAGCTGAATCAACCAGGCTGGGTATAGACCTGAACGTCCATGGCCATACCGCTTTCCTCCCTTTGCAAATGTTGCGGGTATCCTACCACGGGAAGGCCGCAAACGGCAGATGGTGGCCGTTTTGTTGCGGCAATCTGCCTCCGCTATAATCGGTCTGTGTCTATGGCCTGATCAAGCACCGCCGCAGGGTGGAATTTCCAGGCATTTCGACTGATCCTCGTTTTTATACGCTCATACTGGTGGATGTCCATACCTGCAACTGGGACTGAATCATAGCGGGGGTATGCGATAATTCCGACTAGAGATATGATGGCTTAACGGAGGGCAATATGGCTTCATTCTGGGAAACTATACCGGTTGGCGACAGGGATATGCACGTGTACGCCAGCGTCCCAAGCGGCAGGGGTGGCGGTCCATTCCCGGCGGTGATCGTCAGCCAGCACGGTGGCGGCGTGGACCAGTTCATCAGGGACATGGCCGACAAGCTGGCCGAGGCGGGGTTTGCCGCTGTCGCGCCGAACCTGTTCCACCGCTTCACCGAGGAGCAACTGGACAACCGCTCGGGGCGCATCCAGCACCTGAGCGACCCAGAAATCGCTGCAGACATTGGATCAACGGTTGACTGGCTGCGCGCTCACCCGGCGATCCAGGGCGACCATATCGGCATAACCGGCTTCTGCATGGGCGGCCGGGTCGCCTGGCTGGGCGCGGCCACCAACCGGCACATCAAGGCCTGCGTTCCCTACTATGGTGGCAATCTATTCGTGACTTGGGGCGCAGGGGACAATACACCCTTCCAATTGGCCTCCGGCATCCAGTGCCCAGTGCTGTTCCATTTCGGCGAGGTCGACGAGAATCCGTCCGCGGCGGACCGGGAGAGGCTTGACGCCGAGTTGACGCGCCTGGGGATAACGCATGAGTTCCACACGTACCCCGGAGCCGACCACGCCTTTATGGACTACACCGGACTGCGCCACAATCACGAGGCGTCAGAGGCGTCGTGGCCGCGGACCGTAGAATTTTTCACGAACAATCTGATGAAATAACGAGTTAACTCCTGATTTACCACAGACGAATGGCACAACATCAGCAAGGAGAGTGCAATGAAATACGACTATGTCATCCTGGGGGCCGGGTCAGCGGGCTGCACAATGGCCAGCCGGCTGTCGGAGGACCCAACGAAAAGCGTGCTGCTGCTGGAGGCGGGGCCAGACTATCCCGATTTTGAGAGCTACCCGGACGACCTGAAGTTCGGCTACGACCAGACCGCCTCGGCAATCGACGCCCCGCACAACTGGTCCTTCCAGGGCAACACCACACCGCTGCAGACGGAGCCGATGCCAGTACCCCGCGGGCGGGTGGTCGGCGGCTCCAGCGCCATCAACGGTCAGGTGCTGCTGCGCGGCGTGCCCGAGGACTATGACGCCTGGGCCGCATTGGGCAACGACCAGTGGGGATTCACCAGCGTTTTGCCCTACCTGCGCAAGCTGGAAAGCGACATGGACTTCGGCGCCGACGACTTCCACAACTCCGAAGGCTTCATCCCGGTGCGCCGTTTCGCGAAGGAGACCTGGCTGCCAGCGCAGCAGGCATTTTACAACGCCGCCCGCTCCGTGGGATTCCCCGACGACCCCGACATGAACCACCCCGAGTCGGGCGGAGTCGGGCCCATCCCGATGAACAACCCCAACGGCGTGCGGATGAGCACCTCCCTGACATTCCTCGGCGCGGCTCGCCACCGCCTGAACCTGACCGTGAAGGCCAACGTCATCGTGCATCGGGTGCTGTTCGACGGCAAGCGGGCCATCGGCGCCCAGGTTGAAAGCGGCGGCGAGACCTTTAGCGTCGAGGGCGAGGAGATCATCCTCTGCTCCGGTGCCATTGCCTCGCCTCAGATCCTGATGCTGTCGGGCGTGGGACCGAGGCAGACGCTGGACAAGTTTGGGATCCCCATCGTGCAGGACACGCCTGGAGTGGGCCAGAACCTGCGCGACCATCCCAACATCCGGGTGCCCATCGAGGTGAAGGAAGACTTCCCGCTAAACCCCCAGGACCCACGCACCCAGGTGGCGTTGCGATACACGTCCACCGGCTCCGAACTGCGCAATGACATCCAGATCATGGCCTCATCCTTCTCGTCGCCCATTTCCGGCGACCCGCTGGAGGCCGAGGGCATCCGGTTCACCTGCATCCTCGAACTGGCGTACGGCAAGGGCCACCTGACCATCTCGTCCACCGACCCCAACGAACAGCCGGAACTCAACTACAACTACTTCGCCGACGACCCTCGCGACCTGGCCCGGATGCGCGAGGCGGTGAGGCTCTGCGTGGGGTTCGTCGACCACCCCGACTACTCCAACATAGTCAAGGGAATTATCGAGCCTACCTCTGCCGACCTCGAGTCGGATGACGCGCTGGACAACTGGCTGATGCGCACGGTGTCCACGTCGCAGCATATCTCTGGCACCTGCAAGATGGGGCCGGACAACGACCCCATGGCCGTTGTTAACCAGCAATGCCGCGTCAAGGGGCTGGAGAACCTGCGCGTCATCGACGCGTCGGTGATGCCCGACTGCATCCGCGCCAACACCAACTGCACCACCATTATGATCGCCGAGCGCATGGCGGACATTATCAAGGGCGCGTAAAATCGGAAGTCCTCGGTCAGTATTTCGCCGAAGTATGGTGAAAGCTGAATCGTATTCCAAAACCCGTTCTGTCGCATTGCCCCCTCCTTTGCTAAAGTAAAAAGGAGGGGGTTTTCATTTCGGACAAGCCCCTGGTCACCCGAGGAGGTGGCGCGGATGAGCGCGACAACACCCACCCTGTCTGGAAAGCTGCCTCCCGGGCCGCGCGGCCTACCCGTATTCGGTTCGCTGCTGGAGATACGAAACGACACGCATTTGACCATTGACCGGCTGGTCAAGCGTTACGGCGATCTCTGTCTCCTGCGTTTTGGCAGCGTACCGACCGTGATCATCAGTGAGCCGAGCCTGTTGCACGAGGCTTTTGGGAAAACTGTGCTCGCCGACAGATGGGTCAGCGAAATCATGGACATTCTCAGTGGCCAGAAAGACCTGGTGCTGGCCCCGTACGGCGAGCACTGGCGGCAGATGCAGCGGTTTGCCAACCGGGAGCTGCTCAGTGCCCGCAACATCGACACCGTCCGCGAGCGATACATCGAAAGAGTGGTCAACGGCCTTGTGGACAAGATGGCGGAGGCGGGGGATCTGGGCGAACCGGTCTTCCCAATGCAGTTGACGATGCAGAGCAATTCAGATCTGATGTTCCGGGCGCTCTTCGGGAGGAACGAGGACGAGTCCGCGGAGTTTCTGGAGCAGAGAGACAGGCTGCTGGCCTACATCAGCTGGCTTTTTGCCAGCGCCACCGCCACCAACCTCGTGGACTATATTCCTTGGCTGCGGTTTCTACCCAACAACAGTGTCAAGGAGGCCAGGCGACAGGCACAAATCAGCTCGGAGGTGATAACCGCCCTCGTGGAGGCCGCGCGGGAGCGGCCGGGGGTGGACCTGTCGGCACCCACCTGTCTGGTGGAGGTGATGCTGGCCAAGGAGGACGCCGGTGAGATCAGCAGTGCCATGACCAAGGACCTCTGCGCCGATATGATCATTGCTGGCACCGACACTTCGGCACAGACGGTCAACTGGTTCCTGTTGCTGCTGGCAAACCGGCCGGAGATTCAGGCCAGAGTCCACGAGGAGCTGGACCGGGTGATCGGGCGCGACGCCCTGCCCACCGTGGACGACCGGACGCGCCTGCCATACGTGTTTGCCTGCCTGGCCGAATCCATGCGATACCGTACCATCGGCCCCCTGGGACTACCGCACAAGGCTTCTGAGGATACGCAGATCGGCGACTACCTGATACCGGCAGGGACGCAGGTACTCGGCAACATCTATTCCATCCACCACGATCCGCGGCACTGGGACTCGCCTGACGAGTTCATTCCGGAGCGGTTCCTGCCACAGGAAGACGGATCGATGGCCTCGGCGTTGACCAGCCCGGCGTATTTGCCCTTCGGCACGGGCCACCGCCGCTGTCCGGGCCGTCGCTTCGCCGAGACCACAGTCTGGCTGCACGTAACGAGACTACTGCACCGCCTGCGATTGGAGACGCCAACAGGCGAACCAATCACCGAAGACGAGATGTTCGGCCTGGCCATCGCGCCCAAGCCCTACTCGATAAAAGCGACGCGGCGTTGGTAGAAAATGGAAACCCATACGTCCTTCGACAAGCCCAGGATGAACGGGTTACGGGGATCGCCCTGGATAACCTCTACCTAGTTGCTCCAGCACGCGGCGGTCCAGCATCATCTTGACCGGGCTGATGGGCCGGAAGGTGCGGGACATGCGCACATCGCCCGCAAGACTGAGCAGCGTGTAGGCGTCGTAGGGCTCCATGCCCTTCTCTCGCACCAGGAAGTCGACCATGCTGCGCACGGCACCTTTCATAGCCGGTCCCAACTCCTCGCCGTAGTACAGCACCACGAAATAATCGGGGGTCAGAGCCTGCGGGCACTCGATGCCCATGCCCTTCTCGACGGTTATGCGGATGTGGCTGTCGGCGGCGCACTCCGCTCCCGTACCGCCCACCGCCCCGTCACCAACCACGGCGTGGCAGTCGCCCATGGCCAGCATTCCGCCTTCCACGAACACGGGCAGGTACAGCGTGCTGCCCTCGACCAACTCCTTGATGTCGATGTCGCCGCCGTAGGGGCCGCTGTCGCTGGCAGTCTGTTGCGGGTAGGTGGGCGTGGTGGCCACCAGGCCCATGGACGGGTTCAGTGGAAGCTTGATGCCGCTGGGCAGCACCACATGGCCGTCCTCGATGGTCATCACCGTGGGATAGGCCCGGTCAAACTCCTGTTCCAGAAAGCCGCGCCCAGGCGAGACCATGTGCGCCGCACCTTCGTTGGCGCGAGGAGTCACGCTGATGAAGTCGACGCGCAGAGCATCGCCCGGCTCTGCTCCGTTGACGTATATGGGTCCGATGGCCGGACCCTTGAGCTGCTTTTCGTCCAGTGCTTTAGGGTCTCGGATGCCCTCAAAGGCGTCCCACGTCTCGACGATGAGCTCATCGCCGGAGTCGATGGTGATGGCTGGCGGATTGGCGGGGTCGAGGACATAGATCTTGTGGTCTCGGGTGAGCAGTTTCATGGTGGCCTCCTCTTTGCTCTTTCGAAAACTGGCGCACCTATCGGTTCAGCAGCTCCAGGCGATAGCTGACGCCCGCCTCAGGATCGAGGTCCACGACGCATACCGCGCCCTGCTCCGGTGCGCCGATGGGACCGTAAGGACAGCCCGAGTAGACGGCCGTGGTTTCGGCGCGGGAAACGTCCACGTGCCGGTCCCAATGACCCAGCGCAAGATAGTGACAGCCGGAGGCAGCCACATCTTCGGGGTAGATGGGCGAGGAACGTTGGTCCCGGTCGTCTTCGAAATGGAAGTGCCCGTGGGCCATGCCCACCAGCCATCGTCCATCCGTCGGCTCGGGCATACCGTCCAGCGGGCGGAACTGCGGCGTGTGAGACAGCATTGCACGGCCCCACAGTTCCAGGCCCAACTTCGGGAAGTCCAGCGTCTCGCCAAACGGTTCACGGATCACGCTCAGGTTGGGTGGTGCGTCCGCAAAGGGGCCACGCAGGTAAACAGAGGTCTGATGGGCCAGGTCATGGTTGCCGGGCAGCACGATGACGGGAACGTCAACCAGTGCCATCTGCGCCACAAACCACTCCACAACGTCGTCGGAGACCCGCTCGTTGTCGAACACGTCGCCCGCCAGCAGCAGCACATCGCCGTCCAGCCGCTTCACCGCATCCACCACCGACGACAGCACCTCCTCGGCTCTGGGATGGCCCGTTGGGTCGCCGAGGTGGGTGTCAGAGGTGTGGATCAGGCGGAGTTTCTTCATATAGCGAGGCTGCTCCTGCTGTACTTTAGTTCCGATAGTTTCCTGTTCAGTTGGTTCCAATAACGCCGCGCTCCCGGAGATCCTCGATCTGCTCCGGGGTGAAACCCTGCTCCTCGAGCACCTCGTCGTTGTGCTGGCCAAGCAGGGGCGGCGGGCGGCGAATGGAGGCGGGGGAATCGGTGAGCTTCAGTGGCGAGCCCGGCGTCTTCAGCTGTGGGACGTTGGGGTGCTCCATTTCGGCGATCATGTTACGAGCCAGCACCTGCGGATTGGTCACCACCTGCGACACACTGTTGATCGGCCCGCAGGGGACCCCTGCGCCATTGATGACATTGACCCAGTGGTCGGTGCTCTTGTGCTTGAACATTTCCATCAGGGTGTCGACGCAATCCGACCGGTGGGCCACCCGATCGGTGTTGGTGGCGAAGCGTGGGTCCTCCAGCAGGTCGTCGCGCCCGATGGCCCGGCACGTCCGCTCCCACAGACCCTGGTTGGCACAGCCGAGGATGAAGTACCCGTCGGAAGACGCGAAACTCTGGTACGGCACCAGGCTGGGATGGCCGGAACCCATGCGCTCCGGGTCCTCCCCGGTGCCAAGGTAGCGGGTCGCGTGGTAGCTGAGGGCGGCCACCTGCCCGTCCAGCAGCGCGGCCTCCACCCACTGGCCCTTGCCGGTCTGGTCCCGCTGGCGCAATGCGGTCACTACCGTGCCGTAGGCCATCATCCCGGTGAAGAGATCCACCAGTGAGAAACCCACCCGCTGGGGCAGCCCGTCGGGTTCGCCGGTAAGGTGCATCAAGCCACTGTAGGCCTGGATGATCAGGTCATAGCCAGGCATATCGGCCATGGGGCCGGTGCGGCCATAGCCGGATATGGAACAGTAGACGATGCCGGGGTTGGTGGCACTGATGTCGTCGTATCCCAGGCCCATCCGCTCAAGGGTCCCGGCGCGGAAGCTCTCGATCATCACGTCGGCGTCGGCAGCCAGGCGCCGCACGAGTTCGACGCCCTCCGGCTCCTTCAGGTTGACGGTGATGCTTCGCTTGTTGCGGTTGAAGGTGACAAACTGAGTGCTTTCACCGTTCCAGAAAGGAGTCCAGTGGCGTATTTCGTCCCCAAGGGAAGGCTCCTCGATCTTCACCACGTCGGCGCCCATATCGCCCAGCAGCATGGTGCAGAAGGGGCCCGCCAGGGTCCTCGTCAGGTCGACAACTTTTATGTCATCAAGTGCGCCAGCCATGTCTCAATTCTCCGTTGAGATTCAGCTTGTAAATATTTTCACAACCTGCCGATTATAGCACGCAGAAAGTTGGATTTCGGAGTTTGACCCGTCCGCTGAGTGATGCTAGAAATCTGGCCGGAAAGTGGTTTGAGTCGCCGAGCATTTATAATTGGGGTCAACAAGCGTAGCGAGGGTTGAGAATGCTGGGAGAGCGTTCGGACCAGAGGGGTCTTTGGGAAGCGGACCGGTTGTACCTGGACCACGTGGGGAAGGACACCTTCTACGGTCTGCTGGCTTCCCTGCGGGGCCGGCTGTTCCAGGACTCCGATTTCGCGGTGTTCTACTGCGCTGACAACGGCCGGGACAGCGTGCCGCCCAGCCTGCTGGCCACGGCGCTGCTGTTGCAGACCCACGACAAGGTCAGCGACGCCGAGGCCAAGGCCCGGGCCGACTTCGACATCCGCTGGAAGGTGGCTCTGGGGATTGAGGTGGAGGACAGGCCCTTCGCCAAGAGCACGCTCCAGGTGTTCCGGGCCCAGCTGATCCTGCACGACAGGGTGCGGGAGGTATTCGAGTCCAGCCTGCGCCTCGCCCGGGAGTCGGGCTACCTGAAGAGGCGCAGCATGAAGGTGGCTCTGGACACGACCAACATCCTGGGCCGGGGCGCGGTGAGGGACACCTTCAATCTGCTGGCCGACGGTATCGTCAAGCTGCTGCGGGCGCTGGCGCAGGTTGAGGGAATCAGCGTCGGGAAATGGGCCAAGGCCCGGGGATACGGGCGGTACCTCGCCTCCAGCATCAAGGGAGAGGCGACCATCGACTGGTCGGACAAGCGGGCGCGGACGGCACTGCTGGCGGGGATTGTGGGAGACGCGGACCGGCTCTTGGAATTATCGCGGCTGGCCCAGGGGGAGTTGCCCGAGGACGGTGCTGAGCGTCAGCAGATAGTGGCGGCGGCGGAACTGCTGGGGCAGTTGCTGCTCCAGGACATTGAGCGCAAGGGTGGCGACGGCGACGGCGATGACGGCGTGAGCCTCAAGGACGGGGTGAGCAAGGACCGGATGATGTCGGTGCACGACCCTGAGATGCGCCACGGGCACAAGAGCAGCAGGAGACGCTTCGACGGACACAAGGCGGCGATTGTGGTTGACACCGACACCCAGCTGATCACCGCCGTGGAGGTACTGCCGGGCAACGCTCCGGACAACCTGGGGGCGCTGGAACTGGTAGAACAGAGCGAGGCCAACACCGGTGTGCCGGTGCAGGAGGCCATGGGCGACGCCGCCTATGGAGACGGAGCTACCAGGCAGACCTTCGCCGACGCGGGCCGCACCCTGATTGCCCGGGTGCCGGGACGGCCCGACCGGCAGCGCTTTCCCAAGAATGACTTTGTCATCGACCTGGTGGCGGGCAGTTGCACCTGTCCGGCAGGGCAGGTCACCCACACCATAGTGCCAGCGGGACGGCGTACGGATGCCGCGGGTCGGATACACCACTTGCAGGCCTTCCAGTTCGACGGGTCCGAATGTATGACATGTCCCCTGCGGTCTCAGTGCATCTCGGCCAAGGGCAGGAAGGGACGGCGGGTGCTGATCCATCCCCAGGAGGCTCTCCTGCAACAGGCCCGTGCGTTGCAACAGAGCGCCGGGTATGACGAATATCGAGCGCGACGCGTGGTGGTCGAGCACAGATTGGCCCGACTGGTCCAGTTGGGCATTCGCCAGTCCCGCTACTTCGGACGCGCCAAGACGCGATTCCAGCTGTACCTGGCGGCTACAGTGGCCAACCTGACCCTGGTGGCGGGCAAAATCGAGCTGTCGGACAGTGTCGGCGGTGGGCTTCCGCGCCACCGCGCCGTCCTCAGTGCCGTCCCCAGTGATGTCCAGGCTGTTTCCCACGGTGTGGTCGCCCATGCTACGGCCATTTTCGGCGCTGTCCGGCTCGGACTGCTGTGGTCCCAGATTCTGTTCGCCCCGGCTTTACTGCCGAAATCTCTCTCCCCATCCAGGGCTTTTCGGCCCGGCTTATAGGTTTACCCCGATTTCAAGCGGCCACGAGGAGCGGGAAATGGTCAATGACGGTGCGCCGGGGATAGTCGTGCTGGGCGGCATCAACATGGACCTCGTAACCTACTCGGAGCGGTTCCCCAGCCCGGGAGAAACAGTCGTGGGACACCGTTTCCTGACGTACGCCGGAGGCAAAGGGGCCAACCAGGCGGTCGCCGCGGCCCGCATGGGGGGCCGGACGTCCATGGTGGGGCAGGTGGGCGACGATGTGTTCGGCCCTCAGCTGCTGGAGGGACTGGAGGCAGCGGGCATTGACGTTTCCGGCGTCGCCATCGCGAAAGGCGAGACGTCGGGCATCGCGGTCATCTGGATCGATGGCTCCGCGCAGAACCAGATAGTGCAGGTGCTGGGCGCCAACTCCACCTGCGGCCCGGCACAGTCCGACGCTGCGGGGACAGCCCTCGCGGGCGCCAGCGTGCTCTTGCTGCAACTGGAGGTGCCGGTCGAGGTGTCGCTGGCTGCCGCGAGAGCAGCACAGGCTGCGAGCAGGATTGTAATGCTGGACCCGGGTCCGGTTCGCGTGTTCCCGGAAGAACTGCTGCAACTGACCGGTATAATCACACCCAACGAGACCGAGGCCGAAGCGCTGGTGGGCTTCGCCGTTGATGACCCCGACTCAGCGGCGCGGGCGGCGGATGATCTCCTGGCCCGCGGCGCCGGAGTGGCGGTGGTCAAGCTGGGAGGCCAGGGAGCCTATTTCGCCACGCCGGATCTGTCGGGATTTCAGCCCGCTTTCCCGGTCGCGGCGGTGGACACAGTGGCGGCGGGAGACGCCTTCAACGGCGCGCTGGCCGTCTGCCTGGCCGAAGGCATGGCCTTGCCCGACGCGGTGCGAGTCGCCTGCGCCGCCGGAGCCCTGGCTGTCACCACCACGGGGGCGCAGGACTCGATGCCAACGCGCGAGGCGGTAGACGCTCTGCTGGCCTCGCAGTAGCGCCGCTCTATCCTTTAGCGTTCCGTCCGCGCCAGAACCACATGGCCGCCAGCGCGACGCTTGCGGCAAGCCAGCACAGGGCCAGCAGAACGAAGGCCCACCAGTACAGCGCAGCCCCGATCTCCAGCGCAATGCCCAGCACGGCCATCACAGTCATCAATGCTGCCAAGATTGCGGACAACCACGCGGGAATTCGAGCAGGCCTTGCGCTCGAACCAAGACCAAGCGCCAGCCCGGTGAGGGACATCCCAAACGCCAGGAAAGTAATGCCAGCGGCCGACTTCCAGAACTCGTTGGAGTCGGGAGTCGCCCACAATCCCAGCAGCAACAGGAACAGGGCCAAAGTTGCCCAGGCGAAAATTGCGGGAAAGAACCAGCGAATCGCCCCGTCCTTCGGCGTCCCGGTGGCTACCAAAGTGGTCAGGAAGTAGCCCGCCACCAGCAGGGCGGTCAACAGCAGCTTGCCTCGGGTCTTGGTATACTCCAGCGTGCCGATAGCGAATGCCACGATTGCAAGCGCCACCAGCAGCGAAACGAGACACCCGGCGGCGTGTACCTGGGGGCGGCCGGTCCAGTCAGGGAGCTTCATTCAAGTTTCCTGCCAAGTTTCCTGCCAGTTGACGACACAAGGTCGTTCATACCGGGGATTATAGTTGCGGCCCTGAAGGGCCGTGGGAACGCCTTGACGACATCCCACGACAAATTCTGCGCCTCCTGCGCCACGCCGTTGGAACAGCGGGAAGTCTTCGGCACGGAGCGGCCCGCTTGCCCCAATTGCGGACGGGTGGTGTTCTACGACCCGAAGGTCGCCGCAGTCTGCGTCATCGCCCGCGAAGGCCGGGTGCTCATGATTCGCCGTGCCACCGACCTCGGCTATGGTCTGTGGAGTCTGCCCGGCGGGTTCGTTGACCGGGGAGAGGTGGTGGAATCGGCGGCGGCCCGCGAGGCCTGGGAGGAAACGGGACTGGAAGTAACCGTAACCGGCCTGCTCGGCCTCTTCTCCCTCCACGGGGACCCGGTAATAGTCGCCGCCTTCACCGCTCACGAGGCCGGCGGCACACTGGCGCCCGGACCCGAGGCGCTGGAGACGGATTTCTTTCACCTCGACGCACTCCCGGAACTGGCCTTCAGCCGCGACACCGAAATCCTGGCCCGCTGGCAGGCAATATCCCTGCACCCTCCGGAGACTCAAGATGAGTCCCCTCTCCCGCCGGGAGAAGGTTAGGGTGAGGGCGTACCCCCGTGCTGTCCAAGCTAACCAGATCTGCCCTGGACCTGATTTTCCCCATCCACTGCACGGGATGCGGGCGCGAGGGCGGCATCCTCTGCGAGCAGTGCGCCAATGATCTGAAGCGGGTCGTGCCTCCCTTCTGCCGTGTCTGCGCTGCCCCGGGAGTTGACGGGGTTTGCCGATGGTGCCTGCAGAACCCCCGGGGATTCGAATTTCTGCACAGCCCTTACCGGTTCGAGGGGCCAATTCGCGACGCGATTCACGCTCTGAAATACAGGAGCGTAAAGGCCGCTGCGGATTCGTTGGGCGACTTGATGGCAGAGCACCTCCAGGACAATCCCGTATCGGCAGATGTCCTGGTCCCTGTCCCTCTCCACCCCCTCCGGCTCCGCAGCCGGGGCTATAACCAGTCTGCGTTGCTTGCCAAAGCAATCGGCAAGCGGCTCAATCTGCCAGTGAATGAGGATCTCCTCATACGAGCCGGCGATGCGCAGCCGCAGGTGGAGGTGAAATCGCGGGAGGAACGCCTCAACAATGTTGCTGGAAACTTTTTGTGCGCGGCCGACGCCGGCAGTTTCACGCCGCTGCTGGTGGACGACGTAGCCACCACGGCCAGCACTCTGTCTGAGTGCGCCCATGTGCTGAGGAAGGCCGGATCAGCCAGGGTGTATGCTCTTACCCTGGCGCGGGATGCCTGAACGAGTAGTGGCGAAAACACGAGATTGACAAGGTGGGGCGTGTCTGCTCAAATTGGGCTATTACACGACAGAATGACAGATATGGAGGAGAGCGTTATGGCAGGCAAGACTCTGATCTACGTCGGCGCCGAGGCCGACGGTCTGTATCGCAAGGAATCCGGAGACTCCCGCTGGGAGAAGTTGGCCAAGGGCATGCCGCCCTCTCCGCAGGTGCGGGCCATCGCGGTACATCCCAATGACGCCAACACCGTCTTCGTCGGCACCCAGCGCGGCGTCTACCGCTCGCAGGACGGCGGCGACAGCTTCGAGCGCATGAACATGACCGAGGGGCGCATCGTCTGGTCCATCAAGTTCCATCCCCACGACCCCAGCACTATGTTCCTGGGCACAGAGGGCGCCGAGGTCTTCAAGAGCACCGACAGCGGCGAGAACTGGCAGTACGTGTCCACCGTCGCCAACCCCGACGCGGTGCAGATGGCCTTCGCCACCCGCATCCTGGGCATCGGCATCGAGAGCAGCGACACCAACCAGATGTACGCGGCCCTGGAAGTCGGCGGCGCGGCCCACAGCTCCGACGGCGGAAAGACCTGGACCATCGTCAACAGCGTATTCGAAGGCGACGTTGACCTGCTGGACCTGCACGGCGTAACCGTCGGCACCAACGAGCAGGTGTTCATCTCCAACCGCACGGGCGTGTGGCGCACCCGCGACCGGGGCCAGTCCTGGGAAGATCTCCAGTTCGAGAACTTCTCCAACATCCGATATTCCCGTGGCGTCGAGGTCGCTCCCAACGACCCCAGCACTCTCTACGCCTGCATCGGCCTGAACTTCGGCAGCGAAGAGGGCGGCATACTGCGCTCCACCGACGCCGGGGACACCTGGAGCCGGTTCGACCAGGGCGTACAGCCCTCCAGCACCACCTTCGGTATCGCCGTCAATGACCGCGACCCGCAGACGGTCTACTTCTGCACCCGCAAGGGCCAGGTCTTCGGCACCCACGACGGCGGCTCCACCTGGCAGGGCCATGACCTCCCTGAGATGGCCGCCAACGTCAAGGCCATCGCCTGCACCTCGGTGTAGCCACCATAGAACCCCCTCTCCTGTTATGAGGGGTAAGACTTTTTGAAGACCCTCTCCCAGAGGGAGAGGGTCAGGGTGAGGGCGTACACATGACGACCGCATCCCAGCACGACATAGTGGCCGCAGCAAAGGCGCTGCGGCCACAAGTAATTGCGGCCCGGGACGAGATGGACCGGCACCATCGGCTGCCGCCCTCTCTGGTGTCGGCGATGGACGAGGCCGGGCTGTTCCGCCCCTTCGTTCCCCGCTCTCTTGGCGGCGCGGAACTCGATCCTCTCACCGCCTTCCGGGCTGTGGAACAGGTCTCGATGGCTGACGGCTCGGCGGGCTGGTGCTGCTTCATCGCCGGTTCCATCGGGATGTTTTCCGGCTGGCTGGAAACTGCGGTGGCCCGCGAGTTGTTCGGCTACCCGTCCACTCTGCGGGGCGCCGGCTCCTTCCGCCCCCTGGGGACAGCGCGAATCACCGACGGCGGCTACATTGCCACCGGCCAGTGGGACTTCGCCAGTGGCAGTAACCACGCCAACTGGCTCTTCCTGAACTGCGTGGTTGTCGATGAGAACGGCCCGCGCCTCAATGTCGGAGGCCCGCTGGATGGGCTGCCCCAACTGCGGATGATGTCCGTGCCCGTAGAAGCGGGCAGTATCATCGACAACTGGTCGGTCATCGGTCTGCACGGCACCGGCAGCAACGACGTGGCTGTCTCGGATCTGTTCGTACCGAAGAACCGCACTTTCGCCCTGACCGACCACGCTGTGGACGTTGCTCCTCTATGCACCTTCAGGTCGGCGATGGCGGTCACCTTCACGCCGCTGGCCGGCAACACGCTGGGCATGGCGCGGGGGGCCCTGGACGCGTTCATGGATCTGGCCGGGGCCAGAGGCACGACAATGAACATGAACCTGCTCCGCGACCGCCCGCCAGTGCAGGAAGTGGTGGGCCGGGCCGAGGCCATCATCAGCGGCGCGAGGGCCTACGTCCTGAACGCGGTGGGCACGATGTGGGAAGCAATCCAGTCGGGCAAAGAAGACTTGGGCGACGAGGTCTTTCAGGCCAGGCTTTCCATTACCCATGCGGTGCATGAATCGGTACGCGCCATTGACATGCTCTACCACGCCTCCGGGACCAACGCCGTGCGCAGCAGCAACCTGCTCGAGCGCTACTTCCGCGACGTCCACGCGGCCATGATGCACGCCGGCGGCCTGCTCGCAAACTTCGAGCAGGGTGGCCGCGTCGCCTTCGGCCTGCCGCCGGGCGCGCCGGGGTGGTAGCGGATAAGCGCGGAACCACACTCAGCTCAATGCCTTCCACCACTTCGATTCCGGTGTCAGCACGTAAGCCCGCAGCGCTGGCCTGAGACTTTGAGTCCGGCGCCTTCCGATTCGAGACTCCCCCAGTCACGATGCAGCCGTTATCTACGGACAAAAAGGCTAAAAAACGAGGCCAAGTCAAAGACGCATCGCCGTCATTCAGGAACCAATCAATGGAATCAGATACCGTTGAATTCTGGAACGACATCTGGTCCACTACGGGCCATACTTTCGCCGACTATGACGGACTACTGGCAGAGTATGCCCAGGGCCTTAAGCCGGGGCGCGCACTCGATCTGGGATGCGGCTTGGGCGGAAACGCCGTATGGCTGGCAGAGCGCGGTTGGCAGGTGACAGCGGTTGACTTCTCTGCCGTTGCCCTTGAGAAGGCGAAGGTCAGGGCTGCTGACAGGCGAGTTGAAGTGGAGTTCATTGTCTCGGACGTGACTGCGTATCGGCCCAATGGTCAGTATGACCTGATCACGTCCTTCTACATACAGCTACGCCCCGAGCAGCGGGCGCAGATGCTCTCCAGCGCCGTTGAAGCCTTGTCTCCGGGCGGCAGGCTCCTCTTCGTAAGCCATGATCAATCGTCACCACCCTCTGGATGGGAGCAAGAAGACCTGGATTCACTGACGACTCCCGATGAGGTGGTTGCTGAACTCTCTGATCTGAGGATAGAGCGGGCGGAAGTTGTGGAAGGGATGGGCGCTCACGCTGGGCATATGCTTGACTCTGAGGAGCCGGAAGACCAAGACGGCCACGGGCGCTGCCATCATTCCTGCAATGAGCCTGAACACGATAGCGGCTTCCACGGGGCAAACACAGTAGTAGTTGCAGTAAAGAACGGGTAGAGGACGTTGCTCTGGATTGCCGCTTTCCGGACACGGAGGAAATCTTCATTCCTGATCCGGAAAACGACATAGTCCTGCCAGCAGTCTGGTGAAGCTAGGGAACTAGAAAGGCCACTGGGAGGACGTCTAAAGCAAGAAGTGTTGGGTGTCCTGCGCCGGCTTGGCCCCAAATCGGCATGACAACGTTGATGCTGCGCCGCAGGACACCCAACTCCCCTGTTTTGCTGGCGTTACGGGCGGACCCAGGTCTCTGACCAGGCCAGGCAGGCGGTGCTGCTCTGCTTTTCCCCTCTCGCCTCCAGGGCCACTGCGCCGTCGGCGTCGTCGCCGTTGACGGTTATGCGGCCGGCGCTCGCAGGGATGAAGCAGCTGTACACGCCGTGGGGGCGACCGGGGGCACTGCCCGCGGGGACGGTTAGCATGAACGGCTCCAGGAAGTTGTACCAGGTCAGCGTGATCTGGTCGTCATCGCTCTCTATGGTTTCAGTCCAGAAGGTGTAGGTATCTCCCTTCTTTCCAAACTCCGCTTCTATTACCTGGAGAGACTGGTCAGCGAACTCCGGGAACAGCAGGCTCTCGATCTCTTCCTGGAGCCATCGGGCGAGGGCGATGTTGTCGGCGTAAACGCGGACGCCGTCCACCAAGTCGCTCTTCAGAAAGAGCACATGGCCTGCTCCACTCGGGGAATACAGAACCCGCCAGTGGCTGGACCGTGTGGTTTGCTCCTCTCCCTCGACCAGGCGAATGAACGAATTCTCTCCCGTCAGCCGAATGGTGTTGGGGTCGATTGGATTTGCAGACGTCATACTGCGGGCCTCCTCTGTCTGTCAACTCTATTTCCGTCAGTTCTGTTAAGGCGGTATTTGCTACCTGCGTAGAATACTTTGGGGAAGAAATCGCCGGTGAACCATCTTCCGCGCAAACCGGCCTTGGACACATAGGCTGTGGCGCAACCACCTAGGGCGAAATTGGTCCCCACCAGCAATAGACCGGCCCACAGCACATTGGCGTACAACAGGATGAGGGCCCCGCCGCCCAGCAGGAGCGTCAACAGGAATCCGGCCACCATGCCCCTGTACCCCTGACGGCAGAGGCTGTCGAAGTACCTGAGCTCAGCCTCCGAATCATCTTTCAGGCGGTCGGAGGCACGTCCCATGATCCGGTTCACCGCACCCGGAACAATGCTCTCGTAGTGGACAATCACATCGTCCATGGGCAGCGACCCCAGCACGGTTTCAGCAGCCACTGACACTCGACTGGAAATGAATGGGACCTGGGACAATCTGTCGGCTTCCCCGACTTCGAATGCGGTTATGGAATCTCGGACGTACCTGTTTGTTATCTGGCGGCTCCTGCCGGGGTTATTGCTTTCAAGAAAAATGCGCTTCTGTTTCCGGCAAAGCGTTAGGGCCAGGGACCACCAATCGAATACTCGAACCAGACCCTCGAAGAACGCTGCGGTTGGGGTGGCGCGGCTGCTGGAGATCAGGTTCATCGGTAGATATCTGCTGTCCAGGGCGGTCTTGTGCTTTCGCCGCGTACATTGTAACCGGTAGTGGATAAATGACAACGCCGCCGTAACGATTGCGGCGGCGTTGCATTGTCGAATCGGGGAGGTGACTAGTCCTCTTTGGAGGGGAACCAGTCCTGCTTCCAGGGGAATTCTCCGTCGGCGGAGTCGAAGGCCGGGAGGCCCTGCTCGAGCCGGTCGCGGTAAGGACTGGTGATGGGCTCGTTGTAGGGGTAGATGCCGCCCTCGTAGACCTCAGGGCCCTTCTTGAAGTGCCTTGCTTCTTCCAGGGTCTCGATGAACGGGGCGTTTATGTCGTAGAGTTGGTCCACGGTCTTGGGACGGGGGCCGGCCTTGGAGACGTGGCCGTACAACTCGCGCCCGATGATGCGCTCAGCGGTCCAGACGCAGTCGATGAGCTTGTCGATGTCCACGCCGGTCTCGATGCCCATGTCGTCCATCATGTGCAGCAGGTCTTCGGTGGGGGCCATGCCGGTGGCGCGGCCGTTGCCGCAGTAGGGGCAACCGCCGAAACCGCCGATGGTGCCGTCCAGCTCCAGCGTGTCGTCGGGGCCGAGAGTACGCATGGCGGCGTAGGCCGACGCGATGGCCATGTTGCGACCGTTGTGCAGGTGCAGGCGGAAGTGGTCAATCTCCGGCCAGCGCTCCTTGACCCGAACCAAGCTCTCCTCGACCTTGGCCGGGGTGCAGTGGCTCATCGGGTCGCCCATGGAGACACTGCGGACGTTGATGCCCACCTCGTCCCACATGTTGTGTTCTTTTTCCAGCAGAGTCATCAGGCTGTCCACCGGGAACTCGCCCAGGAAGTTGGATCCCCAGCTTGCGTTGCAGCCGATGCCCGCTTCCTTGATGTTCAACTCCTGGGCCTGGGCGACGATCTGCGGCCAGCGCTCCATTTCCGCCATCTGGCTGCGGTTGGTGTTGCGGCGGGTGAACACATCGCACATGTGGCACGACAGGCGCGGATAGGAGTCACGCTCGATGGTCAGGGGCGGCGAGTATTGCCGGGCGCGCTCCACGCCGCGGGAGTTCAGGGCCAGCGCAGTGTAGGTGACGCCAGGCTTGGGGGTGAAGCGGGTGACGATCTCGTCAATGCGCTCCATCTGCGGGGTCCACTTGGGGCTGACGAAGGAGCCGACCACGATGTTCTTCAGGCCGGAGTCGGAAAGCTGGTCGAGGAGTTCAATTTTATCGTCAACAGCAATGTTGGCGTCCTCGATCTGCATCCCTTCGCGCATCCCCTCCTCTTTATACATGACTTTCGGATAGCTGGGCATATGGGCCTCCTCATTTGGGCGGGTGTGGTGATCGTTGACCAAGACAACAGGCGGCGCACAAGCCGCCGGATTGTCGCGATTGTAGGGTTGTGGCTGGCTGGCTGTCAATCGCGAATGAGGGAGAGCAGATGCGGACAAAAAGAGGGCGCGGAGTCAATTCCCCGCGCCAATCTTCACAGAGTGTGGACAGAACCGATTGAAGTTCGCGTCTAGCCCTCGGGCTGCGGGCCGAAGATGTAGTCCCGGACATCGACATGGCAGTCCTGGCAACCCTGGACCATACCTTCCTTTTCTACGGTGCCGTCGGCGAGGACCTTCAGCCAGTACCAGTCGTTATGGTCAGGGTTGTAGCCGGACACTTTGTACATAGTGGTAGTGGCAGCCAACACGCCTTCCGGAGTGTAGTTTTCCTTGACTATGATTGAACCAGAGGGAGTAGTTCCTTCGGCCTCAATCGCATCAAAAGCCATCTGGTTGACGTAGGTTGTCAGCAACATACCGTGAGGATCAGTTCCTGGGTACATTTCTGTCGAACCGGGGAAAAGACTCCATTCGTCGTTGTTCTGGTAGTCCACTTCCTCAAGGTAGGCTATCACTGACTCTGAGTCGGTACTGGGTAGCTCCGGCGCGTCCGTCCCGCCACAGGCCGCCAGGGCCAAGATGGCACTCAATATTGCCAGTGCGGGCAACCAGAAAATTCTCCGAGCAGTGGGCATAGCAGACTCCTAGAAATACAGGAAAAAAATGACATCGAAATGGTATCACAATTGCATTCACTTTCTGTTCAGACCTATATAAAAATTGTGAGAGTTTCTCCATGAGTGCCTGGCTGGCAGGATTTCTCTGTAGTGATTTTCACGATTTATTCACATTTGGACCGGTGCCGGGCAACCGCGGGTCTGGCATTCCCACGCTTGGCAGCCGCTCAATTTGACACTGTCCGGCAGCCCCTCCTATAATGGGAACAGCTTGACCCTGCTTTTCCTGGGATAGGAGAGGTCAGGATTAACAATCAAATGCTCCGGGCACGTGGGGGAGCTCGGTTGAGCCGGGCTGAGAGGGTGGACGTATGCCACCGACCCTTGCGAACCTGATCTGGGTAATGCCAGCGTAGGGAATCGGCGAAGGTCTAGTCATTTACATGGGCCGCCAGTCATTTTCGCTGGCGGCCTTGCTTTTTCTGCGCCAATCGTCTCGCAGAGATTTTCACATCGTGGAGGAACGCTATGGTTCAGACGGAATACACCAGCCAGTTCCAGGGGAAGTCCAGCTTCCCGGCCAGCCAGAAGGTCTACAAAGAGGGGTCTCAGCCATCCATACGGGTGCCCTTCCGCCAGGTGGCCCTCACCCCCACCACCGGGCGCTTCGGGCAGGAAGAAAATGCGCCGCTGTCCATCTACGACACCAGCGGCCCCTACTCCGACGCAGCCGCTTCCCTTGACCTGCGCCAGGGCCTCCCCGCCATGCGCCGCGAGTGGATCATGGCCCGCGGCGATGTAGAGGAATACGACGGCTACGGCGTGCCGCTGCAGGGCAAGAACGTGGCCCAGCCCTTTCCCGCCCTCGCGCGCAAGCCGCTGCGGGGCAAAGCTGGGATGGCTCCGACCCAGATACGCTACGCCCGAGAGGGTGTTGTCACTCCCGAGATGGAATTCATTGGCATACGCGAGGGCATCGACCCCGAGTATGTAAGGGACGAAATTGCCCGGGGCCGGGCCATCATCCCCTCCAACATCAACCACCCGGAATCCGAGCCGATGATTATCGGGCGCAATTTCCTGGTCAAGGTCAACGCCAACATCGGCAACTCGGCCATCACCTCCTCCATTGAAGAGGAAGTGGAAAAGATGCTGTGGGCCACCAAGTGGGGCGCAGACACGGTGATGGACCTCTCCACCGGCCGCGACATCCATACCACCCGAGAGTGGATCCTGCGCAACTCGCCGGTTCCCATCGGCACCGTCCCCATCTACCAGGCGCTGGAGAAAGTGGGCGACGACCCCTCGGAACTGACCTGGGAGCTGTACCGCGACACCCTGATCGAGCAGGCGGAGCAGGGGGTGGACTACTTCACTATCCACGCCGGCGTACGGCTGCGTTACGTCCCGATGACCGCCAACCGCATCACCGGCATCGTTTCCCGTGGCGGCTCGATCATGGCCGGCTGGTGCCTGGCCCACCACGAGGAAAACTTCCTCTACGTGCACTTTGAAGAAATCTGCGAAATCATGCGGGCCTACGACATATCCTTCTCGCTGGGCGACGGCCTCCGCCCCGGCTGCATCGCCGACGCCAACGACGAGGCGCAGTTCAGTGAGCTGGAGACCCTGGGCGAACTGACCAAGGTCGCCTGGGAACACGACGTGCAGGTGATGATCGAGGGGCCGGGCCATGTTCCGATGCACAAGATCAAGGAGAACATGGACAAGCAGCTGGAAGTGTGCCACGAGGCGCCCTTCTACACCCTTGGCCCGTTGGTCACCGACATCGCGCCGGCCTACGACCACATCACCTCTGGCATCGGCGCCGCCATGATCGGAATGTTCGGCACCGCCATGCTGTGCTACGTAACTCCCAAGGAACACCTGGGGCTGCCCCACCGGGAGGACGTGAAGACCGGCGTGATCACCTACAAGATCGCCGCCCACGCCGCTGACGTGGCCAAGGGCCACCCGATGGCCCAGCAGTGGGACGATGCCCTGTCGAAGGCCCGGTTCGAGTTCCGCTGGGATGACCAGTTCAACCTGGCCCTCGACCCCGACACGGCCCGCGACTACCACGACGAGACGCTGCCTGCCACGGGCGCCAAGGTGGCCCACTTCTGCTCCATGTGCGGCCCCAAGTTCTGCGCGATGAAGATCACCCAGGACGTTCGGGAATACGCCAGGGACCGGGGCGTAGAGGTGGAGACTGCCTTAGATGCCGGTATGGAAGAGAAGTCCCAGGAGTTCCGCCAGTCGGGAGGCAAGATCTACCAGAATGCTTAGTTTCCAGCAAAACAAGGTTGGCAAGGATTCCCGGGGGCGATTTGCAAATCGCCCCCGATTTGTTGAAGATAGATACGGAACATCTGCGGAGGATTTACTAATGGCAATCTATTTTCTCCTTGGAAGATTGAGCGACGAGGGACAGCGGATGCTGCATGGCAACCCTGACCTCGTATCGGACACGGCCGCGACTCTGGAGGTAGATGGGGCGAAAATCCTGGGACAGTACGCGGTACTGGGCCACTACGACTTCATCACCATGGTGCTGGCCGACGAAAACGAGGCGGTGGCGCGGTTGTCTGCCGAGTTCGGAGTCCGGGCAGGGCTGCACTTCGAGACCTTGTCAGCGGTTGCAGTGGGGTTTCTTGCCGAAAACGACCCGTCAGGCGACACGCCCGACCGGGAATCCGTGGAGATGGGGACTGGCAACGGCGCCGACCGGTGAGTCCGGCGGAATCAATTCCGGCGGCGTAGACAGCATGGGTTTAAAAACATTCGGGCTGCTGCGCTATAATTGTGTCTGGCTTCTGTTCGGCGCCCCCTCCGGGGGTGCTGTTGTTTCCAAAGCCTTGCGTTGATGGTCGTGGCCGATGTTCAATCCTGTATCCAGCCGTGTCAGCTTTCCCGAACTGGACGCCCGTGTCCTGGAGCACTGGAAGGAACGCGATGTGTTCCGCCGTGCCGGCACGGAGCGGGAGGGCGCTCCCAAGTTCATGCTTTACGACGGGCCTCCAACTGCCAACGGAAGCCCGGGGATTCATCATGTGCTTGCCCGCATTTTCAAGGACGTGATCTGCCGCTACCGCACGATGAAAGGCTACCAGGTGCTGCGCAAGGGCGGCTGGGACACACATGGGCTGCCAGTGGAGCTGGGCATCGAGCAGGAACTGGGCCTCACCAGCAAGCGCGACATCGAGGAGTACGGGATCGAGGAGTTCAACCAGAGGTGCCGCGAGAGCGTCTTCCGCTACGTTAAAGAGTGGGAAGAAATGACCGACCGTATCGGTTTCTGGGTGGACATGGACGACCCCTACGTCACCCTGGAAAACGACTACATCGAGTCCGGCTGGTGGATTCTCAAGACGCTGTGGGACCGGGGGCTGCTCTACCAGGGCATGCGGGGGACGCCCCACTGCCCGCGCTGCGTGACCAGCCTCAGCTCACATGAACTGGCCTTGGGCTACCAGGAAGACACGCCGGACCCGTCGGTTTTCGTGAAGTTCAGGGTTGATTCGGCTGGCTCTCGCGCATCAATCCCGGAAGCTCTGAGCACCGGCGATACTCCAGCCTACCTGCTGGCCTGGACCACCACGCCGTGGACGCTACCGGGCAACACCGCTCTAGCCGTGGACGCCGATGCAGAGTACTCCGTCGTTGAGATGGAAGGCGACAATGGCGTCGAGCGTATAGCCTTGGCGTCTGCACTTGTGGAGACCAACATCCGGCAGGAGCATACCGTCGTCGGGACGGTACCGGGCAGCGAACTGGTGGGATTGGCCTACGCGCCATTGTACCCACCTGCCAAGTACGGCTCAAGAATCAGCCGATTCGAGTCGGGACTGCTGACCGCTGCCGATGCCCCCGGTGGCTTCTCCACCAAGGTCGTCGCCGCTGACTTCGTTTCCATGGAGGACGGCACGGGCATCGTCCACATCGCGCCGGCCTTCGGCGATGAGGACCTTGGGCTGGGGCGCGAAGAGGGGCTCAACTTCGTGCAGCCTGTGGACCTGCAGGGCATCATCACAGGCGACTATCCCTTTGCCGGAAAGTTTGTGAAGGACGCCGACCCGGAGATTATGGCCGACCTCAAGGAGCGCGGCCTGTTGCACCATCGCGACATCTACCACCACACCTACCCCTTCTGCTGGCGCTGCGACACGCCGCTGCTCTACTACGCCAAGAGCTCCTGGTACATCCGCACCTCCGCGCAGAAAGACGACCTCGTCGAGCAAAACAGCCGCATCAACTGGTATCCCGACCACATCAGGGAGGGGCGGTTCGGCGAGTGGCTCCGCAACAACGTGGACTGGGCCATCTCCCGTGAACGTTACTGGGGTACGCCCATACCCATCTGGCATTGCCGACAGTGCAACAACCAGGTCTGTGTAGGCGGAAAGGATGACTTGAGGGAACGCCTCGGGACGAAAGCAGCAATGGTGGACACCCTGGACCTGCATCGCCCCTACGTCGACGAGATCACCTTCCCCTGCGACGCCACCGGCTGTGACGGGGAAATGTCGCGCATACCGGAGGTGATGGACTGCTGGTTCGACTCCGGCGCTATGCCCTTTGCCCAGTCCCATTACCCCTTCGAGAACCCGGAGATGGAGAAGGACGGCCTGTTCCCGGCCGACTACATCTGTGAGGCGGTGGACCAGACCCGGGGGTGGTTCTACAGCCTGCACGCGCTGTCGACACTGCTGAAAGGCGAGCCGTCCTACAAGAACGTCATCTGCCTGGGCCTTATCCTGGACGAGCGCGGGCGCAAGATGAGCAAGCGCGTGGGCAACGTGGTGGAGCCGCTGCCGCTGCTGGACGAGCACGGCGCCGACGCCCTGCGCTGGTACCTGTTCACCGCATCGCAACCCGGCGAGGCCCGCCGCTTCTCGTCGCGGCTGGTCAACCAGACGCTGCGTCAGGTGCTGCTCACCCTGTGGAACATCTACTCATTCTTCACCGGCTATGCAACCATCGACAAGTTCGACCCGTCGCAGAAGCCAACTGGCTGGAAGCCGGAGAACGAGCTGGACCGCTGGGTGCTCTCGGAACTCAACGAGCTGGTGGCCGAAGTCGACCGCTGCATGGAGAATTACGACCCCACCAACGCGGGGCGCCGGATCCAGGAGTTCGTCGACCGGCTGTCCAACTGGTATGTGCGCCGCAGCCGACGGCGCTTCTGGCGCAGCGACGAGGGCGACGCCGACAAGCTGTCGGGCTACTTCACGCTGCATGCCTGCCTGGTGACCGTGGCCAAGCTGATGGCGCCGCTGGCTCCCTTCGTGTCCGAGGAAATCTACCAGAACCTCGTATGCTCCGTCGATCCGGACGCTCCGGACAGTGTCCACCTCGCCGACTACCCCGTAGCCGACGAGTCACTGGTGGACGAGGGACTGATGGAAGCCACACGGCTGGCGATGCGCATTTCCAGCATGGGCCGGGCGGCACGCTCCAAGTCGGGCCTCAAAGTGCGCCAGCCCCTGGCATCGGCAGCAATCAGGACGCGCACCCCATCGGAGCGAGCGTTTGTCGCGCAGGTGCGCCCACAGATTCTCGACGAGCTGAACATTAAGGACATCGAGCTTCTGGACGACGATTCGGACCTCTTCCGGCAGGCGCAGGAACAGGCAGGCGGCGAGCCCGAAGCCACCGTCACCATCGGCCACTACACCGCGTCGCTGGAAGCGGGCTACCTGGTGGCGATGAACGGCGAAATCACTCCCGAACTGGCCGAGGAGGGCCTCGCCCGTGAGATGGTGCACCGCATCCAGGGTCTGCGGCGCGGCGCTAACTTCGAGGTCACTGACCGCATACAAACGTGGTACGACGGGCCTGAAGAACTTTCACAGGTAATGCGCGGCAATTTCTCAGACTACATTCGCGAGGAAACGCTCAGCGACATGGTGGTGGCCGGCCCTCCGCCGGAAGGGGCCAAGTCCGAGACCGCCAAGATCGAGGGACAGGAAATCACCCTTGCCGTGCGGCGTGTCTAACCCCAGGGAAATCCTCACTACCTCCGGAAGAGGGTTAGGGAGAGGGCGCACCCTTGCCTGAACTGCCCGAAGTAGAGAGCGTTCGGCGGAGCCTGTTGAGGTCTGGCCTTGTCGGCCGGACCATAACCAGCGCCGAGATCGGATGGGCCAAGACGGTCAAGCTCCCGTCCGCGGAGGAGTTGGCGGCGTCGGTGGCGGGCCGGACTGTGGCGGACGTGGGGCGACGCGCCAAGTACCTGCTGTTTCCACTGGCGGGTCAGCCGAAAGCCATCTTCGTAGCGCACCTGGGCATGACCGGCAACCTGGTAGTGCAGCCCGGCGAACAAGAACAGCACCCGATGACGCGCCATACCTTCGCGCTGGACGACGGACGGGAGCTGCGCTTCGTCGACGGACGCAAGTTCGGCAAATTGTGGCTGGCGGACGATCTCGACAAGATCCTGCCGCCGCTGGGCCCCGAGCCGCTGGGAGACGAGTTCACCACCGAATGGCTGGCGGACTCACTGGCAAAACGCAACGCGCCGGTAAAGGCCCTTCTGCTGGAGCAGTCCATCGCGGCAGGAATTGGCAACATCTACGCCGACGAGGCCCTGTTCCTGTCTGGCATCCGGCCCGACCGTCCGGCATCGGAACTGTCGGCGGATGAGGTTGTGCGGCTGCGCCAGGGGATCATCGACTGCTTAAACGCCGGGTTCGCCGTCTACGACCGCGCCCGGGACCTCCGCTGGCCTGAGCAACCAGAGCCCATGGGCACTTGGAGCCATCCCCGCGACGCGGCCACACCCTGCCCCAACTGCGGCGGCGAGATGACATCGACCCGCATAAGGGCGCGGGGAACTTGGTTCTGCCAGGGGTGCCAGTCGTAGGGAGAGCGGGGTGATACTATATCGGCCGAATATATCGGAGTGAGTTCCGGTTCTGGAGAGAATTAGCAGATTTTCGCCGTACTCCCATACCAATAGCCAATCGGGCTCACTATGGCACTCCCAATGGCCGATCCCAGTTGCCGGTAGGCCAGTAAGGCGGTTATGCGGCTCAAGCGGTTGCTTTGCCAGCAGTTTTTCGACTATAGCTTACAGTTTCTCAGGGTCCTTTGTACATCTAATTGCGCGTCTTAGGCCTATCTCAAACTGCCTTGTGGTCTGTAACCGCATTGGCTAACTAAATTCCGCCTTGAACTCTTCAAAACTGGCATACCTTTCCAAACCTTCTCTACCGCTGGCCCCTTCCTTCATCGCCTCAATGGTTTCGGCGTTGGGGATGTGCGGAGAGAACGGATCGCTGCATATTCCGGTAACCCGCTCGTAAAACAGCGTGATTGCCTCATCCACCGTCATTCCCCATTCCAGGAGACGGGCCTCGGCCTGCTCCTTCAACTCCAGTTCGACTTGAGCGCGAACGATTGCCGTCTTGGGCATAGGACACCACCAATGATAGATTCCTGTTGCCTATGTGCTGGCCCTGTTGGGCTTAGAGCGCAGTCCCGTAGATGTGGGTGGGGACGACGATTATCGCCGAGCGGCGGTCGGTGAGCATGGCGGTGTCGTATTCGTCCCAGTTGGAATGTTCCTCGCCAGCGGCGGCGCGGTAGACGTCGCGCAGTGCCAGACGCAGTTCGTCGGCGCCGGTGTTGTTGGCCGACAGGATGCGTGCCTGTCCCTCCAGCACCACAAAGGGCCGCCATTCTTCGGCGGAGATCAGCAGCGTGCAACTGGCATTGCGGCGCAGGATGTGAAGCTTGGCACGTGTCTCAGTGACGGTGAAGGCCACCCCGTCGGCGTAGGCGCCACAGGTTATGATGCTCATCTGGGCCGCTCCGTTGCGCCGGAAGGCCGTAAGCACTCCACGGTGGTTGTTGGTACAGAATTCGCGCACGTTGTCGGGTAGCATCACATTCCTCCAGCTTTGCCCTTGGCGGCTTTATCCCATCGCAGGGGACTCAGAATTCCACCTCGTACATGTGGTAGCGGGTGGGGTGCATGTCCAGCGACTCGTAAACCCGCTGGGCGGTGGTGTTTTCCTGTTCGACGTAGAGGCGCAGGCCGCAGACGCCGCCCGCTGTCTGTGCTGCCTCGGAGACGTGTTGATGCAGCGCACTGTACACACCCCGCCGGCGATACTCGGACCGGACGTAGACGCTCTGGATCCACCACCACAGGCCGTTGCGCCAGTCGCTCCATTCGAAGGTGACCATCAGCTGTCCCGCAGACCGGCCTTCAATCTCTGCGACCAGGTAGAAACCGCGCGTGGCGTCCGCCAGCACGGCATCAACACCGGGTCTCACCACCGCCTCGTCCAGCGTCATCCCCTCGGTCTCCAGGGCCATTGCGACATTTGATTCGACGATGAATTCAGCGTCGGCGGGAACGGCCCTTCGAATGTGTATTTCGTCTGGCATGGTGGGATTTTAACGGCCTGAAAAGCTGCACGGAGGCCGAAGAGTCCTTTACGCGATTTACGACCAATCCTCTTTCGAATGACTGGAGGGAGTATAATTGTTATGCCATTTAGAGGCACCAAGAAACTATCTCACACTTGGCTGCAGCCCACAATCGTCATTCTCGCGAAAGAGTGAATCCAGAGTCTCAAGGTGTTGTCCGGCAATGTGCCAGAAACTGATCGTTTTGATATAGTTTCCAAGTGGTGGATGGTACGGGAACACGACCCTATTGAAATAGTTTCTAAGGCGCAGGGGTGGACAGGGAAATGTTTGAGAACCTGACGGAACGGCTGACAGGAATATTCAACCGGCTGTCCAGCAAGGGGCGGCTGACGGACAAGGACATCGACGAGGCCCTGTCGCTGGTGCGACGGTCGCTGCTTGAGGCCGACGTCAATTTCCGCGTGGCCCGGGACTTCGTGGGCAGAGTCAAGGAGCGGGCCCAGGGATCCGAGGTGCTGGAGAGCCTCACACCGGGCCAGCAGGTGGTCAAGATCGTCCATGAGGAGCTGACTGAGCTGCTGGGTGGAGGGATCACCGGATCTGGGCGCACGGGCATCACCCTGTCCAGCCAGGCCGTTTCTCCGCTGATGCTGGTGGGGCTGCAAGGTTCCGGCAAGACCACCACGGCAGCAAAGCTGGCCCTCGAACAGCGCAAGCAGGGCCACCGCACCATGCTCATCGCCGCCGACCTGCGCCGTCCCGCCGCAATCCTGCAGCTGGAGACGCTGGGCAAGCAACTGGACATTCCGATTTACTCCGAGGATCCAAAATCCTCCAATGCTGTCAGGGTGGCGCGAAATGGTCTGGCCAGGGCCGCCGAACTGGGCGTCAACTGGGCCATCGTGGACACTGGCGGCCGCCTCCAGATTGACGACGAGCTCATGGAAGAACTGGAGGAGATCCGGGACGCCGTAAACCCCCACGAGACGCTGCTGGTGGTCGACGCCATGACCGGCCAGGACGCGGTGAACACCGCCGAGGGCTTCCACCAGCGGGTGGGCCTGACCGGGTTGATCATGAGCAAGATGGACGGCGACGCCCGGGGTGGCGCGGCCCTGTCCATCACCCGCGTTACGGGCGTGCCCATCAAGTACATGGGCGTGGGCGAGCGTCCCGATGGTCTGGAAGTGTTCCATCCCGACCGCCTGGCCTCCCGCATCCTGGCAATGGGCGACGTGCTGACGTTGATCGAGCGGGCGCAGGAGGTAGTGGACGAGAAGAAGGCCAAGGAGATGGAGCGGAAGATCCGCCAGGCCAGCTTCGACCTGAACGACTTCCTGGACCAGCTTCAGAACGTCAAGAAGATGGGCTCGATGGACCAGTTATTGGAAATGATCCCCGGCATGGGAAGCTCAACTCGCAAAATGATGGCCGGCGATCTCGACGAGACCAGGCTGAGGCGGATCGAGGCCATCATCCATTCGATGACCCCTGACGAACGGCAGCGCCCGAACATCATCAACGGCAGCCGCCGCCGCCGTATCTCCAGGGGCAGCGGCACCACGCCCCAGGACATCAATCAGTTACTGAACCAGTTCAAGCAGACCCAGAAGCTGGTGCGGCAGATGTCCCGCTCCCGCAACCCGGCCAACCTGATGAAAATGTTCAGCAGATAGGGCTGGCGACGTTGGCGGTACGCCGTTCACACGATGTTAGAAGATAGATGAGTCTTCGTCAGGTGGGTAATCAGGGTCTTCGTGACTGTCTATGGGAACGCCAGCTTTTCGGCAACAGACAGGGTTCCTGTGATTGTCATAGGCGATACAAATGGCCCCGGCATTGGCTTATCTGATACCGGAGCTGTTTGTCTTGATGTCAAAGAGACTCACCTGTCAAGAGACCTACACCATCCCCGAACGCATGGCGGCGAAGATGTAGGCGGTGGCGTAGCTTCGCCAAGGGCGCCAGCGCTCGGCCAGTTGTTCCACCTCCGCGTCGGTCACCGCCTCGCCATCGCGTAACAGGCGGGACACGCCGCGCCGCAGGGCCAGATCGCCCAGGGGCAGCGCATCGGGGCGGGCCAGGCCGCGCACCAGCGCCCACTGTGCCGTCCATGCCCCCACACCGCGCAGCTGTACCAGCCGGCGGACGAATTCGTCATCGGGCAAATGGTCCAGCTCCGGCCACTCCGGTTGGAGGGCCGACCCGGCGATTCCGTGGACATACTCCGCCTTTCTCTGTGTGAGTTTCAACGTCCTCAGCTCGTCCGGTGTCGACGCCACTATGTCCCCCGGCCGGGGAAAGGCGTAGTAGGTTTCGCCGTCGTACTCGGCCCGCGCGCCGAATCGCTCGATGATCAGAGTTCGCATTGTCCGGGCGACGCTGGCCGATATCTGCTGTCCCAGGATTGCGAGCACCAGCGATTCGAAAAGCGTTGCAGTACGCGGCAGATGCAGGCCCCGGAATTGCGTAACCAGACCCGACATTGCCGAGTCGCTATCTGACAGTTCATAGAACGGCCCAAGTTCCTGCTGTGTACCCAGCATCCGCCGCAGCTGCACGGCGGCCCGCTCCGCATCGGCTTCAGTCAGGGATTCGCCTCTTAATTCCACCGTAATCACCGGCGAATCCACGCTCCCGGTCGAGTGCGCCGAGGCCAGGGCCAATCGGCCGTCCAGGTACAGCAACCGGCGATACACGCCGCTGCCCATGCTGTCCGCTCCACTTCGGGCCTGGAAGTAGGTGTGATACCCGGCCGTCAGCTCGAAATCGAAGGGCGCCGCTGGATGCAGCTGAAAGGTGATCGTCCCGGTCGCCATTGTCAGCCACCTCCCAGAAGACCCGAGCCCGGCACGGTATAGCGGGCGCCGGACGGGTGAAGCTCGCTCCGCATCACGTCCACGGATTCGACCTGCCACGGTACGGCGGCTGGAGGTGAGAGTCCCGATACCACGGCGCCGATCCGGGCAAGTTGGGCGTCCGGGACGCTGCGCCGCGGCCGGCCCAGCGTGATATGGGGCCGGAAGGGCCGCTGCTCGGGAGGGTATCCCAAGCCATTGATGGCGTCCTCGGACAATTGCTGCAGGCTGGCGAGGTCGTCCAGACTGCCTCGTACGCCTGCCCACAGGACGCGGGGTTTGCGCCTGTTGGGGAACATGCCAAGTCCATCAAGACTCAGTGTGAACGGCGACCGCCCCACGGTTACTCCCCGGACGCACTCCAGCAGTGCCTCCACACCGGCTGCAGGTATGTTTCCCAGAAACTTGAGCGTCAGGTGCATTCCCTCGGGACTGGCCCATTGGATCCCCTCAGGCACCTCCCGCCGGATGCTCGCGACGGCGTCAACCAGTTCCTGGCGTGCGGCGTCGGACAGGCCAACGGAAACAAACACCCTGACCATTTCACCGCCGGGGTTCATGGGGCCCCCGCATCCGGGTCGAGAGCCTGCCTCAGGCTGTAGCGGGCTGCCACCAGGTCAACGTACGACTTGACTGCCGAGTCCAGGTCGCTGCCCTCGGTATAAACGGCGGGAGCAACACTGTTCACACGGCCCTCCTTGCGGTACTGCTCAGCCTGTTCGCGAGCACCGGAGGCGTAGACGGCGATGGACAGTCCGCCAAGGTCTTTCACCAGCCGGAAACACGGTACGTCCGTCTCGCCGTCGCCGATGTAGACCATGTTCTCGAAGGGCACGGGACGCTCCTCCGGGGGCACGAACCTGTTGATTATCGAGCTGTCCTTCCAGTCGTGGGCACCCTTGTTGATGCGAAAAAGGTACTGTGTCTTGGTGGTGAAGTTGATGGCAACGGCGGGCCAGACTGCAAAGCCCTTGCCGTCGTAAAGGAATTTGGATGCGTAGATCTTCGCGAACCGGCCGGCTATTGACGTCCCCTCGATGATCTCAGAGTTACCAGAGGAGATCACATAGTGCTCAATGCACACGCCCCTCTTGCGGCCATACTCATCAATGCGGGGAAACCAGTTCTCCACCCCTGGGAAAAACTCGATCTCGTGGCTCCTGGCCACCAGGTCGTCGCGCTTCACAGGCATGCCAGCAGCCCTGGCCTTTTCCAGCATAACGAACATGTAGGTCAGAATGCCGTCTGCGTAATTCTCCTCGGCCACCGCGTCAACCTCGGTCCAGAAATCGGACGCAGTCATCCCAACATCAGGAATGAACTGACGTTCCTGCATGTTGCCGGGGGCGAGGGTCCCGTCAAAGTCGTAGATAAGGGCCAGCGGTATGGTCCGGGCGAGCATTCGTTGCTCCTGCAGCTACGGTAAGAGAGTACATTATGTCAGAGGAGCCAAACCCTTACTACGGCTGCTCCTGCAGAACGGCGGCAACCCTGTCGTACCAAGCCGCCAGGTCATCCACCGAGTACCTGGCATTGGCGGGACTAGGGTTGGGGACGACAAATACGGCGCTGCTTCCGATCCCGTTGGGCTGGGGGCCCAGAGGAGGGGACGCTTTCTCGCCCTCGGCGTATTGCAGGTACGCCTTGTACGCCATCAGGCCGTGAAAGCAGACATGCCGGGCCTGGCACTGCAGCAACTTCCCGCGAAGCAGCGGCGCCCAGTGCCGGTAGTCGGCCGCCTTCAGCGCGTTGCCCTGCGGTGTGGGACGTTTGACCACGTCGGTGAAACCGATGCCGTGCTCCAGCAATGTCCTGTCGTCCGAGGGCGTGCATTCGCGGCCCAGGGCGGCGGGCAGTAACGCTGAACGGTTGAAGGCTGTCCAGAACCGGTTGCGCGGGTTGGCGAAATAGTGACCCTCCCTGGCCGAATACTCCGAAGGGTTCAACCCGACGAACACCAGGGCCAAGCCCGGGGCCAGCAGGTCGGGAAGAGTGTGGAGTTCGTTAACATCGGTCTCTTCGGGCATGCCCGTGTCAAACCTCCCGCAGGCCGAGCAGGCGGGCAGCGTTTTCTCCCAGGATGAGGCGCCGGTCCTGCTCCGTCAGCGGCTCACCGGCCACTTCCACCAGGGGCCGGGAAGCGTGCATCAATGGGTAATCAGTCGCGAAAAGGATGCGGTCAGCCCCTGCCAGCGACGCCACAGCGGGATATATGCCAGCCCGGTAAAGGAAGGGTGATGCCGCCGAATCGAAGTAGACGTTGGACAGGGACGCACCAACCTCCGGCATCAGCGAATAGAACGGCAGGCCTCCGCCCCAGTGGGCGCAGATGATGGTGTTCTCGGGAAAGGCCTGGATGAATCTCCACACCTTGTCGGGGGTGGTTTTGCCCTTGCCGGGGTACAGGTGTCCCACGGGCTCGGAACAATGCAGCAGGACCGGCAGGCGCAGGGAAAGGGCCGTATCCATCAAGGGCTTCAAGTTCGGCGCGTCGCCGATGTCGATACCCTGAGTGTCGGGATGCAGCTCGCCTATGCCGCGCAGCCCGGCATCTGCGCATCGCTGCGCCTCCTGAACTGCTCCTTCGCCCCACGCGGGGTTTACCGACGCAAACCCGGTGAGACGCTCAGGGTTCCTCGAGACTGCATCGATAATGTAATCGTTCGCCTCGGCCGCAACATCGTAATCAGTCCATCCCATTCCCATGACCACCGCGTGGTCGATACCGTTGCGGTCCATGGATGCGAGCAGTGCCGGGGCATCGGCGATTCGGGCAGATGGATCAGAGAGGATATCTGAGAACGTAGCATCACGAGCCGCCAACTCGCTTCGCCGCTCGCCGAAGGAGGGCGACAATATATGGCAGTGCGCATCAACTATCATTTTCAGCACAGAGGACGGGGCCGATTATTCACGCCCCCGTTCGTGTAAGCACCCGTTTGTGTAAGCACCCGGATATGGGCGACTAGTGATCGCGGCCGTTGTCACTGAATTCGTTGTCGCTGTAGACAGCAGTCTCCCGGCCTTGGAACACGTGGACCACGAAGTTGTTCCGGACTATTCCCACAACGTCAACGAGCTCCTCGTCCACCGCGTCCATGATCTCCTGGATAGCCTCCTGGGTCAGGCTCTCGTCCACGGCCAGCGAGACGTGAACCATCTCGATGGTAAAGTGGATATCGACCCGCCCAACAGTGCGATCAAACTCAACGATGTTATAGGCTTCCGAGTACGGGGTGCGCACTTCGCGCTCGAATGTGAAATCGGCCATTATCAGACAGGCTCACTTTTGCGGATTTTGCTCAGGGCCTAACTTGGCCGTTTCCCATTATGATCCACTTGTACGAGGTGAGCTCCCTCAGCCCCATGGGACCGCGGGCGTGCATCTTCTGGGTGCTGATGCCCACCTCTGCGCCCAGACCGAACTGGGCTCCGTCGGTGAATTGAGTGCTGGCGTTGACGTAAACTGCCGCTGCGTCCACCTCGTCCAGGAAGCGCATTGCAGCGGAATAGTCCTCGGTAATGATGGCCTCTGAGTGTCCAGAACCGTAGGTCTCGATGTGCTCCAGCGCCTCGTCCAGCGAGTCCACTACCTTGACGGCGGCCGTGAGAGACAGGAATTCGCGGCCCCAGTCCTCTTCCGTCGCAGGCTGTATGCTCCCACCGGCCCCAGGCCCCAGAATGGTCAGGGCGCGGTTGTCGCAGTGAAGCTCAACGCCGGAGGCGGCCAGACCGGCGGCTATCCGGGGCAGCCCCTCCATGGCCACTGCGGAATGCACCAGCAGCGTATCCAAGGCGTTGCAGATGGTTGGGCGGCGCACCTTGGCGTTGATGGTGACGTTGGCGGCCATGTCCATATCGGCTGCTCTGTCTACGTAGGTGTGGCAGACACCCACGCCGCCCGTGACCGCCGGCATTGTGGCGTTCGCGCCAACAAAGCGGACCAGCCCCTCTCCGCCCCGCGGCACGATCAGGTCGATGTACTGGTCCATCTTCAGCATTGCGTCTACTAGGTAGCGGTCAGAGTTGTCCACGAACTGCACGGCCCCTTCGGGCGCTCCAGCACCGGCCAATGCGCGCCGGATGAGGCGAATGAGCTCGGAGTTGGAGCGCAGTGCCTCCTTCCCGCCGCGCAGGAAGCATGCGTTTCCCGACTTGAAGCACAGGCCAAAAATGTCCACGGTGACGTTGGGGCGGCTCTCGTAGATGCTGGCGATCACTCCCAGCGGGACGCGGCGCCGGCCTGCCACCAGGCCGTTGGGGAGGGTGGTCATCTCGATGGTCTCGCCCACCGGGTCGGGCAGCGAGGCCACCTTGCGCTGCTCGGACGCGGTACTCCGGAGGCGGTCCGGAGTCAGCAGGAGGCGATCGATCATCGCCTCGCTCAGCCCGTTGGCGCGGGCCTCCGAGCAGTCCTCGTCGTTGGACCGCAGCAGCGCCTCGTTGTCGGTCTCAAGCAGGTCGGCCAGGTTGTGCAGCGTCTGATTCTTGACCCCGGTGGGCAGCTTTGCCACCTTGCGCCCCGCGCTGCGGGCAGCCTGGCCTAGTCTCAACAGGTCTTCCACGGTTCTGGTTGTCATTTTGCTCTCAATCACTTGGTTGGGACCCTACTTCCTGCTTGGCTATCTGAGACTTCCCTACCCTTCCCTGCTGATACCTGCCTGACGAAGGATCATGGCAAGCAGACCGCGTCTGATGTCCCCGCGATGAGGATCAGGAATTCTCACCCTCAGTTGACCTTTTGCCATGTGTTGGTGCCTGCGTCCTGTATACGGTCGATCAAATCCCATTTCCCTGCAACAGGCGATCAGTTCCCTTCTGCTGATAGGGCCGAATTCGGGCATTGGGTTAGTTTTTTTGAGGCATGAGCTCCATCGAAGGGAGTACCGGAATCGTGTGTCCCGCTTCGATACCGAGAATTATCCAATCTTCCAGAACCTCTTTAAGTTCCTCCTGGCATTCCTCTCGGCTGTCTGCGTTGGCCCATACGCCTTGAAAGCCGGGAATTTCTGCACAACGGGTGCCGTCGCACAAAATTTCAAACATGGCTCTCCGTATCGCAATTTCTTTGTACTCGGCCAGCAATTCCTGCGTAGATAGTAAGGAGGCCATTCGGTTCTCCTCCCTAACCTTTGCTCCCGTCTCTGTGAGCCTCTCTACAGAAGCACGAGGTTGTTGCGATGGACGACCTCCTGGCCGTAGTGGTAACCGAGGGTTTCTTCAATCTTCCCCGAACGCAGGCCGCGTATACGCTCAATGTCTGCGGCGCTGTAGTTGGCGATACCGCAGGCGATGGGACTGCCGGCGCCGTCCGTGATATATACGGTGTCCCCTCTGGCAAACTCGCCGTCGGCCCGGCGCACCCCCGCAGGGAGCAGGCTTCTATTGTGGTCCCGCAGTGCTGATGCCGCACCGTCGTCGACGATTACCTGGCCTCTCTGAGAGATGCCACTCAGCATCCAGCGTTTACGGGCTTCCAGTTTCTCTTCAGCGGGCTGGAAAAAGGTGCCCACATCCCTGCCGCAGGCGGCCCTGACGGCCACCCCGTCGTCCCGTCCGTGGGCCATGATCATGGGAATGCCTGAGGTGGTGACCAGGCGGGCCGCTTCGAGCTTTGTGGGCATCCCGCCTCGCGCCCAGGGTTGCAGGTGGCGGCCCGCCATCGCCTCGATGCGCTGGTCAATCCGCTCCACCCTGGGGATAAGGGTTGCCGAGGGATCCGTACGCGGGTCCGCCGTGTACAGCCCGTCAATGTCGGTCAGGATCAGCAGCAGGTCGGCGTCCACCAGGTTTGCCACCAAGGCAGACAAACGGTCGTTATCGCCGAATACAGCGCCAATTTCGTCCACCGCCACCACGTCGTTCTCATTGAGCAGCGGCACCACCCCAAGCTCCAAAAGGCCGTAGAGGGTATTCCGGACGTTGAGGTACGACTGACGATGGGAGAGATCCCCGATAGTGAGCAGGGCCTGGGCCACGGTGACACCGTGTTTGGCGAACTGTTCCTGGTAAATCTGCATCAGCCTGCTCTGGCCAACGGCAGCAGACACCTGACGGGAGCGGATGTCACGGGAAACTGGCCCATGCCGGCCCAATGCCGCCCGGCCGGCGGCAATGGCGCCGGAGGTAACGAGAAGTACCTCGGCCCCCTGATCGCGCAGCTGACAGATCTGCCGGACAATGCTGCCCAGGACGGTGAGGTCCACCCCGGCCGTGTCAGAACCGCCTCCAGACAGAATCGCAGTTCCTGCCTTTACTACGATACGCCGGTACAGCAGGGAATACGGGGAATCGGCAGGTGTCTCACGGGGAGACTGGGACGCTCGTGAAGTCTGGCTGATGAGGGACATTCAGTAAACACACCGGGGACAGGATGGGCAAAGGGTGGACGAGTCTTCCCCGTTCAATTCCGCTTTTCGATTATACACCGCTGGCCCACGCGTCTGCGCTCCGGGCGTTGGCCTTGTCTGCTATCATTCACAACAGCCGCTGCCGATCCATTCCCCGACAGGCGCAAGGCGACTCATTACTCCCCAAATCTCAAGAAAAGCCGCTCCGCTTCTGACCTAACGCAGAATATTGCCCGAGGTGGAGAGACTGCAAGAAGAACTGCGCCGCCTGAGAGGCGGGTAGCCCGGCAGCAAAGAGAAGAATGCCTTACACTTGAAACGGGAAACCGCTTGGATTAGGCTGGTTCAACGGACATCAACTTTTGGATCAGCATCCTGGAGGGTTGGCCCTGGCTCGCGTCGGAACCGCCTTTTCCTGCTCCAAGTGCCACAATACCCAGTACGAAACCGAGGAGATACGCACCACTGGCAAGTATTCCCGATTTTTTGATATTCAGAACAAGAAATTCATTGTCGTGTCGTGCACGCAGTGCGGATATACCGAGATTTTCAAGGGCGACTCCTCGCGGCTGGGCAACTTCCTTGACTTGCTGGCCGGCGGTTAGAATTCCCCCTACGGTCAATCACTCTAAACACCTCTGCCAGTGGAACGATTTATCGAATTAAAGTAATAGTCAACGATTGGCGCACCCCACAGGGGGTTGGTCCCGATACCAACCCCTTAGTTGGCATGTCCATCCTTTCTCATTCTGGGGGAATCACCCCACCAGAGTCTGACTGTCCCACGAACGCAAGGAAGCCAAATGTACTGGAAAGTTCAATGTCTTTAAATGGAATCCTGAAGCTCCTGGAACTCCACCCGGAATTCTGCAAGAGTCTGGAGGAGGCAGTCTCCGGGCAAACGCCGGATGTCACGGTTCGGCAGGGTGCCCGGGCGACCTTCATCGCCTCTCTGGCCCGGCGGGCAGAGGGGCCCATGCTGGTGGTGACGCCGCGTCCTGAGGACGCCCGCCGGCTCCACGACCAGTTGCTGGGCTGGCTGGGCGATGACGCTCCCGTACATCTGCTGCCGGAACCGGAAGTGCTGCCTTTCGAGCGGCTGGCCGTGGACGGGAACACCAGCAACCAGCGTCTGGCCGCTCTCGCCGCTCTCGCCTCTTCCCGGCATAACGGGCGGTTCAAAGACGGACCAGCGGGCAGAATTGAAGAGCTTTGCATCCCGCCCGTGGTGGTCTGTTCCATAGGATCTGCTCTCCTATACACCGCTCCTCCCGACCTGATGGCCGGCCGGTTGCCGTCGTCCGATGAGCCCAGCGTCTGGCGGGTCGGCAACAGGGTGCGGCTGGATGAGATGCTCTCCCAGTGGGTAAAGTTCGGCTACCGTCATGAGCCGGTGGTAGACGCACCCGGCTCATTCAGCCACCGGGGAGGAATCCTGGATATCTTCCCATCCGATTGCCATCTCCCACTCCGTATCGAGCTGTTTGACGACGAGATCGATACCATTCGCCGTTTCGACCCCCTGACCCAACGGTCTATAGGTTACGCCGACGAGGTCCGGTCCATACCAGCCCGGGAGCAGCTGCCCGATCTGGTCGGGGCAGAGGTCGTTGCCTCCGGGGCCGCTGCCATGGACCTGTCCAACTGCAACGAAGTGGTCCGGGAGCGCATCGAGGAGGAGTTGCAGTCGCTGACTGGATTGGGCGGTCCTGAATTTAATCCTGAGGCATTGTCCTTTTACAGCGGTCTGATCAACCACACTCCACTCCTGGACTACTTGGGGCCAGGCGCCACGGTTGTACTGGAACGGGGCGGCCGCGTGGAAGCCGAGGCCTCGGAGCTGGAGGAGCGGTTCCTGCGGATGCGTTTGGCCCGCGAGGAACGCGGCGAACTTCCCAGAAATTTCCCTTCGCCCTGCATGACCTGGGAACAGTTCTCCACCCTCTTGGGTAATCATCGCGTGGTGGAACTGCAGGCCTGGGTCGGCGAGGAGGAGGACCCGATATTTCTGCCCGCCACACCCTATTACGGCCAACTGGAACAACTGGCCGCCGACATCAGGCGGCGCCCGGGCGAGGCGTCGGCTACCGTGGTGGTCACGCAGCACGCTCGGCGGGTCGCCGAGATCCTGGAACAGCAAGGCATAGACGCCTCGATTCCAGATGCCATGGACGATCCCCCGGCCCCCGGTCAGGTATGCATCCTGCCGGGATCTCTGCGCAATGGCTGGGCAATCGATCTTCCGGCGAAAAAGTCGACACCTGCCGGGGCAGGCAGGGGCAGGGGACGGGGAACACCCCAACCAATCATAACGCACCTTGACCTGCTGACCGACGCGGAGCTTTTCGGTACCGTCAAGGAGCGCCGCCAACGCCGCCCCCGCCGCGCAGAACGAGGACCGGACATTACGCTTGCCGACCTGGAGCCGGGAGTGTTCGTGGTCCACATCGATCACGGAGTGGCCAGGTTCGCCGGCACAACGCAAATGGGCGAGGGTGTGGACGAGCGGGAATACCTGGTGCTGGAGTACGCTGACACCGACAAGCTGTACGTCCCGACCGATCACCTTAACCGGGTCAGCGCCTACGTGGGCGCCCAGGAACACGCACCATCGCTGACCCGGCTCGGAGCCGCAGACTGGGCACGCATCAAGCAGAGGGTAAAGGGTGCAGCGCGGGAGATGGCCCAGGAGTTGATCCGGATCAACGCCGCTCGCGAGATCGCTCAGGGCCATGAGTTTTCACCTGACAGCTCCTGGCAGCAGGAACTTGAGGACTCGTTCCCATTCATCGAGACCCCGGACCAGGCCCAGGCCATCCTGGACGTCAAGTCCGACATGGAGCGCACGCGTCCCATGGACCGGCTCATCTGCGGCGACGTGGGCTACGGGAAGACAGAGGTGGCGCTGCGGGCGGCGTTCAAGACGGTCAGCGATGGGATGCAGGTGGGCATTCTGGTGCCGACCACCGTGCTGGCCCAGCAGCACTACGCCACCTTCACCGAACGGCTCAGTCCCTTTCCCGTGCGCGTGGAGGTGCTCAGCCGCTTCCGCACCCCCAAGGAGCAGCAGCAGGTTGTCGAAGGGCTGAAGAAAGGGGAGGTCGACATTGTTATTGGCACCCACCGGCTGTTGCAAAAGGACGTACGGTTCAAGAATCTCGGGCTTGCCGTGGTCGACGAGGAGCAACGCTTCGGGGTGAGCCACAAGGAACGGCTGAAGCAGTTGCGGCGCCAGGTGGACGTGCTTACCCTGAGCGCGACGCCCATCCCCAGGACGTTGAACATGACCCTCTCCGGACTCCGTGACCTGTCATCTATACAGTCAGCGCCCGAGGCGCGCCTGCCGGTCAAGACCTTCGTTTCAGAATATTCGGAGGACGTTGTCAAGGAGGCCATCCTGAGGGAGATTGAGCGTGGAGGCCAGGTTTTCTACCTGCACAACCGGGTCAGAACGATCCATCAGACCGCCGACGACATACGCAAGATGGTACCGCACGCACGGGTGGCCGTGGGGCACGGCCAGATGGCAGAGTCGGATCTGGAGGACGTGATGGTGGAGTTCGCCAACGGTGAGGCGGACGTGCTGGTCTGCACGACCATCATCGAGTCCGGATTGGATATGCCCAACGTCAACACGCTGATAGTAGAGCGGGCCGACCGCTTCGGCCTGGCCCAGCTATACCAGCTTCGGGGCCGTGTCGGCCGTGGACAGCACCGGGCCTACGCCTACCTCCTCGCACCGCGGGGGCGTCGCATCACCGAGGCTGCGGAGATGCGCCTGCAAGCGATCCTGGAGGCATCGGACCTGGGCGCCGGCTTTCGCATCGCGATGCGCGACCTCGAGATTCGCGGTGCCGGAAACATCCTGGGCGCCGACCAGAGCGGCCACATACAGGAGGTGGGACTCGACCTGTACACCCAATTGCTGCAGGAGGCCATACGGGAACTGGAGCGAGAGGGTGGGGATTCCAACTTCACCAAGCAGGTGGCGGCCGGCGAGGAACCTCCTCGCATTGATCTGCCCCTGAACGCCGGCATCCCCGAGGACTACATCGGGCACCTGCCCACCCGGTTGTCTGTGTACCAGCGCCTGGCCAGGCTGACCGAACGCCGTGAGCTGCCCGAAATACGGGAAGAACTACGCGACCGCTTCGGGCCTGTACCCGAGGAGGTGGAGAGCCTGCTCACGGTTTCGGAGATCCGGGCCATCGCCGGGGCCGCGGGAGCAGAGTCTGTAATCCGCAACAGCGAGTCCATCGTAATAACATTGAGAGACCCGGTTGGCGGCGCGAAGGCGCCACTGCAGCGCGCCCTGGGCCCGTCCGCTCAGGTCGGCAACGCGCAGATCCAGATGCCCCTGCGCTCCCTGGGTGACCAGTGGCTCTCCCGCCTGACCCGAACCCTGGAGCGCCTGCAGGTCTTCATCGACAACATGCGCCAACTGGCCGCCGAGGCCGCTCCGGTAAGCTGATGCCAACGACCGCGAATGGTCCGGTGAATTGTGGATCATTCTCACAAGAATGTGGTCGAAGGAAGGGACGAAGTATGATCAAGCTCTCCCGCAAGGGGACGATGCTCGCGTTAGGAATGGCGCTGCTGTTGTTGATGCTGCTGGCCTGCGGAGGTGGGGATGCCGTTGACGACACCCCCACAAACGTGAGTTCCGGCAGCAACGACTCCGAAGTCGAGGACTTGGACAGCGATACTGACGACCAGGATGATACAGACAGCAACAGTGGTCTTGTCCCCCAAGCGGAGGATGCCGATGAGGACGGGGCGGAAGACAGGGCACCTGACTTCACAATAGTCGTGTCGCAGGGTCAGGACATTGTTGGGGGCGATGAGGTAGCCATGGCATCGCTGTTGGGCCAGAAGCCAGTGGTGCTCAACTTCTGGGCGGCAGAATGTCCGCCTTGCCGGGCCGAACTGCCGGAATTCCAGGAGTTTCACGAAGAGTACGAGGACCGCATACTCGTCCTGGGGGTCGACCTGGGCCAGTTCACCAACCAGGGCACTCCGGACCAGGGCCGGGAACTCCTGGTCGAGTTGGGGGTGCATATACCTGCGGGCTACACTGAAGACCCGCAGATCCTGCCCAAGTACAGGGTCCTGGGGCTGCCGACGACGATATTCATCAATTCCGACGGCTCCATCCACAACAAGTGGACCGGCGCCCTGAATAAAAAAACGCTCATCGAGAAGGCCGAGGAGATGCTGGGCAATTAGTGGCCCAGCATTTGGCCTGCGTGTGGACCACCAAGCCCGCCGGACTACCAGGCCCGCCGCCTCAGAGGGTGTGGACATTCAGGTAGCCTGAATCCTCGGTGGGGAGGAGTCCTATGAGCAAGAGCCGCCTCATCCCAGCGCTGGCCCCCCTCGCGGGAATCCTCCTGATGGTTGTCCTAATCGCCTGCTGGGGAGAGCCCACAGATTCGCAATCTCCTAGCAGCCTGTCTGAGAAACAATGTTCTAAACGTATCTCGTCATCAACAAAGTTAATTATTCCGATAACTGTTTTGTTGGAGCCTATTAGTCACCAATAAGATTAGGAAGTGGCGCTTTTCGTCTCCAAAATCTAATCCTCGGACACGCTGCTAGTCCGCCCCCAACTGTTACTCCGATGCCGATCCTGACTCCGGCTCTCACTCTTGCCGTGACGCCGCTGGAATCGACACGCCTCATTTCTGAGGAAACCCACGAGTTCGTGACCGAGGATCTCTTGGAGGGCCACAGGCTCGAGCCGTACCTCGTCGGCAACCTGCTCTTCATCGCCCATTGGGACGAAGATGTCCAGCGCTGGTTCGTCTATGACGTTGCCGGGTATTTCACCCCTGACCAGTTGACGCCGCCTCCGGGTGTGGCCATTCCACCTAATCCAGAAATTGGAACACTCAACGAGTTGGAACGAGGAAAGCTCTACGACTTCCACGTGCGCTCGGACCAGATCGTCAACATTGTTGAGGGAGAGATGGGGGACTGGTACTTCAACGCCGGTGCTAACTTCATCAAATGGTCGCGCTGAATGTCCACAGGCCTTAGTACTACAGTCTCACTTTAGGCAGGCGGCGGTTGTAGTGGCAGCGCTGGGCTGTTGCTTGGTGGCGTCTCCTCCACCACGACCAATACAGGATCAAATCAGGTGGCTGTCTTTCCGTCCATACGAGACGGGTGAGTAGTCGGCGCACCTCCGGTACAGTTAGGGGAATCAGCTCTTCATCGAGACCGTAGTGGCCCCCTTTTCCCCCTGCTCCAGTGCCTGATGTCTGATTACTGTCAGATAGGCATGGGCCAGCATCGCCAGCGTTATGTGCCGGTACCAGCCATCCCAACGACGGACCTCGTACTCGTCCAGCCCTACCTCTCCCTTGGCCTCCTCAAAGCATTCCTCGATGGCCCAACGGGTTCCGGCCACCCTGGCCAGTTCCGCCAAGGTTGTTCCCGCTGGGCCAAAGCACACGTAGTAAGCCAACTCTGTAGGTTTGGCAATGCTGCGGCGGGCCAAGAGCCAGTAGCCTTTGGCCGACTCCTGCAGAGGCCGTATCTTCACCATGGTCCAGTCGTAGACCCTGGGTCCCTTGGCACCGTCGCCCGCGCTGATCGTGCTCCAATCAGCTACGTCAACTTGCGACACGAGATGGTCAGCCCGAATCTGACGGGGTCCCTTCTCAGTCGAAGCCCAGAGTTTCTCGGTGCTCTTGATTGCCAGCACGTGAGGAACGTCCAATCGCTCCAGCCACAGTCGCAGCCTGCGGTCATTGCCGTAGACCTCATCCCCGGCAACCCAAGCGAAGGATACTCCCGATTCCACCGCCCGCTGCAGCATCAGTTGCGCCAGTTGGCCCTTGGTGTGAAAGCTGACGCTCTCCGGCACCCCAGCCTCCTGACGCCGATCCCAGTTCTCCGCCCACACTTGGGGCAGGTACAATTCCCGGTCCAGCAAGGTTCTGCCTCTGGCACTGGCATAGGCCAGGAATACTCCAACCTGACAGTTTTCGATCCGGCCTGCTGTCCCGCTGTACTGCCGCTGTACCCCAACCGACTTGTCTCCTTTCTTGAGGAATCCAGTTTCGTCCACCACCAACACTGCGTCAGCGTCGGCCAGATGCTCCACGACGTAGCTTTTCAAGTCATCACGAACCAGGTCCGCGTCCCAACGGTACTGGGACAATAGGCGCTGCATGCCGGCGGGAGTGGCGTCGCCAACGTGCTCCGCCAGTTGCCAGCCGTTCTTACGCTCCACTGGACTGAGCAGACCACGCAGATAGTCCAGAACCCGCCGGCGCGGCTCCGGCCGTCGAAACCTTTCCGCGATGCACTGGTGCATCCCCTCTATGCCATCGGCCCACCGTTCCACTTCCGCCACCTCGTTTCTTCCAACAACCACCGCCACACCTCATCAACAAAGAACTGGCTCGATTCTATCTGTTTTGGGGCGTGTGGTCTTGAATGCTCAAACCCCTTATGGTGTTCGGCAGTTAGCCCTTGATATCCTCGATGAAAATCATTTCCGCCATGGGTACAATTACTTCATAGCCACGTGGTGTGGAGAGTGGCCCTGTTTGGAAGTGATTCTCACTTTGAGTGACCGACAATGGAACCTCATCGAACCGATTTTGCCCGGTGGACCGGGTAAGCCGGGCAGGAACGGCAACGACAACCGCATGTCGTTGGAGGGGATGATTTGGATTTGCAGAACTGGTGCTCCTTGGCGGGACTTGCCGGAAGTGTTTGGTAAGTGGGACACCGTGTATCGGCGATTCCGGCGCTGGGTCGCCAACGGTGTCTTCGACTCCATCTTCGACGAGATCGGGGATGAGCTGCATATGCTATCGGCCATTAGGGACGGAAAGCCAACCGCCTCATTTGACCCTGGCCCCACCTCCTCGTTGCCACTACAACCGTCGCCTGCCTAAAGTGAGACTGTAGTATTAGAGAGTGTATGAAAGGTCCCCTCTCCCTCTGGGAGAGGGTTAGGGCGTCCCACTGGCTTCGCTGGAACAACAAAGGCAATCCGGTCATGGCTCAATGCGATCGGAATTGGTTTGTCACAAACCCTCTTGGAGAGTGAGCAATCGCCCGTGCACAAACGGCTGTCTTCGTTAGCTAACGTGACCACGGAGGGCGAGCGCAGGACTAAAAAGGGCGTGGATTCCCACGCAGGCGGGAAGACAGTGTGTCCGGTGCGGAACGGTCTGGGCGCGATTGCCCTGAGGGGCTGAAAGACTCACTGTGCGCCCCACGCAGCCTGTGCTAAAATAATTGTGTCGGGGTGTAGCGCAGTGGCTAGCGCGCTACGTTCGGGACGTAGAGGCCGGTGGTTCGAATCCACTCACCCCGACCAGCCTCACAGGCCAGTTCCATCCCTTCCTGCCGCTTCTCTGCCGTCTGCCCGTAGTCCGCTCAGCTTCTCAGCCCGTAGTCCGTTCAGCTTCTCAGAAGGAAGCGCTGCACCTTCCCGGTTGCGGTCTTGGGCAGGTCCTCCACGAAGTTGATCCAGCGTGGATATTTGTAGCGGGCCAGGCCGCTCCTGCAGTGCTCCAGCAGCTCCTCGGCCATCGCCTCGCTGGCGTTGCCACCTTCCTTCAGTACGATGAATGCTTCGGGCTTGATCAATGCGTCGGCATCGGCACGGCCCACCACAGCGGCCTCCAGAACGCTGGGATGCTCGATCAGCCGCCCCTCTATCTCCACCGGCGAGCACCAGATGCCTCCCACTTTGAGCATGTCGTCGCTGCGGCCGCAATAGACGTAATAGCCGTCGTTGTCTTCGTAGTAGGTGTCGCCGGTATTCAGCCAGCCACCGTCAATCATCGTTTCGGCAGTGCGATCGTCATTGTTCCAGTAGTGGGTGGCAGTGGAGTCGCCCCGGATGAACAGCCGCCCCGTCTCCCCAGCCGAAACCGGCTCGCCCACCTCGTCCAGGATCCGCGCCTCGTACCCCGGCACCACTCGGCCGCTGGTTCCGGGCCGGTAGTCGTCGCTGGTGTTGGAGATAAATATGTGCAGCGCCTCGGTGGAACCGATGCCGTCCAGTATCAGCGTCCCCGTGCGCTCCTGCCAGCGGCGGAAAATGTCGGCCGGCAGCGCCTCCCCCGCCGACACGCAGCATCGCAGCGACGACAGGTCGCGGGACGACTCTTCCAGCGCCCGCAGTTGGGCCGCGTAAAGCGTCGGAACCCCGAAATACAGCGTCGGCTGGTGTTTTTCAATGATGTCGAAAGTCATCTCCGGCGTGGGACGCTGCCCGCTCAAGACCGCCGTCGCCCCCGCCCACAGCGGGAAGGTCATCGCGTTGCCCAGACCGTAGGCGAAGAACAGCTTGGCCGCCGAGAAGCACACGTCATCCTCAACCAGACCCAGTGTGTCGGTGGCGTAGTGGACACTGGTGGTGACGATGTCGCGGTGGCGGTGCACAGCGCCCTTGGGCCGGCCCGTGGAGCCGGACGAGTACAGCCAGAAGCATTCCGAGTCGGCGGAAGCCGCCGCCGGCTCCAGGACCGCCGAGGCCTCCTCCAACATATCAGACACCGAACTTGGGCCCTCAGTGCAGAGTATGAAGGTGGGTTGGTGGGCCGCCCCAGCCAACGCCCGTGTGACCTCGCTCCGGTATTCCGGCGAGTACACCAGCCCGGCGCACTTCGAATCCTCTATGATGTGCTGGTAGTCGGCGGCCCGCAGCAGTGTATTCAACGGCACAGGGATCAACCCGGCCTTTATGGCACCCCAGAACACGTAGAAGAACTCCGGGCAGTCCTTGACCACCATCAGCACCCGGCCCTCGGACTCCCAGGCCAGCGACCGCAGCAGATTGCCGCAACGGTTCACCCGCTCCGCCAGCTGCCCGTAAGTCACCGTCTCACCGGTATCATCGAACACGATGGCCGCCTTGCCGCCTCTCACTTCATCAAGGTGCCGGTCGATGAACGGCACGGCCACGTTGAAAACGTCCGGGTAGGCGATCCCCGACGGCTTGACGCCGGCGTCAACCTCAACGGCGTGCTGCTGCATAACGCCTCTCCCATTGCCTATACATCCATCTCTCAGCCAAACCGCTCTCAGCCAAACCGAATGTACTCGAAATCCCAGGTCTTTCCATCGATGCCGCGGGCGGGCGGCGCGATCCAGCCCGCGATCCTGCCGGGCTCAATCACACGGTGCATCAGCGAGTCCACGTAGGCCATATCCCCGTCGGTGGGCAGCCACCTGGCCTCGTTCGACTGCCACTCCTCTTCGCTGATCACCCGTCCGTCCGGCGACACGTGCAGGCCCGCTGCGTTGCCGATCCGGCGGTTGAAGAAACGGTGCGGCAGATCAAGTCTGAAATCCACTTCCAGAGATTCCAGCGCCCGGTTCCACCGGTCGAGACCGCGCTGGCAGTCCTTGATGTAGTCATCGCGCAGCCGTTCGTTGACCGCCCCCAGGGCTGGCATCTGTTCCACGGCGATGCGCCCCTCGCGCACCGTGTGCACCGGCCACAGGCCCTCGGCCAGGCGATGGTCGTCGTCCAGCCGTGATTCCAGGTAACGGCCCTTCAGACCGGCGGTGAAGTAGTTGGCGGCGTTGGTGGACATCTCCTGACCGAACAGGTCCACCGAAACGCTGTAGTGGAAATTGACGTATTTCTGCACGGTGGGCAGATCAATGACTCCTGCTTGCCGCAGGCGCTCCGGGTCGTCGGTGCCCAGCTCCCGCATGACCTCGCCGGTGCGCTGCACCACGCGCATCACGCCTGTCTCGCCCACGAACATGTGATGCGCTTCCTCAGTGAGCATAAACCGGCAGGTGCGGGAAAGCGGGTCGAATCCTGATTCAGCCAGCGCAGCCAGCTGGTACTTGCCGTCCCGGTCGGTGAAGAAGGTGAACATCAGGTAGGAAAGCCAGTTGGGCGTGACCTCATTGAACGCGCCCAGGATTCGCGGACGGTCAGCGTCGCCCGAGTGCCGCTCCAGCATCGCCTCGGCCTCTTCGCGGCCGTCGCGCCCGAAGTATGCGTGCAGCAGGTAAACCATGGCCCACAGGTGGCGTCCCTCCTCCACGTTGATCTGGAACAGGTTGCGCAGGTCGTACAGCGATGGGCAGGTCAGTCCCAGCCGCCGCTGCTGCTCCACCGACGCCGGTTCGGTGTCTCCCTGCGTCACTATGAGCCGTCGCAGCGGCGCCCGGTACTCGCCCGGCACCTCCTGCCAGACCGGGCCACCGCGGTGGTCGCCGAAGGATATGACGCGATCGGGATCGGACTTGGTCAGGAAAATGCCCCAGCGGTACTCCGGCATCTTGACGAACCCGAAGTTGGCCCACCCGTCCGCCTCCACACTTATGGCGGTGCGCAGATAGACGTCGAAGTTGGAGGAGGCGTCCGGCCCCATATCGTGCCACCACTTCATGTAGTTCGGCTGCCACGACTCCAGGGCGCGCTGCAGCCGCCGGTTGTCCGACAGTCCCACGTTGTTTGGAATCCGGTCAGTGTAGTTGATGCTCATGGCAAGGCACCTACCAATAGAGGTCGAACAGCGGGTTTGCTAGTGGATCAGATATAGAGCAGTTGGTTTCCCATTTCGTCCGCAGTGTACATATCCCAAGCCGCCAGAAGTCGCCTGGCGAGTGTATATGGTCGATTGTCCATCGGAATCAGTATCCCCGCGTGAGTTTGCCCGGAAGCGAGGTATTGGCGGTGCAACGCCTCAAAATCGCCGCGATTATGGGTCACGATTGCCATCCCGTGTCTGGTTGCATACTCTAACTGCTCCGGGTCAGACTTGCCCAACTGTCCGGCATCTCTCGCTGTGACCGCTTGACAATTTCTATGCATAAGCAGCCGGGCCACCAGAATATGTACATCCTCGTCCAGATAGAAGCTAATGAACAGTTGGCCATTCAAAGTTGCCGAATGCTGGGGTGGATGAGTTCTGGGGGCACCCTGTTTCTTGCGATGTACTCGTTTATCTCCTCCCTGTGGTCGCAATAGTAGCTGAGAGCGTCAAAGACTGCGGCCAGGCTCAAGTGGGGCAGTCCGCTGGGAATCTCCTCTGGGGCGTAACCTGACTGCCAAAGACGGACAATGGCGCGGACGGGCGTGCGCGTGCCCTTCACGATAGGCTCCTCACTCAGTATCCCCTTCTTCCTGATAATGTAGCAGTGTTCCGTCGAGGTAACACCCGCTTCTTCAGCCATCATTCATCTCTCCCATCGATGTCTCGATCATCGCCGGCGCCCGCCGGGCGGCGGGCGCCGGCCGCTGTTCACGCCCGCCGCCGGTCGAACTCTGCCTTGGCACCTGTGCCGTAGGCCTGCAGTGCCCCTTGACTCCCCGACGCGTTGGGGCGCTGGAAGATCCAGTTCTGCCACGCACTGAGCCGCCCGAATATCTTGCTCTCCATCGTTTCCGGCCCACTGAAGCGCAGGTTGGCCTCCATCCCGTCAGCGCGTCGGGCGAGAAGCTGGCCCGCTCCTCCAGAGCCAGACGCACCTCGTCATCCCAGTCGATGTCGTCGGGGATGAAGGTGACCAGCCCCAGTTCGCAAGCGGCCTGAGCGTCCAGGTCGCGGCCGACATGCTCCTCCAGTTCGGCGGGGTCGAGGAATCGCCCCTCGGCCCGGGTTAGGCCGTTGACCATGGGCAGCGGGCCGAAGTTCATGCCAGTCAGCCGCAAAGAAGCTGGCTCTTCGTCGTCCTTAAGCCCCCCGTCCAGCATGTAGCAGCGATCTGCTGCCAGCACAAGCTCCAGCAGCAAGCCAGTGAAGCAGCTCCCCGGTTTCACCAGGGCCACCAGCGAACGCGAGCTGACGTCCAGCCGCTTCAGCGTCCGCTTTAGATACAGTGTGATCTCTCGCACCAGCCAGTGGTCCGCGTTTGCCAGCAGCAGGTCGTCATAGGTCTGCACCTGCTCACTGTCTCCTGCGGTGTGGAACACCCAGGTCCCCACCTCACTCTCGTTAGTTCGAAGGTGCAGGATGGCGTCGTCCAGCTCTCGCGCCAAGGCCAGCGGCCAGAACCGGTCTCGTTCGGCGAATATACCCTCGACATCTTCTGGAGGAGCACCTTCGGGCCCGCAAATCTCGAAGATCGCCGTGCCAAGCTGTCGGTCGATCTCCACGCTCATGTGCTCGTACCGAATCCTGTCGCTACTGAATTCCCGCTCAAGGACCCGCAGCGCGATGCCATCGCCATGCTCCAGTCGGATATTCTCAGCGGCGAACGCTGCAGCCCGCTCCGCCACCGCCTTGCCGAACCGGGAGCGGGGCGCCAGCTCGTCCACCAGCCGCCACTCCAGGGCGCGAGGGCCGCGCACACCCTCTGACGCCGTGCAGAGGAAGTCGGCGTGGTCGCGGCGCACCCGGCGCTTGTCCACCAGTCGCGTCAGGCCCCCGGTGCCGGGCAGCACGGCCAGCAGCGGCAGTTCGGGCAACGCCACGGTGCTCGAACCGTCATCGATCAGGATGATGTGATCGCAGGCCAGAGCCAATTCGTAGCCTCCGCCCGCCGCCGGCCCATTGACCGCACAGATGTACCGCTGGCCGGAGTGGGCGCTGGCGTCCTCGATGGCGTTGCGAGTCTCGTTGGTGAACTTGCAAAAGTTTACCTTCAGGGCGTGGTCCGCCTGGGCCAGCATGCGTATGTTGGCCCCCGCGCAGAACACCCTCTCATGGCCCGAGGTCACCACCACCGCGCCCACTTCAGGATGCTCGAACCTGAGACGCTGCACGGCGTCGTACAGCTCGATGTCCACGCCAAGGTCGTAGGAGTTCAGTTTCAGCTCATAGCCCGGATAAAGTCCCGCGTCCTCCTTCACCTGCAGTGTCAGGCGAGCGACCGCGCCGTCCACTTCCAGACGCCAGTGCCGGTACTGGTCCGGCGAGGTGGCGAAGTCGATGCGCTGGGTTCCCTCCGTTGGTTCGAGTATTCCTTTTTCTGCCGATGCCATCTCTTCCCCAGCGTATCCCCAATTCTTTATATTATTGTATCAAATCAAAGGCTGTTGCTGGCCAGCCCTGTGCCCTCGGCGGTAGTCGGGATCCCGGTTCTCGCGGACTGCGGCGAGCGCCTCCTGATGGTCGGGCGACGCCATGGCGATGGCCTGGCGGCGCAGGTACTCCTCGAAGAATTGACCGTGAGGGTAGTCCTGGCACGCGGACAGCATCAGCTTGGTCTGACGTGCCCCCTCGGAGCTGATGGTCAGGTAGCGCTGCACCAGCGCTTCGACCTCGGCATCGAAGTTGCCGCTGTCGGCCACGTAGTCCACCAGTCCGATGCGCAACGCCTCCTCGCCGTCCACGTTCTCACCTGACAGCGCCATCCGCTTGGCGCGCCCCAGGCCGATGTATCGAGGCAGCCGGTACGTCCCCAAACCAGGAATGAACCCCTCCTTGGCCGCTGGCAGCCCCAGCTGTGCATCTGGCGTGGCGATGCGTATGTCACAGGCCAGAGGCAGTTGCAGTCCGCCGCCAAGCGCGTAGCCCTGGATGGCACACAGCACCAGCTTGTCCGACAGCTCCAGCAGGCGAAGTGCCCGGTCCCAGTGGTAGAAGTAGGCTTGGGGCGTCTCACCGGCGGCCAGCTCCTTCAGGTCGATCCCGGCACAGAAGGCCCGCCCAGCCCCCCGGATGATGACCACCCGGGCCGTCGGGTCATCATGGATCGCTTGTGCCGCCTCGTGGAGCTCCAGCGTCCCCTGGTAGTTGACGGCGTTAAGCGCGGTGGGCCTGTCCAGCGTGAGGCGGATCAGGTCGCCATCGCTCTCGTAGAGCATCGTTTCGAGGTTCATACTCCCTCAGCCCGCATGTCAGATGCGACGGTTGTCGACGATGCGGACGGCCTTGCCCTCGCTGCGCGGCAACCCCCGTGGCGCCACGATTTCCACGCGACAGCCCAGCCCCAGCGTGCTCAGCAGCGAGGCGGACAATGTCCGTCGAACGATCGCATAAACGGCCTCGTCCCCGAACAGCGACTCCGAGGCCTCCACCCGCACGGTCAGTTCGTCCATCCGCGAGTCGCCGCGCTCCAGGTGCAGTTCGTAGTGTGGCTCCAGCCCTTCGATCTGCAGCAGCGCCGCCTCGATCTGCGAGGGAAAGACGTTCACGCCCCGAATGATCAGCATATCGTCGGTGCGGCCCAGCGGCTTGCTCATCCGGGAGGTGGTACGGCCGCAGGCGCACTGACCGCGCTGAATCCGTGTCAGGTCGCCGGTGCGGTACCTCAGCAACGGCAGGGCCTCCTTGGTGGCGCAGGTCAGCACCAGTTCTCCGGTCTCGCCGTCGGGCAATGGAACTCCACTCTCCGGGTCTACGACTTCCGGGAGGAAGTGGTCCTCTGCCAGGTGCATCCCCTGCTTGGCCGGACACTCCATCGCCACTGCAGGACCCATCACCTCTGAGAGGCCGTAGATGTCCAGGGCGGTGATTCCCAGGCGCCCCTCAATTTCCGACCGCATCTCCTCCGTCCATGGCTCCGCCCCGAACACGCCCAGCCGCAGCTTTCCCAGGTCCGCGCCCGCCTCCGCCGCCTGCTCACCAATCAGCAGGGAGTACGAAGGCGTGCAGCACAGCACGGTGGCGCCGAAGTCCTGCGCCAGCTCCACCTGCCGCCGGGTGTTGCCCGCCGACACCGGCACAACTGTTGCGCCCATTCGCTCGGCGCCGAAGTGGAGGCCCAGGCCGCCGGTAAACAACCCGTATCCATAGGCCACATGGACGATGTCGCACCTGTTGGCACCCGCAGTGCTTAGGGCCCGGGCTACGAGATCCGCCCACATCGCAATGTCGTTGGCGGTGTAGCCCACCACTGTCATCTTGCCGGTCGTTCCGCTGGAGGCGTGCAACCGCACTACCTCGCTCATTGGTACAGCGAACATTCCGTACGGATAATTGTCCCGCAAGTCCTGCTTGACGGTATACGGCAGCCTCGCCAAATCGTCCAGCGAGTGCACACCATCCGGCCCGATGCCCGTCGCGGCCAGCCTCTCGCGGTAAAGCGGCACATTCGCGGACACGTGCGCCAGGCAACTGCGCAGCCGCTCCACCTGCAGCGCGGCCATCTCGTCGGGCGAAATGGTCTCAACCTGGTCCCAGACCGGGGTATTCAATCGGTACTCCTGATTCGGGTATCCCACGTATGTCAGTATAACTTGAACCATGAGCGATCGGTTTGGGACTCGTGTCCGATTGACCGGCCCCGTCTCCCAACCCTAGAATAGCCCCCGACTCGAATCCCTACCGACGGCGGTGCGCCTTGCCAGTTTCCTCCGCCAACTCCCGCGTCATCTACGACGCCCTGAAGGAAGCTGGCGTCAGCATCATATCCGCCCTGCCCGAGACCTGGCTGGTCCACCTCGTCAGCATGGCCGACGACGATCCCGAGGTCACCCTCGTCCGCCTGAACAAGGAGGAGGAGGGCGTGGGAATATCCGCAGGGGCACACCTGGCCGGAAAGAAATCGGCCATGCTGATGCAGAACCACGGCCTGCTGACCTCCATCAACGGCATCGTGTCGCTGGCCCAACTCTACCGCATTCCGCTGCTGATGCTGATCAGCTACCGCGGAGAGATGGGCGAGCGCGACCCGTGGCAGACCGAGGGCGGGCTGGTCACAGAGCGGGTGCTGGACGCCCTGGGCATCATGTACCGCAAGATGGAGGGCCCGGCGCTGGTGGCCCGGGACATCCGGCAGGCCCAGACCCTGGCAGAGAGCTCGTTACGACCCGTGGCGTTGCTGCTCACCCGCGAACTGATGTGGGAGGACTGACATGCTGCGGGAGGACGCGCTGCGGGCCATATACCCCAAGCTGAAGGACCAGGTCGTCGTCACCATCATGGGCGCGGTGGCCGTTGAGCTGTACAATTGCGGGCACCGCCCCAACTTCTTCTATCTCGAGCACGGCATGGGACTGGCCTCATCAATGGGCCTCGGCCTCGCCCTGTCGCTCCCCGGCCAGCAGGTCACGGTGCTGGACGGCGACGCCTCGCTGCTGATGAACCTCGGCACCCTGAGCACCCTGGCCCGCTACCGCCCGCCCAACCTGACCCACATCGTCTTCGACAACGAGAGCCTGCTGTCGGTGGGCGGCTTCCCATCGGCCACCGGCACCGGCACCGACCTCGGCGGCGTGGCCCGGGAGGCCGGCGTGGAGCACGTCTCCAGGGCCGACACCGTGGAGGCCCTGGAAGAAGCCTACGCCGCGGCCACCGAGCGCCAAGGCCTGTCAGTCATCCATTCCAAGGTCGACGCCGTCGGTCCCGCGTCCTTTGCCATGGACATCGGCCTCCTCGAGAACCGTTTCGAGTTCGCCCGCCACCTGCGAAGCCTGAGCTAGAGCGCCGCCTCCGCCACTCGCTCCAGATCCTCCAGCGTCGACCGCTCATCGCGAGTGGTCAGCATGTGTACGACGTGGTCGGCGCCCGCGTCGAAAAACCGGCGGTTCTGCTCCCGGTCCGGCGGTGCGTCCCACATGGTGATGTTGAGCTGCGACGGATTGCGCCCCTTGGCTCGGAACAGGTCCTCGATGTGCCGCCGCGCCTCCGGCAACCGCGCGGGGTCGTGGTAAGCGGAAGTAGTGCGGGCTCTAGGCAGCCAACCGTCGCCGTAGTCCGCCACTCGCTGCGCTGCCCGTTGCAGTTCCCCGCCGATCATCACCGGCGGGTGCGGCTTCTGCACAGGCTTGGGGTTGCAGATGATCGGCGGGAAGTCCACCCATTTGCCGTGATACTCGGAGATCGGGTTGGTCCAAAGCTCTTTCATGGCGTTGACGTATTCCCGCGTCTGGCCCCACCGGTGGGGAAAATCGGCGCCCAGCACCTCCGCCTCACCCTGCAGCCAGCCAGCTCCGATGCCGAACATGAAGCGGCCGCCCGACACCAGGTCCAGGGTCGCCACCTCCTTGGCCAGCCGGATCGGGTTCCGCTCGGGTACCAGGCAGATGCCCGTTCCAAGTCTGACCGACGTGGTCGCCGCCGCAGCTGCGGCCAGGTAAACCAGCGGATCGATAATCTGGTTGATCCGACCGTCGGAATACGCGCTGGGCGCCCCGGCAGCGGCCCCCGACGCGCCGACGCTGAAGTCGGCGGGCACCACTCCGTGCTCCGGCGCCCACAGCGACCCGAATCCCAGTTCCTCCACCTTGCGCGCCAGCCCCACGATGTCAAAATCGTGCTCCGTCATTAACATGCAAATACCAACTTCAGCCATAGTGTTCTCCTCTACTCGACAACTGGAAACCTCCGCTTAATTTGCATATGGACTTTCATTGCTTGCCTGCCACTATTTGATCCAGAAGCCATTGAAGGTCGTTGATGCCTGCTACGTAGCTGTAAGGGCTTTGCTGCCGGACCAAAGCCCTGAGTCGGGATAATTTGGTTTCGTCGAAATATGGTCCGTCAACTAGCACAAACAATGCCGTGTCGTTATTTGTCCGAGGAAGAAAGTTTCGCAACAACTGTTCTACCTCATTGAATTGGCTATCTTGATTCCCTCCACCGACTTTCGTATATTTCTGCGCCGCGTAACAGGTCAGGGAATCGAGTTTCCACCGAAAATCGATTGATTTTGATGGAGGTCTAGCGCCAGCTAGTTGCGCATTAGTTACCATTAGCCCATCACTGTTTACATATAAAGCATTGGGGCCGGACGAAGGAAGCTTAATAAATTGGGAGACATTGCAGAGCGTTTTCACATATTCGGCGGCAGCCTTTTCATGGACATTCTGTCTTCGGGCTTCTTTGCTCAACACTGCTGCGAGAGGTCCAGTTGGGTTAGCCTCAAGGTCTCGCCAAAAGTCCTGTTCAGGAATGTCAAATTGCTCGGAGAAATGGGCGATCCTAGTAGCCAACCTTTCTGAACGGCTTGGAATCTCCTTAACCATTTCAGATAGGTTATCCAAATTCTGAAGGTGTTCAAGTCTTTCGAAATCTAGAAGTTCTGGAGCTTGGGGCGAGTGAGCCATAGTGCGCCTTTCCTAGGTACTAACAAGTACATTAGACATCTGTTGTTTGCCACTGAAGTCCCTTCGCACGTAGTCGCTTCTCAACAACATCCCGCGCAGCCGGGGCATCGTCCATGCCGATAAACCTGCGGCTCAACCGGGCGGCCTCCAGAAGGGTGCTGCCGCTGCCTGCGTAGCAATCCATCACCGTGTCCCCAGGCTCCGATGACGTCCGAATGATCCGCTCCAGCATCTTCGCGTTTTTCTGCGTCGGGTAGCTGGGGCGCTGCGGGTCCTTGTAGACCCACACGTCCTGTGGCAGCTTGCCTGCAGACTGATCGGCGTAGATTATCTTCCGCGGGTTGCCCGTGCTGCTCCACGCGATCAATCCCTGGGCGTCCAGCTCTTCCAACTTGTCCGGCGGATAGCGCCAGTGCCTTCCCGCCGGCGGCTGCATTCCTCGCCAGGTGTCGCCCGTCGGCCCGTTGCGCGTCGTGCCGGGCGCGTGCAGGGGTGTGGTCGCATAGCGCCGACCCTCGCCGTCTACCAACGGGTAGCGCGATACGGCGTCCTCATCGGTGAGCGGTTCCTCCTGTGGGCGCCACTTGATGCGATGGGGATTCATCGAATAGAACAAGATGGTGTCCTTGATATTTCCGTAGGAATATCGGACGAAGTTCTTGGGGTTGCACTTGATGCGCGTGATGCTGTTGCGGAAATTGCGCGGTCCGAATACCTCGTCCATCAGCAGGCGGACGTGATGTTCCATCTTAACGTCGATGTGAACGTAGACGGACCCTTCGTCAGTCATTACCCGTCGGATGCCTTCCAGTCTCAAGCCCAGCTGCCGGAGATAGTCGTCGCCCCGTACGGTGTCGGTATAGGCCAGCTCGCCAGAAGCGCTTATAGTGTTGGCGCGGTCTGAGTCGATCAGGAACTCGTTGTTGGTCGCGAATGGCGGGTCAATGTAGACCATGTCGACCTTAATTCCTGTCTCGTCAAGGCGGGCCAGTCCCTTCAGGTTATCGCCAGCGTAAAACAGGTGCTCCATTCCGTCGGTTCCTACAACAGCCTCCCAGATTGACATAAGAGTATACCGGGACTCATGAAAAAAGCCCCCCTTTGCGCCTGTAAAGGAGGGCCAGTTATAAGAGCACTTCGGCCTTACGGGAAGAGCTGCTCACCAGTATCTGCGTCCATCACGCTGATGGCGGCCATGGGGCACTGCTCGGCTGCCTCGAGGATCACTTCCTCGGTGTCGGCGCCCACATCGGCCGGAATCGCCTGACGGTCATCGTTGAGCGTGAGGGCCTTGGTGGCGATGGAGATGCACATCTGGTTGCCAACGCACAGATTGTGGTCGACCGATACGCTTATTTTCCTGGCCATTTCCTACCCCCAAAATTGCGGGATTCGGCTGCTCTGCAGCCTAGCAACTGAAAGCTAAACACTATCCGGACATCCCGGATAAGGTGGCCGCATTCTAGCAGTGGCCCATGCCACGGTCAACCACGTTCAAACAAGTCTGTGGCATCCCGCTACCCTGAATCGGTATTCACCTTTATCCCTCCCAGGCGTTTGACCTTTATTCTGACCGCCACTCCTGATTCCTGCTTTCACGTATCCCGGCAAATCCGACTTACCTGCCATTGCGTAGAAAAATATACAGCAGCGAGATAATAATTATCTCTATACTGGATATCTGCCAGGAAAAATAACATCCGGCGTATGCCGAAATTGGAGGGAGTCATGAAAGGGCTGAAAGAATCGACTGTTGGAAAAATGGCGGGAGCGTCCCCATTTAGACGAACATCCAGGAGGCTACTCCTCGTCGCATCTGCCTTGGCCGTGACACTGATAATTGTCCTGTTTCACAAGTCGGCCAGTGCAAACACGGAGGCGTGGACGGCAGAGATGACCGTTGGGTCCAACGATCAGCTCAACTTTACGAAAGTGGGATTTCTGAATATTCCCGATGACCTCGACGGGGGGCTCTGGGACGAGACCGGCCGCCTGGACAACACGACTATCACCTACGAGGGCCAGGATTGTTGTTGTCCAGCGATTACGTCCCCTTATTTGAAAAGCGAATATGTCACCCGGACTTAGTTGGCTGCTGCTAGCGGTGCGACCAGAGCCTCGGCCTTGGCTCGCTCCTTGGCGCTGAGTTTCTTGGTGGGTGGAGCGCCAGCCACGGCGTACTTCTTCGCGGTGTTTTTGGCCATGCCCAGATTCCGGGCAATGGTCCGGAGGGAAAGTCCCTGCTCCCTGGCCTTCTGTACCGCCTCCCAGCGGGCCTGCTGGGTTGCCGTGGGCGTCCGGTGCAACCGGTGGCGCACTGGCTTCCCTTTACCGCCCCTGCGCTGGGCGCCTTTTCCCTCGACGTTGACTTCGTCCTGATCGGACGATTCCAGGGTAGCCAGACGTTCACGTTGAGCCTTGTTCAGGTGGCTGCTTGCTGTGCCTTCGGCCACCTCATGCAGTCCAGGGTCGGGAGAGCAACCGGTGTCTGCGCCCCACAGCACCGAGGAGGGCGGCGGTCCCTCCTGAAAATCCACGGCCTCTCCTTGGTACTGGAGCAGCAGCTCTCCGTCGGCCCGTTCCAAGACCTCCACCCGGAGGCCCGCATAGCTGGGCCGTTCCGCCCCCGGCAGCAACTGCAGGACCCGCCAGTGGTATTTCACCGTGTTGTCCCGGGCCACCTTCCGGGTGTCCTTGAGACAGATGGTCTCGGTCAGGGACAGCTCGTCCGGGACCGGCCGGTAGGCCGCCTCCGGCTGCTCCGCCGCCACGGCGAAACGCGCATTGAACCGGGGCAGAAACTCCTGCAAGACCAAGCCGGCCTCGTCGATGCTGCTGGCCCTGGCCAAGCGCAGTTCGGTTACCAGCCGGTCCTGAAAGGTTTCCAACATCCGCTCCACACGCCCCTTGGCCTGTGGAGAGAGGGCGAATATCTGCTGGACGCCCAGATCCCGCATCACTCTGGCGAACTGGGTAGTCTCCACAGGCACCGGCTTCTGACGGGCGTTGTACTTGAAGGCAGCGTGGCGATCACTGTAGAGGGCCAGGGGGATTCCCCACTGGCGGACCAGTCCCTCCAAGAGCACCAGGTAGCCGCGGGTGTCCTCGCTGGTGCGGAAAACGGCCTGGGCCACGGTCCCGGTGGCGTCGTCCACGGCGATGAGCAGCGTCAGCTTCGTTCCCCGGTCCTCCAGCCAGGGATGGTTGCTGCCGTCGATCTGCACCAGCATGCCCTCCTGGGGCATGCGCCTGCGCCGGAACCGGTGTTGCTGGGATCGGCGGCTGCGAGGACTGCCGATGCCGGCCTTGACCAGAATCCGGCGCACCGTAGGACGGCTCAGGTCGATGCCCTCGCGCTCCCGCAACAACTCGGTGAAGTGGCTGTGGTTTGCCCCGGCGTAGCCGTTGCTGGCCAGCTTCACCACGGCAGCCACAGCGACCTCAGGGACGGCGTTGTGAGGTCTTCGGCCCCGATTCCCATGGGCCAGTGCGGCGGGACCGCCCTTGCGGTAAGCGGCGAGGAGACGCTTGGTGTGGCGTTCGCTCACTCCCATGACCTCGGCAGCCTGGGCGATGGGAAGCCGGTATTCCAGAACACCGTTTAGTACTGGAATCCTTGCCTGTTCCTGCTGGTTCAACGTTACATCCCTCATAGAAATCTGGCCGGAAAGTGGTTTGAGTCGCCGAGCATTTATAATTGGGGTCAACAAGCGTAGCGAGGGTTGAGAATGCTGGGAGAGCGTTCGGACCAGAGGGGTCTTTGGGAAGCGGACCGGTTGTACCTGGACCACGTGGGGAAGGACACCTTCTACGGTCTGCTGGCTTCCCTGCGGGGCCGGCTGTTCCAGGACTCCGATTTCGCGGTGTTCTACTGCGCTGACAACGGCCGGGACAGCGTGCCGCCCAGCCTGCTGGCCACGGCGCTGCTGTTGCAGACCCACGACAAGGTCAGCGACGCCGAGGCCAAGGCCCGGGCCGACTTCGACATCCGCTGGAAGGTGGCTCTGGGGATTGAGGTGGAGGACAGGCCCTTCGCCAAGAGCACGCTCCAGGTGTTCCGGGCCCAGCTGATCCTGCACGACAGGGTGCGGGAGGTATTCGAGTCCAGCCTGCGCCTCGCCCGGGAGTCGGGCTACCTGAAGAGGCGCAGCATGAAGGTGGCTCTGGACACGACCAACATCCTGGGCCGGGGCGCGGTGAGGGACACCTTCAATCTGCTGGCCGACGGTATCGTCAAGCTGCTGCGGGCGCTGGCGCAGGTTGAGGGAATCAGCGTCGGGAAATGGGCCAAGGCCCGGGGATACGGGCGGTACCTCGCCTCCAGCATCAAGGGAGAGGCGACCATCGACTGGTCGGACAAGCGGGCGCGGACGGCACTGCTGGCGGGGATTGTGGGAGACGCGGACCGGCTCTTGGAATTATCGCGGCTGGCCCAGGGGGAGTTGCCCGAGGACGGTGCTGAGCGTCAGCAGATAGTGGCGGCGGCGGAACTGCTGGGGCAGTTGCTGCTCCAGGACATTGAGCGCAAGGGTGGCGACGGCGACGGCGATGACGGCGTGAGCCTCAAGGACGGGGTGAGCAAGGACCGGATGATGTCGGTGCACGACCCTGAGATGCGCCACGGGCACAAGAGCAGCAGGAGACGCTTCGACGGACACAAGGCGGCGATTGTGGTTGACACCGACACCCAGCTGATCACCGCCGTGGAGGTACTGCCGGGCAACGCTCCGGACAACCTGGGGGCGCTGGAACTGGTAGAACAGAGCGAGGCCAACACCGGTGTGCCGGTGCAGGAGGCCATGGGCGACGCCGCCTATGGAGACGGAGCTACCAGGCAGACCTTCGCCGACGCGGGCCGCACCCTGATTGCCCGGGTGCCGGGACGGCCCGACCGGCAGCGCTTTCCCAAGAATGACTTTGTCATCGACCTGGTGGCGGGCAGTTGCACCTGTCCGGCAGGGCAGGTCACCCACACCATAGTGCCAGCGGGACGGCGTACGGATGCCGCGGGTCGGATACACCACTTGCAGGCCTTCCAGTTCGACGGGTCCGAATGTATGACATGTCCCCTGCGGTCTCAGTGCATCTCGGCCAAGGGCAGGAAGGGACGGCGGGTGCTGATCCATCCCCAGGAGGCTCTCCTGCAACAGGCCCGTGCGTTGCAACAGAGCGCCGGGTATGACGAATATCGAGCGCGACGCGTGGTGGTCGAGCACAGATTGGCCCGACTGGTCCAGTTGGGCATTCGCCAGTCCCGCTACTTCGGACGCGCCAAGACGCGATTCCAGCTGTACCTGGCGGCTACAGTGGCCAACCTGACCCTGGTGGCGGGCAAAATCGAGCTGTCGGACAGTGTCGGCGGTGGGCTTCCGCGCCACCGCGCCGTCCTCAGTGCCGTCCCCAGTGATGTCCAGGCTGTTTCCCACGGTGTGGTCGCCCATGCTACGGCCATTTTCGGCGCTGTCCGGCTCGGACTGCTGTGGTCCCAGATTCTGTTCGCCCCGGCTTTACTGCCGAAATCTCTCTCCCCATCCAGGGCTTTTCGGCCCGGCTTATAGGGATGACATATTCGCTGAACTGTTAGCAGGTGACCAAATCGTAGACCATCAACACAGGATTACACTGTTAACGCGCTCTACTACACGGAATACCAGGGTGAAAGCCAGTACCTGCTAGTTCACTCCGACCAACCTCTTCCCGCAGTACTCACCCTGCAGTTCGCTGAACATCAGTACGACGTAGCCGACGCTGTCGAGATCGGCTGGGGCGAAAGCGTTTATAGGTGGGAGATGGAAGTTAACCCGAGCTGGGCTGAAGGCTCAATTCAACCCGTATCTCTGCTAGCGCCTCGATCGCCGGACAGAAAAGCCTCGGAAATCGGCGGAATAACCTGGTAATCCCAATCAATGCCTGGCAGGCCCTTCCCCACACACCCGCAGGTCCGGCCTGCTGAGGCACCCTTTGGAAAGGGAAGAACGGCACGGACTGGGGCATAAAAACAGAGGCTGGTCTCTGATTTCTGCACCAGTCCGCAGCACTTCACCTTACAAATGAAGGAAAGACGGAGACTGCATGGCAAATGTACTGCCTCCACCACCCGAGCCGTCGCCTCGAGGCTTCATTCTAAATAGACCATCCCCGGTTTGAACAGGTGGCGTCTCGCGCTGGCCTTTCAGTCAGTGGCGGCCCATAGCTCTTTGAATATGAATCCACCTACGTCCCGTCTATCGATTTGGTAGAGTACAAGAATCTGGGTAGTCGAGCCTGGTCTCGCGAGGTCGTATCAGTGTTTGAGCCAGGTCTTTCCTTGGAGACGGTGTAAAATAGCTCAAACCTACGGAGGGGGCTACCCAAATGAAATACGACCACATCGTTGTCGGCGGCGGCACCGCCGGCTGCATCGTCGCCACGCGGCTGTCCGAAGACCCGGAACGCTCGGTGCTGCTGCTCGAGGCAGGCCCTGACTTCCCCGACTTTTCCCAGCTGCCCGAAATGCTGAAGCAGGGATGGGGTCAGGTGAACCTCGAGGCGCGCGCCGCCGGGTCGCCCTACAACTGGTCCTTCACCGGCACAGCCACGCCGGAGCAGGGGCCGATGCCCGTGCCGCGCGGCAAGACCTTGGGCGGCTCCAGCGCCATCAACGGCCAGACCTTCATCCGCGGAGCACCCGAGGACTACGACACCTGGGCCTCCTGGGGCAACGAGGGTTGGTCCTACATCGACTGCCTGCCCTATTTCCGCAAGCTGGAAAACGACGCCGATTTCCACGACGACTTCCATGGCACCGACGGCCCCGTTCCCGTCCGCCATCATCGCCGAGAGACCTGGCCCCCGTTGCAGGAGGCCTTTTTCCAGGCCGCCACGGGCGTCGGCTATCCCTTCCACCCCGACGTGAATCACCCCGAGGCCACCGGCGTCAGCCTCCGCGCGGAGAATAACATCGACGGCGTGCGCATGAGCATGGCCCTGTCCTACATCGACTCGGTACGCCACCGCCTGAACCTGACCATTCGCGCCAACGTCCAGGCCAACCGGGTGGTGCTGGAGGACAGCCCCAACGGCAAGCGGGCAGTGGGCATCGAGGTCGAGAGCGGCGATGAGACCTTCGTGGTCGAGGGCGGCGACATCATACTGTGCGCCGGGGCAGTGGCCTCCCCGCAGCTCCTGATGCTCTCCGGGATGGGCCCCGCCTCCCAGTTGCAGCAGCTCGGCATCCCGGTGGCGGTGGAACTCCCCGGCGTGGGCCAGAACATGCGCGACCACCCCAACGTGACCGTGCGGTTCAAGGTCAGAGACGATGTACCCGAGGATCCCATCGCCATGCGGGCCCTGCGCTTGCGCTATACCGCCACGGGGTCCGATACGCCCAACGACATGATCCTGTCCCCTGCCTCGCTCAACACGGTGGTGCGCGACAACAACCCAGCCCACACCGTCAACTGCGGACTGTACCTGGCGGCGGGGAAGGGAGAGCTGTGGCTGACCTCCGCCGATCCCAAGGCCGCCCCGCAGATGGACTACCACTACCTCGAGGATCCGTGGGACCTTGAGCGGCTGCGGGAGGCGGTCCGACTCTGCGTGAGCTTGCTGCAGGGCCCCGAATACGCCCCCTACATCGACGAGGTTCTCGCGCCAACAGCCGCCGACATCGAGTCAAACGAGGCCCTCGACGACTGGCTGAAGCGCAACGTAAGCACGTCCTACCACATCTCGGGAACCTGCAAGATGGGCACCACCGACGACCCCATGGCCGTGGTAGACCAGCAACTCCGAGTCCGAGGAGTCGCCAACCTCCGCATAGCCGACGCCTCCATAATGCCCGACGTAGTCCGAGCCAACACCAACGTAACCACCATGATGATCGCCGAGCGAGTATCTGATTTCATTAAGGCGGGCAACTGACCACTAACTGGATGCTGAAGAGGGCATAGTGATTGCCTGTCGTCAGTTGGATAAAGGGGAATCAATGAAGGTCTCAGTCTCATGCCGATAATCGAGGGGATCAGGATCCAAAATTACCGAGTGTTGAAGGATGTAACTCTTGGTAGCCTTGGGAATACCCCAGACGTCGCCCCATTGACTCCACTGACCGCTGTAATCGGCAAGAACGGGGTCGGCAAGAGTTCCCTGCTCGATGCCTTCGGCTTTCTCGCCGACTGCCTGAAGCTGGGTGTGGAAGAGGCCTGTGATGAACGGGGACGTGGAGGATTCGACCGTATTCGCTCCCAAGGCAGCGACGACCCTATTACGTTCCAAGTTTTCTACCGTAGCGAGCCGCAGGGCCCGCTTATAGCGTACATACTCTCCATAAACTCGGACGATGCCGGCCGCCCTTACGTGCTTGGCGAGACCCTAGCGCAGGAAGGTAATGACGAGAGCGACGACTTGCTTCTTGGTTTCTTGATACTGCGAGATGGCATAGGAATAGCTTGGAAAGGTGAATCGCAGGGACAACAGATTAAGGAAGGTGCGGACGGTGGGTTTGATTTTGTGTCGATAGCCAATTTAATTGTGCGTTTCAGGGAAATAAGCAACAATTTTGAAGACATGGAAATCGACGAAGCACTTAAGGCGGCACGGGCAGATCCGGAAGTCACGGGGATGCTAGACGAAGTGAGTGGCCAGGAAGTTGAGGTTATTTCGCTCCAAGACAATCGTAGGCTGGGTATAGCGACCTTGGGTGCTATGAGGCAACACCCTAGTAGTCTGAAATCTTTGTAATGATGGGTTGATTGGTAGGGTGCCGTTGCCCGGACATACTGCGAGCATGCAAACAGTTGCCGAGCAACCCGCCACTTCAAGGATGTTCGGCTACTAAACCAAAGCAACGGTGAAATGCGCATTTGAAGAGTACCTGGCCACGTGGGCGGACTGACTTCACCGTGCGGACGGGAGAGCTTTACTTGGCAGCGCTGACTTGCTCTCGGCATTTTAGGAGTGTAGATCCCACCGTGGCTTTAGTTTAGTCTGCTTGGCGCGATTGGCCGAGGCCCGCGATGGAGGTTCTTCCTCTTATTTGACTTGGAGCATTTGCTCATCTGCTACGAGTTCCTGCGGGTGAGTATGCACCCCAGAGCCTTCAAGTCTCCTTTGGCACCGGGAAAGGCATGGCAGTTCCTGAACGAATTGCTCGATTTGCCTGGATTTAGTTTGCTGCGCCCCACAGAAAGCCACCGAGCTGTGTTAGCGCAATCATTGGCGGAGTTGCCGGAAATCCGGGGCAACATATTGCACTACCTTCACACGGCGGTGCTGATGCGGTAGAACAACATCGACCGCATCTGTACCCTCGACCGCGACTTCCGGAGCTTCTCCTTCCTGACCGTCGTCGACCCCCGCGGCTAGCGGCGCGACGCCCCTACTGCGCCACCCAGCCGCCGTCGATCACCAGCTCGCTGCCCGTCATGAACGATGCCTCGTCCGACGCCAGGTACAGGACCCCGTACGCCACGTCGATGGCCTCGCCGTACCGCCCCAGCGGTATCCGCGACTCCATCAGCGTCTGCACTGCCGGATCCGCACGCCGTCCCTCCGTCATCGGCGTAACGATCGGCCCCGGATGCACCGAGTTGCACCGTATGCCGTCTGCTGCGTATTGCAGCGCCGTCGATTTGGTCAGAAGCCGCACCGCGCCCTTGGACGCGATGTACTGCGGGCTGGACTCGCTCATCGCCACGATGCCCAGCTGCGACGAGATGTTGATGATCGACCCGCCGCCCGCCCGCTGCATCGCCGGAATGGCCTCTCGAGTGCCCAGGAACACGCCCTTGGCGTTGATCTCCATCACCCGGTCCCACTCCTCAACGGTCGTGTCCTCGATGCCGCCCACGGCGCTGACCCCGGCGTTGTTGACCAGGATGTCCAGCCGCTTGTAGACCTCCTCTGCCATGGACACCGCCCGGCGCCAGTCCTCCTCCTTGGTGACGTCCAGCCTCACGAAAATCGCCTGCCCTCCGGGTATCTGCGCAGCCACTTCCCGTCCCTCCTCCAGCACGTCTCCGATCACCACCTTAGCCCCCTCCCGGGCGAATAGCAGCGCCTCCTCCGCGCCCATACCGCGGGCGCCGCCACTGATGAGAGCAACCTTTCCTTCCAAACGCATGGCCAACCTCCTGTCATCCCTTCACTATATTATGGGAGGCCGTAATTTTGGATGCCAAACATTCAATTCCCTCCCCATTAGGAGAAGTTGTATTCCTGCTCTTTGAGTGCCCACCTGAGAGAGCAAAGAGAGACGGTCCGAGTAGAATCTATCCATTCAGCAACGTTGCGAAGCATTGGGACTTAGCAGGCCATCACTCTCCATAGACTCTGATAATATTGCTGAGATGAGCGTCATTCGCAGGCTTACCACCGCAAAGTAACTCAATATCTTGCCGCAATCTAATCATGGATGATTGCCAAGGTTCCTTTGCTGCCGACCAAAAGCACTGATTGCCTATCAGAATCCTATCAACTTCCTCTCGTATCCTGGAAGCCTTTGCCTCTAACATCCGCTGCAAAATGCCAGCTTCGCATTTTGGGCAAACATTCACAATCGAACCCTTACGTACTTGTTTCTTGTAGCGGAAGTACCCCTTAGGGTAGTCCACCATAGAAAACACAGTTCCACAAGAACAATAACGAGGTGTGGTATCGACCTGACTCTTATTCGGCATGTTCTGTCCCGCAGTTCGCGTTCGCATTGAAAGGTAACTTATGCGGCAACCGTAACGGACGGAGTAGTACGATGATGGGGCGCCGACCTAATACCGCGTCTGCTGGTTCATCGGCGTGTACGTCCCCGGATGTACCGCACACAGCCCGGCGTCCACCGGCAGCACGATCCCCGTGATCCACCGCGCCTCGTCGCTGGCCAGGAACAGCGCGGCGTAGCCAATGTCCCAGCCGGTGCCCTCCACATGCATGGGCGCCGAGTTGCGGCGGTACTGCCGCAGGTCGTCGTCCATCCGCGGCGCCACCATGGGCGTGTACACCAGCCCCGGCGCGATGGCATTCACCCGGATGTTGTCCTGTGCGTGGTCGGCGGCCATTGAGATGGTCAGGCCGATGACGCCGGCCTTGGAGGCCGTGTAGGGCGTGCTCATGTGGGCCCGCAGACCGGCGATGGACGAGATGTTGATGATGGCGCCGCCGCCTGTCTGCATCATGCGGGGGATGACCGCCTTGGCCGCCAGCACCATGGTCTTGAGGTTGACTGTCATCACCCGGTCCCAGTCGGCCTCGCTGACCTCCACCACCGTCCCGCGCTGCGAGATCCCCACGTTGTTGTCGAGGATGTCCACCCGCCCGTACCGGTCGATGGCCGCCTGCGCCATGCGTTCGCAGTCGTCCAGCTTGGTCATGTCGCCCTCGAAGGTCGACGCTTCGCCGCCCTCCGACTGGATAATCTCCAGCGTTTCCTGGGCACGGGACTCCATCTGGTCCACCAGCAGCACCCTTGCGCCCTCGCGGGCCATCAGTATCGCCGCCGCTTTCCCGTTGCCGATCCCCTCGCCGCTGGACCCGGCCCCGGTAATGATCGCCACCTTGCCCTCAAGCCTCGGAGCACGCTCTGCCATAGCCATAAACTCCTGTCCAAATTGACACTGCAATAGCGCCGCCAACCACACCCAACGCAAGGGCTACAATCCGCCAAACCCCAACGCCTTGTCAAGGGCGGGTCCACCCTCGTCGATCGACCTGCAAGACCAGGTCTTAATAAGGTAGGTGGTGAATGTCGACAAGCCCTTTACCACTGCGGCAGAGCCGCTTTGAGACATCCTGAACTAGCCGGAGAGGCTAGGACTTTGCCACTACGCCCTACCATATGGTGTAGGCTTCAGAATTTCATCCTAGTAGTCCGTCAGTGTAGTATTGAGGGGTATAGGGACTTCAGTTTGATGCGTGCATCTGCGGTGGTGAAGCGCCAGTCCACTCGTACGGCGTCCTGGTTGCGCTGGGTCTGCCACGCTGCTGCCTCCCTCCGCAGGACGCTCCGGTCCGGGATGCGGCGGTCGAGGCTTTGCCGGGCCATCACGCCGATCTCGATCTCTGCCATGTTCAGCCAACTGCCGTGCTTGGGTGTGTAGTGTATCTCCAGCCGCTCCGCGATGCGCCGCGCCTCCGCTGGCTCAAAGGCCTCGTACAGTGATGACGGATGATGCGTGTTCAGGTTGTCCATCACCAGCACTATCCGCTCCTTGTCAGCGTAGTCCTCGTCCACCAGTTTCCGCACCACCTCAGCCCAATCGGTCCGGGTCCGGCGCTCTGTGACCTCCACCCGCCGCCATCCCTCCAAGGGGGCGAACAGCATAAATAGGTTGCTCACACCGTTGCGCTCGTATTCATAGTCGTAAGAACCTGCCGCTCCGGGGCGAGGCGGACGGCCCAGCCGGGTCTCCTTGACCTGCTGTTTACTGGTCTCGTCCAAGCACACCAGGACCTCGTTCTCCCGGTACTGGCGATGGTAGACCTCCAGCACGTCCTCCATGGCGCAGACAAACTCCGCACTGCCCTTCGGCGGGATGCACCAGCATTCTTTCAACCAAGGCTTGAGTTCGTTTTTTTCAGGGTCTGGCGCACCGTTTCGGTGCTGATGCTGTCCACTATCTCGCATTCAACCAACTGGTCCGCCAGCAGTTGCAGGGTCCAGCCGGCACGGCCCTCCGGCGGTTGGGAACAGGTCAAGGCAATCAGGTGAGCCTCCCCTTCACCATCCAGTTTCCTCCGACGCCGGTTGAGCTGTTGCCTGCGCCCCAAGGCTGCTTCCAGACCCTCCTCCACGCAACGGCGGCGCACCCGCTCCACCGTGGCGGTGCCCACCTTCAGGGCCCGGGCGATCTCCTCGTCCTTCATGCCGCCATCAGGCTGATTCTCGTCGCAAAGCAACAGGATGCGGGCGTGAGTTTGTTTATAGGCCGCCGCCCGCCCTCTGGACACCAACGCCATTAGCTCCTTTTGCTCCTCCTCCGCCAGCCGTACTCTGTACCTCTTCACCATCATCCACACCCCACGTCCCAAACTCCCTCTTGGCTGCTGGCATTATGGTATCCCACCACCCATCAGTTCAACGATGTCCGACTACTAGAATAGTAGCCTTCAGGGAGTTCATAGAAGGCTGGTACTTGAGCTACTTCACTCCTGACGCCGCCCGCGGCCTGCTTCTGGCCGGCCCCCAACGCCGCCTGAGCATACACGGGGACAATCTGGGCAACGTCGTCCAGTACATGCAACGAGAACACCCGGATGAATTTGCCGACATACTTCGCAAAATCGCTGGCAGAGTTCCTGGCATTGACAAGATTGACCCACATCGCACTGAAGACGGACGCCTCCTACTCCACTTCAACGACCGCGGCTTCGTAGACCCCTTCTACGCCCAGCAGATGTCCGATGGTACGCTGAAACTCTTTGCCTACCTGCTCTTGATGGAAGACCCCAACCCGCCGCCATTCATCTGCATCGAGGAGCCGGAGAACGGTCTCTATCACAAGCTGCTGGAAACCCTCGCCGCCGAGTTCCGCGCCCACGCCACCGGCGAAAACAACGCGCCCCAGATTTTCGTAACCACGCATCACCCTTACCTGGTAGACGCGCTCACGCCTGAAGAAGTTTGGGTGCTGGAAAAGGGAGAAGATGGCTTCGCTACCATCTGCCGCGCCAGCGACGACAAAATCGTGAAGGCAATGGTGGACGAGGGTCTTACTCTGGGCGGCCTCTGGTACAGCGACTTTCTGGACCCGAGGCAAGGCGATGCACTTTGAGGTACTAGTAGTCAGTCAAACTCGCATTGTCAGATGCTGCACGGAGTGAGCCGAGATGCTATCGTCGGGGAGGAAGTTGAATTGTGGGAGGGGTGGCATCCATGGTTCAGGAGAAGTATGGCGTCCAGCTGAGCGCTCAGGAGAAAGGGCGGCTCCGGCAGATGATCAGGGCCGGCAGGAGTTCCGCCCAGGCCATCACCCGAGCGCGCATTCTGCTGAAAACGGATGAGGGTTGGACCGCATCTCAAGTGGCCACAGCCCTGGACATCTCGGAGCGCGCGGTGTTCCGCGCCAAGCGGCGGTACGCCGAGGAGGGACTGGATGAGGTGCTGCGGCACCGCAACCAGCTCCACCGCTACCGGAAGCTGGACGACCGGACAGAGGCGCATCTCATCGCCCTGGCCTGCAGCCCGGCTCCGGATGGCCGCGACCACTGGACGCTGCGCCTGCTGGCGGGCAAGGCGGTGGAACTGGGACTGGTGGAGTCCCTGTCCCACGAGACGGTGCGCCTGCGGCTGAAAAAAACACGCTCAAGCCGTGGCGGAAGCAGCAGTGGTGCATCCCGAAGGTAAGCGGGGAATATGTGGCGGCCATGGAGGACGTGCTGGACCTCTACGCCGAACCCTATGATCCCGAAAGGCCGGTGGTCTGTTTTGACGAGACGTCCACCCAGTTGCTGGCCGACATCAGGGAACCGCTGCCGGCAAAGCCCGGACGCCCGAGACGTGAGGACTACGAGTACCGGAGAGAGGGAACGCGCAACCTGTTTCTCACCTGTGAGCCCAAGGCGGGATGGCGCCACGTAGCCATTACCCAACAGCGCACCATGCAGGACTTCGCCCATCAGATGCAGTGGTTGGTGGACGATGCCTACCCCGACGTCCCGGTGGTCCGGCTGGTGTTTAACGTCAACTACTTTTGCCGGTTGGCGTCGATTATTCTTGCCGGTTCACCTCCTTATCCTGCCCCCGCTGCTGGGCCACTCCGGTCCGGTAGCTGGGGACGTTGAATTCCAGGATGACCGAGTGATGGACCACCCGGTCGATGGTCGCCGCGGTGGCCATTGGGTTGGCGAAGATGTGCTCCCACTGGGAGAAGACCAGGTTGGAGGTGATGCCCAGGGACCGGCGCTCGTAGCGTTCTGCGATGAGGGTGAAGAGCAGCTCCGACTCCTCGGCCCCCTGGGGCAGGTAGCCCAGGTCGTCCAGCAGCAGGAAGTCGTAGCTGTCGAGCTTCCGTAGTTGTCGCGGCAGGGCCAGGTCCCGCTTGGCTGCCAGCAGATCCTGCACCAGCCGGTAGGCCGGGGCGAAGAGCACCGAGCGGCCCGACTCCACCAGCCGGTGGCCCAAGGCGCACAGGGCGTGTGTTTTCCCGGTGCCGGGAAGACCGAAGGCCAGGACGTTGACGCCGCGGTCGACGAAGCTGCCGTCGGCCAGTTCCCCCAGTTGCTGTCTGAGAGACAGAGGCACCCGGTCGTGCTCGAAGGTTTCCCAGGTCTTGCCCGCGCCGGCAGCCTGGACGCGGTGCGCAGCCTGCTGATGCGCCGCTGCCTGCGGTCCTCGGCCTCCTGCTCCAGTACTTCCAGGAGAGTCTCCAGGGCGTCGCCGTGGCCGGCTGCAGTGAAGCGGGACACCGACTGCGCACCCATGGTGGGCAGCCGGAACTGGTGGCACAGCTCCCCGATCCGCTCCTGTATGGCCACTGTGTCCGTCATCAGGGTGTCAGTAGTCAGGGTGTCCAGCATCAGGCCACCTCCGCCAGCAGGGAGTCGTAGACCCTCAGGTCCGGCGTCCCGGGCAGGCTGAGTGCCGGCGCCTGCAGCGGCGCGGGACTGGCCAGCTCCCTGACTGCGGCGTAGTCGAAGGGTCCGCCCGCCTCCAAGAGCAGGGCCAGGGCGCTGTCCACCGTGGTCTCCATGGTCGTCGCCGCCAGGTGCAGGATGCGCACGTACTCCACGTCGGCCCGCTCCCCACGCCATTCCCGGAGCGCATCGTAGGCCAGGCGAAAGGTCATGGTGGGAAACATCTGCTCCCGGAACCGGTAGCGGGCGAAGGCCCCGGGCTTGCGCACCAGGGAGCCGATGACGTGGCGGTAGTCAACCCGGGCCTCTTTCTCGCCCCGCACCCGCTCCATTCGATCCACGAAGGTGCCCTTGTAGTACACTTCCAAGTGTTCGGCGTACAGCCGGATCTGCACCTCCTTCCCGATGAGCCGGGAGGGCACGGTGTAGGTCCGTCCGGCTGCCTGGATGGTGCTCCACTTGCGCACCCGGGCCCGGTGGTTGACGTACTCCGGCACCGGGGCTGGGGGCAGGGGACGCAGATGTGGGCGCTCTTCCTCCAGCTTCCCCATCACCAGCCGGTTGCGCCGAGCCACCACCTTGCGGACGAAGCCGGCGTACTCCTCAAGGGAGTTGAAGTCGCGGCTGCCCCGCAGCATGAGGGCTTGGTCGATGGCGTCCTTGAGCCGGTAGTGGGCCTGCTCGGCAACGCCGTTCTCATGGGACTCTCCTGCATTTATCAGGGTGGACTCGAGCCCATAGTGGTCCAGAAGCTCGGCGTAGCTGCCGTTCAGGGCCCTGCCGCGGCTGCGCCTCATCTCGTGGGTGGCGGCCGAGGTGTTGTCCGAGCGGATCACCCGAGGCGCACCGCCCAGCTCCCACAGGGCGTTCTGTAGCCCCTGCTTCAGGGCCAGGAAGGTCTCCCCGGTGGCCACCTCGGCATAGCGCCACCCGGAATGGCTCAGCACCAACTGGAACAGCCGGTGGCGATAGGCCCGACCGCCGACGGTCACTCCCAGGGAGTTGCAGTGGGTGAAGTCGATCTGGGCCTCGCGGCCCGGGGGATGCTCCTGGGGGAAGTAGACCTCTTGGTCCGGGCCGTTGAGCGCTCGCCAGTCTTGTAATCGTCGTTGCAGGGTGCGCAGCTGCGAGGCGCTGAACCGGCCGGGATGCCGCTCCTCCAGCCACTCGATAATTGTCGTTGCCCTGAGCCTGCCGGCGGCCTCGCCCAGGAGCAGGGGCAGGATCTCCTTCTCCCAGACTCCGTCGAAGGGATCGGGACGGGTGCGCCACTGACGCTCAGTCTTGGTCTCCGACGGCAACGGGCCGCACTGCCACTTGCGGGCCGAGCGCTCGCTCATCCCCGCCATTGCCGCCGCCGTCTGTTGCGTCTTTCCTTCCATTCGTCTCTGCCTCAGTGTTGCGACTTGCTGATCTGTAACCAATCCGGCACCTCCTGTACCGGATGATTACTCTTGGGGACCGGCAAAAATAGTCGTCGCCAACCGGCAAGACTAATTGTCGTTGATCAGCTGGTACTCGACAACCTGAACACGCATCGAATGGCGTCTCTCTACGAGACATTTCCTGCAGCTGAGGCCCGTCGCATAGCTAAGCGTCTGGAGTTTCACCACACGCCCAAGCATGGCAGCTGGCTGAATATGGCCGAGATTGAGTTCAGCGTACTGGCTCGTGCCTGCCTCAAGGGCCGCAACCCGGACGGGGACGCCCTGCACAAAAACGTCAGTGCTTATGAAGCGGAACGCAACGCTGCCAGAGCAACGATCAACTGGCGCTTCACCACCAAGGACGCCAGAGCCAAACTCCGCCGTCTCTATCCTGACACTTCACCTTTGACTTAACACCAGCTGAAGACCCATCGGGCAGCATTGCGCTGGGGCATATCCTTGGAAAAATTCTTGGCGCAAACTACACGGAGCATTCTTGGCGAATGCAACCTTAGAAGGGTAAGGGCCGACTGCCTAATAACTTGTACGAAGCGCCGAGTCCGCAGAACCAACAGTTGTTGAACAATTTGCCAAGTTTATTGCGGGGACTCGGCAGGAGTCTCGATGAATCCACATCGGTTGTCGTAGTAGTAGTGGACTTGGACGATGATGACTGCCAGAGATTCAAGCAGGATTTACTCGATGTGCTGAATGCCTGCAATCCGCGTCCCAGAACTCTGTTCCGCATCGCCATTAAGGAAAGCGAGTCATGGCTGCTGGGAGATCGGGATGCGGTCAAAGCAGCCTACCCCAACGCAAGAGACGCAGTTCTGAACGGCTACGTCCAGGACAGCATTTGTGGCACGTGGGAAGCCTTGGCCGACGCCGTGTATCAGGGTGGGGCGGCAAAACTAAAGCAGTTAGGTTTCCCGGCGGATGGAGAGGCAAAATGTGAATGGGCCAGAAGCATCGCGCCCCGCATGGACGTAGATAGAAACCAATCAAAGAGCTTCCGAGTCTTTCGGGATGGGGTAAGGAATCTGGCAGGTATCCAATCCTGAAACGGCTATACCTCAAGCCCGTACAGCCGTGCGCAGTTGTCCCACAGGAACTTCCGCTTGGCATCTTCCGACAGCGGCAGCTCCATGAACCGGTCGACCGACTTTGGGTACTTGGAGTCGGCGTGGGGATAGTCGGTGGAGAACACCACGTTGTCCTCCAGTCCGTACCGCGACACGATCTCCGCTGGCTCCTCGTCGCACTCTACCGACAGGTAGCACTGGCGTCGGAAGTACTCGCTGGGTTCCATCTTCAGGTCGGGATGGTCGTATGATGCGGACATCTCGTAGTGTTCGTCCAGCCGCCACAGCAGCCAGGGTGCCCACGAGCAGTTGCCCTCCAGGAACGCCACGGTCAACTCGGGAAAACGCTCCAGCACACCGCCTCCGACGATGTCCACCGCGGCCAGCATCATCCCCATCGGGTGGGTGCAGGTGTGGTACAGCATGTGAGTCGTGAAGTTGTCGCCCGGCTGCGGTAGGTTCACCCGCCCGCCCTCATGGAAGCTGAGAGGCACGCCGAGGTTCTGGATCTCGGCCCACAGCGGGTCGTAGTAGGGATCGTGCCAGTTGCGCCCGGCCACCGGGTTGGGCCTAACGAAGACAGTCTTGAAACCCAACTCTTTCACTGCCCGCCGGGCCTCGGCCACCGCACCTTCGATGTCCTGCGGAGGGATCATTCCCGCGCCGAACAGCCGCCCCGGACCGCCGCTGCAGAACTCGGCCAGCCAGTCGTTGTAGGCCTTCGATATCGCGGTGGCGAAGGCCGGTTCCAGGTCGCTGTCGCCCAGCGTGAACAGGCCGCGACTGGGGAACAGCACAGCCACGTCGATGCCCTCGTTGTCCATCGCGGTAACTTGAGAGGCGCTGTCCCAGTCGCGCTGCTCTGAGTCGGCGTAGACGTCCTGCTGGCTGGTCATCAGGGGCTGTATGGCGTTGGAGTAGCTGCGGTTGGGCAGCGGGTAGACATTCTCACCCACCCGAACGCCCAGATCGCGTGGGTGGCGGTTCATGCCCTTCGGCGCCCGGTCGCGGAAAGCGGGGTCGATGTAACGCTCCCACAGGTCCGCCGGTTCCACGATATGCATGTCCGAGTCCATAACCCTGAAACCATTCTTCGCCATTCAGTGCCTCTCCGGTCCTGGGTTTGTCCGCTGATGTCACCCGAAAGTTGCTTACGCCGCGCCCACGTCCACAATCACGTTGCCGATGGCGCCGCCCTCGACCGCTCGATGGGCCTGCACCGTCTGCTCCAGAGGGAAGTGAGGGCCGACGAGGTGCGAGAGCGCACCCGACTCCAGCCAGGCCGTGATGTCGGCAATGGCGGCCTCCTTGGCTGGCTCCGGCATATCGTAGACCAGGACATTGCGCACCACAGTGTTGCTGCGGCGGAACTGCAGCGGCACCGCGGGCTGCTGGCCCGTGCCGGCGGCGTAGATGGCCACCACGCCCGAGGACTTCAGCACCTCGCTGGTCACCGGGAAGTTGGCCGCAAAGTCTACCTCCACGATATGGTCGACGCCCTCTCCTCCCGTAATGTCCATCACGCGGGCCGCAACGTCCTCGGTGCGGTAGTTGATGGTGTGGTCCGCCCCCGCAGCAGTGGCGATGCCAGCCTTGTAGTCCGAGCTTATGGTGCTGATGACCGTGGCCCCGGCCAGCTTGGCCTCCTGCACCGCGTAGTGGCCCACGGCTCCGGCACCGCCCGGTACCAGCACCACCTTGCGGTTCAGCGGCCCGTCGGCGAACAGGCAGCGGTGGGCGGTCATTGCCGGAACGCCCAGGCAGGCCCCCTGCGCAAAGCTGACGGAGTCGGGCATCCGGACGGCGTGCCCCGACGGCTGCACCGTGTACTCGGCGGCCGAGCCAAACGGACGGCCGAACTGCGACTCGAAGAGCCAGACCCGCTCGCCCACCCGCGACTCCGGCACTCCCGCGCCAACGCGATCAATAACCCCCGCGCCGTCCTGGTGCGGAATTACCCGAGGGAAGCCGATGCGCGCCGTGGTACCAGCCCTCCGCTTCCAGTCCGACGGGTTGACCCCGGACGAGACGACGCGAACTCGCACTTCACCGGGCCCGGGATCCGGGTCCGGCATCTCCCCAACCTTCATGATTTCGGCGGGGCCATTCTGTTCGTACCAGATCGCTTTCATGCTTTACTCCGTGCTGGAAGTAGGGGCCATAAGTAGGGGCGCACAACTGTGCGCCCCTACACGTATCCTGACTCGAATCTACCGGGCGAGACCAGGCGAGTCTAGTTGGCTCGGGAGGCGTAGTCGGCCTTGGCCCGGTCGATGGCGGCGGCCCGGCCCGACTTCAGGGTATCCCGGCGTTCGTACGCCCACTGGTTTGACCCGGCGGTGCTGGCCGTTGTGCCCTGGAAAGCGGGCATCACGTAGCGGGCCATCAGCTCATAGCTGTGCATTACATGCTCCCGCTGCGCCCAGTCGATGGCCTGCACCATGAAGCCGCCGAAACCGCCGCTGCGTTCCTCCAGCTTCCTTATGCCCTCGATACAGTCGTCCGGGGTGCCGATGATCCAGGATCCCCTTTCGTCCATAACATCGATGATGTCTTCCAGCGGCCCGTCGACGATGGCGTCGCGACCCATGGTGTGCTCGAAGTACTCCCGCTGGTAGCGTCCAGCCCCGAGGCGGGCCTGCTTCATCGCGTCCTTCTTGGTCTCGGCCAGGTGAACCGGCAGCACCAGCCGCCAGTCGTCGCGGTTCATAGTCTGCCCGTGCTCGGCTGCCGATGTCTCGGCGATTTCCCACAGCGAACCAAGGTCGGAGTCGGGTGCTCCCGGGTCGCGCGGAACGGTGATGGTCAGCACCGATGCGCCGTACTTGCCCGCCAAGGCCACGCCCGACGGGGACTGCACCGAGGCCACGGCGATGGGCATGTGTGGCTTGGTGTACGGGCGAAGCTGCAGCATCGCCTCGCGCAGGGTGAACCAGTCGCTCTCATAGGAGATGGGCTCTGTCTCCGTCATCAGCCGCAGCACCATGCCGAGACCCTCATCCATCCGCTGCCGCTGAACCGTCGCGTCGATGCCCATCATGTAGGCATCGCCTGGCAGAGCGCCCGGACCGACTCCCAGCATCACGCGCCCATGGCTCATGTGATCAAGCTGCACCATGCGGTTGGCGATGTTGAATGGGTGATGATAGGGAATGCTTATGACGCCGGTGCCCAGCTTGATATGCTTGGTGCGGTCGGCGGCCACGGCGATGAAAATCTCGGGAGAGGAGATAGTCTCCCATCCTGCGCTGTGGTGCTCTCCGATCCAGGCCTCGTCAAAGCCCAGGTAATCCAGCCACTGCACCAGCTCCAGATCCCGATCCAATGCAAGAGTGGGATTCTCTCCGACTCTGTGGAATGGACCCATGAATATTCCGAATTTCAGGCGTTCAGGCAAAGGCATAACTATTTACTCTCCTACAGGCTCTACTTCCGCTGCCGCAATTATAGCCCCAAGCCCAAGGGATGCCAACGAACGCATTGCAGGGAGCAAGAGTCGAATATTCCGTTCCTGGCCTGATATCCGAGTCCTACATCCTCTCCGGCCGTGCCAATCCAAGGTTGTCGCGCAGCGTGCCCCGAGCGTAGTCCTCCCGGAAAAGTCCTCTCCGCTGCAGCTCCGGAACAACCAGCCTCGCGAAGTCCTCGTACGCCCCGGGCATGTGGGTGGCGGCGATCACGAATCCGTCGCAGGCCTCCGCTGCGAACCACTCCTCCATCTGGTCTGCCACCTGGGCAGGCGTGCCGTTGAACGTGGGAAACTCACGGAGCGTTCCTCGGCCTGACCAGCGTATGAAGTCGTTCAGCGACGGGTTCGGGTTGCCGCTCAATTGAATCACCCGGTCTAGGAAACCGCGCAACCCCGTCATTGACGCCATCACCTGGTCCGACAGTGGCTCGTCGGGAGTGTGCTGGGCAAAATCGTAGTTGAACACCTCCGACAGCAACGCCAGCGAGTCGACGGGCCGGGCCAGTCCGTCGATGTAAGACAGCTTGTCTGCCGCCTCCTGCTCGGTTTCCCCCACGACCACGTATACGGCCGGAGCCACTCTCACCGCGTCCGCATCCCTACCCGCAGCCACGGCGCGGGCCCGCAGGTCGTCGCGGTACGCCTTGCAGCCCTCGGGGCTGGGGAAGATTACGAAGAGAAGCTCTCCCCATTGCGCTGCGAATCGCCTGCCTCGGTCACTCTGCCCTGCCTGGATGATTACCGGATGTCCCTGGGGCGACCGCGGCACTGTCAGCGGCCCCCGCGAGCTCAGGTGCTCACCCTCGTAATCGACCCTCCTAACCATTTGCGAATCGGCAAATTGACCGGATTCCCGGTCGGCGATGATCGCTCCGTCCCCCCAGGAATCCCAGAGCGCGACGGCCGCTCCCATGAACTCGTCGGCCACATCGTAGCGATCATCGTGTTCGAGATGTTCCGATACGCCAAAGTTATGCGCCTCCGAGTCGTTGAGCGAGGTCACCACGTTCCAGGCGGCCCGCCCGGCAGTGAAGTGGTCCAGCGACGCAAACAGCCGGGCCACGTGAAACGGCGAGTAGTAAGTGGTCGAGTAGGTGGCCCCCAACCCAAGGTGCGTGGTTGCCAGTCCCATGGCCGTGATTACGGGTACCAGGTCCAGCTTGACGACACGCACGCCATGTTCCACTGACTCGGCGAAGGAGTCGCCGTAGCGGCTGGGCATCGCCAGCCGGTCGTCTATGAACGCCATGTGAAACTTGGCCGACTCCAGCGTCCGGGCAATGTCCTGGTAGTACTGCAGGTCGAGGAAGTTGGGCGCCGTTTCGGCGTGCCGCCACGAGCCGGTGTAGTTGGAGGAGTTGGACGCCTGCATAAAGGCGACCAACAGCATTTCACGCTTGAATGGTTGTATCATTTCAACTTACCAGGCGGGAACAGGATTCCATCCCCCGGGAGATGGTCAGGGAGCGGAGGCAACCGGCGAGATTCCTGCCCTTACCGGCCGGCGGGCGTACAGCACCAGCACGCTGCTGGCGGCCACTATGGCTGTAAAGGCGAGGAATACCAACGTGTAGCTTCCCTTGAGGTCAAAAACTATTCCTGCCAGCAGGGGCCCCGTGGATTGGCCGACCAGCACGCCGATCTCTCCCATTCCTCGGATTTTACCCAAGGAAGACCGCCCAAAGTAGTCCGCATACATCACCGATGGAACGATATTACCTCCGGCCGACACCAGACCGTTGACGGCGGCGGCGGCAATTGCCATACCGATACCATCGGCGGCCAGCAGTATGAGTATCGAAACGGCCAGCAGGGCCAGCAGCACCGAATAAAGCACCCGTGCCGACGCCCGCTCCATCAGCCAGCCCCAGCCAACGCTGCCAATTGCCGAAACCGCCCAGCTGGCCGTGACCACAGAGGCGGCGTTGGTCAGAGTGAGCCCCTTGTCTCTGAGATACGCCGCGACGTGAACGTTGACCCCGGAATGGACGAAGAAGGTGGAAAATCCGGTTATCAACAGGATCCAGAAGGCTGGCGTTCGCAAGGCCTGCCGCACTGACCAGGAGCCTTCGTCCTGCGAGGAACGCGCGGCCGGCTGCTGCCGAGTGCCCTCAATCCCGGCGACCCTGTCCCCGTCAGGACGAAGGCCAAGGGCTTCAGGCCGCTCCGCCACAAGAAGCAGATTTGGCAGCAGGGAAACAGACAGGCAGATCACCCCAAGGGTGATCCACGCGGCGGCCACGCCAGAGTTATCGATCACCACCGCGGCCGTCAAGGTGAACACCATTCCGCCGATGGCCCCGAAAAAGAATATGACACCAATGGCTCTGCCACGCATCCTTACGAACCAGCGTGCTGCCACGGTGCTGGCCCCGATGGGTGCCGCGGTGTGAAACACGACCCGGGCGGCGGCATAGGCCACGTAGAAGGTGGCGGGGATGGTGGCCCACGCCAGGGAAATCATTGATGCCGCCACCGTTATCACACCGGACACCAGCACGGGACGAGCGCCGTAACGGTCGATGGCCCATCCAATGGCCGGCGACAGCACCATCGACGCCAGCGCCCCTGCGCTCACCGCTCCGGCAATCAGCGTGCGCGACCAGCCCAGCTCCTGCGACATTGGGTAGATGAAGATGGTCAGCGTGGTAATCGCCGGCGCCATTCGGGCGAAGACAGCTGTTCCTGTGGCACCTGCTACGACCCAGCCGTAGTAGAAGGGCAGAATCCGCTGGAGGCGGGCGGCTAGCAGCAAGGCGATTCCAAAAAAATTCCCTCTCCCTCAGGGAGAGGGCCAAGGTGAAATAACTCGAGAATTGACGGTGAACCCCGGAGATAGTTTTCAGGGGCACACAAACGCGCGCCCCTGAATTGCGATCTAGCTAGCCCAGGTGCTTGCCGAAGAAGCCCAGCACCTTCTCCCATCCGTCAGTGGCAGCTTCAACCCGGTAGCTGGGCCGGTCGACGGCAAAAAAGCCGTGTCCCGCGTCGTCGTATCGGTGGAACTCGTAGTCCTTGCCGTGCTGTTTCAGCGCCGCTTCGGTCTCGTCCACGTCAGCGGGCGAGGGACGCGCATCGTCGTTCCCGAACAATCCCAGCAGCGGGCAGTTCAGCCCGGCGGTGAAGTCCACAGGCCATGCCGGCATGGCAGGCGAGAGTTGGTCGTTGCCCTGGGTTACGCCACCACCCCAGCAGTCCACTGCGGCGTTAACGCCCTCCAGGGTACTGGCGCCCAGGTAGGTCTGGCGTCCGCCGGAGCAGAAGCCGATCAGTCCCACCTTGCCGTTCAGGTACGGCAACGTCCTCAGGTAGGCCATGGCTCCCTCGACATCGCCCATGGTCCGGACGTCGGGCATGCCCCCCTTCTCGCGAATGCTGGTGCTGTTTTCCTGTGGTGTGGCCTTTCCCTCGCGGAAGTGCAGGTTGGGGGAGATGGTAACGAGGCCGTTATAGGCCAGCTTGCGGGCCATCTCCTTGGAAGCATCATCCCAGCCAGGCATGTGGTGAATCAATACCACGCCACCGTAGGGGCCAGCCCCCAGGGGGCGGGCCAGATAGGCGTCAATCTGGTCTCCCTCATGTCCTTTTATGTTTACAGTCTCCGCTATCATTCCGTTGTAGCTCATTTCGGTGCAGCCTCCGCAAATTCCCTTTCAATGATCGTGATGAGTCTCAAACGACGAGTCGCAAGTCTAATCCGTCCGTAGCCTACTATCGGCGCAAACTCCCGTCAATCCGACCTTCAACAGGTGGGTATGCTAGACTATTTTTATCTCTCCTGATATCTGAGTCGAATGTAAAATATCAGGGCCGCGGAGTAGGTACTAGGAGGTGGCCGCCATGCGTATAGGGCTGTTCGTGGGAGCGCTGGAACTGATGCGGGACGTGGCGGAAAGGCTGCACCGCATCACCGCAGCCGAGGAGGATGGATTCGACAGCTACTGGCTGCCCCAGCATTTCGGGGCGGATACGCTGACCATCTTTGCCATGGCCGGGATGCAGACCCACCGCATAGAGCTGGGCACCGCCGTGATACCCACATATCCGCGCCACCCCGTGGCCCTGGCGCAGCAGGCCCTGACTGCCCAGGTGGCAACTGGAGGCCGCCTTACCCTGGGTATCGGCGTTTCCCACCGCTCCACCATAGAGGGCTGGCTGGGACTGTCTTATGCCCACCCCGTGAGGCATATGGAGGAATACATGTCCGTCCTTCGTCCACTGCTTCATGAGGGCGGGGTGGACTTCCAGGGTCGGGAATTCCGTGTAGCCGGGGAGTTGCAGATTCCCGACGCCGACATGATCAGTTGTCCGGTGGTGATGGCCGCCCTTGGACCCCGCATGCTGGAAATAGCCGGGCGCCTGGCCGATGGCACAGTCACCTGGATGACCGGACCCAACACCCTCCGAAACCACGTCACACCCCTTATCAGCGAGGCGGCTGCGGCCGCTGGCAACCCGCCGCCCCGCGTGTGCGTTGGCATGCCGATAGCAGTCACGGATAACCCTGACCGGGCGCGCGCTCGCGCCGACCGGCTCTTCCAGCACTACGCTGTTCTGCCCAGCTACCGGACGATGCTGGAGCGGGAGGGTGTAGAGAGTCCTGGAGAAATCGCCATCGTTGGCGACGAGAACGCAGTCGAGGACCAGTTGCGTCATTTGGCCGAGGCCGGTGCCACCGACCTGCTTGCCACCATCTTTCCGGCGGATGGTTCCCACATGTCCTTTACGCGAACGCGTGCCTTCCTGCAAGAACTCGTCGGAAAAATATAGAGTTTCCCGACCTCCTCTTCCCCCTACAGACCCCCCAATCGACAATGGCAACTGTTTGCAGATTTGTATTCACAAGTTTGTGATTGTTCGCACATTGTTGACCAGCCCCAAATCCCTGTCTAGAATGTTAGTTATCTCATTATTGGATGCAATCAAGTAAGTCCTGTGAGATCCGAGGGGCACTTTTCGTTTCTGGAGATATCCGATGTATCAACATGTTTTGGTACCGCTGGACCGCTCTGCTGAGTCTGAAGGAATCCTTGACGCAGTGCCAAGGCTGGTCAATGCTGATGGAAAGGCCACACTGCTAACTGTCATTCCACCAGGACGCACCCGGTCCCTGGGAGAACTGGTGATCCTTGGCTCCCATCAGGAGGAGGAGGACCGCAGCAGGGCCGTGGCCTACCTGACCCACGTTGCCGGCCGGTTGAGAGATTCTTCGGTGGATGCCGTCACAGCCGTTGTGGTCAACGACTCCGTGCCCGCCGCTATCGTGGCCTTTGCCAACCGAAACTCCGTTGATCTGATTTCCATGTACACTCACGACCGCCGCGGTTTGGCCCGCCTGGTCAAGGGGAGCGTGGCCCGCGAGGTGGAGCGGCGCGCCGTGATGCCGGTAAGGGTGTTCAGGCCGGAGGATGTGTCCAGCGACAATGACGGAAGGGTGGCGAAACCTGACCACGAATTCGACTTCAGCACGGTTGACATGTTCTCGCGCCTCTCGCGGGAGCAGATCTCTGCAGTGGTCGCCCTTGGCAGGTCTGTCAACGTCCGCGCTGGTGAGACTCTGGGAGCCGGCGGCGAGGCCGGCCAGAACTTGTTCGTCATCCAGGACGGCGAGGCCCAACTATCCGCCCAGGCCGAGGTAGGGCAAATCGCCGTCAGGGTCGCCGGTCCCGGGGAGTCCTTTCCGCAGGCGGTGCTGCTTGGCGAAGGCACCTTGATTACTGCCGGGTCGGCGCTGAGCGACATGACACTGTTGCAGATTCCGCGGGGCGCGCTTCTTGATCTCTGCACCCAGGACGCCGCAATTGGCAGGGGAATCTACGCCGCCACGGCTCAGCTGTTCGCCCACCGCTACAGCCGGACATTAAACGAACTGGGAGTCAGTGTCACCCGGGAAATGGAGATGGAGAGCGGGGAGGCGGACGAGGCTAGAGACTAAACGCCAACAGCGACCGAGCCAGGCCTGGGCCGGAACTATTATCGAATGTCAAGCCTACGGAACCCGGAATAACCCGTAGAGCAGGCTGACATCTCTGCACAACAGTTTGGAGGTGTGTAATGGTTACCATTCTGGAGCCCAGGGTAGACGTCAAGGTAGAACCGGCTCTCCCCCCCAAGGACTTGCCGCCGGAAGCAGTAGCCCAGGAGTGGGGGTACATGATGCCTCTTGCCGGCGTCAAGTACTATTCGTTTCGGTCTAGGCCGGCACCCCAGACGGAGTCCCGGCAGTCGCTGGCGCCTTCTCCGAAACGGCTCTCGGCGGAACTTATCGACGAGCGGGTGATTCTGCTATAGAATCCCAATCCGTGGGCCGAGTTCCGGCGAACTTTTTTAAGGCGTGAAAGATGTACGTACAACTGGCATGGGGCAGGACGCGTCCTGGCGCCTGGAACAACCTCAGAGATTTCTACATTGACAAGGTGATCCCGTTCACGGTGGGGATGCCGGGCCTCCAGGGGCGCCAACTTTGGCGCGGTGCCTCAGACCCCGATGAGATGGGTTTCTGGAGCGTATGGTCATCACTGCAGGATCTTCGCAATTACGAGACCAGCGACGCGCGACGCCAACTGGCCAGCGAAGCGGAGGAATTCTTCTTTCCGATGGCCTACCCCCGGGGCGAAACCTGGATTAAGCATTTTGAAATCGTGTCGTCCACGGGCGACGGTAGCACCGAGGGTGGGTACTTGATGACCGCCTGGGGCAAACTTCGCCTCGGCTCCTGGGACCAGTACGAGCAGTATTACCTCGACCAGGTGGTGGAATCCTCGGGGACCGTCGATGGCCTGCGCAAACGTATGCTTCTGCGCAGCACCGAGGATCCCGACGAGGGGGTCAGCGTCAGCGTGTGGGACAGCGAGGAAGCGCTCCTCCGCTATGAGCGGAGCGAACTACGCCGCAACATGGCCCAGGAAGTGGAGAACCTGTACCGTGGCGAATTCTGGGTCAAACACTTCCAGGTGACCGACGCCAGCCAGTGACGGCGATACGGGCAGACCAGGCTACAAAAATAACGGGGGCGGGAATAAATCCCGCCCCCGTTATTTTGCCAATCTGGACACATCGCCCAGCTCCCCTTCCAATACGAATGACATAGTCAGCATTTGAGCCTGGTGTATCCGTAATCGCACGGTTCGATTCGGATTTGCGGAACAGGCGCCTGAAAGTAGTTAGACTAAGGGTTGCGGAGTAGACATTCAGAATAAGCAAGGGCGGGTATTAAATACCCGCCCTTGCTCTTTTGTTCCGGTGAAGGCTGCGATGGTCAGGTTCTTGCCCCGTAGATGGCATTCGGCAACCAGAGAGCGATCCCCGGGAAGAACAGTACCAGGGCCGTCGTTACTGCCATGCAACCCATGAAAGGCATCACACCTATCCATACATCCGCGATGGTGCTTTGCTGCAACACCTCGTTTGCGGCTTCGGCCTGCTCCCTGTCTACGTCCAAGCGCACTCCGTGCAGCACGTAGAGGTTAATTCCTTCCGGAGGGCTGATCAGCGCCGCTTCAACCAGCAGAACCATGATCACCCCGAACCACACCAGATCGACGCCCGCGCCCTCCAGCGTAGGCAGCAGAATGGGCACCGTGGTCACCATCATGGCGAAGCTTTCCATAAAGGTTCCCAGCACTAGGTAGAACACCACCAGCACCAGCACCAGCTGAATTTCGTTCAGATTCAGGCTGGAGATTGCCTCTGCAATCTGCTGCGAGATGCCCAGACGGGCGAAGGCAAAGGACAAAGTGAAGGCGGCAAGAATTATCAGGAATATCATTCCAGTGGTGCGGACGGTGGAAACGAAGGCATCTTGCACTATGAGGAAATTACGCCTGAGAACCTGCTTCTGAACCGCAATGTCCGGGAACCGGGCATTTCGAAGTTGGTCTTCCGTCGCGCCGACAAGGAAAGGCACCCAACCGGTCCAAGGAACGATCACCACCTCGATCAGGAATATTTTCTCGCCGACTATGCCTGCCAAGGGAATAGTGGGGTCCCCAAGGTCGAACCCTCTGAGTGCCCAACCTATCTGCAGGACCAGGTGAGCCAGCAGAATGGCCACTGCCAGACCAAAAATCCACTTCACCAGGGTGGCCAGAGTGCTGATGTTCAACGCCCGCATCATGCCACCGAACGCCGGGAGCAGGACCTCCTCGGTGTTCAGAATAAATGCGAGGACGAAGGCACCATACACACCGAAGGCCGCCGCCTCCGACGGAGTCGCAATACCCCCGTATATGGAGCCAATCACTACGATGATCAGTGCGACGATGGGCACCAAGGATATGGAGCCGATAAGGCGGTTCATCCAACCTTGAATGGTAAAGAAGCTGTCCCCCGACTCGCGAGGAGCCAGCCCGCGCCAGACCAGGGCCAGTGCAAAAATCATCACCATGAAGGACCCAGTCAACACCATGCCGGGGACAAACCCAGCCATGTAGAGGCGTCCAATGGACTCCTCCACGAGCACACCGTAAATGATGAGGCTGATGCTGGGCGGGATCAGAATGCCGAGAGTACCGCCCGCTGCCAAGGAGCCGATCACCATGCGCTCCGAATAGCCGCGCTGCCGGAAGCTCGGAAGCGATACGCGGCTGATGGTGGCAGAAGTTGCCACGCTGGAACCGGAGCATGCTGCAAAAATGGCACACGAGACGATATTGGTGTGAATCAGGCCGCCGGGGAGCCACCAAATCCACCGGGTGATACCGGCGTACATGCGCTCACCCATGCCGCTCCGGTTCATCAGTTCACCCATCAGGATGAAGAGGGGCACGGCTACCAGAATGAAGCTGGTATTACCTTCCCACGACTTGTTCGACATGATGTTCCACAGGGGAGCATCAGAGAAGAAGTGCATCATGATCAGGGACAGAGCACCCAGCGCGGCCGCCACGTACATGCCTGCCAGGAAGAAAGCCCCCATTAGTCCAAATGCAACGCCAATTGCCACAGCTTAACCTCTCACGCCGTTACCGGCCGGGTGATTTGGAGCGGATGCGATAGTCGCCCGCTAGTCAGCCACACCCGCGGCTTCTCCTTCGATAATCGCGAATTCCTCGATTTCATCGCCGCCTTGCAGACGGTTTACGTTGGTGAGCAGCGATTCAGCCACCATCATGTACATCAGGTGGATGGCGGTAACGCACAGCAGGGTAAAGCCGACCGCCACCACGGTCTTCGGGATGAAAAGCGGAGTGAGCGGGTAGTCATTTGTGACTACGCCACGGTTGTAGTTGTTGACAACGGTTTCCCACATCTTCCACATCGTCACCCATCCGAGGAACAAAACGGAGGCCATGGCTATCCAGTCCGCAACGGCGCGAGTCCGCCGTCCCATATACGGCAACAGCACGTCAATACGAACGTGCGCGCCTGACCGGAGAGAGTAAGAGAAGGCCCAAGTCGCGGCCATTGCCAAGATGTAACCACTCATCACATCGGTGCCGGGAGCCTGGACCCAGTCCAGCTTGCGTGCTACTACCTGGTAGGTGATGAAGAATCCCAGCAGCAGCAGCTCAAGACCGCATATGTACCCCAGCGTGAAGTACAGCTTGTCCATGATCCGGCTGATCGTTCTCGAGAACAGCAGCGCATCCCTGGCGCCAAGGGTCCATGCGGACAGTGGCAGCCACACCAGGAAAAAGATGAATAGGATACTGAAGAGAGCCGTGATCTCTATGGGCACCGTGAACCGCAGCAAGAACAGCAACAGTATCGCGATGTACGCTGCCCATGCGATGAATAGGGCTCCCATCAAGCGTGGGATTGTCAATGCCATAATTGCGATCCTGACACTTTATAAAGATTCGAGCAGGGATACCACGTCCCGCACAGGATGCAGCACCCATATTTAGCTTTGGCAATAATACACGAATTTTCAGCCAGCGCAATGCCTTTTTACTGAATTGGGTACCTGTCTTCCCCGGCATCCTGCTGTGTATCTACTAATACGCTTTCCTACGTTGTCCCAGGACGGCGACCCAACCCGGCAGGGCTGGGCTGTTGCGGCCTCTCCTGCAATTCGACTGGTTTGCGCGGTCTCAGAGCTACAGGCCCGGTCCAAGAGCGCCGCGAGATGGCTGGCCGCCCTTGGCCCCGCTTACTGGCCGGCTCGTTCGGGATATTCGCCGGACGCCAGGCCGGGCCAACAGTGCGGCATCGCAGAGGCAACACAAAACCTTTACGAAAGCCCCGCCGGTTGTTCCCCACGTGCCAGCCAGGACTGGGCCTGGGAATAAGAAACGCCCACCCTCACGATGTGTGGGTGGGCGTATGGGTACGGGCCAGTCCGGTATTGTTACTGTGCGTTCGGGCCCTTGGTGATTGGAGCAGAGCTGACTGTGCCGTCGGCCCCGATGCTCAGGCCGACATACGGTCCTACGTGCTCGTTGAACATGGCTACGGCGTCCTCGCCCTCCTCCGGATAATTTACACGGTTGAGCCAGCCCGGAATGACGTGCTGAATTACAGCCACATTCAAGCTGTGGTCAGCCAGTTCCGGGGAGAACTCCACCAGCGTCATACCAGCATCAACGTTCTTCTGAACGCCGGTGACATTCTGAATTGAGGTCAGGCGCAATTGTTCCAACTCGGTCTTGGCGCCCTCTTCAATGAATATCTGTTGGAGGTCGGCGGGGATGCTTTCCCAGACATCCGCGTTTATCACGTTGTTGGTGGAGAGGAGGCTCTTCAGCGGCCCGTTGAGGTAGTCGGTCACCTCGTACCACCGCTGGCCATGACCAGGGGTGGAGCCGGTCACGCCGGCGTCAAGGATACCGCGCTCAAGAGCAGTGTAAACCTCGGAGAAGGCCACAAACTGGGCTTCGGCGCCCATGCCCTGAATCCAGTCCGAAAGAGCGGCGGCGTGGCTGCGGGTCTTCAGGCCTTCGAAATCCTCCAGGGTGCGCAGTGCCTTCTTGCTGAAGAAGAACTGGTCATTCCCGGAGTACCAGTTGTGGTTGACGATGATTCCGCCGCCGGTTTCCTCGACGACCAAATCTTCCAGCTGCGCGTGCATATCAGTCAACGACAGGTACATAGTTTCCCAGTCGGGGTAGATTCCCCAGAGGGACTGCACCTCGATAGCCGGAAGCTCGCCTGCGACGTAGCCGGTGTAGATGTTGGCCATGGCGACGGTGCCATCAGACACCAGTTGCAGTGTGTCCGGCCCGGCCAAGCCCAGCTCGGGGAAGGAGCTTACAGTGATGGTGAGCTGGCCGTTAGTCCGGGCTTCCACGTTTGGAGCCCAATGCTGCTCGATGATCTTGCAGGGCAGCAGGGAGCGGTTGATGCAGACGTGCTGGATGTCAAAGCTCTGCCCGGTGGAGGTAAGGGGTGTGGGGTCAGTGAGCTTTGCCTTTTCCATCAGCGACCAGTAGTAGTCGCTGCTGTAAAGCCAGGTATGGTCTTCCAGCGCATCCAGCGGAACGTTACCTTGGAGGTCTCCCAGATCAGCGTCCGGCGAACCGTCCGCAGTCGCCGGGGCCGGGCCGACCAACTGGTTGATGTCGCCCACATAGATGGCCCCGGGTCCGCCAGCGTTATCATCTGCAAATTGCTGCAGGGCGCTGCTGACCTCGTGCATCATCATGGACGAGTCATCCTCGGTTTCTTCGGTCATGACCTCTGGTTCATCAGTGGGTACTTCCGTTGGTTCAGGAGCGGTGGTGGCCACTGGTACCGCGGTGGCCTCCGGCTCTGAAGTTGCTGCCTCGCCGCAGGCCACCAGTCCTGCAAGCAGTAGGGAAAGAATCAGAATGGTTCCTAAAATTAACCTGGTTTGGATCATCCTTGTGGAAACCTCCTAGCATTCGCCCACAATGGGGGCGCAATTTATGGGAACCGGGTTATTGCCTGCCGGTTCTCAGCGGGCACCTAAATAATGTTGTGGCTATACCTTCTCTATTGGCTGGACCTGGGCCCCTTGGTTATCTCAACCTGATTGACGGTACCGTCTTCATTGATCCAGAGTCCGGTATAGGGGCTCAGCTTCTCGTTCGAGATAGCCACAATGTCATCGTTGTCACCGGGGTAACCGAGCCGGCGCAGCCACTTGGGAATGACGTGTTCAGGCAGGACTGTCTCCTGGATGTGCTGCTGAATTTCCGGCGAGAGGGGTACCGGCTGCATGCCCAGCTGCTGGTTAATAGCAACCGCGGCAACATTCTGGAAAGGCGCCAGTCGCAGCCCCTCCAACTCGGCCTTGGCTCCTTCTTCGATCATTATCTGCTGCAGGTCGTCTGGTATGCCGTTCCAGATGTCCTTGTTGATCACGTTGTTGGTGTAGCCGAAACCGATCAGTGGCCCAGCCATGTATGAGGTGACCTCATACAGCTTGGCGGAAGTCGCGAGCAGTGCCCCGTAGACAGCAGCATCAACAATACTCTGATCAAGCGAAGTGTACAACTCTGCGATGGATGCGAAGATGGGATCGCCTCCCATGCCGCCGATGAAGTCCGACATGGAGGCAGAATTGATGCGGATCTGCAGGCCGTCGAAGTCCTCAATCGATTGGAGCGGCTCGTTGCCGTAAATCCACTGGTCGGAGCCGGCGAACCAGTTGCGATTGAACACCTTGCTGCCACCGGTTTCATCCTCAATAAGCCGTTCAACGTCCTCCGCCAGATCGGTGAGGGTGAGATAGGACGTCTCCCAGTCCGGCGCTGACCCCCAGAGGGACTGAATCTCGAGGGCCGGGGCCTCCCCGGCCACGTAGCCCGTGTAAATATTGACCATTTCAAGGGTACCGTCACCGACCTGGGTCAGGGAGTCCTGTCCGTCGAGCTGCAGCTCCAAGAGGGACAGCACCGAGAGCGTGACCTGTCCGTCGGTGCGCCGGGCAATATTGGGTGCCAGGTAGGTCTGTATGAGAACGCACGGCGGAAGCTGACGATCGAGGCAGACATGCTGGACCTTGATTTCCTCACCAGAGGAGACAAGTTCAGTCGGGTTCGTCAGATTGGCCTTCTGGATGAGGCCCTGGTAGTAGTCGCTGGTGTAGATGAACATGTGGCTGGGGGCCTGCAACTCGGGGGAGCCCAGGAGGGCGGCACCGGCCAACTGATTGAATTGCTCAGCCGGGAACTTGAACATCAGGGCCTCGTGCGGTGGCGGTCCGATCAGATGGGTTGGGTCGCCGACAAATATCGCCCCGGGCCCGTTGGCATGCTCCGCAGCATAGGCCGCGAGTTTCTCCGCATCAGTCATCGCTGGAGCCGCCGTCGCCTCTGGTACTGGAGTCGCCTCGGGCTCCCGCGCTACGGGTTCCTCGGTGGCCTCAGGTACCGGGGTTACTCCGGTCTCTGGCGTGGCTGGAACAGAGGTAGGCTCCGGGGCCTCGGTGGCCAGCGGAGCCGGAGTAGCCGTGGGAGCGGGTGCTGTGACGATTGCCGCGGTTGGGTCTGCTTCCTGCTCGCCGCACGCCGCCGCTGCAAGCACCAGGGCGGCAATGACGAGGATAGACAAGATCAGCCGGCCACGAAGCGTCCCCCTTTAATTAACAGAGCGAGCAAAACGCATACAAATTACACAGATTGTCAGAGTTTTTGAGAATGCTCAATATCGCTTATCATTTTAAGGCCAGCCCTGCGTAACGTCAAAATACCTACTTTCTCTGACAACTGGGTTCCACTTGTACTAGTTCTTGGGCCGGCAACATCCCAAGAGTTCGAGTCGGGCAGCTTGAGGCGGGGCGGCATTGGGTTCTACCCGCGTGGTACCGCCCCCGTATTCTGCTTTTGTGTGGACAGGTGCTGACTCAGCGCAAACGGAAAGAGAGCCAGAAAGCGAGACAGGAGGTAGTGGCCGTCAACGGGCTCCCTTTGCCTGGTCGGGCAACCAGGTCACCAATTCCGGGAACAGCATGAGGATCCCTATGACCACCGCCATACACCCCATGAACGGCAATACTCCTATGTAGACGTCGTTGATCGTCTCCTCCTCGATCACCCCCCTTACGCCGGCTGTTTCCTTCCGGGCGCCGTGCAGCACATAAAGCGAGAGGCCCTGCGGCGGGCTGATCTGCGCCGCCTCCAGCAGGATGATCATTATGATGCCGAACCACAGCAGGTCGATTCCGGACCGGAACAGCGTTTCCAGGAGGATGGGGAGCGTCGTAGCCAGCATGGAATAACTTTCCATAAATGTGCCCAGAAGCAGGTAGAAGACGACCAGGATCCCCACGAGCTGCATCTGCGTCAGGTCCAGGCTGACCACCAGGTCAGCGAGAGCGTGGGAAATTCGCAGGTAGGCAAAAGCGAACTGGAGAGTGAATGCCGCCATCAGTATGAACATGATCATGCAGGTGGTGCGCATGGTGGACATGAACACCTCCTTAATCATAGCCAGGTTGGCCTGCATAAGAGCGTCGTATTGACCCGGCGTAGGCATCCTCACTTCCAGTATCTCTTCGGAGGACACCTCTGAGAGAATAAATACCCACCCGGTCAGAGGCAGGATCAGCACCTCCAGAAGGAATATCGCCTCGGCAATTTCTGGGCTCACAAAAAGGGTTTGATTGGGAAAGAACACCAGGTACAGTGTCTGGACAGTCAAGTGCAGCACAACCACTCCCACCACTGTCCCCAGGATCAGGCGAACGACCGGGTACAAGCCGATCAGCCCGGTTATGCGGAGCAGGCCGGCGAAAACCGGAAGCCACAGGTTCTTCATATTGTAAAGGAAGGCCAGGACGAAGGCGCCGTATACTCCGATGGCCGCCGCTTCGCTCGGGGTGGCTATCCCACCGTAAATTGAGCCGAGCACGGCAAGCACGAGGATTATGACGGGGCCCACGGCAATGGAACCGGCTATGCGGTCAATCCATCCCTGCCATGTCAGGAAGGATTCTCCTTCCGTCCGCGGCGCGACCCTCGGCCATACGATCGCCGCAAAGGCGATGAAGGCCATGAACGACAAAGCCATGATGGCGCCAGGAATGAACCCGGCAAGGAACAGTCGACCTATCGAAGTGCCAGTGCTGAGGCCGTAAATGAGCAGCAGCACGCTTGGCGGTATCAGGATGCCCAGGGTCCCGCCCGCGGCCAGTGAACCCACCACCAACCGCTCGTTGTAACCCCTGGTGTGGAATGTGGGCAGCGCTACTCTGCTGATGGTGGCTGCGGTGGAGATGCTGGAACCGGAACAGGCCGCGAAGATGGCGCAGGAAACGATGTTCGTGTGCAACAGGCCACCGGGAATGGGCGCCACCCACCGGTCCAGCGCACGGTACATGCGGTCCGCTATGCCGCTCCTCAGCACCAGCTCACCCATCAGGATGAATAACGGAATGGCTACAAGAAGGAACCTTGTATACGTCTCCCAGACCCTGTTGGACAATATGTTGGACAGCGGTGCCGTGGAGAAAAACTCCATCAGCAACAGGGACAGGACTCCCAGCGCGCCAGCCACATAGAGGCCCGCCATGAAGAAAACAGTCATCAGGATGAATGCAATGGCAATTATCACAGAGGCACGTCCTTCGTTATTCAGACAATACCGGAATTCAGACAATTCCGGAGAAGGGAAATATGCGTCTTTCGACGTTTTTCGACGATGTTTTTCGACATGGAATTAGGGCATGGAACTAAGGCATGGAATTTAGCCGTGGGCTGCTTCAAAAACATCGGCCCCCGACTTCCTGCGGGGGCCGCAACCCGAATCGCCCTCTGTCCAAACTGATAAAGGAAATACCGCGCTAACTTACCATCAACCACCGCTCTTGAAAAGAGTGATGGCAAGCGCATGGATAATCTTCAAGCGCCATTTTCAAACGCAAGGGTATTTCGCGGTCCCACGATACGAGCAAGTACATCCAGTAGGGAGGACAAGTCCCGCGTCTCAGTACTCGACCCGGTAAACTCGCGCCGCCACGTCGTGGAACATGTCAGCCCGCTCGGAGGCCGAGTACTGCGTGGTCAGGCGTTTGAAAGCGTTGTACATCACCGTGTAAGAGTAGGACACCTTGTCCACCGGGAAGTTGCTCTCAAACATGCACCGGTTAGGGCCGAACTGGTCGATACAATAGTCGATCAGTGGCTTCATATCCGCAGCAAGCTCCTCGGAACTGGCAGGCCTGTTCCGGGTGTGCCAGTCAAAACCCGTGCGTGGCATGCCGATACCGCCCAGCTTGAGGACTACGTTGGGAGCGGAAGCAGCGGCGGCTATACCCTGCCGCCAGGTACCAAGGACCTCCTCGTCTCGTCCCGCGTAGGGACCCTCCCGTAGCAGCCCGCCTATGTGGTTCAGGATTATGGTCAGGCTGGGCACGGCCCGGGCAAACTCGGCCAGTTCCTGCATCTGGGGAAAGTACATCCAGCCTTCCAGCGTCAAGCCCATGTCGGCCAGCACCTTAGCTCCTGCCCGGAAGCTGTCGCTGCTCATCTGGCCCTCGGCCTTGTGGGCCGCCGTGTTCTCCACCTCAGGGTGCGGGTCCCAGGTCACGGAGTGCCGGATGCCGCGGAAGCGGTTTGGACTGGCTGCCCTCAGGGCCTCGAGCACCGGGCGCACGTTCTCGCCCAGGTTCAGGTTGGCATGGCCCACGATGGACGCCGCTGCCTTGGTGGGACCGTAGAGACCGGTATCGCTGGCAGCGGCCAGCCCCTGCACGAATTCCACCTCACCAACCGGCCGCATTTCCTCGGGCCCACCGGGGCGATACATCGAACGGGCCTCGACAAAGACCGTGGAGCGCACATTGTGCCCTCCGTTCACGTCGTCGGCCAGGTCGTGGAGCAGGTAGCGCTGGTAGGGAATTCGCTCGGTGCGATAGTCCCAGAAGTGGTGATGAGGGTCGCAGATCGGGAGGTCTGGTTCCAGGGCCTCCTCGGGGGTCAAGGCGAGCCAATCATTGCCTCCAAACGGCATAAGCGGGCCTCCATTTCAATACGCATAGCAAGATTTCGGCAGCCCAAATCATAGCACAACAGGAACCAATCCTCCCGCTGGAGGCTGAGCGTCGTGACCGGACATACCGGCATTCCGGCGATTGGGCGGGTAATGGCAGCGGGGGAAACTGCGCCTTATACCACCTGACATTGCACGGCCAGAGATGAAACGCCGCAACTTTCATTGTGCTGACAACCAGGAGACTGCAACAGCGGAGGTCTGCATCCCCGAGCCAGGCAACGTCCCTCGTTGCCTTGTGTATACGCCTTATTACGATCAATGCCCTTGGAACCCTGCCGGGACCCGTTATTTTAACTTTACGGCAGTCAAGTCTTCAGCCCCGCGGACATTTGCGCCCCGGTCCCAATGGCGGTATGCTGGCACAAATCAGATGTCAACGGGGGTGCAAGATGGCTAGAATTGCGCGAGTCGGCCACGTGGTGCTGAACGTCAGGGACACCAGGGAGGCCATTGACTGGTACACCAGCGCTCTCGGAATGGAATTGATGAATCACGATCAGGGCATGGACATGGCGTTCCTGTCCTTCGGTGTATCGGACCATGACATTGCCCTCATCAAGGTGCCCGAGGGCGTGGAGACCGGCAGCCCCGGCCTGTCGCACACCGCGCTGCAACTGGAGGGCGGCGAGCCGGAGTTGCAGGAGATGTACGCCCGGGTAAAGGACGCTGGCCAGCCCATCGACTTCACCGCCGACCACGGCCTGACCAAGAGCTTCTACTGCTTCGACCCCAGCGGCAACCGCATCGAGGTCTTCTTCCAGCACCTTCACGACGAGGAAGCCCGCGAGTTCATGCGACAGACCGGCGCGGTCCTCGATCCCTACGAACTGGAAGCCGCACCCGCCGACTAGGGCAGGACAACCGGTGAACTGCAGGGGCGCTGGGGAATATCCCAGCGCCCCTTTCGTAAATTCCAATGGTGGGAGTGCTCCCGATGACTAGTATCCAGCGCAGCGAGCTACCCTTTCTCAGCGTGGCAGAACTGGGGCGGCTGATCCGGACGAGGGAGGTATCTCCGGTCGAGGCCACAGAGGCCTATCTCGAGCGCATCGACCGGATCGACGGGCAGGTGAACTCCTACATCACCGTTTGCCGCGAGGAAGCCAGGCAGGCAGCACGTGAAGCCGAGCAGGCCATCGCCGCCGGGCAGTACCGGGGGCCGCTGCACGGCATCCCGGTGGCGGTGAAGGACCAGTTCGATACCGCCGGCATCCGCACCACCTACGGCTCGGCCCTGGAGTGGGACCACGTTCCCAACGAGGATGCGGTGGTGGTTGCGAAGCTGAAAGAAGCCGGAGCCGTCCTGCTGGGCAAGCTGAACCTGTCGGAGTTCGCGCTGGGCGAGAGCTTTCATCACCCGGGCGGACAGCCGCGCAACCCGTGGGACCTGTCCCGCAACCCCGGCATCTCCAGCAGCGGCTCGGCCGCGGCCACGGCGGCCTTCCTGTGTGCGTCGGCCCTCGCCGAGGACACCGGCGGCTCCACACGCATCCCGGCGGCGTGGAGCGGGCTGACCGGTCTGCGGCCCACCTGGGGGCTGGTAAGCCGTCGCGGCGTGGCGGGGGTGTCGTGGTCCATGGACACCGTCGGCCCGATTACGCACTCCGCAGAGGACTGCGCACTGACCTTCCAGGCCATCGCAGGCCACGATCCGCAGGATCCCTACTCTTGGAGCGGACCGGTCCCTGACTACGCACGGGAACTTCAGGGAGGCGTCGACGGGATGCGGGTCGGCGTGCTGCGGGAGAAGGTGGCCGAGGGCGGGCTGCAGCCGCAAGTGCGCCAGGTCATCGAGTCCACTGTCGCACAACTCGGGGAACTGGGCGCGACGGTGCAGGAAGTCTCCATCCCTATCGTCGAGAACGCCGGTGCCGTCTCCAAGTGCATCACCGACATGGACGGTGCAGCCGTCCACTACGAGCGCCTCAAGACCAGGATCGCCGAGTACGACCACAACACGCGGGTGCGGCTGCTTACGGCCATACTCACCCCGGCACAGGCGCTCTACAAGGCGCAGAAGGTGAGGACACTGATTCGACAGGCGGTGCTCGAGGCTCTGGACGAAGTCGACGTCATCGTGCTGCCCACATCGCCGACGGGGGCGCCGCTGCTGCCAACGGAGGCGGGTATCAAGAGCCAGGATGACGCACGCAGCCGCATCTCAGGAGTGAGGAACTTCACCGGAGCGTTCAACGTGGCGAACCTGCCCGCGCTGTCCATCCCCTGCGGGTTCACGGAGGACAACCTGCCGCTGTCACTGCAGATCGTGGGAAAGCCAATGGCAGACGGTCTGCTGATGCGCGTAGCCCACGCCTACCAGCAGGTGACGGACTGGCACCTGCGCAGGCCGCCGCTGGGGGATTAGTCGTCAGGTTCAAACCGCTGGCTTACATCCTGGCTACCGTGGAGAACATGGGTGATCTCAATACGGTCCTCCAAGGGAAAATAGAAAATCGTGTATGCGGGACTGGACGTGACGAAACTGCGGACATCCTCATTCAATTCCGGTCGCGGTCTCCCAATTTGGGGATACTCCGCTATCAATTCAAAGGTATAGTGCAATTGGGCTATTCGCTGATCTGCTAGCTGCTCACCGCTTACTCTGTCGTGAAACCTCCAAATGCCCTGCAGGTCTCTTTGAGCAGTTTCCAACAGGAAATAAGAGGCCATCAGCCGATGAACGCCTCTTTTCGGGCGGTGTCACCGTCCCTTCGCTCTTTGGCCCTGCTCTTTATGTCGGCCACCAACTGATCCGCTGACTCATACTTTGTATGGCGCCCGTTCTTCAGGTCGTCGATGCCCTGCATCACCTTGGAGCGGATTTCGGCCAATTCGGCGGCAATTGCTGGATCGCTGTCCGCCAGGTCGCGCTCTTCCAGGAGCCCCAAAGCCCGTGCAATCACGGCGTCAGCTGACGGATAGCGCCCCGAATCTATCAACTTCCTGATATGGGCCAAGTATTCTTCACTGAAGGTGATTTCCATAGCTTTGCTCTCCTCTTCGATCAAAGGATAATCACCTTCTCACATCGCTGCAAGGCGGGCCTGCGTCACTTGCGCCCCTGCAACCAATAGACCAAAATCAGCGCAGCCTACCGTAGGGAGCTACTCGATATGGACAGTCTGATAGCCCGTGCGTTGGACACTGCGGCGGCGCGGGGAGCGTCGTACGCCGACGCGCGGATGGTGGAGACAGCGCAGGAACGCTACTCGGTTCGGACCGGGGTGGTGGACGTGATCAGCAACGACGAATCGCTGGGCATGGGTGTGCGAGTAGTAGTGGATGGAGCGTGGGGATTCGCGTCTACGAACACCATGACTGCGGAGGCTGTCGACCGGGCCGCAGCGCTGGCGGTGGAGATAGCCAAGGCTTCAGCCACCTCACGCGGGCCGAAGGTGGAGCTGGGGCCGCCAGTCACCAGCCGGGGGCTCTACACCACACCGGTTGAGGTCGATCCATTCAGCATCGCGCCCGAAGAAAAGCTGGCGCTGCTGCTGGACACCGATGAACGGATGGCCCGCGTCGAGGGGATCTCCGCACGAACGGGCAACCTGATATTCATCCGCGAGCGCAAGGCCTTCGCCAGCAGCGAGGGCGCCGACGTGGAGCAGACCATCTATGAGGCCGGCGGCGGCATCCAGGCCACCGCGGTGGGTAGCGGAGAGGTGCAACGCCGCTCGTACCCCCAGTCGATGGGGCGCCAACAGGGCTGCGCTGGTTGGGAGTATGTGCGGGACTTCGACCTCACCGGAAACGCCGAGCGGGTCGCCAGCGAGGCCGTGGCCCTGCTCACCGCCGACCGCTGCCCCTCGGACATTACGACCACGCTGATTATCGGCGGCTCGCAGGTGGGCCTGCAGATCCACGAGTCCTGCGGACACGCCATCGAGCTGGACCGCGTGCTTGGGTCGGAGGCGGCATACGCTGGCACTTCATTCCTGACCACCGAAAAGTTGCGCGACTTTCGTTATGGCTCAGAGCAGGTGAACATCACCGCCGACAGCATCCGCCTGCCCGGCCTCGGCTCCTTTGGCTGGGACGACGAGGGCGTTCCGGCGCAGTCTACGCCTGTGGTGGAGGCAGGCCGATTCGTCGGCTACCTTATGTCGCGGGAAACGGCCGCCACCCTGGGGCTTGAGTCCAACGGCACCATGAGAGCGTCGTCCTGGAACCGGTTGCCGCTTATCCGCATGACCAACGTCAGTCTGGAGCCCGGCGAGTGGGAGCTGGATGACCTCATCGCCGACACCGACGACGGCATTTTCGTCGACATGAACCGCTCCTGGTCCATTGACGACCGGCGCTACAACTTCCAGTTCGGTACCGAGGTGGGCTACGAAATCAAGAACGGCAAGCTGGGCCGGCTGCTGCGCAACTGCACCTACACCGGCATCACGCCGGAGTTCTGGAACTCCTGCGATGCAGTGTGCAACACCAACCACTGGACCATGTGGGGAACGCCCAACTGCGGCAAGGGGCAGCCGGGCCAGCTGGGCCACACAGGACATGGTGCCGCCCCAGCCCGCTTCCGCAACGTGCGCGTGGGGGTGATGCGATGATCGGCGAGGATGCGGCCCTCAACCTGTTGGAGCGCGCTCTGACGCTATCCACGGCCCAGGAAACCGACATTTACCTGAGCAGCCAGGACCTGGGCCTGACCCGGTTCGCAGGCAACGCCATCCACCAGAATGTTTCCCACAGCAACGTCACGCTGAACATCCGCGCCGTAGAGGGAAAGCGGGTGGGGCGGGCCACAACCAACAACACATCGGAAGATGGCATCCGACGAGCAATGGAGGCGGCAAGACGCAACGCCCTGCTGATGCCCGCAGACCCCGCCTTTCCTGGACTGCCGGAGCCGCAGGCGGCGCCACGAGTGGCAAGCTGGGATGAATCAGCGGCCACCTGCTCGCCCCTGAAGCGGGCTGAAATGGTGAACGAAGTCTGCCGTAAGGGCGCTGCCGAGGGACTGGACACCGCCGGGGCCTGCCGCACCGGGGTGCACGAGATCGCGGTGGTGAGCAGCCGGGGCACCCGCGCCTACCACGCCGGCACCTTCGCCGGACTGATCATCACCACCCGCAGCGACACCTCCGCAGGCTGGGCCAAGGGCGGCTCCTGGCGTTTGGAGGAGATCGACTACCCGGCCTTGGCACGCGAGGCGGTGGACAAGGCGGTCCTGGGCAAGGACCCGCAGCCCATTTCTCCGGGCGAATTCACCGTGGTGCTGGACCACTACGCCGTCGATGACATTCTGGAGGCGCTTTCCCTGTACGGAATGGGAGCGCAGGCCGTGCAGGAGGGCCGCAGTTGGATGTGCGATCTCCAGAGCACACGGGCAATGAGCCAGTCGGTGTCCATCTGGGACGATGGCGGGGCGCTGGATGGCTGGCCCATGCCATTCGATGTGGAGGGAGTGCCACGCCAACGGATGGAACTGGTCGAGAACGGAGTGGTGAACGGCCCGGTGCACAACACCTACACCGCTGCCCAGGATGGAGTGCAGTCCACAGGACACCAGCAGTATTTCACTGGCCCGCCCATCGCCTCCAATCTGTTCATGCGGCCGGGCAGCAGTTCGGTGGAGGAGCTTATCGCCTCCACGGAGCGGGGGCTGTACATCACCCGGTTCTTTTACACCCGCCTGTCCCACAACCGGGGCTGCGTGATGACCGGCATGACCCGCGACGGCACCTTCCTGATCAAGGACGGCCAGCTGCGCCACCCAGTGAAGGACCTGCGCTTCACCCAGTCCTACGTCGATGCGCTGGCTGGCGTAGAGGGCGTGGGCGACGAGGCCAAGCTGGTGCTGAACGAGGTAGGCTTCGCCACCCGCGTACCAGCCCTCAAGCTGTCTCGCTTCAACTTCACGGGGGTGACGGTGTAAACTGGTGTCAGAAATTCTGTCGAACCGATTCGCCAACCGGGACACCGAGTTGGTTTTCCAAGGCCGCTATGTCCGGTGGCTTCCCCCGGACATTCGGGAACGGGCGAAGGAGAGACTATTTCGCGTGGTCAACACAGCCTCCTTTGGCGAACTTCGCTTCCCGTCTTCGTACCGTCTTGAAGCACTTCGGGGCGACCGGGAAGGGCAGTACAGCATACGCATCAATGATCAGTGGCGAGTGTGCTTCGTCTGGACTGAACACGGCGCCACGGAAATCGAAATCACCGACTACCATTAGCGAGGAATGCGCTATGACTGCTCCTGAATCCATTGGCCCGGAAGACGTTATTCCTCCCATTCACCCCGGCATATTCCTTGAGGAAATCTTGGAAGATCTGACAATTAGCCATGACAGGCTGGCAGCAGTTATTGAGGTGCCTACGGAACGCATCACTACAATCGTCAACGGCCATCGCCCCATAACCGGCGATATAGCAATGCGTATCGGCAAGGCCCTGTGGATGTCGCCAGAAACCTGGATGAACCTGCAAAAGATGTATGAACTGGAGGTGGCGCGGCTATACACCGATACCAGCTTCATCGTTCCGTTAGTCCCTCCCCCGGATGACAGCTTGTTGCAGGCCCCCGTCGCCAAGCATGTAAGCCTCTGATTCCTGAACCCGCAGGAATCCCTGTCAGCGAGATCGCCGACTAGCTCCCGTTGGCCTCCACGCCAGCCAGGAACTCCAGCACTCGCCTGGCGTACTTCTCCGGCTCGTCGGAGTGGGGTTTGCACTCTCCCCACTGGCTGTTGGGGACCTGCCGGTGGGCCATCTCGGCCACGGACCTGGGGTGCACGTCGTTATAGCCTGGCATGATCATCGTGGGGACGCGGATGCTCCTCAGCATCTCCTTGGTGCTGCCCAGCGTCGGGAACGGTCCGCCGAACAGGGCGTGGGCGGTGTCCCGCATCACCTGGATGAACTCCTCGGTGTCCATAGCCTCCAGGTTCTTGCGGTACTCCGCATCGGTCTGGGCGATCTCCGGACTGTACGGGGCGAAGCGGTCATCGGCATCGAAGGCGTCGATAACCGCGCCAATGCCATCTGCAGCCGCGATCTCCATGCTCTTGAACACCTTGGACGTCAGGTAGCCGTCGCAGATTACGCCGCCGGCTATGTTGGACGGGAAGATGGCCCGGACGCGCTCCGGCCGACGATGGGCGCAGCCGAAGGAGATGGCGGCACCGAATGACCCGCCGCCCAGGATGCTCCGCTCGAGACCCAGCGCGTCCATCAGGCCGAACACGTCGTCGCACACCATTTCCCAGGTCTGCGCGACCATCGGGCTGCGCGACTGCCCGCCGAACCGCCGGTCGTAGACAATCACCCGGTGCTCCTGCGACAGGGCCTCCACCACCGGGGAGTAGCTGCTGGCCACACCCTGCAGCCCGCCGGGGGACAGGATGATGGGAGGGCCGCTGCCGTTCTCTTCGTAATACAGTTCCGCGCCATTAACCTTTGCAGTTGCCATGGTCGGGCCTCCTGAGCGTAGCATTCGGGGTCCAGTCGATGCCGATTATAGGGGTGGGGCCAAAACTCGGCAAAGGTTGACCGCATCTATGGCCGCAACTACGATGCTCGCACAGCCAACCGAGGCAGAGGCGGAACTATGGCCGGCCAGGACTACCAGTTCTTGGTTCAGGGAGTGGAACAACAGCTTCTCGAGTTCCTCAGGGCGTTCGAGGCAATCCAGAACGACATGCGCATCGAGCGGCTGGGCGAGTTCCAGGCCAAACTGCGGGAGGTGGTGCCGGACGGTTTCTCGGAATTGGCCGGCATGCTCCAGCAGGTCGAACCTGCGGAAGAATTCCAGCAGTTTCACGACCTGTTCGTTGCCGGTACAAGGCATTGCGGAAACGCCTGCACGGCGTTTCTCAGTGCTGACGCGAACAGCTACTCCCTGACTGCCATGGACATGCGCCGGTCGCTGTGCCGTGGTCTGCAGGTGCTGTACGGCATCCGGGCGCGCACCCCGACGCTGTCGGAGTACTGGCTGCTGCCGGATGCGCTGGCGAAGCTGGAGACGCCAGCAGAGGACGCCGACGCGCCAGTCGGGGTGATTCACCGTCGGCGCGCCGCACCGCTGGCCGACTACTCGCTGTACGTTCCGGAGGGCTACTCACCGGACCGCCAATGGCCGTTGATCGTCGGCCTGCATGGGGCCTACGGGCGCGGGGACCATTTCATCTGGTCATGGCTGCGTCCCGCCAAGAGCCGGGGCTACATGCTGATGGCCCCCAAGTCTCTCGATGTCACATGGTCGATTCTGCAACCAGAGTGCGACGCCCGGTCGGTGGCGGAAATGCTGGATGAGGTGTGTGCCGAGTACGCCGTGGACCGGAGCCGTGTGTACCTTTCGGGCCTGTCCGACGGCGGAACGTACACGTACCTGCTGGGGCTGACTCGGCCGGAACTGTTCGCCGGGATCGCACCCATCGCGGGGGACTTCCACGGCATGATGGACGATATGCTGCGGCGGAAGCAGGGGATCGGCCTGCCCATCCACATCGTTCATGGCGCCCTGGACCACATATTTCCCGTCGAGACCATACGCAGTGGCCACGCACTACTGAACCGGCTCGGCTACGACGCCAGGTACGAGGAGCTGCCCGACTGGGGGCACTCGTACTGTTCCTTCGTCAACGAGGGCCTGGTCATGCCTTGGTTCGAGGGCCTGGGGGATTAGCAGCCCAACTGACCCCATCAGGCGTGCGGGTCTTTGACGCCCCAAGCCGCTTATAGTGGCCGTCAGGCAGGTTGAGCTTTGTTGAGCCCGGATGAACTTCCGGCCTATACTCTAGCCAGAACGGCCAGTTGGCGAGAACTATGGCGGAGTGGCCCCTGCAGGATGCCAGGAACAGGTTCAGCGTCGTGGTCGACTCTGCACTGGCCGGCGAACCGCAGCGGGTGACCCGTCGCGGGCAGCCTGCGGTGGTTGTGCTGGGGCCAGTAGCCGGCAACCCTGGGGCACGCCGGGGCCGACCTGCTCATCGCCGCCGCGGCCCTGGAGCACGGGCTGACCGTGGCAACCCCCAACGTCCGGCCCGTCGAGCCTGCGGGCGTCGAGGTGCTCAACCCCTTCATCGGCGATGGGACGGCACCGACTTGAACGCCGCCACCTGAAGCCCGATTCCGATCAGCGGACTAGAGATGCCAGACAACAGCAAACTGAGGGCGGTGGTCGAGGACTATTTCGACGACCTCCGCAAGATCAAGGCCTCGGGCGGCGGCACGGCCGAGACGTCCTACTACCTCCCGCTGGGCAACCTGCTGAACGCCGTGGGTGGCTCGCTGAAGCCCAAAGTGTATTGCGTCAGCCAACTGGCCCAGCAGGGCGCGGACCACCCCGATTTCGGCCTCTTCGCCGCCAAGCAGGTGTCGAAGGGCCAGCCCAAGCAGGGTCAGCTCCCCGAGGGCGGCGTGGTGGAGGTCAAGCCCGCATCCGACGACGCTTGGCTCACCGCCGACAGCGCGCAGGTCAGCAAGTACTGGGGGCTGTACCGGCTGGTGCTGGTCACCAACACCCGCGACTTCGTCCTGCTGGGCGAGGACGCCAACGGCAACCCCGCCACGCTGGAGACCTTCCGGTTGGCCGACTCCGCTGCTGACTTCGACAAGGAACTGCAGCACCCGCGCGCTTTCGCCAACAGGGCCGGTCCGGCGTTGGCCGAATACCTGGGCCGCGCCCTGTCCCACCGGGCAGCGCTGGCCGAGCCCCGCGACCTGGCCCGGCTGCTGGCCTCCTACGCCCGCGACGGCCTGGCCCGCGTGGAGGCCTCCGGCGACGCGTCGTCGCTGAACGCCGTGCGCACGGCGCTGGAGGAGGCGCTGGGCGTGAAGTTCGAGGGCGACAGGGGCGCAGCCTTCTTCCGCTCGACGTTGGTGCAGACCCTGTTCTACGGCGTCTTTTCCGCCTGGGTGCTGTGGGCGCGGCAGTCTCCGTCGCCCAAGGGGCCGTTCAACTGGCACGATGCGGTGTGGCACCTGCGGGCCCCAGTGATCCGGGCGCTGTTCCAGCAACTCTCCGACCCCGGCAGGCTGCAGCCCCTGGGGCTGGTGGAGGTCCTGGACTGGACGTCGGCGGCCCTGGACCGGGTGGACCGCGAGGCGTTCTTCGCCAGGTTCAACGAGGGCGAGGCAGTGCCCTACTTCTACGAACCGTTCCTCGAGGAATTCGACCCGGCCCTGCGAAAGCAGCTGGGCGTCTGGTACACCCCCGCCGAGGTGGTGCGCTACATGGTGGCCCGCGTCGACCGCGCCCTGAAGGACGACCTGGACATCGAGGACGGGCTGGCCGCCGAGAATGTCTACGTCCTCGACCCCTGCTGCGGCACCGGCGCCTACCTGGCCGAAACGCTGAAGCGCATCGCCGCCAACCTGCAGGGCAAGGGCTTGGGCGCCCTCGCCGGGGCGCGGGTGAAAAAGGCGGCCACCGAGCGGGTGTTCGGCTTCGAGATCATGCCCGCCCCCTTCGTGGTGGCCCACCTGCAGGTCGGCCTGACCATGCAGGCCCTGGACGCGGCCCTGTCGGACGACGAAGAGGAGCGGGCCGGGGTGTTCCTCACCAACGCCCTCACCGGCTGGGAGCCGAGGGAGCAGCAGAAGCTGTACATCCCCGAGCTGGAGGAGGAGCGCGACCGGGCGGAACGGGTGAAGCAGGACACGCCGGTGCTGGTCATCCTCGGCAACCCGCCCTACAACGGCCTCGCGGGCATGGCCGTTGACGAGGAGCGGGAGCTCTCAGAAGCCTATCGCACCACCAGCCAGGTGAAGAAACCCGAGGGGCAGGGCCTCAACGACCTCTACGTGCGCTTCTTCCGCATGGCGGAGCGGCGCATCGCGGAGAAGACCGGGCGCGGCGTCGTCTGCTTCATCTCCAACTACTCGTGGCTGGACGGGCTGTCCTTCACCGGAATGCGCGAACGTTACCTGGAGGCCTTCGATTCCATCCGCATAGACAATCTGCACGGCGACCGCATCATATCGGAATATGCCCCCGACGGACGCACCAGCGAGACAGTATTTGCCATTCAGGGAAAGTCGCCGGGCATCAGGATAGGGACTGCGATAACCCTGCTGTCCAAATCAGGGAGTGTTTCTGAAAAGCCTACCTCCGGGAGGCTGCTCTACAGAGATTTCCAAGCAGCAAGGGCAGAGCAACGCCGGACAGCCTTGCTGGACAGTCTTGATTCGACTGAATTTGACTCTGGGTATGCCGAGATAGAGTCTCAGCTCGAACTTGGGCTGCCGTTCAGGCCGATAGTAGCTGAACAGGGGTGGAGCGACTGGCCCTCGCTGACTGACCTGTTTCCAACATCTTTTCAAGGCGTTCAGACTGGCCGAGATTCGTTCCTCATAGATATTGACCTCAAACGCCTTCAAGATCGAATTGCCGACTACTTCAACCCAACTCTAAGCCACGAGATCGTTGCACGTTCCTATCCTCGTGTAATGTTTGACACTGGCCGATTTGATGCGCGTTCTGTACGAGACGAACTGTTAAAGCGAGGCGGACCGAAGAACAGCGGATTTGTGCGGCATGCCTACCGGCCGTTCGACAATCGATGGCTTTACTGGGAGTCGGAAACCAAGCTATTGCGCGAGAAGAGCCCCCGCTACCCATTTCATATATTTAAGGGAAACATCTGGCTAGTTACTCAACAGAAGCCACGTCGAGACTGGGCGCCTTCCCAGGTGATCTCACACCTGGGAAGCCTTGACCTTATGGACCGCAGCGCTACCTGTATCCCCGCCTGGCTCCGCACCGAACAAGAGGATGGCCAGCAATCGATGCTGGACGGAGGCGGGGAGCAGCGGCGCAACGCTACCTCGACCGGCTGGGGCTGGGGGTGGAGGACCTGTTCCATCACGCGCTGGCGGTGCTGCACGACCCGGCCTACCGGGAGGCCAACGCCGGCGCGCTGCGGATGGAGTGGCCCCGCATCCCTCTGCCCGGCTGGTCCGGCGGCGATTCTGATGCAGACGTGGGCGATGCCGCCGACGAGCTGCGCGCCTCCGCCGCCCGGGGCCGCGAGCTGGCTGCCCTGCTGGACCCGGAGACGCCGGTGCCGGGCGTGACCGCCGGCTCGCTGCGCCCAGAGCTGGCGGCCATCGCCGTCCCGTCCACCGCCGACGGCCACAACATGACTGGCAACGACTTCGCGCTGACCGCCGGCTGGGGCCACTTCGGCACCGGCGATGCCGTGATGCCCGGCTCGGGCCGCGCCGTGCAGCGCGCACCGCACCGGAGCGGGAGGCGCTGGGCGACGCCGCCGACGGGCTCGGACACAGCACCCTCGACATACACCTGAACGGCAACGCCCGATGGAGCAACGTGCCCGCCGCCGTCTGGAACTACAAGCTGGGCGGATACCAGGTCCTCAAGAAGTGGCTCTCCTACCGCGACAAGAACATTCTCGACCGCAACATGCGCCTCGAGGAAGTCGAGCACTTCACGCACACCGCCCGGCGCATCGCCGCCATCCTGATACTCACAAAGCAGAAATGAAAAAGGGCGGGCGGGCGAACAACCCGAAGCGAGAAGCGGCCAAAGGGTTCCAAGCCATCGGAGAGGCAGCAAAGGGATACAAGGGCCGATGTCTCTTTCCATTCGCGATTTTGCTTTCCAAGCACTCGCTGTACTTGACGATCAGTTCAAGGGCATCGGTATTAAGTAGTTGCCTGCATTAGAGACACAGAGTGTCATCATGTACTCCGAGGCTCTCCAGGTGCTTTCTATATTCCTGGCCGGCGCGAATGAAAAAATCCCATGTCTCATCTGGGTCAGCCGCGTTATCAGGCAAGGTTGCCTATCAACTCTTTCAGCCCGTCGGCCTTTTTATTCAAGATGCCGATTTGATTGCTCAGACCCTCCCTCATGATGCCGGCGCGCTTAGCAATTCTATCGTTGCTGCTGCGAATGGTCTCTGAGGACTTGGTGATTTCATCCAGCCCGTCGGCTTGCCGTCCAATTTCCAGGATGGCCTTTTCCAGAGTCTCAAAGTCCGCATCTACTTCTTCGCTAATGGATTTGGGCCGCGCACAAAGAGCCCTGGCGACCGACAGGCCAGCATCAAGAAACACGTCACTGCCGGTGTCTTCCGCGTCCCAGATGACCACCACGTTGTTACCGTAACGGTTGAAAACCTCCAGGCCACTGGGCGCCGTTCGTTTGGAAAAGACAAAGACGCCAATACCGGCGCCCCGGTTCTTCCTGGCTTCCTCCAGTTCCTCCAGCGCTTTCTTCAAGTTGTAAGAGGCGTCCTCTTTGGCTTCGACTACAATCCTGGCTCCGGCAGAGGCAGCTTCCGGGCCAAGCTCTATGACCACATCACCCTTCTTGTTGTTCTTGATCAGCCCAGTGGTGTTGCCGGTACGTTCGGCAATGTCGGCCGCCCCTTGGCTCCTTTCGCTGACGAAACCAAATACTGCATCCTCGAAGACCAGGCCATGGTGGGTGCCTCGTTCCGATTCCTGCTTACGGGCTTTCATTTCAGCGAGGGCGGTCTTTACTTCAGTTTGAAAGTCAGTGTTCGCTTTATTCTGTTTCTCAATTTCCTCCAGCAGCTTCTTCTGCATCCGAGCCAGGGCAGAGCCATCCTCATTGAGATCAAACTCACTGCTGATTTGGCGCTGTGCCTTTTGGACCCCTTGCATCAGGCGGGATAGGGCCGAATCCCCGTTGTCCAGCGAAAACTCGCCGGTAACCTCGCTGATGCGCTTGTCCAGAGCGTCGCCAACCTCGCCGTGCTTGGTCTTCAACTCTGTTACCAGCCGGCTGAGAGCACCCTCCCCGTTGTCCAGCGAAAACTCCTTGAGGATTGTCTCCCTCTGCTGCACCAGCGTCGCTTCCGTGGACTGGGTCAGCTGTTGAATCAAGCCGGTGGTGGCTTCGGGGTCCAGCGTCCGCATCAGCGGGCTGTCCTTGCCCACGTGGGTGGTCAGGGTTTGGGCCAACCCGGAATCGCTGCCTTCAACTTGCGCCCGGATAACCCTTTCCAGGTCACCGTCCTTTTCGGTCAGCCGCTTGACACGTTCCGAGAACTGGCCGCCTTCCGGGTCGAAGTAGGTTTTCAGGCAGAGGCCAATCTGCCCGGTAACCTCCTTTTGGTAGGTTTCGAGCGCAACCCGCATGTTGTCCACAAACCGCTCCCCCTCTTGGCGCACACGGTCGGCGTCTATGCGGCCCTGCGCCTGGCGCAGAGCAATGACGCCTATCTTCATAGCGGATATGGCGAACTCCTCACGCTCGTGCCCTTCCGGGTACGCTGCGAGTTCGCCGCATAAATCGCTGTCATTGATTTGCAGGATCAGTTCCACTGAAGCTGATCCGTTGGGAGACACTCCATTCGCTGCTACTTCATGAGTCGCTACGCCGTTCAACGTCATATCGTCCCCTCTGTTGTCCTGGATTGTAGATGACAAGATAGACCATCCATTGCCCCGATAGTATCGACAATTGAACTTCGCGGCAACGAGCGATGAGTATGGAGGCCTTCTAATCACTCTCTTTCAATGGGAGATTTCCTCCGCCAACTCCCGGTGGCGGCAGAAGGCGTTGGCCAGTTGCATCTGCCTCGGGGTCTGGCACTCGGGCGCCAACAACTCGGGCGAACCCACCAACACGCAGACGCAGCGCGCCCTTTACACATTGCAGAGCTTGTGGTTCCTCGGCCATGAGGTGGACCTTGTCCAAACAACAGGGTCCACTTCAGACATTCCCCGGACAAACCTGGCTCACGGAATCAATGGCCAAACAATCCGGCGTCTCTATCCTGACACTTCAGACTTGACTCAGTAGTATGGGAAGTCTTCGCCACTCTGGTGCCGGAACAGACCATCGCCCGCTCATCTGGAGGATCACTCTGACTTTGCAATCGTCCCAGCAGCCCGCCGTAGGGCATGTGCAGAGCCCCAGGTCGGATCAAGACGGTCTGCGAGGGCCGGTTTCAGTAGACCCTGCCGTCCTCCCGGCGAAAGCCGGGACCCAGGAATGCCAAGAGAACTGCACCGTATTCCGGTAAGAGATCCTGGATTCCGGCCTCCGCTGGAAAGACGGCGTGTGGTTTTACGGACTTTGCACAGGCGTTGCAGTCCACCGGAGCCATGGCAACGCTTAAAGCGCCCGGTGCAGTAGCTCCACGACCTCTTCTTGACTGGCTATGGGGCGAGGATTGGTTGCGACCACCAAGTCTTCCAAGGCGTCCTGAGCAATGAGGGCCAAGTCAGCCTCTGAAACACCCCAATCGCTAAGCCGGCGGGGAATGCCGAGAGTGTCGATCAGGTTCTCCAAGGCCGAGACCGCCGCCGCGGCGGCCTCGTCGTCGTTGGCGTTCCGGGTGTCGACACCCATGGCCTCAGCAATCCGCCGTTGTTGCGGAGCCGTCACCGAGCGGTTGAACTCCATAACTCGGGGCAGCATGATGCAGGAAGTGACCCCGTGGGGAACATCATTCCTGGCGCCAAGCTGATGGCCCAAGCCGTGGCTCAGGCCCACTTGGACGTTGGTCAAGTTGTAGATGGACATCCAGGCGGCTACCTGGCAGTAACCGGCCGACTCTAGGTCGTCACGGTCGCTGGTGGACCGGGGTAGGTGTTGCTGCAAGAGCCGCAGCGCCTCCAGGGCCAGTCCGTCAGAAAAGGGAAAGCTGATATTGGAGCAAACGGTTTCAATGGCGTGGTCCACCGCTCGAATACCAGTCGAGGCCCAGAGCCATCCCGGTGTCGCCGTGGTGACCACCGGGTCCAGGAACGCCTCCGACACCCAAAGCCCATCGCCGGTATACAGGTCCTTTACCTTGCGTTCCTCGTCGGTGGCCCCGGCAAAGTTGGTGAACTCGCCGGCTGACAGGGTGGTGGAGATCGAAATGTGGGGTAAGCACGGGTTGTGCACCGCCGGTATTTCCACTTTATCCGGATACTGGAACCGGATACGGTAGCGGTCAAGTTGGCCCTCATTGGTGACGTTTTCAGCCAAGCACAACGCTACAAGCTTGGCGGTGTCGTTGGGACTGCCCCCACCAAAGCTGATCAGGAGGTCTGCATCAGCACTCTGGGCCGCTCGGGTAGCCGCCAACACCGTGGCTCTGGGAACGTGCTGCCGCGTCTCACCAAAAACCCCAACACAGCGGTCGCCAAGCAACTCTTGAATTCGCCCCAGGATTGTTCCCTGCTCCATCAGGGAATGCCCGGTGATGATGAACACTCTGGTGCCGCCCAGCTCATCCACCGCCGCCGGAAGACCGGAAAGACAGCCTTCACCGTAGTGGACCCGTTTCACCTGGGGGGAGGTGAATGACCCTATAGGCAACGGAGTTCCGGGCATGATTTACCTCCAGACCTGTATTCCTTTGGGGCTGGCTAAACCACTCGGGCCGATTAAACCACGAGTGCACTGACACCCGATACCGGCGCCGCTTAATCGACAGCCTAGTGTAGCCCAATTCCGGTGTCAATTATCAACGGACTACTGGCCAGGGCAGGGCAACCGCAATCTCCAGAAAAGGAAGGTGACTGCCAAGATTAAATTGGTGAGCAAGCATATGATAGTAGGGATGGTGGTGGTGAGCAGTAATGCAGGTGGCAGCTTGGGCGAACATCTTGGCAATATGTAGGACCCCGGAAGGGACCAAGGCAAGCGGCATCAACTTTTGGGCATCATCGCGATGACCGTCCGCGCGGTTATCGGGGGCGCTGAGGGTTGGAGCGACGTAGAGTTGTTCGTCCAATGCAAGTACGAATGGTTCCAGAGATTTCTGGACCTGCCCAACGGGGTACCTTGCCCTGACACCTTTGCCGGGGTGTTCGTCCGCATCGACCCGGAACAATTCCGGGACTGCTTAACGGACTGGGTGAGCAGCGTCAACCGGTTGACCCAGAACCATTCCCAAACAGCCATTGCTCAATAGAAAATTGCTTCAACAAGGATTCTGCAGGACTATAAATGCACAATATAGCTGACGATTCCCGATGGACTGTCCACCATGAATAACATGAATAATTTTTTGATTCCCCAAATTGCCCGCGAGCTTCAGTTGGAGCCGAGGCAAGTTGCCGCCACCGTTGCCTTGCTGGACGACGGTGCAACCGTACCCTTCATCGCCCGTTACAGGAAGGAGAATACCTCCACCCTGGACGAGGTGGAGATTTCCAATATTCGGGATCGTCTGTCGCAGCTTCGGGAACTCGGGGATCGTCGGGAGGCCATACTGTCTTCCCTGGAAAAGCAGGGTCTTCTGACGGAGGAACTGGGTCAGGCGGTTCACTCTGCTGAATCCCTGGCAGCCCTGGAGGACGTATATTTGCCCTTCAGGCCCAAGCGACGCACTCGGGCTGCCATCGCTCGGGGAAAAGGGTTGGCTCCCCTGGCTCTGTATATTTGGGGCCAGGAAGATTTTGACGTCGGCCTGGCGGCTGCAGAGTACGTGAACCCCGACACTGAGGTAAAAAATGTCCAGGACGCCCTGAGCGGCGCCAGGGACATTATCGGCGAATGGGTCAGCGAGGACGCCACGGCGCGGAGGGCAATTCGGGAGCTGTTTTGGGACGCGGGAGTATTTTCGGCGACGGTGGCTTCGGGTAAGGAGGAGTCGGCAGCCAAGTACCGGGATTACTTCCAGTGGCAGGAACCTGTTGCGGGTGTGCCTTCCCACCGGGCACTGGCCATGTTCAGGGGAGAGAAGGAGGCGTTGCTTTCGTTGCATATAGCGCCTCCGGTTTCCTCTGCGTTCGCGATCCTGGAAAGGCTCTTTGTTAGCGGGTCAACCCAGGCATCTGAGCAGGTTCGGCTGGCCATTCATGACCGTTATAAGCCGCTGTTGGAATCGTCAATGGAAACGGAGGTCCGCAAGGGGGTCAGGCTTCGCGCCGAAGAGGCGGCCATCAGGGTATTCGCCGACAACCTGCGGCAGTTGCTGTTGGCTCCGGCCCTGGGCCAGAAGAACATCCTGGCCCTGGACCCGGGCTTCCGCACGGGCTGCAAATTGGTCTGTTTGGACCGGCAGGGCCGGCTGATGCACCAGGATACTGTCTATCCGCTATTGGGGTCGCGGGGGCGGGAGGAAGCCGCCAGTAAGGTGCTTCTGCTCTGCCGGCAATACCAGGCGGAAGCCATTGCGGTGGGCAACGGAACCGCGGGCCGGGAGACGGAAGCCTTTCTGAGGGAGCTGGATTTGGACCCCCAGATTGCGGTGGTGATGGTCAACGAGAGCGGGGCCTCGGTCTATTCGGCTTCGGATGCGGCGCGGACCGAGTTCCCCGACCAGGACATCACCGTGCGGGGGGCGGTTTCCATTGGGCGGCGCCTGATGGACCCGTTGGCCGAATTGGTCAAAATAGACCCCAAGTCCATCGGTGTGGGCCAGTACCAGCACGACGTCGATCAGAAAGCATTGAGGCAGCGCCTCGACGACGTGGTTGCTAGTTGCGTCAACAGCGTGGGCGTGGAGCTGAACACGGCCAGCGGCCAGTTGCTCTCGTATGTTTCTGGCCTTGGACCTCGTTTGGCCAAGGCAATTGTGGAGTACCGGAACGACAACGGTCCCTTTGCCTCCCGGCAATCGCTGAAGAAAGTGCCTCGCCTGGGTCCCAAGGCTTTCGAGCAGGCGGCCGGGTTCTTGCGCATCAGAGACGGTAACCATCCGCTGGACGCCAGTGCAGTGCATCCCGAGTCCTATCGGGTTGTAGATGACATTGCCCAAGACCTGGGCCAATCACTGGTGCAGATGGTGGGCAATGCTGCTGTGGCCCATGGGATTGACCCCAGTCGCTACATCAGAGATAACGTTGGGCTGCCGACATTGACTGACATCATCGAAGAACTGGCCCGGCCGGGCCGGGATCCACGCCAGGAATTTGAACCCTTTCACTTCGCCCAGGGGATAAACCAGATCGGGGACCTGACGGCAGGCATGAAGCTGCCCGGGGTGGTAACCAATGTGACCGGGTTTGGCGCCTTTGTCGATCTGGGTGTACACCAGGACGGGTTGATTCACATCAGCAGGCTGTCGGACCGCTTCGTCAGCAACCCCTCGGACATCGTTAAAATTCAGCAGCGGGTGTGGGTGACCGTGCTTGAAGTCGACCTGGAGCGCAAACGAATCTCTCTGTCTCTTCGGTGAACTGAGAAGAGACTTCCGGCACAGAGTAGCGCAGCGGCAGTAAAACAAACCGTTGGTGCCGGGAACGACCAAAAACCCAAAGACGGTTGCCCTGCGCTGGTATGTAAAGAGTTGTCCATTCGAGTATGGCGAGGGAGTTGGGCATCCACAGAGAGGCCGTGAGGAAATACATCCATGCTGAAAGACAGCCGTGTCGGCTGTCCCGGGCAACTCCGGCTACCCCGCCATCGGATACCGCTGAGGAACATAAAGTGGCATTCTTGCTGAACACTTACGCAGAGATATTCCCTGGATATCGACAGCCATAAATCAGGCCGGCCGAGCCGCACGCGTGGTCCACTTTACCTCCGCCGTTTACAGCCGCGCAGGTTGTCTATTGGAGGTGTTTGTGCGGATGTCACATTCTCGCGCCACGTTATAATTCCCATGTGTAATGAATCTGAGTAGACTCCGTCCGGCAACTGACACAAAGGGTCGGTCTGGACAACCGGCACGGCGTGTTTCGCGGGTGCCGCACTTATTGCACAGGCCAGGGGCCACCGGGGAGGCAGGGGCGGCGGGTTCCTCGCTGGGGTGGTCAACATCATCCCGGTCGACATCGCCGAGGACATCGACTTCATCCACATCGCCGAGGACGTCGGCATCATCGGGGGCGGCAATGGCTTCAGCCACGTTTGCTTCAGAATCCGGTCAACCGCCCCGGTGGCCCAATATCCGGGCACCGTTGACATTTTCGCCATTTGTGGCTTTGCTGGCCTTGGTAACGCTTTTCATGGCCTGCACCGGCAGTGAAACTCCGCCTGCACAATCCCCGGCGACCATCGCACCGGCACCAACGGCAGCAGCCACCCAGGCACCGGCTGCCACTGACGACGCTCTACCGACGGTTCCAGTTGATACCACGCCAATACAGGTGGCGACAATTGCCCCGGCTGCAACACCAGCGCCGACAGCTGTGGCGCGGCCGACCGGAACTACTTCGCCTGCCGGCACGCCCGAAGCAGACTTCCTGGACAACGCAAGCGTGGAGGGCAGTTGGGAGGGAGTAAATACCCTACCGGGACTGGGTGAGTTTGAATTGGTGGTGAAGCTGTCCCAGTCCGAAAATGGCCTAAGGGGCACTATGGACATTCCGGCCCAGAATGCGTTCGGGCTGGAACTGGCGGATGTGTCATTCGAGTCCGGCCGCCTGCGCCTGGAGCTCGATTCTCCCATCGGACTGGCCGTTTGGGAAGGCGAGGTGCGAGATGGGGTGTTCGAGGGGGATTTCACCCAGGGTAGCGTCCAGGGCACCTTCCGGCTGGAACCAACTGAGTTGTCAGCGGGGTCGTCTCAACCCTATGAGGCAGGCACCACCTCATATCGTCGCGAGGAAGTCTCTTTTTTCAATGGCGATGTTGTCCTCGCGGGTGACCTAACTTTCCCCGAAGGCGAGGGCCCTTTCCCCGCTGTCATTCTGATCAGCGGCAGCGGCAACCAGGACCGGGACTCAAACCTGTTCGGATTCAAATTGTTTGACGTCATGACCCGGCACCTGGAACGGAACGGCATTGCCGTACTCAGATTCGACGACAGGGGCGTTGGCGGCTCTGGCGGCGACGGCCTGCAATCCACCCTAAACGACCGTGCTGGGGACGTCGAGGCGGCAGTGGAGTTGCTCCTCTCCCGAGCAGACGTCAATGGTGAACAGATCGGGCTGATCGGCCACAGCGAGGGCGGTCTCGTCGCACTCCTGGTAGCGAACCATGCGGACGACGTGGACTTCGCAGCCTTGTTGGCTGTTCCCTCAGTCCGGGGCGATGAACTGCTGCGAGCGCAACTGGTAGAAATTCTCAGATTGAGCGGCGCTACCCGGGAGCAGATCGAAAACGCCCGGTCGCGGCAGGAGCTCACCCTGCGCACCGTGCTCAGCGGGGTGGGTTGGGACGACGTGGCAGAGTCGGTCCGGCAGTCAGCACGGGAAGAAATTGAAGCGCTCCCTGAGCAGATGCGTCAATCGCTCGGTGATATCGATGCTTACTTGGACACAGCAGTCGCCCAGCAGTTGAATTCCCTGCAAAGCCCATGGTTCAAGTCCTTCGTGGAATACGATCCCAAGCCCGACATTGTTGCGCTGGACGTTCCGGTGCTGGCTCTATACGGTGTGCTCGATATTCTGGTGCCGGTCGACATCAACTCGACCGCGATGTCGGAGGCGCTTGGGGAGTCGAACGTACCCAGCCACACATTGGCGAGCCTCTGGCCAGCGAACCACCTGTTCCAAAGCGCCGAGACTGGCAGTCTCGAGGAGTACGCCAGTCTGGAACCGGAATTCATTCCCGAGTTCCTGGATTTCCTGCTGGAGTGGCTTGCCAAACAGACCAACAACCCCTGACCTGTCCTCGCAATTTTAAGATCAGCAGTGGAATTAGTCGCAGCGGGCCAACTCAATCACCAGAGCCCTGTTGACCGTAAGTATGGCCCGGAGTCCAAGGTGTCCAGGCATTTGACGTCAGGGAATCGGGCCGGTTGGCCTCGACGACGGGAAGACCCCGACCGGCCAGGAAACGGGCAAGTCCGGTGCCGCAGTAACCGGTGCCCTCGATCCCGAAGGCACGAACCTCACCCAGCTTTTGGGGTCGCCGTTCGTGCGGCACATAGCATTGCCATTGATATGTCCGGTTTGCACCTCTTGGGGTGGGCAGGAAGAACGGGATCAGGGACTTGGAGCCGAGCGTGCCGGGTCAGCTGTCCGTGCCTGTCATCATCGCTGTGAATCGCCGCTGCATCTCCTCCGGCGTAACCTCGGCGAGAAAATGGCCGACATTCTAGCGATGGCCGGAAGGGTCACGCAACCAGCCCGACCGTTCGCCATAGAACTGGTCTTCCGGTTCGCTCTCGATTTCGGCGCCCGCCTTGGCCGCGCGACTAATCACCGCGTCGGCATCATCGACTTGCAGGTGCATCGTGACCGAGGTGCCGCCCAATGTCAGCGGACCAAGGATGCCGTATTCAGGGAACTCTTCAGCCAGCATGAGCGTCGTACCGCCGAAATCGAGCACGGCGTGCCCGATGCGCCCGCTGGGATCTGTCAGTCGAAACTTTTCAGTCGCGCCGAAAACCGACGTATAGAACTCGATAGCCCTGGCGGCATCATTGACCTGCAGATATGGGAACAGGTGATGGATTTTCATCGCGGCAGCGCTCTACTTTCCATGAGGTCTATCTTACGGACGCCGTTGAGGCATCCGATGACCAAATTCTCGGTGGGTGGCGGGTCAGTCTAGCGAACGCGGAGGGGAGCGTCAATTTACAGAGCCCCTGGAAACAGGACTTTTTGTCAATGGAAGTGACAATCTGTCCCAACGGGGCGGAGGAATCGAGCACTAACGGCACGATGAGAAAGAACTGAATTGAGAGCCAGGCGGAGAAGGGGTCCGCAGTTCCAGAGTGGGTCAGGGCACGTCCATGCGGGTCAGCCGCCACACGGCCAGCCCGTAGAACACGGCAGTCACCAGCAGCGCGCCCGCGATGGCCGCGGGGAGCGCGATCACGCGGTCGCCGACAGCATCGAAGGCCTCGGAGTCCAACCCATGCATGATGGCCAAGGTGTAGCCCCGGACGCTCAGGTAGCCCACTCCGCTGATGAGCGAGCCGATGATGCCTTCCCAGAGGATGACGTACAGCAGGGCCACCGCCAGCGCCCTTCCGGTCACCAGTCCGGTCCAAGTGAAGATGGCCGAGTACGCCGCAACGCCCAGCAGCAGGGCGACGGCCACCGACAGCGCGGCTCGGACATCAAGGCCCAGTCCGATGAGAGACGTCACCACTCCGCTGGCGACAATAATTGGGACGGAGATGGTCAAGGTGGCGAGCAGCTTGGGCAGGACGATCTGCCAGCGGGCCAGCGGCATCAGCGCCAGGTTGCCCAGCGTACCGTCCTCCACCTCGTTGCCGAAGACGGCGGTGCCCAGAGTCATGACTACGATGGGCAGGACTCCGGCGACCAGCAGGCCGCTCAGCATGACGTTTACGAAGTCGTCACGCCCGATTCCATCTTGTCCACCAGTCAGCGAGAGTATCACGGCCAGGACAACAGGCAGGGCGGAGAGCAGCAGGATCAGTCCCAGCCGGACCGGACCGGTCAACTGCCGGATGGAGAGCAGGAATATCTCCCGCATCTAGCGATCGACCACGTAGCCGAAGATGCTTTCCAGCGACTCGTCCAGCGGCTCAACACGGAAGAGTCGCGCGCCCAGCTCCCGGGCCAGGTGGGGGATTGCCTCCTGCAGCACGCCAACGTTCCGGCTCAAGACGACCAGATCGCTGTCCGGGCCGAGGTTCACCGAATCGACTTCATCCAGGCTTACCAGGGCCGCTGCTAGCGCTCGGGGTGCATCTGTCACTATCCGCACATGGTAAGCCTGTTCGTCCAGCTTCTCCCGTATGGCCCGTATGTCGCCGGCGGCGGCGAGCTTGCCGCTGACCATCAGCACGATGCGGTCCGCCAGCAACTCGACCTCCTCCAGGATGTGCGACGACACCAGCACGGTGCGGCCCTGTTCGGCGAAGCGGAGCATGGCGGCGTGAAACTCCAGGCGCTGCCGGGGGTCGGTGCCGCTCAGCGGTTCGTCCAGTATCAGCACCTCCGGGTCGTGCACCAGGGCCGCCGCCAAGCGCATCCGCTGGCGCATCCCGCGGGAGTAGCCGCCGAGGCGGCGACGCTGCGCATCGGCCATTCCGACGATCTCCAGCGCCCGGTCCACCGCTGGGGCAACGGGGGACAGACCGCGCATCCTCGCGGTGGATTCGAGAAACTGCCGCCCGGTGAGGAATCCGTAGACCCCCTCTTTCTCGGTCATAACGCCGACCCGCCGGTACAGCTCAGGATTGTTCCGCGAAGGCTCTCCCAGCACGGTGACCGACCCCTCGGAGCAGGCGGCCATCCCGGTTATCAGGTGCAGCAGCGTCGTCTTGCCCGCGCCGTTGGGGCCGAGCAGCCCGGTGATGCCGGGAAACACCTGCACCGAGACGCCATTCACCGCCACCACGTCGCCGTACCACTTGGAGACGTTGTCGACTTCTATCACCGGTCCCGGCGCATTCAAGCGGCTATCCTCTCATAACGTCTCCAAAGCAGGGCACCGAGGCCGCAGGTCAGCAGAGCGTACCAGAGCACCGGCACGAGGCGCGGGAGTTCGTCGGAAACGCCGGCATCCTCGTTGCCAAAGCCGGGATCGTCCTTGCCGAATATGATATCGTTGACCATGGTGGGCGCCTCCCCCACGCTGACCAGCGATAGCCACTTGGCCGCTCCGCCTGTGACTCGTTGCTCGCACTCGCCGGATCTGCCCGATTCGGTACAGGCAGTGAGCGCGCCGGAAACCGTGGCGCTGATGATGAACAGCCCTATCACGAAGGCAGCGGCGTAGGCCCGCCGGTCGGTGAACGCTGCCACCGCCAGCGGCGCCGTGGCCAGGAACACGGCAATCACCAGCCCAGCGCCCAGGATGCGCGGGATGTCCAGCCAGTTCTGGCGGAGGTACTCCGCGGGATCGGATGCGGACAGCACCAGTCCGATCCAGAGCACCAGTTGCCCCGAATATACGAGGGCGATGGTCACTGTAAACAGCGCCAGCCAGCGGGCGGCGACATAGTCAGTGGACGTGATGGGGCGAACCAGGTAGAGGTGAATGACGCCGTCGCGACGGTCGGGGCAGAGCAGTTCCGGGCCGATGATGGCGGCGAACAGGAACAGCACCAGCGAGACCAGTTCATAGTAGTCGGCATGAGAGGGCAGGGCGTCGGCCACAGGCTCGAACAGGGACACCACCACTGCCATAATGACTGCCGGCACCATCGCAGCGCCGAACATCAGGATGGCGAGCACCTTTGCCATCGTACCCCGGCCGAGGCCCAGTGTCGTACGGAGGCCGTTGACATATATCGCCCGGCGGGCTCTTGCCCTCCCTTCCCGCAGACCCTCGTAGTGCCGGTAGCCGAGATCGAAGACCTCGGCGCCTGTCGGGCGGCCCGTTTGAGGGGTCATCGGGGGACCGGTCACTGGGCCGTCCGGAAGATTTCGGCGAGCTGGCGGCGGCGCGGACTCATCCGGCGCAGGCGCGCGCCCGTTTCCGCCACCGCGTCCCGAATGTCGTCGTACTGGTCCTCGGACTGCAATTCCACTGTCATGGACGGTCCTTCCAGGGTGGCGTTTATTCCCCTGGCGGCCAAGGCGGCGGCGACTTCCTCCCGTTTGTCATCAACTTCGAGAACGATGACCTCGGTATCTGCGGTGAACCCGGCCACCGTCCCTTGCTCAGTGACCTTGCCGCCCTCCAGGACTACGATGCGGTCGCAGGTGCTCTCGACATCGTTCATCAGGTGGGATGAGAGAATGATGCTGATGCCGAACTCCCGCCAGGTGCGGCGCACCAGCTGTAGCATGTCCTCCCGTCCGGCGGGGTCGAGGCCGGCGGTCGGCTCATCCAGCAATACCAGGACCGGGTCGTGGACCAGGGCCTGGCCCAGCTTCACCCGCTGCTTCATTCCGGTGGAGTACTGCCCTATGGGACGGTAACGCTCCTCCTCCAGGCCAACGTGCCGGAGGATGTCGGCGGCGCGGGTGCGGGCCTGGGCCGGAGGGAGACCGGACACCTGGGCCATGTGGGACAGAAACTCAGCGGCACTGGCCGCCGGGGGCAGGCAGTCATGTTCAGGCATGTAGCCCAGCCGCTCCCGCACCTCCGGCGAGTCGTAGGGCCGCCGCCCCATGACCGCCGCCGAGCCGGACGTGGGCCTGATCAGCCCCAGCGACAGCTTAATCGCGGTGCTCTTTCCCGCGCCGTTGGGCCCCAGCAGCCCGGTAATGCCCTCGCCAACCTCGAAGTCGACGGAGTCCAGGGCAAGGACAGACCCGTACCGCTTGGTCAGTGCTTTTGCTTCAAGAAGGCCAGTCATTGGTCCCACTATACGGCCTGGGAAAACTTACTGCCAATTTGTATTACAACAACGGGCCACGAAGAGAGGTTCCGGTACGTACGAAGGGTGCGTGGCGTGTTAGTCCTGTCAGTCCAGGCTGGAGAGGTTGGTGATAGTGACATCCTCGGTGGGAACGACACCACGTGGCGAATATTGCAACGATATTCGCCGCTTGGATTTAGCGGAGCAGGCTTGGGGTTCTGCTGGTGCTGGCCCAACGCCTCGCAATGTTCTTTCCAGGTATCTGACCAGGAAACACATGCGGGAAAATAACGTTCCTGTCAGCAGTGCCATTAGCTACGACAGCACCGCTATGAACCATTGCCAAGGCAGTAAATTTTCCATACCCGGGTCATAGCACACGGCTGGCTCGGGTTGGCTAGGGCCCACGGGTGGGGTCAACGGAAATACACAGTGCCCACATATACAAAGCCCTGTAGGTAGAAGAGAGCCAGCAGCACCAGAACGGCCACCGAGGGCCGCACGACAATGGTGCGCCCTCCGATCTCGAACCGAATGGAGGCGACAAAGGAAATCTGCCGCCACGGGGGCACAAGCATCGCCCGGATTCTGGCCGTGGTACCAAAATCCTCGGAAAGAGCCGCCGCAGGGGTGCCCGGAGAGGCTACGGCCAACACAACGCCGCCAGCCCCTGCGGGGCCCGGGCGAAATCTGAGGGAGTGGCAGGGTTTTCAAACTACCGGGGCGCGCTTTCCGCCTCAAACTCTTGGTGATTCGTAACACCGGCAATGCCAGCCGCCCCTTCCCTTACGGATGGTGGGCCCAGTGCCCGGTCCGGGTGAACGGAAAGCGCTCGCCCCGTTGCAGGAATACGTGCGTGGGGCGCTAGGGCCGGAAAACGGCCATGCACTTGTTGGAGTTGAACACGTAGGTCTCAACGTAGTCGAGGACCTCGGGTTTCCGGTCCAGCTCGGCCATGGCGCCCAGCAGACAGGCCCAGTTCAGGAGTTCCTGCTGGCCCGCGGCTTCGATCTGGGGCGTGGAGACCTTACCCCAGGCGTCGTAGTCGCCGGCCTGTAGGGCTTCGAACATGGCGCGGTCGGACTCAATATCCGGCCAGAGGAAGTGGTTCTTCTCAGTCAGGAAGGCATGAGACCAGCTTGACGAGGCCACCAGCGCCACGCGCCACGGGCTCTCCTTAAGCGCCCGGGCCGTCGCCGCCCCTACCTGCATGCAGCGCTTTATGGAAGGTCCAGGTGGGTCCGGCTCCAAAAGCTTCCCGTTTTCCTTATATGGCAGGATACCGCCCCGGTTGCTGATAACTTTACTCCCGTAGCAGTTGACGGCAAAGGGCACTACCGGTATATCAAACCCCTTCCGGTCGTAGTCGAAGAACAGCAGGGTGTTGAGGATGGAGTGGGGCAAGCCCGGGTCGTGCAGCGGCTTGTAAGCATAGGCCATGTCAACGCCCTGCTCGATCAATTTGGTGGCCAGCCACCGGGCTGCCTCCGGATGGCCCCGATACTTGAACGCCTTGTCGGCAGGCTCGTCCCAGGCATTGCGTTTGCCAGACGCAAATCCCTTGCTGAACGGTACAGACTCCGAATCCTCGTACGCCAGAATGCAGAAGGGCGGGATGATAGTCTCTCTGAAATTTTCGTACTGATCATCGCCAAATATCAGTACGAAGTCGGGCTCAAATGCCTGAATCTCGTCGTTGATTACCCGAAAACTTTTCACCAAGCGTTCCCGGTGAAGGGCCGCCGCAGAGGCACCCTCGTCCTCCCCGTACTCGACGCGCATGGCTTCCGGCCAGTTGGCCGGATTCTTCATATGCTCCGGGACCCGCTCATCCCGGGCCAGCGTGATGTTGATCGGGAATGCCTTCTCTTCATCGGATACCAACATCGGTGGATAGTGGGTAACGCCCGCACCTAGTATCTCAGCCATCTTGGCCTCCTGTTCCTGAAAGGGTTAAGTAGTTTGTCTCCAAACCCGCTGAATCCGGTTAATTTTCACCATTCGACAGCCGCCTGTCATTCCCGCTTTCGCGGGAATGACAGGCGGCTGCGCCTCAAATTTCCAGTCGATCTCTATGCGTCCCCTGGAGACCAGATCCAGTACCTGGAAACGGCACCGGCGTCGACGCGCAGGTCGAATCCGGTGATCATTTCGGCGTCGTCGGACGCAAGGAAGACCGCAGCCTTGCCGTAGTGGGACGGGCTCGGGAGCTTGAGCAGGGGCGCCCCTCTGCTGGCGTCCGGCAGCAGGCCTGATGCACGCTGCCCCAGGCGGGGCCCCGGCCAGTCTTCCACGCCCCACCTGGCAGCCCGCTCCAGTGCTTCCGATTGGCCGGTGGCGGTCGGCGTCAGGCTGTTGACCCGGATGCCGTACCGAGACAGTTCCATGGCCACCGAGCGGGTGAAGTTGAGCAGCCCGCCCTTGGCGGTCCCGTAGCCCACGTTGCCGGGCTCCCCCTGGTGTCCCGCGGTGGAGATGATGTTGATGATGTTGCCCTTCCGGTCCTGCTGGATCATCGAATGGGCCACGTGCTTGGTGAACAGGAACGCACCGGTGAGAATGATGTCGGTCTGGCGGCGCCACTCGTCCAGCGGCATGTTCAACACGCCCTTGAAATTGAACTGGGCCGCGCCATTCACCAGGATGTCCACGCCCCCGAACCGTTCCGTGGCCGCGGATATGGCGGCGAGCACCTGGGCCTCGTCGGTAACGTCGCAGGACACGCCAATGGCTTCGTGCCCTTCGGCGGCAATGGCAGCGGCACATTTCCCGGCGTATTCCTCGCGGACATCGACGCAGACCAGGTTGGCACCCTCGCGGGCCAACTCCTCGGCGATGCCGCCCATGATGTTGGGGCTCGTGCCGGTCACCAGCGCCGTTTTGCCTTCGAGTTTCACGCGTTAGCCTCTACCGCCTGGGAGTCTGGACGAATCGGGTAGCCCGTATATTCAGAAGATGATGCTTACCGCACCGTGCCAGGAGAGGGCTTCCAGATCCAGCACGGCGCGGCGGTGCGCTATCTTCAAGTTTCCGCCGTCGCGCCGCAGGATGTAGTTGATGCTGCCGACGTATGGGGCACCCTCACCGTTGCGGAACCGATAGACCATTACGTTTGCGGTGACAGCGAGTTCGCCATCGCTGGTCTCATCAACACGCACGTTGGAAACAAACCGGCGGGTCCGCGACCACGGATACTCGCGATGGGCATGGCGGCTGTTAAGCCGTACCGCCCGAGCGCGCAAGCGGGTGATGTCGTCGTCGACGAACACCAGGTCGCGCCTGGGATCTCCGTCGGGCAGGTCGGTGGTGGGAACCACGTACCGGCCATCTTCAGTAAACAGATCGACCCAGTCATCCAAGCACCAATCATCCAGGAGCGCCGCTTCCCTGTACAGGAAGTCCTCAACCAGCTCGCGCAGCGTGGGCCTGTTAACGGTTGTCATCTTTCACCCGGTCCGGCAGGGCGTTAATCGTCCGTTGCCAAAGCCACTTCGGCTTCCGATTCCAGGGGTTGACCGTCCTGCACGTCGGTCTTGCTCATGCCCTGCATATTCGCGTGCCATTGCCGCCAGAATCCACGCATCTGGAGCTCATCCGATGACTGCGGAGAGGGTCTGAGCATGCCCCTGGAGATGTCGGACCACTCGGTTTCGGTGGCGCGGAACCCAGCCTGGCACGATTCCAGGGCCTCCACATCGTCGGGGGTGGCAAAGCCGCCCGGCCCCAGGAATGTCAGGAAGCTGTCCAGCCGGGTGGCCAGCATGGCGTCTGATTCCTCCCCTGGGACAAGTTGCCAGGCTGTGACGTCCATGTGGTCGGGGGCCATGGGTTCGAAGTACCTGATGGTGATCGCCATGATGTCGTTGATGACCAGGTTGGGATAGATGATAAGGTTACGGGAAGTGTCGGCCATCCGGTAGGTCCGCTCTTCGCCGTATTTCTCCACCAGCCGCTGACGGACCTGGGCCATCGGCTCCCTGGCGTCCTCGCCATACAGCGGGTGCCAATGGGCGATGGGGCGGCCGTTCCGGGCTGCGGTCTCGATCACACAGTGGCCGTTGCCCAGGGCCTTCGCGGCGCCGGGGAGCCGGGCTGCCATCGTCTCCCCAGTGTCGTCGGTCCCGAGGCTGGAGATGTAATCGAGATAAGTCTGGTGCGTCGGGATAAGGTGATACCCATCGAGGCTGTTTTCAACCAAGAGCTTCCAGTTGGCTTTCATGGTGTACTTGTTTGAACCGGGCACCACCCGCATCCCTTCCTCGGACTGGTCCACGATCAGGTCGATGTAGTCTCTGGCGCCCGCCAGATAAGTTACCAGGTCTTCGACATAGGGGTTGAAACTCACGAAGACAAAGCCCCGGTAGCTCTCCACCCGGGGCGGCTCCTTCAGACCCAACTCGCTCCGGTCGAAGTAGGGGCTGTAGGCGTCTTCGCCAGGGACGCCGATCAAGTCTCCATTGGTATTGAATGACCAGGCGTGATAGAAGCATTGCAGGACATCGGCGTTCCCCGCGTCGCGGCGGCAGATCAAAGCACCCCGGTGGGTACAGGAATTGAGGAACACCCGCACCTGGCCATCTCTGCCGCGGGCAAAGAACAGCGGCCGGCCAGCTATTGTGCGGCGCCGGAAGTCCCCGGGGTTCGCCACTTCCGATTCGTGCCCCAGGTAGATCCAGCACTGGTTGAAGATGTATTCCCGCTCCCGCTGGAACAAATCGGTGGAGGTCATGGACGAGCGGTGGACTCTGAATATTCCCCTTTGGCGATCATCAATAATCAGGTCTTTGATCTCCATAAAACACCCGTATCCCTCAGTGTCGAGTCGGAGTTGATGCTAGCCTAGAGTCCTTCTCCGGGACTGTCAACAAGCAGTCCAGGCAGGGCAATAGCGTCTTGAGAGAAAGAGAATTGCCGCAACCAGTCATTGCTGCAACTTGGTCAGGAGTATCTGTGTCTTGTTTCAAGGACACGATCAGAGGTTAGGGAAGGAGGGGCTGAGGGGTGTGTGAGCGGCCAGGGGCCCTTCTCCGCACGAGCAGGGCTCGCTGTCAACGCCGGGGGCAGCCTCCGCCACGTCCATGCGCCACTACGCGACAGTGAAAGGCCATGGTTGCAAGCCCGAGGGTATGCAAAACGGCAGTACGCAAATGCAAGACCCTCGTAGTCTACCGGGCGTGTCATGGGGACCTACGTGGCTGGCGATTCAACCGCTATCGCATCCGTGGATAGTGCCCCATTAGATGCCAATTCTCTGAAGTCCAAAGTAGCAAAGTGGAATGCATTGATTCCAGCCACCAAGTTCGAGCGACCTGTTTGGCATACAGGCCGGATGGCGTAGGTCTCCACCCGGCCTGTGGTGGCGCTCAGGCCGCTACCAGGACTTCACGACCGGCAGCACCTCTTCAGCGAAGAGTTTAATGCTTCGCTCAGCGACATCGTAGGGAATGCCGCCGAAGCGGAAGGCCACATTCCACTCAAATTCGCCGAGCAAGTCCCGGCGTTCTTCCAGACCCCGCAGGATCTTGTCCGGTGTGCCCCAGCTGGCCGCCCGCATGAAACCCTCGATCGCTCCCTCGAGGCCCGCCGAACGGGCGATTTCGGCCTTCTGCTGGTACGCGTTGTAGCCTTTCACCTGGCTGAAGTGGTCGCTCAGGAACTCATAGTGGTGGAAGTTGCTCTCAACAAACTTGCCCTGGTATTGGCGTGCTTCTTCCTCGCACTTAGCCAGGTCGGTACCGCAAACGACAAATTCGGAGAGCATCAGGGTAGGAGGTTCCGTGCCGTGAAACTCGCGGTGCAGGGCCCGGCCGCGCTCGATGCCTGGCATCCGCATCTCCCAGGGGCGGTCGGCGAACATGACGATGTGCGCTCCCAGCTTGGCTGCGGAGAGAACAGACTCGTCGCTGGCGGCCACGGCGTAGATGCGCCCGTCGAAGGAGTGCTGGGGCCGGGGACGGATCTCAATACGGGGCTGCTTGTAGTATGGTCCGTCGCCCTCGATGAAGCCGGTCTTGAGGGCCTCGACAATCATCGGCGCCGCCTCGTCGAAGCGGTCCCGCGATTCGTCCATGCTGATGCCGAAGGCCTCGAATTCCCGCCTGGCCAGGCCTCGCCCAACGCCCAGCCTGAGCCGTCCACCGCTGAGCATATCAAGCACGGCGGCGTTTTCCGTCACCCTGAGCGGGTTGTGCCAGGGAAGTATCACGGCGGCGGTGCCCACGTCGATGTTGGGGTGCTTGGCGGCCAGGTGGGTCATCAGCTGGATATTGTCCGGCACGAAGGAATAATCGTTAAAGTGATGTTCGGCCGACCAGAGGCTGTCGAATCCCGCGTCTGCGGCGATTTCGGCAAGACGGAGTTCCTCCTCCCACATCTGGCCATCCGAGCCTTCGTCCCAGCCGTAGCTGGAGAAGACCATCATCATTCCGATATCCATGAATGCGCTCCTTCTTATACAGTCAGGTTATTTTCCAAAAGACGACTATAAATCCACGGACGTCGCCTGTCATTCTGAGCAGAGCGACCGGCCCCGATTGCAAGGTCTACCGCCCTTGCGCTGCGCCAGGAGCGTTGAGGCAGCTGGAAACTGCCTCAATACCAGCTCATGGCACCGTTTTCGTACGTCGACCATCGAAGCCTGTGGATTCCAGCCCCGATTGCGCCGTGGGGCTGCAACTCCGGCAGGAATGACGGAATGGGCGCTGCAACAATTATCGAGGTAGTTTCTCAGCTAACCAAGTCCTCTCCGATGCAATCTTTTCACGCGACCGGGCTTCAGAAGCTCGGCTTGGTGGCGTAGGGGGTCAACTGGAGTTCGTGGGTCCAGCAGGACCTGTCCTGAGTGTGCAGGTAATAGAAAGCATCGGCGATCTTCTCTGGGTTCATCAGCAATTCCGGCTGCTGTTGGGCCCTCGGCAGGGCCCGGGTACCCGGGGAATCTATCATTCCGTCGATCACCACGTTGGCGACGTGCACTCCGTGCTCGGAATATTCCTCGGTCAAAGCCTGCGACAACGCACGCATCAGCACCCTTGGGTAGTACAGTGACTGGCCGGTGAACCGCTTCCGTCCACGCAGCGAAAAGTTGTTATTGGAGATCAGGATGGTGCCCTCGCCTTGCTCGCGCATGGCGGGCAGCACCTCCTTGGCGACCAAGAAAGGTCCGCTGCTGGAGATGTGCTGGGCGGTCTCAAACATTTCGTAGGGCATGTGCTCCAGCAATTCCATTTCCGGAGGCAGATCGCGGCCCTCCAGGTATCCCGCGTTGTAGACCAGCACGTTTGGGTCACCGGCCTGCTCCCGGATCTGGGCAAAGGCGTCCGAAATGGAGTCGCGGTGGGCGAGATCCAACTCAACGATCATGCCTTCGTCGCCCTGCTCGCGAATCGCTGACTCCAGCGGGGCAGCGTTGGCGGCGTTGCGGGTGGTCAGCACTGTGTAGAAGCCTTCTCTGGCAAACTTGAGGGAGATCGCTCCGCCCACTCCCCAGCGCACACCGACGGGAAGCTCGCTGTCATCGACATCACCGCCGTGGACGAGGTGGGTGTTGCGTCCATCGGACTGCCACTTGGATGTCGCCCCGATCACGACGGCGACTGGCTTTCCATTAGTGTTCATATCGAGTTCCTTTTGTAGTGTTATCGGCCGACCCTGTTGACTGGCGTCTGAAGTGCCGACAGCGATCAATCCGCGCCCGGAATCTCACACGCGCAGGGGTCGAATTCTGGCTATAGGGCCGCTCCATCCGGTCACCTGGGCAACAAGAACGACGGCCGGCGCACGGGTACTTTACTACAAACAGTTCAGTGGGTGGTAATCCGGCGAGAGGGACTGTGGGACAGCGCGAAGCCACGCCAGACGGGCCATCGGACGGTCGAAGTGTGACGAATGCGAGCTACCGCGCCGGGAGCCGGGGCATCCGGGGGATTGCGTTCAGTTTGGCCAGGTGAGACAGCCCTGCCCAACGGCCCAGTCCGCATTGACGGCCCGGTTTCCCAAGCTACAATTGCTTGAGACACCAGTATCACAGTCGACAAGGAGGAACTGTAATGTCGCATTTCACCAGGGGAGACGTCACCATCCGCTACGAGGAGAGTGGGTCGGGGTTCCCGCTGCTGTTGACCCCCGGGGGTGGGCTCAACTCCAAGGCCGAAAACTGGCCCAACCAGGTTTTCGACGCGATGGAGGTCTTCAAGAACGACTTCCGCTGCATCACCATGGACCAGCGCAACGCCATCGGAGGCGAGTCGACCGGGCCGGTGCAGGTGGAGGATCCGTGGGGAGCCTTTGCCGACGACCAGCTGGGGCTGATGGACCACCTGGGTATACAGGAGTTCATGTTCATGGGGTACTGCATCGGCGGGCCGTTCGCGATGAAGCTAATCGAGCGGGCACCCGAGCGCGTCCTGGCAGCGGTGCTGTGCCAGCCCGTGGGACATGCATCGAAGACGCCGGATGCCATGTACGACATGGGCCTCGATTCCTGGGGGCCGGATCTGATCGCCCAGAGACCGGACCTTTCGATGGAGACAATCGAGCAGTACCTGCACAACCTGTATCGCATCCAGCCGGACTTTGTGTACTGTGTGTCGCGGGATTTCGCCCGCTCCTGCCAGACGCCCCTGCTGGTCATGCCCGACGATACTCCCGCACATTCCCTTGAGGCGGCCATGGCCATGGTGGAATTGGCGCCCAACGTACAGGTCACAGAGTACCCATGGAAGGAGTCAGAGGATATCAAGTCTAAGACGATCGAGCAGGTGCGCGATTTCCTCAAGGCGCATCAGCCGGCACAGGCCGCCCGCTAACCACGGCCCCAAGCGTGATGCACCCTGAGTCGGTGCTACGCAGCTCCCTCCCGCAATTATTGGAAGGCAAGGGCTGAAAAAGTTGACAATCTGGGGCGCCGTTTTGGCGCCCCAATTTTTTGTGGGCAACACGCCCAGCCCTTCCCCCCACAATACCCCTTCCTCTTGTGTGGCTTTTGACCACGCCGAGATGACCCACGAGATCTGCCAGACCTGCCGCACTTGGGATATACCAACTAGGCATTTTTGCTGTCGCGGTAATTGCGCCTCACCCCGCATGCCATTCCCGTTTGCCACTCAAGAAGATAGCGGGGCTTCACTGCAGTGCCGGGCCGTATGCCGATGCCGCACTCTCCGCATCGGTGTACGACCGGCGGCAATCGCTGCCACCGGTGGATGGTTCCCCACCACGCTGGCTGATTTCCCGAGGGACCGCGATTGGTGGTGTAAAGTGGGGTCCGGGCAAGGATGCCCAACAATTACGAGCGACGCAAAGATACGGGAGGAAGACCATGACAGTGCTGGCAGACTATGCAAACAAGTACGAGACAGTGAGCGTGCACCGGGAGGACGGAATTCTACAGGTGACTTTTCACTCCGGCGACGGAAGTCTGCTGTGGGGAGAGGCCTCCCACCGTGAGCTGGGGTACGCCTTCGCTGACATCGGGGCAGACCCCGAGAACAGGGTAGTGATTCTCACGGGCACCGGTGATGACTACTGCGCCAATTTCGAACCCAACCGCTCCTCCCGGCGCATGCCCAGGGACTGGGACAAGACCTACTGGGAGGGCAAGCGGCTGTTGATCAACCTGTTGGAGATCGAGGTGCCGGTCATCGGGGCAGTAAACGGTCCGGCGACCATCCACGCCGAGATACCAGCGATGTCCGACATAGTCCTGGCGTCAGAGACCGCCACCTTTCAGGATGGCCCTCACTTCCCGCGCGGCGTTGTGCCGGGCGACGGAGTGCATGTGGTCTGGCCATTGCTGCTGGGGCAGAACCGGGGAAGGTACTTCCTGCTGACCGGTCAGACGCTGTCGGCCCAGGAGGCCAGGGATCTGGGCGTGGTGGCCGAGGTGCTGCCCAGGGACCAGTTGCTTCCCAGAGCCTGGGAACTCGCCCGGCAGCTGGCAGAGCGGCCGCCACTGACCCTTCGCTACAGCCGGGTCGCCATGACGCTGCAGCTGAAGCGGCAGATGCTAGACATGCTGGGCTACGGCCTCGCCCTTGAAGGCCTTGCCTACGTGGACATGTCTCTTTCGCAAGGTGGTTAGGTCAAGGTGTTCAAGGAAGGATAAGTAGGTTGCGCCGGGCGCGGCCTGGCGAAGATCGGCAGGCCGCGCTCATCGCCATGTAATAATGGGCCCGCCGGCAGGAGTACTGGATACTCCCGTCCCTTATACCCGCGTTCGATACCCGCGTTCGCCAGGAGGCTGAAGAATATGTCTTATCTCTCCCTGCCCGGAGTTGACCTCTGGTATGAGGACTCGGGTGGGCCGGGCACACCGGTTATTCTCCTTCACGCCGCCTCCGGGACCTGCGAGGCTTGGGAGTACCAACTGCCCGCGTTCACCACGGCAGGCTACCGCTGCATTTCATACGACCGGCGACCCTGGGGACGCTCCAGGACCACCGGCCCCGAGCATCAGCCAGGCTTTGCTCAAGATGACCTGCACGCCCTGGTGGAGAGTCTGAACCTGGAGCGAGTACACCTGGTGGCCACAGCGGCAGGCGGTATCACGGCCATCGACTATGCGCTCAGCCACCCCGACCGTGTTCGAAGCCTGGTGGCAGCAAACACCATCGGCGGCGTGCAGGATGAGGCCTACCTGGCAGTGCAGCAGCGGCTCCGTCCCCCCGAAATCCAGAACCTGCCAGTGGAGCTTCGTGAGCTGGGCCCCTCGTACCGCGGTACGAACCCTGAGGGCGCGGCCCGCTGGCTGGAAATAGAGCTTGCCAGCAGGCCGGAGGGTGCGGTGCCCATGCAGCCGCTCCGGGAGACGATCACCTACGCCCGCCTGCAGACCATGCAGGTCCCCACGCTGGTCCTGTCTGGAGAGGCGGACCTGCTGTCTCCCCCGGCCCTGATGCGGATGCTGGCGGCGCACATTCCAACGTCTCGGTTCGCCTCTCTTTCCGACGTGGGGCATGCCGGATTCTGGGAGCGTCCCGAGGTCTGGAACGGTCTGGTGCTGGAGTTCATAGGCAGGCATTAGAACGAATCTCTGCCTGCATTCGGGCAGACTGCATTGGGGCCGTAGGCTGCTCTGGAGTGCAGGATTTGAATTCCGTTATTAACTGCCTCCACAGCAGAAATCCCGTGACGGGCAGTAGAAATCGTTGCAGGTAACACTGCGTAGGAAGCGACATTCAAAGGCCTCCGGGAGGTGGGGTCCGGCCCTATGCATCGCCTCCCCAGCAGACGGCAGAGCCAGCCAGGGCTATTCCACAGGGGCTATAGCCTCCGGCCGATATGGAACTGAATGCCCCCTACTGCGACACCGCCTTGCCAGTATCGTTCTCGCCCCGGCAGAGTACCGAACGGTCCGGTCTGATTTCGCAGGTCTGGCATCCCCCGGCGCTGATTTCAATCAGGGTATCTTCAGTCTGCTCTCCATGTAGTTGTCCGGTAGTTGTCCGGATTCGTTGGTTCCCCAACACGCAACTGTGCCCTCGGCCCTTACAGCACGAGTGTGAAGGGCACTGAAACTGATTGCTGTGAAATCACCATCCGGCGGTTGGAGAGCGGAAGTGGGGGTAGGTGTGGGCACGGGCGCGCCATCACCCTCATACGACACCCCGGAGAGTCAGGGTTAATCCACCCCTTAACGCAGGCCATACCCAATAGCAACGGTTTCACTACGGCGTTGCACGCCGTGATTCTTCCTTCTTGCCATCTCACGCTGAGAATGCTGGCGCAGGATTACGCCTTTATGATTCTCGAAATGCTACTATATAGTGGAGGTGATTTGATTTGCACGATTACCATAACAACGACATCCGTAACCTTGCCATTATTGCCCACGTCGACCACGGGAAGACCACCCTGGTCGACGCATTGCTGAAACAGGGCAAGGTTTTTCGGGCTCACCAGCAGGTGGGCACACTGATCATGGATACCAACCCGCTGGAGCGGGAGCGCGGCATCACCATCCTGGCCAAGAACGCCTCGGTCTCCTACGGCGATGTCCGAATCAACGTTATCGATACGCCGGGCCACGCCGACTTCAGCGGAGAGGTGGAACGCGTAATGAACATGGCAGACGGATGTCTGCTGCTGGTGGACGCCGTGGACGGGCCCATGCCCCAGACCACGTATGTGCTGCGCCAGGCCCTGCGTCAGAGCGTCAATCCCCTGGTGGTCATCAATAAGATAGACCGCCCCGAAGCCCGGGTGGCGGAAGTCGTCGAAATGGTCCAGGACCTGTTCCTGGAAGTTGCCACCACCGCGGAACAACTCGATTACCCGGTCCTGTATGCTTCGGCCAAACAGGGTTTCGCCACGAGGAGCCTGGACACGCCGGGGTCGGACATGCAGCCGCTCTTTGAAGCCATCCTGGATTCGGTGCCTCCGCCGGCGGGTAACCCGGACGCTCCACTGCAGATGCTGGTTGCCGCCCTTGACTACGATAACTACCTGGGACAGGTTGCCGTGGGCCGGATTACCAACGGAATTATCAGACTGCACGACAAAGTGGCCCTGTTGGGCCGCGACGACGCTTTCACCATCCACAATGTTGAGCGTATCTTCGTGTTCCACGGGATGGACCGAGTGGAGGTAGCCGAAGCTCGTACCGGAGACATTGTGGCCGTGACCGGTCCTGAGGGAGTGTCCATAGGCGACACTATCGCATCGCTGGAAAACCCGGTGGCGCTGCCGTCCATCGATATCGGTGAACCCACAGTTCGGATGACGTTTGGTGTCAATACCTCACCCTTCATGGGCAAAGAGGGCTCGCACTGCACTTCCCGCAATCTCCACGAACGGTTGATGCGTGAACTGAGGACCAACGTGAGCCTGCGGGTGGAGCCCACTACCAGCCCCGATGTGTTCGTGGTCGCCGGACGGGGGGAATTGCACCTGTCGATCCTGGTTGAAACCATGCGGCGCGAACAGTATGAATTTCAGGTATCCCGACCTACGCCCGTTAACAAGGTAATTGACGGAAAGACCTGCGAGCCCTACGAGATTCTGAATGTCACCACCCATGAAGACTATATGGGCCCGCTTACAGAGTACTTGTCCGCCCATATGGCTCAAACCCGGGACATGCGGTACAGCGGGGATGGATATGTCCACCTCGAGTACGAGATTCCCACCAGGGGCCTGATCGGCTTCAACGCTTTCTTTAACCGCATCACCCGAGGCGACGGCGTGAAAAGCAGCATCTTCACGTCTTACCAGCCGATGGAAGGGGAAATTAAATCCAGGCGCAGCGGCGTGCTCGTGGCATCCGAGGACGGGGTGGCCGTCGTCTACGGACTACTCAACGCCCAAGGCCGTGGCGATACTTTCATCGATCAGGGCTTCAGGGTTTATGAAGGCATGATTGTCGGCTCCCACCCCCGTGAGGGCGACCTCGAAATCAACGTATGCAAGGAAAAGAAGCTGACGAATATGCGATCGTCAACGGCCGACGTGGCCAAGCGTTTGAAGGCCACCATAACCATGAGTCTCGAGGAAGCGCTGGCATACATCACGGACGACGAGCTGCTGGAGGTAACGCCGCAAAATCTGCGCCTGCGCAAGATGGAACTCTCCGCCCTGGACCGCAAGCGTCATCGGCGTGACGGGTCCCGGTCCCGCGACTGATGACGCCCCGACCGCCTGCCACGCCGGCAACACAGCCGCACCATAAGAGCACGGAGTTCTGTTAGTCCAGCGGCGGGAAGGGGTACCGGAATCGGCATACCCGGATGAATTTTCGGAAATGGCGCGGCCTGCCGAGGGCATTGGGAATATGTTGCTGGAATCCACCATCGCTGGCTCTCTACAGCAGCCGCTTTCAATGGAAAACCCGGCGGCGGTAGAGTGGGCCAAGCTGGCGCGTAGCCGCTGCTACTCGGCGGATGCAAACCGTGCCGCTGGCCGTCATCCTTAGCAGGATGTTGAAGATCAGGGTTCAGGTGGGAAATGACCTCTGGCATCGCTTGGTCGGATGGCGAGTCGGACTACCTGGCTGGTGAGCAATGCACTGGATTGACGTTGGAGACGTAAAGATTCCCGGGTATGTCCGGTGTCGCCGCCAGGTCTGGGACAGGCTGATTCCCCGGCTTAGGCTGGAGCGGCCTCCCGTTTCGCCAGCCGCACCAGTTTGTATCCTGCCACAATCTACTCCGCCAAGAGCCGGTACTGGCAAAGACAAAACAGAGCGACGCGGCTGAACTGGCCTCGTCGCTCCAAGGTGCTGAAAGGAATGGTGGAGACGGGGGAGAGTTGAACTCCCCGTCCAGAAGAGCCTATAAACCGGATCTACTACAAGCTTGTCCGCCGGTTTGTTCTTGGACTCTTCAGGCACCGCCGGCGCATCCTGGAGAGGCCCAGCCGGTTAAACTTTGGCCGCCCCTACCGGCGTCGGGTTGGCCGCATCCCGGACTTATGGCGCCTGACATCCCCTCCTCCGGGAATAGCTGGGAGCAGACGTAGCCGCTTTAGGCGGCTAGAGCGAATTCACGTTCGCCAGTTATTTTTTGCCACCTGATTAACGAGGGCGATGGCACCTCGGCTTGCAATCCGTTACAGAACGCCCCTGTCGAACCCGCGCGTCCCCATTTCAATTGTGGCATCGCCGCCATCCCCGGGCCATCGAACAGTGACGACCTGCGGGAGGAGATGGCGACCCGGATGGGATTCGAACCCACGATCTTTGGCGTGACAGGCCAATATGTTAACCGCTACACCACCGGGCCACGGACAGCCGGGCCTCGCTGACCCGATATTTCGAGTGTATGCCGTCCGAATTTCGTTGTCAATACATTCGCTGTCAATACACCGGGCAAGCCTGACACACGGGGCAACCCCGACGCCTCTGCGATTCAGGTGGCTAGAGAGTCCTGCCGCCAAGTCCCTTGGGTTCTGTAACGGCATTGTCTGACAATCAGGTCATTTCAACAGTCAAACGGCGCCAACAGGGGCCCTCAGCGATTCCAGTGAAAGCGTGAATCCAAACCGCCCCGGCCGCGGAACAGTTAGACAATTACCACGCAGCAGCGGATTCCTGCTTTCGCGGCAATGTCAGAATGCCGTACCGCAACTCCGCAATGAGGAAGGTTATCGAGAAGATGCGGCAGCTATCCCTATCCTCATCCTCCAGCCTGCTGCCGGATGGCGCGCCAGACTCTCTCCGGTTTAAGCGGTATATCCAGCTGTGTCTCGCCGATGTGAGACAGCGCGTCGGCCACGGCGTTCACTATTGCCGGGACGGCCGCGATGGTGGGGGTCTCGCCCATGCCCTTCACTCCCAGGGGGTTGTAGGGGCTGGGGGTCTCCATGAACTCGACAGTGAAGTCGGGCAGGTGCTTCGCCAGCGGCATGGCGTAGTCCATGAAGCTGCCGGTAAGAAGCGGACCACTGCCGTCCCACACGGCCTCCTCCATCAATGCCGCCCCGATGCCCTGGGCCAGGCCCCCGTGGACCTGCCCATGCACGACCAGCGGGTTGACGATGACACCGAAATCGTTAACAGAAAAGAAGCCGATCAAACTCACGGCGCCATTGTCCGGATCCACCCGCACCACCGCCACGTTGGCGCTGTAGGGGAACGTGTACGACTCAGGCTCCCAGTACACGCTGGCCTCAAGGCCTCGCTCGGTGCCCTCCGGCAGGGGCTGGGGTCCGATAGAGAGCGCAGCAACATCGCGCCATGTAACGTGGCGGTCCGGGATATCCTCGGCGAAGAACCCCCCGTGCCGGAGTTCGATGAACCGCGGCTCGGTGCGAAGAAGCGCGGCGGCCAATTTGAGCGCTCTCTCCTTCACCTGGCGGCTGGCCGTTACCACCGCCGATCCGCCGACGACAATGGAGCGGCTGGCCCTGGTGCCGGTGCCCTGGGCGATCAGATGCGTGTCGCCGTAGATCACACTAACGTTTTCCAGGGGCACTGCCAGTTCGTCGGCAGCGATCTGGGCGAAGGTGGTCTCGTGCCCCTGGCCGTGATCTGACGAGCCGGTGTAGACAGTCACACTGCCGGTGGAGTCGACCTGGACGGTGGAGGTCTCGTAGCCGGGCCGGACACTGAGGGAGCCGGAGGGTCCGAAACCGGAGGCGTCGACGGTGGTGGCGATGCCGATGCCGAGGAGCTGGCCGCTCTCGCGCAGTTCGGCCTGCCGGTCGCGCAGTGCGGCGTAGTCGGCCAGCTCGAGGACACGGTCCAGTCCCTGAATGTAATCGCCGCTGTCGTGCAGCCGGCCTGTGGGGGTGCGGTAGGGAAAGGCTCCGCTGGGAATCAGGTTGCGCCGCCGCACCTCAGCCGGATCCATTGCCAGCGCGTGGGCGATGCCGTCCATCACGCGCTCGGCGGCGTAGGCGGTGGCATGCTGGCCGTAGCCCCGGTAAGGGCCGACGGTCATCTTGTTGGTGTAGACGCCGAACACCTCCCAATGCAGATTCTCGACGGTGTAGGCACCGGCGGCACCGGATGGTGTGAGGGTCTCGGCCACGCCATGGGTGCCGCCGAAACAGTAGGCGCCCAGGTCGGTGTAATACTTGGACCGCAAGGCCAGCAGTTTGCCGTCGTTGCGGTAGGCTGCCTTGACGTATTGCACCTCGCCGCGCCCGTGGATGGTGGAGGTGAACTCCTCCTCCCTCAGGCCGTCCCAGCGCACGGGACGGTTGAGTTGCATCGCCATTGCCGCGGCGATGACGGTTTCCGGGTAGGTGTCGATCTTGGCCCCGAAGCCCCCGCCCACGTCGCGGGAGAGCACGCGTATCCGGTTTTCGCCCAATCCCAGCACGTCCGCCACGGCGCGGCGCTCCATGTGCGGTGCCTGGGTGGACAGCCACAAAGTGACCTCGCCGACGCCTCGCTCGTAGCTGGCAGTCACAGCGCGGGGCTCCATGGCGTTGGGCACCAGGCGGGGCTCAACGAAGCGCATGGAGAGGACTCCGTCGGCCCCGGCGAAGGCAGCGTCCGGGTCTCCGACGGTACGGGAGCTGTTCACGCAGAGGTTGGTGCCCAGGTCCTCATGGACCAGGGGCGCGCCGTCCTGCAGCCCGCGTTCGCAGTTTACAACGGCAGGCAGAGGCTCGTAGTCAACCTCGATCAGCTCCAGCGCGTCTCGGGCAACGTAGGCATCCTTCGCAACAACGACTGCCACCGGCTCGCCCTCGTACTTGGCGACATCAGAGGCCATGGGCCAGCGACTCACGGCCCTCATGTGGTCTCGAACGCCCGCAAGGGGGAGTTGGGAGGCACAGGTTGCGTTGAATTCCGGGCCGGTCACCACCGCAACCACGCCGGGGAGTTTCCGTCCGGCGCCGACGTCGATGCTCCGAATGCGAGCGTGAGCGTGGGGGCTGCGCAATACCAGCATGACCGCCGCATCGCGGGGCATGATGTCGCCGGCGTAACGGCCCTCGCCCTGGATCAGCCGGAAGTCTTCCTTGCGCCGGACTGAGGCGCCCACCAGCTTGCCAAAATCGCCGTTCCCTGAACCCTCCACGTGGGGCCTCCTCCGATCGGTCTTCGTCAGTCTTCCTTCATTAGCGTAAATCGTTAGCGTTAATTTTCGCTCTGAATTGTAATGCATAATAACTTATATTCAAAATAAATAGCCATGGGACTCCGGCCAACTTATAATGTGACTAAACCCGTCGCAATCTCTACCGAATCAGTAGCAGCAACAGCACGGGGAGAGGCCCGGCATAAGAGTCATAAGAGGAGGAAGTATGGCAACTTTCGGAGACTTGGAAAGAGCCCTGGCAGACCTCTATCCATACCGCTGGGCGATAGGAGCAGTGGTAATCGTACTCATCGCAGCGTTCCTGGCCTTCGGATGGTGGCGTGGCTGGCACCTGTTGGCATGGAGGTATCGCAAGCCGCTGGGCATCGTATCCGTTCCCCTGCTGGCGATCACGCTGTGGCTGGGCTGGTCGCTGGGGTCGCCCCTGTTTACCAACGTGACTGTCGACGAGTCATTCCCGTTCGCGGCCACCGCCACGGTGCCAGAGGGAATGGACCGGGAGGAAGTGGAGCAGATCCTGTCGGGGTTCTCCAAGGTGGAAACTGAAGTAATGGAGACCATGCCGGCACCCGCAGCCATCGACGCATCGGTGGCGCTGGCATCCGGCGGGGATGATGCCATGGACGGGATGGTGGTCCTCACCCCGGCACGCCGAGCCGCCCTTGAAGAGGGCATGGAAATGGCAATGGATGCTGGAAAGGCGGGCAACATGGATGAGGCTTCCACCATGACCGGTGCAGCGGTGGCAATGATGGAAGATGCTATAGAGCAGTCGGAGATGGCGGCGCAGCCTGTGTCGGCGAACCAGGTGCAGGCGGTGGCAATGGGCAGCTTCAAGGACGCCGACTCCTTTCACCGGGGCAGCGGCACCGCCACCATCTACCGCACGCCGGACGGCTCGGAGGTGCTGCGGCTGGAGGACCTGAGCGTGACCAACGGCCCCGCGCTGCACGTGGTGCTGTCAACCCACCCGGACCCGGAGCGGTCGCAGCAGGTCAAGCAGGAGGGATTTGTGGACCTGGGTGACCTGAAGGGCAACCGCGGCAACCAGAACTACCCGATTCCGGCCGGGGTGGATACTTCGATCCACAAGAGCGTGGTGATCTACTGCTACCCCTTCGCCGTGGTGTTCAGCGTCGCGACCCTGGGGAGCTAGGAACCCTTGCCCGTGTCTGGATGTTGGCAGATAATGCCCAACAAATCACTTCCAAATTACTCTATGGAGACAGGAGGCGCAAAATCATGTCGAAGGTCAACATGATTCATCACGTCAACATCCAGATCACGAACCGGGAGCGCACCCGCGAGTGGTATGAGAAGGTGCTGGGGTGCGAGTTCCTGGACCGCGGTCCCGCCCTGAACCGCCGGATGCTTCAGCTCCGCATCGGCAACGGCGAGATCCACACCTCTGAGGTGGACGAAATCGTGCACATCCCGCGAGTGCACTTCGCCGTTGAGGTGGAAGACTGGGACGCCGCGCTGGCCAATCTGGACAGGCTGGAGGTCTCGTACTCCCGCTCCGCCGGCGGAGCCTTCATGGGCACCGGAGGCGACGACCCGCAGCAGGGCCGCCGCGAGGACACCAACGAGCACTACACCTACATCGCCGACCCGGACGGCAACCTGATCGAGTTGGTCCACCATCCGCTGGGACTGCAGAGCACCGAGGGCGATGCCGTGCCCCTGCACCGCGACACCGCGAATCCCAAGTGGACGCAAACCCCCGGCTTCGTGGAAGAGGCGTACAAGGAAGCGGAAGTTACGGTCTAGACACTCCCTTAAGCTCGGTTACAGGGCAAAAATCAGCGCGGGCATTCTCTCGATGCCCGCGCTTTTTGTTGCCGTCTCGGCGGGCGGTCAGGCCTGGCCAGCGTCCTGCAGAGCCTGCCAGACCTTTTGCGGTGTCAACGGGGTGTCTATGTGCTTGACCCCTGCGGACGATAGCGCGTCCATGACTGCGTTGGCGATGGCCACGGGAGCAGCCAGGGTGGGAAGTTCTCCGATTCCCTTCACGCCGAGGGCCGTTATGGGCGACAGGGTTTCCAGGCTGCTGTCTAGGTCGAAGTCGGGCAGGTCAATGGACTTGGGCAGGGCGTAGTCCATCAGGCTTCCGCTTAGGGGCTGGCCGGTGGAGTCATACACCATCCCCTCCCACAATGCCTGACCGATACCCTGGGCGATGGCGCCGTGGATCTGGCCGTCGTAGAGCATGGGGTTGATGACCGTGCCGGAGTCGTGGACGCCGGTGTACTGCAGTATCTTGATGGCGCCATTTTCCCGCGAGACCTCGACCACCGCAACGTGGGAGCCGAAGGCATAGGGGCTGCGATTCAGCACGTTGGAGGCGACGAAGTCCAGCCCAGGCTCCTCGCCGGGAGGTAGCAGTTCCTCGTTGTGGGCGGCGGCGGCCAACTGCGCAAAGGGCACACTGCGGGACGGGTTGTCACGGTCGGCGGCCCGGCCACTGTCAAGTTCGACGTTGCCCGGCGGGCAGTCCAGCAGGTGTCCTGCAACGGTCAGCAGCTTCTCGCGCGCTTCCTGCACCACATTGTAGAGGACGGTCCCGCCGGCGATGACGCCCCGGCTGGCCGAGGTGCCGCCGCCATGGGGCAGGACGGCAGAGTCGCTGTGGCGCACCCGGATGTCGCCCGGCGCGACTCCCAGCTGGTCGGCGACAACCTGGGCGAAGGTCGTCTCCGTGCCCTGTCCGTGGGGCGAGATGCCGGTGTGAACCTCCACATCCCCGTCGGGACCGATGATGCACCGGGCGTGCTCCTCGAGGAAGGTCACTTTCGCTCCCGAGCCCTTCACCACCGTGGCGATGCCAACACCGATGAGTGAGTCGCCCGACCCGGTCTGCCGGTTGGCGCGTTCCCGCCATTCTTGATAGCCGGACATTTCCAGGGAGCGCTCGAAGGCAGCGCCGTAGTCGCCGGAGTCGTAGATGATGCCCGTTGGAGTCTCGTAGGGGAAGGCATCGGGAGCTATGAGGTTGCGGCGCCGCACCTCGGCAGGGTCGAGGCCCAGCTCCTGCGCCACCATGTCGACGGCCCGTTCCATGCAGAACGCCGCCTCAGGGCCACCCGCTCCCCGGTATGCTCCCGTAACCGACTTGTTGGTGGAAACGCCCACGACCTCGACGGACATTGCCGGCGTGCGGTATGGGCCGGTGAGGCGATGGCTGGTCAGGATGGGCACCGTGGGCGTGGACATGAAAAAATACGCGCCCAGGTCGGCGATGACACTTACGCGAATGCCAAGCAGCGTGCCGTCTTTCCGGGCCGCCGCCTCGAGGTCAATGCTGTGGCCGCGGCCGTGGAAGCACAGCATGTTTTCCTGGCGGCTCTCCACCCATTTTATGGGCCGTCCCAGTTTCATAGCCAAGTATGGAATTGCCAGTTCCTCGGGAAAGAAGCAGCCCTTTTCGCCGAAGCCGCCACCAACGTCGGGGCAGGCGACTCTCACTGACTCCAGGGGACGGTCCAGCAGGCGTGACAGGTGCTCTCGGATTTCGTGGGGGTGCTGGGTCGAGTCCCACACCGTCAGCAGGTCGGCCTCGGCGTCGTACTCGGCCAGCAGGCCGCGCGGCTCCATGGGAGCGGGAGCGAGACGCTGGACGCCGAACTGCTGTCTGATGACGCAATCGGCATCTGCGAATGCCGCGTCCAGGTCCCCGCCGGCGTTGACAGTTCGCAGTACGACGTTGGTGCCCAGATGCTCGTGGATCACCGGGGCGTTGCCGGATGCCGCTTCTCTCGGGTCGATGACGGCGGGTAGAATCTCGTAGTCAATGTTGACCAGTTCAACGGCGTCCTGTGCGGTGTAGATGTTGTCTGCAAGCACGATGGCCACCGGCTGACCGGCGTAGCAGGCCTTGTCGATGGCCAGCGCCGGGTGCCGGGGCGGGTGCATCTCGTCGGCGTCGGATGACTCGCGCGTGGGCAGTTGGGCCACATCTGCTATGTCCTGCGCGGTAATGACGGCGGCAACTCCTGGCAGAGCGAGGGCCGCCGAGGCATCGACGCCGCGGATGCGGGCGTGGCCGTGGGGGCTGCGTATCATAAGAGCGTGCAGCAGGCCGGGCCGGGTCATGTCGTCGACGAAGGAGGACTGGCCCGTGAGCAGGCGGTGGTCCTCAAAGCGCTTGATGGACTGGCCGGTGTAGGTAGTCATTGCTGCCCTCCGCAAACATCAGCCTTTGGTGCCGGGAAATATGCGAAATCATACCACTACTTTAGTAGAATGAATTACGGAAAACGTTGACCGCACATTCCAGGGTATTGGGGAACAAGATGCTTGATACCGGTGTCGGCATAGCTGCAATGGTGCTTGTTTGCGCCGCATTCCTATATATGGGGATCACACACGTCGGGCGGAGGCGGCAGAGCGTCGAGGACTACACGGTGTCGCGGAATCACGCGCCGGTCAACGTGGGCATAGCGACGCTCGTTGCCTCGATGTTCGGCACCTGGGTGCTGCTCAGCCCCGGCGAGACGGGCGCCAACTTCGGCATCATCTCGCTGGCAGGATACGCCATTGGAATGGCGGGAATCGCGGTGATGTACATGGTCTTCGGCCCGCGACTCCGCGAGTTGATGCCCAACGGGCATTCTGTAACTGAATACGTCAAACACCGGTTTGGCACTGCTCCCTTCGTGTCGGTTGCGGTGGTGATCGTCTTCATCATGGGCATTTTCATCACCGCAGAGATGACCGCCATAACCACCGCGGTCAATATCCTCACCGGGTCCCCGGCCTGGGCCACGGCCATAGCCGTCGGCGTCGTGGTGGTGGTCTACACGGCTTACGGGGGCCTGAGGGCATCCATCTATACCGACCGTCTCCAGTTCTGGGTGCTGATGCCGGTGATACTGCTGCTGGTCATCGTGGCGGCGGCACTGGTGGGCGGTACCGGGACCTGGGATGCAGCCAGGGAGGCGGGCCTGCTCTCGGTCAAGTCTCAGGGCAGCTACTTCTTTGGCATCGTGCTGATCATAGGGATAATCGCCTCCAACGCCTTTCATCCTGGGATGTGGCAGCGGGTCTACACGGTGGAGAGCCAGCGGGCGCTCAACCGCAGCCTGTGGGGCGCGACCGCACTGGCCATCCCAATAACCTTCCTGCTGGGAATGGCGGGAATCGCCGCAGTGGGGCATGGCTCTGTGGAGTCGTTCCAGTATCCTGAGGTTTCAGCAGCGCTGTTTGCCCTGGCAACGGACGTGTTTCCCCTGTGGATGCACTTCCTGATGCTGGTGTGCGCGCTGATGCTGGCCATGAGCACGCTGGACACCCTGATGAATGGACTGGCCAGCAGCCTTGCCACCGACCTCGCAGGTATAGGCATTTCCCGCAACACCCTGATGCTGCAGGCGCGGGCCGTGACTGCCATAATCGCTATTCCAGCCATCATAGTCGCCTCGCAGGGATTCAGCGTGCTGTATGTGTTCCTGGTGGCCGATCTTCTGGGAGCAGCCATCGCCGTGCCGATGTTGGCTGGCCTCTACTCGCGCAGAATGCCGGGATGGGCGGTGCTGCTGGCCGGTGGGGCGGGCATCATCATCGGAGCGCTTTTCTATCCGAAGTCCGACCTCGTTTCTCCCATGATCCTCACCGCGCCCACGGGTGGGCAGATGTTCTGGTCTTTCCTGCTGGCATTGGTGGTTTCCTCGACCATAACCGCCGCTGCGGTACTGGCCCGGAGAGTGTCCGCCAGAGGTGATGAATTCGACTTCGACCGACTACGATCGGACGTGAGGCTGATCGACGAACCGGTAACGGCCGACGACTAGGGAAACCATGGTTAGATGTTTTCCTTGCAGTCCACTGTCCACAGGAGTAAAACAGGTTCACCACATGGCAGTTCTCAAACCTCCTGAAGGGCACCCCCACATTCTGGGAACCACCATCCGGCGTAGAAGGTAACGATGGACACTGCCCTCGCGGTCCTTCCGTGGATACTGCCGCCGCTGCTCGGCGCAATCATCGGTTATGTCACCAACCGGATTGCGATAAAGATGCTGTTCCGGCCCCTGAATCCCAAACGGTTCCTGGGCATACGCGTCCCGTTGACCCCGGGCATTGTGCCGCGCAACCGGTTCGAGTTGGCACGGACCATCGGGCGAATGGTATCGGAGCAACTGCTTTCGCCCGAAGCACTGATGGAGCAACTGGACAGCCGGGAGTTCAGGGACAACCTGAAGCGCTGGATAGGCGAGCGTCGCCGGACGCTGATGCAGCGGCCGATAGGGCTATCTTCGGGCAACGGCAATTCCGGCGGCGGCCCGGACGACGGAGACTCGGACGGGGCCGATCGGCCTCCGTTCCCCGAGGAATTGCTGGAGGAACTGCTGGGGGCATTCCTCAAATCGCCGCAATGCGCCGTTATGGTGCAGTCCCTGACGCGGCAGGTGACGGAAGGGATCGGAGGAAGGCGTATCTCCGACCTCACGAGCGCCGACGACCTGGCGAACTTCGTACACGGAAACGTACTGCCGGCCTTTCGGAACGAGGGACTGAGCAACACGGCGTCGGAATTTGTCAGCAACTGGATCCGGGAGCAGTTCAACCAGAACAAGCGGCTGCGGGAGTACCTTACGCCTGAGAACCTCGAGGCCGTGCAGGCGTTGATCCGAGACAACGTGCCCACGGTGACGTGGCTGATCTTCAACTGGCTGCGGCAGCCGGATATGTCAGACAGGCTGGTGAAGATTGGTCAGGGCTGGGTAGAGGACACGGTGAGCCACCAAGGTCTGATGACCAGGGTGATCCTGAGCCTCAGTGGAAAGAAGGAGGAGGCGCTCCGGGATATGCCCAACATCATCGGCAAGGTGATTGACGATGCGGAGCAGTCGCTGAGGACGCCGGAGATGCAGGCCATCATCGGGGACGCCGTCAGCGTGGCGCTGGACAGGATTTCGGGTCGGCGGATCAAGTGGCTTATCGGAAGCAACGAGCAGACCATCTACTGGATGGCCGACCGGGTGACCCGTCACGCGTTCACGGCGGTTGCCGATACTCCGCAGGCCAACGTGCGAGAGGCGGCCGGGAGATTCTACGAAACGAATTCGAACACGACGCTGGGAGAAATCGCAGAAAGCACCCTTGGCGTGAGGACTGCAGCCGTTTCCGGTATGACAGCCAACCTGTTGATCGGCTTTCTGAACAATCCCGATACGCCCCGGCAGATCACGGGTCTGGCCCGGCAGGTGGGATCCAACGCAAATGGGGACAATGGGGCCCTCGAAAGCACTACCGTCACGCTGGAGGAACTCGTCCCGCTTTCTGACGAGACAGGGGAGCGGGTGGACGAATACCTTGCCGATCAGCTGATTGGGTTCCTGGGCGACCAGTTGCCGGAGCTCAGCAGGATCATCGATGTCGAGACCCTGGTCACCAGCCGCATCAACAGCTTTGACGTGAAGGACGTGGAGGGACTGGTGATGTCAATCTCCGGCAAGCACCTGCGCTGGATCAACTGGTTCGGCGCTGGGCTCGGGGCCATCATCGGGCTGATCCAGCTGGGGCTAAATCCGCCGCTGTAACGGCGGCCCGGGTCGCCGAGACCCTACTGCGGAAACTCCGGCGACCGTAACAGAGCCTCCGCCACCAGCAGCGCGCTTCCCAGGAGTTCGGGCTGCACGAATTCCAGGCGGTCTTCCGGCGTGTGAATCCGGGAAACGTCGGGACCGTAGAGAACCAGGACCGGCACGCCAGCGCTCTGGAAGGGCTGGTGGTCGCTGGAAGCCCCCGCTGGCAAGGGCTGGGAGACAGACTCCAGGCCTAGGTCTGCGGCAATTCGCTGCGCCAACTCCACAAGTTCTTCCTGGCCTGTCACTGCCAGCAGTGGACCGCTCGCCACCACGTCGAAGTTCAACATCGCCACTATGCGCCCCAATTCAGCTTCGCTCAGCGATGCAACGTAGCGGCTGCTTCCGTACAGCCCGATTTCTTCGGCCCCGAAGGCCATGAACCGAACGGAGAAGGGCAGGGTCTCCCCGGCGAATGCCTCGGCCAATTCGAGCACGACTGCAATGCCGGAGGTGTTGTCGTTGGCCCCTGCTACCGTCTGGGGAACAACGTCGTAGTGGCCACCCACAATGACGAGTCCATCCCCTTCTCCCTCCAGTTCGGCGACCACGTTCTGGGACCCCATTTCCTGGGTCTCTATCATCACCGACAGGAGTACTTCTCCGCTTTGCGACGCCGCGTGAAGCTGATCACCAATCTCCGCCTGAGGCAGGATCAGGGCGGGGATTTCGGACGGTGCTGCCAACAGGGGTCTGTATTGCTCCATGCCCGAGATGTTCCCGGAAATTACGGCGGCGATCGCTCCTGCCGCGCCCGCGCTGTTGGCCTTTTCCAGCAAGGCCGACAGAGTCTGCGGGTCGTTCAACGGTATGTCACCGGGCTGTATCAGAACGATTTTCCCGGCCAGGCCATCCGCCGGAAGATCCTCGCTGCGTCCCTGGCCCACGGAGACCAGCGAGCCGGTCTGCTTTCCGCCCTTCGGCGCGGTGCTCAATAGCAGTCCCGGCGACTGGGCCTCTATGGGCGACTCAACAACCACCTTCGCATTTTCGCCCCGGGTCTGCATATAGCGGGCAATGTCGAAAAGCTCAAGGGAGAAGGGCTGAATTTCCGCCGAGTAGCCCATCTCGTCGAACCGCATTTTCAGGTGCTCAGCCGCACTGAGTTCCTCGGGAGTTCCGCCCTCCCGGTGGCCAAGTTCCTCCACAAGCTCATTGACGAGTCCGAACACTCGCTCCGAGGCCGCCGAGTGTTCTTCGGAAACGAACTGTACTGCGGTGGGAGGAGGCGGTTCTGCCGTGGGTGCAGAGGTTGGCACCGGCAAGGGCGCCTCCGTTGGAACGGGCGCTACAGCAGTCGCGGTCGATGCGGGGGCCACGGTTGTGACGGTGGGAATGGGCGCGACCGTTGCGGGGGATACTATGGCGGTGCCCGTCGGCAATGGGACCAGTGTTACCGGTTCGCTGGGCGGCGTCGCCTCCGAACATGCCACGAGAATAGACACTATGCACAGGAACAACAGGGGCGCAAATCGCCACCCCATTCTGCGACGACAGGCAGCACCAATCATTTTGTTGCACATCTCACGTTTCTCTAAACTGGGGGTCTCATTCCAGATTAACCTCGCCTGAGGCTTTCTGGATAGCCCTTTCTACACAACCGTCACACGTGTCCCTATTCATTAGGGCAACACTGAAAACGTCTCATTGGCGACCGTTATCCACGAGTTTCGTACATCTTGCTATTAACGTCATTACATTGACAGCAACGCACACAAAACTTAGGATTTAGAGAGAATTCTCTGCGCGTTACATCGAACAGGTTTCCCTTAAGAACAGAGCCATACTTCAGGAGGGCCCTGAATGCCAGACAAAGAACAGATTGCCCTGATGGGACACCTCATGCGCCGTGCCGGGTTCGGTGCGTCTTATGAGGAGCTGGTGGCCCGCACCGCAAAGGGTTACGAGGAGACAGTGGACGAGCTGCTGCATCCCGAGCGGTTTGAGCCCGTCGACAATGACCTCCTCTACCGGTTCATGCCGGGCTACGAGGGAGCCTTGGGCCCGCCCCTGAACCAGGCGGAGTGGGTCTACCGGATGATCAACACCCAGAGGCCTCTCGAAGAGAAGATGGCCCTTTTCTGGCACCAGCTATTCGCCACCGGCAACTCCAAGGTGGACAACCCGCCGGAACTGACCCAGCAGATCATCATGTTCCGCGAGCACGGGATGGGCAGCTTCCGGGACCTGCTGGTGGAGTTGGCCCGCAACCCGGCCATGATCTTCTGGCTGGACAACAACGGCAACCACATGGGCGCCATTAACGAGAACTGGGGCCGCGAGTTGCTGGAGCTGTTCTCCATGGGGGTGGGCAACTACTCCGAGGACGACATCAAGGAGGCCTCCCGAGCCTTCACCGGCTGGACCATCGGCCCGAAGATCCCGCGCAACCCGCTGGGCCGTTTCTACTGGAGCTTCGAATACCGCCCCGAGGACCACGACGACGGCGAAAAAACCTTCCTAGGCAACACCGGCAACTTCGACGGGCAGGACATCATCGACATTGTCGTGAAGCAGCCGGCCAGCGCCCGCTTCCTGGCCCGCCACCTCTACAACTTCTTCGTGGCCGACGAGCCACAGGTACCAAGCTGGAACATCACGCCACCCAACGACCCCGCCGCCGTAGACGCGCTGATCGACACCTACAACCGGACCGGCGGCGACATCCGCGAGATGCTGCGAACGCTGTTCAACTCCGACTTTTTCAAGGCAGCCCGATACTCGCGGGTGAAGAGTCCCGCCGAGCTGGTGATTGGCACAGCCAAGCTGGCAGGCAACTACCAGGGTCCACGTCCTGGATTCAACCAGTTGGCCTTCGAGTGCGCCTACCAGGGACAGGAACTGCTGAACCCGCCCAGCGTCGAGAGCTGGCACACCGGTGCCGAGTGGATTGACGGGGGCGCGCTCGTGCGTCGCGTCAATTTCGCCGCCGGTCTGCTGGGCAATACCGAGTTGCCTGGCGTGAAGGCTATCATCGCCAACCTGCGTGAGCGAGGGTCTATGACCCCGGCGCAGTTGGTCGATGCCTGCCTGGAGCTGGCCGGGCCCGTGGAAGTCAGCGAGGCCACCTACTCCGAGCTGCTTGAGCAGGCGCGGGAGGGCGGCGATCTGACCTGGGACAATGACGATGCCGAGAGGCGAGTCGGGTTGATGCTGGCCCTGATCGCTGCATCGCGGGATTTCCAGTTCGCCTGATTTTCCATTCGTTCTTTTTGCCCTCCGGCCGCAACTGCCGGAGGGCCGGCCCCCATCGCACAGAAAGCGGAGGAGCGCAATGGCTACTACCAAAAAAGACCCAGTGGTCGTGGTACTGCAGATGACCGGCGCCAACGACTACCTGAACACCATCATTCCCTACACCAGCGGCCACTACCGGGATGCCCGGCCCAGGGTCGGCATCCCCGAAGACCAGGTCCTGCCCATCGACGGTGAGCTGGGCTTCAACCCCAACATGGCGCCCTTCAAGAAGCTGTACGACGAGGGCAAGGTCGCCATCATCCATGGCATCGGCTACGAAGATTCGCCCCGCTCGCATTTCCGCTCCATGGACATCTGGCACACTTGCGAGCCGGACATTGTGGGCACCGAGGGCTGGGCTGGCCGCGTTATTCGCGACCTCGACCCCAATGCCGAGAATGTGCTCAAAGGCGTCAACTTCGGGCAGGGTCTGCCCCGCGCCCTGTCGCTGCGCGGCGTTCCGGTGACGTCGGTTTCCAGCCTGGAATCCTACGGCGTGCTGTCCAGTGTCCCCGGCGTGTCGGCGGAGGCCGAACGCGCCCAGATTCTCGACCGCTTTGCCCGTATGTACGCCCCGGCAGTGGGCACCGGCGCAGTGATGGACTACTTGGGCCAGACCGGCCGCGACGCGCTGCAGGGGGCCGACATCATCCGCAGCGCCCCCGAACGCTATTCGTCCACAGTCGAGTACGCCGAGACGCCCATCGCCAAGTATCTGCGCGACATCGCCCAGGTGTACCTGGCTGACCTCGGCACGCAGTTGTTCTACACCCAGAACGGTAGCTTCGACACGCACTTCAACCAGCCGCCGATGCACACCAAGCTTTGGATCGATATGTCCAGCGCCATCAGCGACTTCTTCGACGATATAAAGGAGCACGACGCTGGCGACAACCTGATAATGGTGCTGTTCACCGAGTTCGGACGCCGGGTGAGGGACAACGGCACCGGCACCGACCATGGTGCGGCCGGCGCTGCCTTCGTCATCGGCAACCAGGTCAAGGGCGGAATGTACAGCCAGTATCCGTCGCTGAAGCCCGAGGACCTGCAGCAGGGCGACCTGGCCCCCAACTATGACTTCCGGGGCTTCTACTCCACCATCATCGACCGCTGGCTGGGCCTGGACCCGGTGCCCATCGTGGGCGGCAAGTTCGAGCAGATGGACTTCGTGTAGACGCGGACATTCCCTCACAATCGTCGACGGGGCGCACGGCTGTGCGCCCCTACATTACTGGCGAGGTGCAACTATGCTAACGACAGTGGCAGCAGGCAGGGTTTTCGATTACAGCTACTGCCTGGGCATGTACGGAATGTCGGGGCAGGGATTCTGGACGCCGCAGGATATGGCCCTGGCACCTGGGTCTAACGGGGATCCGGGCATCGTGTACGTCATCAACCGGGGCGCCGAAGAACTGGGCCAGCGCGTCAGCCGAGTCACCCTCGACCACCAGTTCCTCGGGCAGTTCGGAGCATTCGGCCGCGGCGACGGGCAGTTCATCTGGCCCCGCGCCATCGCTCTGGACGACGACAACAACGTGTTCGCCACCGACGACTTCCTCAACCGCGTCTCGATCTTCGACCCGGAAGGCGCTTTTGTGTCCAGCTGGGGTGAGGCGGGCAGCGGTCCGGGACAGCTCAACGGAGCTGCCGGCATAGCTTTCGACACAGACGGCAGCGTGGTGATGGTGGACAGTCTGAACCACCGCGTCCAGCGCTTCACCCGCGACGGCGAGTACCTGGGCGGGTTCGGCAGCCACGGCAGCGGCGACGGGGAACTCGACATGCCGTGGGGTGTCTGCATCGGCTCCGATGGCGCAGTCTACGTGGCCGACTGGGGCAACCAGCGGGTGCAGAAGTTTGACAGCGAAGGCAACCTGCTGCTCAAGTTCGAGGCCTCCGTTTCCGGAGTGGGTGCCCTTGAGCGTCCGACCAGCGTGGCAGTGGACTCCGATGGCGACGTTTACGTCACGGACTGGGGCGCTCATCTGCTGCAGGTTTACGCATCCGACGGGCGGTTCATAACCTCGCTGGTGGGCGATGCACAGCAACCGTCACCGTGGACGCAGACCTACATCGACGCCAACCCGGACATCGTGAAAGCACGCCGCCGGGTCGACCTGGAGCCGGAGTGGCGTTTCCGCCGTCCCGTGTCGGTAATTGTAGACGAACACGACCGCATCTTCGTGCTGGAAGCATTCCGGCACCGCCTGCAGATCTACGACAAGGTCAGGGACTACGAGGAACACCCCCTCAACCTCTGATCCACTAGAAGGACTGCAAACAAGAGGTGGCGGCGTCATTGGCGCCGCCACTTTGCTTTGACCCCGGAATCCTCACGCCACCCGAACGAGGGAGCGGCACCGGCTGGTTGAGGGAGTAGCTCTTTCATTGGGCGGCAACCTGCCGCTCCCAATGCGAAAAACGGCTTCGACGCCTGTTACTCCTTGTCATTTCACGGAGAGCCTGCGCAGAAGATGCTTCGTCCTTGATTATGGCCTTCACAGTAGCCTCGGTAACCGGAACTCCGCTCGCGTGTTGTTGTAGAATAGCGCGATGACATCAGAACGGAAGGCGCTATGAACGAACGACGTGAACAGATTACCCACGTTTTCGCCAGCAACCCGCTGGACCGGGGCGAGGTGGTACGGCGAGACGAGGAATGGCTGACTGCCCAGGCCAGCGACCCCGCCAGCCTGATGCTGCCATTATGGCAACTTAACGTCCCGGTCTCGGCAGATCACGCCCTGACCTGGATGAACCCGGACGAGGTGCGCAGGCTTGACACGGAGTCGGAACCCATATTCCTGGGCCGGCTGAACGGAGTGTCTCACTTCGTGATCGACGTTTCCTCAGTGGACCGTGGAGGAATCGAGCGGGATGGCCTGACCTTCGAGGACGCCCGCACCACTGCGGAATACATGAGCGGCGCCGACTCAGGAATCGTGGCCCAGGCCCGGGCACAGCTCAGCTGGCATGGCCGGCACGGCTTCTGCGCCGTCTGCGGCCACCCCACCCACATTGCCCGAGGCGGCCAGGTGCGGCGCTGCCGTCCGAAAGAAGACGGGGGCTGCGGCACAGAGCACTATCCCCGTACAGACCCGGTGGTCATCACCGTGGTGCACGACGGCGAGCGCTGCCTGCTGGGGCAGTCGCGCGGGCGTCTGGTGGCCATGCGCCGCTACTCGGCCCTGGCTGGCTTCATGGACCAGGGCGAGTCCATCGAGGAGGCGGTGGCCCGGGAGGTGATGGAGGAGGCCGGCATCCAGGTGGGAGCCGTTCGTTACCACTCGTCGCAGCCGTGGCCCTTCCCCTCGTCGCTGATGATTGGCTGCCACGCCGACGCCGCCACCACCGACATCCACTTCGAAGCCGAGGAGATGGCAGACGTGCAGTGGTTCACCCGGGAGGAGGTCAGGCTGGCGCTGGAGGATAGGAGTGAAATCCTGGCCATTCCGGGGCCAACCGCGATTGCTCACCACCTGATCCGGTCCTGGGCCAACGGCGAGGTACGGTAGTCAATCTCGGCGCATTCTCGTCAGGTTGCTTTCTCCTCCAACCGGGAGAGGGTCGGGGTGAGAGCGATACACCTGATCCTGCGCAAGACGAATTGGAGGCTTATTCCATGACCCAGACAGCTCTGAAAATCGACGCGGCCAGGTCCGCGGTCCTGATAATGGACTTCCAGCAGCGTATCGTGAACAACGTGGCTTCGGAGCCCGAGGCGGTGGTGCGCAATGCCGCCAGCGCTCTTGAAGGCGCCCGGGCCGCCGGCATACCGGTGATCTACGTCGTTCACCGCGGCGGGCCTTTTGCAGAGTACGCTCCCGATGTGGAGCTGCACGAGGGTGTGGCGCCGGCGGAGGGCGAACAAATAATCACCAAGACCAAGCCCGGTCCCTTCTCCACCACTTCCCTGGACGTCAATCTCAGAGAGATGGGGAAGAACACACTGATTATTATGGGCGTGGCCACCAGCGGTTGCGTTCTGTCCTCCGTGCGTTGGGCCGTCGACGTCAACTACAGCTTCATCGTTGTCGCTGACGCCTGTTCAGACGCCGACCCCGAGGTGCACCGCGTTCTGACTGAGAAAGTGTACCCCCGCCAGGGCACGGTCATAAGTACCGCTGAGTTCCTGGCAGCAGTCAAGTAAAGCCAAAAAAACAAAAGACTGAGCGCAGAAGAGCGCTGACCGGGAGTTGGAAGCCAAATGAAGTACGACGTTATCGTAGTTGGGGGCGGTTCTGCAGGGTCGGTGGTGGCAGCACGGCTGTCTGAGAACCCCAATCTGTCCATCCTGCTGCTGGAGGCGGGGCCGGACTACCCCGACCCTGAGAATCTCCCCGATGACATCCGGCTGGGGCATACCCGCACCGCCGAGGCGCCAGACTCCAAGCACAACTGGGCCCTGCGCGGCATCCTGTCCGAGGAACAGGGGCCCAGCCATGTGGCGCAGGGGAAAGTTATCGGAGGCGGCGGCTCCATCAACGGCCAGGTCTTCCTGCGCGGGCTCCCCGAGGATTTCGAGCTGTGGGTCGACAAGGGTGCGAACGAGTGGTCGTACCTGGATGTGCTGCCCTATTACCGCAAGATGGAGACCGACCTGGACATCCAGGACGACTTTCACGGGACGGAAGGACCGCTACCCATCACCCGCCGGAACAATGGCGGCAACTGGCCCGCGATCCAGACTGTGTTCCACAAGGCCTGCCTGGAGACCGGCCACGGCGCGGCTTCCGACATGAACGGCACCGAGCATGTCGGCGTTGCCCCGGTACCAATGAACAACATGAACGGCGTGAGGATGAGTACCGCACTGACCCACCTCAGCCCGGCGCGACACCGCCTGAACCTGACCATTCGCGGCGACGTGTTTGTCCGGCGGATCGTGTTCGAAGGCAACCGTGCGGTTGGCGTCGAGGCCGAGAGTGGAGGTGAAGCTTTCACTCTGGAGGCCGACAAGATCGTGCTGTCGGCGGGGGCGCTCAAGTCGCCGCACATCCTCATGCTGTCCGGCGTCGGCCCCCGCGATCAGTTGGACGAGTTCGGCATCCCCGTGGTACATGAGGCCCCCGGCGTTGGGCAGAATCTGTATAACCACGCCATCACCACCGTTTCATACAAGGTGAAGGATGGGGTGGCGCTGGCTGCCGACAACCTGGGCACCCGCATCGCCCTGCGATACACCGCCGAGGGCTCACGGCACGTCAGCGACATGATGCTGACCACCAGCTCGGTGTTCAACGCGCTCACCGGCGAGGTGATGGACGACGGAACGGCTCGCGTATCCTGTGTGCTGGAGCTGCCGGAGGGTTCCGGCTGGGTGCGGCTGGCGTCCGCCGATCCGACGGAGCAGCCGTACTTCAACTACCGCTACTTCGAGCACCCCGAGGATACGCGCCGCCTGCGCGAAGGTGTGCGCAAGGCTGCCGCAATGCTGGAAACCGAAGCCTACAACGGAATATGCGAGGGTCGTATCACCCCCACCGACGAGGTGCTCAACGACGACGACAGCCTCGACCTGTGGATGAAGCGCACTGTCGGCTCGGCTCGCCACGTCTCCGGCACCTGCAAGATCGGCACAGACGCCGACCCGATGGCGGTGGTTGACCAGCACTGCAAGGTGCGGGGAATCGAGGGCGTGTGGGTGGCCGACTCGTCGGTGATGCCCATAGTGCCGCGGGCCAATACCAACGCTTCGGCAATCTTGATCGGCGAACGGGTGGCCGACTGGCTGTCGTAATTTGGTGATTCCGGTCGTCCTGGCTTTCGTGTCCGCCCTTGGCTTCGCCTCGGGCAGCGTTCTGATGCGCGTCGGCACACAGCACGTCGCGCCGCCGGTGGCCACCTACTACACGGTACTCGTAGGCGCCGTGCTGATCAGCGGCATCGCCTTTACCGTCAATTTCGACGACATCAAGATGTTGCCGCTGGAAGTCTACGGCTGGATCACCGTCATGGGCATCCTGGCCTACTGTGTGGCCCGGGTGCTGCACAACACCGCCCTGCAGATGGTGGGGGCGGCACGCACCGTGCCCATGATTTCCCTGCAGCCGCTGATGGCCTTTGCCATTGGCTTCCTGATCTTGGACGAGCGCCCCAACCTGCTGATCACCATCGGCACCCCGATCATCGTCGGCGGTCTGCTGCTGGTCATGTTGCCGCGAAAGCAGGAGCCGGGCACCATCGAAATACGCAAGCTCGGCTACCTGTTGGCCTTTGGCGGGTCGCTGGCCTTCGTAACGCGGGACGCCATCAGCCGCCACGTGCTGGGCGGGCTGGCCCTGGCCCCGCCCTTCGTGGTGTCAGGGTTCGCGCTGGTCATCGGAGGGGCGATCCTGTTCGCCTTCATACACCGCGGCGTGATCAACAGCATCCGCCACCAGCCGATGAAGTACGTCGGCATCTGCTGCATCGCCGGGCTGTTGCAGGGTCTCGCCGTAGCCTCGCTGTTCCACGCGCTCAGCCGGGCACCGGTCACCATTGTCACGCCAATCTACGCCAGCCAGCCCATCATCGCCCTGGCGCTGGCCTCGGTGTTTCTGAGGCAGCTGGAGTCCCTCAACTGGGTGCTGGTCGTGGGCACCATGTTGAGCGTGGCCGGAGTGATCATGGTAATCTTGGGGGCGACGATGTAAGGCGTACCCACCGCACCAACTCACTCCCTCAGGGAGAGGGATTTCGTATCTGGAGGCATGACATGTCTGTTGGCGTCATCGTACCGTTGCCTGCCTACACCCTCGATCCGGCGTTCATCGCCAAGAAGGCCGAGGACCTGGGATTCGAGTCGCTCTGGTACCACGAGCACCCCATCCTGCCGGTCAGCAGCGCCTCGCCGTTCCCGGCCACCGGCGGGGAGATTCCCTGGACCTACGCCCATTTCTCCGAGCCGTACATCTCGCTGGCCATGGCCGCAGCGGTGACCAGCAAGATCAAGCTCTGCACCGGCATCACCCTGGTGCCCGAACGCAACCCTCTGATCCTGGCCAAGGAGATCTCGGTGTTGGACCGGCACAGCAACGGCCGCTTCGTGTTCGGCATCGGTGCGGGCTGGAACCGTGAGGAAACCGAGATGATGGGCGGCAACTTCGACCACCGCTGGACCCAGACCAGGGAGGCCGTCGCCGCACTGAAAGAACTGTGGACCAAGGACGAAGCTGAGTTCCACGGCCGCTACTACGACTTCCCGCCGGTCTACATGTACCCCAAGCCGGTGCAGCAGCCGCACCCGCCCATACTGCTGGGCGGCATGGCCCGAAACGTGCTGCAGCGCGTGGCCCGCTGGGGCGACGGCTGGCTGCCCAACCGCGTCACGCCGCAGCAGGTCGAGGAGGGCCGCAAGGTCCTGGATGCGCTGGCCGGCGAGGGTGGCCGCGACCCGGAGTCGCTGACCATCTCGGTCTTCGGACGGGCCCCGGAAACCACCCGCCAGGAAGTCGAGGACTTGCTGAACGCGGGCGCCCTGAGGGTATGTGTCTGGCCCACCCACTGCGACACCGACCAGGAGATGGGCGACCAGCTGGAAAAGATGGCCGAGAACCTGGTTCGCTAGACTTCCACCCGGATAATGGCGATCTCAACTGGGGGCGACTGCCGGAGTCGTCCCTTTTCTATCCAGAACTTTACCCAACAAGCACGCCGCAGAACAGGTGCTCGCCGCAACCGTCGCCATCGCCGGGAAGGGGGACTCGTTCGGTCCGGAACCCCGCCTCGTCCATCAGGGCAGTCCAGGTGGCAATGGGGAACAGACCGGTCACGTGGATGTCGCGCTCGACCCGCCTTGTGCCTCTCTCGGTGATGGTATACGTGAAGTGGGATTCCACCACCGTGTCTGACGGGTCTGCGTCGTTGACGGTTTCCTCGGTTCTGACTTCCACCCCGTTCTTGCGAGTTGACCACATGAGCTTCATGCCGGGCCTAAAGGTGTCGAGCACCAGGTCGGGCGCCACCAGCAGCAGACCGCCGGGCCGCAGGTGGGCCCGGGCAGTGGCGAAGGCAGCCCGCAGGTCTTCCCCGGTCTGCATGTAGCAGATGGCGTCGTGAATGAGCACGGCGTCAAACACCTGCCCCAGCCGCACATCGCGCATATCGCCCAGGTGATGCTCGACCGCAGGATTCAGGCGGCGGGAAAGCTCCAGCATCTGCGGCGAAATGTCCACCGCCGCCGCGTCGAAATCCTCGGTAAGGTGCGACAGATTGTGGCCGCCGCCGACGCCCAGTTCCAACAAGCGGTGCCGGCCCGGTCCCAGGTATTTCCGGATGGCCTCACGCCAGTGCACGGCCTCCTCGGCGTAGTCCTCGGGAGGGCTGATCACCGGCCAGAGGTAGGCCAGCTTGTCATAGAGGATAATGTTCTGCACCGGTCCTGCCTACCCGCCGTCGACTTCGATGACGCAGTCGCAGATGACGGCGGTGTCTCCGGGCAGGGCGGCCATCCCCGGCGCGGAGCGGGAGTGGCGTCCCCGCTCCCCGTAGAGTGCGACGAACAGGTCCGACGCGCCGTCGACCACCGCAGCCTGCCCGGTAAAGGACGGGTCGCTGTTGACCATGCCCACCACCTTGAGGATGCGGGTGACGCGGTCCAGGTCATCGAGCTCAGCCTTCATGCGGGCCAGCAGGTTCAGGGCAGCCCAGCGCGCCGCCTCGTACCCCTCCTCGACCGTCAACTCGGCCCCCAGCTTGCCCGAAATCCGGGTGCCGTCGGCTTTCCTCGAGCCAACGCCTGCCAGCCACATGAGGTTGCCGCTCCTGGTGATGGGCAGGTAGTTGCCCACGGGGTCAGGGGCTGGCGGGAGCTCGTATCCCAGCTCGGCCAGCCTCGATTCCACTGCTGCCATGTCGTCCCCGCCTACTGCTGCGATTCGCGGATGCACTCCTCGAGGAGGGCAAAGGCGCGTTCTGCGAATATCCACATATTGCCCTCGCGGTCCGGGTCGCCGGTCTCCACGGTGATGACCTTCTCCACGGGGCCGGTCACGGCGATGCAGGCGTGGCCGTAGTTATCGCCGTAACGGTTGCCGGTGGGACCGCTGGCGCCGGTCTCGGCCAGAGCCCACACCGTGTCCATGGCCTCGCGGGACGTACGGGCGTTCAGCAGTGCGTAGGGCTCAGAGCTGGCGCGCAGTCCCTCCATGGCCTCGTCGGGGACGTGCAGCAGGCCCTTCTGCGCCACCCTGGTGTAGATGACGCTGCCGCCGACGTAGTAGGCCGAGGCGCCGGGTATGGCCACCAGGGCCGCTGACAACAGCCCGCCGCAGGACGACTCCGCCACGCTGATGCTCTGTCCGGTCTCTTTCAGCAGCGCGCCGACCGACGCAGCAATTTCGCTCAGTTGAGACATTTTCCAACCTCTCTGATTAGCCTGAATGCAGCAGTCATTATCCCCCAATTCCGCCCGCCGAGAAACTATGGATTCCGCACACTCACCCTGTGTTGACAGACCCCTTGGCCAACCGGACAATCCACCCGGACAATCTACGGCGAGGCAGATACCAAAAAATGGCGGAGAAAACATGAATGCTGACGATGCGCGCCGGGAGGAAATCATCAGGGCCGGGCGGCGAATAGAGAATTTTCTGCAGACCCTTGGGCCGAAAGAACTGGCACGGCAGAGCGCCTGCGAGGGCTGGACGGTGGGAGACGTGGCAGGGCACCTGGTGGAGAGAGGAGCCCCTATTCCCGGCCAGATAGAGCGCGGGCTGGCCGGAGACATCTCGACGCCTCCAGATGCCCTGGACGACCCTCCGCTCAACGAAGACCAGTTCCGCCTGGACCTGGACCGGAGGGCGGTGGCTTTACGCAAGGAACTTGGCGATGGCCTGCTTGAGGAGTTTGCCCGCGTAAATCGCGAATTCAACCGGGTGCTGTCCCTGGTGCAGGCCGAGGACTGGGACAAGCTGTGCTATCACCGCCTGCGTCCTGAGACGGTCCGCTCCAAGACCGATATTCGCATCGCCGAGTTGGCCATGCACGAGTGGGACATGCATTGGGCCTTCGACCCCGAGGCCACCCTGGCGGAGGACAGTCTGCCAGGGCTGGTCAACGCCTCGGGCCGGGCCGTCCGCCGCGCCTTCCGCCCCGATCCCTCACGCCAGCAGACGATACGTTACCGGTTCACCCTGGGCGTGCCGAACCCCTCGGCGGTCGATGTGGTGCTCGCGCCCGAGGGTGCGAGCTTCGAAATCGAGGCCGGAGGGGAGCCGGACGTGATTTTCGTCTGCGATTCGGCCACCTACGCGATGGTGATCTTCGGTCGCTGGAAGCTGCGAGACGTCATCGCGAACGGCAAACTGGTCGGGGAGCGGGTGGAGCCTTTGATTGACGAATTCGTCAGCGCCTTCGCGGGCGGGTGACAGCTCACGATTGACACTGCCCCACGTCGCATTGGAATATAGACGGCAATCAAGCACACGGCCAATCGAATACTGCTGAATAGGAGTCCCACATTGAAGGCTGCCGTACTTTACGAGCCAAAGACGCCCCTGGTAATTGAGGATGTAGAACTGGACGACCCCAAGGAGGGAGAGGTCCTGGTGAAAATCGGCGCCGCCGGAATCTGCCGTAGCGACCGCCACTTCATGCACGGCGACGCACCCATCGCCCTGCCCGTGGTGCTGGGCCACGAGGGAGCCGGCACCGTCGAGGCCGTCGGCCCCGGCGTCACGTCGGTCCGGCCCGGCCAGCAGGTGATCCTGTCCTTCGTGACTGCCTGCGGCCGGTGCAACTCCTGCCTGTCGGGCAACTCGCAGGTGTGCGATAACCACATGGCCACCGGGCCGAATATGCTGGACGGTACCCAGCGCCTGCACAAGGGAGACCAGCGCATCCACCACATGGGCAAGGTGGCCTGCTTTGCGGAGTACGCTGTAATTCCTGAGATGGGCTGCGTGCCCATCGACATGCCAACTCCCATGCCCCAGGCGGCCCTCATCGGCTGCTGCGTGCCCACCGGCGTCGGCGCGGTGGTGAACAGCGCCAAGGTCACGCCGGGCAGCACCGTTGCCGTGGTAGGCTGCGGCGGTGTGGGCATCAACGTGATCATGGGTGCCGTCCTGGCCAATGCAACCCAGATCATCGCCGTGGACCTGCGGGAGAGCCAGCTGGAGTTCGCAATGAAGTTCGGCGCCACCCACACTGTCAACGCCTCCGACGGAGACCCGGTGGAGCGCGTCAGGCAGATCACAGGCGGCAAGGGCGTGGACTTCGCCTTCGAGGTGGTGGGTGCGACCCAGACGATCAAGAACGCCTACGACATGACTGGGAAATCCGGGATCTGCACTCTCGTGGGCATCGCACCATTCGGCGCTGAGGCACCGCTGAACGCTGTGGACATGGTGCGAAACGAGAAGACGGTGCGGGGTACCTACTACGGCTCGACGCACGCCCGCGTCGACATGCCCAAGTTCACCGACCTGTACCACGCCGGCAAGCTGAACCTGGACGACCTCGTGGTGCGCCACTACACGCTGGACCAGATCAACGAAGCCTACGACGACATGGACAAGGGCGAGATCGGCCGCGGCGTTATCGTCTTCTAGCTGGGACCGGATGCTGATTACATCTGTATTTCGAAAGACCACGGTGGGCGGACAGTTCTCTCTCCTTGCGGGAGGGGGTCAGGGTGAGGGCAAGCTCCCGCTTGCGCAGGATTGGTGAAATGAGCGAAATTACCCTTAAGCTTGTTGAAACCGAGGCGGACATGGAAGCCGCTGTCGGAATCCGCTTCCGTGTTTTCGTCGATGAGCAGTCCGTCCCGCCCGAAATAGAGCTGGACGAGTATGACGTCGTTGCGACGCACGCCATTGCCCTACTGGATGGGCAGGCCGTGGGCACGGGACGGGCGATCATTGAAGGCGATTCGGCCCGTATCGGCCGGATGGCGGTGGACCGCGCGCATCGCCGCGGCGGCGTGGGTGGACTGGTCCTGCGTTTCCTCGAGGACGAGGCGAGGGAGCAGGGCGCGGCCGAGTTCGTGCTCCACGCCCAGGAGTACGTCAAGGCCTTCTATGCCAGCCACGGCTACGAGGAGCACGGCGAGCCATTCATGGAGGCGGGCATCCCGCATATCGAGATGCGCAAGGGGGCGTAAACAAAATGAGCCGGAGAGTTACTCTCCGGCTCAAATGTATTATTACCGGCGGGACGACTAGGCGACGGCGGCGGGCTGAAGGACGGTCTCGATCACTTTGACCTCGATCTTGGCGAGGTGGCTGGTGGGCTTGTCGCCGAGGGCCTTGCGCTCGTCGGAGCCGAAGTAGGCGGCCTCTTTTTCCGGGATCTCTTCGACGCTGTTGAAGTTGCGTATCCAGATGAACTCGTTGCGGTCAGCGTTGACGAAGGTGGCCGAAATGGGCATGCCGATCTTTTCGTGGATGGGACGAATCTCCTCGTCGAACACCTTGAGCCAGGAATCCATCATGCCCCGATTGACGGTGTAAGTGCGAAGCTGAGCAACCATAGTTAAACCTCTCTGCTATTAGATTCGATTTGCTTTTTGGTATCGCCTACGCGACCGCGTAGTGCCGTAGGGCGTCCTGGTCGAAGGCCAAGCCCAGACCCGGCTTGTCGGGGACCTCGAGGCAGCCGTCAGCGAAGGTGGGGGTCTCCTCCCACAGACGCAGCGACCAGGGCATGTACTCGACGGTCAGACCGTTGGGAATGGACGCCATCAGCTGGATGTGGACCTCCGGCACCAGATGGCTGACCACCGGCATGTTGAAGGCCTCGGCCATGGCCGCCACCTTGCGCCACGGCGTGATGCCGCCGACACGCAGCAGATCAATCATCACGATGTCGATGGAGCCGTTCTCGATGAGCTGCCGGAAGGGGTTGACGCCGTAGACGTACTCGCCCGAGCAGATGGGAGTGTATAGCGCGTCGGCCACCTTGGCCATGCCCTGGTAGTCATCGTGGGCCACCACGTCTTCGAGCCAGTACAGGTGATATTCCTCGACGCGGCGGCCAATGTCGATGGCGCGGTTGACGCTCCACATTTGGTTGATGTCGCACATCAGGTCGATGTCGTCGCCCACAGCGTTGCGAAGGGTGCGGATGCGGTCGACTTCGCGACCGGCCAGGGGCTCGGCTCCCATCTGGGTCTTCATTTGACGGAAGCCCTTTTCTACCAGCATCGGCCCGATTTCGGCCAGGCGTTCGACGTTAACCGGACGCATCAGCGCGCCGCTGGCGTAGGTTGGGACGCTTTTCCGGTAGCCGCCGAGCAGGGAGGCCACCGTCTGGTTCAACGCCTTGCCTTTGATGTCCCACAGCGCCATGTCGACGGCGGCGAGGGCCATGGTCAGCAGGCCGCCCGGACCGGCGCCCGAGGTCGCCTCCTGCAGGCGCGCGACGATGCCCTCGATTTCCATGGGGTCCTCTCCGATGGTCATCTCGGCCAGCGCGTCCACGGAGGTGCGCAGCGCACCGGCGACGGGGCTGGCGGTGAGCGCCGGAACGAAGGTCAGCCCGACGCCGTCAACACCCTCGTCGGTGGTCATCTCCAGCGTCACAAAGGCCCGCTGCCGCCCGGTGTCGGGCAGGCTGTTGGCCAGCGGATCGTCGGCGGGAGTGTGCAGCAGGCGTGTGTGGTAGCCGGTGATTTTCATCTCTGAAACGTCTCCAGTCTGGATCAGGGAACCGCCGCCATTCTATCATGGGGATGGCTGTCACAAGGGTGTTGACCGCCTCCTGTCGCCGTTTTATACTAAAGGCTGTTTAGTATTGTCGGTTTAGTATTGGGTGAACTATGAGCGGGATGAACACCGAGGAGTACTGGGAAAGCCTGGTCAAAAAGAGTCTCTGCCGTTTCCTGCTGCTCTCGCAGCTGGCTAAGGGCCCTCTGCATGGCTACGCGGTAAACCAGGCCATCAAGGAGGCGTGCAAGGGATGCTGCGAACCCACTGAGGCCATGGTTTATTCAACCATGAAGGAGCTACAGGACAACGGATTTGTTGAAAGCCGGATGGAGGAGCACCAGGGCCGCCGCCGCCGGGTCTGTTGGCTTACTCCTGACGGCGATGAGGCGTTCCGGTCTGCAGCCAAGGTTTGGGAACGTATGCTGCCTGCTATACAGGACTGTGTAGAGTTGGCCCTTTATCCGGAAGTCGTTACGGCAAATGGTTGAAAGGGACGCCAAACCATATCAGGTTCGCCAATTTCTCAGACTCGTCGAGCGATACCATCTCACTTTGGAGGATGAGGAGTGAAGGATTACCACATAAACATCTTTTTCAGTGAAGAGGACCAGAGCTACATCGCAGATATACCCGACTTGGAGTATTGCTCTGCTTTCGGGGACACGCCCGAAGAGGCCCTAAGAGAAGTTCGCCTTGCACAAGTAGCTTGGTTGGAGGCGGCGCAGGAATTGGGCAATCCCATTCCACCACCCATGTACCGGCCTGCGATATATCAAATATGATTTTAGAACGCCAGGAGGCAAGATTCCAATGGCCATAAACAACGATGAGATCAAGGAACTGGTCCTGGAAAGGTACGGGGCGCGGGCGCAGCGTGTGATCGAGATAAGCCCGGTCGTGGAACACGGAGTGGACGAGCACACCGACTCGTGCGGTTGCGGGCCTGCGGGGGCGGGGTGCTGCGGCCCGGAGGACCTGGAACACGCCATGAGGCTTTACAACGACGGCCAGCTGGCAGGACTGCCGGCCGAGTCCATAGCGGCCTCCGCCGGATGCGGCAACCCCACGGCCCTGGCCGAACTGCAGCCGGGCGAGCGCGTTCTGGACCTGGGATCCGGAGGGGGCATCGACTGCTTCCTGTCGGCGCAGCAGGTGGGCGAGACAGGGCACGTTACCGGCCTGGATATGACGCCGTCCATGCTGGAACTGGCCCGCAAGAACCAGGCGAACCTCGGGCTGACCAACGTTGAGTTCGTGCAGGGTGAGATGGAGTCCATGCCCCTGCCCGGCGACTCGTACGACGTGATCATCTCCAACTGCGTTGTGTGTCTCTCTCCCGACAAAGACGCCGTGTTCAGCGAGAGCTTCCGGGTGCTGGCTCCCGGTGGACGCATTCACCTGTCGGACGTGCTGGCCCTGACGCCGGAGGGTCCTGCCGCCACCGACGCTGCATCCTGGGTGTCGTGCGCCGCGGGTGCCGAGTACCACGAGGTCTACATAGGACGGATGCGGCACGCCGGTTTCGTTGATATCCAGGTCACTGGCTCGGGAGTGGAATTCTGGGACGAGTCAGAGAAGGAGACCTACACCAACACCGCCAGCTTCAAGGTAACAGCTCGGAAGCCTGAGTAAACCGGATTTCCGGACCCAGCCCGTGAGATGGGGCACTGTCGACAGTGCCCCATTTGTTTTGATTTTCAGTAGTACTTGATCGTCCTGAAGGCCTCGGCGTATTTCAGGCCGACCTTGGCGGCGGTGTCGGCGCGGCCAATGGGAAAGTACTTCCCGGCAGCCTCGGGGGAGACCTGTGACTTGTGGGCCTTCAGTGCCTCTATAGCTGTCTCTATGTAGCCGTCGACGTCTATGAAATGGTCCGACCCCTCGAGACCACCGACGATCCAGACCTCGCGGACCTTGTAGGGCTCAAGGCCTTCCTCCAGCAGTTCCGGGAACGTCAGTCGGTCGCGGGCTGTCGGGAACACCGCGGCCAGAGTGGCCTCGCCGGTGGCAAGGTGGTCGGGGTGGCTGCCATAGTAGCGGCTATCCATATCACGGGTGGGTGGCTCGGTGATGACAACGTGGGGCCGGTGGCGGCGTATCTCTCGGGCAATGTCCCTGCGCAGTTGCAGGGTGGGTTGCAGGTACGAATCGGGGTATCCGAGGAATACCACATCCTTGAGGCCGAGTATTCTTCCTGACTCCCGCTGTTCCATCGCCCTGATTTCTGCCAGGCGCTCCGAGGTCATCTCCGGGTCGTCGCTGCCCTTGGAACCGTCGGTGCAGAGCACCAGAACAACCTCCCAGCCTTCAGCGCACAGTTTCGCCATAGTTGCGGCGCAGGTCCACTCCGCGTCGTCCGCGTGGGCCATGACCACCATCGCCCGGCTGTACGGTTCTTCCCTCTCCGAATCGGCCATCAACTCTTCCTTGGTCTGTTTTGGGTTTGTTTTAATTATGGCCACTCTGGCCGCGAAACAGGTTACCGCAAAGAACCGCTTGATTCCAGCCACAGTTGCCGAGGGAACAACGCAGTGATAGCCTTCCGACAGAAGAACGGCCGAAGTGCAGAGGGGACAACATGGCAAGGCTGTGGGCTATGACGGTGGAGTTCGACGCTGTCGCTGCGGGAGACACGCTCCCGGTTCTAATCAAGTGGGAGACGGAGGAGACCATCCTCCGCTACGCGTCTCTCCACGGGGATTGGGACGGAGAGGACGAGCCTCCCACCACCCTTCCCCAGCCGACCGTTACTTCCTACATCGTCGAACTGCTGGGTAAGGGCTTTCCGCCGGAAAGGCTGGATGTCGAAGGCAGCAGCCTCGAGGTGGAACACCTGCTGCCCATCGTGGCAAATGACACCATCAGCCTGTCCGGCCTGGTGGCCGGCAAGCAGGAATCAGACGGGCTGCGGCTGGTGGAGTGCGCCGTCTCCGTAGACAATGACCGAGGCGAGTCGGTAGCCCGCGCCCGCGCCATCGTCAGCCTGTAGCCTGGAAATAAGCGCACCCGACTTGCCGCAGACGATTCCCGGACGTCGCGAACATTCGGAAAGATGAGCAGCTGCCACCCGCCGGAATCATACAGCTTTGGCTCCGCGGCAAGCTCAGGACGAATGGCTGGAGCCGCGACCGCGCACTATGCCTTTTCCCGCACCACCGGGTTGAACAGGACACCGATGCCCGGTATCTCCACCTCGATTAGGTCGCCATCCTTCAGCGCTGTGGTAACGCCAGTGGAACCTGAGAAAATCAGGTCGCCTGGCTGCAACGTGACCTGCTGGCTGATATAGCTGACGATTTCAGCGAAGGTGAACAGCATCTCTTCGGTACGGCCATGCTGCACCTCTTCGCCGTTGAGCCGAACGATCATTTCCAGCGCCTGAGGGTTGATGTCGGTCTCGATCCACGGGCCGACCGGAGCGAAGGTGTCGGAGCCCTTTGCCCGCCAGAAAGTCCAGTCGTCCTTCTGCCACGACCGTTCTGACACGTCATTTCCGCAGCTGTAGCCGAGGATGTAGCTGCCGGCCTCCTGGGGGCTGACCCGGCGGCACGGCTTTCCGATGACGGCCACTGCCTCGCCCTCGTAGTGGACTTCCCCTGCGGTGTCGTGGGGCAGGACAATGTCCTCTCCTGTAGCAGCGAGGGAGTTGCGGGCCTTGATCCACGGCTCCGGGTGCTCGGGTACCTGGGGGTCCTCGTCGCCCAGCACGCCGGCGGCGAATTCCAGGTGGTTGGCGAAATTCAGGCCCGGCGCCCAGATCTCCCGCGGGTCCGTCGGCGCCAGGAGTTTTATGTCGGCCAGCCTGCGCCGCTCGCCATTGGCTTTAAAGTCGGAAAAGATGTCGCCCTGGATCTCGACGACCTCATCTCCCTCGATGACACCGTGGGCGGTGTGGCCGTTGTGTTGGAACCTTGCAATTTTCATGGATGATTGCCTCGCTGTGATTTGAATTGATTATTCGAGTCGTTCAATGCCAGGCACGGCATCGAACCCCCTGTCGTAACTGAGGATCCGTGCAATCCCCGCCGACTGTATAACCGCAACATGCAGAGCGTCCCTGGCAGAGATTCCCGGTTTGGATATGACAAGGTCCCGGGCGGCGCGAATTTCGGTCATGCCATAAGTAAAGACGTGTTCCACGATGTCGTCGAGGGACCTGAAGGCCTCTTCGATGACATCGTTCCTTGCTATGGATGAGAACCTGTGAAGGATCTCCTGATAAACCTCTACATCAGTAACAAGTGTCTCGGATGCTGCCTTGAGCCTGACAACTGCTTCCGCGGCTCGACCTCTGTTAGGGTGTGGGGTGCCCACGAGATACATTGGCACATTGGAGTCTACGAAAATCACAGGCTGTTATACCCGGACTCAATTTCTCGGATCATCTGTTCTATATCAGCGGTGGGGGCGTTGACTTCAGCTGCTCGGCGGATTGTCTGCAGGATTGCATGCTCAGCCTCCGGGGCCTCTCTCACCGCCATCCGCAAGGATTCATTCACCCACTCTTCAATAGTAACGCCTTTTACCTTGGCAATACCCTTGACCTTGGCGTACACCAGTGGGTCCAAAGCGACTCTATGGTCTTCCTTCCCATCATTGATCATGATCCTGTCTCCGCTGGTGTCCTGTCATATTAGAATCAGTATATCCCGCGCGAGTGTGGCGGTAAACGAGAGTCTGGATGGGAAGAGTACGCTCCTGAATCACCTCTGCAGCGTCCCGGCCTTGTGGTATACAATAGTTGGCCGATGCGAAGCCCTTTGATTGGGGCGCGAACGACAAGGAGCGATCGTGAAGCTGGGATTCTTTGTAACCAACCAGTACCTCCCCGGCGAGTCCATGCCGCAGAAGATTCAGGACAGTGTGGAGCAGGTGGCCGCAGCCCGCGACGCGGGGTTCAGCCTGATTGCCACCGGCCAGCATTACCTGGCAGCGCCGTACCAGATGAGTACCGTGTTCCCGCTGTTGTCGCGGCTGGCCGCCGAGGCTGGTGACATGCAGGTGGCCGCCACCGTGCTGCTGCTGCCGCTGCACAACCCCGTGGAGTTGGCGGAAAGCATCGCCACCCTGGACTGCATCACCAACGGCCGTTTCGTGTTCGGCATCGGCCTGGGTTACCGCGAGGAGGAGTACACCGCATTCGGTGTGAAGCGCGAGGAGCGCGTCGGCCGGATGAACGAGTCGCTGGACATCATCAAGCATCTGTGGACCGAGGACGAGATGGAGTACGAGGGCAAGTACTACACCATCCCGAAGACGCAGCTTATCACCCGCCCGGTGCAGCAGCCGCACCCGCCCATCTGGGTGGCAGCCAATAACGACGTGGCCATTCGTCGAGCGGCGCGCTGGGGCTATCCGTGGTTGATCAACCCCCACGCCACGGTGCCGATGGTGGCCGACCAGTGGACGCGCTACACGGCGGCACTGGAAACTTACGGGAACAAGATTCCCGATGACCTGCCAATGATGCGAGAAATGTACGTGGCCTCTGACCGGGAGACCGCCTACATCGAGAGCCAGCCCTACCTGGAGGGCAAGTACGCTGCCTATGCCGCCTGGGGCCAGGACAAGGCCCTCCCGGGAGAGGAATCCTTCTCCGTCCCGTACCAGGACCTGGCCAGGGACCGGTTCCTGCTGGGATCACCCGACGACGTGGTATCCGAAGTGAAGCGGTACTCGGAGGATCTGGGCGTCAATATGATGATCTTCCGGATGCAGTGGCCCGGAATGCTCCAGGAGCAGGTCCTGAAGCAGATCGAACTGCTGGGACGAGAGGTCATCCCCCAGGTCGCAGACCTGTAGGGCTTCCATCAATGAATGAGCGGCCCATAGAATACTGCTACTGGGTAGGCGACCGGTTTCTGGCTGGAGAGTATCCCAGAAGCAAAAATGGACCTGACACCTTCGATAAGCTGGATGGGCTGCTCAACGAAGGTGTGACATTGTTCGTAAACCTGACTGAGTAAGGCGAACTGCTGCCATACTCGAACTGGCTCGGACCGGTCATTCACCAGCGATTCCCCATACCGGATACCGGGATGCCCAGGTCTGCGGAGCAGGCCAGTGAAATTCTCGACGCGATAGATGATCACCTGGGCGAGGGGGGTAAAGTTTACCTGCATTGCTGGGGTGGTATTGGCCGTACCGGCACCATCGTGGGGTGCTGGCTGGCGCGTCGCAACGGATACGACGGCAAGGCAGCCCTGAAGCGGCTGGGTGAACTGTGGCAACAGAACCCCAAGTCCGGTTGGCGCGGTTCTCCCGAGAATCCCTGGCAGGTTGACTACATCCTCAACTGGCGCGAATAACTACCTGATCGACAACTGAGGATTAAGGAGCGTTACCGTTGGTTCCTCCCGGCGACATTGGCCCCATCCCCATCTGGGTGGGCGTGTACGTTCTCTTCCTGCTGGCGGCTGCAGCCGGTGGCTATGCCCTGTACCAGCGGGTGTTCCGCCTGGTCTTGCAGGGAAGGTCCGAGGCCCGGTTCGACCGCCCGCTGGAGCGTCTGACCGGTGCCATGGCCATCGTTCTGGGGCAAAAGAAGGTGCTGCAACGGGTTCCCTTCGGCGACTGGGCCGGGTTGGGCCACGCCACCATATTCTGGGGCTTCCTGACCTTCATGCTGTCCTACGCCATCTTCATTTTCGCTGCGGTTGCGTGGAAGCCCTTCCCGGAGTGGCTGTTGACTGAAACCGGGGCGATGGTCTACAGCAGCTACCTCGACATCCTGGCTGCCGTGCTGCTGGTGGTGCTTGTCTGGGCCGCCGCCCGCCGCTGGGTGGTGCAGCCCCGGCGTCTCAGCTTCGACCTTACGCGCAATCCCGATGCGATCATCATAGTGGGAATGATCGCCGGCCTGATGGCGTCAACTATTCTGACGCACAGTTTTTATGTCGCCGAGGGCGGTACCGGACCGGAGGCCGATGTAATCATCGGCGGCGCTCTGGGACGTCTCTTCCAAGACTGGGGCATCAGTGAGTCCGCCGCCAGCGTGCTGCAGGGCCTGTTCTGGTGGGTCCACTTCGCCATCATCCTCTTTTTCACCGTCTACATCCCGTTCTCCAAGCACATGCACATGGTGGCTGCGCCCATCAACGCCTTCTTCCGCACGCTGGACTCCCGGGGAGCGTTGCCCCCGATGGACCTGGAGAATGCCGAGCGCTTTGGCGCATCACGGGTGCAGGACTTCACGTGGAAGCAACTCCTCGACGGCTACGCCTGCGCCGTCTGCGGACGCTGCTCCGATGTTTGCCCCGCCAACATCACGGGCAAGCTGCTTTCCCCCATGCATATTGTCGAGAACCTGAAAGACCACATGGTGGAGATCGGACATCAGGGCGAACGCAATGCCGAGCACGTCGAGCCCTCGCCCATCCTGAATAACGCCATTCCCGAGTCGGCCATCTGGGATTGCCTGAACTGCGGCGCCTGCATGGAAGAGTGCCCGGTCACCGTGGAACACGTCCCCACTATCATGGATATGCGCCGCTACATGGTGCTGGAGGAATCCAACGCCCCGGAAACGGCCATGAACGCCCTGATCAGCCTGGAGCAACGGGGTCATCCGTGGCGGGGAACCCAGTTCTCCCGCACCGACTGGGCCGAGGGGCTGGACGTCCCTACGCTTGCGGATAACCCCGAGGCTGAGATACTGTTTTGGGTGGGCTGCACCCCGGCTCTTGAGCAGCGCAGCCAGGCCATCGCCCGCTCCATGGTCAAAGTGCTGAAATCGGCCAAAGTAAACTTCGCCATCCTGGGAGATGAGGAAACTTGCACGGGCGATCCAGCCCGCCGCATGGGCAACGAGTACCTGTTCCAGATTCTGGCCTCGCAGAACATTGAAACGCTCAACAGCTACAATGTGAAGAAGGTGGTGACCATCTGTCCGCACTGCTTCAACACGATGAAGAACGAGTACCCGCAGTTGGGCGGCGAGTTTGAGGTGTTGCATTACAGCCAGTTCGTCGACGGTCTGATCCGGGCTGGCAGGATCAAACCGGTGAAGATGATGGACGTCACGGTCGCCTACCACGACTCCTGCTTCCTGGGACGGCACAACGGCGTTTACGACGAGCCGCGCAACGTGGCCAAGGCCATCCCGGGATTGAAGCTGGTGGAGATGGAGGGCCGCTGCCGCCAGCGCGGGTTCTGTTGCGGTGCGGGCGGTGGCCACATGTGGATCGAGGAAAGCCAGGGGGAGCGGGTGAATCATGCCCGCACCGATCATTTTCTGGAGACGCAGGCGCAGACCGTTGGGGTTTCCTGCCCCTTCTGCCTGCAGATGATGACCGAGGGCATCCAGGCCAAAGGGATGCAGGGCGAGAGGGAGTCCAAGGACGTTCTGGAGCTACTGTCGGAAAGCCTCGAACCCTAGTCCGCCACTGCACGGACCGCCGCAGAGTGGTATTGTGTGCCAAGGGACGGAGGAGGTAGGAGACAATGCCGGGAATTGATCAGGTGACCATCATCCGCAGGTGCAGTGTCTGCACCAATGAAATAGAAACAATCACCGTAAAGAAAGACAACATGATGCTCTCGTCGAGGGCGTTGGTCTGGTGTCCGAGCTGCGAGGAAGACCGGCCTGAGCGGCGGGACATTGCCGACAGACTCGACACGATCGATCAGGAACAGGCTTCATACCCACCCTCACACCTTGCGGTGCCCTTCGGCGCGCCGCCGGTGCGCTGACATGTCCGAGCGTACGGAAGAAACCGAATCCCCTCCGCCGGTGGCCCTCGTACTGACTGGCAATCTTTTCTTCATCCCCCGCATAGAATCCGCAGCCATCCGGTCCGGCATGGAAGCCGTTTATGGCAACTCGGCAGCCGGGTTGCTCCGGTCCACGGCCGGCCGGGAAGTGGCCCTGGCGCTCGTGGATCTGGAGACCGAAGAGGCCGCCTGGGTGGAAGGAGTATCCCTGTTATCATCGGCATTGAAGCCGAATGAGGATGGAGTTCCGTCAACTCCTGTCATTGCCTATGGCCCTCACGGCGACGCGGAAACGCTCCGCAGGGCGCGGGCGCTGGGGTGCGACGCGGTGCTGACAAAAAGAGACTTCTCCTCGCGATTACTGGAACTCATGAAGACCCGGGGACAAGCCGCCATATCGTCCTAGGGCGATGCCGCTCATATATGTTCTGGGGATGGGCCGAAAAACGCTTCGTGTTCAGTCCTGAATCGGAGGTTACCGGCACCCCGGCCGAGGCCGGACTTCGATACGAGGACGTGTACCTGACGTCAGAAGACGGTCTGACGCTCCACGGATGGTTTTTGCCTGGCCCGTCCGGCCTTGCCGGACCAAATACGCAGACTTGGTTGTGGTTTCACGGCAATGGCGGCAACCTGGGCACGCGGGTCGGCCAACTGGAGCGGGCGCATCACCTCTTGGGCGTGCATCAATTCATCTTTGACTACCGGGGTTACGGTAACAGCGAGGGCCGCCCGACGGAACGCGGCACTTACCTTGACGCCCGCGCCGCGCTGGCATACGTGAAGTCCCGGCCTGAAATTGATCCGGAACGCATAGTTTACTTCGGACACTCCCTGGGTGCTGCCATCGCCATCGAACTGGCCGCTGAGCATCCCCCGGCCGGGATGGCCCTGATCTCACCTTTTTCATCCATCAGGGATATGGCCAAACTTGTCCTGCCACTACCGCTGGTTGGCTGGCTGGTACGAGGTCACTACAACTCCCTGAACCGGATCGGCAGGGTTCACACTCCCCTGCTGATCCTGCACGGGGAACTGGATGAAATTGTTCCCCACTCCCAGGGACTCAAGCTCTATCTGGCCGCCAACCGCCCCAAACGCTTCGTAACGCTGCATGGGGCGTCTCACAACAACGGGCAACACGTTGCCGGCATCGCTATAGCAGAGGCACTTGTGCAGTTCCTGAATGGAGTGGCAATTGGTGACGTCGCCCCTGGCTACACCCCACCCACGATCTCTGTCTGAACGTCGACCAACTCCGCGTCAAAACGGGACTGTTCGACGAAATCCAACAAGTTTGAAAGCATGGCATCCGCATGCGCCCGGTCGTTGCTCACGCAACTGATGCCCAGCGTGAGCCGCTGCCTGCGGTCCAGATCCTCCACCTCGGCCACGGCCATATTGAACCGGTTTCGTATGCGGTCAGACAACGAGCGTGCAATCTGCCGCTTGTCCTTGAGACTGGAAACCTCGGGCAGATGCAGGGTCAATTTGCATATTCCGACGTGCAACTCGTCACTACTCCTGTAAAGCATTTTCGCCGTCCCACGAGCCGCTCATCACCGGGCCGCGTGAACCGATCCCGAGTCCTGGCAGTCGTATTGAGGCTTCATGATACCGTCGTTACCATTACTATGGCCATTTCCATGTTTTCTTGGCCCGAAGAGCAATCCGCCATTCCCGATGACGCAGGCCCTCGGGCAACTGTAACGGCTATGGTGAATCGGGTGCTCGGTGCCACTCGCGGGTCGCCCGACCAACCTGGTTTCGGCTACGGCCCCGTGCCATTGCATTTTGCTTGAATCAGCCTCTGACCCTGCTCTGGACACTGGGCTTGTTGACGGAGATAAGATTGGCATATAGGTTATACTTGCGCGAATCCCTTGATTTGAACTCAGCCTCACCTGGCCGGCAAGGAGACTTGATGCCCCATGGCCGGTGCCTTCATACCCTCCGACTTTCCCCGCTCTGAAGTACCCGAGGTCGTCGTAAGTCGGCTACCCCAGTACTTACGCATCCTCAACCGCCTGATGGAAGACGGCATCACGGTGGTCAGTTCGCAACAGCTGGGCGAGAAGCTCCAGGTAACACCCGCCCAGATCCGCAAGGACCTCAGCTATTTTGGCCGATTTGGGAAACAGGGCCGCGGCTACAGCGTCATGGACCTTCTAGAACGGCTGCGGCAGATCCTGGGAGTGAACACCTACTGGAACGTGGCGGTGGTAGGCGTCGGACGGTTGGGACGGGCCATCGTCAACTACCCCGGCTTCACTCCCGACGGATTCCACCTGGTGGCCGCATTCGACGTGAACAAAGAGGTCATCGGAAAAGACGTAGGCGGACTCACGGTGCACTCCCTGGATGACCTCAAACTCGTGGTGGCCGAGCGGAAGATCACCATTGCCATCGTGGCGGTACCCGTCTCCCACACCCAGGCGGTGGTGGACCAGCTGGTGGCCTGCGGAATTCGTGCCATCCTCAACTATGCACCCATTATCCCCCATGTGCGCGAGGGCGTGAGAATCCGCAACATTGATCCCGTCCTTTCTCTCCAGTCCATGACCTACTACATCAATGGAGCCAACAATGAGTGAGAGCGCTGGACCTCCTGTGCCATAATTCGCGGTCAGATTCAGGAGACAATAAAGAAAGGCCCTCACTCCAAAATAGCGAGGGCAAATTTTTCGGTACCCTTTGGTGTTGAAACTGGTTACCCGGAAGAACTCACGCTGGGCGGAAGGGGACTGCCAGACCTGGACCTGCGGCGCCTGACGGTATCAATGCGGGCCTGGGCGCGACGCAACGAGGCCAGCGTCCGTTCCATCTGCATCTCGGTGGGCCGGCTGGAGATGCGTTCCTGGGCCCGACGCATGGCTTCCTGAGCGCGCTCCTCGTTGATTTCCTCCGAGTGTTCACACGCATCGGCCAGGATAATGACCCGGTCGCCGAGAACTTCCATGAACCCACCGGTGACGGCGAAATAGCTGTCCGCGCCGCCTTTGCGGATGGTCAACTCCCCCGGCCGCAGCATGGTCATCAGCGGTGCGTGGCGCGGCAGGATGCCCAGCTGACCGTCCACCCCCGGGGCGATGATCATATCTACCTGGTCTCCGTAGACCTGTCGCTCGGCAGTGGTGATTTCCAGCAACATCGGCATGGTGGTTACACCAGTCCCATTACAAGTTGTTTGGCGCCTTCCTCAAAGTGCTTGGTGGCGGTGTCCAACGCCTGTTTTACGTCTTTAATTCGATTCAATGGGATGGCCTCATCCTGAAGCAACAACCGATTGCCCGTTCTGCCAGGAGTATCTTGTGAGTAAGCAACGGCCCAAAGTCGCTTGCCTTGCCGGACACACTCCATTGCAGCGTTGATGGTTCCTCCAGTATCCCGAGCCTCTACCACGAACATATCTGACGAAAGCCCAACGATGAGCTTGTTTCGCTCCATAGCCCGCCAAGCCTGCCACTTGGCGTCGCAAGGGAACATCGAAACGGCAAGAAAATTCTCATCAATCCGGGTGTGGGGCTTCAATTCTCGGTTAAGCCGAAAGTTGTTGATACCCTCCGGCAACACAGCTATGGTACGCCCCCCGGACTCCAGGGCACCCTTATGCGCTTCCCGGTCAACTCCTCGGGCGTGACCGCTAATCACAACCAAGTTTCGCTTGGCAGCCTCTGAACCGAATCTGTAAGCGTACTTTAACGCATCATCAGAAGCATCTCGAGACCCACAGATACCTATCCCCTGCATTGCGAATAAATCAGTGTTGCCAATGCAGGTCAAGGTTACTCCGCCCACTACAGTTGCTGCCGCCAGCGGGTAACTTGGGTTATCAGGATGGATTGCTGTGGCGCTATTGCTCATATCCACGCACTCCTATCCAAATTGATTCCGCCGTGAGTAAATCTGGCATCTTTGGCCGCTGATAATCCGTATACTCTCGTTGCCCCTGCCTGGCGCAAAGCGCGGGCCAATTCAACCAGTGTTCCGCCAGAGCCGATGGTGTCGTCAAGCATCAGGATAGTAGGGTCCTGTAATGCTGATGTGATAGTCACGCTGTCTTGAACACGCACTATCATTTCCTCTTCTGTATCGGACTCTCCGAATTCTTTTTGAGGTTCTGTTTGTCTGATTTTGGCAGCGGATACCAACTTCCAGCCCATTTCGTTAGATATAGACTTCGCCCAATTCGACGGAAGATCCAGTGAATTGGGCACTGACTTAGGGGGTACTGCGATGGCCTCAGACTGTGAGAGAATTGGGTGGCTATCTATGAAGTCCAGTAGCCGACTCGACAAGTCCTCACCTGCTTCATTGTCTTTATGGTATTTAGCACGGTTGATGAGACTACCAATTTTGCTATGCGAATGAGAGCCATCGGGAAATAGAGAGTACGGCTCAAGGGCATAGCAGTGGTCAATGGAAGGAGTCAAGTCTATGATCATAGCCGACTTTAAGTAAGCGCAAAACACTGCCACTTGGTTAGCGTCAGTTACTCCACTCAAACGTACCGTTGCCGTTATTTTGGGGAACTTGAGGGAGAGACTACGGCTAATCTCAACACTAGTTGCTAGACCCGCATCCTCAAACAGGAGTTTGACATCAGCCTTCCCTTCTAATGCCAGACTGATTTGGTAAGCGTTGCCTCCCATGGGAGTTAAGTTAAAGTTGTGGAAGCACCCGCAATCAGGCATAACCCATTGCCTAGAACAAAAGTTCATTCATAGTACTGCGGCGGACGCTTTCCAGTCAACCAGATGACGTCACCCCTGGGCGCGAATTCCCTCGGCCTTTTCCAGGACCTCGTCGATGGTGCCCACCATATAGAAGGCCTGTTCCGGCAGATCGTCATGCTTGCCTTCGAGGATTTCCGCGAAGCCGCGGACCGTCTCCCGCAGCGGCACGTATTTGCCGGGCTGGCTGGTGAAAGTCTCAGCCACGAAGAACGGCTGGGTCAGGAAGCGCTGGATCTTGCGCGCCCGGAACACTGTCAGCTTGTCCTCTTCCGACAGTTCCTCAATGCCGAGAATGGCAATGATGTCCTGCAGTTCCCGGTAGCGTTGGAGCACCTGCTGCACGCCGCGCGCCAACCGGTAGTGCTCTTCGCCCACGATACGGGGTTCGAGGATTCGGGAATAGCTGGCCAGCGGGTCCACTGCCGGGTACAGCGCCTGGGCCGCCAGCGACCGCTCCAGCGAGACCACGCCGTCCAGATGGCCGAATGTTGTTACGATGCCAGGGTCGGTGTAGTCGTCGGCAGGGACGTAGATCGCCTGGAAAGAGGTGATGGAGCCACTCCGGGTGGATGTGATGCGCTCCTGCAGGGCGCCCATCTCGGTACTCAGCGTTGGCTGGTAGCCCACCGCTGACGGCATCCGGCCCAGCAGTGCCGATACTTCCATGCCGGCCAGGATGTAGCGGTAGATGTTGTCCACAAACAGCAGCACGTCCTGATTCTGTTCGTCCCGGAAGTACTCGCACATGGTCAGCCCGGTCAGGCCGATGCGGGCCCGCACGCCGGGCGACTCGTTCATCTGTCCAAAGACCAATACGGTGCTGGCGAGCACTCCGGAGTCCTGCATTTCGTGCCAGAGGTCGTTGCCCTCGCGGGACCGTTCGCCCACGCCTGCGAACACCGACACACCCTGGTGAACAGCGCCGATGTTGCGTATGAGCTCCTGGATAATCACGGTCTTACCGACACCCGCACCGCCATAGGCACCGATCTTGCCGCCCTTCATGAACGGCGTGATCAGGTCGAAGACCTTGATACCCGTTTCGAGAATCTCGATGCCGGGACTCTGGTCGTCAAAGGTCGGGGGATCCCGGTGAATGGGCCAACGGAGGGGGCTTTCTATCGGCCCCAGGTTGTCCAGAGGAGTCCCGGTGACGTCAAACAGCCGTCCCAGTGTTTCGGGCCCCACAGGCACGGACACGCGTTGGCCGGTGTCGACCGCCTCCACGCCGCGGGCCAGTCCGTCGGTGGCGCCGAGGGCCAGGCAACGCACCCAGTTGTTGCCGATGTGCTGTTGCACCTCCAGCACCAGCCGTTCGCCGTTGTTGTTCACCTCCAGTGCGTCGAAGAGACTGGGCAATTCTTCGGCCGGGAATTCTATGTCAACAACGGTACCGATTATCTGTACAATTCTGCCGGTGGCCATCTTATTCTCCTGAAACCCGGATAGGCGGAAGGAGCACTAAGCTCTCAAGTTCAGATACAGGGCGCGGGGGTCTACGGCAATGTCCTCATTATCGAGGTCAAGACTGATCTTCCACTTCTGCATCATGTCTGCCCCAATAATGAGTTCTTCGGCGAGGTCATCCGCGACGTAGAAGTTGTACATCAGTTCGGTCCCGTCTACGTCCACAATCAAAGACACCGTTTGGTCAACGTAGAATCCTTCCTGCGCATCAGCCAGCATGAAACGCAAAGGGGATGCAGTGGCGGCAAAGTCTCCCAGAGGCTGAGCTATGTCCCGCCGTACAAAGGAAGCACCCGCTCCGGTGTCGTACAAGACGCGCACTGTGTCGCTGCGTAGATTTCCAGCAACAGTGTATTCCTTGACGATTATGCCCATCGCTAACCTTCCAGGACCGCCATGCCCCCGATGAGATCGAGGAGCTCGTTGGTGATGCTCTCCTGGCGCAGCTTGTTCATCACCAAGGTCAGGTCCTCGCCCAACTGCTTTGCATTATCGGTGGCGTTGCGCATGGCCACCATGCGGGCCGATTGCTCGCTGGCGATGGACTCCAGCAAGGCGTGGTAGACCTGCATCTCTATGAAGCGAGGGAGGAGGCTGCGAAGCACCGACAGGTTGTCGGGCTCATAGATGTACCCGACCCTCTCGGCGCCGGTTAGTTCCGAGGGGGTTACCGGCAGCAGCCGCTCCACCACTGGCGTCTGCGACAGGGTGGAGTTGAAGCGGGTGTAGGCCACGTACACCTCGTCGGCCTGCACCTCTGCGTACGTGTCTACGAGCATGTCCGAGATGACTATGGTGTCGAGCAGGGAGGGCGTTTCTCCCAAGTCAGTGAAAACGGCCCGGAGATCACTGCCCGAACGCACCATGAAGTCGCGGCCCTTCCGGCCAACAGCGACCACCTGCACCGGGACCGCCTGATCCAGCATGAACTGTCCCACTCTCCGGTTCAGGTTGGAGTGCATGCCGCCGCACAGCCCCCGGTCAGGACTGATAACCAGCACGGCGACACGTTCCACGGGGCGAATCTGGAGCAGCGGTTGTGTGGCTGTCACGTCGTCAGTGGGCTGGGCGGCAAGATGAGCGATCACATCAAGGATCTTTTCGGAGTAGGGGCGGCCCTGCAGCACAGAGTTCTGGGCGCGCCGCATCTTGGACGCGGCGATCAGCGACATCGCGTTGGTGACCTTTTCGGTGTTTTCCACGCTGCGAATGCGGCGGCGTATGTCTCTGACGCTGGGCATTTCTCAGTCTCAACCGGACAGATTAGTGGGCCGGGGTGCAATACCAGGGACGGACGGTCGTGCGCCCTCTATTGTCAGGCTCCGAATGTGGACCTGTAGTCCGAAATTATCTGGGTCAGCCTCGTCTCGACTTCTTCGGTCAGTTCTCGTGTTTCTGCGATGGTCTCCAGAATGTCGGGGTGGCTGCTGGAGACGTGGCGGAGCAGGCCATCTTCAAATTCGCCGGTCCGGTCCAGAGGTACGTCCTCCATGGCTCCGGAGTTCACCGCAAAGAGGATCACGACCTCCTGGCCCAGCGAAAGCGGCGCGTACTGGCCCTGCTTCAGCACCTCGGTAGCCAACTGGCCACGGGCCAACTGCGCCCGGGTGGCGGCATCAAGGTCGGCGGTGCCGAACTGGGCGAAGGTGGCCAGCTCGCGGTACTGGGCCAGGTCCAGGCGCAAACGTCCTGCCACCCTGCGAATGGCCCGGGTCTGGGCGGCGCCGCCCACCCGGGACACCGAGAGGCCCACGTTAACGGCCGGGCGAACACCGGCGTTGAACAATTCGGGCTCCAGGTAAATCTGTCCATCGGTGATGGAAATTACGTTGGTGGGGATGTAGGCTGACACGTCGCCCGCCTGGGTTTCGATGATCGGCAGGGCGGTAATGGAACCGCCGCCGTGTTCCTCGTCCAGCCGCGCGGACCGTTCCAGCAGCCTGCTGTGCAGATAAAAAACGTCCCCGGGGTAAGCCTCACGGCCCGCCGGGCGGCGGAGCAGCAGCGACATCTGGCGGTAGGCCCAGGCGTGCTTGGTCAGGTCGTCGTAAACGATCAGCACGTCTTTGCCCTGGCTCATAAACTCCTCGGCCATGGCGCACCCGGCGTAGGGAGCAAGGTACTGCAAAGGAGCGGAGTCGGAGGCACCGGCGGTCACCACGATGGTGTGGCCCAAAGCATCGGCTTCTTCGAGGGAGTTGACCACCTGGGCCACCTTGCCCTGTTTCTGCCCGATAGCTACGTAAATACAAATGAGGTCGCCGCCTTTCTGATTGATGATCGAATCGACGGCGATGGCGGTCTTGCCGGTGGAGCGGTCGCCGATAATCAACTCGCGCTGCCCGCGACCGATGGGAATCATAGCGTCAATGGCCTTGATGCCGGTCTGCACTGGGGTGTTCACAGACTGGCGCACCACCACGTTGGGGGCCACAGCCTCGGCAGAGCGGGATCCGCTGGTGTTAACGGCGCCCTTGCCGTCCAGCGGGCGGCCAACGGGGTCGACCACCCGGCCCAGGAGCCCATCGCCGACGGGCACCTCGATGATGCGCCCGGTGGAACGAACCCGGTCACCCTCTTTAACCGAGTTGGGGTCGCCGAGAATCGCGGCGCCCACGAGATCGGCCTCCAGATTCAGGGCCAAACCCAAGGTGTCATTACCGAAATCCAGCAACTCATTGGAGCGGACGCCCTGAAGGCCCTGGATGCTGGCGATACCGTCTCCTACCTGGACCACGGTGCCAACGTCCACCAGGGTCAGGTCGCCGCCAAACTCTTCGATCTGGCGTTTGATCAGCGAAACAATGTCCAGTCCCCTGGTAGCCATGGCGGCTCTCCTTAACGGGTAAAATCAATTGCTATAGTGAAACGGAAGACCTATATGAGCATATCGGGGATTCACTCCCCGATTATACTCCCGATTCAGGCTCTCTACGGCGTAGGCCCTAACGGATGCCTGTATTGAGTTGGTCTCGCAACCCGTTCAGCCGGGCCCTGGCACTGCCATCAAGAAGGCGGTCTCCGATCTGTATGACCAGACCACCGAGGATCTCCTCGTCCACTCGAGGCGTAATAACCACCGCTCGGCCGATGAGTTCCGCCACGAACTGGGCGATCCGCTCCACCTCGGCGGGTTCCAGCGACACGGCCGTGGTCACTTCGACCCTCTGGCGTCCCTCCAGACTGTCCTGGCGCTCGGTGTATTCCTGACAGGCCTGGGGTATAGCATCCACCACGCTGCGGGCCACCAACAGATTGACCATGTTGCGGACCATCGGCTGCGTGTCACCCAGCACTGCATCGATGGCGCTCCGCTTGTCCTCGGCGGACACCCCGGCGTGTTTGAGCAGTGCGTTGAACTCGGCGTCCTCGAAAGCCTCGGACACCAGGGCAATATCCTGCCCCCATTGTTCAACCGCACCCTGCTCCTGGGCCAACTCGAAAATGGCCTGACCGTACCGTTTTCCCGATACCCTCTGTGCCATCGGTCAGCTAACCCCTTCGGAGGCTTTCGCCTTCCTCCAGCACCTGTGTGATCAGGTCCTCATGCGCCTGGCGGTCCAATGAACGGCGCACGACCCTCTCGGCGGCGGTAATGGCCAGGTCGCTGAAGTTGGCGCGCACCTCTTCGACTGCCGCATCCCGCTCCCGCCGAATGTCGGCCTGAGCCCGGGAGACGAATGTCTCCGCCTCGTTGCGAGCCCGTTCCATTTCTTCGGCGCGGAAGCGTTCGGCCGCCTCGCGGGCCAGGTCCATGATGCGCTGCCCCTCGCGGCGAGCTTCCACCAGCTGATCCTCTACGGCCTGCTGGGAGGAGGCGGCCTCTTCGCGTGCGCGCTCCGAGGCCTCCAGGCTCTCCCGGATCCTGTCGGCCCGCTGGTCCATCAGCCTGAGGATGGGCTTATAGGCGAACAGTCGCAGCAGGACCAGGACCAGCAGGAAGTTGACGAGATAGATCAGCAGGCTTGGGAGGTGGACTCCCAATGTTTCCATAATTTCGTCCCCAGCCGTGCTAGAAGATGAATCCGATCATAATCGCGGCCACCAGGGCGTAAATGCCCAGCGCCTCAGCAAACGCGATGCCCAGGATCATGTTGGTCTGGATATTGCCGGTGGCCTCCGGGTTGCGGCCGATGGCGCTCATTGCGGCAGCGCCCAGGATACCGATGCCGATGCCAGGGCCGATCAGACCCAGGCCGATGGCGATCCCGGCGCCCAGCAGCTTGGCAGCTTCGGCTTCAATCTGGGCCAGCGGTAGACTCAACAGTGCCGATAGGATTTCCATTTCCCCTCCTTGGGTGTGTCAGACAGAGTATATGGGTTGCAGTGCCCTAGTCTTGACGGGATGCGTAGATTGCGAATATTCCGCCAAGGGCCGCGGCGGCGATTCCCACTGTGGCGAGGACCATTCCAAAAATCAGAAATTCCATCCTTTTATGCCCCTTCCGGGAGATTCGCCCCAGTGACTGAGGGGCGATTTCTCCCTAAAGCTCCCTAGTGATGCTCATCGTGCCCTTCGTGTTCGTGCGCCGTCATGGCGATGGCGGCAAACACGAGGGTCAGACCTGCGAATATCAGTCCCTGGATGAACCCGACCAGTAATTCCAGCCCATATACGCCCACGGTGGCGACGAAGGGTACCAGGAAGGCGGATACCAGCACCAGGATCTCGCCCGCCGTCATGTTGCCGAAGAGACGGAAGGTGAAGCTGATCAGGCGAACGAATTCGCTGAATGCTTCCAGCGGTCCAACGAAGAAGAAATCCAGCAGACCCTGGAATGCTTCCAGCATCCTGAAGCGGGCCAGGGCATTCAGTCCGCGGACCAGGCTGGGGACGCGGACGAACTTCCCCAAGTAACCAATGCCCAGCATTTTCAGGCCGAGAAACTCTACGAAGACGAAGGACACCAGCGCCAGGGCCAGCGGCATGTTGATGTCGGTGCCGGCAGGCCGCAGCAAGTGAATCTCCACTTTACCGTCGGTAATGAACCCCAGTGCGGGGTAGAAAGGAAGCAGCCCGATCCAGGCGTTGATGAGGACGAACAGGAAAATTGTGGCAATAACCGGGAACAGCATTCGGGACCGCTGCGGGCCGACTGTGCCCTCGACGAAGCGCAGGAGTCCTTCAATCACGATCTCGCAGAAATTCTGGAACCGGCCCGGCACCAGGCGGGCCCGCCGTGCACCGAGAACGAAAATCAACACCAGCACTGCACTGGCGATCCAGCAGGAGAGAAGGGTGTTGGTGATGGCGAAGTTGAATCCGACGTAAGGGCCTTCGTGCAGCACCTCAAGCTCATGCTCGTCCAGGTGATCCTCGCCGTACTCGCGCTCTTCGTGCTCGACGTGAAGGAACTCGGTGTAGTGGTCGCGGGCGCCAACGGGGCCGACGACCTGAGCGGGGAGGTGAACTGCGGGCTTGTTGACGAAGGGACCCTCTGCGGTCTCTCCGGCCGCCTTCTTCTCTTCAGACTGTGTCAGACCGGCGCCAATGGCCCCGGTGATAAGTCCGGCAATGGCCAGTGCCAGAACGAACAGCAACCCGCCAACCAGCAAACCCTTGTTCATTGCGAGTTCTCTCCGTCAGAGTCGGACTTGCCGGATGTTGAATTACTGTTAAAAAGAGGAAGTACCATCTTGTAAAGACCGTAGAAGGCCGCCACCGTACCCAATAATACTCCCAAGAGAGTGAACAGGGGCGCTAGGCCCGATACCTTGTCCAGCCAGACGCCGCCAACTGCGCCAACGACTATGCAGATGGCCACGTACCAGCCCAGTCCCAAGAGTCGCAGCGCTATGAGCCGCCGATCCATACAACTGCTCAAACGGCACGGATATTATCACCGGCCGTGGGATATGTCAATCCGATTTCCGTAATCTGCCAACGGCATCGCGCCCTGGAAATCCACAGGCATCTGAACTGCCGTTGCGGTTAATTCAAGTTGGCAAGCCTGGGCAAATCTTGTCCATCAAAGGGGCGATTGACCTGGGTATAGGCCAGCGCAATGACATTTGTATGCGCACCCCGGAAATTGGCCGACCCTTCTTTTCTCTGCCTTGCAAAACAGTGGCCGGTAAAACAGGGAACAAACGACCACCCCCGGAATAACGGGGATTCCCCAAGGAAACAAAATCGGCCCCGACGTAGTTCATCGGGGCCGCAAAATCCTGTGACTCGAACCCGGACTGTTGCACCCGCTATGTGTTGCGGTCAGCGGTTCCCGAAGTCTTCAAGGTCCAGAGAGTCGATGAAGTCGGTAAAGGCAGACATACCCTCCAGTTCCTCGGCCTTGACTTCGCTGCGGGGCTCAGTGGGCTCAGTGGCGACCTCTTCCTGGCCTGCGGGCTTGCCTTCCTTGTCCAGATGGATACCCGCCTTGTCCAGGACAGCCTCGTTAGCGTAGATGGGCACCTTGGCCCGCACCGCCAATGCCACCGCGTCGCTGGGACGACAGTCTATGTCCTCGCTGTTGCCATTGACCTCGATGGTGATGGTTGCGAAGAAGGTATCGTTCTGGAGATCATTGACAAGAATGTGCTTGATAGAGCCACCCAGCTTGTCGATAATCTCCCGGAGCAGGTCGTGGGTGAGCGGCCTGGGCACACTCAAGTCCTGGAGCTTCACGGCGATGGCGTCGGCCTCCGCAGGTCCGATCCAGATGGGCAGGTATCGGTCCGAGTCGTTCTCACGGAGGATTACGACCCTCTGGTAGTTCATCGGGCTCACCCGGATGCTGTCAACGGTCATCTGTTTCATTAGCCGTGCCTCCGAATAAGCCCTGAATAATGAAAAATTTTATTCCTGCGCCAAATTCAATGTCAACCCAACCGACGCCTGACTGCGCCCCCGCTGAGGCCATCACCTGGCAATTTCGATAGGCACGGGTGTGACCCGTATAGGGGTTGCCAAGCGTCCAATAGCTCCAAGCTGGGTTCAGGCTGGTATTTCAGGCTGGTATTGGCGGGCCCGTAGCTCAGGGAAGTTCCCGTCCCTGCGATCAGTAGGATGACCAGAGCCATTCTACCAGTTAGCTGGGGCTTCGGTACCAGTTGAATCGACAATCTGCGGCGGAAATATCCAAGATGGCGTCATTCCCACTGGCATGTGGCGCCTCCCTCGCCTCTGCGTCAGAGATCCCCGAATGGCAGTCTCGGGGTATTCATTCTCCCTTTTCATTGAGAGAGGTCTGGGGTGATGGTGCTCCCATTGCATTGAGGGAGAGGGATGGGGTGATGGTGAAATCCGGGAGTGCCACGGGGATGCCACAATGTAGTCTCACCAACGGGCCACCCACACTGACCCTTCCCGGGAGGGAGAGGGAACAACCCAAGGACCCTGCAGGGCAATCGCACCTCAGTTAAATCGGCCCCCTGACACAGTCCGCTATTCCCGCCATTTCTTCAATCCCGAATGCTATGCTCTCGATTCTCTCCGATTACACGGGGCTGAGATGTATCCGACCGGCACATTTATTGGATTTTGTGGCTGCTCGATTCCCGCTTTCGTGGCAATGACGGGTTGGTGCGGGAATTACGGAATCAACGCATGCAGTCTACTTAAAACGTGATGGCCCCAAGTATTCTCGTTGTTGCGCCGAATTGCCCCAACTTATACAATAGCTTATCCGTCTGCGACTAACGCTTGGTTAGGTTGTGGCGGTTTGCGACTGACGTTTTTCGTTTTCGAAGAATCCTGTCAGGCCAGAATACTCTGCATTTGGGAGCAACGCCTTTTATGGATGCGAACAGCATTAGAAACGTGGCCCTGCTTTCACATTCCGGCGCAGGAAAGACATCGCTGTGTGAAGCGGTGCTCTTCAGCACCAAGGCGGTGACCCGTCAGGGCCGAATTGAGGACGGTAACACCGTCTCCGACTACGAACCCGAAGAAATCAAGCGGGCCGGAAGCATTCAGACCACCCTCATCGCCGCCTCCATGGACGGTTGCAAGATAAACTTCCTGGACACCCCCGGCTACGATGACTTCCTCGGCGAAGTGGTAAGCGCGCTTCGAGTGGTTGAGGGCGCCGCAATACTGGTGGCCGCACCCTCGGGCGTTGACGTTGGCACCGAGCGGGCCTGGAATATGTGCGAGTCGGGCAAACTGCCGCGCCTGATCGTCGTCAACAAGATGGACCGGGAGAACGCCGACTTCGACCGCAACGTGGCCGACATACAGGCCACCTTCGGGCGGCAGTGCGTCCCGTTCCAGATTCCCATCGGGCAAGCCGAAAACTTCAAGGGGGTGATCAACGTCGCCGACCCGAACGCGGACGTGCCGGCTGATCTGGCCGACGAGGTGGAGAGCGCCAGGGAGCGTCTCATCGAAGCCGCCGCCGAAAGCGACGACGAGCTGGCAGACCGGTACCTAAGCGGCGAAGAACTGACCGCAGAAGAAATCGAGACCGCGCTGCGCGGCGCTGTGTTGCGCGGCGAGTTGGTACCGATTCTGGCAACCTCAGCCACCGACAATGTCGGCGTGTCGGAATTCCTGGCCATGGCCCGCTCCTACATGCCATCCCCTGTGGACGGCGTCAAGCCCAAGCTGAGCAAGGCCGACTCCAGCGACGAGGTATCTTACGAGGCCGACCCAGACGCTTCTCTGGCCGCCCTGGTATTCAAAACCACGGCAGACCCCTTCGTCGGCAAGCTGTCTCTCTTCCGGGTCTATCAAGGGACCATCAAGAGCAACTCCGAAGTGTGGGACACCAACCAGGGCCAGTCCGAGCGCGTGGGCCAGCTTTACCTGCCCAGGGGCAAGAGCCAGGAGAATCTGACCGAACTCACCGCAGGTGACATCGGCGCGGTCGGCAAGCTGTCGTCCACCGTTACCGGAGACACCCTCTGCGCCCGCGACAGCCAGGTGACCTTCGATCCCATTCAGATGCCTGCGGGCTACTACCGCGTGGCAGTGTCTCCGGCATCCAAAGCCGATTTGGACAAGATGTCCATGGCCCTTGCCCGCATAGTGGAAGAGGATCCGAGCCTGCAGATGTCACGCAACGCCAGCACCAGCGAAACGCTGATAACCGGGCTGGGCGACGCGCAGATTGACGTGGCGATGGATAAAATCAGGCGGAAGTTCGGGGCCGACCTGCGGGTCAAGCTGCCCCGCGTGCCCTACCGCGAGACCATCACCCGCATCACGCAAAGCGAATACACGCACAAGAAGCAATCGGGCGGGCATGGCCAATATGGTTGCGTGTATCTCCGCCTGGAGCCCAGGGACCGCGACCAGGGCTTCCAGTTCGGAAACGAGGTTGTGGGCGGACGAGTTCCCAAGGAGTACATCCCCTCGGTGGAAAAGGGAGTGGTCAAGGCCCTCGACGAGGGTGCGCTGGCCGGCTTCCCCCTCGTAGACCTCAAGGCCGTGCTGTACGACGGCAAATTTCACGACGTTGACTCGTCGGGCATGTCCTTCGAGATTGCCAGCATCCAGGCGTTGAAGAAGGGCGTTAGTGACGCCAGCCCGATCCTGCTGGAGCCGGTGATGCGGCTGTCGGTCACGGTGCCCGAGACCTACACAGGCGACGTGATGAGCGACCTCAACGGCAAGCGCGGTCGCATCCTGGGCATGAACCCGGAGAACCGCGTTACGGTGATCGACGCCGAAGTGCCCCAGTCGGAACTGTTGCGCTACGCCCAGGACCTGCGCTCACTGACCCAGGGCCGCGGCTCCTACTCCATGGAATTCGACCACTACGAGCCGGTTCCCGCCAACCTGGAGCCCAGAGTTATCGAGGAAGCCAAGCGCATGCGGGATGAGGACGACTAGGCCCGACGGCTATATTCAAGGTCATCGAACGCAGGGGCGGGTCTGGTACCCGCCCCTTTCATTTGCATCTATCATGAAGGAGTTCAGTCTCATGGAGGATACGCAGTGGGACCTGCGCCCGGAGGGACGCGCCTGGGGACCTGAGGGTCTATCCCGCTACTACATGGCGCCGGAGACGATTGAGTTAATTGAAGGCAAGTTGTTCCGGAGTGAAGAACAGCGGCCGACTGTGCTGGCCCTTCTGCTGGAAAACGTGGGCGTCAACCAAGCCGTGCGCATGGGAAGGCCAGACGTCTGGCGAGCCGCTGTGGCAAACCTGCCTGCTTCCTGATCGTCTCTGCGGCCCGCCTCTCATGTTTGGTTCTATATATAGAACTTACAGCGGGAATGAGTCCACCTCTACGAATTACAGGAGGTGTGACAAGCCCCCTCTCCCTCCGGGAGAGGATCAGGGTGAGGGCGTCCAACTAGATTCAAAGGAACAACGAAGGCAATCCGACCTTGGCTTGGTGCGATTGGAATTGGTCTGCCACTCACCTTCTTAGAACGCCCAAGTCGGCTGATATTCCCCAAATACTTCGCGGAACACGTCCATCATCTCGCCCAGGGTGGCGTAGGACTTGACCGCATCGATCAGCGGCGGCATCAGGTTGTCATTGCCCCTGGCCGCGGCTTCGAGAGCCCGCAGCTTTTCCGCCACCTCGCGGTTGTCGCGAGTGCGCCGGACTTCGTTGATACCCTCAATCTGCAGGCGCTCCCCCTCACGGTCAACCCGGAGCAGCGGGATGTCTGCCTCCTCGCCGGTGTTGTATTCGTTGACGCCGACGGTGATGCGTTCCTTCCGGTCCTCTTCCATCTGGTAGATGTAGGCGGCCTCGGCGATCTCCCGTTGAAGGAAGCCGGATTCCAATGCAGGAATCACCCCTCCCACATCCTCAATGCGCCGGAAGTAATCGTAGCTTCCCGACTCCAGCTGGTTGGTCATCACCTCCAGAAAGTAGCTGCCGCCCAGTGGGTCCACGGTGTCGGTGACGCCGGTCTCGTGGGCAATAATCTGCTGGGTGCGCAGGGCCTGCAGGGCCGCCTCCTCGGAAGGCAGCGCCCACGCCTCGTCCTTGCTGTTGGTGTGCAGCGACTGGCACCCGCCCAGGACGGCGGCCAGCGCCTGCAGAGATACACGCGCCACATTGTTCTCCGGCTGCTGCGCCGTCAGCGACTGGCCGGAGGTCTGGGCGTGGAACCGCAGCTTGTGGGAGCGGCTGTCGGTGGCGCCAAAGGTGTCGCGCATCTCCTGGGCCCAGATGCGTCGGGCAGCCCGAAACTTTCCGATCTCCTCGAAGAAATTGTTGTGTACGTTGAAGAAAAAACTCAGCCGTGGCGCAAACTCGTCGACGCTTAGGCCACGCTCCTGGGCGTGGCGTACATACTCGAATCCGTCAGCGAGAGTGAACGCCAGCTCCTGCACAGCGTTGGAGCCCGCCTCGCGGATGTGATAGCCGCTGATGCTGATGGGGTTCCAGCGGGGCACGTGCCTGGCCCCAAACTCCAAGGTGTCGGTCACCAACCGCATTGACGGCCTGGGAGGGAACATGTACTCGTTCTGGGCGATGTATTCCTTCAGTATGTCGTTCTGAATCGTGCCGCCAATCGTGTCCAGCGATGCACCCTGCTTTTCGGCAACGGCGAGATACATGGCCCAGATGATGGCGGCGGGAGCGTTGATGGTCATGGACGTTGTGACCTGGTCCAGCCGAATACCGTCGAACAGCGTCTCCATATCGGCCAGGGATGAAACGGCCACACCGCATGTACCGAACTCACCGAAGGCGCGGGGGTCGTCGGTGTCATAACCATACAGAGTGGGCATGTCGAAGGCGACAGACAGGCCGGTCTGCCCCTGTTCCAGCAGGAACTTGAACCTCTCGTTCGTCTCCTGCGGACGGCCAAAGCCAGCGAACATCCGGAGAGTCCAGAGGCGTCCCCGGTAACCTGACTCGTGGATGCCCCGCAGGTATGGGTATTCCCCGGGCAGGTCGTCCGCCGCCACACGGCCATCCCGCGCTGAATCGACGGCTGTATAAACCTGATCAATCGGTATCTGAGAGGGTGTGCGAAACTCGGGTCGCCTCTGGCTGTCCGGATTCTGCCTGGCGCGCCAGTCGGCGACACGATCCTTCAGTTGCTGGAATTCCTGATCGGAAGTCAAGAATGTACCTCCATGGCATCCAATTAGAAGACTGCGAAAGAAGACCGGGCAAAAATGACCGCGAGTGAATGGAACGGCACAAATCCGCAGCCGTTAGAGATTATCTATACGGGCAAGTCTAGTCAGCGACAGCCGGGGGTGTCAACGCGGATATCGCCACATGCCAGGTAATTTGGCCTTTTGAAGATGTGCCGGGGACGCACCTGTCAGCCGACAGCCCGAGTACTATATGGAAAATGTAACAGTGGACAATCCTCCAAAACCTTCAAGCCGGAGCATATATCGCCATAATGCTAGCCGTCTTGGGAGTGCCGCAAATGCTATCCAGCTATTTTGACATTAGAGCGCGCCGACAACAGGAAGAACGCCGGCAGGAAGAACGCCGACAAGATGAAGAACGCCGCCAGCAGGACGAGGAGCGTCGCCGACAGGACGAGGAACGGCGCAGGCAGGATGAGGAACGGCGCCGGGAAGATGAGCAACGAAGGCACCGAGAATTGATGGCGCTGCTGGTAGCAGCCTTCAGCAATGGTAGGGAACAAGGTAACGGCCACAGCCAGAATGAACTGATTCAGTCACTGCGGCAGACCATCGAAACCCTCGAAGCCGAGAACGCCAGGCTACGTCAGGAGGACGGGAACGAATCCGCCCAGTAGGGAACTGGCAGGACTCTTAAGGTGCGGTGATACGGACGAATCGTCTGCGCCCTGCGCGCAGCACATCGCCAGGAGTGGGGCTCACGGGAGCGCGCTCATCGTCGAGCCTGGTGGAATCGCCCGAAACTGACAGAACTTCCACTGCCCCCTGTGTGAGCAGGCGCCGGGCCTCTGCGTTACTTGCCGCCAGTCCAGCCGCTACCAGCAGGCGATCGGCGCGGATGGCGCCTTCATCAGTACCGGCCTGTTGCCACAATTCGGAAAGCGAGACCTCCGGGATATCCTCGGGCAGGCTGCGACCCTGGACCACTCGCTCGAAATGGGCCTGGGCGGCGGCGGCGGCGGCGGCATCGTGGAACTGGCTGGTTATGTCCCACGCCAGGCGCTTCTTGTGCTCCATGGGGTTGACCGAGTCCTGACCAAGGTCCCGCTGCAAGTCGGCAAGGCTGGAAGACGGCAGATCGGTCAGCAATTCGTAATAGTTCACGATCTGGTTGTCGCCGATAGACATTATCTTGCCGTACATATCTTCGGGGCGTTCGTCAACGGCGACGTAGTTGTCCAGGCTCTTGCTCATCTTCTGGACACCGTCGGTGCCGACGAGGATGGGCATCATGAAGCATTGTTGGGGAGTCTGTCCCATCATTCCCTGCAGTTCTCGACCCACCAGCAGGTTGAACATCTGGTCGGTGCCCCCGAACTCCACGTCAGACTCGATGACGACCGAGTCGTAGGCCTGCAGCAGGGGGTACAGAAGCTCGGTAATGGCGATGGCGCGCTGTTCAGCGAACCTCTGTGCGAAGTCGGCGCGCTGCAGGAACTGGGCCACCGTGAAACGTCCTGTCAATCTGATAACGTCGGCCAGGGTGAACTTGCCAAACCACTCGCTCTGCTGAACCACCCGGGTGCGGTCCTCGTCCACCACCTTGAAGAACTGGCGAAGATAGGACTGGGCGTTTTCCATGACCTGTTCATGGGTGAGCATGGGACGAGTTGCCGACTGTCCGCTGGGATCACCTATCTGTGCAGTCCAGTCTCCGACGATGAGGATGACCTGATGCCCAAGGTCCTGCAACTGCCTCAGCTTACGCAAGCCGACGACGTGCCCCAAGTGGATGTCGGGCCGGCTGGGGTCAAATCCCATCTTCAAGCGAAGGGAGCGGCCGGAATTCAGGAGGCGTATGAATTCCTCACGGGAGATAATATCGCTGACGCCGCGATTAACAATTGAGTCCTGGATATCGGGGCTGAGCACGGCCATTCCCTATTCCTCTCCCTCATTGTTGGGGAGTGTCGATCCGGCCTGCGACAGCACGGCCCGGGACTCACCCACGTCCTGTTCTATGCGGGCAATCAGGGCATCAATGTCGGCGAATGTTTCCTGGTTACGCACCTTCTCGACGAACTCAACGGTCATCTGCTGCCCGTATAGATCGCCGCTGAAGTCCAGTACGTACACTTCAACCAGCCGCTGGGTCAGGCCAAAGGTGGGGCGGACGCCGATGGAGGTGGCCGAAAGGTGGCGCTTGCCACCGAAGTGGGCCCAGGAGGCATAAATGCCGTCGCCGGGCCAGAGGAGACCTGGGTAAACGTCTATATTGGCGGTGGGAAAACCCAGCGTTCGCCCCCGCTGGTCGCCGACCACCACTTTCCCGCTGAGAAAATGATTGCGTCCCAGCAGCCCGGCGCCAGCGGCAACATTTCCGGCCACGAGAGCCTCGCGTACCACGCGGCTCTTCACTGGCTGGCCATTGATTTCGAGGGGCGGTACCGAGCGCACCCAGAAGCCCAAGCGTTCACCTTCGGCCTGCATGAAGGCCAGGTCACCCTCGCGTCCTTTCCCCAAAGCCGAGTCGGGTCCCAGCACCAGACCTTTCATCCTCATTTTTTCGCTGAGCAGTTCGGCGAATTGACTAGCGGTTACCTGGGAAAGTTCCTCGGTAAACTCCAATGGCACTACCAGCTCAATTCCCGCCTTACTGAGCAGGTCAAGCTTCTGTTCCGGCGTGGTAAGGTAACTGGGAAAGGTGCCTGGCCGGAACACAGTTACCGGCCGGTTGGAGAAGGTGATGACGGACGGGATGCAGGCCGGAGAAGCCCAGCCGATGAGGTGGTCGAGCAGGTGCTTGTGACCAAGATGGACGCCGTCGAACACGCCGACGGTCAGCACCGTGTCCCTATCGGGGGTGAAGGCGCCCAGGCGCTGGCTGAAGCTCATCGGTTTTGTGGACCCCTATATTGTCCCGGCGTCCTAGATCCAGAGATCCAAGGTCTGCATTTGGGTACGCAAAAATGCCTGTCTTGTGCCGGGCTGGGCTGCCGGCGCGGGGTGAAAAACCAACCCTTAAGAGGGTGCGCCGTGCGCCGAATGTTAGCACAGCGCTCCGTGAGCGTCAACAAATTTCGACGGCCCGGCGAAGTGCTTTCGTTATTAAAATTCGAGATGCGAAACGACAGTTCAGATATGATTCCAGCTTGTTTTATGTGATATTTCTTAAATTTGTGTTAAACTAATCCTAAATTTTCTATCAAGTTTGCCAACTGCCTTGTATAATTTCTCTTTGTCCAAGCCATGCGAGTAGGCGGCGGCGAGGCCCGGGGACGGCGTCTCAAGGGCGCAGTTGCTCCGGGGGTCCGCCCCACCACAGAGCGGGTGCGGGCGGCCATTTTTAACATTCTGGATAATTCGCAGTACATGGACAGGCGTGTCCTGGATTTGTTCGCCGGCACAGGCAGTCTCGGTATTGAGGCGCTCAGCCGGGGCGCCGCATGGGCAGATTTCGTGGAGCGCGACCGAAGACAGTGTGCGGTTATCCGCGAGAACCTGGCAGCCATCGGCTATGAGGATGTGGCGGAAGTCCGCCAGGGAGAGGCAGTCAGGACATTGAACCAACTCACCGGAGGATACTCCCTGCTCCTGTTGGACCCGCCATATCGGATCGGGGCGTACCACAGCGTACTGGAGGCCATATCCCGCACGGCAGGCCTGGTACTTCCAGAGGCAACGGTCGTTGCGGGGCATTCCCGGCAGGCCGAGCTCCGTTCCGCCTACGGCGATCTCCGCCGTGTTACGTTCCGGCAATACGGGGACAACGTGGTGAGCATCTACATCATTGACCCGGAAGAGCGATCAGGGACTGCAACAACCAACTCCGAGAGGATAACGGAAGAGCAAGCATGGTGATTGCGCTATACCCCGGCAGTTTCGACCCGGTAACGGTGGGGCATCTGGACATCGCGGCCCGCGCCGCCAAACTCTTTGACGAGGTGGTGGTCGGGGTATATGACACGCCGTCCAAGAGCCTGCTCTTCACCACCGAGGAGCGGCTCTCGCTGTTCCGGCAAGCCATTGGGCACCTGCCAAACGTGCAGGTGGTGAAATATTCGGGGCTGACCGTCCGCTTCGCCAAGGACATCGGGGCCAGTGTGGTTGTGAGGGGACTGCGCAGCGGGTACGACTTCGAGTACGAATTCGAAATGGCCTTTATGAACAGCAAGCTGGAGCCCGAGGTGGACCTGGTTTGCTTTATGACCTCACAGGACTACGTGTTCGTGAGCGCCAGTCTTTTGAAGGAGGTTGCCAGGCTAGGTGGAAACATCAGGGAGATGGTCCCTACCAATGTGGCGGAAGCACTGTATTCGAAATTCGGAAACCCGGTCCTTGAAGAGGAGTGACCGGTTGAGGGGGTTATCATAGATATTATAAATGTTATCGACAAGCTGGAGACTCTCATCGACACCAGCAAGGCTGCCCGAGCCGGTGGTCAAATCCTGATCGACCGGGCCAAGGCGCTTGAACTTGTGGACCAGCTCCGCCTCACTGTCCCGAAGGAAATCCGGGCGGCCGAGGAAGTGCTGTCCCAGCGGGACCATATCATCAACCTGGCTCAGACTGACGCACGCCGCACCAAGTCCCAGGCCGAGGATGACTACAGGGAGCGGCTGGACAAGCACGAACTGCTGCTCCAGGCCGAGCAGCGGGCCACCACCCTGCTGCGCGACGCCGAGGAACGCTCCCGCCGGATGGTGGAACAGGCCGAGGTACAGTCCGATGCCAATCGCTCCGAGGCCGACGCCTACGCTCTTCGCAGCCTCCGCACCCTGGAACAGGAGCTGAGCAGCATCACTTCCGCCGTGCGCCGTGGCATCGACGTCCTGTCGGGGCCCGCGACTGCCACCCTGACCACCCAGTACTTTGGTGAGCCGCAGCAGGTTCGCTAGAGCGCGCAGACCGTTTCACGGGGAAACGTGAATTGGGACCAATACCCGCCACGAGGTGGAGGCAGAATGACAGACCCCTGGGCACTGCATCCGCCGGGGTAGACCGGACAGCCTGAGGAGGGGCAGCCGTTGATTGGCTGCCCCTTTCATTTACCGGAGGTCGAGGCGCAGCTACTCCCGGGGCTCCCCCGGAGGTAAGGCCGGACGAACCAGGAATTCGTATACCGCAGCGCCCACCGGCCCCCCAACCAGAGGCCCTGCGATGTATGCCCAGAATCCGCCCGACGGACCGGGTATCGCCATTTCACCCCACCCTGCAAAGAAGGACACCAGCCGGGGACCGAAATCGCGGGCCGGATTCCACCCACCCTGGGTCAGTGGCGCCAGCATGCTGATCAGCATTGCGACAGTGAGGCCGATGAACACGGGTGCGAGGTACTTCACCGGCAGGCTGCTGTTGCGGCGGTCCACCAGAGCAAAGATCATCAGCACCAGGATCCCGGTACCCACGGCCTCCACTGCCGCAGCCTGTAGAGGCGATACCAGCGCCCGGGCCGCCTCGTCCACCCCCATCATCCCGGGATTGGGAAAGTATTCGCCAAACATCAAGGCGGACAACTGGCTTCCCGGTTCGCCGCGTTCCAGCCCATTCCGCACTTCGAACCTGCGAATGAACGAGCCGTACAGCATCAGGACGGTCAAACCGGCCAGGATTGCACCCACCAACTGTGAAGCCCAGTAGGGGAGAAGCAATCGGACCGGAAAGTCCCTGGGCCGGAAGATGGCAAAGGCGAGGCTCACCGCCGGGTTTAGGTGAGCGCCGGATACGGCTCCGGTCAAGTAGATCGCCATCGATACGCCAATCGCCCAGCCCACCGCCACCTGCCACACCCCCGCCTGCGCGCCCGCAAGTACTGCAGCGGCGACGACGGAAGTTCCCGCGAACACCATCAGCCAAGTACCGACGACCTCAGCGACACACCGGTAGAGTAAATTGCGGAAGGAGGGCTTGGTCCACGAATAGAAGAGACCCGACCGGCGTGGAACCGAACCGGAGGGGCCTGCTGCAGGCGGCTCAACCACGCGGGGCAAAGCCTCCCGGATAAAACGCCATTGCGCCAGTTCTGAAAAAAAGACGGGAGACCACCGGCCCTTCAGTTACTGCCGACGGCACGGTCCTCGTCAGAACCGGGCTCTTCTCCCTTTGCATACAAGGATGCTACCCCGATTTTGCGACTCAAATCAAGCCCAATTGCCGACAAATCAAACTCAGCTGAAGATTACTCACGAATCGGCAGGCAACCGGATGATGAATCGGCTTCCCTGTCCCAAGGCACTCTCCGCCTCGATGGTGCCGCCGTGGGCCTCCGCCAGCCTCCGGGCGATGGTCAAGCCCAGGCCACTGCCGCCGGTTGACCGGGAGCGGGAGGGATCGGCGCGGTAGAAGCGGTCGAAGAGGCGAGGCAGATCGTCGGGAGCGATGCCGGGGCCGGTGTCCGACACCGAGATTTCCACAGCCTCATCCGCAGCGCGGGCCTGCACTGTCACCGCGCCTCCTTCCGGGGTATGGGTAATGGCGTTCTCGAGCAGGTTGCCGACAACCTGAGCGATGCGGGTCGAATCGACAGACACCGGTGGGAGGGACGGAGCCACCTCAAGGCCTAGGTCCACGCCTTTGGCCTCGGCACGTGGCCGCACTGCATCCACCGCAGAACGCAGCAGCCCATCCAATGAGACTGGAGCCAGTTCAAGGGCCAGTTCCCCGGCTTCGACCTGGGCCAGCAGGCGCAGGTCTTCCACCAATCGCGAGAGGTGCAGGGCCTCGCCATGGATGGTGTCGATGGTCTCCGGTGTGGACTGCACCAGGCCGTCTCTCATCGCCTCCAGATAACCCTGAATGTTGGACAAAGGCGTTCTCAACTCGTGGGCAACATCGGCGGTGAGATTGCGGCGCTGGCGCTCCGCCTCCTCCAAATCGGCAGCCATGAGGTTGAAATTCTGGGCCAGCTCGCGAATCTCGCTGGGTCCGGTGGTTTCGGCCCGCCGAGACAGGTCGCCCCGTCCCAAGCTTCGGGCGGCGCCGCCGAGCCCCTGCAGCGGAGCCAGGGTACGCCTGGAGAGCAGCCAAACCAGCAGAGTGCCGAGGACAGCGGCACCGATGCCGGCCCACAGAAGGGAGCGGCCCACCACTGCGGAAATCTCGGCGGCCCTCGGGTCGGGAATGTCCAGAGGCCGGGAACCTGTGACGGTCATGGAGGCAACGGTGAACGCGCCGACCTCCTCATCGTCGAAGCGAACGGGGAATTTCCGAGATTCGGTCCAGAATGGGGCCCTGCCCCTTCCTGCTCGTCCGGTGAAATCACCGGACTGGACACTGTGCGAGTCGGCAACTATCTGCCCTTCAGCGTCGTAAACGACGATGCGTGTTCCGGAAACCGGGCCTGCACGCTCCAGGGTTCTCTGTAAGTCGGCCCTGTCGTTGTTCCATCCCCTCCGGTCGGCGTAATAATCGGTTACGAACTGCCTGACACGAGCAGCCCGGGCCGTCTCCCTGTCGTCCTCGAACCGAGCGGCCTGCCGGTCCGCAGCGAAGCCTATGGAAACGCCGACGAGGGTCAAAGCCACGGCCAGCACCAGGGTGAACCCAACAACCAGCCGGAACTGCAGGCTGGAGAAGAGGCCTGAGCCAAGACCAGGCATAGCCGTCAACATCCTGCGGAAGGTAATTTCGCCGGGTGATTGAGCCGGTAGCCGCTGCCATAGACCGTCTGGATCATTTTCGATCCCTCTCGAGACACTGCCGCCAGCTTGCGGCGCAGGCTCGAAACGTGAGCGTCCACCGTGCGGTCGAATCCGTCGAAGTCGTTGCCCAGTGCCCTGTCGATGATATCGTCCCGCGAGAAGGTCCGTCCTGGCTGACCCATCAGCAAAGCCAGAATGCGAAATTCCGTAGGAGTCAACCGCAACTCTGTGTCGCCGAGGGTTGCCCGGCGAGCACGGAGGTCCAGTGCCAATAGGCCGCTCGACAACGAGGAGGGACTCTCGTGGTACCTGTCCTGGGCAGTGCGTCGCAGTACAGCCCGTACTCGGGCGGACAATTCGCGGGGGCTGAAGGGCTTGGTCACGTAATCGTCGGCGCCCAAGTCCAGGCCGGCGAGCCGATCTTCCTCTTCGACCCTGGCAGTGAGCATGATGATGGGAACGTCCGACTCCTGCCTCAGTGCCCGACAGACATCCAGGCCACTGAGGCGGGGCAGCATGACGTCCAGGACCACGAGGCTCGGCTGCTCCTCCCGCGCTATGGCCAGTCCATCGGCGCCGTCGGCGGCGGAGACGACACGGTAGCCGTCCCGCTCCAGGTAGAGCCTTGTCAGCTCCACAATGTGCTGGTCGTCGTCAACGACCAGCACCGTTTGGCATATTTCCCGGTAGTTGGTCATCGCCATATTCCCTGCAACCGGTCGGGAGTTTAATGCGTGGTCGAACTGGTGCGGGCGCGAGAGGGCAATTCTGCCTCCGCGCGCTCGTTGCCTTGGCCATTGGTGCCACCGACGAGTTCTTGATCAGGTGGCGTCGCCGTCGATGGCGGGGGCCGGAGTGGGTGTGGCTTGGCTGCCGGACCTGTGGTACCAGCCACGCCCACGGCCACGGCCATGGCCCTTGAACCCGCCTCTGCCACGTTTATGAAAACCGCTGCCCGATTCATAATTCTCGAGCATCTCATCGGCCTCATCCTGCGTGATCCTACCGCTTTCCACGGCGTCCTCAAGCCTGACTTCAGAAGCCTCAGTTCGGATGTCGGAAAGGGTCTGCTCTATGGCGTCGGCAACGTCGTCTCCCTCTACGTCAAGCTCCTCGCCAACGCGGTTGGCAAACTCCTCAGAATCGCTGCCTTTGAATCCGTAGCCATACCAGCCGCCGTATGAGTCCACTTTATCGCGGTATTCCTGGGCCCGTTCTTCCGTCATGCGGCCGTCGTCGATGGCGTCCTGCAGCTTGCTCTCCAACGCCTCGTCGAACATTTCCTCCGACACCTGCTCCATGGCGTCGGCGGTGGCATCCGCGTCGGTCCCAAGGGTCTCGGCAACGCGGCCGGCGACGTCCTGCAGCGCGGCGTCCTGTGCTTCGTCGCGCACTTCCTTCTCGGCCTGTGCGATGGCGTCCTGGGTTTCCTGCGCGTCGGTGCCGAGGATTTCCGCGACCTTCCCGGCAACTGCCGTCTTGCGTTCCTCGTGGTCACCGCGGCCCCAACCACCCCCGGACCCACCCCAAGCCAACGCCACGCCGCTGGTTATCGCTGCGGCCAGCAGACCAACGGCCAAAGCTATGAATATCCACTTTTTTCTCATCCCCCTCCTCGCTACTCGATACTAGCTGGGCGACGCCACCCCTCTGCTGGTTACCAATTTAGCGGCATACTTTGAAGGAATTTTGAAGGGACCCAGAAAAACTCAGGGTCCCATAAATTCCATCAGCAAAGTATGCGGCCCGAATTCGCAGAAACTAGAACGCAGCCTTGTTGAGGACGGACTGGTCCACTTTACGCAGGATCAGGCGCCCATCGTCAGGACCACCCAGCAGTTGCCCTCCGTCCACCATAACTTTGCCGCGAAGGATTACGGTCGTGGGCCAGCCGTCGACCTCCCAGCCCTCCCATGGGCTGTAGTCGCGTACGTGCAAATCCGAGAGTTCGAGGGCCTTCTTGAATGACGGGTCGATAATGCAGAAGTCGGCGTCGCTGCCCGCGGCGATGCATCCTTTCCGAGGGTACATGCCCAGCAGTCTGGCGGCGTTGGCGGAGGTCACGTCGACGTAGCGCTCCAGTGACATACCCCGCCTGACCACGGCCTCGCTGTAGTTCATACCCATGCGGATCTCGATGCCGACATTGCCGCCGCGAATGTCGCGGACGTTGGTGCCGGCTATCTTGTCGACATAGGTGGTGAAGCTGCTGTCGGTCGCAGTGAATGACAGGTCGCCTTTCATAATGCCGTCCCAGAGCGCTGACCGGTCCTCGTCGAACTTCAACGACGGGTAGGTGTGGTACTTCATCCCATCGGATTCCCTGTACTGCTCCGCCTCGAAGGACAGTGCCAGGGTCAGAACCTCACCGTAAACTGGCATACCCGCGGCGCGGGCCTCGGAAATCACGTCAAGCCCATCGGACGCAGTTACATGGACAAAGTACATCCCGACTCCGGTGCGCTGTGCCATTCGCACGACGTGGCGGAAGGCGAGGTCCTCCACCGTCTTGGAGTGAATCAAGTGAACGTTGTACCAGTCCCACAGGCCGCGCTCCCGGGCCATCAGGTAGTTGTACATCACCAGCTCGTCGTCTTCACCATGGACGGCCAACACGCCGCCGTGGCGGTGCATCTGCTCCATTAAGTCACCCAGGCGGCCGGTGTCGATCCGCCCCAGGGGCGTGAGGCTGGTGCCCTCGGCGTCGGGCGGGCGGATGTTGGTGGTAAAGATCTTGACGCTGGGAAACCCGGCTTCCACCAGCTCGTGGAACCGCGCGATGGAGTCGGGAGTGTTGGCGTTGCGGTAGATGCAGTGGGTGGTGTAGTCGGTGTAAGCGTTGCCCTGCCACACGTTCATGAAGTCGTGAATTCCGGCGGCAAGGTCGCCCTCGTTGGCTACAGGCGCAAAGTCCACAACGGTCGTGGTACCACCCCAGATTGCACCCAGCGAGTGAACCGCGGGCCCGGCGTTCGGTGTGCCAGGCACGCTCTCGCGGGCACCTGGCTGCACATTTGCCGCGGCGTGGACGTGGGCCTCAACGCCACCGGGCACGACGATCTTGCCCGATGCGTCGATGACGGTAGCTCCCTCCTCCGGCAGCACACCGGGCAGGGCCACCGCGACAATTTGCTCGCCTCGCACCCCCACGTCCCAGTTTCCAACGCCCGACGGCGTAACGACCTGTCCGCCCTTGATCAGCATATCCAGCATCGTTCCGGCTCCTTAGCGTAGATTTTAGAGTGGGTCCAGAGTTTCCAGCCCGTCAATCCAGGGGAAATCCTCAGGGTCCATCGTTTGAAACCCCAACTGCCGTTCAGGCGATCGGCTCCGCGACCTTTTCTAGGTCAAAGCCGTACAGGGCTGCAGCCGCTCCACCTACTATGCTGGCCTGCTCCCGAACCGGGACGCCTTCAAGGATCTCGCCAAGCACCTCGCGGGAGCGGGGGAAGGTGGATTCCGAGTGCGGGTAGTCACTGCCCCACATCAGGCGGTCAACGCCGATCCGGTCCCGCAGCCGGATGCCAACGGAATCCTCCTGGAAGCTGAGATACACATTGTTCCGGAAGAAGTCGCTGGGGCGGACGTCGCCCTTGAACCGGTAGAAAGCCTCTTCCTGCCTTTCCACGTAGGTGTAGTCCATGGAATCCAGGATATACGGAGCCCAGGAAAGCTCGAATTCCACTATGGCCAGCTTGAACCTGGGATATCGCTCGAACACGCCGGAGAAAATGATGTCGCACATAGACGTAGCAGGGTAGAACACCTTGGTGGCCCGCCCAGTGGCGTCTCGCACGGAAGTCGCGCCCGCGCCACGGCTTCGGCCCTCGCGCCGGGTGGCGGTGTGCAGGCTGACCGGCAGGTCCAGGTCCTGTGCCGCTGCCCAGAATGGCTCGTACTCCGGACTGTCGTAGCGGCGGTCCTCCTGGGGGTATTCCGTGATCATGGCCGCCGCCATTCCCAGCCTGGCGCACCGCTCCAGTTCGACAACACCCTCGGACACATCGTCGAGGTTGATCATGGCCACGCCCTTGAGACGGTCAGGGTTGGTGGAGCAGAACTCCGCCAGCCAGTCGTTGTAGGTGCGGAAAATGGCTGACATGAGGCGTGTATCGGCGACCTTGAAGTAGAACAGACCCTGGGATGGATAGAGCAGTTCTCCCGAAACACCGTCGATTTTCATATCCCGTATGTGCTGCTCGGGGTCGTAACCGCCCGCGTGTACATCCTCGAACCGGCCGTGGGCAGAGATCTGCTCCGGGTTTTCGAAGCGGGCCCCAGCGTTGGAGATCAGGCCTATGCCGGCGATCATCTGGTCCCGCTCCACCACGAGATGGTCCACATCGCCCACCCTTTGCATCCGTGGGGCACGGTCGCGGAACTCGGCGTCAATGCGCTCCGTCCACAGGTCGGGCGGCTCAAAAACATGGGAATCTGAGGACAGCACGAGAAGGTTTTCCATTTCTAGCTCCTGCTTAATATAGCCCTAGTTCCGGGAGCGATATCCGGCCGCTCGCCGGAGAATCAATCACTGGGAGAGTAATTTTACCATCCCGACCGGATTTGCCATCCCGGCAAGGTAATCAGGCCGCTAACCGTGTAGTGTGGGGCAACGGCCTCGCGTCGATCCCCATGGCCAGGTCTCGAGCTGGCCCTGCATCCGCGCCCAGGGTGGTTTGCACCTCACCTAAGGGCGCGTCTGCCAGGGCGCCGAGCGTATGCACACCCAAGTTGTGCAGTCGCAGTATTTTTTCTTCGGAGACTGGCAGAAGGTCGACGGAGCAGTCTCTCAGCAATACCACCGGATCATCCGGTGCCTTGACCGCTCCACCATCCGGAGCAATCGTGGCCATGGCGTACGCTATGAACTTACCAGGACCCACCCCCACTCTGGGATTGAATCCCGTCGGGGCAACATTCAGCAGTGTCGCGATCAGGTGAGCCTCCCCGTAGGGCGCACCGCTCTCCCTGTCGGCACGCACGTACGCCCTGCCCGGTCCGGCTCTTTCGGCGTTACCGAACCGCCTCTCCAGTGCATCGGCAATCCGGTCGTCTGCATCACAGTAATATCTGCAATCGGCCTGCATCACCGTGGCGTTGCTGCATACTTCGAGTGCCTCCAGCAAAGTCATACCGTGGACAATTCCTTCTGCCTCGGGGGAACTGTCCAGGACAGTATCGCTGTCGCCACATTTCTCAACGATAACAAGGGGCTTGTGCCGCAACACAGGGTAGCGGCTCCTTTCGGCTTTGACAGGCAGATTGGTTACGAGGAGACAGGCAATGCTGACCTCGTGCTTCATTTGGGTCATTTTCCGAATACCGCGTTTGTCGTCCAGATTCCGGTGCACCACGATTGTAAAGAACGTGTGTGCTAATCTGAAGTGCCTTCTGTCAGGAATGCAGTTTCCAATGTTTGCATTCGAAATCCGGATAGAAATGCGCTGCGGCATGGGCTAACCTTGGCAAATCGAAATATCCAGTCTGCGAGGAACGCCCTTGGAAAAGTGGCCCACCGGTCTATCGCCCCAGGAATTGGCCCAGTGGCTCAACGAGCAGTACGGTGAGGAAACGCTGATGCACCGGCTGAGAATGCACGTGGTGGAGGTCGGCCCGGAGCGGGCGGTGGTGGAGCTTCCGGTACATCCAGGTCTCTACACACCGCATCACTACATCCACGCCGGAGTGATGCTCTCGCTGGCAGACACAACGGCAACCATCGCATCAGTCGCTGCCTACCGCGGAGACCTGGAGCCCGAACAGCTACCGGTGGCAGTGTCCGTTTCCAGCCAGATCGTTGCCAACATCCAGGAGGGGCTGCTGGTGGCAGAATCGACCATCCCACACCCGGGGCGCACACTGGTTGCTGCTGCCACGCGGGTGACCGATGGCAATGGCCGCCTGCTGGCGCTGGTCAACTCGACCCACTTCGTCCGTCCCTCGACCTCTTGAATCGACTGATCCAGCTCCAGAAAGAGCTACGGATCAATTCCCAACAAACCGAGGAAATTGAAATGACACTGAACCAGGCCGAGGCGCAGATGCTGGACCCCGAAGTTATGTGGAACGCCCTCGTTGCCCACGACAGAAGCTTTGATGGAGTCTTCGTTTGCGCCGTCAGTTCCACGGGAGTCTACTGCCGGCCCACCTGTCCGGCCCGGCGCCCCCACCGGTCGAAGGTCGAATTCTTCGGGTCGCCTGAAGAGGCCCGGTGGGCCGGGTATCGGGCCTGTATGCGATGCCACCCAGACCGAACAGAGACCGATGCCGACCTGGTAAAAGCCGCCAGCGAGATCATTGACCGGCACATAGAAGAACGCGAGACTCTGCCCACAGCAGCCGAAGTGTGCCAGGCAGTTGGAATGAGTGCCTCCCGGCTGCAAAGGCTGTTCAAGCTGGAAACAGGCCTGACGCCATCCCAATATGCTAGGGGAAGACGTATGGAGCAGTTCAAAGCCCTAGTCAGGGATTGCGGGAGCGTGACGGAGGCCACATACGACGCGGGCTTTGGTTCTCCGAGCCGCCTATATGAGAATGCCGCCGTACAGTTGGGGATGACACCCGCGACCTACCGCAAGGGCGGGGCCGGCGCGAGGATTCGCTACATCGCCACGGATTCGGCGCTGGGCGGCCTGCTGGTGGCGGCCACCAGCACGGGCATCTGCTCTGTCAAGCTGGGCGACGAAATGGTGGGCCTGATCACTGAGCTGGAACAGGAGTTTCCTGCGGCAACCCTGGCCGCCATCTCTCCTGGCGACGATTCACTGGAGAATTCCGATCTCCGGAGATGGGTTGCCTCGCTCCAGGAATACCTGGAAGGGCGCAGGGTGGACATCGACCTGCCGCTGGACGTGATGGCCACCGCCTTCCAGTGGCGGGTGTGGCGGCGTCTGCAGTCGATTCCATTGGGAGATACGCGAACATACCAGGAAATGGCCGCCGACCTGGAGCATCCCAAGGCCAGCCGGGCAGTCGGCCGGGCCTGTGCCACCAATCCGGTGGCGCCGATCGTCCCCTGCCACCGTGCCTTGCGCAAGGACGGCGGCCTGGCCGGCTATCGCTGGGGATTGCACAGAAAGGAAGCCCTGCTGGACATGGAACGGAGGCTGAGAGAGAGTCAGGATCAAGCGTAGGAGCACGTCCACAGAGCGCAAGTCCGGCAAACGCCCGCCTGCGTATAATGGGCATAACGAACCAAAGGAAGGGCGTCCTTGCGCGTTCATGTTCAACCGTTCTCCGCCCTTGTTGCCACGGCGGCACTGATCGCCGCATTTCTGGTTGCCTGGGTCCTGGCCCCACCTGCGGTACTGGCTGCCGGGGGCGAGATTCGAGTGGTGGAAATGCACCAGCAGGTGAACTACCCGTCTGGCGTTGGCCTCTCCATCACGGTCGAGTCGGAGGTCGAGATTGCCGAAGTGCGGGTGTACTACCGCGCCGCGGGGTCCCGGCAGTGGGGTTACGCCTACGCCGACTTCGTTCCGGGAACCCGTATCGTCGCCACCCAGTCCATCCCGGTAAGTGAGGCCACCTACATCGCACCGGGCGCCAACGTGGAGTACTACTTTGAGATTCGCGACCTGGAGGGCAATGTCGCCAAGACCGACCGGGCCGTGGTGGAATACCTGGACAGGCGTTTCGACTGGCACCGGGTCAGAGTCGGCCCACTGGAATTGGTATACCACGACATCAGCGATTCCCGGGTCGAGGAGGCAGCCAGGGAGCTTCGCGACGATCTTGAGCGAGTCCAGGAACTGCTGCAGCTGGAGCAGGTTCGCGACTTCAAGGGCGTGATCTACAACAACTACGCCGACGCAAACGCCGCATTCCCAGTGCAAAGCCAGACCACCACCGACCACGGCACCTTCGCCGGATATGCGTTTCCGGAGCAGGGCGTCTTCGTAGGACAAGGGCTGGACCGCCGGATAATTGTCCACGAGTCGACCCACCTGATGTTCCGCGATTCTCTGGGCAACAGGAATGTCGAAGTGCCAGCCTGGTTGAACGAGGGGTTCGCCACGTACATGGAGCCCAACGTCCGGGTGCGAAGCAGCGGAGACCTGTACCAGAGAACACCGCACCTCAAGGCCATGAAGGGCCTGTCCGGCACTCCCGAGACGATACCCCTTTTCTACCAGAAGTCAGTCAGCGTCGTTGCCCATCTCATTGAGGAGTACGGCGTGGACAGATTCCGGCTCCTTATTGCCGAGATTGCCAAGGGCCGCACGATAAACACTGCGCTCGTAAACGTCTACGGGTTCGATGATCACGGGCTGGACAGCAGCTGGGCCGGACTTCCCATACCGGATCCGGCCGTCAACACCACTCTGCCCGGAACTCGCGAGGAGGCAGCGCGGGCAACCGAGGAAGCAGAGCCCCGCCGCCAAGCCTCTGAATCAGGAGCAGGGGGATCCACCAGACGACCTGCATCGGGGACTACCGTGCCCCTTGATTCCCGAGGGGAACCGGGAATAGACGAACAATCAGCTGCAGGACAGCGACAGGGACTCACCCAATCGCAACAAACGCAATCGCCGCAACGGACATCTCAGGAGAGAAGCGGGCCGTCACCATTCGTATTCTTCGACGCCTGGATTCTGGCCGGGGTGGCATTGCTCGCTGTCGTGGTGGTTTCCGGCAGATTCCTCTACAACCGCCTGCAACGGCGTAACGATAGGGAAGACGATACCTGGGATTCCTGGCCCGAAGAGTATATTGACGAAGACTGATCCGCTGTTTCTGTGCAATATTGTTTTCCGGGCATTTGAGGAGGGTGCGTTCTCACGCCGGGGCAGTTTGGCTGTTTCGTATCTTCCTTCCTATCTGTTATATTCTTGGCCGTGACTGCAATAGGATGCTGCGTCGCCGGAGCTGGGCGGGTGTATTTCCGAACAGGCGCTTATCCGGGAGGAACGCCAGCAATAATGACCCATCCAGTCTGCCGAACATGCCCCACGCCGGGCTGGAGTAGACCGTGGCTGTAGTCAATCTCACGTGGGGAGAGATCGACGAACTGGTGAAGGGACTGGCCGCCCGACTCCCTGCGGGCAGTCGCTGCTGGGGCGTGCCCCGGGGCGGCAGCGTGGTTGCCGCCCTGTTGCGCAGCAACCATGGAATCAGCATCACTGCCGATTGGACAGAGGCCACCATCGCAGTGGACGATATCATCGACAGCGGCCGAACCGAGCAGTATGTCTGGAAAAGACACGGGCTCAAGGTCGAGGCGCTTATCGTCAAGGAGACCAACGACTGGATAGTCTTCCCCTGGGAAGGCACTGAACTGAGTGAAGACGCGGAAAACACTGTAACAAGATTCCTTCAACAGATAGGCGAGAACCCCAACCGTCGCGAACTCGAGCGCATGCCAAGGAGGGTGGTGAATTACTGGGAAAGGCTGTTTTCCGGGTACCGGTATGATGGGGATGAAATAATAGGGCTACTCCAGAACGGTGCCCCCGGCTCAACGCCAAACTCCAACGACGATGGAATGGTCGCTCTTCCGGGCATTTCCTATGTAAGCTCGTGCGAAAAGCATCTTTTGCCCTTTTACGGCACGGCTTATATCGGCTACCTGCCAGCCAACGGCCAGGATCTCCCCGGTGATGTGGCATTGCTGATTTACGCACTCTCTCGCCGCCTCCAGGTACAGGCACGGCTCACCGGACAGATATGCGAATACCTCGAAACCGGGACTAATGGTACTGCAGTCTTCTTGGTGGGCAATTACCTGTGCCCTATGGTGCAAGGCAGGGCCGACTGGCAGACTACCTTTGAGACGACAGCATTCGCCGGCAGGTTCAAGAGCAACCCGCAGTTGCAGGACCGTTTCCTCAGCCTGTGCAGGCAGGATACGGACAGCCTCGGGATGAGGCAGGAGGCCATGGATGCCGGGTAAAACTTGCCCACTCCAAAACGTGGGGCACGTGCCGGGTGCCATTTCCACTGGCCACTGGTCAACGGCGGACCTTGCCGCAGACCGGTACGGGATGACTGACCGGGTTGGCGGCGTGCTGACGAGCACATTTCGCTCCGGCATCTCAGGGGAGCCGGTAGAAGCAGACCGGCGGAACAGAGCCCGGACCTAAATTGGTTGAACCCGTCCCCCGGAGGGACGCCCTAATTGTTATCAGGTGTCAGAAACATAGCTATATGAGAATTGCGACAATGATGGCCCTTCTATTAGCCCTGCTGGTTTTCACGGGTTGCGTTCTGCAGACGACTAGCACGCAGACCGCAGTCACACCGGAGCAGGACTCAACTTCACCAACAACTCAGGCTACGACCTCTGCCCAGGGGAGCACCACTGCCGAACCTCCTCCAACGCCAACGATCCTGTCCGCCCGCCAGGCGGCCCGCACCCAATACTCCAGCCCTCCGGCAATGACGCTGGATGCGGCGAACGATTACATCGCCGAGTTCCGTACCGAATTCGGCATTTTCCGTGTGAGACTGCTGACGACCCAGGCGCCGGTCGCGGTCAATAACTTCGTCTTCCTGGCCCAGCAGGGTTTCTACAATGGGTTACGCTTTCACCGGGTAATCGAGAATTTCATGATCCAGGGAGGCGACCCCACAGGTACGGGAGCGGGTGGCCCCGGTTACCGGTTCCAGGACGAAATCGTGCCGGGCCTGGTGTTCGACACACCCGGAAAGTTGGCAATGGCCAACTCAGGTCCCGACACGAACGGCAGCCAGTTCTTCATCACGACGGTGGCGACCGCCTGGCTCAACGGCCGGCACACCATCTTTGGCGAAGTTACCGAAGGGCAACAGGTGGTGGAGGCGATTTCCCGCGTCAATACCGTCCCTGGAGACGTTCCCCTCCAGCCCATCTTGATAGAGGGCATTGACATCCTGCAGGCGCCGAGACAGTAGGGCTATCCAGACGGGCACACCACCAGTCAGGAGTACACTCAGTGGCATTCGAAACCGTCATCTACGAAAGGCGGGAATCAATCGCCTACATCACCCTCAACCGGCCAGAAAAGCTGAACGCCATCAACGGCTCGCTGCTGGCGGACTTTCAGGACGCTATGGACGTGGCGGGTGCCGACCCCGACGTGAGGGTGGCGATAGTCACGGGCGCGGGTCGTGCCTTCTCCGCCGGATTCGACATCACTCCCGATCCCGAGGCGCCGCATCCCCACAAGGGCTCTGCAGACGCCTGGCGCACCCATCTGCAGGGTCTGATCGACAGTTTCATGAAGGTGTGGAACCTGCCGAAGCCGGTAATCGCCGCCGTCAACGGCTATGCGCTGGGCGGGGCCTGCGAACTGGTGCAGGTGTGCGACATCAAGATCGCATCGGAGCACGCGGTCATGGGCGAGCCGGAAATACGCGCCGGGTTCGGGCCGCCACTGCTGGTAACCCCCTACAGCGTCAATCTGGCCAACGCCAAGGAACTGCTGCTCACCGGCAACACGGTGGACGCCCACGAAGCAGCCAGAATTGGCCTGGTGAACCGCGTGGTGCCTCACGACCAGCTGATGGAGGAGTGCGAGCGTATCGCCCGCAAGATGTGCCTGATGTCCCAGCTGGGCATGAAGATGACCAAGGTTGCGGTCAACCGGGCCCTGGAGAACATGGGCTTCCTGAACGCCATCTCGCAAAACCTGGAGCTGATGACAATTTTCGACACCAGCACCAGTCCGGAGCAGGAGGAGTTCAACGCGGTCGCCGCCGAGAAAGGACTGCGGGCGGCCCTCGACTGGAGAGACGCCCGCTTCAGGGAACTGGACTAAAATAGGTGACCCTCTCCAAGAGGGAGAGGGTCAGAGTGAAGGCGTTACGGTTCGGCAGCGACCATCCTTTGGTTTCAGAATTTCACCCGCCACCTTAACCCTCCGCCTCAGCCGGAGGGAGTTTCCCCAGGCTGATGGATACAGTACCTAGCCCCCAGCCTTGACCTCAATCCCGGCCAAGCCCTCCACGAATTTGAGCAGCGCCGAGTGGTCGGATTCCTGCTCTCCCTCGTTGACCAGCGCTCCCAGCATCTGCTGCAAAAGAGCGGTTACCGGCAGGGGCACGTTCAGTTCCTGCCCGGTCTGCAACACGTTTCGCAGGTCCTTCTGGTGCAGGCGGACACGGAACCCGGCCCGGAAATTGCGAGACAGCATCATCGGCGCCTTGGCTTCCATGACGTTGCTGCCCGCCAGGCCGCCGCGTATGGCGTTAAACACCCTCTCCGGGTCCACGCCGGCCTTTGTCGCCAGCACCAGGGCCTCGGCAAGCGCCTCGATGTTGGCCGCGACGATGATCTGGTTGGCCAGCTTGGTCACGCCACCGGCCCCGATGTCACCGGTCAGCACCACGTTGCCGCCCATCACCTTCAGCAGGTCGTAGTTCTGATCGAAGATCTCCTGCTTGCCGCCGACCATAATGGCGAGGGTGGCATTGATGGCGCCGGGCTCCCCGCCGCTGACCGGGGCGTCGAGCATCTCCACTCCCTTGGTGGCGCACTCGGCGGCGATGCGCTGCGACACCAGCGGGGCTATGGAGCTCATGTCGATGATGGTCTTGCCTGCCGATGCCCCCTCCAGCACTCCGCCGGCGCCCAGAATCGCCCTCTCCGAGTCCGCGGAGTCCGGAAGCATTGTGATGATCCTGTCTGTGGCGGCCGCCACCTCCTGGCTGGATGACGCCGCCGTGGCGCCGTCGCCGACGACCTCTTCCACTGCCTCGCCGACAATATCGTAAACGGTCAGTTCATAACCGGCCTTGAGTAAATTGCGGGCCATGGGCTTACCCATGATGCCAAGTCCAACGAACCCAATTTTCTCGGCCATATCAAGGCCTCCTGGCTTTCAAATGGCGCCCCGGCCAGTAATCCGGCCGGCTGGCGGTGCCGGAACTGTATCACACATCGCCTCAGGCACCAACGCCATCCGTTCCCAGTCTCCGATGCAGTCTTTCATGCCTTGAATCGCCCCGAATCGCCTAGAACCGCCGTTTGTCGGCCTCCTTTTCCTTGAGGAACAGGCCCAGGGCAATGAGCTCCAGGACAATACCAAACGCCAGCAGAATGACTGGCCAGACCCGTAGCCTCAGATCGCCATCGCCAGACTGGAAGAAGGACTGCTGGGGCAGATCAGGCCGCGAGGCGTTGCCGAGGTCGACGATCTCCCCGGACGCCAGCAGCTGCGATTGTTCCAACACCTCAGTCGGCTGAGGAGTGGGCGTCGGCTGCGGCGTCGGCGTCGGCTGCGACGTTGGCGTCGGCTGCGACGTTGGTGTCGGCTGCGGCGTTGGTGTCGGCTGCGGCGTTGGTGTCGGTTCTGGCGTCGGCGTCGGCTGCGGCGTTGGCGTGGGCTCCGGTGTCGGCGTCGGCTGCGGCGTTGGCGTGGGCTCCGGCGTCGGCGTCGGCTCCTCCTCCAGGATTGGTGTCACCAGCTGCGGGACCGGCTTGGGCACCTGAGAATCCGCAGTCTTGACCTCACTTTGTTCCTCAGACTTGATAGCGGGGGGAGGAACCACTGCTCTGACCTGCTGCACAGCGCTGCTTCCCACGGCGTAGGTGCTGGAACCCGTAACACCGCCGATGGTGATGGTGATATTCCCCTCGTCATCGGTAGTCTGCGTGAACGTCACGGTTGTCCACTGGCCGCTGGACTCTATGAATGCGTGAATGGAATCTGTGCCAATTTCATCCGGGTCCAGTGTTACCTGGATGGTGATAGCAGGATCAAATATGTTGTCGCCCTCTATCGGATTCCCCTCGGTATCGAAGACCTCAACGGTCAGGCAGGCCTGCAGCTTTTCCGCAGGGGGATCGTCCAGGGAGTCCCAGTCGCAGTTGTCAGGGCTGTTGTCAATGCTGACGAAGAAGGGTCCGGGACGGGAACCCTCGGGGAACGTGACGGTCACGTCGCCGTCAGGAGTCGTCACCTTGGTTTCCCCATCCGGGTCCACCAGCACGATCACCTGGTTGTCCTCATCGGTCACCGGGACCTCGACAACGTCGGTCACGCTAATAGACACCGTGATGTAGTCGTTGCCTCCTTTACCGTTGGAAACGGCGACGGACACGACGTAGCGGGACTTGACCTCGTAATCCAGGACGGCCTTGGTCTTCAACTGCCCCGATTCGGCATCAATATCGAAGGACGCGGCGTCGGCTCCCTCGAGGGAGTAGGTCAGCGTGCCGGTGCCGGTGGCAGAGACCGGAGCTCCGATGTTGACCCCGTCCGCCGTCCCTTCCACGACCGTCCGGTCGGCCCTTGTGCCCTCGGTGAAGCTGGGCGCGGTGTTGGTCGGCACGTTGTTTACCGGAATGTAGAAGTTGCCGCCACCGTTGCCGCCATTGCCGCCATTGCCGCCATTGCCGCCATTGCCGCCATTGCCGCCGTTTCCTCCGTTGCCGCCGTTGCCGCCGTTGCCACCGTTGCCACCGTTGCCGCCGCCCTCGGAGACGTCGGTCACGGTGATGGTGACCGTGATGGTATCGGTAGCACCGGCCGTGTCCCTGGCGGTAACGATCACGCTGTAGCTTGTCTTGGTCTCGTAGTCCAGGGCGGACTTGGTCTGGAGCTGCCCGGAGGAGGCCACGATGCCAAAGGACGACGCGTTGGTGCCGCTGAGCGAGTAGGTCAGCCGGTCATCGGTATCGGAGTCGGACGCGGTCACCGGCGACCCGATGTTCCGGCCGGCTGGAGTGTTCTCGGCGACGGAGCGCGCGGCCGTGCTCGATGAGAAAGACGGCGCGGTGTTCTCGACGACGGCGTTGTCGGCCTGCTCCGTGATGGTCTTGTCCTGGCCGTGTGCGTCGTCGTATTCGACAGTTACCCGTATGTGCTTGTCCAGGTCGCCTGTCACCGGCGTGTAGGTGCTGGAGGTTTCGCCGGATATAGCCGTCCACGAGGTCTGTCCATCGTCCGAGATATCCCAAACCCACGTGATGTTGGCGTGATCACCGTCCTCGTCGCTGAGAGTGGCGGTCAGCGGTGCGCCGATGCGCGGGTGCTCGCTGGAGAGCGTGAGGCGCCCGTCCTCGTCCACGTCGGTTACTGTGATGGTTACCTCGTGGAACACTTGGTCCGAATCGGTGTCCGGTGTTCCGTCTGGGGCCTTGTTGTCCCTGACTTCCATCACCACCGCGTAGCTGCTCTTCGTCTCAAAATCCAGGGCATCCTTGGTCTTTAGTCGCAGCGTCGTTTGGTCGAAGGCGAAGGTTTCTCCATCTTTGATTACGGTAAGTTCGTATGCTGGTGTGTCGCCCTCGGGGTCAGTTGCCGAGAACGCATCGCCGATAAGCGTGTCCGTCGCCGTATTTTCGTCAACCTCGATCTCCGTCTGCGTGCCGTCGGGGAAGGCCGGTGGCTCGTTGACGTCAGTTACAGTGATGGTTACTTCGATGCTGTCGTCCACCGCCGTGTCCGCTACGCTGTAGCTGTCCATGCCGTCGCTGACCGAGACTGTGACCGTGTAGGAGCTGGTGTCTTCATGGTCCAGGGCAGCCTTGGTCTTCAGCTGGCCGGTTGTTGACTCTATGTCGAATGTCGCTGCGCTGGTCGTGTCCAGTGAGTAAACCAGCGTGCCCTTGCTATCGGCGTGCGTGGCGACCACCGGCGCCCCGATGTTTTGGCCGGCTGCGGTGTTCTCGGCGATTGAACGTTCGGCCGTGGCATCGGCGAATTCGGGATGCTCGTTGGTGGCTGGCCTTAAGACAACAGCGCTGCTGGTTTCTACAGTCGCTGTCTTGCCCGACCCCTTGTCGTCATCGTAGGTGGCAGTGACCTTCAGGTAATTGCCAACATCATCGGAGTCTGGGGTGTAGCTGTTGGTCGTCTCGCCGGCGATGGGCGTCCAGGTGTTCTGGTCAGTTGAGCTCTCCCACACCCAGGTCTCGCCTGTGACTCCTCCGTCCTGGTCTACCACCGTGGCTGTCAGCGTGGAGCCGACGGTGGGAGTCTGTGTCGACAGTGTGATGCCGCCCACGTCGTCCGCGTCGCTGACGGTAATGGTGACCGTGTGCGTGGTATCGACCACCGGGGGATCCTCAGCAGTGCCCTCGGAGTCCCTGCCGTCGGTGACCTGGAGGGTGACGCTGTAGCTGGTGGTACCGCTCTCGAAGTCTAGGGCGGCTAGAGTCTTGAGCTGGCCGGTATCGTCGATGGCGAAGGACGCCGCGTCGGTGCCGCCCAGCGAGTAGGTCAGCGTCTCTCCGGCGTCAGGGTCCGTAGCGGTGTAGGCGCTGCCGATGTCCGTGTCGGCGGCGGTGTTCTCCGCAACTTCCTGGGTGGCCGGAGCATCATCGGCGAACTTGGGCGGCTCGTTAACGTCGGTGACGGTGATGGCGACAGCTATAGTCGCGTCGACCGTCGGCGGGTCCTCGGCGTTACCGTTGACGTCCTTGCCGTCGTGGACCGATACGGTCACGCTGTAGGATTGCCGCCCGCTCTCGTAGTCCAGGGCCTCCTTGGTCTTGATCTGACCCGTAGTTGCGTCGATGTCGAAGTTCGCCGCGTCCAAGCCTTCATCTAGCGAGTAGGTCAGGGAGTCGTTTTAGTCGTCGGTCGCCGCCATCGGATCTCCGACGGGCTGGTCCGCGACGGTGTTTTCAGCGACGAAGCGGGCGATGCTCTGCTGATCTTGAGGGATCACATCATTGAATCTCGGCGGATCGTTGGCGTCTGTTACGGTGATTGTGACCACATGCTCGGCCTCGTTGCCATCATCGTCGCTGGCAGTCACGGTAACGGTGTAGGTGGGCTGGGACTCATCCATCAGGGCGTCCTTGGTCTTGATTTGGCCCGTATTTGTGTCGAATTCGAATGAGGCACCGTCGCCATCGTCCAGCTCGTAGGTGACCGTGCCGCCCTCCGGGTCGGTGGCGGTGACCGGGTCGCCTATGTCCACTCCCGCAGCCGTGTTCTCAACGACACTCAGGGCTGTGGGTGCGTTGGCGTCGAACACCGGCGCCTCGTTTACGTTTTTGACGCTGATGGTGACCTGGATGCTGTCGTCTTCCGCGGAGTCCGGGTCGCTGTAGATGTCCTTGTTGTCGGTGACCGAAACGAACAGCTGGTAGGTGTCCTTGGTCTCGTGGTCCAGGGCGCCATCAGTCATTATCTGGCCGGTGGAGGAGTCGATGTCGAAGTGGTTCGCGTCGGCGCCTGTCAGCGAGTAAGTCAGGGCGTCGTTTTCCTCGTCGGTGGCCGTTACAGGGCTCCCGATGTCTTCGCCTGATTCGGTGTTCTCGTTGACGGAAAGGGTGATAGGATTCTTGCCGAACGTCGGAGCACGGTTGATAAAAACATCTTCCGTTTCGCCTTCAGCAACGGGCAGGCAGTTGCCTCCGTCCGCGACTAAAACCCCATTTTCTTCGTCGTTACCGGCAATAGGAACGGTATGTTCCGTTTCGTCGATGAGGTAGCCATAAGTATCTGAGTCGTCAAACGCAGTGTTGACCGCTATTCGAATTGTGCGGTCAGGCGTGATGCAGTTGTCATTACTAATACTGACGGTCCAGCGCTTCAGAATCGATCCGTCTCCTTGAGGCACTCCGTCTCTACCGCCTTCACCGAAAACAAACTTGACCAGACCGTCGGCATTACCGGAATTCTCATCCTGCAGGTGGTCATTGTAGCTATCCCAAGCGATGATCCCTCCCTGGATGCACACCTCATCGTAGGGCTGGGCATTAGCTTCCGAGGGATAGCAAAATTTCTCGGGTTCCGTGAGGGCCCGGCTCAACCGTAGAGTGACCCTCAAGTACCCGCCTTCCTCACCGACCTCCGGCGTGATGCTTGCTATGCTGACCTCGGGCAAAACGGGGTAGTCGGCATGCGCGGTGCCTGGAAAGAAAAGGGAAGATGATGATAGAAGCGAGACAATTCCCAATAATGCGGCGATACCCAGCGCTGCCAAAGCTGTAAACGGCATACGATGGAACATTTTCCCCTCCACACTCACTGCACGACTCCGGAATGTCCCGGCATGTCGAACGCACAACCGGCAGGACGCAACTGGCCCGAGGATCCGGTGTGCGGCGCCGCGGGCGTGGGCCCTGCGGCGCTGGCCTGGTCAACTTGTGCTCACAACATAACATTGGGCAATTCCCTCGAAACACGCACCTCAATTTCAACTTTTTCACAATTCTTGAGTAATTTCAGGCCTGCAAAGGTAAAGACTTCCCTGGAATCACCTCTAAAACTTTATGGTAACTGCCTGGAAGCCGTGTTTTTCCCGATTCTGACTTCCCTCAGGGAACGCCCCCCGGACGGTTGAGGAGGTCATGGCAGCGGGCGTTGCAGAGCCCGGACTGCCCGCCCTGCCCGGCGAAGTTGCCGTGGGGAACGTGCCCGGCGGGCCGTTGTGCTGTAAGTCGCGCAAGGTTATGATTAAGGCTGATATCTCCGGCTAAGGGCCGGAGATTTTGCGGCGGCCGGAGAATGCCTTTGGCGGAGCAGGGCTCTGCGTTCCGTCCCGGCTTGCCAGGAGCAGGTTGAATGGCGTACCAGAGGTCGGCGCTGGTTACCGGGGGAGCAGGGTTCATCGGCTCACATCTGGTAGACCGGCTGGTGGAAGAAGGCTACCGGGTCATAATCGTTGACGATCTGACCACCGGGAAGCTGAAGAACCTCAACCACGAGGCGACCTTTCACCATTTGAGCATCACGCATCCCTCGCTGCTGGACGTGTTCAAGCGGGAAAAGCCCGACCTGGTCTTTCACCTGGCTGCCCAGTCCAGTGTGCCACGTTCGATCCAGGAGCCCATCCTGGACAACGAGGTGAACGTGCTCGGAACGCTCCGGCTGCTGGAAGCGTCGCGGCGCACGGGCGTCGGTAAGGTGATCTTCTCATCGACGGGTGGCGCCCTTTACGGGGACCCCGAGGTGATTCCCTGCCCCGACGATTCGCCGATCGCCCCCATTTCCCCCTACGGCATGTCCAAGTACATGGCCGAGCAGTACTTGGTCTTCTATGGCAGACAATACCGGCTGAACTACACCACCCTGCGCTACGGCAATGTCTACGGCCCCCGCCAGGACCCCCATGGCGAGGCGGGTGTGGTGGCAATATTCATCACAGCCATGCTGAGCGGACAGCGTCCGCGAATATTCGGGGATGGAAACCAGGCACGGGACTTCGTTAGCGTGGAGGATGTTGTCGACGCCAACATTGCCGCTATCCATCGCGGCCATCGCCAGTCCATGAACATCGCCAGCGGACAGCTGACCAGCGTAAACGAACTGTTTGCGATCCTGAAAGAGATCACCCGTTACCGATGGGAGGCGGACCACGGCCCGGCCCGCGCCGGCGACGTTTACCGGATAAGCCTCGATTGCTCACGGGCGCAGCAAGACCTGGGATGGGTTCCCAAGACATCGCTGATCGACGGGCTGGCCTCGTCGGTGCAGTACGTCAGGGATAGCACCCTCGCTGGGGGAGTGCCTCTGGGGTAGCCCGCATGTATAACGGGGGCTATGGCAATGCGATGGCCCTCCCAGATCTAACGGCTTTGAATTTAACGGCTTCCACCAAATCGGCGAACAGTCTTCCTGAGCGGGTTTGGGACAAGTTCCCTCCTCTGGGAGAGAGCAACTTATAGACCCTGTTTTTGTACCAGGTGCGCAATGCACATCAGGAAATGAAGCGGTAACATATATAAATCAACTGCATAGGAAGGGCATATACATGACGACAGCCGAAACAGACTACGACGTAATTATCCTGGGTGCCGGAGCAGCCGGACTGGCTGCCGGTCTCTACACCACCCGCGCCATGCTCAAGACTCTGGTCGTTGAGCAACTGGGCCCCGGGGGGCAGCTCCTCATCACCGACGAGATCGAGAACTACCCCGGCTTCCCGGAGGGCGTGAAAGGCCAGGAACTGGCCACGATGATGGAGCAGCAGATGACCAGGTTCGGCGCCGAGATCGACTACGCCGAGGTGCAGGGAATCGAGCGTGCCGACGAACCGGTGAAGTTGGTCCACACCGACGACCGCACCCTCACCGCCAAGAGCCTGATCATCGCCACCGGCGGCTCGCACAATAAGCTCGGCACCTTGGGCGAGGACGAATTCGCCGGAAGGGGAGTCTCCTACTGCGCGGTCTGCGACGGCAACTTCTTCCGCGGCCAGGATGTCGTGGTGGTGGGCGGCGGAGACGCTGCCATGGACGAGGGCCACTACCTCACCGGTATCGTCAACTCCGTCACCTACATCCACCGCCGCGACGAGCTGCGGGCCACCAAGATCCTGCAGGACCGGGCTTTCTCCAACGAGAAGGTCAAGTTCCTCTGGAGCCACGTTGTTGAAGAATTTGTGGGCAACGAGGCGCTGGAGGCGGCACGGGTGAAGAACCTCAAGACCGAGGAAGTCTACGACTACGACACGGCCGCAGCATTTATTTACGTCGGGTTCCACCCCAACACCGAGTACCTCAAGGGCCTGCTGGAGATGGACGCCCTGGGCCACGTCTACACCGACATTCACATGCGCACCGGCGTCCCGGGCATCTACGCCTGTGGCGACGCGCGCGCCGACTCCACCCGGCAGCTGGGCGCGGCCGTTGGCGACGGCATCACCGCCGCCCTCGCCGCCTACCACGACCTGCAGGAGTAAGGCGGGCTTTCAGCGGTGGCCTGACTTGAGGCAAGTAAGTAGGGGCGGGTCTAAGACCCGCCCCTACTATTGTGTGCTGAGATCTGTGTGTCCCGAGATCCGGGCCACGCCGACTACACGTTGAAGTTCATCGGCAGTTCCATCATGGAGCGGAGGGCCATGGTGGGACGGTATTCGGACTCGTGAGCCACCATCTCCATGTTGGGATAGCGATCGGCCAGGGCCCGGAACACTTCCTGCCCTTCCACGCGGGCGATGGTGGAGCCGAGGCAGTGGTGGACGCCAGCGCCGAAGGCCACATGCGGGTTGGGCCAGCGGGTGATGTCCATCTCGCCGGGCCGCTCGAACTTGTTGGGATCATGGTTGGCCGACGGGATGACCCAGCGAACGCGGTCCTTCTCCTTGATGTGCTTGCCGCGCAGCTCCACATCTTCACTGGCCAGGCGGGGGAGGGTCAGGACCGGGGGATCGAAGCGCAGGGCTTCCTCGCAGGCACGAACCATCATGCCCTCGGTATCCTGCCGGAACAGGTCCCACTGGTCCCGGTTGTTCATGAACGATTTGGTGCCGTTACAGATCAGGTTGATGGTGGTCTCGTGGCCGGCGATCAGCAACAGAGCGGTGTTGGACAGCGTGTGCGCGCGGGAGAAGACGCCAGCCTTCTCGCCGCTGGCCAGCACGGAGATGAAGTCGTCGCCGGGGTTTTCCTTCCGCTCGTCCAGCAACGGGTCGCAGTACTCGAACATGCCGTTCACGCCTTCCATCAGCGTGCGGTACCGGTCCGGTTCGCCACGGTTGTTGTACAGCAGTTTTTCGGCCAGGACACGGATATAGGGACGGTCGGCTTCCGGAACGCCCATCATTTCCGCGATGACCAGCAGAGGCAGGGGTACTGCCAGGTCGCGCATCAGGTCAACGCTGCCCTTCTGCTCTGCCTCGTCCAGCAGGTGGTTGGTGGCAGAAATGACCAAGGGGCGCCACTCCTCCATGGACTTGGGGGTGAAGAACTGGTGCACCACCTTGCGCATGTCGAGGTGGGCCGGCCGGTCGTGCTGGATGAACATCATCCCCTGGTACTCGCACGCCATCCGGTAGATTTCCTCGTCCGACTCGTAGATGGCCGGGTAGGCCGGTCGCGGGTCGTTAAGGAAAGTCGCGCTGGAGAACTTCTCGTGGTTGCGGGTCAGCCACACCAGGTCGTCGTGGCGGGTGATTATCCACAGCTCATAGAGTTCGTTCCAGTGAACGGGGTCTTCTTCCCTCAATCTGCCGTAGTAGGTGAACGGGTCGTTGATCGCCGCGGGGCTGAAAATATCGTCCGAGACGTTTGTGATGACCATGAATCGCCTCCGGCCAAATTCGGATTTGGATTCGGCACCCGGATAAAATTACACGGGATGGTCTTGTGAGTTTACCAAATCTCAAACTGGATTGACAATAGTCAATATCCTGCTTCGTGATTACGGATTGCGGAACTATTCCACGAGTACCCGCTCGAACTCCGTCTTGGGGAATACGGCGAGCAGTGCTGCCTTCCCGCCGGAGCGGTTGACGAACCCGTGCTTGATGCCAGCAGGAGCCAGCACCGTGTCGCCGGGGCCGAGGGTTACCACCTCGTCGCCCAGGATGGCCTCCAGCTCGCCTTCCACGATGACCATGGCCTCTTCGGTGTCGGGGTGGATGTGCGTGGTTACCGAGGCGCCCGGGCTGATCTCCAAATGGCCGACCCACAGCGACTGTGCCCCGTGTTCCGCACCCACAAGGGTAGCCCGGGGAATGCCGGGGTATCCTTCGCTGCTTTCCGCATCCGCCCGTCTCAATATGGGCATATCACTACCTCCAACTTTTGCTGCCGACTCTTTTGTCGCTGGATTATAGGGTGTGGCGACAGAAATCGCCAAAGCGTTCAGCCTTGGAAAAATGATTTTGCGGCGCCATTTATCATTCTTGTTTCTCAAAGCCCTCCCCGGTTGCGGAATTCTGGTATCATTCGCGAAATTCTACCGGTAATACTCAAGGAGGCGCGGTCATGCTGGACAAAACAGCGCTAATGGAAATGATGCGGCGCATGCTTCGCATCCGGCACTTCGAGGAGGCCGTCATCAACCTGGTGGAGCGCGGCGAAATCGTCGGCGCGGCCCACTCCTACATCGGCGAGGAGGCCGTGGCCGTCGGCGCCTGCATGGCCCTGCGCGACGACGACTGGATGACCGGCAACCACCGTTCCCACGGGCACCCCATCGCCAAGGGCGGCAACGTCAAGACGGCCATGGCCGAGTTGCTGGGCAAGAAGACCGGCATCTGCAAGGGCAAGGGCGGTTCCATGCACCTGGCCGACTTCAGCATCGGCATCCTGGGCGAGTCTGGCATCCTCGGCTCCTCCATCCCGGTGGCCGTGGGAGCCGCCCTGGGCAGCCGCCTGCAGGGCAACGACCGGGTGGCGGTGTGCTTCTTCGGCGACGGGGCCAGCAATGAGGGCGCGTTCCACGAGTCCATCAACCTGGCCGCCGTGTGGAAGCTGCCGGTGATTTTCCTCTGCGAGAACAACCAGTACGCGGTGACCAGCAGCTTTAAGGATATGGTGGCGGTAGCTAACATATCCGACCGCGCCGCAGCCTACGCCATCCCCGGGGTGCTGGTGGACGGGCAAGACGCGCTGGCGATGCACGAGGCGGTAACGGCGGCGGTGGAGAGGGCTCGTTCCGGCCAGGGGCCGACGCTGGTCGAGGGCCGCACCTACCGCTACTACGACCACTCGCTGGGCCTGGGGCGCATCGTCCGCAACTCCTACCGCGACGACGACGAGGTCGAGCAGTGGAAGCTGCGGGACCCGCTGGACATTCACCGCGCCATGCTCATCGAGCAGGCAATCGCCACAACAGACGAACTGGACGCCATGGAAGAGCAGGTCAAGGCCGAAATCGAAGAGGCCGTAACCTTTGCCCGCGAGAGCCCCTACCCCGACCCCTCCGAGGTCTGGGAGGACATGTACGCCGAGCCCATCCCGCTGGAGTAGCGTCGATCGGGTTCGGAAGATGTAGGGGCGCACAGCCGTGCGCCCCAGACCGTAGGCTCCAGGCATGGTTTTGAAGCAAAAAGACAGGGCGCACGGCTGTGCGCCCCTACGGAATCCGCGTAATCCGTGAGGAGGCAGGTCATGGTCACAGAAACGCAGACCCGCAACATCACTTTTACCCAGGCCATCAACGAGGCGATGCGGGAGGAGATGCGCCTCGATGAGCGCGTCTTCATCATGGGTGAGGACATCCAGAAGGGCGTCTACGGCGCGTCGGGCGGGTTGTTCACCGAGTTCGGCGGCGACCGCGTGCGCGACTGCCCCCTCTCCGAAAACGCCTTCTTTGGCGCTGCCGTCGGCGCGGCAGCGGTGGGTATGCGCCCCATCGTCGAGAGCCTGTCCAGCTTCATGTGGGTGGGGATGGACCAGCTGGTGAGCCAGGCCGCGAAGATGCGGTACATGTTCGGCGGGCAGGTCAACCTGCCCATCGTATACCGCGCCGCCATGTACTACGGCGGCAGCATGGCGGCCCATCATTCCGACCGCTCGCACCCGCTTTTCATGAACATCCCCGGCTTCAAGATCGTGTTCGCCAGCAATGCCTATGACGGCAAGGGGCTGCTCAAGCAGGCTATCCGCACCGACGACCCGGTGATCTTCTGGGAGGACCGCACCATCCTCGGAGCACGAGCCGAAGTCCCAGAGGAGGATTACACGATCCCCCTCGGCGTGGCTGACGTGAAGCGGGCGGGAAGCGACGCCACCATCGTCGCCATCGGCGGCATGGTGCCCCGGGCGCTGGCCGCTGCCGATGCGCTGGCATCGGAAGGCATCTCCGCCGAGGTAATAGACCCGCGCACCCTGGTGCCGCTGGACAAGGCAGCGATTCTCAACTCAGTGGCCAAGACAGGCCGCCTGGTGGTGGTGGACATGGCCCATAAGACCTGCAGCGCGGCCAGCGAAATCGCCGCCATCGTGGCCATGGAGGGATTCTGGGACCTGCAGGCTCCGATACAGCGGCTGGGGACAATCAACGTCCACATCCCCTTCAGCCCGGCGCTGGAGCCGCTCTGCTACCCCACCGATGAGTCCATCGCCGAGGCCGTGCGCGTCACGTTGTCGTAAGCTTCCGGAACGGATGCCAAGGGTTCCCGTAGGGGCGCACAGCAGTGCGCCCCTATACCAATTACCCATACAGATGAAACAGCGCACTTAAACGAGTTCCAGGAGTTGTGGTTATGGCGTCGGAGATCGTGCTGCCGCAGTGGGGCATGGAGATGCAGGACGGCACCATCGTCCGCTGGTTGAAGCAGGAGGGGGACACCGTCGAAGAGGGTGAGCCCATCGTCGAGGTGGAGACCGCCAAGCTGCAAACGGAGCTGGAATCCACCGCGTCGGGTATCCTGAGCCGAATCGTGGCCCAGGAAGGCCAGATTGTGCCCATCCGTGGCGTCTTGTGCGTCATCGCCGAGCCCGGCGAGGTACTCGCGCCGTTGGCCGCGCCGGCAGCCCCGTTCAGTGCGGCGCCAGCTGCAGCGACGCGGGCCGTGCCGGCAGCCAATGGGGCGGGAGCCGGCGCTCCCGGCGTCCAGGTCGTGCCCGCTGCCCGCCGACTGGCCAGTGAGCGGGGCGTTGACCTCACCCAGGTGCGGGGCAGCGGCCCAAACGGACGGATCCTGCTGGCCGACGTTGAGGCGGCCTTGCAGGCCCCTGCCCCTGCCGCCCCCGCTCCGACCAGCAATGAGGCAACCGCTGTGCGAGTACCCGTTGTACCCGCAGCACGCCGGTTGGCGCGAGAGAACGAAATCGAACTGGCCGCGATCACTGGCAGCGGGCCGCAGGGCAGGATTCTCATTGAGGATGTGGAGGCGGCTATCGCCGCGCAGTCCGCGTCGCCTGCCGTTCCCGGACCGGCGGCGGGCAGTGTCGTGCCGCTGACCGGTATCCGCGGCGCGGTGGCGACCCGAATGCTGCAGAGCATCCAGAACACGGCGCAGGTCACACTGACGACGGAGGCCATCGTCACCGAGGCCATGCAGCTACGCAGGGGGATGTCACGCCACCACGCTGAGGAGGCGGGCGGCAACATCGGCCCGCTGCCGTTGGTGGTCAAGGCCACTGCCGAGGCGCTGAGGCGACATCCCCGTATGAACGCCATCGAGACCACTTCTGCAGAGGGCGAGGCGCAGGTGCAGATGTTGTCTGAAATCAACATCGGGCTGGCCGTGGCGCTTGACGAGGGCCTGGTCACCCCGGTGATTCGCGGCGCCGACGGGAAGTCGCTGGCGCAGCTAGCCGCCGAAAACCGCGACCTGGCCGCGCGCACCCGGGAGGGAAGGACGCGCCCGGAGGAGATCACGGGCGGCACCTTCACTATCACCAACCTGGGGGCCAACGATATTGACGGCTTTACCCCCATCATAAACCCGCCGCAGGTCGGCATTCTCGGCGTGGGTCGCGTGGTGGAGAAGCCGGTCATCGCCAACGGCGATGTCGCCAAGGGCGAGACGATGTACCTGAGCCTCACCTTTGATCACCGGGTCATTGACGGCGCACCGGCTGCCGAGTTCCTGCAGACGGTCAAGGCCCTGCTCGAGGACCCGTGGTGGATGGTCTCGTAACGACCTCGTATCATCCGCAATGACGCCAAAAGCGCCGAGGATCTTATCTTCCTCGGCGCTCTTTTGCCCTCGGCGTCTGAAGCCCGCTACACGTCCACCATCAGCACCCACATGGGTCCCTGGCCGATGGGGTAAACCTCCAGAGGCTCCAGCGCCCCGGTGTCGGCGTTGACCAGGTAACTTGCCAGCCGCGCCGACTCCAGGCCGGAGGCATAGAGATAGTTTCCGGTCGGATCCAAGCTGAACGCCCTTGGTATGTCCTCGGTCGGCGTCTGTCCCAGAGGGGTGAGCGTCCCGTCCGACGCGTCAACAGCGAATCCGGCGATGCTGTTGTGGCCCCGGTTGGGCGCGTAAAGGAACCTTCCCGACGGCGTTATCTGGATCTGCGAGCAGGAGTTGCGCTCACTGTATCCATCGGGCAATGTGGGCACGGTCTGAAACGGGCTGAGAGTACCGTCGGCGCGGTTGAACCTGTACGCCGTTACGCTGCAGCCCTGCTCGTTGGACGAGTACACCACGTCGAGGTTGGGGTGGAAGCAGACGTGGCGCGGGCCCTCAGGCGCGTTGGGGATTGCCCGGTCGGGGTCGCAGGCGGAGAGCTTTCCCGTCAACTGGTCAAATCGGAACTGGAAGATGGCGTTCACGCCGGTGTGGGCCCCCTCGGCGATGTGTGGAACGTAGGCATAGCGGTTGGACGGGTCGGTCTGGATGTAGTGCGCGCCGATGCCGGTCTCACGCCACTCTACGGGGGTGGCTTCCAGTGTGCCATCCTCGTTGAACCCGTACACGCCGACGCGGGCCTGGTAGTAGTGAGCGGACAGCAGGTACCTTCCGGTACGGTCCACCGAGATGTGCACCGGGTCGCCCTCAAGGGTCACGCCGCCGATTTCCCGCAGGCGGCCGGTGCCGTGGTCGATGGCGAAGCTGGTCAGGCCAAAGTCCCCCGGCTGCCTGCGTCCGACGAACACATAGCGCCGCTGCGGGTCCACCGCCATGGGTGCCGGCATACCCGGCAGCGGGAACTCAGTTCGCCGGGTCAATCCACCAGTTTGGGGATCCATTTCGTAAAGAGAAATCCGGTCTTCCCGCTGCAGGGAAATATAAACGTACGTAGTCACTTCGATGTTCCTTGTCGAGGAATTTGCCGCCCGGCATCAGCGAATTTGTGCGTATAATAGCATCTGCAACAGCAAATACTATCGCTCCGAAGTTAAGCTATACGAAATAGGTCTCCCTCTTGATTAATGACATGTACCTGTGCTAAACGATTGAGGAGGAGGCCAGGTCCACTGGTTGGACCGAAGATAAGGTGATCATGCGTGCGCTGCATTTCTGGCATTCGGAAAAGGTGCTTGACGCTGAGGAAGAGCGGGAGATCTGAGAGGCCCGCAATGACTGGCTGGACAATGGCGGGGGCGGGATGGATGCCAGGGAATTCTTCAACAGCCTTCGCGAAGGGGAGAACGCTGCCGGAAGATGAAGTCTCGCCTCCCAATATCACCGCGCGAGCAGAGCCCTGAGGGAATTCAATCCCAGCGTCAGAGCTCGGATCGAAGATGCCATAAAAAGCCTTGTTGAGAATCCGTATCCCCGCTGTAGTCTGAATCTCAAGGGCCACGATCGTACCTGGCGCATAAGGGTTGGCGTCTTTCGAGTGCTCTATAAAGTGCAAGAGGATCTAGTCACGAGGAACGAGTACTGGTCATAGTATTGAAAGCCGAACGTCGCAATGAAGACACGTATCGGACTTGGAGCCGCCGTTCATACTGGAACTGCTAATTCGTTGGAGGATGAATATGCCTGGACATGGCGAGGTATCGATGGAGGAATTCCGGCAGATGGCCGACCGGGCCGGGTTGGGCCTGAAAGATGGCGAACTGGAAGAACTCAAACCGATTTATGATCTATATGCTGCCTACGCAGCGCAGCTTCACGAGATCAACTTCGGCGCGGAAGAAATGGTGGTGGAGTTTCACCCTGATTGGCCGGGGAGATAGCTACTGAACCCAGGGTCCACTCTCCCTGAGGAGAGTCCACGACAAGGAAACTCCCACATTCCAATTACATTACGGGGTGAACCAATATGGTAGACAGGGACAGGCTGTATTTTCTGACAATGCGAGAGGCCGGGCAATTGATGCGCTCCGGCCAGCTCTCGCCGGTGGAACTTCTGCGCGCCTGCCTGGAGCGCATCGATTCCACCGACGAGCGGCTGCACTCCTTCGTGACTTTGATGGCCGACGAGGCCATGGAGCAGGCGCGTATCGCCGAATCTGAGATGCTGCGGGGGAACTACCGCGGTCATATGCACGGCATCCCCTTTGGGCTCAAGGATCTCTATGACACGGCCGGCACCCGCACGACCTCAGGATCGTACGTCGACCTGCACAGGGTACCCACGGCGGACGCGGCGACCACGGCAGGGCTCAAGAACGCCGGGGGCGTGCTGGTGGGCAAGCTGGCGATGCACGAGTTCGCCCTGGGCGGTCCCGACTGGTCAACGCCCTTCGAACCGGCTCGCAACCCGTGGAATCTCGACCACATCACCGGCGGCTCCAGCAGCGGCAGCGGCTCCTCGGTGGCGTCAGGGCAGGTGATGGGAGCGCTGGGCTCCTGCACCGGCGGTTCCATCCGGGGGCCGGCGTCATATTGCGGCATCGTCGGACTCAAGGCCACCTACGGCCGCGTCAGCCGCGCCGGTGTGGTCACGCTGAGCTGGTCCCAGGACCACGCCGGCCCAATGACATGGACGGTGGAGGACACTGCCTACATGCTTCAGGCCATCGCCGGCCACGACCGACGGGACCCCACCTCCAGTACAGCACCGGTGCCCGACTACTCGGCATCGCTGGTGGAAGACATCAAGGGCGTGACCATCGGGCTGCCGAGACACTATTTCTACGACGCAGACCCCAGCGTCAGCCCCGAAACTGTGGCCGTAGTGGAGAAGGCCGTCGTAGAGCTGGAGAGCCTGGGCGCCAGGGTACGTGAGGTATCGCTGCCCAGCCTGGACTACGTGCGTGCCGCCAATTCGGTGATTATGGTAAGCGAAGCCTACGCCTACCACGAGCCGAACCTCAAGAGGATTCCGGAAAAATTCGGCGACATCGTGCGGAGCAGGTTCCGCACCGGTGCGCTGCTCTCCGCCGCCGACTACCTGCAAGCCCAGCGGGTGCGCACGTGGGCACGCCGGGAGTTTGCCGAGGTGATGCGCACCGTGGACTTCCTGGTGACGCCCACCATGACCACTCCGGCGCCTGCCTTTGAGGGGTACGACCCGACCAGCACGGTGCGCGGGCGCAGCTTCACCGCACCCTTCAACGTCACCGGCCTACCGGCAATCTCGGTGCCCTGCGGATTCACCGAGGCAGGACTTCCCGTCGGAATGCAGATCGCTGGCAAGCCTTTCGACGAGCCCGGGTGCATCCAGGTCGCGTACACCTATCAGCAGCACGCTGGCTGGTACAAAACCCGCCCCGCGATGTAGCCTTCCTTCCGTCCACCCGGTTCATTCTGGTTGCAGCCTAACAAACACCCAGTCCGTTCGTGGTGAGCTCGTCTAACCATGAACGGACTGCCCTTCCAACGGGAAGAGGCCAACTGGATGACTATGAGCCCGGAGATCTCGCAATTGGCCGGAGATTGACTAATGCCCAGCGCCGCAGACCGCTACGCAGACATGCTGGACGCCGTGGATGAGCAGCAGGTCCGGCTGTTCGGCCCCAGGCCCGCCGACATCTGGACCGGTCAGTCGGCAGCGCAATTCCGGTTCGACCCGCACCGCGATCTGGACCCGAATCTCGCGATACTTGCGTCTCATGTCATGCCCGACGATGTGGTGGTTGACGTTGGGGGTGGTGCTGGCCGGATTTCGCTGCCCCTCGCGCTCCGTTGCCGCGAGGTACTGACCGTGGAACCGTCCGAGGGTATGGCTGCAGAGTACGAGGGTTCGAGGCAGGAGGCCGGGATCACCAACGCGCGGCGGGTGCCTGCATCCTGGATGGAGGCTCACGGCGCGGAGGGCGATGTCGTGCTGACCTCAGACGTTACCTACTTCGTGCGGGACATCGTGCAGTTCCTGGACAAGATGCAATCGACGGCACGGCGGCGGGTGATGATCAACGTATGGAGCGAGCCTCCGCCAAACCGGGGCGCGGACCTCTTCCGCCGCGTCTATGGCGAGCCGCTGGCCCCCATGCCGGGCCACAGGCAGTTGCTGCCAGTGCTGTGGGATATGGGTGTTCTGCCGGATGTTCGGGTGTTGCCCGAGCCAACATGGTGGGAGGACTGGCACTATCCCACGCGGCAGGCGGCGCTGGACTCGGTAATCTTCGGCCGCTGGTCCAGGGAGGGGATTCGAGACACTGCCAGGCGAATTTTCGATGAGCAGTTCGGCGAGCTATTCGTCCCCGACGGCGACGGCTACCGGGCCATCTGGCGGCAGCCAATGCGTGAACTGCTGATCACGTGGGAGACTGACCGGTAGCGGGTCGGATTCCCACCATGCGAATTGCCCCCAGCTTGTTCAACTCTTGATTGTGAGGGTCTACCTCAATTCCCATGGACTCGAGGGCCGTTACCCCCAAGAGAGGTTCGACTGATTCGTCTCCTATAGCAACAGTTGCCCCGGCAAACTCCCCCATAAACTCGACCCTTGCTACGGCGATGTCCATCGTTATTTTGCTGCCATCGGCCAGCGTGTACTTCCTCTGTCCCTCGGGCACGAGACCGATGGCCTCCATATGCTGCCGCGGCACAACGCAATCAACAGCGCCGGTGTCCACAACAAAAGAGCCTTCCCAAAAACGGGAATGGTCAGCTGGGTTTCTGATGGTAACCGGAACGGTAGTTATTCCCATACTTCCGTCTCTCCTCCATCTGCTACTTGTGGAACTGGGGCAGCAGCTCCTCACCCAGGATGTCCAGCTGCTCCATCGATTCCTCCGCCGGGCAGAGGGGGCGGACGACGAACTTGGATGCGCCAGACTCTATGTAGCGGTTGACGTATTCGCCAATGCGGTCGACGGGGCCGACGGCAGTGAACTCAGTAAAGTGAGCGTCGGGGCGCTGGCGGGTGACGAACCGGTTGGCCTTGATGGTGGCTTCTACTACGTCGTTACTGACGTAGTAGCCCATCAACACGCCGACATGGTCGTCCTCGATCTCCCGGTTGAACTCCTCTGCCGTCTCGAAGAGAATGTCGCAGCCCTTCTTGACCTCGGCGGGGGTGGCGCTGGAGACCAGCCAGCCGTCGCCCACGCGGCCCACCCGACGGGCCGCAGCGGCGGTGCGCCCTCCAATCCAGACTGGCGTCGACGGCTGCAGGAACGGCTTGGGTGTGACGGACACGTTGTGGCAGGTGTAGAACTCGCCTTCGTGGGTTACGACTTCCTCCTCCCACAGGCGGCGCATCAGCTCTATAGCCTCGTCGGTGCGCGGGCCTCGACGCTCCTTGCTTACGCCGCATGCCTCGTACTCCTCGGGCTCCTCCTGTCCAAGACCCACCGCCGGGAAGAATCTGCCATGCGACAGAAAGTCCAGAGTGGCGATCTGCTTTGCCAGGACCACCGGATTGCGCAGGGGCATGGCGATGACGCTGGTGCCGAACTTCAGGCGATCAGAGTAGGCAGCGATCATGGCGCAGGCGGTCATTGCCTCAAGGCTGAACTTCTCACTGACTATGCGGTCACTGAGCCATATGGAGTCGTAACCATGCCTGTCGCCGGTTTCAACCAGTTGGCGCAGATAGTTGGGGGTTTTCGCCGCCCTCTCCGAAAGCTCCTGGCATGTATCCGATGGCGATACTCATTGCGTACCTCTTGTAGCCGCGCTGGAGGGCGGCGGAATTGGTTTCAGTTGATGTTGTCTTGAATTATACACGCGGGGGCGCAGGGCCGTGCGCCCGTACATTCGAGGTATCCAGGGGGGCCGATACCTAACCGGCCAGCGGCGCCATACCAGCTTCGGTGCGGGCGTCGTTGATGTGGTCGAGGACCCGCTGGCGAAGGGGAGCGATCTCGTAGCCGATGTCAGCCAGCATCCGGCTGTTGTCCACGAGGTAGACGTGGGGCACGGAGCGGTCGCCGGTGGTGATCTGCGCGTCGGGGATGATGCTGCGCACTGCGTCGGCCATGTCCTTGATCGTGGCCAGGCTGCCGCCGCTGATGTAGGTCCGGTGGTTGAGCTCTCCGGCCAGGGCAGCCCGCACGAAAATTTCGGCTGCGTCTTCAGCGTGGATCATCGGCGACGGCTCGTCCTCGTGGAACGGCATGGAGATGGGCTGCCCGATGGCTGGCAGCGACATCATCAAACCGCCGATCATCCCGGTCATCCCGGTGACGCGCCCATGGCCGAATACGGTGCAGATGCGGATGCCCCGCAGGTCCAGCCCGTACAGGTCCGTGTAGCGGCGGGCCGAGAAATCGTTGACCGACTTGGTCATGCCATACACGTTGATGGGGTCGTTAACGTCGTCCTCGTTGATCGGGCGCTCACCAAAAGTGTCCTGCACGCCATAGACTGCGATGGAGCTGGCGTATACCACCCTCTCGATACCGCACCAGCGGGCGGCCTCGAAGACATTGTTGGTGCCGCCGATGTTGACCTGCATGGCGAAGTGGGGGCGGTCCTCGGTGTCAGGTGGCAGCAGGGCGGCCATGTGGATGATGCGAGTCACGCCGTGGGCGTTGATGGCCTCCATCAACTGGGGCAGTTGCGTGACGTCGCCCCGGTACAGCTTGACCCGGTCCAGATAGGGAGTCAGGTTGGCCCGTGGCGGAGCCAGGTCGAAGCAGACCACCTCTTCGCCGCGGTCCAGCAGCTTGCGAATGATGCGGTTACCAATGAATCCGGTACCGCCGGTCACCATAACGGACATTTTCGTTCTCCCAGTTGGCCTGAATCCGGCCCCTTGTTGGAGCGTCGGCCCCAGCAATGATAAATTGGGGCAAAACGCCCCGCAATCCCCACCCTACCGTATTGAATCTGCATTTCAGAGGCTCCGGGCGGTCTGAATCATTTACGGAAAGCCGTTGCGTTGACAACCTAGCCGCCAATGGTGTATCAATCTACTGCTGAATGCATCTACAACAGGCAAGCCAGGCGACCGCAATGTACGCGGCTCTGCCCCAGCTTAGGAGGAGGGAAAATGCCCGACACTTATTACTCCAGGGTTAGCAACTTCCTGTCCGACCCTCGGGACCGCTTCATCGCAGTCGGAGAATCGGCGGATGAAGTTCTGCAGAAAATGAATGAATACCTGACCAGCGAAGCCGCCGTGGCACGGTACGGAGCCATAGATCCGGCGGAACTGGAGCTGAACATTCGGACCTGCATTTTCAAGAAGGGCACGAAGAACATCCACAACCGCGCCCCGGACACTCGCTACTACCACGAGCCGCCAGCCCACGAGTGATTCTCCGGTAGCCACACAGTGGAATATCCAGACCCCGCATCCCCCGAGCGGGGTCTTCTCTTTGACAACTTATTTCAGTCAGAGTGGTCGCTTTGCCGGTATTCCCACACGGCGCGGGTACCGGTCAGGCGTCGCTGAGGCCTTATCGAAAGCCACCACCACCCGGTTGTCAGTGAGACCGGCAAGGGTAACGGGAAAGACTCCCGCGGCCCGGCCACCCAACTCCGACAACGCAAATTCCGCCTCAGCCAGTTCCGCCTCCAGACCTCCGTGCTTGAACGCCACCGTCCGCCCTCCCAAGGCACAGAAGGGCAGGGCGTACTCCAGCAGTAGAGACAGCCTCGCCACTCCGCGCACCAGTGCCAGGTCAAACGACTCCCGAAGTCCGGGTTCGCGAGCCAGCTCCTCCGCCCGCCCGGTGTGAACGCTGACTCCCTCCAGCCCCAGCAGTTCGGCGATGTGTTCCAGGAACGCGGTCTTCTTGCCCACGGACTCGACCATGTGCAGCTCAATTCCAGGTAAGACCAGCTTGAGGGGCAGCCCAGGGAACCCCGCGCCACTGCCGATGTCAATCACCCGCTTCACGTCCGGCAGGCTGGTCAGGGTATCGGCATCTTCCCCATCGACACATTCCCCCTGTGAGGGCAGGAAGGGCAGGAAGGCGGTCAGCGAGTCTAGGAAATGCCTCACCTGCGTCTCCTCGTGTCCAGTGATGGCGGTCAGATTGGCTCTCTGGTTCCATTCCGACAGCTCGCGGTAGTACAGCTCGAACTGCTCAAGCTGCGCTGCCGACAGTTGAATCCCCAACGACCTGGCGCCTTCATCCAGTAGTTTCATGCAACAGTTCTCCGGTGCATTCGTCCCTTGATTAAAATAGCGTTTCAGATAGCGTTCCGCTTCGGGTGGCTTGCCCCGTTTTCTGGCATAGCAGCTTCGGCGGGTATCCGGAGCTGCCGGTGAGGTGTCGACTTTCTCGACGCGCTGTCTCCGGATTCACGCCCTGGCTGGAATGCGGCTGGGTGCAGGGGCAGAGACCCTCGATCCTCATCCAACTGAACTGCAACGATCCCCTCAAGTATGGCGCAATTGACACGAAAATTGGCGGGCCGTAGAATTGCCCGTGATCGGGATTTTACACAGAGCAAAGACTCAGAAGGCAGAAGATGGCGACAAAAGCGTACTTGCTTGTGGAGACCTCAGTGGGCAAGACTCGTGAGGTGGCCACCACCTTGACGGGATTACCGGGAATCGCGACCGTCGACGTAGTTACCGGCCCCTATGACATCATCGCCATGATCAGCGCCGATGACATTTCGGTCGTCGGCGAGCTGGTTACCGGGCACATCCACACCGTGAACGGCGTGGTCAAGACCGTCACCTGCGTCGCCGTCGGCGGCTAAACCCAGCCACACCATCGCATCCCCCCACCCTGCATCAGACAGCCAGGGAGTTTCATTTTGGACTTTAAGTTTACCCCCGAAGACGAGCAATTCCGTCAGGATTTGCGGACCTTTCTCGCCACCGAATTGCCCGGAACCTGGGAGGGCGGTGGCCGCTATCCGGAGGAGGACGACTGGGACCTGACCCGGGTCATCCGCCGCAAGATGGCGGACCGCGGCTGGCTGACCATGCACTGGCCCGAGGAATACGGCGGACAGGGCGCCTCTCCAGTGAAGTCTGCGATCTTCAATGAGGAAATCGCTTATCTCCGCGCGCCGGGCCGCGACATTTTCGGCGTTCGTATGCTGGGCCCCACCCTGATGATCCACGGCTCTAAGGAGCAGAAGCGCACCCACCTGCCGCCCGTTGCCCGGGGCGAAGTGCAGTGGTGCCAGGGCTACAGCGAGCCTGAATCCGGCTCCGATCTGGCATCCCTCGGCACCCGCGCCATCAGGGACGGAGACGACCTGGTGATCAATGGCGGCAAGATCTGGACGACCCTGGCCCACCGGGCCGACCACATCATGCTGCTCACCCGCACCGACCCGGACGCCCCCAAGCACCGGGGCATCAGCTTCGTGCTGGTGGATATGAAATCGCCGGGCGTTACCGTACGGCCCATAATCAACATGGCTGGCGGCCACGAGTTCAACCAGGTCCTGTTCGACAATGTCCGAGTCCCCCGCGCCAACGTGGTCGGCGAGGAGGACCGGGGCTGGTACGTAGCAGTAACGCTGCTGGACTTCGAGCGGTCGGGCATCGACTATTCGGCCAACGCCCGGCGCCTGCTCGACGACGTGCGCGAGTACGCCACCGAGACCAAACGCAACGGCCAGGCCATCATGGACGTGCCCTGGGTGCGAAGCCTGATGGCTGATCGCTACATCGAGTGCGAGGTTGCCCGGCTGATCGCCTACAACGTGGCCTACATGCAGGGCGAAGGCCTGGTACCCACCCGGGAAGCCTCGATGAGCAAGGTTTTCGGCAGCGAGACCGTGCGCCGGGTGACAGAGGCGGCCATGGACGTGCTCGGCCTGTACGGTACGCTGGGCCGCGAGGAGAAGTGGGCGCCGCTGCGGGGCCGTGTCCAGGAACACTGGATGCTCAGCTTCTCCGGCACCATTGCCGCGGGAACCTCCGAGGTCCAGCGCAACATCATCGCGAGCCGGGGATTGGGGTTGCCGCGCGGGTAGGCTGCTTCACAGGCCGCGGGGCCACAGAGGCATCGCAGGGGCGCACTGTCGTGCGCCCCTGCGGCGTGGTTGGGGAGGAAGTCCAACCTGCTCAGGCAGGATGCGCCCCGCGGCTAGGCGGCCGCCAGTGCTCTTTCGCCAGCAGGCGCGTCCTGCATCGTCGCCTCACGGCAGCGCTGCAGGATCCGGAACACGGTACGGCTGGTGATTCCAAAGCGCACAGCCGTCTCCTCGATACTCAGAGCTTCCTGCTGCATGGTACGCAGGATTCGAAAGTCTCGCGCCAGGCGCCGGTTGCGCTGGTACCAGGCCGGGTCGTCGTACCTGCACCTGGGCAACGGGCAATCGAGGCACGAGTCCGAGGCTTCGCATCCGGTATCCTCATAGTGATAGAATTCCGAGGCATCATCCGGCATGGAAATTCCAATCTTGGAATTCTGTGAGTCCGGGCGGGCGGCGACCAACGTAGCCATACCAATCTCCCAAACAGGCGTTCTAATTCTTGAAGCCTAATTTAGAACATACGTACAGTGCATGTCAACGCCTTTTTCTACGGATTTAAGCAAAATGTTCTAATTTCTTTCGATCCAGGATTTGGAGCCACGGAGGCAGGATGATCGAATACGAGACCATGACTTACGAACGGAAGGGCCGGATCGCCTACATCATGTTCAACCGTCCCCAGGCGCTCAACGCGGTGAACCGGCAGTTCGAAGAGGACCTGCACGAGGCGCTGCTGGAGTTCGACACCGACGACGAGGCGTGGGTGGGAATCATCCACGGCGCTGGCCGGGCGTTCTGCGCCGGTGCCGACATCAAGCAGCGGTTCGTGGAGATGACGCGACAGGAGAGCGCCCGCCGGGAACGCGGGCCCAGCCCGGAGGGCTATCTGGGCCGCACCATCAACTGGAAGCCGGTCATCGCCGCCGTTCACGGCTACGCTCTGGGCGCTGGCATCGTAATCGCCGCCGAGTGCGACATGATCGTGGCCTCCGAGGATGCCAGGTTCGGTATCTCCGAAACCAAGCGGGGCCTGGCGGGCGGCAGAATCTGGGCCAAGGTAAACGCCTTCATGCCCTCCAAGATTGCCAGCGAGATGGTGATCACCGGCGAACCGGTGGAGGCTGCGGAACTCTACCGCCTTGGCCTGATCAACCGGTTGGTGCCCAACGGCTTCCACCTGACCGCCGCGGAAGCCCTGGCCGGGAAGGTGCTCAAGACGCCTCCTCTTTCGGCCCGCGTGGGCGTCAAGCTCACCCGTCGCCAGTGGGTGCAGGCCGGCGCCGATGCGGACATGCAGACCCTGCCACTGAAGCTACACCTTTCAGAGGACTTCAAGGAGGCCAGCCGCTCGTTCGTGGAGAAACGGCCACCGGAATACCAGGCAAGATAGTCCACAAAGAGGCAGCCCTCTCCAATCGGAGAGGGCTTCTTTACAGGGAATGGCTTGGGCAGGAATTGCGGGGGACGAGTAGTGAGAGTCGCGACTTATCCCTCAGCCTCAGCGCTCTGCATTCCATAAGGTGACTTGCCGATTACCATACCGTTGTCGAAGGCAACAATTGCCTTGAGGTTGCGAAAGAACAGGAATGACCGAAGGTCAATCTGCATGCTGACCACGTGACGGGATAACTCTGGAAGTGTCAGGACTTCCACGCCATTGATCTGGATACTGTCATAGCCTGACAGGTCCCTCCGGTGCACCCTGGTATCGACCGATACCTCAACTGCACAGCCCGCTCAAGACGAATGCTGCAGCAGGTCTACCGCAACCCGTCCGCCTTTACTGGCAATGTGTTCCGCTGCCGTCTGACCCAGCACAATTTCCATGTTGCCGTCCCATGGGCCGCGCTGTAGTTGTCCGCAGCCGGGTGATTTTCGTTGAAACTTTCTTAGCCCTATTCTAGACTGTCCGCGCCAGGTTATCCATAGTGACTGGAGAGGGCATTCGTAAGAACCGGCCCCGATACCCTAAACGAAAACTTTGCAAGCAAGAATGCGAAAACATTACGGGAGTTCATAGAGGAAACCACGCCCATCGTGGACGAACTGGAAAACGAAACCGGAGAAGAGGACGAACCCTAGTCCGCCAGCAGCAGGGTATTGATGGCCTGTACGGTGGTGGGGTGCACCGGTTTCCGTTCCGCCATGCGTAGCGCCGATTCGCGCGAGAGGAACTCAAGGACCGCCATGTGGAGACTCTCTCTGGCGATGTACATCAGTTCCTGCTGGTAGGGGTATGACTTGATCTTGCGCGGCTCCAGTTTGTCGGCAATGAACACCAGCATCCCCAGCGGAGTCAGGCTGGAGTGACCCGTGGTGTGCCAGCGAACCGCGGCCAGTATTTCCTCGTCATCGAGCCCATCCTCCTGGCGCAATAACTCTGCGCCGACGGGACCGTGCAACATGACCGGGGACCGCCGCTCGATATCCAAGATGGACAAGCCAAATCGTTCTGCCTGCCGCATAATTTCATTTTTCTTCGCGGCGCGGGCAACGTCGTGGCCCAGAATCGCCAACTCTGCCCGTTCCTCGTCGATGCCGTGGCGGGCTGCCAACTCAAGTCCCACGTCCCGCACACGGTATATGTGGGCCTGCAGTTTGTCCGGCAGCGACTCGAACCGTTCCCGGAACTTATCATTTGCAATCTGATAAGTCGGGCTGGTGGTCATCCCATCTCACCCAGCTGTCGACCGCCCAGCAGGTGAACGTGGGGGTGAGCAATGGTCTGGCTGGCGTCCGGCCCCTGGTTCAGCACCAGCCGGTAGCCGCTGAGGGTGACGTTCTCGCGCCGGGCCATCTCCTCGGCGACCACGAACAGGTGGCCCATGATGGGCACCTGGCCGGGACCAACATAGGCCAGCGACGCGATGTGCATGTTGGGAATGACCAGCAGGTGCACGGGCGCCTTGGGGCTGATGTCCCTGATGACGAAGCACCGGTCATCGCGATACAACACGTCGGGACTGGCCGAATCGCGGGCAATGGAGCAGAAAATACATTGTGTAGCAGTGGTCATTGGCTTTTATCGCTTTCTATCAATTTTGGAGAGTGTATCACAGCGGTTCCGACTGTCCTGTCAGGCGGGCCAGCCGACGGCGCTGGGCGCGGGTCTCGACGGCAAACGTCGCCGGAAGTAGTGGGCTCACGGCTTCCAGTTCAGACAGGTAAGCCTTTATTCTGCCGACGGCATACTCCACCCCTTCTTCCGGCTCCCAGTTTTCGTAGAAATTCTGGTACATGGATTTGGCGGCCGAGAACATATCATGCAGGTCAGTACGACTCAGTTCGTCGGCCACTTGATTGGAAATGTCAAAGAGCAACGAATGCGACTTGTGCTGCCAGCCCCGCCGTTCGGCGATGGACTTTAGGGCGCAGGCCGCCGCTCCCCAAGACTTCTCTGACGCCTGAACCAGGTCGCCCCGCCGCAAGTAATCATCGGCCCGCGACATGTAGTCGCGGCTCATTTCGGCGTATTTGTTACTGACAGATGTCATGCGGTCTAAGTACCTGACGGCATGGATTCAGTGCAAGGGCCTGGGCTTCTTAGCCGGCGATGCTGGACATCGCCAATTCCTTGTGATAGTTGACGTCCCCGTAGCCCAACTCCTGGACCTTGGCCCGGCGGGTGTACAACTGAAGATCGTGCTCCCTGGTAAAGCCGATGGCTCCGTGGCACTGGTGCGCGGTGGCGCAGACGCGACGATAAGCCTGACTGATCCACGCCTTGGCGATGGAGATCTCGCGCTGTGCCGGCAGGCCTTCGGCCAGCATCCATGCCGCCTGGTAGGCCACTCCCCGGCAACCTTCGACATCGGTGGCCATCTGGGCACAGTGATGCTGCACCGCCTGGAAGCTTCCGACGGGGCGGCCAAACTGGGTGCGCTGCTTGACGTACTCGACGGTCATGTCCAGCACCGCCGTCGCACCGCCCAGCATGGTGATGCACTGGCCTGCAACCGCCCGCTGAATCGCCCGTTCTGCGATGGGCCAGCCAGCGTTGACCTCCCCAAGGACGGAGCTGGCAGGCAGGCGGACATTGTCAAACGTAACCTCGAACTGCTGCTCGCTGCCAATGGTGCGTATGGGAGTGACTTCCAGGCCATCCATCCTGGCCGGCACCAGGAATAAAGTTATGCCCTCCGCGGGCTCACCATCGGCCTTGGTCCGGGCCGCCACGATTATAACGTCGGCAACGTGGGCGTCGGGGACGAACAGCTTGGTGCCGCTCAGTGAGAACCCGTTACCGTCCGCAATGGCGGTGGTCTCCACACCCCAGGGTTCGAAAGTGGCGCTGGCCTCGGTTACCGCCAGCGTCAGAATCCCGCTGCCGTCACAGATGCGACTGAGGAGGTCGTCCTTCTGGGCGTCGTTTCCGGCATCGAGAACTGTAAGGCCGCCCAGCACCACCGACGAAAAATACGGACTGGGGGCCAGGGCACGGCCTATCTCCTCCAGCAACACCGCCAGATCCAGGAAGTCACCGCCGGTACCGCCGTACTGCTCCGGGAACGGCACACCGGCCCAGCCGAGGCTGGTCATCTGCCTCCAGAGCTCGTCGGGGTATCCGCGTTCGTCCTCCTCCATTTCCCGCACCAGCGTGGTGGGGCACTCCCGCGCCAGAAATTCCTGTGCGCTGGACTTCAGCATCTGCTGGACTTCGGTCAGGCCCATGTCCATGTTTAATAACTCCGGCGTTAGATGCGATCAACGCCCCGGTTAGCACAATCTGCCGGGGCGCCGCTAGTATAGTCGATGCCTGATGGACGCTCAAGAAATGCCGTTTTCGGCTGCTCCGTTACTGATACCTCCATCGAATCCTGTCTTCAGCAACGCATTTACTGGCACCAGTCGTTGATTTATTGGATCTACTGCAAATCCGGATATCTCCAGAGCCGTGGCTCCAAGCAGTGGGGACACTCCCACTGGACCAAATACCACCGGGGCGATGATCTGTTTACCCTCCAGCCTTAGACTGACATAGCCGAATGGTAATTCGACTATTCTGTTGTCAGCCAGTTCGAAGGTTCTACTTTCTTCGATTGAAGCTCCTACTCTTTCCAGGACGTCGCCGGGGAGAACGCAGTATGTTGCCCTCGTATCGACGAGGGCCCCAATTGACTCGAACTCGCTACCGTAGGGTTTCGCGACTTCAACCTCTACGCTGAACGTTCCCATCGCACTAAACCTCGGCGACTATTTCCACCGGCGTGTTGCGGGCGACGATTATCTCCATTACTTCATCGCTGTCGTTGGCCGGCTGGTGTACCGCCCCGGCGGGCACGTAGATGAAGTCGCCCGGTCCGATGGGCAGAGGGTTGTCCAGCTTGTCACCCACGACGAATCGCCCGTGGCCCTTGACTACATAAATGGCTGACTCACAGTTGACGTGGTAATGGGGGCTGGAGGCACAGTGCGGCGGAATGGTTGCAATGGCGAGGTGGATGCCGGTGGAACCGGTCAGAGCCTCGGACACTCCAGCAAGACGGGTCATGGCGCCGGACTGTATTTCGACCTCCAGGCCATCCGGGTGTATCACTTTGCATTTCGCCATTGGGGCCTCCTGCCTGGTTATTTCTTGCCGGGGGTTAAGCCCTAACCCCAACCCTCTCCCGATGGGAGAGGGACCTGCCTGTGTTGCGTCAGATACTGCGCACCAGGGCGTCGAGGCGCTCGATGGCCTTGCTGATGTTCTCCTGGGAGTTGGCGTAGGAGAGACGCACATAGCCGTCGCCATACTGTCCGAAAGCAGAGCCGGACAACAGCGCCACGCCGGCCTCCTGCATAGCCCTGTCCTCGAATTCACGGCTGGAGAGGCCGGTGTCCTCGATGCTGGGGAAGGCGTAGAACGCGCCCTCCGGCTCCGGGCAGCGGATGCCCGGGATGCTGCGCAGGCCGTCGGTGATCAGCCGGCGGCGGGCGGCGAACTCGGCCGTCATCGCCTCCACCTGGTCGCGGGGGCCTTCCAACGCGGCGATGCCCGCCTTCTGCGTAAAGGTGGCGGCACAGGACACACTGTTCACCGCCAGGCGGACCACGTGGGGAACCAGCTCGGGCGGCAGGATGCCATAGCCCAGTCGCCAGCCGGTCATGGCGTAGCTCTTGGAAAATCCATCGAGAATTATCGTTCGCTCCTCCATTCCGGGTATGGAAGCGATGCTAAAGTGCTCACCGGTGTAGAGGATGTCCTTGTATATCTCGTCGGCCATCACGTACAAGTTGGGATGCTTCATCACCAGGTCGGCGATGGTGCGCAACTCGCCTTCCGACAGGGCGGAGCCGCACGGATTCTCGGGCGTATTGAGGATGATCAGCCGGGTGTTATCGGTAATCTGCGACGCCAGCAAGTCGAGGTCAGGATGATAGCCCGTAGACTCCAGCAACTGCATCGGTACCGGGGTACAGCCGGTGAACCGGATCATCGATTCGTAGATGGGAAAGCCCGGGTTGGGGTAAATCACTTCGACGCCCGGCTCGCCCAGTGCCAGCAGGACGTAGAACATGATCGGCTTGGCACCGGGAGTGACCACCACGTTTTCGGGCTCGGTGTTGGTGCCGCGCACCTCGCGGCTGTTGCGGGCGATGGACTCCCGCAACTCCGGCAGCCCGGCGGTGGGTCCGTAGTGGGTGAATCCATCGCTGATGGCGGCCATTCCGGCCTCAACAATGTGCCGGGGCGTGTCGAAGTCAGGCTCGCCGATTTCGAGGTGGATAATCTCGCGTCCCTGGGCCTCGAGGGCGCGGGCCCTGGCCAGCACCTCAAAAGCGCTCTCGGTTCCCAGGTCGTGCATTCTGGCGGCGACGGTCATTGTTCCTCCGGTATTTCGTGTCTTCAGTGGCCTGGTGAACGACCGGCTAGTCAGGCTGCGCCTGGTTCTGCGTGCGTACGGGGAGGCCGTATATACCGATGAACCCGGCGGCCGCGGCGTGGTCGAACTGGTCCTGCCGGTCGTAGGTTGCCAGCCCGTAGTTGTAGAGCGCGCGGGGCGCCTGCCGCCCCACCACGGTGCAGCTTCCCTTGTGTAGTCGAAGGCGCACCTCCCCGGTTACGTGGCGCTGGGTGCTCTGCACGTACGCGTTCAGGTCTGCGCGGTGGGCGGTATACCACAGGCCGTTATAGACCACGTCTGAGTATTCCTGGGCGATCCGGGCCTTGGTGCGGGCTTGGTCCTTGCTGAGAGTCATGGTCTCCAGCGCCTTGTGGCCTGCGTGAAGGATGGTAGCCGCCGGGCACTCGTATATTTCCCGCGACTTGATGCCCACCAGACGGTTCTCGACGTGATCGATACGGCCCACTCCGTGGTGGCCACCGACGGCGTTCAGGTGGCGAATCAGGTCAACCCCGCCCATGGACTCGCCATCGACCGCGATGGGTATGCCACGCTCGAAGCTGATTTCCAGGTAGGCCGGGTCATCGGGCGCGTCGGATGCTGCTTTGGTCCACAGGTAAGCGTCCTCGGGCGGCTCCAACCATGGGTCTTCCAGCTCACCGGCCTCCACGCTGCGGCCCCAAAGGTTCTCGTCAGTGGAGAAGCGGCTGGCCCGGGTGTTGATTGGCAGGTTGCGCGCCAGCCCGTACTCAATCTCGTCGTCGCGGCTCATGCCCCAGTCGCGGATGGGTGCGATGACTTGCAGGTCGGGGTCGAGGGCCATCACACCCACCTCTATGCGCACCTGGTCATTGCCCTTGCCGGTGCAGCCGTGCGCGACGGCATAAGCGCCGTGCTCCCGCGCCGCCTCAACCAGGTAGCGGGCGATGAGAGGACGGCCCAGCGCGGTGGCCAGCGGGTACTGTTCCTCGTACACAGTCCCCGCCTGGAGACTAGGGAACAGGAACTCGTCCACCAGCGTCTGCCGCCCGTCAACGATAACGGCCTCGACGGCGCCGATGGACAGCGCCCGCTGCCGGGCGGTGTCCAGGTCAACCATGCCCAGGTCTATGGTCAGCGTGACGATGTCGGCGCCGTACTTTTCCTTGAGCCATGGCACTGCCACCGTGGTATCCAGCCCGCCGCTGTAGGCGAGTACGATTCTGTCATTTGGCATTTAGGGTGATTGCTCCAGTGTGGTTGTTTACAGGGCAGCGAGGAAGTCGGCCGCAGGCACTTGGGCTTGCTTCAACATTTTCTTTGCAAACCCTCTCCTTAGATCCCTAGAACCATGATCTGGTACGACTACACCCCTGCCATCAGGATGGCCCATGATGACATGACTTCCAGTTTGTCGAATTGTCTCGAACCCCAATCGGTGCATGGTACGAATAAACTCCCGGCTGGTTAATGACGGAAATCTGCCCGAGGACAAGGTTAAATTTCCACTTTCCTTACTTCAAGGAAAGTAGAACAATCCTCCAAGTCATCGTCCTTAAGGCCATGCTCGATCGCCTTACACATGTTATTCATTAGTTCTGACTTGGTGGTGCCTTTCCCAAAGCATTCCCTTAGCTGGGGCGCAACACCCCAATAGGAACCTGTTTCGTCCCTTGTGATCACAACATAAAACTCTCTTTGCGAGCTTGCGATCAAATCAGAACGAACTGAAGTCGTCTGAACCTCGACGAATTCCGATTGATCTTTGGCGCCGAACTCATCAAGGCAAACCTGTACCGTATCACGCATATTCTGCATCAGCTCATCCAGGGTTTCACCTTGATTGAAGCAGCTCTTGATTTGGGTTACTTCCCCGATGAAATACCCGTCCTCGTCTTTCGTGATCACGACATAGAACTCGCGCTTGGCCATTCCTTCCCTCGCAGAGGCCTGGTTCAAAGGACGAATATGCACCGACTGCATGCAGGGGCGCACCGAGACGCGCCCCTGCTAGAAATCTGCGGATTCAGCGAAAGCGCTCGGGCTAGATCTTGGACAGGGCGGTGCTCAGGCGCTCGGCGGCCTCGTCGATCTCCTCCCGCGACACGTTCAGCGGGGGCATGAAGCGGACGGTGTTCGGGCGCGGGCCGTTCAGCAGCAGGCCGGCCTCGTTGGCGTTGGCCAGCACCTGCGGCGAGATGGTGTCTTCGAAGTCCATGGCCGCCAGCAGTCCCTTGCCGCGCACCTCGGTCACAAAGGAGAAGCGGTCCTTGACGTCGTTCAGGCGGCCCAGCAGGTACGGTTCCATCTCCTTAACCTGGCCGGGGATGTCGTTTTCGATGAGGAACTTGGTACCGGCGTAGCCCGCGGCAGTGGTCAGGGCGTTGCCGCCGAAGGTGGAGCCGTGGTCGCCCGGCACCAGCGCCTGGCAGTGGGCCTTGGACAGGAAGGCGCCGATGGGAACGCCGTAGCCCAGCCCCTTGGCCAGGGTCATCACGTCGGGCTCCACGCCGTACTCCTGGTAGCCGAACAGGCTGCCCAGCCGTCCCATGCCCGTCTGTACCTCGTCCAGAATCAGCAAGATGCCCTGGCTGTCGCACCACTGGCGCAACCGCTGCAGGTAGTCATCATCGGGGATGATGACGCCCGCCTCGCCCTGCACCGGCTCCACCATCACTGCGGCGGTGCGGTCGGTGGTGGCGTTCATCACGCCCTCGACGTCGTTGTAGTCGACGTGCACGAAGCCCGGAAGCAAGGGCGCGAAGTTCTCCTGGTAGTGGGGCTGCCCGGTAGCAGCCACGGTGGCCTGGGTGCGGCCGTGGAATGAATTGAAGGCGGTGATGATCTCGTAGGCACCGTCGCGGTTCAGCTTGCCGTAGCGCCGGGCCAGCTTCATCGCGCCCTCGACGGCCTCGGCCCCGCTGTTGCCGAAGAACACCAGGTCGAGGCAGCTGTTCTCGATCAGCATCTCGGCGAGTTGCAACTGCGGCACGGTGTAGAACTGGTTGGAGGTCTGGATAAGCGTGCCGGCCTGCTCGGCGATGGCCTGGGTGATAACCGGGTGGCTGTGGCCCAGCTGGTTGACGGCCCAGCCGGCGACGAAGTCCAAGTACTGCTTCCCGTCGGCGTCCCAGACCTCGGTGCCCTCGCCCCGTACGATGACCACCGGCTGGCGGCGCACCGTCTGGGCGTAATACTTCTTTTCGATATCGATCCAGTCGCTGCTGATGCTCATGGCGAGTCCTCTACTCCCGATAGTCCGTCTGCGGAATTCCAACCCAAAGTGTGCCGCTAGATTATCGCATACCCGACGGAATCTTTCACACGGCGGGGTGGTGGTGGCATGAGCAGCCGGGGCACGCCCAGCCCACAGTAACGCCTCCCGGTTGCGCCGCCCCACCCGCTGGGCTAGGATGCTGGAGAGTCCCTTTGGGAGGCACCAATGCCACACCAGACCGAACCCAGCGCCAACGATGCCCTAGATAATCCACTTCGCAAGATGCTGGGGAAAACCGAGATAGTATCCGTGAATGTCCATGAAATCCAAGGTCGAGCAGAGGTTGAGGGCCGACATCTTGATTGCAAACCCACGCCAATCAAAGAAGACTCGGACTACAATTGAAGCTGACCGGTGCCCCTGCTTCGCACAAACGAAATATCAGTCACTCCAAAAACGTAGTTGCACAAACAATCGAGGGGCCAACTGGAATAAACGGACCGATAGTTGCATTGGAAGTCCACCCCTTGATACCCCCCTGCCCACCCCCTGCAGGATGAAGGAACCATGAAATACCCAGAGCTGGCGCCAAATGACACGAGGGCTGACCAACACGCGTTGAGAGTCGCCGCAGCAGTACAGAACGCCGTACGTCCCGCCACCGTGATTCTTTTCGGTTCACGAGCCACAGGCAACCATTTTGAATCCTCTGACATAGACCTTTTAGTCATCTCAGCAGGGTCAAACACGAGAGCCACAGAACTGATCGCCCGACGCACCGCCCTGGATTACATGAAAGCCAACCCACCCGAACTCAACTCCGACGTCATCACGATGACTGGAGAGGAGTTCAGAAGGTACCGTCTGGCCAACCAGCACATCGCTGGCCAAGCGGCAAACCACGGAGTTGTCATGAGTGGAGAGGAACTCAGATACGGCGCAGATTATGACGACGAGTACCCGGCCCACTGGCCCGAGACCAAGCAGAGACTGGAAAACGCACAGGAGTACCAGTTCCACTTCAACGACATGGTGGTCGGAAACTCGGGAAATCAGAAACTCATGGGATTCGTCGCACAGCAGGCAGTAGAAAATGCCCTCAAAGGGTGGCTGTCAACCTTCAACGAAAAGAGAACATACGGACACGAACTCCGGCCACTCTGGGATGAGGTCCGGCAGCTCGAGAACTGGACCACTCCTGGATTGCAGGAACTGGAGCGCGTCATAGACGCCCTTTTCAACTACACAGAATTCGAAGATCCTCAGGCTCCCGGAATCACCATGGACTGGCTCAGCAAGTATGCAGTGGATTACAGGTACGGGAGACCCTCCTACAGAATGACCAGGGACGAGAGATCGGAACTAAAACAACTGATCAACGACGCACTGAACGGAATTTTCGAAAGAATAAATCAGAGAAGCGGTACATCGCTGGACGACCTCTGGGCCGGGGGCGCGAAACCGTGGGAACAAGACTAATTCGCACTTTCCATTTAGCAAGGGGTCGATAGGATTATTGACCGCCAGTCAAGCAAATCCAAACTAATACTCAGCCCAAGACCATACAGCCACAGCACAATACGGCAGTCGCAGACGACCTATCCAGAAACCAATCAATTGCAATCAAATGGGCCAAGGCTGCACAGGAATCGGTAACAGGTATCTATATCTGCAAAAAGCCCGCTGAGCCGAATGGCATTCAGTGGCCAACTCTGGCACGTGCGCCGACGGCCCAACCGTTCACATATTGAGCTTTAGTGAATAGAACGGGTGACAGGAGACCCCATAAAAGAGCAACCTAAGACTGACGTCCGCATACGGTTGAGGGGTTCAATTGACGCGATGGAAGGGAGATACCTGAGCGTTGTCTTTTTGCCCGACAGGGAAACGGTAAATAACGCTTTTTTGACTGGTCGCTCAGGCCATGAAGATCGAATGCTTCGAGAGTACGGACACGCTGTATATCGAGCCTTACTCCTCAGAGGTGGATAAGACGCGAGACCTGTACGAGGCTACTCTGCTGGACCTTGGTGGCGAAGGGCGGCTCTGCGCCATAACAATCGAGCACGCCGATGGCCGTATGACCATCCCAGGGTTCTCGTTCGAGCAGATACCCAAGTGGTGCGAAAGTGGTGCGCCGAGCCCTCCGTCCACGGCGGTAAGGCAAGGCCCAAGGGCGCGGTCTACGTGGAGTGAGGCGAACGCCCCCACCCTTACCCTCCCCCGGAGGGAGAGGGAACTGCTGGGCCTACCGGGCGGATCAGCGAACTACTGCGGCCGGGTGCGGCCAGCGGTAATCGTCGTGCCGGTGGAGCGGCCCTGGAGGCAGTCGAGGAGCGCGTTGGGGTGACGTCCATCGATGATTTCGGCGACGGCTCCGCCCTCCAGACCCCGCATGCAGGCCTGCAGCTTGGGGATCATTCCGCCGCCCGCCACGCCGGAGTTCAGCAGCATGTTGGCCCGGCGCTGGTCGAGGCGCCGGATGATGCGGCCTCCGCCGTCCATCACGCCCGCCACGTCGGTCAGAAATACCAGCCGTTCGGCCTGCAGCTCCCGGGCCAGTTCGCCCGCCACTGTATCGCCGTTGATGTTCAGCGGCTTGCCGGCGTTCTCCGAGCCGTCGAACTGGTGCACACCCAAGGGTGCGATCATCGGGATGTAGCCGGAGCCCAGCGCGGCGCGGATGGGGGCCGCGTTAACCGACAGAATCTCGCCCACGAAGCCCAGCTCGGGGTTGGCAATGCCGCAGGACAGCATGCAGTTGTCAACGCCGCTGAGCCCGATGCACCTGCCGCCCAGCTGCTCCATAAGCGACACCAGCTCCTTGTTGATCAGCCCGCCCAGCACGGCCACCACGATCTCCAGGCTCTCGGCGTCGGTCACCCGCAGGCCGCCAACAAACTGCGGCGGGATGCCCTGGCGCTGCATCCAGCGGGAGATGACGTTGCCGCCGCCGTGGACCACCACGACCTCCTCGCCATCCTGTTGCAGCTTAACCAGGTCCAGCAGCGTGGTGTCGTGGCTGCCCAGCGTGCTCCCCCCTATTTTCACTACGATAGACAGGTGATTGCTCCTGGAATCCGGAATTACGTCCGCAAATACCCGCAAATACAAAGAGGCCCCAGAGAAATTGGGTTTGCGGATGAAATTCTCTGCGGTCTCTTCAGTTGATGGGAAACAGTCTGGTTAAGCGGCCTAGGTGGTGTAGGCACTGTTGATGACGACGTATTCCTCGGTCAGGTCACAGCCCCACGCGGTGGCGTCCTCGTCACCCAGGTTCAGGGCGATGCGGAAGGTGACCTCGTCGCCCCGCATCAGAGCCACCACGGCGTCGCGGTGGAAGGGAATGGGCTTGCCCGCCTCCATGATGCAGACGCCGTTGATGAAGAGGTCGATCTTTTCCTCCACCGCCTCTGCCTGGCTGCGGCCCAAGGCGGCCAGCAGGCGGCCCCAGTTGGGATCGGCGCCGTATACCGCCGACTTGACCAGCAGCGATGATGCGATGGTGCGCGCGGCAACCCGGGCGTCCTCGCTGGTCCGGGCGCCAGCGACCTCGACCACCAGCAGGTGGGTGGCACCCTCGCCGTCGCGGGCCAGCATCCGGGTCAATTGCACGCAGCACTCCAGCAGCCCGGCCCTGAAGGCGTCGGCCTCAGGAGTCCCGGCGGTAATGGTCGCGTTGCCTGCGGCGCCGTTGGCCAGCACCACCAGCGAGTCATTGGTGCTGCTGTCGCCGTCGACGGTGAGCATGTTCAGCGAGTAGTCGGCCACATCGGGCAGCATGGAGCGCAGGAGGCCCTGGTCGATGGCTGCATCGGTGGCCACAAAGCAGAGCATGGTGGCCATGTTGGGGTGGATCATTCCCGAGCCCTTGGCCACCCCGCCGATGCGCACCTCGGTGCCGCCGATGTCAACGGTTACCGCCACTTCCTTGGGGTGGGTGTCAGTGGTCATCATGGCGCGGGACAGAGGATTGCCACCGGAACCGGACAGCTCAGTCTGCTCGACGCCCGACCTGATCAGCGTCATCGGCAGTTCCACGCCAATGATGCCGGTGCTGAACACCAGCACTTCTTCCGGCTTCACGCCCATGGCCCCGGAGGCAATGACGGCCATCTCTTTGGCGTCAATGTAGCCCTGCTCGCCCACTCCGGCGTTGGCGATGCCGGAGTTAACCACCAGGCCCCGGATGGGCTGACCACCTGCCAGCGTCTCCCGGTTGACGGTCACTGACGGCGAAACGATGCTGCTCCTAGTGAACACGCCCGCAGCGGCGCAGAGGGTGTCTGACAACAGCATGCCGACGTCCATCTTGTCGTCGGAGTAGGTCTTGATTCCGGCGTAGGTGCCACCGGCCTTGAAGCCGCGGGCAGTGGTGATGGTGCCGCCGTCAACGTGGGTGATCGCACCGGGCATGGGCAACCGTCCTCGTGCGTGAAATTGGCCCAAAAGGGTCGTTCAGAACGGCGCTCAGTATACCACAGGGCAGGCGTCGGCCTACACCCGTTCTTTCCCGCCGGTAATGAGCGTCGTATACTGGAACCACCATAAGTTGAGGAAAAAACCAATGGTTGACCAGAAGCGCGAAGTACGCAAAATCCCTGTGGACAAAGTCCCTCCCGGCCACATGGAGGCGGAGCTGGTCGAGCGTATCCGGGTGTTCGAACGGCGCTACGAGATGAAATCGGCCAAAATGTGCCAGGCGTTTTCTCTTGGCGTGGTCAGAGAAACTTCGGAGATAATTGAGTGGTTGCAAGCCTATCACGTTCTTCAACGGCTCCAGGGGGAGATCCCCACGACTGGAATACCTGGGACCACTTCCGAACCATCCACGAAAACCGGCTAGACGCACATCCCTTCGTAGATTGGGATAGGCTGAACACTCTCCGATTCGCCGAAGAAAGGGGCGAGTTGTTACTGCGGGGACAGGTTTATTGCCTGAGCGACATGGTGCTGGAGGTGGAAAACTGGCTGGAAATACGCTATTCCGGGCGGCTTCGAAGAGTGCGCGGCTACTCCTTCCGCTATGCAGCATGGGTGTCACACGGCCAGCCTGTCCTCCGCTATCACAACATCCATCAGAGTGACGACGATTATCACCACAGAGTCTTCAACCCGCTAACTGGCGAGGAATTTCTTTACGAGCGTCTGCAACGGCATCAGTTTCCGACCTTCAGCGAAGTTCTTGACGAACTGGAAATCATAGCCGGGTTATTGGACGAATAATCCGTCGGCGTCTGGTAGGGAACGCATTGCCTTCCCTGAAATCAGCCCCAGCATTGGCAAGGTGAAAGTATGGCAAAAGTGACTCCCTTTCGTGGGTGGCGGTACGATCCAGCGGTGGTTGACGACATGGCCTCCGTGCTGTGTCCGCCTTACGACCTGATCACACCGAAGATACAACAGGCCCTGATGGACCGGCACCCCCTGAACGTAATCCACCTCGAGGCCGGCGAGGGTCTGGACTGGTCGGAGGACCCGGCAGGACGCTACGCCGAAACGGCCGGGCGGTTCGAGCAATGGCTCCGCGACGGCGTGCTGCGACAGGACGCCGAACCCGCTTATTACCTAGTGCGGCATGGGTTTACTCTGAACGGCCATGAGCGCTCGCGACTGGGACTGGTCGCCTGCGTGGGCATCGAGGACTATGACACACGGCAGGTGCTGCCCCATGAGTTCACCGAGGCCCCGGCCATCCGCGACCGGGTGACGCTGATGGAGTCGGTATCGGCCAACATCAGCCCCATCATGTCCATCTACCGCGACGCTGACAACGAGCTGAGCCCTGTGTTCCAGCGGGTGATGTCTGGGACGCCAGAGGTCGACGCCCGCGACGAGTACGGCTCCGATACCACCATGTGGCGCATATCGGAACCGGACCAGGTTGCCGCCATCTCACAGTTCTTTTCGAACCGTCCGGTTTTCCTCGCCGACGGGCATCACCGGTACGAAGCCTCCCGCCAATTTCAGAAGGCCCGCCACGACGAGGGCTCAGTGAGCAACTCGTCGGCCCACAACTACGTGATGATGACGCTGATCGCCTTCGACGACCCCGGGTTGGTGGTGCTCCCCTACCATCGCAACCTCAGCGGCCTGAGCGCGGATCAGATGGACCGCGTAAATGCCCGCCTTGACGAGGTATTCGAGGCCGAGCCGGTAAACGGGCTATCGGCCGGTGAACTGGTAGCGCTGGTGGACGAACGCGGACGCACCGGGCGGGTGATGGCGGCTCTGACTCTGCGTGGCGCGCAACTGCTGACGCTACGGGAATCGGCCATCGGCGACGACTGGGGAGCTCTGGCCGTCTCGGAGGCATGGGTCCTGGAGGAGAAGGTGCTGCGCCCGGAACTGGGCGAGGCCACCCTGGAGCACCTGGGATTCCTGCACGATCACGACGAAGCCGCAGAGGGCGTGGCCAGCGGCGCGCTACAGATGGCGTTCTTCCTGAAGCCCTTCCCGATGGACGCCTTCGAGGAAATCGTGGGCCAGGGACAGCGGCTGCCGCGCAAGTCGACGTTCTTTTATCCGAAGCTGCCCACAGGACTCGTGATCAACCGGATCGACGGGAAAATTTAACCATTTATACCAATATTGGCGAAGCGATTTAGTTAAATATACCACTATAAGTCCGGTTCACCTTCGCCAGCGAGAGAGCCTAAGCCCGAATCCACCGATAGTGGGCGTCAGGTTGGCGAACTGAAGCGGCAAGAGGGTGCTCCTCTGAATCTGGGATAATGGTTTTGCAATAAAAAACCGACCCCAGAAAAGGAGCACCCAATTGATGCTACCACGCAACCACCCCGACCGTATTCGCATCGTCTTTGACGACCACCGTCTGGTGGCCAATGCCGGCCTGCTCCTGCCGGCCACTCTCGCCCAACACCTGGGCCTGCGTGAACTCGTTGACCGTCACCTCGACCTCGGGGATGCGCCGGGGCGGGCGAACGCGGGAGACAAGCTTCTGACGCTGGTGGCCTCGGCGCTGGCTGGCGGCGACTGCATTGACGACGCCGATGCGCTGCGTGCGGGGCGGACCTACTCGGTGCTGGGGTGCATGGTCAAAGCGCCATCCACCTTGGGCACTTTCCTGCGCAGCTTCCGCTGGGGCCACGTCCGTCAGCTGGACCGGGTGAGCCGGGAGCTGCTGGCCCGGGCCTGGGCCGCTGGGGCGGGACCCGGCGACGCGCCGTTCACCATCGACCTGGACTCCACCATCTGCGAGACTTACGGACTGGCCAAGGGGGGGGCGCGACACCACGGCTACACCGGCAAGCGAGGCTATCACCCGTTGCTGGCCGTGGCCGCCGGCACCGGGGACGTGTTGATGTCCCGGCTGCGCGAGGGCCGGGCCAACACTGTTCGGGGCGCCGCTCACTTCCTGCGCGAGACGGTGGGACGGGTGCGCTATGCCGGCGCCAGAGGTCAACTCACGGTGCGGGCCGACAGCGGCTTCTATGCCCACGCCATCGTCGCCGTCTGCCGCAAGATGGATGTCCGCTACTCCATCACCATCCGCCAGCACAAAAGCCTGCGCAATCTCATCGAGGCCATACCCGAGACGGATTGGACGCCCATCCCCTACTGGATGGACGGCGCCGCCGATGTGGCCGAGACCACCTACACTCCCTTTGAGAGTGAGGCCGGCGCCGCGCCGGTGCGGCTCATCGTACGGCGGGTGAAGCCCACGCCCGGTTTCCAGCTGGCCCTATTCGCCAGCTACAGCTATCACGGCTTCATCACCGACCGGGACGGGGAGACGCTCGAACTGGAGGCTGACCATCGCCGCCACGCCGAGATCGAGAACGCGATACGCGACCTCAAGTACGGCGTCGGGCTGAACCACCTGCCGTCCGGCCGATTCGCTGCCAACGGGGCCTGGCTGGCCGTCCAAGTGCTGGCGCATAATCTGGCCCGTTGGGCAGCGCGCATCGGTCTGGGCGAGCAACTGGTGACCACCAAGACCCTGCGGCGACGCTTCTTCTCCCTGGCCGGACGGCTTACCCGCTCGGCGCGCAGACTCACTTTGCATCTTCCCCGGGGCTGGCCTTGGGCTGAGCAGGCCACTCTCGCCTTGGCCCGACTGCGAGCCATCCCACTCCCAGCCTGACGGCGCTATCCGCAACCGACCCAACGCCCCCAAACTCGCGTCCGCCCGGTCCGCGAGTGCATCCTGCTGCGTCCGATCTCACTATCACGCGATTCCCAGCCTCCATAGACCGCTCTCCAGCGCCGGTGAGGCTACTGAAAACCCTCTGCCGTGTCACATCGGTCCCAATGGAGCCCAGGCTTTCTCCCCTGTAGGCTCCCTCATCCCAATGTGCCCAGCCTTCACGCCTCCCATCGGTGGATTCGGGCTAAGCAGAGCCGGAGTTTTACCCAAAAGGAGGTAACAAATGGTCAGGGAAACAATGGCCAAGGGTGGCAAGAGTGGGGGCGGCAACAAGCCCGACAATGGCCCCAGCACCACCGGAAATCCTTCCGGCGGCGGGCGGGGCAACAACCCTCCGAAGAAGTAGCCCCCGGTTCCCAGCGAACTTCAGGTGCAACCTCCGTGGTAACCGGCAACCCAATATACCCCGGGGACGAGGCAAGGAAACTGCTGTTTCTGCCTCGTCTCCGACCCTAACTTCAGATTCGCTCCTCGTAACCAGCGGTTATGGCCTGCTCGGCGCGTCTTCCCTGAACAGCGAGAAATTGCTCAAGCTGCCGTATCTCCGCCAGCGTTTCCTCGTCGGTGGCCCGGCTGCGCTTCAGGACTGCCAGCTTGGTCTTGGCCTCATCCACCTGCTTGAGGACGATCAGCGCCTCCAGCTCCTGGGACGCTGAGGCCTTGATCTGCAGTAGCCTCCGCCGCACCGCTTCGGAATTTGCCAGCCGCTCCTCGATTTCGCCCATTGCTGCCAGCGAGGAGTCCAGGCTGGCCTGCCCGTACATTGCCTGCCGCGGCACGCGCCTCAGCTGCTGCCGGAACTGCGAAATCTGCGCGTCCAGCTGCTCTTCCTTGTTTTGCATTTCTGCCAAGCCAATGCGCAGGTTGGCCATGGCCTTTTCCAACTGTGAAACCGACACTGCTCGACTCCGTCTTCCTCTCATTAGGCGACGTAGGGGCGTATATTACCCCATCGTCAAAGGGGTACACAAAAGGGGCGCACATGGTGCGCCCCACGGAACAAGCAAATTGAGCCTATTATTTTGCGCTGAATCCCACCTCGGGAAGAAGATCCCTCAGCGCCTCGATGACCTCTTCAATGTCGTCCTCTGTCACGTGGCCGAGGTGGCCGATGCGGAAGATGCTGGTGCTCAGCTTACCTTGCCCGCCAGCCAGCACCACGTTCTTCTCCGTACGCATCCGGCCCATCAGGGCCCGGCCGTCGATGCCTTCCGGCATCTTCACCGCAGTAACAGTGTTGGAGGCATAGCGCTCGTCGGAGACAAGCAACTCCAGACCCAGCTCGCGGATGCGGTCGCGGGTGAGCTGGCCGATGGCGGCATGGCGCCCGAAAACTCCCTCAAGGCCCTCTTCCATTATCTTGTCCAGGCCGACGCTTAATCCGTACATGGCGGCGACGTTGGGAGTGAAGGGGGTCTGGCCCCGTTCCAGCGTCCTCTTCGCCTCCTCAAGGTCGAAGTAGAACCGGGGCATGGTGGCTGTCTTCTGGGCCTCCCAGGCGCGTTCACTGATGCTGATAAATGCCAGTCCCGGAGGGATCATAAAGCCCTTCTGGGAGGCAGTGCCCACGAGGTCGCAGTCCCAGGCATCTACGGGGAGAGGGAGACAGCCGAGGCTGCTGACGGCGTCGACCAGGAAAAGCTTGTCAAACTCCTGCTTGACGATGCGGGCAATCTCCTCCAGAGGGTGCGTGACGCCGGTGGACGTTTCGTTGTGCGTGACCATCACCGCCTTGATCTCAGGATCGTCCCTGAGAGCCCGGCGGATGGCGTCAGGATCGATTGGTTCTCCCCATTCGAAATCGAGGCGCGTCAGGTCGGCGCCGAAGGCTTCCGCCATGTCTATAAAGCGATCGCCGAAGGAGCCGGCGGTCGCAGCAACCACCTTGTCGCCGGGGGACAGGGTGTTAACCAGGGAAGCTTCCAGCGCCCCCGTGCCGGAAGCGGTAAGTATGAACAGGTCATTCTTGGTCATGAAGACCTGTTTCAACTGCTCAGTGCACTTCTTGATCAGCTCGTCGAACTCGGGGCCGCGATGGTTGATCATCGGGTTGCCCATGGCTTCGACGATGTCGTCGGGGATCGGGGTCGGTCCGGGGGTGCGAAGGTTCTGGGGTTGGATTTTCAGCATGGCACGTCCTTGAGTCATCTTGTATGGATGGCCTGTAGCTGCCTGCCCGACTGGAGTCCTGCCACACATTGCGGGAATCGGACGGCGAGAACAGAACGCAGATATGGCGAATTCCGTCATGGCAACGCTGATTTCCCATTATAGCATCCGGTCGGCCTTGGCCGTTGCAGCACACCGGGAGCACTTGCACGATACAGGCCAAGACTGGCACGCGTTATGTCCATTATAATGATGCGCGGTCCACCACCACCTAATACGAAACACTCTTCGTCTGTACCACTCTTTGTCTCTATGGAGGACGTAATGGCATTGGAACTCAACGCCGGACATACCGCCCTTTTGCTCATGGACTTCGAGAATGACATCGTCCACGAGGAAGGCGCGTTCAAGGACTTCGGATTCGCTCAGATGGTCAAGGACAATAACGTCCTGGGCAAGACTTCGCAGTTGCTAGCTTCCGCCCGCGGCGCCGGTATCCTGGTAATCTACGTCTCGGTCAAATTCCGCCCCGGCTACCCGGAACGCCCGGCGAACGCGGGCCTGTGGCAGGGACTGCACGGCGCCAACGCGCTGGTCGAGGGCACGTGGGGCGCATCGATTCACGACGCCCTGACCCCGCAGGAGGGCGAGCCCGTGGTCACCAAGCGAGGCGTCTCCGCATTCATGGCCTCGGACCTCGAGCCCATTTTGAAGAATAAGCGAATCGGCACACTGCTGCTGGCTGGAGTGGCAACAAACTTCGTGGTTGAGGGCACTGCCCGCGAGGCCAGCGACCGTGGCTACGACGTCGTCATCGTTGGCGACTGCTGCGCCTCGGTGAGCCAGGAGGCACACGACTCCTCGCTGACAGTGGCCCTGCCCTTCCTGTCCACCATCTCCAACAGCGAAGAAGTCATCGCCGCGCTGGGGTAAACGAGACACTCATATAGAGGGCGGCGTCCTGAAGCTAACACATGGCGCCGCTCCAAGGTGAAGTTTCCGCGAATTTGCGGGAAATCTGATGGAGACGCTTTTTGATGACCCAGGTTGCCAACCTCTTGGAAGGATTGAATCCGGCACAGCGCGAGGCCGTGGAAACGGTGGACGGGCCGCTGCTGATCATCGCGGGGCCGGGCAGCGGCAAAACCCGCGTGATCACCCATCGCATCGCCTACCTGGTACAGGAATACGGGGTCAGTCCCTTCAGCATCCTCGCCATGACGTTCACCAACAAAGCGGCGCGGGAGATGACGGACCGTCTCGAACGCCTCGCAGGTCCCCACGCGGGGGCGCTCACCGTCGGCACCTTCCATTCCTTCTGCGCCCGGCTGTTGCGGAGGGAGGGAGATTCCATCGGCCTGTCGCGCAACTACTCCATCTTCGACGACGACGACCAGATAACCGCTATCAAACGCTGCCTGGAGCAGGCGGACTACGATCCCAAGCGGTACCCGCCCCGCGCAGTGCTATCGGCGATCTCGCGGGCCAAGAACGTGCTGCAGGACTCCCAGGCCATGGCCCGGAATGCCGCCGGGGATTATTTCGAGGAAGTATGCGCCCGGGTCTACCGCCACTACGAGGAGCTGCTGGCCCGCAACAACGCCGTCGACTTCGACGACCTGCTGCTCCGGACAGTGCAGCTGTTCCGGGAGTACCCGGTGGTGCTGGAGCACTACCAGGGGCGTTATGGTTACCTGATGGTGGACGAGTTCCAGGACACCAACGTGGCGCAGTACCAACTGTCCCGCCAGTTGTCGCAGGGGCACCAGAACTTCTGCGTGGTGGGCGACCCGGACCAGTCCATCTACTCGTGGCGCAGCGCCGACGTGCGCAACATACTGAACTTCAAGGCCGACTACCCACGGGCCAAGGTCATCTCGCTGGGGCAGAACTACCGCTCCACCGCCAACATCCTGAACGCCGCCAAGGGACTCATCGAGGCCAACGGAAAGCGCCTCGATAACAAGCTGTTCACCGAGAATTCCACGGGTCAGCCCGTGCGAGTGGATGAGGCCTACGACGAGGACGAAGAGGCAGGCAAGGTGATTGGCGAAATCAAGCGGCTGACCCGCGACGAGGGGTTCAAGCTGGGCGACTGCGCCGTAATGTACCGGGTCAATGCCCAGTCCCGGGCCATGGAGGAAGCCTGCCTGCAGCAGGGGGTGAAGTACCGGCTGGTGGGCGGCACCCGCTTCTACCAGAGAAAGGAGATCCGGGACCTCACCGCCTATCTGAGGCTGGTCTACAACCATCAGGACGACCAGAGCCTGGCCCGCGTGGTCGGCGTCCCGCCGAGGGGCATAGGCGCCAGGTCGATGCAGCAACTGGGGGACTGGGCCACCGGCCGCAGCGTTTCCATGTTCGACGCCATGCGGGAAATCGCCGTAACCAGCAGAAACAAGCAGCCCAGCTCCGTGTCCCTGCCATCCCGGGCCGCTTCATCCATCGCCAAGTTCATCGACCTCATCGAACGGCTGGTTGCCATCAGCCGCGAGGCGGAGGTCGTCAAGCTCATTGACGTGATGCTCGAGGAGTCAGGCCTCCAGAGGTACATACGGGAGAGCGACGACCGGCCCGAGGAACGCTGGGAGAATGTGATGGACTTCCGGGGCATCGCCCAGGAATTCAACGCCGAAACGCCACCCGACGGACTTGGGTCGTTATTGGAGCGGACGTCGCTGGTCTCGCAGGTTGATGAACTGGAGGATGCCGAGGACTCCATCACACTGATTACTCTGCACCAGGCCAAGGGCCTGGAATTTCCTGTGGTCTTCATTGTCGGACTGGAAGAGGGTCTGCTGCCCCACTCCCGTTCCGTGGACAGCGAAGAACAGACGGAAGAGGAGCGGCGGCTGTGCTACGTCGGGATGACTCGCGCCGAACAGCGTCTGTACCTGATGCGCGCCTTCCGGCGGAACTTCCGGGGCGGTAGCGGAGGGCCGGCAGCGGCGTCCCGTTTCCTGCGGGAGATCCCGGCGGACCTGATGACTTCAGTGTCCCTTTCGTCGTCCGCTGCGCGAGCCGCGGCTGCGCCGGAACCCGGCCGGGGCAGTTCCATTCGCGCCGCTGCGCTGGCAGCGGCCGCAGATGCACCGGCGCCCGCAGGGCCCGCACTGAGGGTGGGCGACCCGGTGCGGCACCGTGCCTTCGGCGACGGCATCGTCATGGCCTGCGACGTGACCGCTTCCGACGTGGAGGTAACGGTGGAATTCGCCGGAGGTGCGGGCGTCAAGCGGCTGCTGCTGAGTTTTGCCCCACTGGAAAGGCTGAGCGACAGCACGGATTCCGGACAAGGTGGGAGGTAGCTGATACCTGAAAATGGTTAACACGCTGCGCGACCTCTCCCACAGGCTGACCAAGTCCCACGGGTTCGAATACTTCATAGTCGCCCTGATACTGGGAAACGCCGTTCTCCTCGGGGTGGAGACACTCCCCCAAGTCATGAACGGCTTTTCCTGGTGGATCAGTCTCGGCCACAAGGTCACGCTCGGCGTGTTCATCGCCGAGGCGGCGCTGAAGATCTTTGCACAGTATCCTAGGCCGCACCGGTATTTCCGCGATGGCTGGAATATCTTTGATTTTTCCATCATTGTATTTTCACTGATCCCGGCCACCGGCGGCTTCGCAGTAATCGCCCGGATGGCCCGGCTGCTACGGCTCCTGCGGCTGGTCTCCGCCGTGCCGGAATTGCGCCTGATCGTGGCCACGCTGGTACGTTCTATCCCCGGGATGCTGCACATCCTGGCGCTGATGAGCCTGATGGTCTACGTCTACGCCATCATCGGTTGGCAGCTCTTCCACGAGCACGACCCGGAGCACTGGCGCAACCTGGGCATCGCCCTGCTCAGCCTGTTTCGCGTTGTGACCCTGGAGGACTGGACCGACATCATGTACAAGGCCATGGAGTACCACCCGCTGACCTGGATGTACTTCGTCAGCTTTGTGGTGTTTGGCACCTTTGTAGTAATCAACCTGTTCATTGCCGTGGTGATAAACAACCTGGACGAGGCCAAGCAGGAGCGCCTGCAGCAGCTGGAGCAGGCCCCCACCGCCGACTCCCTGCTCAGCGAGTTGCGGGCCACCCAGCAGTCCCTCCGGCGGCTGGAGGATCAGCTGCGACGCAGGCGGGACGATGACGATGACGAGTGAGCAGGCCACTTGGACTTGGCAGACACGCCAGGTTCCGCGGCCTTCCGGACGGCTGGCATGGTATGATTCCGGCGCCATACTGACGGAATCCTGCTCACCTTCACTCCGGGAAGTTAGCGCCTTGCGTATCGCAGACATCTTTATTCCCGCATATCACAGATCAGCCCTGACCCTGAGCATGCGCGCCTGATGGCGTCCATAGCTGCCATGCGGGAGCGCTTGACCGGTATCTATCCCGGTTGGTGGGTGGTGGGTGCCTGCTGCTTCCTGGCCCTTTTCCCGGGCGCAATCTTCTCCTACGGCTTTCCCGTCTTCTACATCCCCATCCGCGAAGAGCTGATGCTCACGGACACGCAGGTCTCGTTGATCTTCGCCCTGTCACGGGGCGAGGCCGGCGTCGGCGGACCACTGGTCGGATGGATGGTGGACAAGTTCGACTCCCGGCCCATTGTGCTCATTTTCGGTCTGATGGCCGGCGTCGGGCTCATTTTCCTCTCGGGAGTGAATGGCTACTGGCTTTTTGTGCTGGTGTACGTCGGCGTAGTCTCGATTGGCAACAACAGCGGGTTCGGGCAGACTTTCCTGGCCGTAACCAACCGCTGGTTCGTTCGCCGGCGCGCCATCGGAATGACCCTGGTCATCACCTGCTACACAGCGGGCGGGGCGATGCTGATTCCTGTGCTGTCCCGGGGCGTCGAGGCCATGGGATGGCGCGACGTGATGCTCTACACCGGCATCTTTGTGGCCGTCATTGTGATTCCCGTTTCCCTGTTCATCCGCAGGTCTCCGGAAAGCATGGGCATAAACCTGGCCGACGTTGGGGAGGCTGTTGAGCCGTCGTCGGGTACGTCGTCGTCCCAGTCATCGGGGCGGGACTATACGGTCCGGGAGGCTCTGCACACGCCGACCTACTGGTACATCCTGCTGGCCAGCGCTTTCCGGATCTCGGTCACCAGCGGAATCCTGGTTCACGCCATCCCAATTATGGTATGGAAGGGTACCTCGGAGCAGACCGGGGCTGACCTGATGGCGCTGCTGTTCTTCGTATCCATCCCGGCGCGGCTTCTCATCGGCTTCTCGGGTTTGAAACTGCCGGGCCAGGGGGTGCTGGGAGTCGGCATGGCAGTGGGCGCCGTATCGCTGCTGGTGCTGGTCATCGTGCCCGGGACATGGATCATCTTCCCCTTCGTGGCCGGGCTGGCCATCCTGGAGGGAGCGGCCGTGTTGAACTGGGTGCTGGTGGGCAACCTTTTCGGCCGCCGTAACTTCGCAACGCTGACCGGCATCATCTCGGTGTTTTACAGCGCGGGAATGATGCTGACCCCGCTGTTCCTGGGCTGGATGGTGGACCGGACCGACGGATACACCGAATCGCTGCTGGTGCTCACCGGGCTGTACGCCGCCAGCGCAGTGCTGTTCGCCATTGCGCGGCGTCCGCGGCCCAGGGCGGCAATACCCCAGTCCGCCTGACGCGTGTCCCCGCGTGAGGTGCCAGGGACTGGGCGGGTGCCTACAGCGCGGCCCTTACATTCTTGAGAAAGTCTTCGCCGCCGATCCGCAGCAGGCCCCAGGCCGACACGGTTACGAAGTTGGCGCCCAGCCTTACAAATTCTGCTACCCCTGCGGTATCGGCCGGGTTGTTTCCGCCCACACCAACGCCCTTGCCGCCGGCCCGGACGCGGGGAATCACCTCGCTCATCACCCGGCGCACATCTGCCACGCCGGGGTTGCCCATGCTCTGCCCCAGATCCGACGCGGCGACGTGCAGGACATCGGCCCCGGCGACCTGCAGAATGTCGTCCAGGTTACCGACCGCCTCGATGTCCTCGACCATGGGGATAACCAGCACCTGCGAGTTGATCCAGGACGTAGCCTCGTCTCGGGAGACGCCGATGCCATAGTCCTGGGCCCGGCCCCCTCCCATGCCGCGCTTTCCGTCGGGGTAGTAGCGGGCGGCCTGGGCGATGGCGGCGGCCTGCTCGCCGGTGTTGACGTGGGGAACGATGATGCCCTGCAGGCCCCGGTCCAGGTAGCGCAGGATGGTTTGCTCGTGGTGGTCCGGAATTCGCGCGATGGGGGTGATTCCGAAGGACTCGGCGGCACGGACCATGTGCTCCACCTGGTCCAGGTCTGCAGGCCCATGCTCGCAGTCGATCATCACGAAGTCATAGCCCAGCGCTCCGAAGATCTCCACCATGTCCGGCGCGTAACGGGTGATGATGGCCCCGAACACGGTCTGTCCTTCCTTGAGCTTGGCCTTTGTGGTATTTGTGCGCATTGCTGAACCCCTTTTCTCTTGCGGAGTAGTGCAACCCATGGGCGCCGCCAGCCAGCAAATCTCCTACCCGCTACACGGAACCGTCGATCACTATGTCCAGCAGGGCCGGCTTGCCCGAAGCCACTGCCCGGTCGACGGCGGGCTTGATCTGCGCCGGATCGGTGATTCGCTCGGCAGGCACACCCAGGCCGCTGGATATGGACACCCAGTCGAAGGGAGTCGTGAAGTCAGAGTACATCAGCCTGCCTCCCGATGTCTCCGGCAGCTGCAAAACATCCGATTGATAGGTGTTGAAGTTGACCTTCAGTACCCGGTATGCGCCGTTATTGCAGACTACAAAGACGCAGGGAATGTTATCGTTGGCCGCCGTCCACAGCCCCTGAACCGTCATCATCGCGCTTCCGTCGCCGATGATGCCAAACACCTTGCGGTCGGGGTGCGCGCACTGCGTCCCCATGGTGGCACCGATGCCGCCGCCGATGGACTGACCACGCACGCCCACGATATCGCCGCGCCGGGCCGCTTCGAAGTAGTGTCGCATCACCCCACGGTTGCTGATCGAGTCATCCACCACTATGGCGTTTTCCGGAAGAGCGGCGGCCAGCTCGTACATCATCCGTGCCGGGATCATCGGCATGTGGTCCCAGTTTTCCGCCACGGACGCCTCGAAGGCATCCCGGCTGCGGGTCCGGTCGGCCACCACCGCCTGACTCCGCTGCTGAATTTCGACCGCATCGCCCGGCGACAGCCTTTCGTTCAGGGCCCCAACGAGATCGATCAGCGCCAGCTTGCAGTTGCCGACGATGCCCAGGTCCGTGGGCTCTGAACGGCCGATGCGGGAGGCGTCGGAATCTATGTGAACCAGCCTGGCCTCGGGCGGCAGGATCACATCTCCCCAATAGAAGAGCTCCTCAAAGGGGTCGGAGCCCACGGCCATCACAAGGTCGACATCCTGCAAAACTGCCCGTTGGGACGAGACTCTAAGAGATAGTCCGCCCATGTACTGCGGGTGCCCCGTTGGGAAGGCCACCTCGGCACCCCGTGCCTGGTACACTGGCAGGCCCAACAGCTCGGCCAGCTCCACGGCCTCGTCAATGCCATCATCGTCGGAAAGGCGGTCGCCCACCAGCAACAGTGGCCTGGTAGAGTCCATCAGCATTGACGCCGCCCGCTCGATGCCCTCCTGGTTGGGACGTACTGCGTCGAAGTTGAGACGCGAGGGATCGATGTTCATTTCGGCCATTCCCTCCAGTGCATTGGATGTGAAACCGACATAGACCGGTCCTTTGGGATGGGTGTTGGCCTCGTGGAACGCACGGCGGATGGCGCTGGGAATCTGATCGGGGTGTGAAAGCTCCACGGCCCACTTCGTAACCGGCATTACCAGTTGAGCAAGGTCCGTAATGGTCTCATTGGTCTTGCGAATGTCGTAATTGGCCGAGGTAACCACCATCGGGGTGCCGGTGTTGAGGGCGTCCAGCATCAGGGCTATGCCGTTGGCCAACCCGCTGTCTACATGGAGGCTGACGAAGGAGGCCCGTCCGGTGCGCCGGGCGTAGGACTCGCCCATGCCCATTGCCACACTCTCCTGCAAGGTCAGCACATAGCGAAGTTCAGGGTAGTCCCCCAGCAGGTCGATGATGGGACCTTCGCTGGTGCCTGGGTTGCCAAAAATGTAGTCGACTCCCTCGGCCTTGAGCATCTCCAGCAAAGCCTGCTTGCCGGTCATCAATTGGGACATGGACGCCTCCAGTGGTACGCCGCCCGGAGCACGAAACAGGGGCAGCGGAATTCTCGGCCAATTCTACACCAACAGACGCCGGTCAGAGGGCCATCCGCCTGACGATGGTCAAAGCCAATGGGGATGATTAAATATCGGCGATCTGGCTCCATCCGGCTACACCTTCCTCCATTTTCCTCCAACCCCCTCAATCCTCTCGCATTGGCCGGCCTGATTCGTCCCGGTCAGAGAGCCTGGCCCGGTCTCTTGCCTGCAACACAACCCCGTTGGGTTTGTTCGCACCTGCAACATGAAAGTGTGCAGCCTCCGTATTTCCCGAACACTTCCCGTTTCTCCGCACCGGAAAATTCCGGCCAATTGGTCTGCACAAATGCAGGGGAATCTGTGCATTTTACTTATCGAACAGCAATTTCAGGCTGGAAAGGTTACTGTTGAATCAGGCGCTGATTGCAGGTGCTGGTCCTTGGCACTGCATTAGATTCCGTTAATCATTTCACTTCGGTAGCCACGCCAGAAAAACACCGCAAGTTGTCCGTAGACCTGACAATCGGTTTAACGCAACCCTTTATTGGTAGCCCTGTTCTTTTCTGGTACGATGCAAGCGGGCAAATTCATCTGAATGCATAGTAAAATCGACTCTACCGGTCCCAGATGACTATGGGGCAAGCTACTCAGATTTCTGACTTTTGCCGTTGGTACTCCTGTGGATATAGAGTTTGAAGTGATACGGGTGATGATATCAATCAACCCCAAACAACGTGAGTCGTTCGGTCAAATGTCTCCCGGTTCACCCACATGCCGCGAGCAATGACTCTCTTGACCTAGTTTGCAGGGGCACGAGTGTGAGCCCCGCATGTAGTACGGGACTGTATTTCGGACCATCCCACGGTTATCCCATGCCTGGGTTGGCGGCATAGAACAAGTCAACACCTGGCAGCGGATTGGGGTCTCCAGGGAACCGAAACCAGCCCCGGAGGTGGCGCGATGGCTGGCATGACCCAGGCAGGCTAGGTCTGACGGGGGGAAAATTGCAGGGGCGTTACGGCATATAGCCAGCCCTGTTGAGGAGGGGCCGAATTTGACGTCTATTTACAGGATAAGGGTCGTCCTCGCAGACCACCATCAGATCGTGCGGGTTGGACTCCAGGAAATGCTGGAAAGTGCAGGCGATTTCGAGGTGGTGGGACACGCAGGAGACGGCGAAGATGCCCTGCGGGTGACCCACGAACTGACTCCCGACGTAGTGGTTATGGACGTGCTGCTGCCCGTCAAGGATGGCATAGAGACCTGCCGCGAAATCAAGCAATCCCTGCCAGACACCCAAGTGCTCATTCTTACCGCCTCCACGGGAGAAAACGACGCCTTTGACGCAGTTCTTGCCGGGGCTACTGGAGTCCTGGCAAAGGACTCAGGAAAGGAAAGGCTTCTGGCCACAGTGCGCGATGTCGCCCAGGGAGAATTCCGGATCCCCGGAGAGGTGGTAAGGAATTTGCTCAGCGGCCGACGCCCATCGCCGAGGCAGGGCGCATCGTCGCAGGCAGTGCGGCTGACTACCAGGCAGCGGGAGATTCTCACCCTGTTCGCACAAGGCCTCTCCTATGCTCAGATTGCGGAGGTCAGGGGCAAGCGGCCGCTGACAATACGTAACTCCATCTACGGCATTCAGAGAAAGCTGCAGGCCAAGTCAAAGCAGGAAATGGTGGTCTGGGCGGTCCGCAACGGCCTGCTGGACGATTTCCCGGAACCCGAACACACCGACGATACGGACTGACAAAGCGACGGATCACTATCCCGCACCGTCCATAGGGCAGACTTGTCGCCATCTCTGGGAAGTCACGGCAGCCTGTGGCGGCGCGAATCCGGATTGTTTTATGCAAGGGTGCCAGGAGGCACCCTTTTTGCTTTTTTGCCATGCCTCATCTCGGGAACGTGGTTGAGAGGTCCCAGTATTCGAGGAAATTGCCGCCCACCTCTCCAAAATGAAACGGCACTTTCACTCCCTGCCCCCACCATGCCGCTGCACCTTCCTAACGATACAATCATCGCAATTTCCTTCATGCGGGGCGCGGCCAGGGAACCTTGCGCCATATTTGTGCGTATATATTAAAAAGGGGGCATCACTTCCAAGCGAACTGCCAAATCAGGAAAGGGCAGTGACCTCCGCCGAGACGAAGGGCGCCTCGTAGTTCTACTCTTTGGCAAATCGGTCGTTGATGCCCCGGCTTTGAATCCTCGGCTTTGAAACCTCCATGGTTCTTCCCCTGTCGACGGCGAATAACAGGGAGCAACTCAGGAAATCCGGTCTTGAGTGTGTCGGCTCAGTCCATTCTGGAGAGGGCTGCAGCTGCAGTGAGAGGGAAGATGATTTCTGCGATAACCTTTCTCATGGCACTGTTGCTCGGGCTTGCCTCATGCCAAGGGACTATGGGGCCGCCCGGTGCCACTTCCGAGGCAGTTCCCGGGCTAACCCCCAACGCCTCGGTCAGCGGGACCATCACTTACCGGGAGCGAATCGCGCTGACCCCGGACGCCACCGTGGTAGTGGAGTTGCGGGACGTATCGCTGGCTGACGCCGCGGCTCCCCTGGTAGCCAGCCAGACCATTCACGAACCTGGCCAGGTACCCATCGCATTCACGGTGCCCTACAACCGCGATGTCATCGACCCTCGAAACACCTATGCGATCAGCGCCAGAATCATCGAGTCCGACGGCCGCCTGGCCTTCATAAACGACACAGCGTACGAGGTGATCACACGGGGGAATCCCAACCGGGCGGATATGCTCCTGGTGCTGGTGCAGCCCCCGCCCCAACTCCTGAGAGATCAGGTGGAAGGTCAGGAGCCCGATAACGACTGGCGTACGTGGGTGGAAGTCCCGGCTTCCGTCATCAGCGCCAACCTGCTACCCAATGAGGCTGAACCGTTCCTGCGGGTCGTTTACCTGCAATCTACTATCGAAGGATGCGCCAGACCGGGAGAGGCAAGCGGATCGCTTGACGGCAACGACATAGTGGTGCGCCTTACCCTGATGCAGCCACCTGAGACACCTTGGGCGATTCCCTGTGAGGAGGAAATGGTGGAACTGGACGAAGTTCTGCCGGTCAGGGAGCCGCTCAAGCCCGGACCGACGTATCGCGTGGTGGTGAACGACCGGGTGATCAGCACATTCAGCCTGCCAGATCCCGGCTTGGGGCATACGGTGCTGGCTCAATCCACCATTCAATCGGCGGAGATGGTGGAACCCAAGGGCGACACGGCACCATACCAGGTACGGGTGGTGTCAGGCAGGCCCAGCGGCAGCTGCACCCGTTACAACGGCTATGAGATCCGGCTCAGTCAACAAAGAGTGATAGACGTAACCGTAACCCATCACAGGGTTGCCGATCCGCAGGCTCGCTGCACCAAGGATTTCCCCATCGACGAAACGCTGGTGCCGCTCGACCTGGATCTCGAGTCCGGCGCCGGGTACACCGTCACGGTTAACGGGACCACCCGCGTTTCCTTCGCGGCCCGTTAGCAGCGAAAATACTCGGTCGCCTTCCGGGGGTCCCGGCGCGCGGCGTTGCACCGAGACCATCCCCGTCGCACCCAGCGCGACTGGACTCAGAGTTCCCTCAGATAAACCGCGCCTGCTGGCGGGCCGCCTCGCCGTGGTCTATGTAAACCGTTATGGTCTCGGTGAAGAAGTCGAAGGCCTCGGTGCCCTGCTCCCGCTGGCCGACGCCAGAGGACTTCAGCCCGCCGAAGGGCAGGTGGACCTCGCCGCCGAGGGTCGGGGCGTTAACGTGCACCATGCCCGTCTCGACGGTGTTGATGTACTCGAAGGCCCGGCTGATGTCGCGGGTGTAGACCGATGAGGACAGCCCGAACTCCACGCTGTTGGAGATCTGTATCGCCTCCTCGAGGTCCTTGGCCTTGAAGACGGTCAGCACCGGCCCGAAGATCTCCTCCTTGGCGATGCGCATGTCGGGGGAGACGTCGGTGAACACCGTCGGCTCCACGTAGTAACCCTCGTCGAACTCGCCGCCGGTCAGCTCACGGCCGCCGAAGGCCAGGTTGGCGCCCTCTTCGGTGCCGACGCCGATGTACTCCAGTACCTTCTCGTGCTGGCTTTGGCCGCAAAGGGGAGACACGTCCACCTCGGGATCAATGCCGTCACCGACGCGCAGGCCGGCGGTGCGCTCCAGCAGACCGTTCATGAACTCGTCGTAGACCGAGTCCTCCACGATCACCCGGCTGGTTGCGGTGCAGCGCTGGCCGGTGGAGCCAAAGGCGCCCTGCACGATGCCACCGAGGGCCTTGTCCATGTCGGCATCTCCCAGCACGATGACAGCGTTCTTGCCGCCCATCTCGGCCTGCACCTTCTTGAGCCGCCGGGCGCTGTTGGCATAGAGGTCGGTGCCGATTTCGGTGGAACCGGTGAAAGAGATGCCGTTGACCCGGTTGTCCTCCACCAGGGCGTTGCCCACCTGTCCGCCCGGGCCCGTGACCAGATTCAGCACACCCGGCGGCAGTCCGGCTTCCTCAAACACCTCGGCCAGTTTGACCGCACACAGGGGCGTGGAGGAGGCGGGCTTGAAAACCAGGGCGTTGCCGCAGATGAGAGCCGGAGCCATCTTCCACACCGGAATCGCTACTGGGAAATTCCAGGGCGTGATGATGCCCACAACTCCCAGGGGCCGCTTGACGGTGTAGGCCACGGTGTTGAGAAGCTCCGACGGCGTGGTGTAGCCGAACATCCGCCTGCCCTCGCCGGCGGCGTACTCGATTATGTTCATGGCCCGCCGCACTTCTCCTCTGGCATCGGCGATGGGCTTTCCTTCCTCGGTGGTGATGGCCGTGGCAATTTCCTCAGCCCGGCGCCCCAGGATCTCCAGCGCCTTGAAAAGCACCGCCGCCCGTCCCGGAGCGGGGGTGTTGGCCCAGCCCTGCAGGGCCTCGCGGGCCGCCGTTACTGCGATCCCCGCATCCTCGGCGTTGGAAGTCTGAAATTCGCCGACGACCTGGTCCTTGTGGGCCGGGTTGTAGACCGGATAGGTGCGGCCGGAGACCGACTCGACCCACTGGCCGCCTATGTAGTTCTTGTGAACGGTCATTCAAGCTCTCCGTAAGTGTGCCCGGCCCGAGTCGGACCCAGGACGGGTATGCTAAGCGATAAGTTTCGTTCCCACGCCGATACAGGGGCGGAGCATGGATCCCGGTTTCTACCCGGTTTCTACCCGGTTTCTACCCGGTTTCTACCCGGTTTCTACCCGGTTTCTACCCGGTTTCTACCCGGTTTCTATCCGGTTTCTATCCGGTTTCTATCCGGTTTCTATCCGGTTTCTATCCGGTTTCTATCCGGTTTCTACCCGGTTTCTACCCGGTTTCTACCCGGTGTATTCCAGGCCCACGCCAATGATCTCGATCTGCATGGACCGGACGTCCGGCGAGACGCTGTCGAAGGTAACGCCGAGGACGATGTTGATACCCCGGTTGATTTCCGGGCTGCCGGGAACCTCCACCCGGTACTCCGGGTGTTCGCCCCGCAGATCCTGGTCCATGTGCTCGACGATACGCTGGTCGCCGTCGTACACGATTATTTCGTTTACCGAGGCATGCTCGCGAGTCCGGAAGCTGACCAGCGCGCCGTCGATCTTCATCCTCGCGCCGTCTATGACTGCGGGTGTTGGCACCGGGAAGTGCAGCCAGGTGTTCTGACCCCTGGCTCCCTCGATCCGCACAAAGGGCCCGGTCGCCCGCACCGACGTGATACGGTTGGGGTATTCCACCTGCATGTTTGCGCCGTGCATCCACAACGTGCGCTGCGGCATAAATTTCCCCCCTTTTTGTTGCGCCCCGGGATTACGAATCAATTTCCGATCTGAGGGGCGGCCGAAACGATTATATCCCGCCCGCACCATGCCGTCATTCCCGCCCGGCCATTCGCCTGAGTCTTTCAATTGTTGCCTCCCTTGAAGGGAGAGGACTGGGGTGGGAGAGATATCGCACATGTCTGCCCCATTGCTTGCGCAGGATGTACGCCCCCACCCTGACCCACCCCCGGAGGGAGAGGGAACTTTTAATAGACCCTTGTCCCTCGGGCGGATCTTTCTGTAGTCCCTGCCGGTGGTGAACCTGCCGAGCCATAAACGTACGGCACGTCAGACTGCCCAGGACCAGTAGAACGGACAATAACCAGTCGACTCAAATCCACCGGCGCCCGCCGGACGGCCTGACTGCCCCGCCGCCAGCGCTGATAGAATGGGAGCGCTCAATCCAAGTGAAGGACGGAGGGACCCAATGGGCAGGCTGGACGGGAAAGTAGTATTGATTTCGGGCGGCGCCAGGGGCCAGGGGGCCCTTGAGGCCGAGATGTTCGTCGCTGAAGGCGCCAGGGTGGTGTTCGGAGACGTGCTGGACGACGAGGGCCAGTCAGTGGAAAGGCGGATTACGGAGTCTGGCGGAGAGGCGGTATATGTTCACCTCGACGTAACCAGCGACTCCGACTGGGAGGACGCGGTTCACACGGCAGAGGGCCGCTTCGGCAGGCTGGACGTGCTGGTGAACAATGCCGGCATCGCCAATGACGAGAAGATAGAGGACACCACGGAAGAGCTGTGGGACCGGATAATGCAGGTGAACGTCAAGGGCGTGTTCCTCGGGACGCGGAAGGCGCTGCCCGCCCTGCGCCGCGCCGGAGGCGGCTCCATAATCAACGTGTCGTCCATCGCGGGCATCCTGGGGCGTCCCCTGACCGGCAGCGCCTACAGCGCCTCCAAGGGAGCGGTGCGCACCTTCACCAAGACCACGGCCATACAGCATGCCTCGGAGAACATCCGCTGCAATTCGATCCATCCGGGACCGGTGGACACCCCGATGCTGGCTGGAATATCCGACAACCCCGAGGTGCTGAAGCAACGCACCGACGAGGTGCCGTTGGGGCGCCTGGGCGTCTCCCAAGACATCGCCTACGGCGCGCTCTACCTCGCCTCCGACGAATCCGCCTGGACCACGGGCATTGAGCTGATCATCGACGGCGGCATTACCGCGAAATAGACCGAGGCCCTCAAGAAGAATCGGGCTATGGGAGCACCGAAGTACCCATAGCCCGCGTTTTCCAAGGATCCGTTGATCGCCAATGTCTGTCGAACTTCGCTAACCCCCGGCAATCCAGTCGACGACGCGCTCGCCGATCATGACCGCCGTCGGGTGCATTCCGCCGCCTCTCAGGAGCTGCGGTACCACCGAGGCGTCGGCCACCCAGACCCCCTGCACTCCCTTGACGCGGCAGTACTGGTCGACCACAGCCGTGGGGTCGGAATCGGGGCCCATCCGGCAGGTGCCGGACACGTGCCTCGCCGTGCCGACTGTCCGACGCATCCAGTCATTGAGGGCATCGTCGTTGTCCAGTATCTCGTCGGTCGGGGTGATGCGGTGGTCAACTACCTCCCGGTACGCGTCGGACTCCAGGAGCCGCACGCCAAACCGGATGCCCTCCCTCACGCGGCGCAGGTCCTCGGGGTGCTGCAGGTAGCGATAGTTGAACGACGGCTGGACCGATGGATCAGCGGAGTTCAAACGCACGTAGCCGGAACCTCTCGGCACGCCCAGGGTGCAGGAGACACGAGCAGCCCGGTCGGCGGGAACGTCTCCCGTCCGGTAGCTGGTCCTGACTCCGGCCACGCGCTCCTCCCGCTCGTCCACGACGTTCATGGTCGAAAGCACCAGGTCGTGGTCTATTTCGGAATCCGGGGCGGTGAATATCAGCCGGTAGTGGGGCGCGTCCAGATCGGCCGGCAGCTCGACTTCGTCCTTGACCTTGTAATTGATGTGGACGCTGAGGTGGTTGAACAAGCTCTGGCCGACTCCCGGCAGGTCCTGGACGACCGGGATTCCCATCTCCTCGAGGTGTTCCCTGGGACCAATTCCCGACAGCATCAGCAACTGAGGGGAGCGCAGGGCGCCGGAGCTCAGGACCACTTTCTCGGCCCCTATGGTGAATGTCTCGCCGCCGCTCTCCGCCTCGACACCCACCGCGCACCCGTCCTGGAACAGCACCCGGCGAACATGCACTTCGCCGCGGACCGTCAGGTTCAGGCGGTGGCGCACCTGGCTGAGGTAGGCGATGGCCGTGCTCACCCGTACGCCGCCGAGGTTGTTGGTCGGCGCCACGCCGACCCCGGCAGGGTTGGCACCGTTGGTATCCTCGACCGAGGCAAAACCCTCCCTGACGCAGGCCTCCCGGAACGCCCGCTGGATCGTCGGCTCGGGGCTGGACTGGCGGCGCCTCACGGGCATCGGCCCCTCGGTGCCGTGGAAGTCGTCGTGGATGTCCAGGTCGTTTTCCATCTTGCGGAAGAACGGCAGCACCCTGGCGTAGGACCATTCCGTGTTCCCCATGGCGGCCCAGTCGTCGTAGTCCTCTGGGAGCCCGCGCTGCATGGCCTGGCCGTTGATGGACGAGCCGCCGCCAATCACCTTGCCCTGCGCCACGTGGATCTCGCCCTGCTCCTCGGTGGCCATGCCCCTGAGGGCCCAGTTGTGCTCCGACTCGGGCGACTCGGCGTAGCGGGTGTGGCCGTATTTGACCTCGTCAGGTATGTGGTCGTAGTCCGGGTAGTCCTTCCCGGCCTCCAACAGCAGCACCGACCGGTTCGGGTCCTCCGACAGTCTGCCGGCCAGCACCGATCCGGCAGCTCCGCCGCCAACGATAATGACATCGTATTTCATGGTCCCTCGCTAATATTCCTTCTGCATTGCCAAGTCAATTGGCCTTCTGGAGATTATAACCAAGAATCGAAGGCGCTGGCCCAAGCGATTTCAGTACGGCCCCGGGATTTCCGATCTGTTCCCTGAAAGGGTGAGGAGGCCAGTTTTCGGCAAGACTCGTCTGGATTTTTGTTCAACACCGCAGGCCTAATTTGCTACGCTCATGTCGATCTTCGGCGGCCCGGTGTGGCGACCCGATGCGGCTTTTGACTCATATCCGTTCTGGTTGGTGAGGTGACGGGATGCTATTGAGAATGCTGGGCGCGGCGCGGCTGGACCCTGATACTTTCGAGGACGTCGAACACGACAGTGGGGCGACGTGGCAGGCGATCGCAGTCGTCATCCTCGTGTCCATAGCCGGCGGCATCGGCGGGATACTGGCGGGGGACGGCGATATTGTCAGGGGTGTCGTATTCGGCGTCATCCGCGGGGTCGTATCGTGGGCCATTTGGGCCCTTGCGGCCATGCTGGTTGGGACCACGATCCTCAAGACGGCCGCCACCCACGCTGACTGGGGGCAGGTGGCACGGGGCACCGGGTTCGCCCAGACTCCGGGCTTGCTGAGCATTCTCTACTTCATTCCCGCGGCAGGTGGCTTCATTGCTTTCGCAGTGTTCCTATGGCAGCTGGCGGCGATGATCATCTCCCTGCGGCAGACCCTGGACTTCGACTCCATGTGGCGCGCCTTCTTCGTGGTTGTCATCGCCTTCATTCCGGTCGTAATTGTCAACGCGATAATCTTCTCCGTGTTCAGAATAGGCGGCTCAACAAATAGCGTCTCCTGATACAGGACACAAGTTGAGGGGAAGTTAACTTCGCCGAGTATGACTGCGCCGGGACGTTTGCCGACGTAAGGGGTTGGGGCAACTTCACCTGGGTGATATGAGGAAAAGGACGAACTCGCCGATTGGCGGGTTCGTCCTTTTCTCTTGGCGGTATTCTGGATTAACTATAGTTCCGTGGCCGGGTTGCCGAATCCAACCTACTCACTATCCCCCCGCTGATCCATCACCGTATTCGAGCACCGACGGGTCGGAACTGAACGACAGTGGGAGCCGGGATGGGTAGCCACGGCAATGTCCGGCCTGTGTCGAAACCGAGAGCCTGCTAGAGCCGACAGTGGTCTTCGCAGTCGTCCTCCCGGCCCAGCAGCCTTCCGATGCGCAGGCGGTTGCGGGCGAAGGCGCGGTAGAACGCATCAAACAGCGGGCGGGCGGGCCACCAACCGCTCCAGGCGATGAGCCAGCCCAGACCGGCCAGCCGGTACCCCTCGCGCAGGCTGTCCATCCCCACTGTCGTGCTGCCGTTCGGCCATACCCCGTAAAGAGCGGCATCCACCTGCTCGCCTGTCAGGCCGTACGCTGCGGCGTCAAATTCGGCAGCCGCAATGTCGACCGCCTCTATGGCCTCCGGCCGGCGCCGATGAAGCCACAGAACCTCCCTTCGGCAGACCGGGCATGCCCCGTCGTAGAGCAGTTTGTATCTGGCGTCGTTCATCCTATCAGCGAAGGGGCAACAATCTCGCCCGCGCCCCGTCCGTCAGTTGTGAACTTCATGTTCCTGAACCTGGGCTAGTATTCCACAAAATTGCCACATGAGCTTCATAAGTCACATCCACTTGCCGGGCATAGTCGTATTATAATCTCAAGCACTTGGCAATCCGGGGAGTAACACGCTATCCCGTAAAATCCTGACGCGAATTTTTGGCGCGCGCCCTGACCGCGCCGTCGCTGCTAACCTTGGAGTGAAGCAGGACGGCGATTTTTTGCGCTACCGGAACCCACGCAACAGAATGCCTGTGGAGAGAAAATGCGCTTTATAACTGCCACCGCCATACGTCGAAGGACGGTCACGCTACTGGCGGTAATTATCCTGTTGGCCGGTGGCGTATTTGCCTACAACTCGCTGCAGGTTGAGCTGTTTCCGGAAATCGAATTCCCCCTGGTGGTGGTCGCCACCTCGTATCCTTCGGCCGATCCGGAGGCGGTCGTGGGGGACGTGACCGTCCCGATCGAGCGGGTCATCGAGGGGACAGAGGGGCTCGAGGGAATCCAGTCCACCAGCATCGAAGGCAACTCCCTTGTCCTGGCGACGTTCAAGTATGGAACGGACATGGCAGAGGCGCAGACCGCCATCCAGAACCAGGTCAGCGTCCTGGCCCTTCCTGAGGGCGTGGACGTACCCGATGTAGGCCGCTTTGACCCGGACCAGTTTCCAGTCATGCAGTTCAGCGTCGTCTCCGAAAACGGCACCGACGAGGTGTCCGAATTCGTGCAGACCAGGGTCTTGCCGGAACTCAACGGAATCGACGGCATTCAGCAGATAACTGTGACCGGAGAGGTCCAACAGCAGGCGCAGGTATCTGCCGAACCCGGGCGCCTGCTGGAGAATGGAATCTCGCTGCCACAGATCGCTGCCGCCCTCAGCGACAACAACATTACGCTTCCTGCCGGGCTGATATTCAGCGCGGGCAGTTCAATGCCCGTCAAGACGATCCACACCCTTGGTTCGGTGGAAGAAATACGCGACCTCGTGGTGGGCTCCTCACCGTCGGGACCGGTCCGCCTGCGCGACGTGGCTGATGTGCAACTGACCGAGGGGATGCCAACCAGCATCTCACGCACCAACGGCAAGCCCGCCATAAATGTGTCAGTCATCAAGGACGCGGAGGCGAACACCATCGAGGTGACCGATGGAGTCCGCGCCGCAATCGAGGGCCTTGGGAACATTCCGCCGGGCGTCGATATCATCATAGTCACAGATCAGGGACCGGAGATACAGACCCAGATCGACACCCTGCTGCAGGAAGCGCTGTTCGGATTTCTTTTCGCAGTGGCGGTGGTGTTCATTTTCATGATCAGCATCAGGCCGACGGTGCTTCGCGGGCTGCTGACCACGCTGCGCCCCACCCTGGTCATTGCGCTGTCCATACCTCTGAGCATTCTCACAGGAATCCTGCTGATGACATGGCAGGATATGACGCTCAACTTCATGACACTTGGCGGTCTGGCCATCTCGGTAGGCCGTGTCGTTGATGACGCCATCGTGGTGCTGGAGAACGTATACCGCCACATACAGGCAGGCCGCGAGAGGTGGCGGGCGGCGCTGGATGCTACCACCGAGGTGGGCCCGGCGATTCTGGCCTCCACGCTGACCACCATTGTGGTGTTCATACCCCTGGGATTCATCTCAGGCCTGGTGGGTGCCTTCTTCCTGCCCTTTGCCCTTACCGTGGTGTTTGCGCTGGCCGCGTCGCTGGTGGTGGCGCTGACGGCGGTGCCCGTGCTGGGCGCCTACCTGCTCCGCCCGGGCGACCTGCCTGAGGGCGCGGGAGAGGACGAAATTGCCTTCGTCAACGAGACCTGGATGCAGCGGATCTACACGCCGATCCTCCGCTGGGCCCTGGGGCACAAGGCAATCACCATCCTCGCTGCCGTGGTCATCACGGTGGCCAGCCTGGGGCTGCTGACACAGATACCGGTAACCCTGTTCCCCAGCGGCGGGCAGCGGTACGTGGAAGTGAACCTCACTCTCCCTCCCGGAACACCCGCTGACCGCACGCTTCGGGAGGTGATACAGATCGAGGATGAGATCAGGGGCATCTCCGAAATCTACACCGCAACCGTGGGCGCCACCGATCTGGGCAGCGGTGGAATAGCCGCCTCGTTCAACCAGGCCAGCCTGTTCATCTTTCTGACCCCGGAGGCCCCCGAAGACGCCGCCGGCTACCTGAGACAGCAGCTTCAGAGCCCCGGCAGGCAATTGCGAATTACCGAGTTGCAAGACGGCCCTCCCGCCGGCGGGGTGGAGATCAGCGTCGCGGGACCGGACTACCAGGACATTACCAGGGTTTCCCAGGATCTGGTCACATCCCTGAGCACGTTGGACGGCGTGGTCAACCTGTCCAGCGACATCGCCCAGGCCAGGGAAGAGGTCGCGGTCGAAGTTGACCCGGCAGCGGCAGCAGGCATCGGGTTGACATCCCGTCAGGTGGGATTGCAGCTCAGCCAGTTCCTGGTGGGACGAACCGTTACCACCATCAATATCGACGGAAAGGCCACGGAGGTCGTGTTGTCCGGGGGACGGGAATCGGTGCGCAGCCTGGACGGGTTAAGGGCCCTTATCATCGCCGGGCCGGGCGGAACGGCTCCCCTGGATGACCTGGCCCGGCTCACCACTCGAGAGGGCCCGGTGAGAATCAGCCGCACCGACCGGCAAAGGTCCGCCAGCATCACTGGTGAAATTATTGCTGAGGACACACAGGCGGTGGGGGTGGAAATTGACCAGAAGATTGCGGAACTTAATCTTCCGCCCGGGGTGAGCGTCGTCAGTGGCGGAATCTTCGCCGACATTGCAGAGGGGTTCCAGGCCATTTTTCTTTCTATGGCCATTGGAATCGCCCTGATGTATCTGGTTATGGTAGGCAGCCTGGGGTCGTTGAGAAATCCCTTCATCATCATCACCAGTCTGCCTCTGGCGCTCATTGGGGTGACCGTGGCATTGGCCATCACCGGGCGAACCCTGGGGCTGCCGGCAATGATGGGTCTCCTGCTGCTGATCGGAATCGTTGTGACCAACGCCATCGTGCTGATTGCCTTCGTCGAGCAACTAAGGGAGCAAGGGATGTCGGTGGCGGAGGCGCTCGTGGCCGGGGGGCGGGTAAGGCTGCGGCCTATCCTGATGACGGCGCTTACCACCAGCTTCGCCCTGCTCCCGCTGGCAACTTTCTCCGGCGGCGAGGGCGGCATCATCAGTGCCGAGCTGGCAACGGTCGTCATCGGCGGCCTGCTCAGTTCCACGGCACTGACGCTGGTGGTAGTTCCGGTGGTCTACTACCTGTTCAACGTCAGCATCCCGTCGCTGCTGGCCAGGGCATTTTCCCGCAGCACCCCGGTGACCGCCGGATAGCCCCCGGCGAGCCAGCACGGGAACGGAGCAAAAGATTGGGCGGCAGGCTCATTCGTCCTGCCGCCCAATTCCATTTGGAGGTCCTCTCCAGAAAGGAACGTCTAATAGCCTGTTGATTACTTGAGCTTTTCCCTCTCCCATCATTTCCGCTCCACCCAGTTATTGCGGCTCTGCCCCGCTTCTCCCCTTGCCGCGGGGATGACAGAGGACGGTGAGCACGCAACACCGCCGGAACTGAGCAGGGCTGCAACCAATCCCTTGGAGGCTGGAACGCACCCCGCTGGAACAGGCAGGAATCTTTCCACGCGCCACGGGTTTGAACAGGCTACCAGCGCCGGTAGGGCAGGAATTTCCCTGACATGGTGACTTTCACCCGGTCGCCGTGTTCGGGGTCCTCCTCCCGGTCCACCGTCATCGTGAAGTCTATGGCGCTCATGATTCCGTCGCCGAACTTTTCGTGGATCACGTCCTTGAGTGGCATGCCGTAGACCTGCATTATCTCGTAAAACCTGTAGATCAGGGGATCGGTGGGAACAACCGGGCCCAGTCCCTTCACGGGCGGACCGGTGAGCTCGTCGGCGACTTCTGGGCCCACGCCCAATAGCTCGGCCATCTTGAGGGCCTCGTCCTGAGGCGCGCTGGCCTGACGGTAGAACAGGGCAGCAACCCACACCTCATCACGGTCAATGGCCCGGCCCAGGTCGGCAAAACTGAGTCCGGCAGCTTTCTTGGCGGCAAGCAGGATTTGGGTAGTTTCTCCAGGCTCCAAAATGTCCTCCGGTGCCAATGGCTGATGGCGAAATTGTGGTGGCGAAGTATAGCATTCCGCCAGCGAGTCAGTAGAAGACAGCAACCACTGTTGTTGACCGCCGTCGCCGCGCTTGTTACACTTTCAGCTAGCTCGGGCGGTTAGCTCAGTTGGTTAGAGCACTTGCTCGACACGCAAGAGGCCAGTGGTTCGAGTCCACTACCGCCCACCATCAGGTCAGGCTGCATTCCCGTTCCGCCTGTCGCTGCCCTTGTCGTTTCGTTCAGCATTTAACAGGACTTTTGCATGGGCCGGCTGCCTTCTCGGCAGACTGGCCATTAGCTGGAATCTGACAGAGACTTGATAATGAACGCCTCAGAAATATACAAGCCCGAAGCCAACCCGCGTATCCCGCGGTTCTCCGCAGGAGACACCGTGCGCGTAAACTTCCGAATTCGCGAAGGCGAACGTGAGCGCATCCAGGCCTTCCAGGGCGTGGTGATCCGCTTGCACCACGGCAAGGGTCCGGCCGCCAACTTCACCGTGCGCCGCATCTCCGGCGGTATCGGAATAGAGCGCATCTTTCCCATGCACTCACCGCTTATCGAGTCGCTGGAAATAACCCGTTATGGCTCGGTACGCCGCGCCAAGCTGTACTACCTGCGCGGACTGCAGGGCCGTGCCGCCCGGATCAAGGAGATGAACCCGGCGCAGCGTCGCCGTGCCGCCGAGGCACAGGCGGCTGCCGCTGTCCGCCGGGAGGAGGCTGCCCGCGCCGCCGAGGCAGAGGCGCTGGAGGCCGCTGAAGCCGAAGAGGCCGCCCAGGCGATGCTTGAGGCAGTTGAGGCTGCGGCAGATGAAGCTGTCACCGAAGAGCCAGCCGCTGAGGCCGAAGAACAGCCAGTTGCCGAAGTGGAAGCGCCGGAAGCTGATACTCCTGAAGCCGAAGCTGAAGAACAACCAGGGCAATAGCTTCCCCCTGGACCGGCCCGGGTTGCCCCTCCGGGCATTGCTTCATTCGTTTCGGCACTGATGACCTGTGGACGATCTCAGGTACGCGGACGTGGCGGTCGACTCTCCAGTAGGCCACGCCCGCGTCTTTACCTACCGTATCCCCGATGGCGTTTCCGTGCAGCCCGGACAGTTGGTCTGGGTCCCCTTCGGTTCGCAGACCCTTCAGGGTATAGTGGTCGAGCTCTCCACCACCGCGCCTGAATTTGCCACCCGGGACATCCTGCAGGCCGTGGACCCCGCCCCCCTTCTCGGGAATGAGCACATCGAACTGGGTAAATGGCTGAGCCGCTACTATCGCTGCCCCCTTTTCAGTGCCCTTTCACTGATGCTTCCCCCCGGATTCGAGACCCACGTCCGCTCCCGCATATTCCCTGTCCCAGACTTCGATGCTGGATCCGGGGAGGAGGGAGCAGGACTGCGGGAAGAATCAATGGAAGCCATCCAGACTCTGAATGACAAGGGCACCATGTCCCAGGCAGACTTTGCGAAGCTGCTTGGGCGGCGTAGCGTACGGGAGCTCAACCGCCTGCTGGAACGGGGCGCAGTTCGTCGCGAAGTGACCATCCCCCGGCCCGGCGTGGCACCCAGGTATGTAGGATATCTGGTCCCGGTACAAACCGGTGCGCCCACGGGTGAGACGCTGGATGGGATGCAAGAGGGGATGCCGGATGAGAACCTGCCTCCACGCCAGCGAACCCTGCTGGATGCTGTCCGGCAACCGCCAGGACACCTCCCTCTGACCGAAGCGATCCGGGAGTTTGGCCGCCGGGTCTCCGATGCGCTCTGGGAAAGGGGACTGGTGGCCCAGGAATGGTGGCGCACCTCCGGTGGGCCACCACCAGCCGCGGTAACAAGCGTGACCGCAGGGCCCGGCACACTGACACTTACCCCCGAGCAGCATGAGGCAGTGGCTGAAATAACCACGGCGATGGACGCTTCTTTCGACGTCTCTTCCTCTCCCGCGACCACAACCCTGCCAGAGCGCACCTTCCTGCTTCACGGCGTGACCGGCAGCGGCAAGACCGAGGTGTACCTGCGGGCTATCTCCCACGCTATCAGCCTGGGCCGACGGGCCGTGTTCCTGGTGCCTGAGATCGCGCTCACGCCGCAGACTCTCGAACGCGTTGACGCCTGGTTCGCAGGGCGGGTCGCCCTGATACACAGCAAGCAGACAGCCCGGCAGAAGTTCGACCAGTGGTGGGACATACGGGGCGGCGCCTTCGATGTGGTCGTAGGACCTCGCAGTGCTCTGTTCGCGCCGGTGGACAACCTGGGTCTCATTGTCATCGACGAGGAGCACGAGTGGACTTACAAGCAGGAGGAGTCGCCACCCCTGTATCACGCCCGGACCGCCTCCCTGGAGCTGGCCCGCCGCACCGGGGCAGCCGTCGTGCTGGGCAGCGCCACTCCGTCGGTGGAGTCCTACTACCACACCACCCGTGGAAGGGTGCGTCTGTTGTCACTTCCCTACCGAGTGACCAGCGGCCAGAGCACCGCCGGCTCCGGCGCGCCCCAGCCATCACCGCTGGCGCAGGTCCAAGTGTGCGATATGCGGAAGGAACTGCGGGAGGGCAACCGCAATATGTTCAGCCACGCCCTGTCCGATGGTCTGCGCGAATGTCTCGCCGAAGGCAACCAGGCGATCCTGTTTCTCAACCGGCGCGGCTCATCGTCCATTGTCCAGTGCCGCGACTGTGGGCACGTCGTGTCTTGCCGACGCTGCGGCACCTCGTTAACCAGCCATTCCGGGCCGCCCCGGCTGCTGTGCCACCAATGCAACTATTCCCGGCGCCCGTTGGACCGGTGCCCCGAATGCCGCGGCGGCCGCATTCGCCAACTGGGCATCGGCACCGAGCGTGTGGTCTCCGAGGTCAGCGATCTGTTCCCGGGAGTCCGCGTCGACCGCCTGGACTCAGACGCCGCCCGTTCTGCCGGTGCCGCCGAGGAGGCGGTGGCGCGTCTGGCATCCGGAGAGACGCAGGTGCTGGTCGGTACGCAGATGGTAGCCAAGGGGTTGGATGTGCCCAACGTGGCGCTGGTAGGAGTCGTGTTGGCTGACATCGGGCTCCACGTCCCCGACTTCCGGGGGGGAGAGCGCGCCTTTGGCCTGCTCTGCCAGGTGGCCGGACGGGCGGGCCGCGGGGACACTCCGGGCCATGTTTTCGTCCAGACATACAACCCCGGCCACTATGCCATCCAAGCGGGCTCCCGGCAGAACTATCTGGAAATGTACCAGCAGGAGATCCAGTCCCGCCGGCAGCTGGGCTATCCGCCATTCAACCAGCTGGCACACATCGTCTACCAGAACAGCGACGCCGATGCCGCCCAGCGCCAGGCGGTGGCCATCGCCGAGGAGCTTAAAACGCAGGGCTGCCGCCGGGGGCCGCACCGACATTGAGGTCGTCGGCCCTGCTCCCGGGCTGCCCCCGCGCCTGCGGGGGCGCCATCGCTGGCGCATGCTGTTGCGGGGGCGGAACCTGCCTGAGTTCCTCGAGGATGTCGACTTCCCCGTTGGCTGCACCGTCGACATCGACCCTGCCCACGTTACGTGAAGGCAGAGAGTCAACGGCCGGTGGCGATGCGTGATTCCTGCGTTCCCCGCCGTCATTTCCCGTGCCAACGACCGGTCATTCCCGCTTCCGAGAGAAACACGGACAATAGCCACATGAACCACGGAAATGCCGGACAATGAAAGCCCTGCTAAACTACCTGAGACATTCTCGCCGACACAGAGGCCGCCGATGCAGATAGCACCCCACATCTACAGCACCCACATCGAGGAGGACCCCACCACCTTCGGGGCGATGCACCCCGGCGGCACCCAGATATACTTCGTCGGTGACCCGTCGGATCAAATGGTTGTGGTGGATTCAGGAGAGCCCTATCGCTCCTGGACCCGTCAGATTCTCGCCTATCACACTGAGCTGGGCCCGCCCCAGGATCTCCGCCATCCTGATCACTCACGGCCATGGCGACCACATCGGTGGCCTCGACCGGTTGCAGGAGAGCTTCGACTGCGAGGTGCGCTGCCATCCCGGTTTGGAGCCGCGCCTGACCCATCAGCTCGGCACAGGCGTGGTGCGGGCGTTGCAGGAGCAGGAAACTGTCGAAACCGGAGGCAGGTCATCCATGCGGGCCTGGCATACCCCGGGGCACGAAGACGACCACATCTCCTACCATCTGCCAGCCGACGGGGCGGTTTTCAGCGGCGACACTATCCTGGGCAGCTCGTCTTCCAGCGTCCGCAACCTGAAGCAATACATGGAATCGCTGGAAACCCTGGCAAACCTCAACCCGGAAATCCTCTGTCCGGGCCACGGCCAGATCATCCGGGACGGAGCGGCCCGCATAGCCTGGTACGCAAAACACCGCAACGAGCGGGAGGAACAGGTGCTGGCAGCCCTGGCGCAGGGAGCGGGCTCGGTGGACGAGATCGTGACCGCTGTCTATCCCCGCGACCTGGCCGTCAATCTTCGCTCGGCGGCGGCGCGCAACGTGCGCACCCATCTGCAGAAGCTGGTCGAGGAGGGGCGGGTCGCCGAGGCATCATCCACCTACGGGCTCGCTGGAGTCGACCCGACGTAGTGGGCTACCAACGGGGAATACGGTTCGGCGGCGGGACCGGATGCGGCCTGCTGGCGGGAGTATGGCTGGCCGCGATAGGAGCGGTGCTGATCTCTCCGGTGGGCGAGTGGAACATCAAGGGTATCGGATGGACCACACTGGTACTGGGCGTGCTGGTCATCGTACTGACCATCGTGGGCTGGCTCACCGGAAGGCGGCGCAGCAACTCTTGAGGGAACTCGGCGAACCCGGGCGGCGGTCATCTACTGCGAACGGGTTTCGTCGATGCGCACGATGTCTGCCTGCATTACCGCGACAGCCTGCAGCAATTGCTGAACCAGTTCAGCCGTGCGGCGATGGCCCTCCTCGGCAAGCTGCTGATCCTCCTCCATCTGCCTTTGGTGTTCCTCTACCCGCCTTTGATGTTCCTCTACCTGCCTTTGAAATTCCTCCATCCGAGTCTGACGTTCTTCCATCCTTGCTTGGCGTGCGGACATGCGTATTTTGCATCTCATCTATCTGAATCGTTAAAGCGGTGGAGATTTGTGAAAAATCTTCCAGCGCCCGGATACGTTCTTCCATTTCCAGTCTCGATCGATAAAGTTCCGGTAGGCCTTGGACCAAGGACTACTACCAACGGCGCATTTCCATTCTAACCCCAGCAATTGGTCTGCAGAAGGCACTTGTCCACCGAAGCGCTCGACGGCTACGATCCCACGCGTTTGGGTCCTTTTCCAGCAGTTCGATGCGGATGTTGCCGGGCGCAACCACGAAGGCAATCCTGACGCCGGGACGTATCTCGCGCGGTTCCGAGGTAAAGTCCGCCCCTTTGGCCTTGAGCTCCGCTGCCGCCGCATCCAGGTTCTCAACGCGCAGACCGAAATGGTCCAGCCCCCGGTGCGGGGTGGTCGGCGCTGGGTGTCGTGTCCTCGGCACAACGGGCTATGAAAATTTCCAGCCCGTTCAGGTCCAGATCCACACGGGGGTTGCCGTCCGACTGGACCGATTCCACGATGCGGGCTCCGAACATCTCATTGAAGTACCTGGCCGTCTCCAGGGGTTCCGGGCTCAGCAGATGTATGTGATCGTACGTGTAGAAAGCCATCTGAACTATCTCCTATAAGAAAATGCCCCCTCCGTGTATGGAGAGGGCTCGGTCACCGCAGGAAAAACTGACTATCGTGCCAGGCCGTAAGGGATGGCCTTGACTGCCGGGTCCTCCGACTGGCCCATCGTCTCGGCCAGCTTGACGATCAGCCCGCTCATGGCTGTCTCGCTCCAGTACCAGTCGTGGATGGCCGCGTCGTCCGTCCCGGGGCGCTGTTCCATTCGTGCCTCGTAGTAGAACGCCTTGAGGTCGTCGACGCAGTACCGGATGAACTGTGGCACTCCCACGCCATCGGGGCGTCCGTCGTAATCAGTGTCCTCCCCCGCGGCATAGGCCTCCAGGAAACGTATCACGCCTCGGAACCGGCGCTGCGGCACACTGCTGACGCCCACGGCGGTGCGGCCACCGTTCTTTTCCACCCATCGCTCGTAGTACGGTCGCAGTGCCGTCAGTTCGTCGGCAGGGTTGAGTCCTCTGGACGTTTCAGAGCGATTCGTCTCCGAGGCCTGGAGCAGCGGCTCCGGCGCTGTATGATCCTCGAACTCCTCCAGGACCGGCCCGCTCTCAGACTCCAGAAGGTCGAAGGCAGCCTTCATCACCTGGTGCTGGATCAGTGGATCGCCGGGCCGCCCGAGGACGTTGCCGAAGGCGTACGGCACCCACAGCATCCGCGGCGGCTTGGTCCGCTCCGCGTGCTCTTTCACCAGGACCACGCCGGTGGTGCTCATGCCGGCTTCCTCGAAGCACCTTGCCAGCACGCTGACCGCGTGCGAGCACAGGGGTCAAGTGGGTGTGAGGAATACGACCTCCACACCCTCATCCAGCATGCGCTGCGCCACCTCTGGGCCAGTCTCGTTCGCCAGCTCGGAGCCGTCGCGTATAGCGCCCATGAACGAGTAGTAGTTGTCGGCCAGCGAACCGATTACGCCCTGTTCCCGCAACTCCTCCAGCCGGTCGATGGGGTAAGTCACGTTGATGTCTCGGTAGATGCCGGTGTGGTCAAAGCCGATACTGACGTGGCTCTGAATGATCTCCGAAGCCGGCGTGCAGCGCGGCAACACACGGTACGACGAGTCACCCTTTCCCCGTAGGTCGGAGATGAAGGGCTTGTCGTCCCTGAGGTGCAACCCTGCCGACGTTACCAGCCCAATGCGGCTCTCGCTCAGGGGCTTCCGCACCGGCGTCCATGGAGTGTCATCGTGCTCCATGCACGGAAACATCTGCAGCATATTGCGCTGCACTTCGCTGAGAGTCTCAAGCCTGGGCATGTTCAAACCTGCCTTTCAAGATTGTTGCCAACAGTCGAGTTGATTGGTCCGCCAGCCAGGACTGGTTCTCTTCCATCTCCAACTCGTAACAGGGAACCAGTTCTCCCACTACTCCCGCAGCACCAGCGAGTTTTCGATCACCCGGAGGTAGATCTGCAGCATGTAGTGGAGCCAGGCCGCCATGTCGGGCCAGGATTCCGGGTCGGAGACGTCGAACTCCATCCTCGCGTCGAATCCACCTTCCAACTCCCCCCACTCGGTTCGAGGTCCGGCATGGAGACGCCCATCGAAAGCGTCATTGAGCATCTCGAAGAACGATTCCTTGTAGACCCGGAGACGCGGCGCCGAGTCCATCAGCGACTCGCCCCTGCCTCCCCGCAGCCAGAGTCCGGCACCCCAGTGGTATACCGCCAGCGAGACGTTCAGCCCCGTGGAGCCCACCGGAATCCACGTATATGCCCTGCCCCAGCCTTCGCTGACACCGTCGTCAGGGTAAAGCCGGGCATACTGGGTCCAGAACTCTCGCCGGAACTGGATGGCTTCGGTTGTCATGCCTGCCTCCTGGGCCACGAAACAGGAGTTCGTCGATCCGGGAAACGCCGTCTATTCCCACTGTGATGCACGACTTGGACAGGGGTTTACTGCCAAGAGACGAACGTTGTGCTATCGTAGCGTTGAGCAGTGCAGGTGTCAAAAATCCCCTCCGCACGCGACCGGGGACCACAACACATGACTCCAACCGTTGTCATCGCCGGAGTACGCAGCGGGGTGGGCAAGACCACCATCGCCACCGGCATCATGGGCGCGCTGAACCGCCGGGGATATGCCGTTCAGCCCTTCAAAGCCGGGCCGGACTACATTGACCCGTCATACCATCAGATCGCCTGCGGCGTGCCCTCCCGCAACCTTGATACCTGGCTCCTGCCCCACGCCACGGTCCTGGAGCTTTACGGCAAGGCCTCCTCGAAGCGTCAGATCTCCGTCATCGAGGGCGTTATGGGCCTGTTCGACGGCCACTCCAGCCTGGACGAGGAGGGCTCGACCGCTCAGCTGGCCAAGCTCCTGAACGCCCCGGTGATCCTGGTGGCCGACGCCTCAAAGGTTGCCCGCAGCGTCGCCGCCGAAGTGCTGGGCTACCAGCAGTTCGACCCCCAGCTGAACGTCGCGGGCGTAATCCTGAACGGCGTCGGCAGCCCGGCACACCTGGAGTTCTGCCAGCCGCAGATCGAGGCCACCACGGGCCTGCCGGTGCTGGGCTACCTGCCCCGCCGCGCTGAGTTCGAACAGCCCGAGCGGCACCTCGGCCTGATCCCGACGGTCGAGGGTACGGTTGCCAACCAGTGGTACGACGCCCTGATCGCCCAGGTAGAGGAGACCATTGACGTCAGTCGCGTCGCCCAGTTGGCGCAACTGTGCTCACCTCCGGCATCTCATCCGCAGGTTTACCCAGCGGAGCCCCAGCCGAAGCGCGCAATCATCGCGGTGGCCCAGGACCAGGCGTTCAACTTCTACTACCAGGACTCCCTGGACCTGCTGGAAGCCTGGGGCGCTGAGATCGTCCCATTCAGCCCGCTGGAAGACGAATCGCTGCCCGAGGGCGCCGGCGGGGTATACCTCGGCGGTGGTTTCCCGGAGATGTTCGCCGCCGAGCTCTCGGCCAACCGGCCGATGCTGGACTCCATCAGGCATGCCGCGACACGGGGCATTCCACTGTACGGCGAGTGCGGGGGCCTGATGTACCTGGGGCGCAGTCTCAAAGGGTTTGACGGCGAGGCCCACGCGATGGCCGGGCTGGTTCCCGCCGTGTCGGCCATGTCACAGTCCCGTCTGTCCCTGGGCTACCGCGAGGTGGAGGCCCTTGGCGACGGGCCGTTGCTCTCGGCGGGTCAGCAGGTGCGCGGCCACGAGTTCCATTGGTCCACGCTAGAGCAGGCCCCCGATGAGAGCGAGTCAGTCTATCGGGTGGTCAACCAGGGCGGCCGCCCCGACGGCTTCCGTTCCGGCAGCGTCTGGGCCACCTACGTTCACGTCCACCTGGGCAGCGCGCCCGACCTGGCTCCTTGTTTCGTCGAGACCTGCGCCGCCCACAGCAAGGTCCGACTTTAGGAAAGTCCCCTCCCTCTTGGGGAGAGGGTCAAGGTGGGGGTCAAGTCCCTGCCCGCTAATCATCTATTATGGGGAATTGAAAGAATGACCACCAGCAACCAGAACACCACCGGCGAGAGAACGGAACCCGCTCCCCAGTCAGTGACCGGTCCCCGCATCAACAAGGGGCTCGTCATCGTCAACACCGGCACCGGAAAGGGCAAGACCACCGCTGCCATGGGCGTGATGCTCCGGGCTTGGGGCCGCGACATGAAAGTCATCATGCTCCAGTTCATCAAGCACACAACTGCCAACTTCGGCGAACAGCGCGCCGCCAAGAAGATGGACATTGAGGTCCGGGCCATGGGCGACGGGTTCACCTGGAGGTCCAAGGACCTGGACAGCTCAGCCGAGCTGGCCCGCGCCCACTGGGACGACTGCAAGGAGGTCATCGCCAAGGGCGAGCACGACGTCGTGATCCTCGACGAGTTCACCTACGCCCTTCATTACGGCTGGGTGCCGGTGGAAGAGGCGCTGGAAACCCTGCGCAATCGGCCCGAAATGATGCACGTGATCATCACGGGCCGCAACGCCCCGCCTGAACTGGTTGAGTTTGCCGACCTGGTCACCGAGATGACCTTGGTCAAGCACCCCTACCACGTTGGCATCAAGGCCCAGCCGGGCATTGAGTTCTAGCCATCGCTAGACGCTTTCCGGCAGGACGGCTAGAATCACGGGATACGAGTCAGATTATAAGGAGCAGGCGATATGACAGCCATCAGAGATGAGGCCTCAGTCGGCGATAGCACTTTTAACGGGCAGTTCGGACCGCCGTCGGAAAGGGCAGTCAAGAAGCTCAAGGGCCACCTGACGCCGTGGGTGCAGGAATTCGTGGCGAATGCTCCCTTCGTGGTGATGGCGTCCGCCGATGCAGAAGGCCGCTGCGACGCCTCGCCCAAGGGCGGCAAGCCCGGCTTTGTCAAAGTGATCGACGACCATCGCCTGCTGTTCCCCGATGTGGCCGGCAACAAGTTGTTCCAGTCCTACCAGAACATCGAGAACAGCCCCTACGTCGGCCTTATCTTCTTCATCCCCGGCATCAACGACACAGTCCGCGTCAATGGCCGCGCCAGCATCGTGGGCAAGGACGAGCTCGACCAGCAGAATATCGAGCTTGCGCTATACGAGACCGACGACAACTCCCGCCACCTGCAGGGCCTGCTCATCGAAGTCGAAGAGTCATACAGCCACTGCCCCCGCGCCCTCAAGTTCTCCAAGCTCTGGGACGCAGAAGAGGTCGCCAACAACCGCACCAACCCGCCCATCAGCGAGCGCACCGACGAGAACTACTGGGCTCACGAGGCCGACGAGTAGGCGTGGGAACTTTCAGTGTCCCCCTCACCGTTGGCAACTTGACCACTGGCGCCACTGAAACCGTAAATGCCCTGGTCGACACTGGGGCAACTTACTCAATGATTCCGGCATCCACGCTGGAACGAATGGGGATAGCACCCGCTCGTTCGAGGCGGCTACGAATTGCCAACGGCGAAAGAGTCGAATACCAGACTGCCTTGGCCTACTTCGAGACTGGGGGGTTCGAAGGGGAGGCCAGAGTGGTCTTCGGTCCGGAAGGTTTATACCTGTTGGGTGCAACCGCGCTGGAAGACATGCTTCTGGTAGTGGACCCGATTGGACAGAGACTCGTACCGGAAGAAGCCTTGCTGATGTAGAGCCCGCACCGGTGGAGTCTGCCTAACGGAACTTATACGTCATCCAACCCTACACTTAGGAAGTTTGTTGATGGTCACCATCGCCTTCGAGCAGCACCGGCTTTCCAACGGGATGGACGTCATCCTGCACGAGGACCACACGATCCCCATCGTCGCGGTAAACGTCTGGTATCACGTCGGCTCCAAGAACGAGGAGATGGGCCGCACGGGTTTCGCCCACCTGTTCGAGCACGTGATGTTCGAGGGAACCAAGCACCACAATCGCAGCCACTTCGAACCACTCCAGAAAGCCGGCGCCAACCTGAACGGCTCCACCACCACTGACCGCACCAACTACTGGGAAGACGTGCCGTCCAACTACCTCGAGCTGGCGCTCTGGCTCGAGGCCGACCGCATGGGCTTCCTGCTGGACGGCCTCGACCAGCAGAAGTTCGACGTGCAGCGCGACGTCGTCAAGAACGAGCGCCGCCAGTCCTACGAAAACCGCCCCTACGGCATGGCCCACCAGCACCTGCAGTCGGCGCTGTTCCCGCTGCCCCATCCCTACCACTGGATGACCATCGGCTCCCAGGAGGACCTCGATGCCGCCAGCCTGGAGGACGTGAAGGAATTCTTCCAGCGCTTCTACGGTCCCACCAACGCCAGCCTCGCCATCGCAGGTGACTTTCATCCCGGGCAGGCGCTGGAACTGGTGAACCGCTACTTTGGCGACCTGCCCCCCGGAGACAGCGTTCCCCGCGTCGGGCGCCAGGACTCCCTGCTTTCGGGGCGTGTCGACATCGAGATTCGGGACAAGGTCACCCTGCCCCGCCTCTACATCGCTTGGCCCGCTCCACCCGAGGGCCATCCGGACGACGCTCCGTTGGAACTGTACCAGGCGGTAATGTCCGACGGCCTCAGTTCCCGCCTGCATCGCTCGCTGGTCTACGAAAAGCAGATCGCCCAGCATGCCTTCGTTCGCTACGTTCCCTCGGAGATTGCCGGGCAGCTCCTGGTTCAAGTGACTGCCGCCGAAGGCCACAGCCTGGACGAGATCGAGACAGCCGTGGAGGCGGAACTGGAGAACATCCACCGGAACCCGCCCACCGACGAGGAGATTGCCCGTTCCAAGAACCGCATCGAGGCCACCCACTTCCGCCAGCTGGCCCGCATCGGCGGATTCGGAGGCCGCGCCGATCAGCTCAACCACTTCAACGTGTTCGAGTCCGACGCCGGGCTGATCAACACCAGCCTCGACCGCTGCCTCGCCGTGGAACGCGACGACATCCTTCGCGTGGCCGGGACCTACGTCTCCGACAACCGTGTAAGCCTGCGCGTGCTACCCGAGACGCCTCTCTCGGCCGCCACGACCACAGTCGACCGCAATATCATGCCGCCGCCAACCAGCGAGCCGGCCTTCACGCCGCCGCTGCCCACCCGCGATCGCCTGCCCAATGGCATGGGGGTTACCGTGGTCGAGCAGCCCGGCATGCCCATTGTTGCCTTTGGCGTGCTGCTGGACTCGGGCGCCTCTGCCGACCCGGCCGACCTGCCCGGTCTTTCCGGTCTCGTCGGTGATATGCTTCCTGAGGGGGCGGCAGGCAAGTCCAGCCAGCAGATCGCCAACGACTTTGAATTCATCGGCGCGCGCCTCTCCGCGGACAGTCGCCGCGAATACAGCTCGGTTTCCACCGAGACGTTGTCGAAGCACTGGGGCAGCGCGCTGGAAATGATGGCTGAGGTGATCCTCTCACCCGACTTCCCGCAACACGAACTGGACCGCGTTCGCCGTGAGCACCTGACCGACCTGCGCCGCAGCAAGGACGAGCCCAACGTCATAGCCGAGCGACTGCTCGCAGGCCTGATCTACCCTGCGGAAAGCGGGTACGCCCACCCTATATCAGGCACGGAGGCGTCGATTCAAGCCATCACCCGCGACGACCTCATCGGCCAGTTCAGACGCAGCTACCGCCCGGATATGGCCCACCTGCTGGTTGTCGGCGATATCAAGCGCGAGGACGTCATGGGCCGCGCCGCCGCGGTCTTCGGCGAGTGGCACGGAGCATCCCCGGCAGGTGAGGCCGGCGGCGACAGCGATCTCGCCGTCAGTTCGACGACAATCTACCTGGTCGACCGGCCCGGTGCGCCGCAGTCCGTAATCCGCGCTGTCCATTCCCTGGTGCCACGGCGACATCCCGACTACTTCCCCCTCCTGCTGGCCAACTACTCTTTCGGCGGACAGTTTTCGGCGCGACTCAACCAGAACCTTCGTCAGGACAAAGGATACAGTTACGGCTACATGTCCTCCCTCCAGTGGCACCGCCGCCAGTCCCTGCTGGTGGCCGGCGGTTCGGTGCAGAGCGACGCCACCGGCGCGTCGGTCCACGAGACGATAAAGGAGTTCCGGGAGGTCAGCGGGGAACGCCCCATCACGGCCGAAGAGCTGTCCAACGCCAAGGACGGCCTGTTGCGGGCCTATCCTGCCAGCTTCGAGCGCCCCGCGACAGTTCTCGGCCAACTGGTGGCCATGGAGCAGTTCGGCCTCCCCGAGAACTACTTCCGGACCGTCCGGCCTTCCATCGAGGGCGTAACACTGGAGGACGTGCACCGCGTGGCCCAGGCGCACATCCTGCCCGGCAACCTGCAGATCCTGGTCGTAGGTGACCGCGCTTCTGTCGAGGGCCCGTTATCGGAACTGGGCCTGCCACTGGTCCATCTAACGGAGGACGGGCACAGGACGGACTAGCCAAGGCCCCAACCCACCCGAATCAGCCGATTAAGTCGCCCCGTTTCTCATTCCAAAGTGGCTGGCGGGGCGCTTTCGTTTTTCATCTCCAACCGGGTAACCTTGAACATGCGCAATGACCGGGAGGGTCGGTGCGCCGATGGGGTGAGCCAGCGCCAGGGGTGAGAACGCAAATGGCCAGTGATTCAATGACACCATCGGGACTGTGGTTGCGGGTCAAGGTTGTGATGGTGACCGGAAGGCTGATCCTGCATCATTATCAGCTCGCCAGTCCCTTGTCTGCAGATGCCGACGCCATCGAGGAGGAGGCCAGGGGACTGCTCCACCAGTTGCTGTCAGAGATATACAGCGCCAACCCTCTGTTCGTGCTGAACAACCCGCCAGCGCTGTACAACCGCGACCACATGGTCAGTATCGAGTGGGACGTTTCCGGGCCGTCCCAGAACCTGGCGGAGGTCAGGAGGAGGATCGCCGGTCTGAACATCCCGCGATAGCAGCCTGGCTCTGTATCGGCCCGAACAGAGTCAGGGAGCCGGTGTGGCCCTAGCGAAGACTGGTACTGCCCCTGCTAAACCCTCTTGAGGGCCGCACGCTGGGCCTGGAACACAGGCTCCAGACCACGGGCGGCCAGCGTCAGTACCTGCTCCACCTTTGGCCGCGCGAAAGGCCGGGCCTCTGTCGCCCCCTGCAACTCCACCAGGCCTCCGTTGGCCGTCATCACAACATTGAAATCCACGTCCGCCTCGTAGTCCTCGGCATAGCAAAGGTCGAGAAGCAGGTCCTCGCGCCCTTGTCTCGATGACAGGAGGCCCACGCTGACGGCCGCCACCGGGCACTCCAGTGGCACCCGGCGCAGGACGCTATTCCGTACCAGCATCTGCATGGCTTGGTGCAGCGCCACATAGGCCCCGGTAATCGAGGCCGTGCGCGTCCCACCGTCGGCCTCGATGACGTCGCAGTCGATCTGCACCGTGCGCTCGCCCAGTGCTGCCATGTCGGTTACTGAGCGCAGAGAGCGCCCTATCAGCCGCTGGATCTCCTGCGAGCGCCCGCTGACCCTGCCCGTGTCGCGTTCGCGTGACGTGCGGGTGTTGGTGGCCCGGGGCAGCATCGAATACTCGGCCGTCACCCAGCCCGTGCCCTGTCCGCGCAGAAATGCGGGCACCCGCTCCTCCAGCGAGGCGGCACAGAGCACCTTGGTTCCGCCCATCTCGATCAGCGCCGACCCTTCCGCCGACCGCTGGTATCCCACTGTGATGCTCACCGGACGCGGTTCATCCCACCGTCGCCCGTCAATCCGAACTGTGTCTGCCAATTAGTTGCCCCCCTGACCCGGAATCCCACCAGGACCATAATTCATTGACAAAGAAAGGGGCAACCAACAGGCCACCCCTTTCGCATTCTGTATCCCTGTACCGCCTATTGCGAGTCCAGTGACTCGGACAATGCTACCATCCGGCCAACGAACTGTTCCACGAGACCCTTCGCTCTTGCAAAGTATTGCCCGTTTCCACCCTCCAGGTCCATATCCCTGTGGTAGAAATGGACGTGGGCGTTTGAGGCAGCAACGAATCCACCGTCCAGAATAACAGCAGTGTGTTCGTCACCTGTCTCGCGCAATTCACTGCTTATTCGGGCTACCGCCTCACTCATGGACGGGTGGCTCCGGTGGCGCCAGCCCCTTTGCTGGCAGACGGCGATGACAGCGTGTGCAGCGGCGCCCCACATCTTCTCTGCGCCCTGTAGATCATCTCCAAGCCGGAAGTACTCGTCAGCTTCCTGTAGGAACTTCTGAGCCGTTTCGCGATGTTCAAGAACGCCCATTTGTTGAGTCTGCATCTGCATTCCCCTGATCTGCGATGTTGACAGCATATAGAAACTGAGGTCTGAAAGACAACGGTTGCGATTGTACCCCCCCAACGTGTAGCAGCCCACCTACCGCTCCGTCCTCACCCACCACCTCGCGCCATCGGACACCACCTCGATCGTTCCCTGCAGGTCTGTGCGATACACGTTTTCTGCTCCCACCTCCGCCTCCAGCCGCCCCAGCACATCTGGCGCTGGGTGGCCGTATTGGTTGTCGAGCCCAGCGGAAACGACAACAACCGCCGGTTCGAGCGCATCCAGGAATTTCTGTGTCGTGGATGTTCCGCTGCCGTGATGCCCTGCCTTCAGCACGGTGCTGGCAAGAGGCCCACCGTTGTTTATCAGGCGAAACTCGGCCTCTTGCTCCATATCCGCCGTCATCAGTACGCTTGTGTCTCCAAACGTGAGCCGTATCGCAACTGAGTCATTGTTGGCATCTCCGAAAAGACGGCCCGGCGAAGGATTCAGCACCTCCAGTTCCACACCTTCTTCCAGCCGTATCATGTGTCCGGCACTAACTTCCACCGGCTTGACATCGTTCTGCCTCAGCCGTTGTTCCCATTCCTCCCTGACCGGACTGTCCGCGGGATGCGGGCCGGTCAACACGGCACCTACTGTAAATCGGTCCAGCACCTCCAGTAGGCCGTGGCTGTGGTCGGAGTCGAGATGGGTCATCAGCACGACGTCAATGCTCCAGTCACCACCCGGCATGACTTCGGCCAACCGCTGCGATACCACGTCCCCGTCGGGCCCGCCGTCGATGAGCATCTGCCGCCCCGACGGTGTGACGATCAGGGTGCTGTCCCCTTGACCTACATCAAGGAACTGTACATGTAGATGACCATCTGGCCCATCCACAACCCGAAGCCACAGGATGACTGCGGCAGCGATCACCAATGCTGCTGCCGGAACTGTGAAACGCGGGCCGGGAAGAGACCACCGCATATTGAATTTCAACCAGTCTACCGGGTTCCGCAGGAGACGATCGCGAAGGCTGCCAATGATCGCCGCGGCAGCATTTGCTACGGTTCTACGCAGGCGGCGCATCCGGTGCGGTTGTGCGACCAGAAGGACTGTTCCGAGACCGCCGTACCACGCCAGCATCAGTGGAAGGCCGATCCAATCTGCCTCCACCGTCCACGATGGGAATATCGATACCACGCCTATGACCCACGCTGCAGGCGCCACGGCAATCCAGCCCAGCACCACTCCGGCAGGCGCCAAAACGGCGCCCAACAGGGCAGACGCGGCCGCTGTAACTATGAGCGGCGCCACCACCGGCACCGTGAGTAAGGAAACCGGAACGCCCAACAGTGCGACCTGCCCGAAGTTTGAGGCCACCAAAGGCCACGTGGCAAGGGTTGCGGCTGCCGACACTACCACCAGCGCAGCCCCCCAACCCAGAATACGTTTCGCCCACCCCGCTGACGGGGAGAGTCCCCAATTCAACCGGCCACCCACCATTGCCAGGGACAGCGCAATACCTCCAACGGCAGCAAAGCTGAGCTGAAAACTGACCTGCCGCACCAGTCCCGGCGACACTGCAGTCATCAGAGCGGCTGCCAGTGCCAGAGCGGGAAGAGCGCTGGAGGGGCGTCCGAATCCCAGCGCTGCCAGGTACACCGTACCCATCACGGCAGCCCGTAAGGCAGACGGCGGGGCCCCGGCCATCAAAACATATATCCAGACAGCCGACCCGGCCACAACCAGGTACGTTGGCCGTTGCCGTCCCAGCAGCCAGGCGGTCGCACCCGTCACAACCGCGGGCAGTACGCCTACATGGAGCCCGGAGATGGCCAGGAGGTGCGCCGCGCCGGTGTCGCGGAATCTGTCGACCAGTTCCGGAGGCAAGGCCTCCCTCTTGCCAAGAAGCATCGCCGTGGCCAACGCCGATTCCGGGTAGGGCATCGCCCGCTCAATGCTGTCTGCAAGCCTCCCCCGGAGAGCATAGATACCTGTACGCCACAGGGCTCCACCCTCACCAACAACTTCAGCATGTTCGGCAAACATCGTCGCGGTGATGCCCTGGGATGCCAGGTATGAGCGATAATCGAACCCGCCAATGGCTTCAGGTTCCTGCGGTACACCCCGGACCACAACCCGGTCGCCATAGCGAAAGTATGGTGTACTGCGGCCCAGGACCAGGTCATTGGGCGGGCTGGCGTATACCAGCCACCGCTCGTCGCCTGCCAAGACATCTCCGCCGGATTCCTCCCCGTCGATTTCCACCCCGTCAAATTCAACTTCGGAAACATGAAGCTCGAATCGCACCCGTCGCGACGTGGTCTGTGGATCATCGGAAATGCTGCCGGTGGCAACTATGGCTTGCCCTGAAGTCACGACCGGTGAGGCATCCTGTTCGTGGAGCCCGACGCGGGCCAGTCCCAGCAGGAGGATCACTGCCAGCACGGCAGCAAACACCGGTACCCGCAGCAGCCACAGGCCGAAAACGCCCAATCCTGCAGCCACCGCCATCAGCCACGCCGCAACTGGATCCACCCCGGAGGCGAACCCCAGCAGCACTCCAGCCATCCAGGCCGCCGCAAGCAGAGCGATCCTCAAGGACCGAACCCCCGCATCAGCAACTTTCGGAACACCCGGAGCGCCGGACTCCCAGCAGCGGGCACTGGACCGCTACCGGCTGCCCGCTACCGTGACCAGCGGACGTATTGACTCAAGGGTCTTCGGGCCTATTCTAGGAACGTTTTCAATGTCGTCGACCGATGCGAAGGGCCCATTGACTTCGCGATAGGAAATTATTCGCTCCGCCATGACGGGCCCGATTCCGGGCAGCGTCTCCAGTTCCTGTCCCGTAGCGGTGTTGAGATCGATCAGCGAGACGGAAGGACTATCGCGCTGAGAAGGGGCCCGCACGCTGGACGAAGCTGCAGAAGTGGATTCCGGGGCGGACACCGCCGGAAACTCGCCCAGGGCAGGTATATGATAGTGGGATTCGTCCTGCACCCGCAGGGCCAGGTTGATGGACCCAAGGTCTGCATCCGCCTGCACTCCCCCGGCAGCGGCGATGGCATCCATTACCCGATCGCCCTCGCGCATCTCATATACGCCTGGCGCCATCACGGCTCCGCTGACATGTACCCTCATCTCGGGTACGGACTGCTCGAGCACTGCCGTCGGTTCGGGTGCGACTATCATCACAGGCGCCACGTCATCTCCCCCGGTGAGGAGTAAGACAACAGCAATTGCCAGGCCAACCGTTCCCAGCAAGGCCAATCCCGCTCCAGCGATTCTAACTGCCTGTTCCCTCATGCCTCCCTGGCTCCATGCCGCGCCAGACGGGTGATATGATCCCGAAAAATCAGTGGCATTATAAACTAAAGAGCTGGCGGCTGGTTCCAATGCCCTGGCGCGCCAAGGTTATTTTATTGTGACCCGGAAGGGCAATGAGGTGTCTTTGTCTTGAGAGAGATTATTCGCTCCACTAGGAATGACACGTTTCCCCCGAGGGGGAAACGGCAACTCGATGACACTGCGCAGGCTGTCAAAGGTCGATTGCAAAGGCTGGTCCATCCAGCAGATGGGGAACCTGTCGAACCACCAGTGGCTTGAAAGGGCATCCTTCGACAGCTCAGGACGAGCGGCCATCAATCGGGGCGCAACTTTGCGATAATCTTCGACACTGCCCCGGAGCAATCGCTTTTAGACGAAAGGCAGCCGTCATTCCCACGAAAGCGGAATTCCACGGTCCCTTGTTGCCAACGGACCGTTCTGCATCGCCAAATTTCCTCAGCCTGGGCACTGCGCCGAAAGGTTGGCACAGATTTGCGATTTCAAATATAATCTAGCCCTGAATCTGGCCCAAGGACAGTTGAAATGACCAACCGCACGGCTTCCGACAGTAGCGCTACCCCACCCCAGTTCGCTTTTTTCCGGGGCGAGGTGGTGCCTTTGGAAGATGCCCGTGTGAGTGTGATGACCCATGCCCTCCACTACGGCACCGCCGTTTTCGAGGGTATCCGCGGTAACTGGAACGCAGAACACGAGACCACCTACATTTTTCGTCTTCGTGAGCATTACGAACGCCTGCACCTGGGATGCCGCATGCTGATGCTGGACATCCCCTACAGCGTCGACGACCTCTGCAAAATCACCGTCGAGCTGGTGGAGAAAAACGGCAACCGCTCCGATGTCTACATCCGACCCCTCGCCTACAAGAGCGAGGAGCTGGTCGCCAACTTGAAGCTCCACGAGATCGCCAGCGATTTCACCCTGATCGTAGTGCCCTTTGGCAACTATCTGGGCACCGAGAACCTGCGCTGCTGCACCTCGTCGTGGCGTCGTCTCGAGGACCAGATGACGCCGACCCAGGTCAAGACCTCTGCCAACTACCTGAACAGCATCCTGGCCAAGACGGAGTCTGTCCTGGCCGGTTTCGACGAGGCCATCCTGCTGAACCAGGACGGACACGTCGCCGAGGGCTCCGGCGAAAACCTCTTCATGATGCGCAAGGGGAAACTGATCACCCCGGTCCTCGAGGACAACCCCCTGCCCGGCATCACTCGCGATACCGTGATGGAGCTGGCGAGCGAGGAACTGGGCATCGAGGTGGTGGAGCGCCGAATCGACCGCACCGAACTTTATCTGGCCGACGAAGTGTTTCTGACCGGCACGGCGGCCCACCTTACGCCGGTGATCTCGCTGGACAGCCGCCCCATCGCCGACGGCAACCCCGGTCCGGTATCGTCGCAGCTGAAGCAGATGTATTTCGACATCGTTTTCGGCCGCAACCCCAAGTACCTGCACTGGTGTACCGCCGCCGTCCCCGCTGCGGTCCCGGCGGCCTGAAGAACTCTCCTCAAGATCTCTCCCGGAGATCGAGAGGCCGTAGTATCCTGAAGGCGTCTTTACCATAACGTGCCGATGGGCTTGGGCGAACCATTATGACCACCATCAATAATCAGGAAGACTTTCTTCGCGCTCTGGAAGAGAACCCGCACTGGAAGGCAGCTGTGCGCGCTCAGATTTTGGGCGAGGAACTGTTGCAGTTGCCCGCTCGTTTCAATACCTTTGTTGATCGGGTGACGGCGTTCGTGGACCAGATGACCTCGTTTGTGGAGGAGCAGAAGCAGTTCAACACTGAGCAAAAGCAGTTCAACGAGGGTTTTGCTCGGCGACTGACCAGGATAGAAGGCGACATTGGCAACTTCCGGGGTGCTTACACGCGAGAGGCGATCATCCGCAATCCTGCGGCCATAGCCGCTGAAATGGACCTCGAATACGTCAGAACCGTTGCTCCCGAAGAACTAGTTCGCATGTCCAGAATGGCCGCTGGAAACATCTCCAGCAATCAACTGCGCAACTTCCGCGATGCCGACCTCGTTATCGAAGGCAGTGATGGAAGCAGCTTGCACTACATTGCGGTGGAGACTTCCTGCACCGCCGACCAGCGAGATACGGACCGCGCTGAGCGAAATGCGCAGTTTCTGGAGGAATTCACCGGCCAAACCGCCCGCGCCGTTATCGCCAGCGTCAGGAACGACCGGTATGTCAGCTCCCTGGTCGAGTCCGGAGCCGTCTCGTGGTATCCATTGCAGGACCGCAGTCCGGAACAGGAGTAGCCTGATGGCTACTCCTGCCGTGTAAGGGAGGCCGCCGCGACCGGTGGAAATCCTGACTGACATCGCCCGCTGGATCGGACTGGGACTGCTGGGCTATCTGATCGGGGCAATCCCGACGGCCTACCTGTTTGCCCGTTTCGCCATGGGGCGCGACATACGCAGTGTCGGCGACAACAACAGCGGCGCGGCCAATGTGTACCGCGAGATCGGCCCTCGTGCCGGGCTGGCCTGCGGTGCCTTGGACATCATAAAGGGCGGCGTAGCAGTGATAGTGGTGAGCGTCATCGATGACGACATCGGCACCGAGATGTTTGCCGGTATCACGGCGCTCATCGGCCATATCTGGCCCGTGTTCCTGCGCTTCCGCGGTGGCCGAGGGGCAGCCGTTGCGGTGGGGGTGCTGATTGCCAGTTTCCCGATCATTGCACTGCCGCTGGGAGCGCTGTCACTGGTCGCTCTCTACCAGACAAGAAAGGCGATGGTCGCCCTGTTCATGTTCCTGGCCGGTCTTCCCATCCTCACCTGGGTCGCGGTTCTCACCGTCGGCTACACGCCCGGCGAGGCGGGTTACGCGCTGGCCATCCCGGTGCTGGCGGGCCTGAGCCACTGCCATTCCACGTTTCTGCTGCCCCGTATCGACGCCAGCGTGTCGTGACTCCCGGCCATCCCGCTCTCCCATCCCGTTCTCAAGGATAAGGAAATGTCCAACATCGAAGTTATTGGCATGATCGGCGTGAACCGGGAGCGGGACTCCTCTCGCGGAGTTACCGTCAGCCTGTTCGGCGGAGGCATCAACCCAGCCGATGAGATCCCGGCCGGCGTGGACGGGGACTACATAGCAGAGTTCTCCCAAGCCCACGAGCAGAGCGGCTTCGACAAGGTGCTGATAGGCTACTCCTCGGCCACCGCCGACAGTTTCGCAGTAGCAAGCTACGCGGCCACCCGCACCACGCGGCTCGGCTACCTGATTGCCCACCGCGCGGGGTTCATGGCCCCCACGCTGGCCGCCCGCCACGCCGCTACCCTGGATCAGCTCAGCGGCGGACGCATCGCGCTGCACGTCATCTCCGGCGGCAGCGACGAGGAACAGCGCCGCGACGGCGACTGGCTGGACCACGACTCCCGCTACCGGCGCACCGGCGAATGGATGGACATAGTGCGTCGCATCTGGACCGAGTACGGACCGTTCGACTACGAGGGAGAGTTCTACCACTTGGAGCAGGCCCACAGCCAGGTGCGGACAAAGCAGCGCCCCCACGTCCCGCTGTACTTCGGCGGGGCGTCAGAAGCGGCAATGGAAGTCGGCGCGAGGTACGCCGACGTGTATGCACTGTGGGGCGAGCCCATCGCCGCCATCAGGGAGCAGGTCGCGGACATCCGGTCCCGCGCTGCCCGGTACGGACGCAACATACGTTTCAGCCTGTCCGTGCGCCCCATCCTGGGCGACACCGAGGGCGAAGCATGGGAGCGCGCCCGCGGCATCTTGGAGCGGGTTCGCGGCTCTGTGGGCGACTCCGTCGGACCCAACCAGCCAGCACGGCTTCAGTCAGTGGGGTCCCGCCGACTGCTGGACTTCGCAGCCCAGGGCGAGGTGCACGACCAGCGCCTGTGGATGCCCATCGCCGCAGCCACTGGCGCCGCAGGCAGCACCACCGCCCTCGTCGGCACGGCGGAGCAGGTCGCCGAGTCGCTGCTGGCCTACTACGACGCTGGGTGCGGCACGGTGCTGATTCGCGGCTTCGATCCGCTGCAGGACACCGTGGACTACGGCAGGGAGCTGATACCAATACTGAGGTCTGAAGCCGCCGCCCGCTCCGTGCCGGTCTGATCCCGGACGGGCGATTTCGACACAATCAGAGAGGCCGCTGGCGGTTTGTATCACCGCCAGCGGCCTCTTCTCTATCGGAGTGCTTCAGGCTCTTCAGCAGGGACGGGACTCAAGAGCCTGTCCAACGTCCTGCGATTCAGCCACTGACCTCACGGGCCCGGCTCCATATCCAGCCCGCACGCAAACGCCGCTCCAAACAGGGCCATAATGCCTGATTCGTCTTCGGCTTCAAGCGCCGCAGCCATTCCCGCCGGACCGCCCATTTCCTGCATGACGCAATCGAAGCTCTCCAGATCCTCCTGGGTCATGCCAATTTCGGGGCCGGCAGCCTCAAACTCCTCTTCGTTCAGGCAGGAGAGCGACAGGAACATGGCAGACATGCTGCCGACCATCGCCGCCTGCTCATTTCCACCTACGCCTGCCAGCATCACCGAACGCAGGTCAATTCCCTCCATGCCGACGCGAATGCAGGATGACGTATCCACGCTGAGTGGCCCCGTGGTATTTGTTATCAGGCCAGTCAGGAAGAGGCGCAACACCGTCTCGTCCTCGAGACAATTAATCAACTCCTGCTGCTGCTGGGAGGTCGCCGACTCCGGCGTGGAAAAGAACTGAAGTAAGTTGTCCAGGTCGTCGACACCTGCCAGGCAGGCCAACTCACCCTCTGACAGTTCCGTGGCTATGGCCAACGGATCATCCATACGCAGAGGAACGATCATTCCTGCGGCCGGTTCAGGGGTGGCGGTCGGCTCCGGGACCGGGGTCGGCTCCGGCGTCTCGGTCGGGGCCACGGTTGGCGGCACCGGAGTATCCGCAGGAGCCTCCGTGGCGTCACCACCGCCGCACGCCAGGACTCCCACCAGGAACACCAGGGCCATAAAAAGTATAATCTTGGACATTATTTTTCCCTTACCTGCCTGATCTATTCATCCTACTATGCTACAGGGGAACGCCCAAAGCTGATATACGGTCAGGCACGGAAAAAGCAAAATTCGAAATGGTCAGGACCATCGCAAAATCTTTGCATCCCGCCCATGGGCGGCGTTACTATTCAATCATCCTGCGAAACGGTGATTCCGGTTAAATTTCCCGGGTACAAGGGATTCATCGGTCCAGCCCCCGCCAGCCAAACACCTCACCCAGCAGGGCAAAGAAACGGCCTCCGTCCACCCTGTCTGCCGCCCCAATGGCGCCGGGTTCGCCCTGAACCATAGTTTCGCCCCAGCCGTCCCCAGGCTCTGTGCCAACGGAAAGCGCTACGCGGCGGGCCGTCGCCACTCCGGGGTCCAGCGCCAATGCCACGGCCAGGGGGTCATAGAATTCGAATTGCTGCCTTTGCGAATCCCGGCGGAACCATCCCTGCAGGACGCGCAACGCCAGTGTGCCCAGGGCCGTCTTCGCTGTCAGGCCGCTGGCCTCCTCACGGCTGATGCCCACTTGTCGGCAGGCCGCGAGATCGGCCAGTTGAATCTGCAGGCCCAGACCCAGAACGTGGGCGGCAGCCAGGGGGTCGCTGTGAAAGTTGAACTCTGCTCGGGGCGTCACATTGCCGCGTGTCTCCACCGCACCGCCCATGACGATCAACCGCTCCGCCTGCCCCAGGGTTCCCGGGTTTCGCTCCTCCAGCAGGGAAAGGTTGGTCAGGGGGCCCAGGGCCACGACACCGACACCGACACCGCCCGAGTTGGAACTGATCTCCCGTGAGAGAAATTCCGCTGCGGTCTCCTCCACCGAAGACTGTATCGGATTCGGCAAGCGGACTGTCAGCCCGCCCGGGCCGTGAAAGTCCACCGACGGGGCGTACCGGCCAGACCGGGGCCGCGCCGCACCGGCAGCCACCGGAATGTCGGCTCGCCCTGCGGCCTCAAGCAGAGCCAGTGCGTTGCGGGTGGCCCGGGCCCTCGACACGTTGCCTCCCACGGTGGTTAGCCCCACCACCTCGGCCTGAGGCGCGGCCAGCGCCAGCAGTATGGCTATGGCGTCGTCCACCCCGGGATCGGTATCAATGATAAGGCGCAACAGCATGCTCCAGCTTGACTGCCTCGGCGGATCGCCCTGCCTGAACCTCCGGGCCGTCCGGAGATCAGCGGACTTCCCGAAGCCTGGGAAGACGGTCCAGGAATTCCCCGTTGTAACTGACCAGGGAGGAGACGGCCTCGAGGGCGGTGAGCCGGAAGCGGTAGCCGGTCGCCCGCCTTAATTTTGCCGTGCTCATTATGACGGGCCAACGGTCCAGGTGGTGATTGTAGGCCACGAACGCGGCCCCCGTGAGGCGTTTCAATGGGTAGGCAATTGTCGATGGCATCCGGACTCGCTTCGTCGACAATGCCTCTGCGAATTCCCTCAGGAAGACCACACCGTCTGCGGCAATGTTGAATACGCCGGCATGCTCCTGCTGGATCATTTGGCACACGATCCTCGCCAGGTCGTCGTCGCTCACGAATTGGAGGGGTGGGTTGTAGTCCGACAGCCCCAACCAGCCCGGAAAGTACAGCTCCTGGAGCAGACCCATTGAAGTCAGGCCCCCCAGCGCAGGGCAACAGCGCAGAATGGTGACCTTAACGTCCGGATGGCTATCCGCCAGCTGCTGCAGCCTCTCCTCCCCCCGGAAATTGTCCTCTGCATACGGAAACCCCGGCTCCGGGCGCCCCGGCCACTCCTCGCTCACCGGTGTGGGGCAGTCCGGGCCGGGGCCATAAACCGAGTGTGAACTTATGTAAATGATGTGGCCCACACCGGCAGCAAGGCAGGACTCGATGACCCTTTCCAACATTTCCTGGTTTCGTTCGCTCAAGACAGCCGCCTCGCGCCGCCTGAGACCCTTGCCCCACTGGAATGCCAGGTGCACCAGGGTAGTAACACGGTGTCTATCCAACTCCACCTGGATGGACCCTGTAACGTCCTTGCGAAAGGCAGCAATATTGTGGACAGGGGCCCTCAATGGCCGCACGTCAAATGCGACCAGCTTACCGAGGCCTGGGGTATCTTCCAGATGCTCCAGAAACTTGGTACCCAGGTCGCCCGAGGAACCGGTTATCGCCACAACCTTTTGCTGCGGTGTCATTTGAACAGTCTGCCAAGCTCGGAATACGCGTGGTGCAATGCCTCTGGGAAGCTCATGGGGCTACCGCGGCCAGCAGGGCTAGTACCGTCTTTACCCGGAAAATAAGTCATCTCTGTGCCCTTGCGCGGCCAACAGGGGAATCTGCATTCCCGCCAATGCCACCGGTTTCCCCGGCAGGAGTCTCTTGTGGCAGGCAACCGGTCCCTCACGTCAATAGTGGACTATATTTCCCGAAGTCCCACCTTCGAGGAAGGGACGAGACGTAGACTCCCCTATGCAGAAGCCCGGGAAAGATCGTCCCCTTTTCGCCGCGGCACACCGAGAGGGCTGAGTCACGCCTATGGCCTGCGTTTGTATCGGACCATTATCGCAGCCGGGGCAGGGCCAGCGTGCTTGCCATCCAGGCTCTTGCCGTGATCCTGGCCTTCTCGCCCGTGGACAAAGCGATTCGTTGCTCCCCCAGCACGTCATACTCAGATGCCTCGATGCGGTCCAGCACCCGCGAGTAGATGGCGCCGAGGACGGCCGGGCAGGCCCTGCTGCGTCGTGAAAGGTAAGGCAGCAGCCGGAAGCCGTTGCGAAAATATGACCTCGCCCGCTGACCCTGAAAACGCAGCAACTCAATGAAGGCATCATTGCGTATCCCGGCTTCGAGATGCTGCTCAGTGTAGCCGAATCGCCCCATTTCATCCTGAGGTAGATATACCCGGCCCATGCTCCAGTCTTCCCTGACGTCCCTCATTATGTTGGTGAGTTGCATGGCCAGGCCCAGGTCTACGGCGTATTCCCGTGCGGCCTCATCGCGGTACTGGAAAATCTGCAGGCACACCAGGCCCACGACGGACGCAACCCGGTAGCAGTATTGCCTGAGTTCATCAAAGTCCTGGTAACGCGTCTTTACCAGGTCGCTCTCGACTCCGAGGATTATTTCCTGGAAGTAGTCCTCGGGAATGGAGTACCGCTCGGCAGCATCCGCCAGCGCGAGAAACATGGGAGTGGGGGCTCGTCCCCGGTAGGCCTGCACCAAACTGGACTGAAGATCGGCCAGCGCGGACAGCTTCTCCTCAGGAGATGCGGCTTCGTCCACCGAGTCGTCACAATGACGGCAGAAAGCGTAAGCCGCGTAGATGGCCTTCCGCTTTTCCTGCGGCAGGGTCACAAACGCATAATAGAAGTTCTTTGCCTCTCGCCGCGTCAGCTTCTGACAATCGGCGTAGGCCAACTCCAGTTCGGATGTCGGTGCAGCCATTTCCGCCGGGCTATGTGAGAGTACCGCGGAACGCGACCATCACTGGAAGCGCCCACCTGTTGGCACGAGCAGCCTATTCACCGACCACCTGGACCATCACCTCCCGCTTGCGCGGGTGGTCGAGCTCGATGAAGAAGATGCTCTGGTAGGTGCCGAACTGCATCTCGCCGTTCAGAACGGGCACTGTCTCACTGGTCCCCAGCAACAGGTGCTGCAGGTGAGCGTGGCCGTTGGGCGACTCGTCCGGATTCATGTTGACCGTGCGAATCTCGAAGTCGTTGTGCCGGTACGGTGCGTGCCGGGGAGCGACGCCCTCCAGAAAAGTTGTCATGTCCTCGAGCAGCAGCGGCTCGTTCTCGTTGATCTTGACTGCCGCAGTTGTGTGTTTCGAGTACACGACAGCAAATCCGTTTCTGATCCGGGATTCGGCAACGCATCCTGATACCCAATCGGTTATATCGATAAACTCTGGCGCTTCCTTGGTTTTGACACTGAGACAGAACGATTTGGTCTTCATGCTTCGCGTCCTTTAACCGCACCCTCAAAAGCAGGTAGCAGCGAGGTGGTACCGTTGGTATGGTGCCGCTTCTCCGGATTGGCATCAGCTATGGCCCTGGCGAAGCGTCCCAGCGCCAGCAGGGGCCAGTAGTTCCGATAGAGGTGATAGTTGATCATGAATCCGGCCGGCATATCCAGGCCCTGGTAGCCCGAATCTCCCGGCTTTGGCATTTCATTCTGGCGTCGGCCTATCCCGTACCCTGGAAATCCAGTGCCAGTGAAATAGGGCTCATCCCAGCTGCCGTCCGACTGCTGTATGTCCAGAAGGTGCTGGATGCCCCTCTGGCAGGCTTCCGAGCCAGACTCCCCAGCAGCGATCAGGGCGAGCAGAGCCCACGCGGTCTGCGATGCTGTGGACGGGCCGACGCCCCGCAGGGTATCGTCGACGTAAGAGGCGCAACATTCCCCCCAGCCACCGTCATCGTTCTGGTGAGCCAGCACCCAGTCCACCGCCCGGCGAATATAGGGTTGGCCCATGTCCTCGCCAATGGCCTCGAAGGCAGGAAGAGCCGCCCCTGTTCCATAGATGTAGTTGACCCCCCAGCGGCCGAACCATGGGCCGTCCGCCTCCTGCTCCTGCCTCAGGTAGCCGTACCCTCGTTGCACCGGCGGGTGTGACCGCGAATAGCCAAGGCGCCCGTACATCTCCAGTATGTGGGCCGTTACATCGGCACTCGGCGGGTCCAGTGTCTCTCCGAAATCGGAGAAGGGAATCTTCGCCACGTACTGACGGTCGTTGTCCTTGTCGAAGGCTGCCCAGCCGCCACTCCTCGATTGCATGCCCTCGATCCACTCCACGCCCCTGCGGATCGCCTCCCTGCGGGTCTCATCATCCTCACCGTCAAGCTTGGCCAGGGCCAGGGCAATGATGACCTCGGACGAGTCATCAATGTCAGGATACTTCTCATTGTGAAACTCGAAGGCCCATCCGCCGGGCGGTGTTCCCTTGGCACGCACCTGCCAGTCGCCCTCGGCCAGGATCTGGTTGTCCACCAGCCAGGTGGTCGATCTCTGCACCATCGGGTCGTCCGGGGCTACACCGGATTCCAGCAGCGCCACCTGGGCCAGGCAGGTATCCCATACCGGCGATACGCAGGCCTGCAGCGTGCAGGTCTCCTCGTCCTCGATGGCAAAGGAGTCAAACCCGTCGAATCCCTTGTCCAGGGCATCGGCGAATTCATCATCGCCTGCGTGATGCAGGGCGATGAGGGAATACACCCACGGCGGCTGAATCCCGCCCCAGGCGCCATCCGCTTCCTGGTGTTCCAGGATCCACTGCAGGGCCCTGCGCCTGGCAAACCCCCGCAGCGGCTGCATCGGAGACTTGCGGTACAGGTTCATCAAACGGTCCAGCGTGAAGAGACCTCGCGAGATCCAGTCATCCGGAATGCTCAGCGAAAAGTCCGTGGCCTCACGGCCTTCGGGATACAGCTCGTCAATCCTGGCGGAATCGGGTACGGGGCAGTAGGGCCGCTCCGTGAGAATGATGCTCATCGGTACGATAGTAGCCCGGGCCCAGCTGGAAAACTCATAAATGTTGAAGGGTGCCCAGGAAGGCAGCAGGATCAGTTCCGGCGGCAGGTTGGGCGTCCCGCTCCACTCCCACTGCCCGAAAAGGGCCAGCCAGATTTTAGTGAACACCCTGGATTTTGGCACGCCGCCCTTGGCGAGGATGAATTCCCGGGCCTGGGTCATCTGTGGCGAGTCCGCGGAATGGCCTGCCAGTTTGAGGGCGAAATAGCATTCGACGCTCGTGCTGACGTCTCCGGGGGCCTCGAAATACTGCCCCCATGAACCGTCCTCCTGTTGCTTGGTCAGGATGTAATTGGCCACTTTCCGCCAGCGGTCCGGGTTCTTCTTTCCCAAGAAGTGGCTCAGCATCAGATACTCGGCTTCCATGGTCGGGTTCGATTCCAGTTCCCCCCACCAGTAGCCGTCCGGATGCTGGGCATCCCGAAAGTAATTGTGAGAATGGCTGATGGCCTTCCTGACCTTTTCCGCCATTCCTTTCAACTTGGCCACGCCGTTCGGCGATGGATGTACAGACTCTGCCATCAACGCCTAATCCCTTCCTCGCTGTGATCCAGGGTTTTTAACCAGGTCTTTTATCCGGGCCTTTTATCCCGGGTTATTAACCAGGTCTTTTATCCAGGTCTTCTATCCAGGTAACCGTGAGCGGTGAACCATTCCACTGCCCGTTCCAGCGCCCGCTCCACCGGGTTCTGGGGCAACCCCAGCTCGGTAATCGCCCGATGGCTGCTCACCCAGGCGGGTCTCTTCGATGCCAGCACGCCCTCCACCGGGATACGTGGCTCCCTTCCCAGCAGCCGCGCCGACACCGCCTGCTCGGCGTAACCGGCGCCAACCACCAGCCAGTACGGAAGACGCACCCGCGGCGCAGCCAGTCCGGTTATACCGCTGAGCATCGCAAACATCTCTTTCAGTGTCACATTCCGGTTGCCCAGTATGTATCTTTCCCCAATTCGGCCCCGCTCCAGGGCCAGAATATGCCCGGTGCTCACGTCTGCCACGTCCACCAGGTTCATCCCCGTGGCCAGGTAGGCAGGAATTTTTCTCTTGAGAAAGTCCAGGATTATCCTTCCCGTCGGCGTCGGCTTCACGTCCCATGGACCCACCGGAGCCGTTGGATTGACCACCACCACCGGCACTCCCTGTCCGGCCAATCGCAGCGCCTCCTGTTCTGCCTCGAACTTCGACTGCTTGTAATGCCCGTGAAGCGTGTGCGGCGTAAGGGGTGTCGCCTCGTCTCCCAGGTTCCTGTCCTTGGGGATGCCGATGGTCGAGACGGTGCTGGTGTACACGACGCGCCCCACCCCGGCGGACGCTGCGCATTCCAGTACGTTGACCGTGCCCTTCACGTTGGCTCTCCAGACGGCCTGCGGGTCTCTGGACCAGAAGGTGTATGCAGCCGCACAGTGAAAGACTGCCTCGCAGCCAGCCATCGCGCGATCCAGGGACTCCCGATCAAGGATGTCGCCTTCGACAGAATGGATACCGGTTCCTTTCATTGTTAAGGTATTACTGCCCGGTCGCACCAGCGCCCGGACTTCGTAGCCTCTATCCCAGAGTTCGCGCGCCAAGTTTCCGCCCACGAAACCTGTTGCCCCGGTGACCAGGACTCTCATCTGGGCACGTTCAGCGCCGCTTCCCCAGTGGCACGGCCCTAATAGATGGCCTCGCTGGCCGTTTTCTCCCTTTGGCTCTTCCGCCTCGCAGCCTCCATTTCAAGATATGACAATCCAAATCGAGTGAGCACCGCCTGGCACAACTGCATCTGCGACTTCAGTCTCAACAGAGTGGGAATGCGCCAGGGCCTCATGAATACCTGCGTGAATACGGCGTTCCTGTTGCGGGACAACCCTGGCAGGAACCCGGGCAGACTCTGTTCCGCCGTGTCCAGGATCACCCGCACCGAAAGGAAGGGCACCCCGGCATCTCTGCAGGAGGCGGCGACGGCGTAGTCTTCCATGTTCACGTTGCCCGCGCCGTACTTTTCGCGCAACTGCTCACGCTCCCATCCCTCCGCAATCAGGTGGTTGACAGTCAGGGAACTGCTCCGGCTCACCGGCATCCGCAGGTCAGCAGCGGCAGCCTCTGCCACCTCCAACATTTCGGGGCACGGTTCTATGGGAGCCGCTGTTCCCTCCGGCGAGTCCAGCAGGTAGCGGGCTGCCATGACAACCTGACCTGTCTCCATGCCTTGCTCCACCGCCCCGGCGACGCCCAGCATCAGAACGGCCGTTGGGCGCCGTCGGCCCCCGCTGAATGCGGCGGCCATGGCTTTACGGGATCGCCCGGGGCCAACGCCCAAGACCCGAAACTCGACCGGTACCCCGAGGGGTCGTGAAGGCTCCAGGGCCTCCAGTTCCTGCTTCAGACCAGCCAATTCCGGTTCCATGCTGGCAACGACGTAGAGCAACACCACCTCTTTATTCGACGCCACGAGGGCGTCCCGTCACCACTACGCGGCGGTGATTCCGCCCTTGTGGGCCGCGCCCGACTTGATCAGTGTGGCCCAGTCCCTCGGCGACTGTACCGCGTTGAAAATGGTGGCCGACTCGAAACCGCAGTGCATCATACAGTTGGAGCAGCGCGGGTCCTTGCCGACGCCATAGTTGTCCCACAGGTCTTTGTCGAACAGCTCGGCAACGTGCTCGACGTGTTCATCGGCCAGCGGGTAGCAGGGCTTCCGCCAGCCCATCACCGTATAGGTGGGGTTGGACCAGGCGGTGCACTGGTATTCCCGGTCGCCCTTCAGGAAGTTTAGGTATAGCGGGTTGTTATAAAACTTCGCCCCTTCCGAAGTTTCCGGGTCAAGGAGCTGCCGGAACATCTCGTGTGACTCCTGCCGGGTCAGGAATATTTCCTGGTCCGGGGCGTCGACGAAGTCGAATCCCGGCGAGATCATGGAACCCTCGACGCCGATACCGCTGACCATCCGGAACATTTCCGACAGGTCCTCGACGTCGCTGCCCCGGAAGACGGTGGTATTGGTGCAGACCCGGTACCCCCTGTCCAGCGCCTCCTCGATGGCCGAAACGGCCTTCTTGAACACGCCATCGCGGGCCACCGACTCGTCGTGCTTGTCCTCCATGCCATCCAGGTGCACCACCCAGCACAAGTACTTGGAGGGCGGAACCTTGTCCAGCACCCGCTGTAACAGCAGTCCATTGGTGCAGCAGTAAACGAAGTACTTCTCTTCCACCAGGCGGTTGATGATCTCGTGGATGCGTGGGTGAATGGTCGGTTCGCCCCCGGCAATGGATACGATGGGTGCTCCGGACTCCTTGACGGCGCCGATCGCCTCGTCGACGGGCATCATCTTGTCCAGCACCGGCTTGTATTCGCGGATTCGCCCGCAGCCGATGCAGGCCAAGTTGCACATCTCGAGGGGCTCCAGCATGGTAACCAGCGGGAACTTGCCCCTGCCTCTCGCCTTTTGCTTGAGGATGTAGGCGGCCAGGCGAACGGACAGCTCAAGGGGCCGTTTGGCGCGCTTCGTTGTCGTGGTCATCTGCCTTCCTTAATCCGAGTGTCGGATTTGGGACTCGCAGTCATGCTCAAGGCATGACTCCGGCCCACTCTATTCTAATCTCCGGCAGGCCATCAATACTCCCTGCGTGCCAGGAAATCCACAAGTTCCTCTGCTTCTGACCGGGCCCAGTCCGGAAGCGCAACTGGGGCCAGCGCGTCCAGCGCCCGGTTGGCAGCCGCCTCGGTCACCGCCTCGGAGTGCTCCCGGGCGCCCACCTCGTTCAGGATCGCCAGCACCCTCTGGACGTCGTCCTCTTCCAGCTCTTCCTGGCCGTAGATGCGCTGCAGGTCCTCCAGCGACGCTCCCGCCGCTCGTTCCAGGGCGAACACCACCGGGTACGACTTCTTGCGCCTGCGTATGTCGTTGCCTGTCGCCTTTCCCAGGGTGGCCTCGTCGCCCCAGATGCCCAGGTAATCGTCCCGGATCTGAAACGCCCTCCCCAGACCTTCGCCAAAGCTGGCGAAGGCGCCTACTGTAACCTCATCGCCGTCGGCCAGCAACGCCCCGGTCTCCAGCCCACAGCGGATGAGGGCGCCGGTCTTGCAGGCGATCATGTGCAGGTATTCATCGGTCCTGATATCGGACCGGCCTTCGAATTCCAAGTCAAGGCACTGTCCTTCGATCATCGCCAGGTAGCTGTCTGTGAGGATCTCCGAGACCCGAAGCACCACCTCGGCAGAGGCGCCAGCCTGCTCGGCCCTGAGAACGGCCAGATCGCCGGTGGAGTGCATCGCGTTGCCTGCCACCAGCGCCCGGGGCACACCCCAGAGGCTCCAGGTTGTTGGTTGGTGCCGGCGCTCCAGGTCCTGGTCCTGGATATCGTCATGCAAAAGGGAAAAGTTATGGATCAGTTCCAGGGCCGCCGCTGCGGGCAGAGCACGTTGGAAAGAGGACGCAAGGGCCTCACAGGCGAACAGGCACAGGGTTGGCCGCAATGCCTTGCCCTGGGATGAGCCGGAAACATCGGCCACCCCGTTCTGGTCCACCCAGCCCAAGTGATAATTCAGCAGCAGATGCACATCCGCCCCACCACTCCCGGGAACAGCCCGGCCGAGTTCCTCTTCAATCCAGGTCTTGTACCTGGTAAACATGCCGGGAAGTGTGGGCCCGGAGGGCAAAACCGCCCGTGAGCCCGAATTCGAGTCTGATGTCATGGCCTGAGACTCAATCCTGCCTCCAAGAGGGCCGTCAGGAAGAATCAATATAGAGGGAAAAATGCGTTAACATCGGCAGCCGATGTATGGAGACCGATGTTAGCAACGCCCCATAGCAGTGTCAAGTGAGTAACGACGCGGATTGTTCATTTTACTGATAGCGAGTGAAAGGGATTGAATTTGCGGCCCGACATCCGGCACGGGTACCTAACTGTCAGGGCAAAATCGCCCGTCGGGCCACGTTCCTTCAGACACGTCCTTCTCCCGTGATTCACCGGTTACTGACAAGATAGACCGTAAACAGCGTTGTACCATTTTCGACTTTGTGTCCGAGTCTGACCGAGCCCGGAAACTCTGTATCCAGGGCCTCCGCCAAGGGCAGATATTGGTCTAGAAGAACGAATATCGTATCAGCGGCAATCTCATCTCTCGATGGTAACTCCCCATTGGCCCCGAACTCCCGGCCGCCGTCCGTTCCCACCGCGTCTGGCAGCACGAACCGGCGCAGGCTGCTGTCGAAGGGCTGCCGTCCTGTGTAATAGCGGACCGGCAGATCTGCATCGAGGTCTTTCAGGAACAGCAGAGATTCGTAATACTCGTGGTTGAAAAACCACCGGACCGACCCTCCGTCGGACCAGCGTTCAACCTCCCGCAGGTTCTGCGCCGAGAACAGCGCCACGCTGGCAATGGCCAGGGCCAGCCCACTGGCCGCCACGATCCGCGCCGTTCCAGCAAGTGAGAGGTCTCTCACGGTGAGATGCCACCGAATTCTGCTTGCGAGAAAGTTGGTCAGGGCGTCGATACCTATTGCCACAATCACCAGCACGAAAAACACACCCAGCAGGTACCGCCGGCTCTCCACCCCGGGAACGAAGAGGATCGGCAACATGCCAATCAGCCAGCCGGTCAGCAGCAACTGACACCGTCGCTGCCTTACAAACAGGAGAGCAGCGGCCAGCCCCACCCAGAACAGCAGCGCGGAAACCATGGGCAGGATGGGAATCGGCGGGGCGCCATCGGTCGTGTTTCCCTCAACCGGCAGGTGCACCAGCAAAACCGCGTCCAGCGCCATCCGGGGAATTCCAACCCACGTTGACGGCGAACTCAGGGAGACATGGTAGAGCTCATTGAGGTTTGGCCCAATGAAACCGGAGGTGGCATAGAACAGGAGCATCGGGCCTCCCGCAACCACAGAAATGTCCAGGGACAACCATAGCTGCTGGTTGTTCCTCATTTCCCGGCTGACCGCCATGCAAAGAATAGCCGCCCCAAAAATGCCGGTGTAATACAGAAGGAAGGTCTTGAATGTATAGAGTCCGAGCCCCAGGGCCACGCCTGCCGCCACCGCAATCCACCAGTTCCGCCTTTGCGCGGCCTCGATCAGCAGCCACATCGCCAGCATAGCCATGAAAACCGCGGTTATCCCGCCGAAGGCTATGCGGCTCTGGATCACGAACCACAGGGAGAACGTCAGCATGGCCGCAGTGAGTATCGCCACCCGAAAGGGGAAAAGGCTCCTCACCAGCAGGTATCCCACCGGGATGATGGCCACGCCCGGTATGGCAGAAGCCAGCCGCATCGTTGTAACGTCTGCTCCGCCAAGGCGAAAGATCAGCGCCATCCAGTGAGCATACCCCGCCGGATGCCCAAGCGTGACGCCGGACCAGATGCCAAGGCCGCCGCTCTCCATCGACCGCAGGGCCTCCAGGGCCATCTCTGTCTCATCACCGTGAATTCCGGAGAGTGATCCAGGCAGCAGGTCCCACGCCCGAAGGAACAGCGCCAACAGCGTCAGCAGGGCAACGGCCGCAACCTCCACGTAAAGCATGTAACGCGGCACAGCGAGTCCTTTCGCTGGAGCCAGCGCATCCCGCGCTCTGTCCGCCACTGCGCCCGCCCGCCGGGTGGCGCCCAGCGCCCGGCCATAGAGTACGGAAGGAATCCGCCAGCTGGCAACGGCCGCCCGGGAGCGCCTTTCGGTAGCATCCCAGGAATGGGCGTCGGCCCGCGGCAGGGACCGCAACACCTGCGGTTCGGGGACACGCGCGGACTGGTTCACACCTTCCGCCAGCAGGTGGCGAAGCAACAACGCCCGGGTCAGCCAGTACGCAGCAGTCTGCAGGGAGGAATTCCGCTCCTGTGGGCCCGCAACACTCCCCGGTGCAATCACCGTCGGAGCACCAGCAGGCTCACCGACCAGTTCGGAGGGCCGCAGCGCAGCGCGCCGTTCCTGTTGTGGTCCCGCATCATCCATTGTAGAAGCAGTGCCGGCGGGCTCCGGAATCTCGGCATGCTCCTGGACCCGCACGCTATCGCCCAGAGACAGCGACGTATCCTGCACAGCCGCCTCGGCCCGCCGCGCAAACCCGGGAGGCCTTTGGCCAGGCGCCGGACCCTGGTTCACCAGCAGCGCGCGGAGCAAGCGGTATACTCCTGAGCGGAAAGAACCCGGCGGAGGCAGTCGCGACTCGTCGGGAGGTCGCCGGTCCATCTGCATCGGAGTCCCCAGGCTGGTAGTCTCCTAGATGGGGCTCTCCGGCGTGGCCCCGAGCCGCGAACCGCACTGGTGACAGAAGGAGTGGTCCGACGGGTTTTCGTTGGAGCAGAACTGGCAGACTCTGATCAAGGTAAAGCTGCTCTATCGTGGGCTGACGGACGGAAACAGGGGCACCCTGGAACCGAAAAGAAACGGCTGCTGATTGCAGACTCGCCGTATAGTACAATAACTGTCCGTTGATATCGGCGAAATGGCCCGGTCAACCTGCAAAATGGTTGACACGTTTTCCAGATTGCCATATATTTCTTTCTTGTAATCAATGTTACATAAGGGTGGCACTCTAGGCTGGCGGTGTCCGCGAGATGAGGATACACCCTGTTGTAACAAGGTAACTTGGCCGAATATTAAAGCCTGGTATCCGAGCTCAAAGGAAATCAAAAATAAAAGAGGAGGAGCATATGGCTGACCAGGATATTGCATTGGTAGCTCACCTGATGCGCCGCGCCGGTTTCGGTGCAAGCCGGGATGAGATCGAAGCCAAGGCAGCGCAGGGCTACGACAACGTAGTCCAAGAACTGCTGAACCCCAAGGGTGGTGTCGACGACGACATCCTGATGCGCTACAACCCGTCGTATTACGAGCCGGGCGCCATCGAAGTCAATACCCAGCTCTGGGTATACAAGATGATCAACAACCCCAACCAGCTTCAGGAAAAGGTCGGGCTGTTCTGGCACATGATCTTCTGCGCCGGCCACAGCAAGATCGACAGCGGCCAGGAAATGGGCATCATGGTCAATATGTTCCGGGAGCACGGCATGGGCAGCTTCCGCGACCTGCTTTACAGACTGTCCACCAACCCGGGCATGATGTACTACCTGGACAACACCGAATCTCACAAGGCCAATCTCAACGAGAACTACGGGCGTGAGCTCCTCGAGCTCTTCTCCCTCGGGGTTGGAATGGACGAGGGCTTTAACTATTCCGAGGATGACGTTAAGGTCTGCGCCCGCGCCTTCACCGGCTGGAACGTTGCCCCGTCGTATCCCCCGTTCCCCCATGGCCGCAGCCCCTGGGTCTTCCGCTTCGACCCCGCAGATCACGATGACAGCGAAAAGACCTTCCTGGGCGAAACCGGTCCCTTGAACGGCGACGACATCATCGACATCATCTGCAAGCAGCCGGCAACGGCCCGCTTCCTCGCTCGCCACTTGTACAACTTCTTCGTGGCCGACGAGCCGCAGATCCCCGCCTGGCGTCTGACCCCGCCGCGGGACGTCGAGGCCATCAAGATTCTCGAGCAGGCCTACTTCGACAACGATTATTCCATCAAGGCCATGCTCGAGGCCCTGTTCACCTCCGACTTCTTCAAGGACGAGTCGGTACGCTATCAGAAGGTCAAGAACCCCGCTGAGATGGTCGTCAGCCTGCTCCGCATGGTCGGTGAGCACAAGGATATCAAGCCCGGCCTGTTCGAGATCTCCCAGGAACCCAAGTACATGGGCCAGGATCTGATGAATCCGCCCACGGTAGAAGGCTGGCACACCGGCCGTGAGTGGATCGACAGCGGCACGCTGGTTGAGCGCATCAACTTCGCTGCCGAGCTCCTCGGCAACACCGAGCTTGATGGCGTCCGCGGACTCGTCGACCGCCTGATGGCCCGCGGCGACACCCTGACCCCCGAGCAGTTTGTCGACGGCTGTCTCGACATGACTGGTCCGGTTCAGGTAACCGCCGACACCCACGCCCAGCTCGTGGCCCACGCTTCTCAGGAAGGCAATCTCAGCCACAGCAGCGACGACGAGCGCGTCACATTCACCCGCCGCACCGGCGAGATGTTCCAGATGATCGCCGCCACGGCCGAATTCCAGTTCGAGTAACCCACATGTCCCTAATGGCCGGGATGGCCGGCCGTTTTCCCTGAGCCTGTCGAAGGGCGAACGGCTGGCCAGCCAGCCAGCACAGAAACGCAAATCCAACGCTAGAAGGAGCGACAAATGGTATCGACCGCGAAAGACCCCGTCTTGGCAGTCCTTTCTCTGTCCGGCGGCAACGACGGCCTGAACACCGTCATCCCGCGCAACAACGGCCACTACCGGGACTTCCGCCCCACCATCGGTGTGCCGGAAGACCAGATTCTGCCCATCAGCGACGAGTTGGGCTTCCACCCGACCATGGCTCCCCTGATGAAATTCTGGGAAGCTGGCCAGCTGGCTGTTTTCGTGGGCATCGGCTACCCGACCCCCAGCTACTCCCACTTCCGCAGCATGGACATCTGGCACACCTGTGAGCCCGAAATCATCGGCACCGAGGGCTGGCTGGGCCGCGCCGCCAAGCTGATGGATCCCACCGCTGAGAACGTGCTGACCTCCGTTAACTTCGGCCGCGGCCTCCCCCGCGCTCTGGTAATGGAAGGCGTCCCCGTTGCCTCGGTCGGCAACCTCGAGACCTACGGTCTCCTCACCGGCATCGACGGCGAAGCCCAGCGAAATGAAGCGCTGGACGTCTTCGGCCGCATGTATTCCCCCGCCATCGGCTCCGGTGCGGTGTTGGACTACATCCACTCCACCGGTACCGACGCTCTGAAGGGCGCCGATATCCTGGCCACCGCACCCGACATGTACACCTCCAACGTCGAGTATTCCAATACCGTCATTGGCGGCTACATGAAGAACATCGCCCAGACCCACCTGGCCAACTTCGGCACCCGTGTCCTGTACACCACGTCGCCCTACAACGGCTTCGATTCCCACGCCAACCAGGCGCAGGCCAACGCCGCCCTGTGGACCGACGTTTCCAACACTGTCGACACCTTCTTTACCGACCTGCGCGACCACGACGCCAGCGACAACGTAACGCTGTTGCTGTTCAGTGAGTTCGGCCGCCGCGTCGCCGACAACGGCTCCGGCACCGACCACGGCGCTGCCAGCGTGGCCTTCGCGGTCGGCGAGCACGTCAAGGGCGGCATCTACGGCAACTACCCGTCCGTGGCCCCGGCAGATCAGGAAGAGGGCGGCAACCTGGCCTTCAACCTCGACTTCCGCTCCGTCTACTCGACGATCCTCGAAGACTGGTTCAACCTCGAGGCTGAACCCATCGTCAACGGCAACTTCGAGCGCGTGAAGTTTTTCAACACCTAGACCGCTTCCGGCCGCGAACCCAACGGGAGGGCGCCCGTGATGGTGCCCTCCCACTCCAAAGCACGATGAGGTAAGGATATGGCAACACATTTCTTCGGTCTGAAAGACCGGACGTTTTACCATAGCCATGCTGTCGGCCGGAACGAATTCGCCGGCACTGGCTTCCGCAACCCGGTGGACATGGCAATCGCTTCCGACGGCACAGTCTATGTCATCAACCGCTCCTACGAGAACCGCCCCGACGGCGTCCACATGACCGTCTGTACGCTGGACGAGGAATACGTCAGCGCTTTCGGCGAGTACGGCGAGGGCGATGGCCAGTTCGTCTGGCCCACCGCCGTGGCTCTGGACAGCGCCGGCAACGTCTACGTCGCCGACGAGTGGCTCAACCGCATCACCAAGTTCAACGCCGATGGCGATTACATCAGCAAGTGGGGCACCTCTGGGTCCGGCGAAGGCGAGCTCAACGGGCCGTCCGGCTTGGCCATCGATTCCCACGGCCACATAATCGTTGTCGACAGCAAGAACAACCGGGTACAGAAGTTCAGCCTAGACGGCCAGTTCATTAACTGCTTCGGTTCCGAGGGCAGCGGCAACGGCCAGTTCAACCTGCCCTGGGGCATAGCCCTCGACAAGAACGACAACATCTACATCGCCGACTGGCGCAACGACCGCATCCAGGTTTTCAGCCACGACGGCGAGTGGCAGCAGAGCATCGGCTCGACCGGCGATGGCGTCGGCCAGTTCAATCGACCCAACGGCCTCGGCGTTGACTCCGACGGTGACATCTACGTCGCCGACTGGATGAACAACCGGGTCCAGGTTTTCGCTCCCGACGGTCGCTTCATCACCATGTTCCGCGGCGACGCCGCCCTGTCCAAGTGGGGCAAGGACAAGCTGAATTCCAACCCCGACATGATTCGGCAGAGGAATATCGCCTACGCCAACGACCCCACCTACGAGCAGAAGTTCGCCCACCCCTGCGGTGTGCGGATTGACGAGAAGGGCCGCGTTGCCATCATCGACCACACCCGCGGTCGCATCCAAGTCTACGTCAAGGAAGACGAGCCCGTCCTCCGCTAGACCACAACCCAAGGCAGTAGACACTGAACAGGGGCACTCGTATGAGCGCCCCTGTTCTTTTGCGCCCGGCGATTGCGGCGTAAAGTGTTCGCCGTCAACGGAATTAAGTAGGGGCGCACAGCCGTGCGCCCCTATTAATACATTCGCCCCCTGCCCCGCCCCTGCTCTACCAGGAGACAGGGCAAGGGCGCCAACCGGGCCCTAGCAGTCCGGCCCGTGCGGCATCCCGTTGTCGATCCAGGCGATGATCTCTTCGATTTCATCTCGCGGCATGAACGGGCCTCGCAGCGGCATCCGACCGGACGTCCCAACGCTGCGAGCCAAAGACCGGACCAGTTGTGTGTCCCTTCCCGGAACTCCCGGTTCAATGGCCCGGATGCCCGACAGCACGGACGCCTGCAATTCCTCGGGAGTCTCCCAGTAATAGGCGTGGATTCCCGGTAGTGGGTCCCTCGCCCAGCGCTCCACCCACTTAGCCATAATGCCGTCAAGAAGCTCCTTGACCCTCGGCCAGTACACTACCTTTTCGTCGCTCATTCCTGCCAATCCGAATTCTTATGATTGCCGCGGCGCCGTCCGCCATTCCCACGTTCGACCGTTCCTGCTTTCGCGGAGCTCAGGTCCAGAAGCGGGGCTGGTAAACCGAATTGTTGATGACTGGTCCACGCCGGTCAGCGGGGGTGCTCGCTCACCGTCTCCCGCTGCAGCAGTTCTATGGCGTGGTAGAGGACCGGTTGGACCACCTCCAGGCACTCGCGCACACCCTTGGTGCTTCCTGGAAGGGTGATGATCAGCGTGTTGTTACGGATCCCCGCCACAGACCGGCTGATCATTGCCATTGGAGTAAACTCCAGTGTCTTGGCCCGCATGGCCTCAGCCATGCCCGGAACCTCCTTGTCCAGTATCGACAGGCAGGCTTCCGGTGTAACGTCGTGCCGGCCAAGACCGGTGCCACCGGTGGAGACAATCAGGTTCACGTCAGGCGAATCGGCCCACTGTGCCAGCCTCTCCGCGATCGTGGTATGGTCGTCAGGCACGATTTCCGACCGCACCACCTCGAAGCCGTCGGCCGTCAGCATATCGCGAATCGCCTGGCCGCTCGTGTCCTCACGGCTGCCTTGTGCGCCCGATGTGCTGACTGTTAGTACGCCCAATCCGAACATTGCGTCCTCCGCCGCAAATAATACCATAACCCGCAAAGCCGGAAAACGCGGGACTGGAGCATGTCTTGCCCGAAAACCAGATGCGGGTCTCGCGGTCCTACTCCCGGGGAAGCATAGGCGATGATATCATCCCGAGAAAGGATGGGCGTCCTGAAAGAAGGGTTCTTCGGACCGGATCAACAATGGACAACCCCTAATTCCCATGTCGTTCACCCTTTTGACTGGAATACTATTCTTCCTGGGCATCCCCACGTTGACCACGAGCCTCTGGTTGAAGCTGACGACACAGGAAGGTAGGGAGAGAATCCTGGGTGGAGTGATCGTTTTTTTTCTTTCATCCTGGATTCTGGCTACCGCCTATTGGTTCTATTGGATGTTTTTCATCTCGACCTGACTATCCTGGACACCAGCGGGAACGGACATCTTGAATTGTCCAAAAAACATACAAGACTGAAATAGACCACGAATCCAGGGTAAGAGCATCGACGTGATTGGGTTGGCCGATGCTCAAAGGAAAACCCAATCAGCCACCCGAAGCCGCCAATAACAATAGCAAGGAGGCGATAAAACCGGCACGTTTCCGGAGTATCGCTGGAGTTTTGGGGCCACAGGGTTGGTAGTACCTAATCAATGGAGCAAACGATATTGCGTACCGTCCTCCGGACCCGGTACCCGCGTTGACAACCCTTCGGCCCGCGACTATATTCATTGCGAATTTCGGCAGTGAGTTGATCCTTGGAAGCGGGCCTTTGAACACCAACCCCAATTGCGTCTTTTGCCAGATAGTCGCCGGGAAGTCACCCGCCCGGGTGCGATATCTGGACAACGACATTATCGTCATCGTCAACAAGCTGGACTGGGTACCTCTCATGCTTCTGGTCATGCCGAAGGAACACCTTTCCCAGATCGGGATGTGGGACAGCGGCCTGTTGCCGAGGCTGGGCAAGCTGGCGGTGGACATGGGGGCCATGTACTCCCCCAACGGCTTCCGGGTCCTGTCCAACTTCGGGCGCGACGGCCTGCAGAGCCAGAGGCATGGACACCTCCACGTGGTCGGCGGCACTTTCCTGGGGCACTACGTAGAACACGATTTTGGCTTGTCTTCTGTGCCGAGCCCATATCCCACCCGGTCCTGACATCAAGAAATTTTCGAGGGAGCAACCGCCTTGGCTGAGACAATCCTGTACGAAAAACGCGAAAACATAGTGATCATGACCCTGAACCGGCCCGATGCGTTGAACTCGATCAACCGTCAGTTGCGCAGGGAACTCGCAGAGGCCATAACCGAGTTCGACAACGACCCGCAGGCTTTCGTCGCCGTCATTACCGGCGCCGGGCGGGCCTTCAGCGCCGGACGCGACCTCAAGGAGCGGGCCGAGGACAACGCCGAAGGCGTGCAGGCCCGGGCCTCTCACAGCATGAGCCCCGACCGGCCCTACATGTGGCCGCAGACCTGGAAGCCCATGATTGCTGCAGTCAATGGCTTTGCCCTGGCTGGCGGCTGGTCCATTGCCCAGATGTGCGACCTCCGCATTGCCTCCGAGGACGCGAAGCTGGGCATTACCGAGTCCAAGTGGAGCCTCCTGCCGCCCTTCGGCACCATCCTGCCCAAGATGATGCCACTGTCCGCAGTGCTCGAGCTGGTGTTCACCGCCGCGCCAATCACGGCCCAGCGCGCCTACGACGTCGGTTTCCTCAACAAGGTGGTGCCCGCCGAGGACCTGATGGAGGAGGCCATGGCAATGGCCCAGCAGATCGCCGAGAACGCTCCGCTGGCCGTCCAGTACTTCAAGGAACTGGCCTACCGCGGCCTGAACATGTCCACCCAGGACATCTCATCCCTGACCTACCACATGTACGACCAGCTCCTGACCACCGAAGACAGCAAGGAGGGCCCCCGAGCCTTCGCCGAGAAGCGCAAGCCCAACTGGCAGGGCCGCTAAGCGAACGGTCCTCTGCCGAACGAGTGAAGTCAAAGGGGCGGGATTGAAACCCGCCCCTTCCGCGTCTTATTCTCTAATTCTTGAACGTTTGTAGCCAATTGGCTACAATTGTCTTTGTGATTAGGGTAGTTCGCTACGTCACGTCGGATGGTCAAGACCATATTGGAGAATGGTTTGCCGACCAACCTCTGGAAGTCCGAGCCCGCATTCAGGCCAGACTGGACCGGATTCAGGTGGGCAATTTCGGAGACCACCGAGTGCTGAGAGGGGGCATAGCGGAACTCAGATTGGATTTCGGTCCCGGTTACCGGATTTATTTCGGACGAGTCGGCCAGGATTTGGTCTTGCTACTCTGTGCCGGGACGAAACGCAGACAGACCCGCGATATCGAGAGGGCCAGGAGACTCTGGCAATCGTACTTGCAGGAAAAATGAGATGCCTATCACCGAACATGACGCCAGCGCTTATCTCGGGACTCCTGAGGAAATTGCGGCGTATCTGAACGCTGTGATCGAGGAAATGGGCGACGACCCTCGGCTGCTGATGATTGCTCTGCGCAATGTAGCCAAGGCGCGAGGGGGTATATCGGAACTGGCACGTGAGGCAAACGTAGACCGCGTGTCTCTCTCACGAACTCTGTCGGGCCAGCGAACGCCTCGCTTGGATACCCTTACCAAGGTCACAGGTGCATGTGGAGTCAAGCTGAGGTTTACTGCGTAAACCGTCCCAGCATTTCCTACAGTCTACAGATCCACTCGGTGTAGCCTTATGCAAGCCGTGAGCGCCCCTGGCTAACCGATTTTCGCCTCCCGCACCATGCGGCGGATGCGGTCCGGGCTCAGCGGCAGGTCCCGCACCTGCACGCCCAGCGGCGCCAGCGCCGCTGACACTGCATTGGAGAGTGCGGCCCCCGTGGCCACGATGCCAATCTCGCCGCCGCCCTTTACTCCCAGCGGGTTCAGCGGTGATGGGTCCAGGTCAAGCACCTTTGTCTCGAAGTCGGGAATGTCTGTCGCCGTGGGCAGCAGGTAGTCCATCAACGTCCCGGCCAGCATCTGCCCCTGATCGTCGTAGACCAGTTCCTCCAGTATCGTGGCCCCCACACCTTGTGCGGCCGCGCCGGTGATCTGGCCTCGCAGCAGCAGGGGGTTGATCACATGCCCCACGTCCTCGGCAATCACGTACCGCAGGATGTCGATCTCGCCCGTCTCCGCGTCCACTGTCAAATGCACCACGTGGGCCCCGCAGGGATAGAGCTCCTGCGGCGACTGGAAATAGTGGCTGGCCTCCAGACCGGCCTCGCCCAGATTGAACCGGCTGGCAGGCGCCGCCAGACGCAGCACCTCGGGGAGCGTCAGGGTGGTTCCCGCGCCGGCAGGGTCATCCGCGCGGTGGACCAGCCCGCCGGTCAGGGCCAACTCAGACGGGTCCACGTCCAGAAAACCTGCGGCCACGGCCAGCACCCGCTCGCGCAGCTTCTGCGCCGCGCCGTAAACCGCGTTGCCCGCCAGCGTCGTGCCGCGGCTGGCGTAGGTCCCGCCGCCGAAAGCAGTGAGATCGGTGCTGCCGTGGTAGACGGCAATGCTCTCCATCGGAACGCCCAGGCCGTCGGCACAAATTTGCGCGAAGATAGTCTCGTGTCCCTGCCCCATGGTGGAGATGCCCAGGTAGATCGCCACCTCGGCATGCGGCGGCGCCTCCGTACCTTCCTGCCCCGGATACTGTTCCATCCCGCGCTCGCCGGGGAGCGGGCCCTGGAAAGGCCCACCGGCATTGCTGATGACAAGTCGAGCGCCCTCTCCCGGATCCCCCGTTCCGGTGCTCTTTACGAAGCACGCCGTACCGACTCCGTGGTACTTGCCGTCAACGTTTTTCCCGATGTCGGGCTTTAGCGACTCGTAGTCAATTTCCTCCAGCGCCTGCCGCAGCAGTTCAGGGTAGTTACCGCTGTCGTATATGATGGAGTATGACTCGGGGCGGGTCCGGCCCAGCTCGTACGGCATCATTTCCGGAGGAATGAGGTTCTTCATCCGGAACTCCGTGGGGTCCATACCAAGATCGGCGGCCACCAGGTCGAACATGCGCTCCCGGAAGAAGCACGACTCGTAGCGTCCCGGCGCGCTGAACGTCCCCATCCCGACCTTGTTGGTCAGCACGCACTTCACGTCCCACTCGTAGTTGGGAATGTAATACGGCCCCGGCAGCAGCGCAGTGGTGGAAGTGGGCACCGACGCGCCATGGGTCCGCACGTAGCCGCCCAGGGCACCCAGAACCCGTGCCCGCATACCAGTGATCGTACCGTCGTTCTTGACGGCCAGCTCCATCTCGCAGACGTGCTCACGGGAATGGTTGGCCGAGATGAGATGCTCGGCCCGGTCCTCGATCCACTTTACTGGCCGCCCCGTTTTCATCGCGGAAAAGGGGACGAGGAAGTTCTCCGGGTAAAACTCTCCACGCACTCCGAAGCCACCGCCCACGTCTGGCTCCACGAAATGGATGCGATGCTCCGGCAGCTGCAGCAGGGATGACAGCACACCGCGGTTGTAGTGAGGCACCTTGGTCTCGCCCCAAACCGTGAGCTGCCCCCGCCCCGGGTCATAGGATGCCACCAGCCCGCGTGTCTCCATGGGGTTGGCCGTATGCCGGTGGCAGCGGAACTCCTCCTTTCGCACGTGGTCGGCGTCCCGGAAGGCCGCATCGGGGTCCCCAATTGACGACGTGAACTCGAAGGCCACGTTGGTCCCCTGCGCCTCGTGGATGACGATCTCGCCCTTCAGCGATTCCTTCACGTCCACTAGCGCAGGCAGGGGATCGTATGCCACTTCCACTGCCTCCGCCCCATCCTCGGCCAGGTAGCGGCTCTCGGCCAACACCACTGCCACTGGGTCGCCGACGTAGTGCACCTTGCCGTGGGCCAGCGGGTACTGCAGAAATTTCATCAGGTCGCTGTAGGCCCGCAGCCGCACCGGGATCTGCCGCGGCTCCACCGTGGCCGCGATGTCTTCGAAGGTGAATACTGCGACAACTCCCGGCATCTCCAGCGCCGGCCCGGTGTCTATGGAAACGATGCGCGCGTGCGCGTGCGGGCTGCGCACGATGGCGGCGTGGAGCGAGTTGGGCAGTTTCACGTCATCCACGAACTGCCCCCGCCCCATCAGGAAGCGCCGGTCCTCCTTCCGCCGAATGGGTGCGCCGATGTATCTGGCAGTCATTTCGTTCACCTTTTGACACTCGGGCGGTAGTATTCAGTTAATGGTATTGGAAACTGGTCTGGTTTCCATCTGAATTCTGAGAACGTCTTCGATCACCAGAGAATAGCCGAGCGCACGGAGGGCATTCTCCAACTGGGTCAGGTGGCTTCTATAGCCCGGGTGAAGTAGCTTGTGGACAGCGTTCTCGTCACTCTCCAACAGGGTTGCCAAGTCGTCGGTAGAAAGGCCTCTCTTGCGAATCGCCATGTAAAGCGATAGCTTTGCAGCGACAATGGGCGGCACTGGAATGGCGACTTGAACTTCGGTAATCGGACTTGGATCAGGTATATCTTCGCCAGACTTCACATACATTCCCAAGGCAACTCCGAGGCAGTCCTCGGCCATTTCGATTGCCTCTTCCCACGACCATCCGGACGTATTTGCGCCGTAGACGTCTGGAAACGAAACATTGAAAGCCGTTCGCCCGGTCTCTTGGAACTCCAATTGATCAAGTTCGATATCGCAGGGGAAAACATACCGCATGAATTAAAACTCCCGTCGTGGGATGTTCAAGTCCCTCAGCATCGAAAACAGAGTACTCAAGGGTATTTCGCCGCGCTGAACTATGGTCCTGTATTCACTAATGTGAACTTCACCAGGGATGCCCTTTCCTTTGACTGGATCAAAATAAAACTCCAAGCCATGGGCGCGGGCATACCGGCGGGCTCTCCGCTGGAACTCTCGGCCGTTCAATTGTGTAACGCCGTCCCGAGTTCGGCGACTAGATCGCGTCTCCTGATCCGCTCTTGATCATCTCCCACACCCGCTTTGGTCCCACCGGCGGGTGAGTTACCTCCACGCCCAGCGGCAGCAGCGCATCGGCCACCGCGTTGCTCACCGCCGTGTATGCCCCCACGGTGCCCGCCTCGCCCACACCCTTGACGCCGCCCTGCGTGAACGGCGACGGCGTTTCGGTGTGCGTGGTCTGTATGTCCGGGATGTCGGAAGCGGTGTGCACGAGGTAGTCCATCATTGTGCCCGTGAGTAGTTGCCCGCCCTCTTCATAGACCAGCTCCTCGTGCAGCGCGTTGCTGATGCCGAAGGCCACGGCCCCGACCACCTGCCCATCGACGATTACGTGGTCAATGATGGTGCCGCAGTCCTCTACGCAGAAGTATTGCTCCACGTTGACCATGCCGGTCTCCGGGTCCACCCGCGTGACCGCCAAGTGCGCCCCGTGGCCGAAGGTCTGGTGCGGCGGGTCGAAGGTGCGCGTCGCCTGCAGGCCCCGCTCGATGTTGTCGGGCAGCGACACGATCCTCGACGCATCGTGGGCAGCGGCGGCCACAGCCGCGAACGACACGGTCTTTGCCGGGTCGGACGGATCAAAAATCTGCCCGTTCGAGATCTGCAGTTCCTCGTTCTCCGTCTCCAGGAAGAAACGGGCGATCTCCGTCGCCTTCCGCCGGATGTCGGCGGCTGCCAGCCTGATGGCGCCCCCGGTGCTGACCGCGCTGCGGCTCACCCCGGTGCCGGACCCGAAGGGCGTGGCGTCGGTGTCTCCCTCCAGTATCTTGACGGTCTCGTAAGGCACCCCCAGTTCCCTGGCCACCAGGATTGCGAACACGCTGTCGTGGCTCTGTCCCGTGGACTTGGCACTGACGGCTGCCAGTATGTTGCCCCCGGCATCCACCCGGATGGTGGCCGAGTCGAAGGCCGGCAAGCCGTACACGCCGCGCTTGATATAGTCCTGCGAACCGGTGCTGGAGTGCTCGACGAAACAACAGATGCCGATGCCAACCACCTCGCCGCGTTCCCGCGCCCTGGCCTGTTCCTCGCGGAGCTGCTGGTAGTTTGACACCTCCAGCAGTTTTGCCAGAGTTTCCGGGTAGTCTCCGCTGTCGTACAGCCGGTCCGCCGATGTGTGGAACGGCTGGTCCTGCGGCTGGATGAAATTGGTCATTCGAACGTCCGCCGGGTCCACACCCAGCTTATCCGCCAGCATGTCCATCACCCGCTCGATAACGAACACGCCCTGCACCGTGCCGACGCCCCGGTAGGCGGCCCCCGGGCACTTGTTGGTCAGCAATCCGTACGATTCGCAGGAAAAGTTGTCGATCCGGTACGGCCCGACAATGGACTGCCCGGCCGTCATTGGCTCCAACCCCGCCGACGTGGGGCCCAGGGTGTGTGCCCCCTGGTCCACCAGCACCCGCGCCTTGACTCCCAGCACGCGACCCTCGTTGTTGGCCGCCACCGACACGTCCACAGCCATTTCGTGAGCGTGTCCGCAGGCCATAATGCTCTCCATCCTGTCCTCGACCCACTTGACCGGACGGTCCACCTTGCGGGAAAGGAACGAGAGGATGATGCTTTCGGGGTAGGCAGCGCCCTTGATTCCGAACTCGCCGCCCACGTCTCCGGAAATCACACGCACCGAGTGCTGGGGCAGGCGCATCACGTTTGAAACCGTAGTTTTCACCAGATGCGGCGACCGGCACGATGCCCAGATGGTCAGCCGGTCCTGCCCGCTGTCAAAGCTGGCGATGACGCCTCGGGGTTCCAGCGGCACGCCTGTCTGGCGCGGAAAGTGGAACGTCTTGTCAAGCACCACGCTGGCCCGCGAAAAGGCGCCTTCGACGTCGCCGTCCCCGAACTGCCGGTAGAACACGATGTTGTCATCCATTCCGGCGTGGATCACTGGAGCATCGGGAGCCATCGCCTGCTCAGCTCCACCGATGACCGGCAGCGGCTCGTACTCCACAACCACCGCCTCGGCCATGTCCTGCGCAGCGTGGGGAGTCTCCGCCGCCACCGCCACGATGGGGTCTCCCACGAACGTCACCTTGCCCGGCGGCACGGGGAAACGATCGTATGGTCGCGCGTATTCGCTGGACCCGGGCGCTGCCGGGCGCACCGGGTTCACGTGCGGCAGCACCTCGTCGGGCAGGATCAGGCCGACGGCCCCCGGCACCTCCATTGCCGCCGACACGTCGATGGACACTATGTTGGCGTGAGCGTATTCGCTGCGCACAAAGGCGGCATAGCACATCCCCTGCAGCTTGGTATCGTCTAGGAACCGCCCCCGCCCCCGCACCATTCTCGCCAGCTCAGGACGGACAACCTCTTCGTGATCTGCCATTGTGCGCTCCTAATTGGACGCGAATCTAATGTTTTCTACGAAACAGCCGCCAAACCTCTACCGAGAACCCGGGCAGCAGATCCCCCAAGTCAAGTAGATCGTCTTCCCCCAGGGCGACCGGCTCGGCGTTGGGTCTGTAGATCGTTGCAGTAGTTGAGTCCGGGTCGAGCACCAGCGCGATTTTGGAACCGTAGCATAGCCACATCTGAGCCTTGGCTGCCAGCTCCGGGTTGGAGTTGCTGGGGGATTTGACCTCAACGGCGAGATCAGGGGCCAATTCGGGGTACCCCTGTGTTCCCTCAGGTATGCGTCCCGGCGCGATCCAGGCCACATCCGGTGCGCGGACAGTGTCCGGACCTCTCTCGAGTCTGTAGCCTGGTTCTCCCGTTCTGACAGCGCCGTAATCGTTATTCTCGGCATAAGTAAAGATCAAGTTGGAAGCGCGGGTAACTGAATCTCCATGCGGGTCTCCCGTGGGCATTTTCTCTATCAGCACTCCCCGGATGAGTTCGTACCGCTTGCCTTCTCCTCTCGGAAGCCGAAGTAACTCATCAGCGGTCATCAGCTTCGTTTGTGTTGTCGCCATCTCCTGCCTCACTGCATCAGCGCTGTTGCCTGAAGAGCCGCCAGACCGGGCAGCTGAACCCCGGCAACAGATCGTCCAGTACCAGGGTGTCTTCATCCCCGAGGGTGACCGGTTCGGTGTTGGGACGATAGACGGTGGCTGTGATCGGTACAGGGTCCAGCACCAAAACGATCCGTGTGCCGTAGCCTATCCACATCTGGGCCTTGGCAAACATTTCCGGACGCGAGTCGTTGGGCGACTTCACCTCAACGGCCAAATCGGGAGCACCCTCGGGGTAGCCCAGAATTGGCTCCCGTACATTCTCCGGCGAAATCCAGGACACGTCGGGCGCTCGGACCGTATCCGGGTCTGACTCCAGCCTGTAACCGATCTCGGCGCGAACTGCGCCATAGTCGTTTTCCCTGACATAGTTGCCGAATTCCACGGCAGTCCAGGCGGCTGCGTCTCCATGCCTGTCACCGGCTGGCATCCTTTTTATCAACACTCCCCTGAGCAGCTCATATCGATAGCCGCCGTCCGGCATCAACAGCAGTTCATCGGCGGTTATGAGCTTGGTCTGTGTGGTCATGGCTCGACTCCCGTAGACCCGAGTCGGTCGGACTTACACTGTCCCAGTCTTGACGATGGCCTGCACGATGGGAGCGTAGCCGGTGCAGCGGCAGATGTTGCCTGAGATGCCGGTCCGAACCTCGGCCTCGGTGGGATTGGGGTTGTCCCGCAGGAAGGCGTAGGCCGTCATCAGGAGCCCAGGCGTGCAGAACCCGCACTGCAGTGCGTGGTTCTCCTGGAACTGCGCCTGAAGCGGGTGCAGCTCGTCCCCGTTGGCCATCCCCTCGACGGTCATCAGTTCGGCGCCATCCGCCTGCACCGCCAGCAGCAGGCACGAGCGCACCGCCTCGCCGTCCACCAGGATAGTGCAGGCGCCGCAGACTCCATGCTCACAGCCGAGGTGCGTCCCCGTCAGGTTGAGTTCCTGGCGGATGAAGTCGGCCAGGGTCAGCCTGGGCTCCACACGCCCGGTGTACTCCCTGCCGTTCACTGTCATCTTGATGTCGAACAACTGCGTCATGTGCCACCTTCCAGCGGAATTGAGTCTGACCCTGCGGGCCGTCTGTTAATCCCGCAAAAGCGGGAATCCAGAGGTCGAGAGAGCGTATCTAAGTGGCGCAGGCGTCTTCCAGCGCGCGCCGCGCCATCACCGCGCTCACTTCCGTCCTGTATTCGGCGGAGGCGTGGATGTCCGACCCCGGCGTCACCGCCTCCGACACCAGCGCCGCTGCCTCTCGACGCGCGGCGTCATCGACCACTCGGCCCACCAGCGACTGCTCGGCGGCGGGCATGCGGGCCGGGCCGTCACCCACGGCGAACATGGTGATGCGGGCTTCCTGGCACACGCCATCGCCGTCCGTCCTGAGCATGGCAACGGACCCCACCAGCGCGAAGTCGCCCTCGCGACGGCTCACCTCGCGGAATCCCCAGCTCCACCTGTCTCCCAGCGTCGGCAGCCTGATCTCCGTCAGCAGCTGCTCCGGCGCCAGCGAGGTGATCAGCGGTGCGATGGCAAACTCCGAGGCAGCCATAGTCTGCGTGCCGCTGCTATCCGCCAGCACGAGCTCCGCATCCAACGCGGCGCAGATCGCTGGCAGCTCGGCCGCAGGGTCTGCGTGGGCCAGGCTGCCGCCGATGGTACCCCCGGTTGCGTATCTGGAAATGCCCGATGTGCGAGATGGCGGCCGTCATCATGGGGAAGGCATTTCGGATTGCGTCGGATCGTTCCAGGTCTCGCTGCCGGGTGAGGGCGCCGATCGTAATCGTCCCGTTGGCTGCGGAAATGCCGGACAGCCCCTCGGTCCGGTTGATGTCGACGACCACGGCGGGACGCACCAGCCTCAGGTTCATCATGGGCATCAGGCTCTGGCCGCCGGCCAAAACCTTGGCGTCCGGGCCATGCTGCGCCAATAACTCCAGCGCCTCGTCCCGCGTCCCCGGTGCGAAGTAATCGAACTTGGCGGGCTTCATTTTCTTTCCCTCATCCTGACCTCCTCCCGTTGGAAGAGGAAATTCATCGAGAACCCTTGAAATGACAAGAGGGGAGTCGATGGGATGACTCACCCTCCGGAAACTGGCCCTATTGTTACACAGCCTTGCTAAATCTGGTACTCCGGGCGCCGCAGCAGCTGGCGCGCTATCACCAGCCTCATCACCTCGTTGGTGCCCTCTCCGATGATCATCAGCGGGGCATCCCGGTAGTAGCGCTCCACCGGAGACTCCTTGATGAAGCCGTAGCCGCCGTGGATGCGCATGGCCTCCATGGTCACCTCACCGCAGACCTCGCTGGCGAAGAGCTTGGCCATCCCCGACTCCAGGTCGATGCGTCCGCCCGCGTCCTTCTTGTTGGCGGCATCGTAGACCAGCAGCCGTGCGGCCTGGATCTTGGTCGCCATGTCGGCCAGCTTGAGCTGGATGGCTTGGTGCTCGGCGATGGGCTTGCCGAACGACTGCCGCTGC
>CBDHDY010000015.1:0-12316 GCA_965261885.1 Dehalococcoidia bacterium
GTTGCTGCGATTTGCTGGCCGGCTTGGACAGCTGGTCCAATGCTGGAGTGTGTTCGTCCGAAGTCGTCATTGTGGTCTCCATCGATCCGATCAGTGCCGGTCGGTCCGTGGTCAGTCAAGGTCCGGGCTTGTTGTAACGCGCGGCGGCGCAGACGATAATCACGGTGACCGGCGCTCATTTCATTAAACCCCCACTGGCTGATTGTGGCGCACGATGGCCTTCCTGATGTCCATTTGGGTTCCCACCAGGCTCAGACCGTGGTGGTCGTAGGTCCAGGTCGTCCCCCCGTAGCGTCGGATTGCTCCGGCGGGCCGGTTGTTGATGAAAACGTCGGCCTTCCGGCCGTCGGTCACTCCGAATCGGATGATTGGGATGTCCCTGAACATGGGTTTCCTCCTGGTTCGATTGGTCCTGATCGTGGTCGGTGCGGACAACTGCCTGCTGTCCCGACCACCGGGGCTGACCCCCGTTTCTGCCGGGCCCTGCAGAGCGCAGACCAGTGGCAAGGTGGTAAGCGGCGTCAAGTACCTGCGGCGCCACGCAACTCAACTGTAAGACTGGGTGAGCTGAACTTGAGGAGAGCCCTCGGATAAACGCTACCCGTAGCGACGGCAGCGCCGGTTCAATAGCTCTGCCCGTGCCTTCGAATACAGGGTTCTTCCAAACCTGAAGTGTTGCGGACACGGTTGGCGACCAGGGCTAAAACCGCCGGGGCAGTCGCCTTGACCGCCCCGACTGCAATTCCCGCTGGGTTCAGTGGGACTAGAAATCCATCTGGGGGGCGGCCGGCATGCTCGAAGCCGGCTCGGGGATTTCGGTAATCATGGACTCGGTGGTGAGCACCATGGCGGCGACGGACGCGGCATTCTGCAACGCGGAGCGCGTGACCTTTACCGGGTCGATGATGCCGCGCTCGAGCATGGGGCCGAATTCTCCCAGCTCGGCGTCGTAGCCGTAGTCATCGGACTGATGCTTCACCTGGTTGAGCACCACGGCTCCCTCGGAACCCGCATTCTCCACGATCAGCTTCAACGGCTGTTCGAGAGCGCGGCGGACGACGTTGACGCCGACCAACTCGTCAACGGTCAACCCTTCGACGGTGTCCAGGGCCCGTTGGGCGCGCACCAGAGCGACTCCGCCGCCAGGGACAATCCCTTCTTCCACCGCGGCACGGGTGGCCGACAGGGCGTCTTCCACCCGGGCCTTGCGCTCTTTCAGCTCGATCTCGGTGGCGGCGCCAACCTTGATGACGGCCACGCCGCCGGACAACTTGGCCATCCGCTCCTGCAGCTTCTCGCGGTCGTACTCCGAGGTGGTGTCTTCGATCTGGGCCTTGAGCTGGTTGATGCGGGCCTGGATTGCCTCTTCCGAACCGTGGCCTTCCACGATCGTGGTGTCGTCCTTGGTGGACGAAATGCGACGGGCGCGGCCAAAGTCCTCGACCGTGGCCGAGTCCAGACGGCGGCCGGTCTCCTCGCTGATGACGATGCCGCCGGTCAGGATGGCAATGTCTTCCAGCATGTCCTTGCGGCGGTCGCCAAACCCGGGAGCCTTGACCGCCAGCACGTTCATGATGCCGCGCAGCTTGTTGACCACCAGGGTGGCCAACGCTTCGCCGTCGATGTCCTCAGCGACGATGACCACGTCCTTCTGGCCGGCTTGCAGCAGCTTTTCCAGGGCCGGCACCAGGTCGGCGACGGATGAGATCTTCTTGTCGGTGATGATGAGGTACGCATCTTCGATGACGGCTTCCATCCGCTCGGTGTTGGTGATGAAGTAAGGAGAGGTGTAGCCGCGGTCGACCTGCATCCCCTCGACGTACTCAATCTCATCGGTCAGTCCGCGGGATTCTTCCACGGTGATGACGCCGTCCTTGCCCACCTTCTCCATGGCCTCGGCGATGGTCTCGCCGATGGCGTCTTCATGGGCGGACAGGGAGGCAACCTGGCCGATGCGCTCGCGGGTCTCCACCGGCTGGGACATCCCCTGCAGCTCGGTGACGATGCGAGCCACCGCGTGGTCGATGCCACGCTTGATGGCCATGGGGTTGGCGCCGGCGGTAACGTTCTTGAAGCCTTCGTGGATGATGGCCTGGGACAGCACGATGCTGGTGGTGGTGCCGTCGCCGGCGGCGTCGTTGGTCTTGGTGGCGGCTTCTTTCAGCAGCTGCGCGCCCATGTTCTCGAAAGCGTCGGGCAGCTCAATCTCTTTGGCGATGGTCACGCCGTCGGAGCAGATCTGCGGGGGACCAAACTTCTTGTCCAGCACGACGTTGCGGCCACGGGGGCCCAGGGTAATCTTGACCGCGTCGGCCAGTATGTCGATGCCGGTGCGCAGCGACTTGCGGGCGTCTTCAGCGTATACCAACTTCTTTGCGGGCATTGGGGGGGTTCTCCTCGTTGGAGTGTGCGCTATCAGGGGTGGTTTGGTGTGCGTACGAGAGCTCAGGAGTTGGAACCGAACGGCTAGCCCAGTTTGGCCAGGACGTCGGATTCGCGCATGATCAGGTACTCTTCATCGTCGTCGTCATATTCGGTGCCGGCGTATTTGGAGTAGATGACCTTGTCGCCCACGGCAAGTTCCATGGCAATGCGGGAGCCGTCGTCAGCGACGCGGCCCGAGCCAACGGCGATGACCTCGCCCTCCTGGGGCTTTTCCTTGGCGGTGTCGGGGAGCAGGATGCCGCCCCGGGTTTCGGTTTCCTGTTCCATCGGCTTGATGACGATTCGCTCGCCTAGCGGTGTGAAAGTGGCCACTGATTGCCTCCCTGGGCTGGAATGTTGTGGGTTTGTGGTTTGTGGTTGGTAAGTTTGGTCGGGTAGTGGACGATCTGGCCATCCAGTGCCGACGGGGTTGCTGCTTACGGGCATGGCCCGTGGTGCAGAAACCAAAGCCTTTCGCGGAACCCTGCCCAGAGCCTTTGTGGACAATGGGCGCCAGGCGACCTCCCGCGGGATATGCCGGAGCACTCGGGGGAATTCAGATACCGGGGGGCGCTTCGAGGTTGGGCCGCCGATCATGCTCATGGCCCCATGGAGCGCGCTGGTAGGCATACCGGGGAGTCGCTGCATCCCTTCGTCAAACACCCTGACGACCGCCCGCTACCGTTGTGTACCTATTGTTACTGACCCACGACGCTATTCCAATGGGCCCAATGTTGTATTTGCGTAGGAAATAGTCGGTGCGGTAGCGTCCTGTGCAGGGTTTGAGAGTGCCTCATCTCCTGCGATGATCCGGCAACCAGACCTTGAGGCCAATGTTCAGGAGGTCGAAGACGCGGGACAGTAGGTCTGACCGCCCACCAGAAACAACTTTCTGACGTAGACGGTGTGGGGCGCACGCATGGGCGGCGCCAGCTCGGTCTGGCAGATGAAGCAGTTGGCCATGGTGTCACCTCCGTTTGAGAGGATTGCAATCGATCCGTTATCGCGCAGCTTTGGCCCGCCGAAATCGCCACCGAAATCCCGCCTCTGGAGACTCGCCTAAATCCCGCCGCAGGAGACTCCCATGACCACCAGCGCCGGCCCCACATCGTCCCCCGCCCGCCGGCCGCGGCGCCGGAATTGCGCGCCGCCGACCAGGGCGTGGCCGACGCCCTGGAGTCCGTCCTCTCCGACCACACCAGACGCGTCTACGCCGCCCAGTGGAGGTTGTTCGTTGAATGGTGCGACTCGGTGGGCCTCCGCTCCCTGCTGGCGGAACCCTTCACCGTGGCCCGCTACCTGGCCGCCCGCGCCAACTCCGGCGCCAGCATCGCCACATGCGGCTCGCCACCAGCGCCATTACCAAGGCGCACGAGTGGGCGAGGCTCGAATCGCCGTGTCGGGACCAAGGTGTGCGTGCCGCTTTAAAGGGATGGGGCCGGCGCCTTTCGAAGCCCCAGCGCCAGGCCGCCGCCCTCACCGCCGCCAGCCCCGCAAGCGCGGTCGCGGCTTCGAAACGGCCGAGCAGGCTGAGGAACGGGGCAGGTTCGACCTGGCCCTGGTTGTCGTGCTGTCCGACGCCGGACTGAGGCGTTCCGAGGCGGCGGCGTTGACCTGGGGCGACGTGCAGCGCTGGGACGACGGCAGCGGCCGCATCACCGTCATCCGCTCCAAGACCGACGTGGAAGCCCAGGGCCGCCGTGGTGGCCATCACGCCCGCCGCCATGAAGGGCTCTGGACGCCATCCGGCCGACGGGCGTTGGTGGCGCGGTGAAGGTGTTCGGGCTGTCGGAGTCCCAGATAGTCCGCCGGGTGAAGGCGGTCGCTAAAGCCGCCGGCCTAGCGGATTGGGAGTTCTTCAGCGGACACAGTGGTCGGTTGGGCATGGCGCGGCGCATGGCCCAGAACGGCGCGCCCACCCACGAGATCGAACGCCAGGGCCGCTGGAAACAGGGCGGCGGTATGGTCGGTCGCTACACCCGCGGCGAATCGGCTGGGTCGGCACTGAGGTATCTGTGAGTTTACTCGTACGCGGAACCGTTCCACGACAGTCCGGCGAAACTGCCCTCGGCTCGACAGAGTCGTCATTAGGCGGGCTGTGGCACAACTTTGAAAAAGCCCCGGGCAAACACCGGGTTGCCCGCCGGCGTCAGGAAGGTTTCGTTGCCACGAAAAGCGCCCAGCCAATATTGCCGGCGTTGGCGGAGTCGACCCAGAAAGACAGCGCTTCCGCGGTGCGGTCGATGGTATCGTAACCGATGCGGGGAGCCAGGGCTTCCCGGTTTACCAGGAGACGATCGCGCACCCAGGCATAGGAGCGACCGACGTGCCGGGACCAGTCCTCCTCCCTGGTCACGGGCAGTTCCAATTGGAACAATGCCTGCCGGTAATCTTGCAGATCCCACATATCGGGCGACTTGACCCGGTCATATATCTTCTCCCGGTCCGCTTCCGGAGTGCTTCGGCGCACCAGGATATCCGTGAAGACAAGGCTGCCGCCGGGCTTGACGACGCGCCGGCATTCCGAAAGGACTGCATTCTTGTCCACAGCGTGCAGAAAGGCTTCCTGGCTCCAGACCACGTCATAGGAGTCGTCGGGGTAGGGGAGGCGGTGAAAATCCCCGTACTCAAAGGACAGCAGGTGATCCAAGCCAGCCTGGGTGGCACGCGAGCGGGCCAGTTCCAGTTCCTTCTCACTGATGTTGGTGCCGGTCACCGCGCAACCGAAGTTCGCCGCCAGATATCGGGCAGTGGAGCCGTAGCCGCATCCCAGGTCCAGCACACGCATATCCGGCGTCAGCGAAACCGCGTTGGCCATGATCTCGTTGGTATGCTCCATCGCCTCGGGATGGTGGCATTCGGGGCTGCAAGGCACGCCCAGATGCAGATTATCGCCCCAGATGGTGCGGTAAATCTCGTCGGCGGGGCCGTCGTAATAGGCCTGGGTGCTGGCGACGATGGCGCCAACGTCTCTTTCGGTCATGATGAGTGTCTCCGTTGGTGTCGATTGAACTGCGACCGGCCCTCATGGGATCCTGGCCAAGCTTCGCAACCGTAAGCCTCAGGCCGTTGGGCCGACGGCTTGGGCCTGCGCCTTACTGTCCGCTCCCGGGGAAGCAGTACTCTGACTCAGGCCCAGTTGTCCGGCGGTTTCACACCCAGCAATCGATCGATCCGACCAGGTTCCCGTGCGCTATGTCCTGTCCATGCTGACGCCTACTTCCTGGCGATCTGGATCACGAAATCCGGATCGTAGAGGTCGTAGCCCGCTTCGAAATCGCCGTACCGCTCCACGCTCCGGAAGCCGGTACCGAGCAAAAGGTCGGTTACGTAGTCCTGACGGATGGGGCACATGGTGAGAAAATGGACCTCCCCATCGCTGTATTTGTACCGCATCTTGAGGACATCTTCGGTCAGCTCTTCAGGCTTGACATCCACGGTTTCGCCCAGATAGTAGGACTGGTGCTTGCTGCTGAAACCGTTGTCCAGAATGGCATCATAGTTGCGTTGGTCAATGATTGCGATTCCGTCATTGTTGAGCAAGTGGTACACCTCGTTGAGGGACCGGATACGATCCGATTCGTCGAACAGGTGGGTGAACGAGTTGCCCAGGCAGATCACGGCGTCGAACCGCTCGTAGGGAAAGGACTCCCTCAACCTGGTCCACTCGGCCTCCACGAGACGCAGGTCGTTGATCCCCAAGCGTTCGGCATTCTCCCTGGCCTGCGCCAGCATGTTGGGCGCGCCGTCGGCTGCGGTTACGTCGAAACCGTCGGCTTTCAGAGTAACGGCATGAAATCCGGTGCCGCAGGCGATGTCCAGCACAGTTTCGGCTCCATGCTCCTTCAGGATATCCTGGAAGAAGTTGTTTTCCGCCTCCGCCCGACGCTGCCAGTCGATCAATTCGTCCCACCGTCCGACGAACTCGGGCGAGTACTGTTCCTTGTACAGGTCTTTGGGGACGATGATTCTTGCGGCTTGAGACATGCAATCACTCCTTGTGCGGTGAAATTGTAACAGTTCAGACTTGTGGGGTAGTGAGTAATTGTCGGCAGGCGGTGAGGGGGTTCAAGGCCTGGGCTCGCCAAGTGCCGAAGACTGAGGCCAGCGTCATCTTGGTGTCAGTGCCCTGGACTGACCGGGTGCCACCACTGATCTTCCGACTGATCACCACCGGGCGCAGGCTGCGCTCAGCGGCGTTGTTGTCCGGCGGCGCTCCCGGTTCGGCTACGAAGACGAAGAGCTCTTTGATGTGTTTCTCCATGCGTCGGCACAGCTTGGCCTGAGCGGCCGACGGGTCATCCCGGTAGGGACGGCAGTCGTTGCTCCAGGGCCAGTTGGGCAATGCGTCGTTGCTGCTCTGAAGGATGGGTAAAAGCCCTGGCCTGGACATAGACACTATGGACGGCGTCGGCCCACTGTGCCAGTGGCGCGTCCTCGGGGTAGAGGGCGCGCAGGCCGTGGATGTCCTGCAGCAGATGGGCCCAGCAGCGTTGTTTGGGACCGTCGTAGTGGTGGTAGGCGGCGTAGAAGTCGCTGACCAGCACGCCAGCAAACTCCTCGCCCAGGACTTCATCCACCACCGCCTTGCCCCGTCCCCGTCGCAGAGCCTGCCCCTGGCTTGAACAGGGGCAGTACCGCTGGGTGGGGGTGCTGAAAGTCCAGACGTAGCCGTTGTGCCCGTCCTCCCGCCAACCCGTCTCATCGGCATGGACCACCGGGCTGCCTCGGATCCGTTCCACTATATCGGCCATCGCAGCCTGGGCCTGGCGAGCCACCTTTTGCGTGGCGTCTACGATGGCTCCCAGACTGAGGCGCAGCCCATGGACGGCATCCAGGTACCACTGGATGGTGCGGAAGGGCAGCCGCCTCCTCCTTAAGCGCAGCAATCAAGCTCATTACGTTGACCCCCAGACGCTGCTTATCCAGCACCACGCCGTCCAGTTGCGCCGGTGGCACACAGCGGCGCTGGCAACTCGGACAGGTACGGGCGATGTAAGCGTGCTCGGTTACCTGCACCGGAACTTGGGGCAGGTCGATCACTTCCCGAGTGCGCTGGGTCCAGCCACCGGCCAGCTGAGTTCCGCAGTCGGGACACTGTGCCACCGCGTGTTCCACCCGCTGGGTGGGCGTCATGCGGGTGCGGGCGAAGCCGTGGGGACGAGGCTTGCGAGGCCCTTTGGGCTGGGCCGGTTTCCGGTCGGCTTTGGGCTTCAGACCGGGCATCCGGCCCGAGCCGCTGGGTTTGGCCTGCCCTTCCAATTGGGCAATCTGTTTCTCCAACCGCTCGATGATCGCCTGTTGCCGGACGATAATGGCAATCAGGACATCCCGGTCGGCAGTCTTGAGGTCAATCTCCCTGTCCATGCCCACTATATGACATAATACCATCGGCGGCGCAAGGCTCCCTGAACCCCTTTCGGCCAATTCGCCTCACCAAGTCTGAACTGTTACTGGGAAGCATCGGTGTATACCGAATGGGCGAACTCGTGGGATAGCTGAGAATATCTCCGAGCGTGTTCTTGGTAAAAGTCCAGCGCATCGAACTGCATACGGCCACCCTTGAGGCGGTCTGACGATTAACGACGAATAGATAGCGCATTTTGAGATTTAAATTCCCATTACTGTCATTGTTTTGTAGAATCGAGGCCTGTACTCCAATGATGGTCCATATGCGGCCGTTTTTCTCTATGCCTTTGGGGTGGTTTGAGGTGGCGGAATGAATTCCACAGCAGGTAGTCTGCATCAGCTCTTCAAGGCTCAAGCGGCGGAGACTCCAGACAGCCCGGCGATAGTCTTCCGCGGTGAGCCGACATCTTACGCTCAACTGGACCAGGAGACTGATGCGCTGGGCGCCTATCTTCGGTGTTGCGGGGTCTCGCCCGATGACCCAGTGGGCATATTCATGGAGACTTGCCCGGAGTATATCGTGGCCAGCATCGGAACTCTGAAAGCCGGCGCCGCCTTTATGCCGATGTCCCTTGACTACCCTGAACCCCTGCTCCGTGCCGTGGTGTCTGAATCACAACCCAAGGTGGTAATCACCAAGGAGCGGTACTCGTCCAGATTGGGTCAATTCACCGGGACGCATCTATTGGTCATTGACAGCGATCAGAACTGGAAGGGCTTCAAGGCTGAAAGCCGTGGTGTCAACCCCGGCAGCGACAGTTTGGCGTTCATCCCTTACACCTCCGGCACTACCGGAGACCCGAAGGGAGTGATGCTGACCACCGGCTCGGTCATTTCGTCCTACCTCGCCAGATACAGGTTCAGTTCTTACAGTGTCGGAGACCGGGTTGCCTGCAACATTTTCTTCCCCTGGGAATTCCTCCGTCCGCTGTTGAAGGGCGGAACGGTATACGTAATCCCGGATGACATTGTGTTCCTGCCCCGCGCTCTCGCCGCGTTTATCTCTGAGCACCAGATCTCCGAGATTCTGTTCACCCCCTCCCTGCTGCAGGGAGTCTTGAACTCGGCAGACCATGAACTCTTGCGCGCCCGGCTGTCGTCGCTGCGAGTGGTCTGGCTGAATGGCGAGGTAGTGCCGACCAGCCTGCTGACGATTGCCCGGGACGTTCTGCCCGACTCAGCCCGTGTGTTCAATACCTACAGCATCAGTGAGACCCACGATGTTTGTACCGTTGACTTGACGGACTTGCGCCTCGAAGGGATGGATGTGTGTCCGGTGGGTCTGCCGATGGACGGAGTGACGATCCGAGTGCTCCCTGAGGGGGGGTCCAGTCTGGCCTCACACGGCGCCGGGGAGTTGTTCATCGGCGGCCGCGCCCTGGCCCGGGGCTATCTGAAGAGGCCCGACCTGGATTCCAAGGCGTTCGTCTGCTGGGATGGGGAGAGGTATTACGCCACTGGCGACCTGGCCGAGATCGATTCGCGGGGGATGACCGCGATCATTGGCCGGAACGACTCGATGGTCAAGATCAGGGGTTACAGCGTTTACTTGGGGGCCATCGAGGAGACGCTCAGGAGGCACTGCGACGTGGCGGATGCGGCGGTGCTGGCTGAAACCGTAGACGAAGCCAACAAGCGTCTGGTGGCCTACGTGGTCCGGGCGCCCCAGGCAACATGGAAGATTGACGCCAGGAGCAGAACCAGCAAAGACCTGCGGTCCAGGTTGGAGCGCTATCTGCCACTTTACATGGTACCCAGCCATTTCGTGCAACTGGAAGCGCTTCCCATCAATCAACAGACGGGCAAGCTGGAGCGCAAAGCCCTTCCGGCACCCCGGGAAGGGACACCCATGTCAAAGCAGAGAACCCCGCTGCCGGAGCGCGCCACGGCCCCAGAGCGCCGCCAAGCTTTGCGAGAGCTCTGGGGCGAAGCCCTGGATGTTGACAGCGACTCTCTGGAGGACGACTGGAACTTCTTTGACCTTGGCGGCCATTCTCTGGCGGGCTTGGAAATCACCCTCGGCATCGAACAGGTGTTTGGGATTGAACTTCATGGCGCCGAGGTTTACGAGTACCCGACCATAAGCGAGCTAGAGGCATACCTGGAAAGTAGAGGGCCGAGTATGGAATCGAGAATTTCGCTGGCCGACGACTCAGTTCTTGATTCGGAGATTGCACCGGATGGCAACGCAAGAGTTACACGCTTGAGTGAAGCATCGTCGGTCCTGGTCACGGGGACAACCGGCTTCCTGGGGGCCTTCCTGCTTGACGAACTGCTGCGCTTCACCGGGCAGAACACCCGGTTTTACTGTCTCATCAGGGACCGGGCTCCAGGGCAAGAAGGATCCGGCAACCGGGTGTTGGAGACTTTAAAGTTTTACGGCTTGGCTGGTCAGTTCGAGCAAGACCGCATCATCCCAGTCACGGGAGACCTCACTCAACCCGGTCTTGGCCTGAGAGATGACGAGTATCGAGAACTGGCGGACAAAATAGACCTGATATTTCACTGCGCCGCCTCTGTCAATTACGCCTATCCCTATGTCGCGGCCAAGCCCCACACCGTCGGCGGGACACTGGAGGTGCTCAAGTTCGCCTGCAACGGCACCACCAAACCAGTCCAATACATTTCATCCAACGGCATTTTCCCGGGAGGAGACGACGCCCCCTACTTGGAAAACGACCAGATTGACAACTTTGTCGACCGGATGGAGGGAGGCTACAACCAAGCGAAGTGGGTTGCGGAACGCCTCGTGTGGGCGGCAGTATCCCGCGGACTGCCGGTCTGCATCTTCCGCCCCGGGAATATCGGCCACCACAGCGGCACGGGCGCACTTAATCCGAATGACTTCCTGTCGTTAATGATCAAAGCCTGTGCTCGGTTGGGGTGTGCTCCCCTGGCGCCGGGCTGGTTCTTTGAAATGACCCCTGTGGACTTCCTGGTGACCGCAATTACGAACATTTCCGACGATGCGAGGCACCTGGGCAAGGTGTACAACGTGGTCCAGCAGAACCCGGTTCCCGCCGACCGCGTCTTCGCTGACATGGAAAGCCATGGATACGTAGCACAACGCGTTCCATTGGGGGAATGGAAATCAAGATTGGAAGGAATGGCCGAACGCGAAGAGGACATGGAGTTGCAAATCCTGGTCCGGTCCCTGGAATCAGTCGAGCCGTACATGGCCGATACCAGCGTTTATGACATCAGCCGGTTCGCCAAGGCTCTTTCGGAGACTGGTCTGACCATGCCGACGGTTAATGTGGACTACGTGACCAAGTTTCTGAAAAAGTAACCCAAAGGAGTCGCACGTTCACCAAGGACGGCCCTGCTGCTATATCCCTGACCGCATGACTGGCGCAGCAACCCCGCTCAAGGGTACCATCCGGCGGAGCAAGCGGTTCGCATCATGGATCAACAATAATCTGCCCGCCGCCGCACCGGGCGGGACACCGCATCAGGCTGTTTCGAGATTGAGGACATTTCAGCAATGAGTCAAAGACCCGATTATTCCGAAGCCTTCTACCGGAGTCACGCACAGCGTTACGCCGAGGTGAGCCACGGCTTCGTTCAGTCCGTGTACAGCAACTTCTCCCATCCGGGTCTCAAAGGCGATACGGACCTGATGGACCGCCTCCAGGAGTTGATACCCGCCGGGTCAAGAGGACTGGATGCCGGCTGCGGAGCGGGCGCCCGCGACGTCTTCTTCTACTGGCAACAGGGGTACGACATCTATGGGATCGACTCCATTGAGGAGAACATCCAGGAGGCGCGCCGGCTGCACCCTGAGATCGCGCAACGGGTGTCCGTCACCGACCTCCGCGAGCCCCTCAACTATCCGGACGCCGCCTTCGACTTCGTTCTGTGCAACGCGGTCATCCAGCACATCGCCCCCGACACAGTTTTGGGAGTTACCCTGCCGGAGCTGGCCAGGCTCCTCAGCGTCGGGGGCGTGCTCCAGCTCATGTTCAAGGTCGGAGTAGGAATCGCGACGGTTTACGACAAGGATTACGGTGCGGATCGGACCTTCCAGCTCTACGGCGTAGCTGAGGTGACTGATGTCCTGGCAAGCCATGGGTTGAGCGTGATTCCGGCGGAGGGAGCAAAGCTGGGGGGAATCATGTACTTCACCGACCCCAAGCCGATGGACCACTGCGTCCTGTTTGCGCGCAAGGTCGAATGAATGGAGGCCCGTTGCCTCAGGGACCGGAGCGCGACGACAGGACAGAGATGACCAGTCTGACGGTTCCCCAAGACCTTGGGGAAATTACCCCCGCTTGGCTGACCGCGGCGCTGCAGGGCAAAGCGGCCTCAAGCCGCGCCGCCGTGACTGGTTACTCGGCTGAACCCATCGCCGAGGGGAAGGGGTTTATGAACCAAGTGGTTCGACTGAGGCTCCATTACGACGATGATCCGCTGGACCTCCCTCGCACCATAATTGCCAAGCTCCCCTCCGCAGACCCGGCATTGAGGATGTTCTCCAACCGGC
>CBDHDY010000016.1:0-44608 GCA_965261885.1 Dehalococcoidia bacterium
GCCTCGACCGCTTGGCTCGACCCGCTGTCCCTACGCAACAGGTAGTAGATATTGTAGAGCCGTTCGGTCAGATAATACTGACGGCGACGAGGTGTCCCTCCGACTACGGCCACGGCACCACGTTCCATCAGGCGCGTCAGCAGGGCACTGCATTTGTTGACATCGGTACGGCACTGACCCGCAACCTCTCTGGCGGTTGCAGGTTTCCACAACCTGGCCAAGGAGAGGTAGACTCGGCGCTCCAGCGCTGGCAATGATTCCAGATGGCTCTTGAAATACTCCGTGTGGTCGTCCACCAAGTCCAGCAGATTGGCCTTCAGTTCACGAAACGACCTGCCAGCACTAAAAAGGGCAATTATGGCGAGCAGTCTGGGATTGCCTCCAGTGAGGATCTCCAGAGGTCTGACCGCCAAGGTCGTGGACGGTTGTCCGCTGACGGCCTCCCACAGGGCCACACATTCTCCTGTACCTAGGGGACGCAGTGTGATTACTTGAAACAGATCGTACAGCGCATGGTCGGGGTGGTCGATTTCGTCGAACCGGCTGGTGGCGCTGCCCAGCAGGACGATGCGAGGCTCCGTCTGCAGGGTGTGGCGCAACCGCCATCCCGCGTCAGGATCGTCCATGTCGGCGAAGAGCATGTTCAGGTTTTCCACCAGCAACGCCACCCGCTTCCCATGGCGATCTGCAAAATCCAGAATGGTTCCCAAACAGCGATCGGCTAGGGCACGGTCATCTCCTGTAGCTCGCAGGTCGTTGTAGGACAGCCGTAAATTGGCACGCTCACCTTCTGGGGCCTGCTCCGCTAGGTGATCCAGGCACTCCAGCCAGAACTCACCGATTGTAGAAACCTCGTAGCTCTCCTCTGCGAATACGATGGGGTAGAACCCCGAGAGAGAGGGATCTCTCCGTATCTCCGCGGCCACCCTCAACAACAGGTAGGTCTTCCCGCTGCCCCGGGGACCAATGACCAAAGAATGAACGCTGGAGTTACCAGTGCTTGATTGCAGGGACTCTAGGAGTAGCCTTAACTCAGCGTTCCTTACGCAGAACGACGCCACGACATCATCATCGCTGAGGAAGCCCGGGTTGTATTTCTTAATGCTCACCACCATTGCAGCTCTCCGCTTTTCTCGCTATCGTCGGCCTGTCGAAGTAGATCCCCTGACGTACTTGATGCGCCACCAGTCCTCCAGCAGTCCGGACACGAAACCATAACCATCCCGTAGCCTCTCCATATACCCATCGTGCACCAGCACGTGGAGCACGTCATCGACTGGATCCCCCCCGTCAACAGAGGTCCCGACCTCCTGATGGACGTCAACCATCGAGTACTCCAGCAGGCCGTCACTGGACGCGGCATCGGTCAACAGACCTCGGGCGATGGCGCTACCATGCTCACCCAAGACCATCAGCAACCGGTCCTCGTAGTGCAGCATATCAGCCTGCCCTCTGGCCCCCAACAGGTCATCCCAGTACACCAACTCCACATCGTCCAGCGTAGCCTCATTTCGCTGATCCCTCAGCAGGTGCTCATGGAGATGGTGGAAAAACCGCTGCACATGATGCGGTACGCAGCAGCGCAGCCGGCGACACATCTCGTACCGCACATCTTCAGAGAGGCTGATCTCGTGCCCTCGCGCTAAAGCAGCCAGGCATTCCACGGCGGTATCGTGAGTCCAAGGTTTCAGGTCAAGAGCCGAATAGATATTCGCATGGGCGCTGAGCTTCGCTTGGCTGAGAACCGGCTCGAGCCCGACGCTGCCCGAGACGATCAGGCAAACCCTGCCCTGATGAGTTTGACAACACCTCCTCAACCAGGCCATGAAACTGTCCGTAGCCGCCAGGCGTTCGGGCGTGATGCGGTACTCATGCCCCTTCAGCAGGCGGTTCACCAGTATGGGTAGCTCGTCGATGGCCAGCACCACCGGCCGCTCGTTCGACGCCAGTGCCTCGAACACCTGATCACCGGTCCTCTGCCAGTTGCCGGCATTTAACCGGTCACGTAGTCTTACCCTTACCTCTGAAACTCCTAACTCCTCAACATTGTTGCGGACGTCCCGGAAACTGCCGCTCAACCAAGACATGATCCTGCCACCGACTCTCTGGACCGACCGGGCCTGTGTCGCCATTTCGGCGACGGCTTCCGCAGCATCCATTGAGCCTTCCAGATCTACGAACACCGTGGCGACCTCTCCTTCCTCTTCCAATTGGCGCAGCAGTTCCCGCACTAGACTTGTTTTCCCCATGCGACGCTGGGCGGTCAGTAGCGTGTGCGTGCCATTCGCCATCCGCTCCCGCAACAACTGGAGATCCGTTTCGCGGTCAAAAAACTGATCTCTATCGACCCAATTGCTGCTCATCCTCAATATTGTCATCGCCCTTCCAACCCGACCAGTCCTTGGCTGCAAAGACAAACTATCATGCCAACAACTTAGTTGGCAACAAATGTGTTAGCAAACTATTGATGCAGTAAATCCACCATCTACACCAGCTTCTGACCAACACGGCCGCTCGTTCCGAATCGCCCGCTGGTTGGCCAGGGGGTGGCTGGAAACAGCCCTGTTTACAGCCATGGCTGTAAATTGCTCCGGCTCGTAGCTGAAAGGGCGGCTGGAAACTCCGGTTGCACAACAGGTGGCAGAATCCTATACTTCAGGTATTCCAGCCGGGGGTTTAGTGGGATGACGCTGTACGGCTACGCCAGGGTCTCTGTCAGAGAGCCCGCTGACAAGAACCTTGACCTGCAGGTGGAGCGGCTGGTCCGCGTCGGCTGTGCCATGGGCAATATCAGGGCCGAGGAGGCCAGCGGGGCCAAGAACGACCGCGGCGGACTCCTGGAACTGCTCGATCTGGTCGTCGAGGGGGACACCCTGGTGGTCACCCACATCGACCGGCTCTCCCGGGGGCTAACCTTCGGGCTGCAGGTGATCGAGGGCCTGCACCACGCGGGTGTGGAGTTCCGGTCCCTGGCGGAGGACTTCGACACGGCCACGGCCAACGGGAAGCTCCAACTCCAGATGGTGCTGGCCTTCAGCGAGTGGTGGAGGAACTCCATCAGGGACCGCTCGGTCGCGGGACAGGCCAAGGCGCGGACCGAGGGACGTTACCCTGGCCGGCGGCCCAGCCTGACTGACCAGCAACGGGAGTACATACGGGTGGAGCGATCGAATGGAGTGAGCCAGCGGGAATTGGCCAAGCGCCTGGAGGTCAGCCGCTGGACCATCCAACAGGTGGACGGGTAAGGGTGCATTGAAAATTGCAGCCTCGGTACGGAACATGGCAGATTGCCAGGCAGACCCAATCACGCTTCCACGACCCTGCCGGATACGGCCCCAGAATTATCGCGACCCCAATCCGTTCAAGTGCTTCCCGCGATTTTGAACAGAGTCGACTCTTGCACAAACTTGATGGGCGGCCCCGTCGACGAAGTGTCCCAAAACGCCCGGCTGATGGGCAGGGGGATCGGATGCCAATACGCAAAGAGATGCTAAAGCGATACCCGAAGGACTGGGCGGTGCGCTCGAGGTTCGTGCGGTTCTACAGGGCCGGGAACCGTTGCGAGTGGTGCGGGGTCCACAATTACAGCCTCCGCGAGGACACCGGGGCGGTCGTGGTTCCGACCGCCGCCCACGTGTACGACAAGCGGCCGGAGGCTTGCGCGTTGCTCAACCTGGCGGCACTCTGCCAGCGGTGTCACCTCCGCCACGACGCCAAGGACCGCGCCCAAGGCAGGCGGGAAAGGGCCCGCGGTCCTCAGTTGGCGCTGGCGATCTGAAACGCCCCCTTGGTGAGCAGCCTGCTGGCCTTGACACCGAGTACGAAGCAGAGGTCCGATCCAAGAGTTCAAGCGGGGAGAGTGCCCCGGTGCTGGTCAAAGTTCGTACGACCCCCGAGAGCGGGTTGGCCGTAGAACAGACCGCGAGAAATTCACTGAATCTACTGCATGAGATATTCTAGCTTCGTTAGATCTCCAATTCCCTGGCCCTCGTGTCTTGAGCAGGCGATACGGAGACGTTAACGGGCCCGTTAAGGTTGACGCATGCCTTCCTCAATTGAATGGACCGACGAGAGCTGGAACCCAGTCACTGGCTGTACTCGCGTGTCGCCGGGCTGCGATCACTGCTATATGTTCGCTCTCTACCCACGGCTGCGGGGGATGGGCGTCCCAGGGTACGAGACCAGCCCGGATAATGTTCGTCTGCTCCCCGAACGGCTCCAGACTCCGCTGTCATGGAGGAAGCCTCGTTTCGTATTCGTGAACAGCATGTCCGACGTGTTCCATCCCGAGGTACCCTTCGACTACATTCTTCAAATGTTCTCAGTAATGGCAGAGGCCTCAGCACAGCGGGGGCATGTGTTTCAGGTTCTGACCAAGCGTCCCGGAAGAGCGGTTGCATGGTGGGAGCAAAACCATCAACACTTTCCAGAGGGATGACCACCGATGGTATGGATTGGCACATCGGTGGAAAGCCACAAATACGCTCCGCGGCTCACGGTGCTGGAGCGCCTTCCAGCGTCTGTCCGTTTCGTGTCTGCAGAGCCGCTACTCGAACGCATTGATCTCCGGCCGTGGCTGGAAAGGGGTGTGCTGAACTGGGTCATCGCCGGTGGCGAGAGCGGGCCGGGCGCCCGGCCAATGGACCCTGACTGGGTGCGGGACCTGCGCGACCAATCCGTAGACTCCGGTGTTGCCTTCTTCCTGAAGCAGCTGGGAGGCGTCAGGAACAAACGCGGCGGCACAGACGCAGTCATGGACGACGGCGCGGAGAGCCGGCTTTGGCGAGAAATGCCCATCCCGGGTCGATAACCTGAACCCAGGTGACAGAAGGAGCGTAATTCCCAGTGACTAGCAGGAACCGAGGGCAGGAACTAACGAAAGCCTCAGATGGGTTGCTCGCCTTGAGTGTTGCCGAGCACGCCAGAGAAAAGGAATTCGCCCTCAAGAACATAACAGGCATCTTTACTCAGGCGATGAAGAACAAGTGGCCTGGAAGACTCTACTACGTGGACTTGTTCTGTGGGCCCGGCAGGTGCGTCATCAGACACTCGGATGCCGAAACAGAAGGGTCTCCGCTGATCGCCGTGGAAGCACCCTTCAACCACTATTACTTCGCGGACGCAGATGAGCCATCCATCGATGTCTTGAGAGAGCGAGTAGCCGGAATCAATGGTTCGGGGAAACGGCTTCACTACTATGCTGGCAGAGCAGAAGAAACCGTAGACAAGGTCTTGCGGGATCTCCCACACCCAAACCGGTCACTTGGCCTCGCTTTCCTTGACCCCTGGGCTTGGCACTTCTCGTTTGAGGGCCTCAAGAGACTGACCGAGCGCCGCCGGCTGGACATACTGATAAATTTCAATATCGGGTACATGAAGAGAAATTGGCGGTATGAGTCTCAGGAACTGGACTCGTTTCTGAACCTGCCTGTGGATCACCGGGAGTTCTTCAAAACGAAAGCGCAGGGAATTCCGGATACCCGCACCCTGCTGGACCACTATGAAGACGAATTGCGAAAGATTGGCTACGAGCACACCGCCGATGACAGACCCGTGACGAACTCAAACAACACGCCACTCTACCACCTTGTTTTTGGCAGCAAGAACAAGCTAGGGAAAACGCTAAGAGATGCCGTATCCCAGAAGACTCTGAGCGGGCAGCTCACGATGCTCGGATAGCACTCTGCGTGAGGCAATGCGTCGGCAAGAATAACCTGCGTAACCCGGCAGATCTAATTGTCGTTGATCACCAGACTCAGAAACTGATCTCCACGGGACTCCGGAAGGATACTCCAACCCCGGCGGAATGCACCAAGCGGACGGGACGAAGAAGCAAATGCCCAAAGTGAACCTCCGTCACATCCAGCTCACCCCGGCCGACGCCGGAGAGGCCCTGGACACCATTGCCCGGCTGGAGGGACAGGACCGGGGCGTGATTGCCGCACGCCTTATGGAGAACGACCCCCACGAGCCGCCGCGATGGTGGCACTTCAGAGACCTCCTCAACCTCACCCTCCTAGCCAGGGCCGCCGCGGCCCAAGAAGGGACCGCACCGCGCCCGGGAAACCCGCCGCCGCTGACCGCGACCGATGACCCCATTGCCACGGCCGCAGCACTGCTCAGGCTGAAAGCCAAACTCAACGAGTGGAGGGACGAGACCGAACCGGTGCCGCCGGCGTTACTGCCCACCTACGAGGGCCAGACCTGGATCGACATCGGGTGGCTGGACTACGACCCGCACCCCGACGCCTATGTAGACGAAGAAGCGCTAACCCACATGTGCATCAGCCTGCTAAAGCTGCTCGAGGAAATACATCCGACCGAAGAGACCGTCCACGGCGCCCGCCGCTATATCTGCTACGACGAGTCTGACCCGAACATCCGGGTCAGTCCTGACTACTACTTCGCCAAGGGCGTGCCGGGCCCTGGGATAAAGGCCACCGGACCCTACCTGGTCTGGGCGATTGGGAAGCCCCCCGACTTCGCCCTGGAACTGGCGTCCCCGCGGAAGGCTCGGGAGGACCTGACCACGAAGCGTAAACTCTACGAGAACATCGGCATCACCGAATACTGGCGCGTGGACCCCACCGGAGGGCAGCTCTACGGCGCGCCGCTTGCCGCAGACAGGCTCCAGAACGGCGCATACGAACCGATACCGCTCCACAGGCCCAAAGAAGACCTGATATGGGGTCACAGCGAAGCCGCTGGAATAGACATCTTTTGGATCGACGGCATGTTCATCTACTTGGACGCAATTCCGAAGGGATAGCCCTACACCGCCGGAAGCTGGAGAATGGAGAGTGTCGAAGGGAAATATTCCCTCCATCAAGGAGCTGCAGCCCCTTCCTCATCACGCACCACGGAGGAGCAAGAATCATGTCACTCACCAGAACGCTGATCAAACCGTTGCTGAACGCCCAGCACCAGAAGGGCCGGGAGGAAGGCCGGGAGGAGGCAGAGGCCGAGAAGGACGCCCAGTTCGAGGAATGGAAAAGACGTCAGGAAGCCGCGGGAGTGAGATTCGTCGAAGAAAACGGCCCTGACCAGGACCCTGTCGCAAAGGACTGAATCAGCCGCCGTCAACCGGACGAACACAACATGCAACGAGCGGCCCGGCCCAACAACGGCCGGGCCGGGCCGCGTCATCAGCAGGTCTCAAACAGGGACGGCAATGCACCTCTTGCTGGTTCAAGTGTTTTGTTGACCGAGGCGTTCTTCCAATTCGCGGACACGGGCCTCCGCAGCCAGGCGGCGGGCGCGCTCGCGGTACAGGTCTGCGAGTTCCGCGGTCATTGTCGAGAGACGCCGGTCCAGCCGGGCGTCGTAGAAGTCCAGCCTTCCTTTCCGGTATGGGCGCGAATTAACCTTGTGCCATTGTAAATGCACGTCCAGGACATGGCTGTAGCCCTGCCGGAGTTCCGCTCCCAGCTGCTCGACGGCAATGGGCTGATAGCAGCCATCCACCAGCCGGTCGCCAGCCAGATACTCTCCGTTGTATTCTCTGGTGGGATCGAATCGCCAATATTCGGGTATGCCCAGGGCGGCGTAGGCAGCGCGCTTCACCGTGGCGTCCAGGTTCCCACTGGCGTAGGAAGCGATTTCCAGCACGAAGTCCGGCGGCTTGCCCTGTTCGGAGATGACGTAGCCGTTGCGTTTATTGTTACTCTCCCGACTGGCGTTGAAGGACACGAACAGGTCGGGAGCAAACAGTCCGGTGGCGTCGTCGGTAACGACTGGACTGACGTAGCACCAGCCGGACATGACCGTGGTATCCAGACGGCCCAAGTAGAGATTCAGGAAATAAGCGTTACCGTTTACCCACAGGTGGTCGGCGGCCACGCCGTCCCGGATCTCATCAGGAGGATCAGGAAGGAAGAGCTCCGGTTGGAGATCCAGATCTGTGGCGCAGGGAACGCTCATGATCCGGACCCCCCATGTGGCAACCGCGCCTCCAGTTCTCGTATACGGGCCTCGGCGGTCTCGCGGGCGGCCCGCTCGGCGGCGGCGCGTTCCTCGGCGGCGGCGGTGCGTTGGCGCTCTTGCTCGCGCAGTTGCCCTTCGGTGTCGGCGCGTTGGCGCTCCGTCTCCTGACTGGGAATGTAATCCTCTGAGTTGGGGTCGTACCAGTCCAGCCGGCCTTCCCGCCAGCAGAAGTACAGCCCCAGTGCCTCGCTGTATCCCCGCAACTCCCCGTTTGGCAGTTCGTCCACCGTGATGGGCTGGTACTGACTGTCCACCAGCCGGTCGCCAGCCAGCCGCGTCCGGTGAAACTGACCGGTCTCGTCAAAGCGCCAGTATTCCCGCACGCCCAGGCCGGCGTAGAAGTCCACCTTCACCCCGGTGTCAACGTGCCCGGTGCGGCGGGACGCAATTTCCAGTACCAGGTCCGGCGGCTTGCTCTGCAGCGACACCACGTAGCCGTTGTTGGTCTCGTATAAATCAGGGTCGGCGTTGAAAGCGACCATCAGGTCCGGGTAGCGTCTGGGACCTCCTGGCACGGCACAGATGTAGCGCTCGCCGGATACGATGGTGGTTTCGGGATCACCGAGGTATGACTCCAGGCGGCCTTGATTGCCACCCTTGGCCAATTGCTTGGAACTGGTCGTGTCGTCGGGATGCCTCTCCGGGATGTCGGGCAGGCGGTACGCCTGGGGATTTTGCAGAGCCGGTTGAGCGGCGCGGAGGTTGGTCATGGGATTTCTCCATGGGACTGGCTTGGGCCATTGTGGACAGTCGGGCGGGCCGGCGTCAACGAAAGCAGGGTTCGCGACTGAAAGAAATAATCGCACCTAATCGGTAGTAACATGGACCAATGACAGAAGCGCGGTTGGTGACAATCGGCTAGGCGGCCAGGATTCTAGGCACCACGCCGGCACAGTTGCGGCAATGGGAGGCCTCCGGCGAGTTGCTGCCGGCGCGAAAGACGCGCGGCGGTACGAGGTACTACGCCACGTCGGACCTGCTTGACCACCAGGTCTCCGTCGCCGGTCCGCTGACCGTCTGTTACGCCAGAGTGTCAATGGCGGCGGCAACCTTTCGGACCCTGTTCTTACCATTCTGAAACCTGACCTGACAGCGGACCTGTCAGGTCAGAACCAAGGCCGGGGATTCGAAGAGAAATGGGAAAACGTCGCGGAACAATCGGGCTTCCACATACTCCAAACCTATGGGATAACCGGAGGAATAAACAGGACTTACACCATCAGCTTCGAAGACGTCACTCCCGTTACCACAATGGCAGGAGCGGACGGACGAGCAGTTGTCGGTCAGGAACTCGACGTATACAACCGCACCGACCTGGTGACCACTCTCGGCCAAGACACCAGCTCGCACACCTATCAATGGCTCCGGGACGGCGTTCCCATCCTCGGAGCGACCGGCGTCACGTACACATTGACCGAAGCTGACGTGGCAAAACGGATCAGCGTACGCACCGAATATATTCCCGAAGACTCCACTTTCGGCAGAGCGGAGAGCATCCCGACATCACCCATCGTCGGCAACAACGGGGCACTCATCCAGAATCTCTCTGCGTCCGGAGGTTCCTACCACACCGGCGACATAATCACGTTCTGGTTGGGGTTCAAAACCTGCACCAACCCGAACGGATACATCCTCGACCGAGCCGTGGTGAAGTTCGCCGACCACACCAGCCTTGCAGCAACGATACCGCAAGCTGACTACACCGCGTTCCTCGAGGGCTCTGATCCGGACTGTCTTCCCAAGAATGACCGCAAATTCCAATTCATTGAGGAAGCCGACGTAGTCCGCGGCATGGACGTTGGATTGCAGGCACCCGACTTCACCCGCTTGGACACCAGCACGCTCTACAACATCTCACTGCGTCGGACCCATACCGGAAGATGGTCGTGCTCAACAACCGGCAGCAACGCTTACGACGGGACACCACAGCCCGGGTGGGAACTGCACTACGGCACAGATTTCGGCGCTGCCGACGACTCGACGACTCGCTTTGCTTCATTCAACGCGGCAACATGCAAGTACGGCATTTTCGGCAGGCCACTTGGCAGTGCAAATTATCTGACCAGCCTGAGCATCAACACACCCGCTGACGGTAATGGTTTCGACAGTGGCGACACCGTCGAAGTCACCGCTGTGTTCAGCAACCCCATCACGGCCACGTTGACCATGTCGATCGACATCGGCGACAGGAACGTCCCAGCGACCGCCACGGGTACGAGCACGGATACCTTCGTGTTCAGCTACCTAGTCGAGGCAGCCGACGAAGACGCCGACGGCATCACCTTCGGAGAGAACGTACTCCACGGGTGGGTGGATGCCGACCCAGGGCATAAAGGCCTCCCGGCCGACACCAAGAACGATGTGAATTCGTAACCCGGTTCCAAGCAAACCAGAACGGACAAAGAGGGATGGAGACAATTCTCCATCCCTCTACCTTAATCATAATGGCAACTGCACCATACCGTTCTCAGTCAACGCCGCGCCCTCCAGGTGCAACCCTATTGGACACCGCTGATCAGGCCTCCAAGAGTGTGAGGGTTCGCCCATACGGCACTCAGAAAACTTTCGAGTTCCAGATACAGGAAGTCCCCCAAAGTGAAGTCGAGATCACGATATGGGACACCTTCGAGCCATCCCTAGGCCCCGACACCGCGCCAGGAGAGTAAGCCAGAAGCCAACGACCAGGCATCCAGGTTCTTTCCAAAGAGAAGCATGGGGTACTCGGTGACCGTGACCCTGTGCCAGGAGCACGTGGGCAGGTGGCAGGGACCATGATGATGGCGAGCTTCACGGAGAAAATGACGGAGGAGTGAGGCGCCCACGGGAACTCACCGCCGACCTCAGCTGAAACGCCCGGCGTCGATGCCAGTAGGAGGCATCTTTGGTCCCCCTCGGTATAATCTGGGAGGAATTCAAGAACCCCATCGAGACTGAATTGAACCGGAAGTGCAGATGCCTTGGATTTCATTCGACTCCACCTCATCCATCGCCCTGAACATAGTCGGAGGCTTCCTCGCTGGGATGGCGCTCATTCTTATTCAGACCGGATGGAAGTTCATCGACAGAAGGCTGAACCGCAGGGTGGCTGTCAGGGACCTCAGAGAATTTTTTCAGGGCTGGGAAACTTCGACGGCGGAAAACGCCGCAGATTCGGCATTCCAGTTCGTTGCCCACGAAATGAAGATTCGTCGCATAAAAGGAAACATCATCCTGTTTCGTGCTCACCTATCCGGTAAACAGGCATCCGACATCTCAGAGCTGATCAGCGGTCATGAAGAGGTAATTGAAGCACGAAAAAGGCTGGTGTTGGATCACATGAAGCCACAAGTCCCCGAACATCGCGCTCTATCACCTGACGACTACCGGGATTTTTTTGACCAAGCGAAGGCAATCAAGTGGTTAAAGCTCTGATAAGAGTTGGCAAGACACTGGGAGCAGTGTCAGCAATCCCGGTTTTTCTCGCGGGCATCCTAGCCTGTTCGCAACCAGCACCGCCCCGGTAGCAGCCGTGACGACGACCTCGACCGGGGAGGAGACCGCGGCACAGGCACCACAGCCGACGGAGACCCCACAGGCGGTCCCGACAGCGACCCCAGGACGCAGTGCCGCGACCACGCCGTTACCGGCCAACTCCCCGGCCCCGGAGACGGCAACTACCCAGTCGCCGACGCCAGATCCGCCCACTCCAGTCTCGACGCAGACGCCGGAGACTCCGACACCAGGGCCCACGTTGGCCTCCACACAGGCGAAAGCGCCATCTACACCGGCGTCCACGCCCCCGACCGGGGAGCCGGCGGGACCCACACTGTCGCCGGCCCTGGTAACGTCGACAGAAACCTCCATCCTGGATCGCTGACAGTTGGAGCAAGAGAAACTGGGTGGTAAACAGATAGAATGGGACGCAAACCCCAGCGAAGAAAGGAAACTTCAAGTGCAGCGACTACTCCCCACGGCAACCCTCATCATCCTGTTAATCCTGGCGACACTGATAGCCTGCTCCGACCCAACACCGGCGCCGGACCCAACGGCAACACCAGCAGCAATGGCAGCGGCGACGCAGACGCCGACGCAGACGCCTGCACCCACGGCGAACCCAACGGCCGTAACGGCGGCAAAGCCGACCAGTTCTCCAACCCCTGAACCCACAACCACCCCCGTTCCCGACGGGCGACTCGCGCCCATCCAGCTCCAGGACTCCTTATCCCTGCAATCCTCTCTTTCCGATGCCGAACTCGCGTGCATCGGCGACGACCCGGAGCAACTGACCCGGGCGCTTACAGGGGCAGGCCCATCGTCCCGGGACGAGCAGGCCAGGCTCTTCGGATGTCTCAACGACAAGACCCTGGCAAGGCTCTTTCTCGCAGGGTTCGTACCCGGGCCGGAGCCGCTCAGCGAATCAACCTCCGAATGCGTCAGAGCCGCGTTCGACGTCATAGACCCCAGGGCAGTAATGACCGCCGGCATCGAAGGCGACCCAGGCCGGGCCATGGCCGGGAGCATGGCCGGGTTCCTAGTAACCACCGCATGCCTGAGCGACGAGGAATGGGAGAAGGCAGGCCCCGCGGCAGGTGCATCTGACCAGGACCGGGCAAGGGGGCAGTGCCTCATGGCCGAACTCAGTGGACCTGGGAACATGGCGGAGGCGATACTGGCGGCACAGGAGGGAGACCTGACCAGCATGGCCAACGCGGGAGCCGAGTGCGGGCTGGACATGGGACCCATGCCCCCGACGCTGCCGGCACCGACGGCAACGAGCATCGCGGCAACGCCAGTTCCCGCACCGGCTACACCCATGCCCACGCCGACGACGACGGCGACGACGGCGACGACGGCGACGACGGTGCCGTCAACGCCGGCCCCGACGCTGGCAACAAACACCCTGGTGATCACTGTCGCCGCGATTCCGGACGACATCCCGGAGTACGACCGCTCCGACTGGCGGCACTGGACCGATGAGGACGGGGACTGCCAGGACGCCCGGCAGGAGGTCCTGATCGCAGAGAGCCTGGTGGCAGTGACCTTCGAGACCGACAGGGAATGCAGGGTGGAAACCGGCCAGTGGTGGGCGCCGCATTTGGGACACCACCTGGGCAACCCAGGCCACATCGACGTGGACCACCACGTGCCGCTCAAGAACGCCCACCTATCGGGAGCCTGGGCATGGTCGCCGGAAATGAAAGAGGAATACGCCAACTACCTGGAGGAGGAAAACCACCTGATTGCACTCAGCTCCCGGCACAACCGGAGCAAGGGTGCCCGGGGACCCGAGGAATGGGCGCCGCCGGACAATGCTCTGTGGTGTGACTACGCCACTGACTGGACCAAGATAAAGCAACGCTGGAACCTGACCATGACCCCGGTTGAGTCGGGAATAGTCATGGACATGCTGGGGACGTGCGAGAACCCGCCGGAGTTTGAGGTAGAGATAAGGGAGACCATGGAGGTCAGGGTGGAGGTGCTTGATCCCACGGCGGAACCTGAGGGGGCGGTGTACGGGTCGTGCGAAGAAGCCGCAGAGGCGGGGGAGGAACGAGTGCAGGGTAGCCAGGGCGGAGGACGGGGTTACCCGACGGCGATGGTCCCGAGCACGCGGGACGGGGACGGAGACGGTATAGTGTGTGAAAGGTAGCACCATAAGGTTTGTCTAAGCTCAACGAACAGACAATTGCCCGCCAGCCTTCCAGTAAAACATCCCGATAAGAGCCGAAACCTCCAATTCCATAGGAATAACGATGACTCAGGAACAAGAGCAGGAAGCATTTAGCCTTGTCCTAGAGCGCCAGAAGAACGGTGCGTCCGAGAACGATATCAGGACGGCGTTCCAGCGTTTCTTGGAAACAGTCGGCGTAGCTGCCCCGTCCGAAATGACCACCGAGGTCCCACCAGGACAGGGAAACCCTGGAAGAATGGACCTCTACGTTCACAACACCTGCATCGAGTTCAAAACGAACATCGTCCGGAACGGGCAACCAGTTCTCGACAACATAGCCCAACTGGACGGATACCTAGAAAGCCTGCTCAAGGCAGGGGCCGGCGTACGCAACGGCATCCTCACAGACGGAATCCATTACCTCCTCCGTCGGGTGGGCGAAGAAAAACTGCCCCTGCAACGGCCTGCAGAGATGCGCACCTTTGACCGGACGGAGCAGGCACGCAACTTGAGGGAGTACCTGCACGGGATCATCTCAGCTCCGGCCAGGAACATCAGCCCCACAGCGGAGAACCTGGAACGGCTCTTCGGGAGCGACTCCGACGCATTCCACGCCGGCAACCTGTTCCTGAAGGAAGCCTACGAAGCGCACCGCAACGATCCCACGGTCGCAGTGAAAAGGCGCCTCTGGCAGGATCTGCTCCAGGTAGCACTCGGCAAAGACGCCGCCACAGGCGGGGACGAAAGCGACTGGCTGTTCATCAGACACACCTACATCACCAGCCTGATCGCAGTCATCGTGCAACAGCAACTGTTGGGGGACGTAGCCCGCCATGCTTCTGAAAGGCCAGACCCTCTGCTCAAAGGATACATCCTGGCCGAACAGTCGGACCTCCACGGGATCGTGGACGCCGACCTGTTCGCCTGGCCCACCGAAGTTGGAGAGAACAGATATCTCTGCGAGATAGCCCGGGTGGTGGAACAGTTCGACTGGGCACAGAACGCGACAGAGGTGGCTCCCATCCTCTATCAGAACGTGATTACGCAGGAGGAACGCAAGCGACTGGGCGAATACTACACGCCCAGGTGGCTAGCGGAGGAAATCACCAGAGCCGTGGTCGACGACCCGCTCACCCAAAGGGTGATGGACCCGTCCTGCGGCAGCGGGACATTCATAGAAACGGCGGTCGAACACATCCTCAACCACTCAGAAGGTCTGTCTCGGACTGAGACTCTGAAGAAGTTGCAGGAGAACATAGTTGGAATCGACATCCATCCGGTGGCCGTCCAGTTGTCCAAAGCCACCTGGGTGATGGCAGCCGCGGATACAATCCGCGCTGCCCGCACAGAGGAAAACGGAACCGGCTCTGTCAGCGCTCCCATCTACCTGGGGGACTCCATGCAGCTACGCTACGACACAGGCACGCTCTCTGCCAACCTATCCATCGAGCTGGAGACTCGTGAAACTCTCCCAGGCCACACCGAACCAATCATATTCAGCATCCCCAAGGAACTGGCCCGCCACCAGACAGACATGGACCAACTCATCTCCGAACTGGCAACCGCCATAGACGAAGGCCGGGACACAGAACACGTCGCCGACGCTTTCGATATGAGTGATGCCTCCCGAAGAAGTGTCCTAGCCATCGCAACCTCGATGCGAGAACTGCACGCCGCCGAACGCAACCACGTGTGGGCATATTACATCCGGAACATGATCCGCCCCGCAGTGATCGCCGAGGGAAAGGTTGACCGCATCATCGGCAACCCGCCCTGGCTGACCTACAGCCAGAGCGCAGACATCATCCGGACGGAACTTCGGGACATGAGCGAAAAACGCTACCAGATCTGGGCTGGCGGAATGCAGGCCCCTCACCAGGACATCGCCACATTGTTCTACACTCGGTGCGCTGAACTGTACGCCAAGCCGCAGGCCAAAATAGGCATGGTTATGCCCCACAGCGCCCTGAGAACCGGGCAACACCTGAAGTGGAGAGACGGTAACTACAAGCGTAAAGGCGGAAGAAATGCACCCAGCATCGCACTGAACTTCCGGTTTCAGGAACCGTGGGACCTGGACAACGTAGTGCCCGACTTTTTCCCCATGCCAGCAAGCGTGGTCTTCTCGCAGTACGTCGGAATCGGTCAGGGCGATCCACTGGCGCCAGGAACCGTGCAAATGTGGCGCGGCAACTGCGAGAAAGACTACGCTAACATCACGAGGAAGAGTGAACCGCTCCATCATGACGATGGCAAGTTCAAATCCCCATACGCTGAACTGTCCAGGCAGGGGCCAACCATCACTGACCGGCGACTTTTCTTCGTCGAAGAAACAGCCAGTACAGCAATGATTCCAGCAGCCAACACCACAAACGTCAAACCCCGCTTGGGTGATCTGGACAAGATTACCTATGAAGGCCAGCTGACCAAGTTAGAAGGCGCCGTCAGCAATGACCACCTGTTCGACGTGTGTCTAGGCGAGTGCATCGCACCCTACGTTGCACTGGACCCACTGAAAGCCGCCCTGCCGGTACACCGTTCCACCATGACCATACCGTTGAACCACGACTCCTGCGACGACAAACACGGCGACTGCGGTTTGGAAGTGGAAGATCTGCATTCAAGCATGCAACGGCGTTGGAACAACGCCGCGGAAATGTTCCGTAACGCTCACGAGAAACAGGTCATCAAAGATCTGTACAGCAACCTGAACCACCTTAAAAAGCTGACCAGCCAACTGGAATACTTGAGAGTCACAACCACCGGAGACGGGACCGTCAGGATAGCTTACACCCAGTCTGGACAACCCACCGCTGCTATTATCCGGGATCGCCATGCCATTGTTGACCGAACCCTGTACCAAACAGAATGCCGGTCGGAGGACGAGGCCTACTACGTTCTCGGCATCGTCAACAGCAAGGAACTCACTGCCGCCGCTGAAAAGTTTATGCCCAAAGGTCTGTACGGTGCCAGACACTTTGAAAAGCACGGCTGGAAGCTTCCCATCCCGCGCTACGAAGCCAACGACCCTTACACGCCCGACTCAGTGAACTGGGCGCCACCGCCGAACAGGAATGCAGAGCTCTCATTGCCCAGCACGACATCATATCCAAGCCAGCCGGTGACGCTCAATCACGAGCCGCTCGCAGGCTGCTACGCCACGAATGGCAACCCAACAGCGCAACCGCCCAAGCCATCGAGACTGCCGTGGCCGAACTGCTGAGCGACCCTAAGCAAGCAGCACTGGCGCAACAACAGATGGGTAGCAAATAGCACTTCACGCAAAACAGAGGGACTTCAGAGCGAAAAGCCTCAAGGTATTCAAGACTGGAGACGGGTGGTTCGCATACATCCTAGCAGCCAACCTGGCACAGATGTAGAAGAGTCGACAAAAGTCTGAGCCCTGGCGGTGTCGCGGCCCCCGGCTTCCAGAAAAAGGACCTGGCTGGGCGGGCCTACTCGGGCCCGCCCTGAGAATTTCCCCACAGCTTTTGTGTAAAGCCCAAATGCCCCGGCATCCAGAAGGATGGGACAAGGCTTGCTCAAAACACTAAGCCAACATATATCAGTGACCTCACTCCGGCAGCCTGCCATGCAATGGACGCCACAACCTAGAGACGGAACACGAGGGGACAGATATCTCAGATGGACATAGAAATGGGACCCCAAGGGCAAGTCGCCAAAGTAACCGCAGTTAGCGACGATGGATACAGAGTCTTCATTGAGTATCGGAATGGAGTAACTGGTTGGTTTGACCAGCAAGATCCCAATATCGAAAACGGCGACATCATCTTGATTTCAGCCAATGAACAGGGTTCCACCGTTAACAAAATCCCTAGTGACATCTGGCCGGACAACGTCTGGGTCGGGATAGTCAAGATTAAACTCGAGGACATCACTGTAATAGAGGCTAACGGCAGGTTCCGAACCGTAGCGACGAATTTCAACGTAGATTACAAGGTTGATAATACCGTTGAAGCATGCGACTTAGACGGAGTGACACGGGTCCTTTCCCCGAAACCCATCAAATATGTTGACTTAAACACCGAGATAACCGATGACGACATCGAAAAATATCTTTGGCAACAACCTGACGGGGATCAACTAGACTTCGACCATTTTGGAGGACTCAAACCTGTAGTCGACAGAGCTAGGCAGCTCATCGAACTAACCTTGCAGAAGAGTCACGAGTTGTCAGAGATAGGCGTAGGACCGATCAAAGGCGTCCTGTTCACGGGAGACCCCGGAACCGGCAAGACATTGCTGGCCCGGATCATCGCATCACAGTCGTGAGCAGCGTTTTTCGAAATCTCAGGGCCCGAGATTTTCAGCAAATGGTACGGGCAGACTGAGGAGTTGCTACGGAAGATATTCGAGAGAGCAGCTAAGGAAAAGAGAGCCATCATATTTTTCGACGAGATTGACAGCGTAGCTGGACAGAGAGGCGACAACTCCCACGAAGCCTCCAAAAGAGTAGTCGCCCAACTGCTCACACTCATGGACGGATTCACAACAGACGAGAACGTGGTAGTCATAGCGGCCACCAACAGGCCACAGGACCTAGACCATGCCATTCGACGCCCAGGACGCTTTGACTGGGAGATCAATTTCCCGTTCCCAAGCGAACCAGACAGAAAGGACATCCTCGAGAAAACAGCCCGGGGGCTGAAGATCGCCGATCCCCTACCTCACGAGGAATTAGCAAGGATATCCGAAGGATGGTCGGGGGCTGACCTCAGCGCCATCTGGAAGGAGGCAGCACTCCTAACAGTCAGCGACGAGAGGAATAGCATCTGCCTTGAAGATTACCTCGGAGGATTCGAACGGGTATCGTTACAAAGGAACAAGACCAAGTAAGGACAGATGAAGGAACTACATGGGTGTCGTGGAAGGAATCAGGAGCTGGATGAGAAGCCGTAACAGAAAACGGCCCAGGCCCAACCCAACCGAACCCCTAAGGGAGTTCGTGTACTTGGATGAAGTGTCTGTATACAGTCTGTTGGCATCAAGAAGGAGCGGAGTTGCAACGCAATTTACTGAAAGTCAGACAGCATCCCTAAACAGCGAACTGGGCGGGTCGCTAAAGATCGGATTCGGGGGAATCGGCACCGCAGCGGACTCGAAGACTCAATCCGGACAAACTCAGGCCTCACAGGTAATAAGGAAAGCCATAGTCCAGGACAGTTTCAAGGAGTTACACGACTTAGAGAACGATTATCTTTCTTTAACTCCGCCCAATGAACCAGAATATCTATCTGTGGAGATCCAGTCGGACATCGAGAAAGAATTCGAGGCACTTACAAACGGCAAGTGGATAGTAGATATCGCAAGCATCAACAGGGGTGATCTCCTAGAAGCGAACGTAGAGCTTGAGGCAGACCCACTATTCCGAATGACTATGGTCATTACGACTCTATACGAGCTTATGGCAGACAGGCCGGACATATTTGGTGCAGCTCATGAAAGGCAGATGGAACAGGCATACTCAGTTGGGCAAGTGCTGGACCGCCTTTTAGCAGGACTGGTCCCAATAAGAGGACGCCTAGTAGATTACGAAGCAACAAAGATGAGAGACCGGGAAATCCTGGTCCACCGATCCGTCAAAGACAAGCTGGATACCAAGAAAGCAGAGGACTTCCAACCAGTTTATGTGACTGGCGTGGCCCATCAAGGTCTGTTCTGGAAGGACATTAGGCAAATATTGTTTTCCGAGTCGCAATACAGAGTATTTTGCCGCCTAGCTACGCCAGGATTGAAAAAAGACTGGCAACCAGTCAAGATAGTCGACTTGTTCGAAGGAATAATTCCGCAATTCAAGGAGGCAATAGACGGTGCCAGTGAAATAGCACGCCAATTGATGATAGGCCCAGGCAATGTAGAGACTCCAGGACAACACCAAGATGGACACCTTGGGGTCGGACTTGTCGAGGAATATGTCCACTTGCTAGAGGATTTCCACCAGAAATACATCAGCCCCCAGCTAATGGAAGACGAGATCACCGCTGTAATGCCGTTGGGCAACTGGCCCGCAACCGTCATCGAACGACGAGCAGTATTTGACCAGGTTACGAAACTGGTGGACGCGGATCTGGGTACCAAGACACCAGGAGACACAAGACTCTGCCTCAGAAAGAAAGTTCTTGAAGAGAATGACCCGGACGACTCATCATTGGTTACGACACTCACTCAGAGCGTAGTGTCACGAACTAAAGCCCAGTCTGAAAGATTCCTAGACACAGAAATAGTAGCCATCTATTGGTAGGCCCCAAGAAACACGGCGTCCAAGGCATTGAGACTATTCGGAGACAACACTCATGCCCCTATCCACCTTCCTGAAATCTGCCGCCGGCACCTGCCCCTTCTGCAACCAGAAGGCGGGGATACTCAGACGCGAACACCCCGACTGCCGCCCGGCCCACCAGGCCGGCTGGCACGAGATGGTCCAACTCGCCGCCCATGCCGCCGGGTCCCACCAGTTCAACCCAAATTCTCTCCAAGTCGCCCTGACCGAAATAGCCAGGAGGTCATTCGGAGATGCCAGTACAGTCGCACGGGCCCTGGAGGAGGGCTGGAGAAGGGCGCTCAGACAAGCCGCCGCGGACGGGAGCATCACCCACGACGAAGAGATCAGGCTCCGGAGGTTCCGGGACCGGACGGGACTGAACCGGAGCAGCGCCCACGCCTCTGCAACGGCACAACTGAACCTGAAATCCAGGCGGAAACTCACGGGGCTGACCCAAGCCGCCGCCGCCACTGTCGAAGACGGCGACCGCCTTCTGAAACGACTTTCAGATGCTCTCCGGAAGGCCGGGTTCGGGTAGGAGGCATAGTCCATGCCGGGGTCCACACATCCGTGGTCAAGGCCGCGGTACTGAGGGAGATAGCCGAAGGCATCGTCCCACAGAGGCAGGTCGTCCAAGGCAGAGTCCCGTTCAAGCTGATGAAGTCGGAGACCTTGGTGTGGATAATGGAGGGCGTCGACTACTTGGAAACCGTCGTCCCAAGGACAAGTTGTAAAATGAGTCCTGAGGACAGCCAATGACCACCCCCATCAACAGCTTCGAAGACATTTGGGACGCCATGGAGCGCGACCCCGCGCTCAGAGATACCCTGCGTCGTCATATCCTCACCGACGAGCTCCTGCAGATGCCCCTGCGGCTTGAGCAGTTCATCACCGAGCAGAGGGACTTCAACTCCAACACCCTGGCCCGTATGGACAGAATGGAAGGTGACTCAGGCACACTCAAGGGATACTGGGCAAGAAACACCGCAGTCTCCGACGCCGCGGGAATCGCACAGGACATGGGGCTGGAATTCGCCAGGACCCTGACCCCCAGCGACCTGATGGAAATGGCCGGAGACCAACTGGACCGGGAGATCGGACGGAGCTTCCGAAGGGCCGACCTGGTCATAGAGGTCACTAAGGACGGGACCCCGCAGTACGTCGCCCTAGAGGTCTCGTACACCGCAGACCAGAGGGACTCAGGGAGGGCGCTCCGGAACGCCGGGCTCCTGACACAGTTCACCGGCAGGCCGGCCACAGCCAGCGTTGCCAGCGTCAGAAACACCCACCAGGTCGAGCAACTCGTGGAATTGGGCGAGCTGCACTGGCACCCGCTGGAGGACCGGACCCCGGCCCCCGAGTGAACAGAGGATACCCCGCACACAGCGTGAGCACGCGTCATAGCCAACTCAAACACGGTCTGAAAGGGGCCAGACATGACCACCAAACCCAGAGCCGCACGAACATTTCCGCCGCTCCCCTACCCGCCGGAGCGGAAGCCAGAGGATATGACCAGCTTCGACCACCTGACAAAGAACGGCGGCGCCCACCATCTGGCCCAACACTTCGGTCACCCCGACACCACCGTCGTCGGAGGGGAGAGGTACATCATCCGGGAACCGGACACCCCGGCGGCCGACCGGAGATTCCCCGACCTGCTGATCGCATTCGACGCCGACCCTGAGGCCTACAAAGACAGCAACAGCTACGTCATATCCGAGCAGGGCAAGCCGCCCGACTTCGTAATGGAGATAGCCTCAGAAAGCACTGGCCAAGAGGATACCGGGAACAAGCGCACCTGGTACGCCAGCCTGGGCATCCCGGAGTACTGGCGGTTCGACCAGACCGGAAGGTTCCACGGAAGCCGACTCGCGGGAGACCGGCTGGTGGACGGACGGTATGAGCCGATAGCCATCGAGGAGATCGAGGCCGGGATTCTGCAGGGCTACAGCGCCGCGCTGGGCCTCTTTGTCCGCTGGGAACGCGGCGAGCTGCGCTGGCATGACCCGGAGACAGGGCAGGAAATACCCACTTTCGAGCAGGAGCGGGAAGGCAGGTTGGCCGAGCGGGACGGCAGGTTGGCCGAGCAGGAAGACAGACTGGCGGCCGAGGCCCGGGTCAGGGAGCTGGAGGCGGAACTGGCAAAGAGACAAGAAGAGGGCTAAACAGGCTGGCCACGCCCAGGACTGCACGTGCGGTCCCTGCGAGTTCAGACGGACCTGGTTCCCACAGGGGCAAGACAACCCGAGCTGAAACGGCAGCTCGAACCTCGAACCTACGGCACGTCCGCCATGGAGTGGGTGCTGCCCACGATGGGCAGGTAGATGCGGAGCGTCACCTCCGGGGTCGCATGCCCCAGCCAGTGCGAGACCACGTTCAGAGGGATCCCCGCGGTGGTCAGCCAGTGACGGGTGGCACTGTGGCGGAGGCTATGGGCCCCGGCCCTCTGACGTCCGGTACCGGGCGACTCCTGGTCAAGGTCGGCATGCTCAATGCCCGCACGCAGGTGCCGCAAGAGCGTCTTCCGGGTCAACCCAACAATCAGGTCCCGCGGACCGTAGGACATGGGCCAGTTGGTGAACAGGCTGGCCAGGTCCGGGTGCAGCGGCACAGCCCGGCCCCGGCCGCCCTTACCTAGGCGGACCAGCAGGGAGCCGGCCGCGACGTCTATGTCCCGCCATTCCAGGGCCACGCTCTCACCGACACGCAGCCCGGACCGCCACATGATGAGCGCCGCCACCCGGGCGCGGCGAAGCCCCAGGGCCGCCAGGGAGTCCAGAAAACGCTCGACCTGCTGAGGGTTCCAGTAGTGAGGAATTATCATATGGGAACTTTTACGCCAAAAGTTCCCATCCAGGCAATCCGGCCCTCCACCATCACTCACGACATGAACCTGTGACCATGCGTCCGGAGTTGGCCGACACGCCAGAAATGGGAACTTTCAGGCTCAAAGTTCCCTCGAACCATTCTCCCACGCCCTGTGCGAGATTCAGCCGAACGGGGCCGAACAGCCTCTCTCCGAGGGCTCGGTGTTCGGCCTGACCGGCGAAGCCCTGGCCAACCGGGTGCGGGACGCAGCCAAAGCTGCGGGCCTTGGCGATAGTTTCTCGGGACACGGCGGCCGCATCGGCATGGTCCGTCGCGTGGTCGCCGCAGGAGCGCCCACCGCAGCGGTCCAGCACCAGGGCCCATGGCGACATGGTCGCCCGGCACACCAGGGGAGAGGTCGCCAGCCAGGCCTTGGCGTGGCTGACCTGATGGGGTCCAGCCAGAATGCTTGTAGGTCCTCGGCTAACCGATGCGGAGCCGGGTGTGGCTCTTGGCATTCTCCATTTGGAATGCTACTGAGAGCAGACCAATCAGTATCCTGGTTCAGGATGATGGCCACGCCAGACGTTTATTGGCTGCCACCACAGCCATGCAGTCGATGGCCGACAGCAGGCGAAGCCGTGAAATTATTCTCGCGGCTTTCCTGCTGGCTATCAAAAGGGACCGGAATCCGGTGGCAATTCAGCTTCAGCAAGCCCCCCTTTCAGGCTCCTAGCCAGTGGACTTGAGCAACTCAGCAACGTATGCCAGTTGACCTACCACGTCGTTTACGACGTTTTCGTAGTCGATCCCCGTCTTCAGGCGAATGGGAATGATCTCGTCGTCCTCAATGAATTGCGATGGGTCTTTCCATCGGATGGGTTCCAGACTCTGTAAAATTCTCTCCTTATGTTCCCAAGCTGAAGGGTTGAAGCCGAACCAGAGCGGTGTGGTTTCGTAGTTCCTCCAAAAATAGTAGTTGACCCCGAACCATACCGAGAGATCTGAAACGGTCATGTATTGGAATGGTCCTTCGTCCCACCTCTTTTGCATCCGGTCACGCCTGGCCCAGTCCGTTGCGAAGATCCTGCTGGATACCTCGTCAACCAGACGACTCAGGTTCAGAATCAGGCGTGGTATTTCGGGGGAAAGCTGCTCGGCGCGCAGCGGCAGGAATTCCTCCGAGTCCTGCTGGTCAGCGAGCCCCTGCAGCTGCCGGATGTCGCTCCGGGCCTGCTCGTCATCTGCCGCGCCCTCCAGGCGGCGCAGTAGGCCGGTCCACGAGGTCAATATGAGGTGCCGGTTGTCCCCTGCGGTAACCCATCGCACCTCGGTGGCGGAGCCCTCGTTGCCCATCGGGAACTCACCTGCGCGAGCCTTCAACTCCGGCCAGAGCGTTTCCAATCTGATTGAAGGAGCGACAACGAGCAGGGCTGACGGCCGGTCATCAGGCAGGCGATCGAGATAGGTGGCAGGTTGGTTGGCGGTCAGCCCTGCCCAGAACTTCACTTCGATCAGGACCCTTTCCCTGCCGTTCCCGTCCGTGCAGGCGAGGTCCGGCCGTTCACCCCCATCTCCGGTCACCTCAGTCCCGATGGTGTTGATCCGGCCGACGTTTACCCCGGCGGATTGCAGGAATTCCTGCAGCGCATCCCTGGCAGCTTCGGAGCCGTGCAGGATATGGCCCAGTGCCTCGGTGGCAACGGTTTCCGGCTGATGACTGAGCTTGGAGGCCAGATGGGCCAGCAGAGTTGGCCGCGTCGTCATGAGATCCCTCCACCAGTGTTGTGAGAACCCGGTCAGTCTCAGGATTCTAACATTTCGGGCCCCGGAGACCGCCGACAATGCGGGGCCGCCGGATATCATCGCCCGTGGGGACTGCCGACAGCACTAGGTGTGCCGCGCCCCTGGCGTGATAGGCTGGAGAAGGTAAATCCTTCCGCAGGGGTTTGGAAATGGGCGAGCAGAGTTCCGGCATATCAGAGTTGATATACCGGGCGCCATGGCGGGAAGCAGTGACTTACCGCGACACTTGGCCTCACGAATACGTCCTCACCGAGAGGGACGAACAGAAGGATCTTCTGGCAGCTGTCTGCGAGAGGTTTCTGGCTGGGGAGGGCGTGGCCTCCCGTTTCTTCAGCATGGACAACACCTACCTGTTCATCGGCGACCACAAATACTGGCTCATGACCGACTACAACAATATCGACCCCCACAACGATGAAGGCGACTACGTCATTAACCGTGCTCGCCTCTACCGAGACCGCCGTGACTTCGTTATCCAACCTGGTGATTCCGGCAAGCCGGAGGACTACCCGGTGAACCCGGCCAATCAGGGTTGAGGAAGGTTATCCATGCCCGACAACGATACTTTGCTGGCCTACCTGGTTTCCAGCTTCCCCGGCAATACTGAGAACATCGCTACGGAAGCTCTCCGTCATATTTTCGATCACTCGGACGCCTCCGTGGAGGCGTTGAATGACGTAGTCCAATCGGGCGCCAAGGGCGTGGCCCCGGTTACCATCGTGAAATCCCAGGTGATTCAGGCGGATGGAACAATTCCTGACTTGGTTGGTTTTGACGAGGACGGCAAGGAACGGGTGCTCGTTGAAGTGAAGTTCTGGGCTGGGCTCACTCCCAACCAACCCAATGAGTACCTAAAACGGCTACCCATTGATGGGCCCGCCGTCGTGGTGTTCCTGGCTCCGGAAGATAGAATTCAGTCATTGTGGCCCCAGCTGAAGGAGCGCCTTTATGGGGAGTTCGGCGCTTTGACCGAGACCGACTCGGAGCGCAAGTGTGTGCGGGTGGGAGATGGGCAATGGCACCTGATGATAGTGAGCTGGGGAGGTCTTCTGGATAGCATGGCCGCCAGGAGCAGCGACGACGGGAACCACGGCGTCGAAACTGAAATTCGGCAACTGCGAAGCCTTGCCAAGTATGCCGACGCGGGAGCGTTCAAGCCCATCGGCCATGGAGAGGAATTCGGTGCGGATTCAGAGGTTCAGCTCCGTCTATACAGGCGACTCATCGATGCTGCCACTGAAAGAGGGGTTCAGCAAGGATGGGTGAGCCGGAAGGGCTTGCGAGCGACTCCTCGATCGTACGGTTACGGAAGATATATAAGGCTCCACCACACCGTTGTGTGGTTCGGAGTCAACCGTAACCAGTTCGAAATAACCCGGAGCACTCCTTTGTGGGTTGGTTGCAACTCTCTTCCCAAATTGCAGGACAAAATCAGGGACCTGCGTGCCGAATTGGGAATGCCCACCGACTATTGGGTTCCGGTGGAACTGAAAAGAGATGTGGAATACCCGGAAGTGCTTGACGGAGTGGTCGATAGCTTGAGGCACGTTGCCGACGTTATTCAAGAAGCCTGCTTCCCCTCTTCGACTCCTGCCATGAGCATCGGAAACGAGGATGAACAAAGATACCCAAGCGCTCACGGGGAGCCGCTGGAGCCCATAATCGAGCGGACCGACGGGACCCTGGTGTTCCCCGATGGGACTGAGGGTCGTCCTGGTCTGCTCACTGAGGCCCAGCAGCGACAGGTGGATATTCAGAAGGCCTGCCGGGTCTTCGGTCAGACCGGCGACTATAGCGAGTTAGTGCGGCTCGGCATTTTCACTGCCGACGCAGACGATGACGACGAGGGCGAAACGTGACCAAGGCTTTAGGTTTCTATTCCTTCCTGGCGTTGGCCCAAGAATGACCTGGCAGGGGGCGCTGGCCTTGCCGCCGTCTTCGATACTGCCCCGACCCCTATTGCCCTAACTGTAGAAGGGAGCAAATTCGCTTGCCATTCGACCGGCAGGCGATAGTAGTTGACGCTGAGCAGCAGGCGCTATTCACGTTTTACGGCGCGCCTGACTGTCGCGGGCGATACCCCGGAGGACCTGGCGACGCGCCGCTGGCCACCATCTCGATGGCCGCGGCCTCCTGCTCCTCTGACAACCGCCGAGGAGCGCCCAGTTTCCTGCAGTCCGCCTTCGCCTTCTCCAAACCCGCCTTGGTACGGTGGAGGATGGACCCCAGTTCCTGGTCGGACACCCAGGCGGCGAAGCCGGCCAGGGTGTAGCCCAAGAACGACTCCGGCGAGTCGGGATCGGCATCCAGGTACTGGACCCAGGACTGTTCGTTATCGGCCAGGCTGCGAATCCTCACCCCGCGCCGTTGCAGATCGTGGATGTTCCCCATAGTGTCCAACCAGCACCGTCCGACGCGGTCGATGGACACCACAACCAAGGTGTCGCCCTGGGCCAGCCGGGAGTCCAGAGACTGCCAGCCCCACCGGCTGTTGGTACCGGAGATCCCGGAGACGCCGACGTCCTGATAGATGTGAGAAAGCGCCACGCCGACGGCCAGCAACTGCTGGCGTTGGGTTTCCGGGTCGCTGACCGACAGTTCGGAGACTCTGGGGCGGATGTAGCCGTAGGTCTCGGGCATCACTCTCCCTCCAAGTGGTGCGGACGGCACTATACCTTTGTGACCCTCACCTGGACAAGCTGAAGGGGATGGCTTGTGGCCCAGTGTCACAAACGCGCGTTTGTGAACCACCCAGCCAAGGGCTAGTCATCCACACGGAGCTGACCAGAAGCTAGTCCGAAAACCGCCTTGCTCAGGTGTCACCGACGAGGTAGGCTGGCAAGGAAATGTCAGTGATCTTCCGCCCACACGGTCCACTTTAGCGCCGCCGCCTACAGGGCTGGTCTAGGGCTGCAGGTGATCGAGGGCCTGCCGCACGCCGGAGTGGAGTTCAGATCCCTGGTGGAGGACTTCGACACGGCCACGGCCACCGGCCATATCCAGCTCGCGATGGTGCTCGCCTTCAGCGAGTGGTGGCGGAACTCGATCAGGGAGCGCTTGTTCGCCGGCCAAGTAAGGGCGCGGACCGAGGGCCGTCTTCCCGGCCGGAGGCCCAACCTCACCGAGCAGCAACGGGAGTACAACCGGGTGGAGCGTTCGAAGGGAGTGAGCCAGCGGGAACTGGCCAAGCTCCTAGAGGTCAGCCGCTGTACCATCCAACAGGTGGACGGGTAGCAGTTTCACGAAGGAGTCGGAGGAAATTGCAGGTTCTGAACGGAGACCGCCGGCTAGCACCTGACCCAGTCACGTTTCCAGTACCCTGCCGGCGATGGCTCGCAGAGTCGCCATGATCCCAATCCGGTCAAGTCCATCGGGCGATTTTGAACAGCGCCGGCGTCTTGCGCCAACCTAGCGGGTTGCCCCATATAGGCATAATGTCTAAAAACGCCCGTTTGACGGGCAGGAGGAACGGATGCCAATACGCAAAGAGATGCGGCAGCGATACCCGAAGGACTGGGCGCTGCGCTCGAGGTTCGTGCGGTTCCACCGAGCTGGGAACCGTTGCGAGTGGTGCGGGGTCCACAACTACACCCTGCGCGAGGACACCGGAGCGGTCGTGGTTCTGACCGCCGCCCACGTGTACGACAAGCGGCCGGAGGCCTGCGGTCTGCTCAACCTGGCGGCGCTCTGCCAGCGGTGCCACCTCCGCCACGACGCCAAGGACCGCGCCCAGGGCAGGCGGGAAAGGGCCCGCGGCCCGCAGTTGGCGCTGGCGATCTGAAACGACCCTTTGGTGAGCAGCCTGCTGGCCTAATAGCGTAAAGGCCACAATGAAGCGCCTGACCAGAGAGTACGGGAAGCCCAGCAAGCAGGCGAAGGGATTTACCAGCGAGGTCATGCATCACAATCGGACCAGGCGGTCCGCCAGATTCGCCAGTCGCTCCCGCTGCGATACATTGCTGGTCCAGCGCAGTGGAATTGCCGCGGCTCCGTAGCGAGCCCCGAGGACGGCGCCGGCCAGCGCGCCGTTAGTGTCCGTGTCGCCACCCGAATTCACCAACTCCACGAGCGCCTCCTCGAAGTTCAGGGGGGTGATGGCGGCCCACAACCCAGCCTGCATTGTCAGAACGGTGTGACCCTTGGGCCCCCTGTTGCCTCGCATCCATTTGGCATCGCCAGGCGAGGACCGTCCCCGCATGGCATTTTCCAAAAGGCTGCTGGGAACTCCGGCCTCTCGGGCTACCCCCGCCAGGTCGGGACATCCGTCGGCCCTGGCCGCGGCCAGCAGTTTCTGCATGTCGGGAACGCCGCCGCCGAGCAGTACCGCAATCACGGCGTTCACGACAACGCAGGACCACTGGCTTGCTGGCGCGTAATGAGACACCGCACAGGTGTCCGCCGTGTCCCGCACCAGCAGTTCCGGATGACGTCTCCTTGCGATGGCCACCGGGGCACACCTCATGATGCCGCCGTTGGGAGCGATTTCACCCTTTGCCCGATAGACGGCGTACGCTGCCATCGGAGGCGGGACCTTGTCCTTCAATTGATTGATGGACTGTCTGGTGGTCCCGCCCATCCCCCGCCCGTTCAGGAGGCTCCAGGCGACCAGCCGGGCCGTGAAACGCTCAATCAGTTCCCCTGCTTCCAGCAGCGCCTCGGCCAGTTCCACGGACTGCGCCGGATCGTCGTCCATCGGCTTCGACAGCTCAGAGGGCCGAATCTCCCTCACGCCGTTCGGGTAGCGTTCCTTTATTCGTCGCTCTGACCAGCCTTCGACCGGCAAGCCCAGCAGGTTGCCGACCGCCACCCCGAGCATTACCCCACGGGCCCGGTCCATGACCTGGCCGCCTTCGGGCGCTGTGGAAGTGGCTTCAGCCAGATAGCGTTCCAAGTTCGGGGTGCGACCCACCACTGGCTCCGCGGGCAGCACCTGGTCGGTTCCGCCGAACACTGTATTGCACTTGAGGCATCGGAAGGGCCGGCCTCGCGAATGCCAGTCGCGGCGCAACCCCGCCTCCTGGCTGCCACAGTTCGGGCACCGTTTGATCAATGTTCTGGCGAACACCTCATTGCAGTTCCGGCACCGCAGCGCGTTGTAGCGCTTGTGCCAGTCCCGGCGCAGCCGGGCGTCCCGGCTCTTGCACTTCGGGCACGCCCTCTCCATTGCGGGGAAAGTGGGTCTCGAGGTAGTTGGCCCCTGTGGGGCCTGCGTTGAGGGCACTGGTGCTGGCCCGGGCGATGAAACGGTTTGAGGCGGCGGTGCCGGCTGCGGCCCCACCTGCCAAGCTGGCGGCGCGACCGATGCCTTGGGGGAAGGCTGCGCCGGTTGCTGCTCTCCAACCGCTGTGGGGTTGGGGTTCTGCTCTAGGATGCTGGCCCAGGCGTCGGCGGAGGGTCGACCGATGTGGGAGGCACCCGGCGAAAAAGCTTGCCGGAAGGCGTTTCGCACCGGTTCTGGCATGGCCAGCCAGCTCCTCACCTGCCCCGGCGTGGGTCTCCACCGGCCTTCCTTCGACTGGTGAGCAAAACGGTGCTCCTTGATGCGATCCCGTATGTTGGACACCGCATCGCCGGCCGATGCGTCTATCCCCTGGTAGGGATGGCTGCCATTGCCCAGTAGCTGGTAGAGCAGTACCGCCAGGGCGAAGTTGTCGCTGTCCTGCGACCGGAACTGCCGCTGAAAGTCGTTGATCTCGGGCGCGGTGTACTCTGGGCTGCCCACCACGCAGGGATACGGCTGGTGCCCGGGCGGGCCCGGGATCTGGAAGCTGTCGCAGTCGATCAGCATGACCGAGCCGTCGCCGCTCACGAGTATGTTTGAAGGGTTGACGTCTCCGATGCGCACATGGATGGTGTGCACCCAGCGGAACGCCTCTGCGATCTTTACCCCGATCTTCGTGCGGTATTCGTATTCCTGCTGGTGCTGAGGAAGCTGCCTTCTCTCGTTGGCGCTGATGAACCGGTAAGCCGTGCCAGCCTTCCCGGAAGCTCTGGGCATCCGGTAGCGGAGCCCCCCAGCGTCAGTTTCCACCACGTCCGGCCAGCTGAGCGCCTGGGCATTCTGCGGCGGGTTGTTGCACATGGCCTGCAGTTTGGCGGACCGCTCCGCGGTGGCGTGCTGCTGGTGCAGCACCTTTATGACCATACGCGGGTCGTTCCGGTCTTCGTACACCGCGCCCTCGCCACCGGCCCCGATCAACCTGCCAGTGCTCAAGGGACCCGGATTGGCCGGCGCGTTCTCCGGTCCGTTATCCTGACTGGACCCTTTCGTGGTTCCCCTGATGCGGTCGATGAAACTGGCCATGCCTATTCATCCTTTCAGCCTCTCCTGACACAGACTGCGATGGTGCAGTCGTCGGTTGCCTTGCCCGCGTCGGCCACTTTCCGGAGCAGGGTGTCCAGCACAGCATGGGGGGCCGGTGGCGAACTTCGGTTGAGGGCCCGGTACAGGGGCGTCCAGAAGCGGTCGTAGGGCACTTTGCCCCGGGACAGCGCCACGTCCTGCAGTCCATCGGTGATAACCGCCACACAGCTGATGTCAGAACCGGAAGACACCGTGACCCGCGGCAGGTTCCGCGGATTCGTCAGGAACCTGGTCTCGTTGGCGAACTCACCGTTATCTGGCTCGCTCAACAATCTCCATTCCTCGCCGTTGCCGGCCACCACGCAGCCGTCGCCCACGTGGGCGACGCCCACAAACCTGGCGCTGGCCAGCGCCAGCATGATGGTGCAGGCGTATTCATTCACGTTGGCCAACCCTGGCGCTCGGTTCGAGCTTTTTGCCGCCTCGATCACGCTGCGCCTCGCGCTACGTACAGCGCGCTGCAGAGCGCTGCGCATCAGGTGCTCCTTGACGGCTATGGCGGGGTTGCGATTGAGCTGGCGGGTCAGGCTGGCCACGCCGGCGATACAGGCAGCACGGGAACCGTGTTGGGAATATCTGGCCGACCCCGCCCCGTCGCTGACCGCCATGACCGCCGTCGACCCCAGTCGCCCCAAGGACGGCATCGCAACAACCACGCTGTCCTGGTTGGGTGTACCGTCCTTCAGATGAGCGGCGCCCTGTCGGCTGGCGTGGACAGCCCCCAGGGTCATCACCCGATCTCTCCCCCTCCTGGCCGGCCGTCTGGACTTAGACATTGATGGTAGTCCAGTCTGTGGGCGGCAGGTTTACCGCATCCCCGGGCGTGCTGCGCGAAATGGCCGAGACCGACTTGCTCAGCCATACGAAGAAGTCGCTGAACCGCAGGTTGTCCAGCTGCTGCGGCTGGAACCTGGAGTTGGGATTCGGCAGCACCCTGAGCATCGCCTGCACCGCATCCGCGTTGACCCCCACCTTGAAGATGGTCAGCCGGTTGTCGCCCTCCATGTCCACCAGGAGCTGGTTGGCCTGCTCCATCTCCGGGCGGGGACTGGTGGGCAACCCGTCGCTGAAGAGCACCATGATGGGCCGGAAGTACGGTACACCGCCCGACCGGTACTGCTCCTTCCGGTCCTCCAAGAGATCGCATCCCTGCTGGATGGCCAGGTGCATGTTGGTGGCGCCCCCGGCTCTCATATTCGTTTTGGTGCGGTCACTTATGGTGCCGAATTCCCGTTCCACCCTGGCCTCGGCACTGAAAGACAGCAGGGCCACCTCAACCCGGTTCCGAGCGATCTCGTCGTCTAGGATGGCTTGGAAAAGGTCGTCTACACCCAGGTTCATTGCGTCAATGGGACGCCCGGCCATGGACCCGCTGCAGTCGGCAATGATCAGCACCGGACAGCGAGGCTCCGGATTGTCGGCGAACTCCAAGTCCACCAACTCGTCCTCGGGCATGAGGTCATCCTCTCTGACCGGGACATCGTCAGGAAAAATCTCTTCGGCCACGTCGCTCATCAAACTTCCGCTCCTTCACAAACGTGAATGGCCTACGCTCTTACAACGCCACCTTGTCGCTGGCCACCAAGATAGCGCCAGCGATGATGGATGCCCCGATTATGAGGACTCTGCGATCCCCAAACAACTTGTTCCGCACATCCATGAACACACCCAGCACCAGAATTGCCCAGATGACACAAAAAATTGCGAGCTCCACTCCTTTTCACCCCCTTTTGGGTATTGCTATCCGGTTACAGCGCCCCCACGGTTGGCCGACAGATCCATTCTTGAAAGTGCCGGGTGTATGGCAGCATGACGGGTTGTGGCGTTCCCGAGAGGACGCCTCAGCTTGCTTCATAGCGACCGATGATGCTGGTAACGTGGGGGTAGAGCGGCAGGCGTTCTCTGCCGTCCCACCAGCGGAAGGATTCCAGCTCCCTGTCGTTGATCCTGGGTTCGCCTCCAGCGAGGACCAGCACCACCTTATGGTCGTTGAAGCTTCCCTCGCTGGTATAGTCGAACAGCCGCTCGGCCCGGTAGGCTTTCATCCCCAGTCCTTCACCCAGTTCCCGGCACGCGGCCGTGAGTGCCGCCTCGCCCTGTTCCATCCCGCCCCCTGGCAGGGAGTACTTGTCATCACCCTTCTCTCGGACCAGAAGGTACCTGTCATCCCTGATTGTCAACACCGTGGCCCGCTACCGCTTGCGCGAATTCGCCCCACCAGAAGGGCCACGCTCGGCCTCAGACGTGTAATCCCTTTCCGGCTCGGCCCGCCCACTCTTGATGTCCGCCCAGAGGCGCAGGGCCTTCCGGTCGCCACCGAAGGCCAGATCCTCCGGCCTGATTTCACTGGGATTACGCCAGCGGACATCCAGGCATTCCTTGCGTTGGAAACGAAGCCGGCCGCCCACCCGTTGACCGACGAATACTCTGATGGGACGCGTATTGCCAGTGAACAACCGGTGGGTGATTTTGACGATGATGCCCGTTTCTTCTCTGGTCTCCCGGTAGGCAGCGTGCCGACTGCTCTCGCCACGGTCCACGAGACCGCCGGGCAGCGACCACTTGCCCTTCTCCTTGCCGTAGGCTCGCTGCACGAATAGCACCTCGCCCCTTTCGTTTTCTACCAGGCAGAACGCAACGTCTCTCATGTCAAACAGCGCCCCCTCTTTGCATGACGACGGGTTCCACGGGGATCCCGACGGCTATTGCCGCATTATAATCGGTATTTCCCACACCGGTGAATCTGGACAGCCCCGCTCTGCCGAGGACCAACATCCGGATGCCTCTTGGTCCCGATTCCAGTGTCCATTTTGGCTGGCGCGGTTGAAATAGTAATTTACTGGGCGTAACTCCCTTCAAGACTAACCCAAAGTGGAGCGCCTTTCAGGGAAATAAACTTCGCCTGAGGTAAGCACTTATGCCAAATGGCGGCATACACCGGGAGAGGGTTGGCATCTGTCCCCACTGCCGCAACCCTCGCATCAGGACAAGGCGGCGTCAGCACCGGAACTTGAACTGGAGATGCCGAAACTGCAACCGGGTTTTCGCTGTCCCGAGTAGCAGGTATGTGGTAGTGGAGGAGTGGCCTGGCGTTGATCTGGTGTACTTGGACCGCACCCAGAGAAGGCAAACCGGGGGCAGCCGACCAGTCAACCAGGGGGACAGAGGCAACTTCGGCTGCGGTTGTCTCTTTATCGTACTCATCATCGTCGGCGTTGCCAGCTTCTTTGCCGTCGCCAGAAACGCCGATTTCCCCGGTGCCCAGGTCCTGCGCACCGCAGGTCAGGAGATCAGCCAACGCCTGGGAGGGAACGGCACTGGAGAGGGAGAAGAGCCGTCGGTTCCCACCCTGACACCCATACCAGAACCCGCATCAACATATGTGTCCACTCCAACTCGTTCCCTGACGCCTACGTTGACACCAGTCCTGGGCAGCGCAATAAAGCCAACCTCTACACCGCAAGATGCGTCCGCTCCATCCATAGCGACGATACCCAAACCGCTGCCTACAACCACTCCAGTGCAGACACCCACGCCACTACCTCCGCCCGACCTTCGCCATCACGATACCAAGCTCTATATGCTGGAGCTAATTAATAATGAGCGTACCAGGGCAGGCGTTCCGCCCGTGACGCTGGGCGACAACATAGCCGCGCAGCTACACGCCGAAAGCTCCCTCGCAAACTGCCTCAGCGGCCACTGGGGAGCGGATGGGCTAAAGCCCTATATGCGTTATTCCCTAGCAGGCGGGTACCAGACCAATGGAGAGAATGGAAGTGGCTCGGACTACTGTATCCGAGCGTCTGACCGCTATCGCGCCTTGGGCAACATCGAAGCTGAGATTCGGGAAATGATGGAAGGCTGGATGAACAGCCCAGGCCACCGCCGCAACATCCTGGGCAAGTGGCACAGGAAAGTGAACATCGGGCTGGCGTGGGACCGATACAACATGGTGGGGTATCAGCATTTTGAGGACGGCTTTGTACAGTACGACCAGCTACCCCAGATAATGAACGGGACCCTGTCCATGTCGGGGAGCACGTTATATGGTTTGCGATTCTCTCGCAGAGAAGAGTTGGGTTTGCAAATATACTACGACCCACCACCCCATTCGCTGACGAGAGGGCAGGTTTCAAGGACCTATTGCTACGATTCGGGGCTTCAGATAGCTGCGTTGAGATATCCTCTCACCGGCAACAGTTTCTGGTCCGAAGACGAGTTCACGAAAAGATATTCACCCTGCCCGGATCCGTATGACGTATCCCCTGAAGCCCCGGCGCCACGCTCGCCCGATGAGGCGCATAGATTCTGGGAGCAAGCGTATGCGGCAAGCCAGACCCAGAGGGAACGGACCGTCACTGTTCCTTGGGTAACCGCGTCGAAGTGGATGGCCCGGGGCACGGACTTCTCAATTACAGCAAACGTCAGCAAACTACTTTCCAAGTACGGGCCTGGCGTCTACACCGTCCTCCTGTGGGGAGAGGTGGACGGTGAGGACGTGCCGATTTCCGAATACTCCATCTTCCACGAAATAGAGCCGCCGGACACCTATAACCCTGACCCCTGGAAATAGAAAAGCTACGCGGCCAAGCTTTCAGCCAGGGCTGGCCCGGCTACACAGATCACGTCCGACGTGGACAGCCGCCTGAGCAGATAATCCGATTTTTGCCCGAACGCCAAAATCACGTGGGTCCAACAGACGGCACGGGAAACCGGCGGCGGCACAATTTGCACGTCAACCTGGAGTTGGGGAGTGAAGGGACGCTCTGGTAACTCCGGACATTGCGTATCCAGGCCTGTGAGACAATCCAGCACTGCCAGCCAGTGTTCCCTCCAGCCGTGCCCACTCCAGCCCTCCGGCACCCGTGGGCTGGCCACCGCCACTCCTGGGCATGGACCGGCATGCCCAACACCCGCAGATCCACGCCCTGATCATCTGAAGAGACCCAGCGTGTCGCGTCCCAGCCGGTCCAGCGCGGTCAGCAGCAGGGTATCTCCGGGCTGGATAACCTCCAGCAGCCCATTCAGACCCGGTTTCTGGGTCACGGCTCCCCATGATGATGTCTTCGTGGATATGAGCGGCGTCGACGCCAGCGCCGGTGAGCCGCATACGCTGGTTCTGCAGCGTGTCGGTTCCGTCGCCCCTGCCGTGTGATACGCGGGCGTAACCATAGACAGACCCTCATAGTCTGCTCCCAATGGATGGCGGGGGTGTCGCAAACGGACGTCTAACGACACTCCATCAAGGCCTGCTCCACACCGCCGCCGCAAAGCTGGTTCAGAGGGTGTCGCATGGTATCAAACGACGCCGTAAGATGAAACGGGGTCTAACGACACCCCAGGGGCTATTAATGTCCCTTCTCCCGGTGGGAGAGGGAACATCCCCGACAATTGAGAGACCCTCATATAGGCCGCCGGCGGCTCTACGCCATGGACAGCATCCAAAATCCGCAGGGCCGGACAGGGCCGGCGGCAATTCGCACTGCCAAGCGGTTTTCACTGCTGAAAGGGGGGATGCACTATGGGGGCTGCCACTGCCACGCCCGCGGTGAACGCGGAACTGGCAAGACCGGTAACAGGACTCCGTCCGATACCCGCTCCGTTCCTGTGACTATTCAGCAGAGCGCCGTCAAGCCTATATTAAGCCCGGGAAGTTTCCATTACGCACTCATACAGCCCTCAATAACGGAAATTAAAACCCGCGCTGCCGTTGCCCAAACCTTCGATCAGACAAGAGAATTCATCAGATGCTGAGAGCCGATTACAGGGAGTCCATCGCCCAGGTGGTTTCCGGAATACGCGACATGCCATCACTGGAGGGGCGGAGCAAGGCGGCCATTGCGCAGGCCGTTGTGCTCAGGCTGCTGGTCGCCGCCGGGTGGGACGTCTTCGATCTTTCGCAGGTGATGCCGAGATACATCACTGGTAACAGCAACGTCGATTTCGCCCTGATGTCGTCAGGCCAGCCCAGAGGGGCAGTCACGCCCAGGATGTTCATTGACGTGAGAACGCCGGGCGAAGACGTCGGCAGCCCCCGGATGGAGCGGCAACTGCTGGCCCACTGCGCCCGGGAGGAGGTGTACCTGGCGGCGCTGACCAACGGACTGCGCTGGCTGCTCTTCCTGTGGTCGCCCGAGGGAGGCCGTATGGAAAGGCGCTTCTGTGAAATCGACCTCAGGGGAGACCCGGAGGCCGCGGCGGCGGACATCAACCGGTACCTGACCAGGGACAGGGTGTCCAACGGGCAGGCCGCCAGGTCGGCGGAAAGGGCGCTGCGGGACAGTAACCGGGAAACGGTGGACAGGCGGGCCGTAATCCAATGCTGGCGCCAGGTGGTCGTCGGTCTTGACGAGGGTCTGATCGAGCTGGTCGCCACCGCTGCAGAACAGAGGGCCGGCCACCGTCCCGACAACCGGCTGGTCCGCCGGGTGCTGGCGGAGAACCGCGCCGCGCTGCTGGCACCGGGGACCGAGGACGCCGCAGGGTCCGGTCCCCGCGGAGGCATCCGCTCAACACCGTCCTCATTCACCCTGGATTCTGAAACAAGGAATGTCACGTCCTGGTCCGGCCTGCTGGTGGGGGTCTGCCTGATGATGCGCGACAGCCACCCCGGGGACTTCGAGAGAATTCTTGAAATACGGGGCAGGAAGCTGCCCTACTATTCCAGGGCGGCCGGGGAACTGAACCTGCCCCGGCCCATCGGGGACACGGGCATTTTCGCCTCCTGCCATGGGACAGGGGCCCTGATCGCCGGGCGCGCCCGCCGGGTGGTGGAACAATTCGGACACCCTTCCGGATCCCTGGTCATCCAGTTGAGGTGACCTCTGAATTCAGCTGTCAACTGATGATGCGGCGACGAACCGGCGTCACAGGCACAGCGAGGCATCGGATTACCGAACACCTCGCACATGCTGACCCGAAGCGGCGTTCCTCAAGGTACGCGGCTCAGACCCTCAATAGCCTCACATAGCCAAGCCACCTTCTTCTCGAGCCAGCTGTCCGGACCCGGTGGACGCTCTTCTCTTGGCGATGTTCCCCTTCAGTGTCTCACGAGATGCGGAATGCTCCCCAATGTCGACAGGGCATCCGGGAGGGCACACGTAGCCACCGGTGGACCGGGCGAATGTCCCGGTTCGAACAGGCCTGACTGCTTGGCGGCAGGCCGCTGACAATCTCAGGTCCCGAAACTGCGATACCGGTCATGGTGAGGTCTTTGGGTTCACCGGAGCGGCGGGACGCAGCCAATTAGCGGTGATGGTGGGAGGGCAACGGGTGGGGTGAAGGCCCGGGCCCCTTACCCAGCGGCGGGCTGCTGCCGGTGGAGGCGGAAACGGCGGCCTCGCCGCCACGGACACCCAATTCAACCCAGGCCGGAGAAACCAGGCCTGCATCTTTTTCCCCAGTACGCCTGGGCAGGCATCACCAATCGCTGCCAGCGGACAGAGATGGGTCTGCGCTCTGTGCGTTGGCCGCATCCACCACGAACTGCAGTGCCAGGCCTGCACGGCGTCCCCTCGCAGACAGGAGACGCCAGCCCAACCCAAAGCTGGCGCTCTAAAGGAAATTATGGCCGAGACGGACAAATGGGACCAAGAAGAGGATAAGGAGGGTGCGGGCCTGGCTCTGTGGATGTGTCCGACCTGCGGGGTCTTCATAGGTGGCAAGACCAACGCCCGCGGGCTGCTTGAGTTCAACTGCCCCAACTGCGCGGAGGGTGCCATCGAATTTCCTGAATCTGTCAGGAGACACATCGTGGCTAAACCGCCGTTTCGGGAATGGACGGTCTGTGGCAACCCTTTCTGCAGATCCGCAGTCCATGTTTTAATGGATTTCTGCCCCCATTGCTATTTTCGGCAAGGCGAACCTATCGAACTGGGCTGATTCCCAGAAACATCGGGGCTGGATACCCGGCGTACCGGAGGGAACGGCAGTCGGTGGCCACCGAGGCAGAACCTGCCGCACCGCCCCGGCGGCGGCGCCAGCCGGACTACTTCGACATCCTGCTGCTCTACGACCTGGGCTACCTGCCCCAAGGTGCCGAGGAGTCGGAGGTGCTCTTCGCCCTCATCGCCGAACGCTACGAACGCAGGTCCCTAGGCATCACGTCCAACCTGGTCTTCTCCAAGTGGGGGGCGCATCTTCGCCAACCCCATGGCCACCGCCACGGCCATCGACCGCGTGGTGCATCATTCGGTCATCCTGGAATTCGCAGTCCCCAGCTACCGTACCGACGCTGCCCAGTAGCGGGGCCAGGAACGGGAGGTGAACCGGCAAGAATAATCTGCGCCAACCGGCAAAACTAATTGTCGTTGATCAATAGGTTAGCTGGCGATGAGCAACAAGCTGGAAGCCCCACTCAACTTTGCCAGCCCACAGCTCTCCCACATTTGTTGGCAAACGGCTTCATCTGCCAATACACTTCACACTGAGTATGGACTTTGGGGCAATCCACCGAAAGAGGGGCAGAACCCATGGATCGCACTTGGACTATCCCACGAACAAACGATAACCCTCTTACCATTAACCTCGATCCCAGCAGCCGAATATTTATTGTCGGCGCCAACGGTGCAGGTAAGTCGGCTCTGATACAACATGCAGTGAGGGAATTGGGGTCCGAGAAAGTCCGGCGCATTTCAGCACACCGCCAGACTTGGATGGAATCAGGCACTATCAATATGACGGCGCAGACTCGCCGAGAATTTGGCCAAACCCTTGACGGCGAGGAACAGAACGACCGCTATCGGTACAGTGACTGGGCTCCTTTGGAACGGATATCTTCCGTGTTATTCGACCTCGCCGCCACGGAGAATGACTTGGCGCGAAGAATTACGAATGCCGTTTATGACGACGATCAAGACGAGGTCAACAGAATTCGAGACAAGGAAAGGCGTGTATTTGACCGACTTAACGAATCATTCACCCTGGCGGGTTTGAAAGTCACGATAGAAAACTCTGAAGGTGAGGAACTACTGGCACGTCACAGCCAGGGCAACCTGCCCTACAACATCGCTCAGATGTCGGACGGCGAGAGAAATGCAGCAATTATCGCTGCTAACGTTCTGACCGTCGAAGAAGGCACCATTCTTCTGATAGACGAGCCGGAAAGGCATTTGCACCGGTCCATCATTGAACCATTCCTTTCTGCGTTGTTCAGCCAGAGGCCGGACTGTCCCTTTGTCGTCTCAACTCATGAAGTAAATCTTCTCCTAGCCAATCCAGATTCCCAAGTCATGTTATTGCGCTCCTGCCAATGGGATGACCAAATGGGCAGTCCTACTAGTTGGGACATCAAGCAGCTTAATGCTGGTGATGCGTTGCCGCAAGATCTTAAAGAAGCGATCCTAGGTAGCAATAGGCGAATTCTCTTCACTGAAGGTGATAAACACAGCCTGGATTTTCCAATGTACAGTGCCCTATTCCCCGGAGTTTCAATACGTTCAATGAGGAACAGCGATGGTGTCGTTAAAGCGGTACGGGGCCTTCGGGAAACCCAAGGCCTACATGACGTCGAGGCAATCGGCCTAATCGACAGAGATGATCGAACCGATGATGAAGTGGCCAATCTTCAGGCAGAGGGAATCTATGCCTTGAGAACCAACTCCGTTGAGTCTCTCTACTATTGCCAGGATTCAATGACCGCAGTGGCCGAGTGGCAATCACTTTCTTTAGGTTACGATGCAGGCCAAAAAGTCGAAGAGGCCAAAAACAAAGCCTTGGCAATTCTCAAAGCTGGGGACGTTGCCAAACGCATGTCCGCGCGGCACTGTGAGCGTGTTGTTGGAAACCGGCTTCGCAGTCTCCGACCGAGCTGGAAGCAAATCCTAGAAGGTGAAACTGACCCGATACACCTCAATGCGAGTTCAATCTACTCTGACGAATTGAAGCACTTCCAGTTACTACTAGACAACAACCATCTAGATGATCTCATAAGGCGCTACCCTTTACGTGAAAGCAACGCCTTTAAGGCAATCGCAGATGCCCTCCAGATACCTAAGCCAAACTACGAGAAGACGGTTGTATCCCGAGTCAGGGCGGACCACGCTCTAGCCGGCAAACTAAAAGAGTTAATCCAACCACTGTCGGACGTTTTGCAACAAGAAGAGGCTTGAAAGCCTCTTTTCAGGGGAGAGGCGATATGGATGGTCTCTCCGCAGGGAGGGAACTCCCACTGGGATCAGTAGAGGAGAGGAGCTAGAAATCTGGCCAAAAGACCTTGTTCGTGGAGATGTACCTCGGCTGTGAGGCCGCCGTAAGCAAGGCCAGAGCCTTGGCCTCAGCGCCGCTGTCCTTGTCGTGGGTCTACAACAGAAGGGCAGTGTCAATGGCGACGTGATGCTACGGTGGGCGGAGTTCTGGCTATGCTTGAAAGCGTCCCCTTCCGGCAGGTCTGGCCGGGCGGACGGCCCGGATCTGAGGGCGGTGTAGACCACAGCGCGCAGTCGGCCTACGATTCCGCCCGCAGCTCTTCCGGTGACTCAACGGGAACGGCAAGACTAATTGCCGTTGATCACAGGGGCTCGCTGGTCAGGCCCTCAGCGTGACCTTGACCGGCCGCCGCGACGTCGGGTATCAGCCCAGGCGGTACGCCGCGGCGATCACCACCAAGCGCGTGCGCGCGGTGGCCATCATCCTGCCGTCGGTCTCCACCAGGTGATACAGGTAACGGCCGACGTCGCCCGGAGCTGCCGGTAGGCCAGCGCACCGATGATCCAAGCATCAGCTGGTGTAGGCCCTCCATCCGGCGACGTAGGAGCACCTGCTGTTGGGGGATCACCTGCGGGCCTTGGCCCTGGCGTCGTCCAGGGCCAAGGTGTCGAGCCGCGTGGTGAGCGCTCCCTCAGGAAGCATCGGAAGGAGCGCTGGCGTTTCTCGGGGAACGCTCTCAATTTCAGTGCCGATTGTCATGTTCCTCCAGGGCCCAGACTTCCACCAGCTCGAAGATCACGGGCGAGCTTCTGGCGATCAGCGTCATCACCTTTTGCAGGCAGGCCCGCTTCACCTGGCAGGGTTGGCAGGCGTAGTCCTCGGCGTGGGGTGGCCCCTCAAGGCTGGCCAGCACCTCGAAGTAGGCCTTGTCCTTGCCGGCGGCGTAGCCCTCTGCGTAACAGCCGCAGGGCTCGTCGCAGTCGCAGAGGGGGCGGGCACTGTCGGTCATAACGGCCCTCCTGTTCGGGGATCCGGAAATCCATTTTCCTATGCGCGATAATTGCACCTATCGCGTAGCGAACAACCACCGTCCCTTGCGGTGGCCGGCACCTCCCGCCGCGAACCCCTCACGGCGACGAGCAGCCCGTCCGCAGACGGGCTGACCAGTAAGGATTTATCAGGAACCAGCCGACGGCAACCATCCCTTGCCGGCGCGGCTACCTACGCGTTTGCAGTGGCTGGAATATGCCCGACCCCCTCACTCAGCATGAGGGGATATCGCGTGCCTTGCGGCGGCCATCGCCAACCTGAGCAACAAGAACACGGCCCCGGCAGTGGGAGAGAGAAGCTGGCCATCCCTCGAGCTCCTCCAGTACACGCCTGAATTCTCCCGGGAGCTGCGGGCCGGTGTGGATGGACTAGATAACCCTGTCTCCCTGCCCTGGCATGGACTGGCTGTCCAGTTCACCCGCCGCCCCAGGCAGGGGGGTCAACATCACCCGCCAACGGGGATTTCCCCTGGACGCCTCGACCAGGAGTTCCCCCAGCGGGACATCGATTTCGATATCGTCGAATTCGAAGTTGAAAGCAGCCTTCACGTGGACGTGGCAGACGACGCCCGCCGTGGCGTTGTTCTCCCGTCCCACCCGCCTCAGTCCTTCGCGTTCGGTGAGGGTCATCTTGATCCGGCGGTGGCAGCCGGGAATGGCGCATTTGACCGGGACTTTTCTGGGCATTTCCCTAATATTACAACGACTGCTTAAGGAGGGGGTTTCGGGCATGCGGGCAGGGTGAGGGACTGGCGTGAGATCATGGCCAAAGAGCTGGTCTACGCCGCATCTGCTGGACCTGCATCGGAGCGGAGCAAGAGGGTGGAATTGGTCTTGGTTAGGGTTGGAAATAAGAGCTGGAATTTCGGTGACATTCTCTGGTGAGGCAACAGGCCGGCTCTTGGAATTGTCGCGGCAGGCGCAGGGGGATTTGGGGGAGAACAGCGCTGAGAGTCAGCAGATAGTGGCGGCGGCGGAGTTGCTGGGCCGGTTGTTGCTCCAGGACGTGGAGCGCACTGATGACGGAGTGAGCCTCAAGGATGGGGTGAGCCGGGACCGTATGATGTCGGTGCATGACCCGGAGATGCGCCACGGCCGCAAGAGCAGCAGTAAACGGTTCGACGGGCACAAGGCGGCGATTGTGGTGGACACCGGCACCCAGCTGATCACTGCCGTGGAGGTATTGCCCGGCAACGCTCCCGACAATCTGGGGGCGCTGGAACTAGTGGAGCAACAGCGAAGCCAACACCGGTGTGCTGGTGGAGGAGGCCATGGGCGAAGCCGCCTACGGCGACGGCGATACCAGGCAGGCCTTCGCCGATGCGGGACGCACCCTGATTGCCAGGGTGCCGGGCCGCCCCAACCGGTCTCACTTTCCGAAGGAAGACTTTCGGATTGACCTGGAATCGGGTTCCTGCAGGGCTGCGCACCGACCAAATGGGTCGAACTTACCGTTAGGAGGCCTTCCGATTCGACGCGGCGGTCTGTGAAGCGTGCCCGCTGCGGTCCCAGTGCCTGGCGGCAAAACCGGGTACGGGGCGGACGGTCCGGCTGCACCCGCAGGAAGCTTTATTGCGGCAGGCCCGGGCCCTGCAGCAGAGTGAAGCCTTTAGCGAATACCGGCAGCGCCGGGTGGTGGTGGAGCACCGGCTGGCGCGGCTGGTCCAACTGGGAATCCGCCAGTCCCGCTACTTCGGGCGCGCCAAGACGAAATTCCAGTTGTACCTGGCCGCCATGGTGGCCAACCTGACCCTGGTGGCCGCCAAGGCCGGCCTGCCGGCCAACACCGGCGGCGGTTCCAGCGTCGGCAGTGCCCTCCGTACCGGGACCATCCGTTCCGCACTTGAGATCGTCCCTGCGCGGCTCTGCCAAATCTTGACCCTAGCCTTGCTTGCGTCGGCCTCACTGCCGAAATACATCTCCACGAACAGGGCTTTCCGGCCAGATTTCCAGGCCTGATACGCGGTGAGGCGGAACAGCGCGGGCGAATCAAACGGAGTCCTCTTAAGGCCACAAATCTGGATGTGCCGGGGAAACGGGGTCTCTTTGATAAATGGCATGAACCAGCAACCGTCCAGAATCACCTGGCAGATTGGATGCGCCTCAACCCAAGAGGCTCAGAACTGCCGATGGGAGAGGTGGTGTCCCTTTTCACAGGACCATTCCTAAACAGCCATTGCTCAATAGAAAATTGCTTCAACAAGGATTCTGCAAGACCATAAATGCACAATATAGCTAACGATTCCCGATGGACCGTCCACCACCATGAATAACATGAATAATATTTTGATTCCCCAAATTGCCCGCGAGCTTCAGTTGGAGCCGAGGCAAGTTGCCGCCACCGTTGCCTTGCTGGACGACGGGGCAACCGTACCCTTCATCGCCCGTTACAGGAAGGAGAATACCGCCACCCTGGACGAGGTGGCGATTTCCAATATTCGGGATCGTCTGTCGCAGCTTCGGGAACTCGGGGATCGTCGGGAGGCCATACTGTCTTCCCTGGAAAAGCAGGGTATTCT
>CBDHDY010000017.1:0-71883 GCA_965261885.1 Dehalococcoidia bacterium
GAAGCAATCGGGAGTTCCTGAGCCTCGACCAACCCTGGGGTCGTGACACGGCACTCCCTCCATCCCGCCACCTGAGAGCAGTGACCCAGGCTGGAGCTGCGGACCATCCAGAACGCGACGTGGAAGTGGAGCCGACCTTGCCTGCCGCCGTTCCCAAACCCGGCGCTCAGTGTCCATGATCATCGCCGGCCCTGACTCGAGTCCGCTCACCCCGCGGAAGTGAAAGCAGCATCAGACACTGGTGCTGGCCAACAGCTGCGTCATCGGGAGTCTGTCCTCCGGTTATCTGAACTGGCCAGGCCCTCAGGGACTGGCCCCTTGAGTTCCTCGCAGACATTGCCGTACTGGAAAGCGATCCGGCACCGTTGGGTTCTCCGACACCGGCGCCCGCAGCTCCGCTGACGCAACCCCTATCAGACATTACCCCGACTGCACTCCGTGCAAATTCGCTTGGTACTGATGCGTGCCGCGGTGCTGTTGATTATCTCGCCTTTTTCGCAGAACTCGGCGGGCGTCCCCCTGACCCCGGGCACCAGTTCGGCCGGCCGCAGGCACCTGATGCCTTGCCCCCGGCCCTCATCAGGAGGAGTGGTATGTCTCGTGGAATACAGGGAGGGCACCAACCATCAACGACCTTCGCAGGCTCACCGGATTCCGACGGATCCTCCTGGCAATGGCCTGGGGCAATTGTGGCCATGACCAGCACTGATGAGCTTCGCTCAGACCCAAGTCCAGTCAGGTAATCCGGTCTCGAAGAGACCAGGGAAAGGAGCACTTCCGGCCATGCGAATGTACCCAAGAGTATTCCCCGCAACCCGTCGCAAGAAGCCAAAGCGGCGTGCGGAACGACGGATCTACGAAGCCCTGGCCGGCAGCGACCGCCAGGGCTTCGTCTATTACGAGTGGCGGAGGTGTTATGAGCACATCGAGCTGGACTTCGCCGTGTGGATCGTTGACCTGGGCCGCTTCGCCCTGCAGGTGAAGGGCGGCCACTACCTGCTCATCGACGGCGAGTGGTACCTGAAAACCAGAGATGGTCTCGTACCCATCGAGACCTCCCCCTTGGATGAGGCCTGGCTGGCCGCCCTGGAGCTGCACGACGATATCGAGGAACGCGCCGCAACACCCCACAACCCGTACGTCATCCCCGTGCTGGTGTTCGCCGACATGGAGCCCGATCCGGTCATCGAGGCGCTGGCCCGCCGCAAGGGAGTCTACCTGGTCTGGCGCACCGATGATCTTGTGGCAGACCTGAGCGCCATCGTACGGGGCCGGGAAGTCTCAGGCTCGCTGTCCACGGAGCGCATCTGCCGAGAGGTCAGCGCCGTAACTGACGGCCTGATCCGGCTGGGCGAGGCGCGGGAGGAGGAGGCCCCTGAAAAAGCCCCCAGGCCAGTCGCCAGGGCTCCAGTGCCGTCCGGACCGGTGCTCATCCAAGTTCGGGCGCGAGAGGTGCGCTTCCGGCGGGGGATCATCATCGGCCCCGGGAAGGCCCGGAAGGCCCGGAAGAAGAGCGATGGACGCCCACGGTGATGGTAATTTCCCCGCGGCCGATCAAGCTCGGAACGCCGGCGGCCATCCGCCCCACCGGGTTCCACATCCCCAGCCAGTCGATGGATCAACTCAGGTGAGAACCAACATGAACATGAACGACCAAGCGGGCGTGGCGCCCGGCATACTGCGGCTGCACCCGCGCCTGGACCATGGACAGCTGGAGCTGATCGGCCATCTCGAGGGCCCCACTGTGGGCATCGCGGGCCCCGGCACCGGCAAGACCCTGGCGGTGGCGCTGCGGGGAACCAACATCCTGCTCCGGGGCCTGGCCAAACCGGAGGACTTGGTGCTGTGCACCTACTCCCGGCCCGCGGCGCGGGAACTGCAGCAGCGGTTCATCGCCCTGGCCACCGCCGCCGGGTGCCCGGGAGACCTCTCCCGGGTGCGCATCGGCACCATCCACAGCCTGTGCCGCCGCATGCTGCGCTCCCACGGCCGTCGCGGCGGTCCCGGAACGGAGTTCGCGGTGCTGAACGAGGACGAGCAGTGGCGTCTCCTGTCCCGCCGCTTCGATGACGTCTTCGGCCCCGACCTGAATGTCCTGGAGCGCGAGGGCTGGCGCTGGCGCGAACCGCATCTGGTGATCCGGCATGGCCGCAGGTTCTTCGAGAGGCTCTGCGATGAGCTCATCGATCCCGGGGCACTGATTGAGTCATGGGACCCGTTCCACGCCGCCCTGGGCCGTTCTTACGAGCGGTACCGGGACCTGCTCCTGCATGAGGGCAGCGTGGACTTTGATCACCTGCAGCGGTGGGCCGCGGAGCTCCTGGAGGACGACCGGACCGCCGGTCCCGTCTCCGCCGGTATCAGGTACCTGATCTGCGACGAGTACCAGGACACCTCATACGTGCAGGAACACATCCTGCTGCGCCTGTGCCGCGACCACGGCAACATCTGCGTGGTGGGGGATGCTGACCAGAGCATCTACCGGTTTCGCGGAGCCAGCGTGCGGAACCTGCTCGAGTTCCCCGGGCACTTCTCCAGCTGTCACACCGTGGAGCTCAGCGTCAACCACCGCAGCCATCCCGCCATCGTGGATTTCTACGACCGGTGGATGGCCACCGCCGCCGACTGGTCGAACCCCGACCCGCTGGGCCGGCCGTTCCGGCACCCCAAGTCCATCACGTCTCACGGTGCCGACCTGTATCAGGACTATCCGGCGGTCATCCGCGTGGAGGGCTGCAGTCCCGGGGAGGAGGGGACACAGCTCGCGGAGTTGGTGAGGTTTTTGAAGCGACAGCGGGTCATTGCTGAATACGGGCAGGTGGCGCTGCTCCTGCACTCGGTCCGGGGAACGGCGGCCGCCGGCTACCTCGACGCCCTGGAGCGGGCGGGAATACCCGTGAGCCGCAGACCGTCCGGTTCCGAGGGTCGTCGGGTTGCTGACAGGCCCCGGGCGCTCACCGTCACCACCGTTCACCAGGCCAAGGGGCGGGAGTGGGACGTGGTGATCGTGTCATCACTGGATTATTGCAATCCCGACGTGGACCCGGTGGGCCGGGAACTCCAGCATTACTGCCTGCGCCCTTCCTTCGAGCCGGCCGACCGCACCTCGGACTTCGATAACGCCCGCCAGCACTATGTGGCCTTCTCCCGGCCGAGGGGTCTGCTGGTGCTGACCTCGGGTGATCCGGTGCATCCCCGCCTGGCGGATGCCTGGGACCGTCTGCCCCGCTGGGACAGCATGGACCGCAGGGCGCTGGCCCGGCAACGGTTCCAGCCGGCGGAGCAAACCGACAATACGGAACGGCCTCCGTGCCCGGTGCCTGCCACTCCATCCCTGAGGCGCCTCGACGTCTGGGTGGGCCGCGCCGCATCGCTGGCGAGATCGGAGAAAGGCCGTTCGTAACCATACCTGCCGATGACAACCTGAGCGGCGACGTCCCTGTCGCCGCAACTCCAGCACAAGGAGGTGAACAACACCATGCACACCAATACGGACGTGAATGCGAAAACCCGGGGTCCGCCTGCCCGAAGCCGCGCGATGCGCCCCCATTCGACCTGCTGCCATACAGGCCGGCCGGTTGCATCCGCGAACCTGCGTGGGCAGACCTCTGCCCCGGAACAAACCCCCTTCGCCGAGGGCCCTGCTGTGACGGGCTGACCCGGGAGAGATCCCAGGCCGGCCCGCTTTCCATGTCTGGGCCGCCGGCGCAATCAGCAACACCAAATCTCAAAAGAGGTAATTCTCAAAATGAAAGTCGTAAAGAACGACAACAACAACCCCCTGAGCCCAGCCGAGATGAAGGCCTGCCAGCAGTTCGAGGACAGCGCCCAGGCCGGCCAGGTCCTGTTCCACCCCCAGGTGGCCGCCGGCCAGCCCGCTCCGAACTGCGTCGCCCTCCTTGACGGGGTCGGGCGCTTCGGCGTCACCATCCCGGAGGGACGCTACACCGTCGAGGATGGCCAGTGGTTCCGCCACCAGGCAGACGGTGCCAGGTCGGCCGTGGACAATCCCTTGGAAAGGGCCTGGCAGGCCGCCAAGTCCGTCCGCTCGGAGCTCAAGCGGGAACTGGACTTCAACGCCTACATCATCGCCGTGGCCTGGTTCCCCGACATGGACGAGGACGAGGGCGAGGACATCCTGGACGAAGCCGGTGGCCGCAGCGTGCGGTTGTTCTTCGGTCAGGCTGCCCTGGCCCAGCGGCTGGTGGACCTCCCCAAGGACGATGAGTTGCAGACCCACCTCAGCCGCCGCTACATCAAGCGGGAGGTGGAGGTCCTGAGCCGCACCCCCGCTGGGGAGACGCCGACGCCGGCCGAGGAGCCCCAGTCCGTCAACGGACGAGCTGGGGCATTGACGTTCGGGCGGGTCGACAACGTCAACATATACGTCACCGTCGTCAACGGCGGCGTGGACGGCGATCCCCCGCTGATCACCGTGCAGGGCCAGTAGGCCAGAGCGTCGCCCGGGCATTTGCTTCCCGCCATGCCCGGGCGATTTGCCTGTCGCCGCCGGAGTTGAACACCCCAGGCCCGGTTGCATCCGGAGCTGTCTCCCGGACGATTTCTCCCGCGCTCCGTTCCCTCAAGAATTGGAGTCCTTCATCCACCCCGTAATGGCCAAATGAGAGGCCAAGCGCAGCGTTTCGGCCGTGGCCCAGAAATTTTCCACGCCGGGCGGCGTCGTGCCCGGGCACCAGGGGCGGTGCTGCTGGCCTGGAGCAGGGACGCCTACAGGGGCATTCCCGCCTCCTTCGGCTCCCGTTTAGATGTTCTTAAAGGATGTCCGCGTGGGCGATTCACGACTGGCTCACCCGGCTCGACGTCGACACAGTAATAGTGGAGAACGTACCGGAGTTCACCCGGTGGGGCCCGCTGCTCGCCGACGGCCGCCCCGACCCCCGGGGCCGGGGGAAGTTCTTCGAGCAGTGGTTCATGACCTTCGGAGGCCTCGGATACGAGGCCGAGTGGCGGCGCCTCAACGCCGCCGACTACGGCGACGCCACCAGCCGGGAGCGGCTGTTCATCATGGCCCGCCGGGACGGACGCGGTATCCGCTGGCCGGAGCCGACGCACCAGCGTCCCACCGCCGAGCACAACGGCGAGCAGATGTTCCCCGGCCGGCTGCCGTGGCGCGGTGCCACGGAGATCATAGACTGGACCGACATAGGCCGGTCGATACTCGACCACCCGAAGTACGTGAAGACGCCGCTCAAGGAGAAGAGCAGACGGCGCATCGCCCGGGGCATCGCCCAAGAGGCCGGGCCGCTCGCACCCCTGTTCATCGATCTGTTGGGGCTCTGCGCCGAGGACTTCCCGCCGTCCGGCCCCGCCAGGGGTCCGTTTGTGCTAGGTCAGCAGTCCTGCGCCGCGCCCCGGGGCAACGGCCGGCCGTTGCCGACCATAGCGACCGCCGGGGCCATATCGTTGGTGCAGCCGATGGTGTTGCAGTACTACGGGACCTCAAACATGCACTGCGTGAGCCGTCCGCTCGCCACCGTCACCGCCGGGGTGAAGAAACACGCCCTAGTGGCGACAGCACTCGTGGAGCTCAATCACGGCAACGGTCAGATGGGACCGGACGGAGACCGCCGCCGGACCCACCCGGTCGAGGCGCCGCTCCACACCATAACGACGAACCCCGGCACCGGCCTCGCCACGGCGTCGTTCCTCACGCCGAACTTCGGCGAGAGCGCGGGCCAGAAGAGCCGGTACCACCGGGTGGACCACCCGCTGCCGACGGTGACCAGCCGGGGCGCGTGCAACCTAAACTAAAGCCAAGTTGAAATGCGCATAGTTCCCTCTCCCTCCGGGGGAGGGTGAGGGTGAGGGCGTCCCTACCCTGACTGGAGAAAAGCCACCCGCGTCGAGCCAACTTGACTGCGGCACGTAAATATGTACATCCCACTTTGGCTTTGGTTTAGAATCGAGTTCAGCCTGGGGCCATTTATGGAGGACTCATGCACGTCGGCCTGGTGATGGAATGCGACTACCGGTATGGAGATACGGAGGAGGCCGCCTTCGAAGAGGCCTTTGCCATGGCAGAGGCTGCCGAGATGGGTGGACTGGACGGCGTTTGGCTGGCGGAGCGGCACTTTGCCGCGCCCCGCAGCGCGCTGGATACCGGCGGATTCGGCATACCGTCGGTGGTGTCCGCGCCGCTGATCCTCTCATCGGCCATCGTCGCCCGCTACCAGACCCTCCGAGTCGGCGTGGCGGTTAACGTGCTGCCACTGGCTCACCCCATCCGGGTGGCAGAGGAGGTCGCTACCCTGGACCACATCAGCCGGGGACGCGTGGAGTTCGGCGTCGGCCGCAGTGGCTTTCACCGGGCCTATGAGGGCTACGGCATCTCCTACGCGGAGAGCCGCGAACGGCTCCAGGAATGCCTCGACGTGGTCCTTGCCGCGTGGACCAATGAGCGGTTCTCCTACGAGGGCAAGTACTATAGGTTCAACGACGTCTGCGTCGTCCCCAAGCCCTACCAAAAGCCCCATCCACCGCTGCGCGTTGCTGCCACTACGAAAGAGACCTTTCCGCAGGTGGGACGCGCCGGTCTGCCCGCGTTCGTAGGTCTCCGCGGTATGGACCGCCCCGCGCTGGCCGAGAGCCTGGGCGAGTACCGCACAGTCTGGAAGGACGCCGGGCATGAGGCCGATCCCAGCGTATTCCTCCGCATACCCGTCTACGTGGGTGAGACCGACGAGCAGGCCTTCGCCGACGCTGAGGACTCCACCATGCAGGCCTTCCGCCGCCTAGCCCAGAGTTTCCTCATCAGCGCCACCGTAGCTAGAGCAACGCCGGACGAGGAGGGCGTCCAGCGGGCCCAACGGCTCTCTGCCATCACCTACAAAGACCTGCTGCGCGACCGCCTGGCATACGGCGACCCTGACGGTGCCACCAAGCTGCTGCGCGAGATCATCGAGGAATTGGGGCTGGACGGCGTGATCGCTGAGGTGAACGTGGGCGGCGGCATCTCCAGGGAAAAGGTCCTGGTGTCGGTAAAGCGCTTCGCCACCGAGGTCGCCCCGGCTCTGCGCTAGGTATTGGACGTAGAGAGCGTCACCCCCTACCGTCATTCCCGCGAAGGCGCGGACCCACTAGTACTCAGTCAACTTTGATGTTGAAAGTCCTTCGGTAATCCGGCCAATAGCCCTATAGTGGTCGGGATGAAGTGTTGACGGTGGGGGTGGCGGTGATGGTGCGTGATAAGTACGCCGTGCGGCTGGTGCCGGAACAACGGGAAGAACTCCAGAATCTGATTCGGGTTGGGAAAAGCTCGGCCCGAGTCACGGCCAGGGCGCGGATTCTGCTCAAGAGCGACGACGGTTGGGCCGCTCCCCGGGTGGCCGAAGCCTTGGACGTGGCGCTGGGCACCGTGTACCAGATCAAGCGCCGCTTTACGGAGGCGGGGTTGGACGGGGCCCTGTGGGACCGGCGCCAGGTCAACCGGCGCCGGAAGTTGGACGACAGGGGCGAGGCCCACCTCATCGCTCTGGCCTGCAGTTCGGCGCCGGAAGGCCATGACCACTGGACCCTGCGCCTTTTGGCTGGGAAGGTGGTGGAGTTGGGGTTGGCGGCCTCCATGTCCCACGAGGGGGTTCGCCGGCGGCTGAAAAAAACGCGCTCAAGCCCTGGCAAAAGAAAGAGTGGTGCATCCCCAAGGTGACCGCCGACTTCGTGGCCCACATGGAGGAAGTACTGGACCTGTACGCCGAACCCTATGACCCCCAGCGGCCGGTGGTCTGCTTTGACGAGACCTCCACACAATTGCTGGCCGAAACCCGGACGCCGATGCCACCCCGGCCGGGACGCCCCCAGCGGCAGGACTACGAGTACCGGCGGGAGGGGACCCGCAATCTGTTCCTGGCCTGCGAGCCGCTAGTTGGCTGGCGGCAGGTGGCGGTGACCGAGCGGCGCACCATGCAGGACTTCGCCCAGCAGATGCGCTGGCTGGTGGATGAAGCCTATCCAGAGGTTGAGGTGGTGCGGGTGGTTCTGGACAACCTGAACACCCACCGCGCGGCGTCCCTGTACGAGACGTTCCCGGCGACCGAGGCCCGGCGGATCGCGAAACGGCTGGAGTTCCACTACACGCCCAAGCACGGCAGTTGGCTGAATCCTGTCCTGAGCTTGCCGAAGGGATGGCGGAAATCGAGTTCAGCGTGCTGTCCCGCTCCTGCCTGAAGCAGCGGCTCCCCGACGAAGATGCTCTCGGGAGGGAAGTCCAGGCACTGGTGCGGGAGCGCAACGCCGCCCGAGCTGGTATCAACTGGCGGTTCAAAACCCAGGAGGCCCGAACCAAACTTCACCACCTTTACCCTTTTGATTCCAAAGTTGACTGAGTACTAAACCAGTACCAAGGTGGGGTGTGCATTTCGGGGAGATTGACGATGACCGAAAGGACTCCACGGCACCTCATATCACCTTTGGGCCCCAACTGGGTGGGCACCGATAATGCGGTCTAGCGATACGTACATTTCACCTTGGCTTTAGTTTAGTTCAAGCGGTTGGCTGATAGACAAATCCGGAACGCTCGACTGAGGTGGCGTTGTCGGGGTAATTCCTTACCGCTATGAAACGCGCGGCAGGATGTGATGGTCGATGGCATAGCCAGTCCGTCTTCCTCGACCGGAGGAACAACGACGGAGGCAGCGCTTTTAATGTCCTCGGCACCGCCTCCATGGCGCGCAGCACTCGCAGCACTTGGGAGGAGCGAATGCGGCGGCCCAAATGATCCATTAATGCGGCCCGGGATCTGGCCAAGTCGGCCGGTTTCGGATTAAACCACGGCCCATCGATTCGCCTTTCGCTTGGTTTGGCATTGCGTAGGGGGCAACCTAAACTAAAGTCACGGTGGGATCTACATTTCTGAAATGACGAGGGCAGGTCAGCGCTGCCAAGTAAAGCTCTCCGGTCCGCACGTTGAGGTCAGTCCCCCGTCGCCAGGTAATCTTCAAATGCGCATTTCACCTTGGCTTTGGTTTAGATGTAGCGGCCGTCATGGAAGGGGCCAACCTTAGCTCAAAGTACATCGACGAGCCTTACTTGCTCTTGGACGTCTCTTGGGGGCGCGACCATTACAAATCGCTGCTGAAATCCGCGCTGGCGCTGCTTTGCCACGCCGGATTAGATCCGTCATCGGCCGAAGTCGCGTGGTCGTACCTAACCAGTAAAACTGAGGAACGATGCTATTTCCCGTATTACAACAAGGACTTGATAAGCAAGCGTAACCCTGAAATGCCGATCAACTGCTATTACAACAAGGACTTGATAAGCAAGCGTGACCCTGAAATGCCGATCAACTGCGTATACGTTAAGGGTGACGCGAGCACCCGCGAGCTGATGGCATATGTCGAGATATTCGGCATCCTGAGAGCGGTCATACGCCTGTCGGAAAGATACGACGGAGACTGTTTTGAGCGCTATTACGCGTTCGACCCGATCGAAGGGCGGGACCTCGATGTGGAGATTGAGCTAGACTTCTCCATTCTTGTCGCTGCAGAAAACGAGACCGACTACTATGGAGTGGAAACAGGTAGGTTTCTCGCTGCAATTGACCAAGTGATGGGAAGAGCCATAGCCATTGCAAACGAAAACGAGTTGACCAGGGTCGTCGTCGAGGCCGTGCAACAGTACTTCGATGAGTCGGATAAGAGAGCCGACGACCCTGCGACCGACGAAGAATACCGTGCTATGTGGTCCCGCATTGCCCAATCGGTGATGCCGTTCTTTGAACACTTACATCGTCCAATCAAACTGCCCGATCACTTGTCGAAGCAACTCTCACAGAACACCTAACTAACGGCGTTCAACAGGGCTAGGCATCTGACATCTGTAAGTTATTCCCGAAATATTACCGCGTCTTTGCCATAGAATTGATAATCGACCATCATCGCCTGCATCAACCTAGAGTTCATCACTCCATCAGGGTCCTTTTCAATGGCCTTCAATAGAGCCCTATCGGCCACCTCCCTAGATTTTTCGGACATCGAGTTCATGAGTTCCAACACCCTATCTGACTGTTGCAAGAGATAATCTCGCATGTACTCGGGGAGAACGTGAGCTCTCGGCTGAATCACGCTGGACTTCTTGATGCGACCGGTTTCAAGCCACTTCCTGTACTTGGATTCCCCTATTGAGAAAAACATGAACATTGGGAGCTTAACGTACACCAGCATCTCAGACAGATCATCACTTCTGAGAAAATCAATTTGGACCGTCCGAGCGAGATAACGATTCTTCATAGGCGACCCTGGTTCCATGGACGCTGCCAGTTCACTAACCGGGTAGATATACTGGGTATAAGAACCTACATGCTTCTCTTGTCCCAAGAGGAACCGAGAAAGCTGAAGCTCCATACCATCAACCATCGACTTCATGGCCGGGGAGAATTCCTCGATGTTGCGACAGGAACAATACTGAATCGCCCTCCAAGCTAGTGATGCTGCGAATTTAACTAGCCAAGGGCCACACCTGAAGGACGTTGCACCATCAGCACTGGGATAGAAGACCTCATTGGCAAACTTCGCTTCCCATTCCGAGAACCGCCCCTCACAGTCATCACACAGCAGTTCTACCGCGTACAGATCTTGGAGTCTCCCATCCATATTCCCACTGAACCTGAAATAAGGAGTCGGTGATGTATCTTTCAACCACCTACCAACAAATTTGGGGATTATGTGGCTTTTTCTTAAAGTGGTGCTGGAACCGCACAGCCTACACATCTGAACATCTTTTGACGGCATCACCACGCGACCCCCAGAAAAGGAATGGGACCCTGTGCCAAGCGTCAGCAGCTTCCAAGTGGCTGTAGAAAGGCATGCGCCAGTTCATGTATCACAATCGGACCAGGCGGTCCGCCAGATTCGCCAGTCGCTCCCGCTGCGAGACATTGCTGGTCCAGCGCAGTGGAATTGCCGCGGCTCCGTAGCGAGCCCCGAGAACCGCGCCGGCCAGCGCGCCGTTGGTGTCCGTGTCGCCACCCGAATTCACCAATTCCACCAGTGCCTCCTCGAAATTCAGGGGGGTGGTCGCGGCCCACAACCCAGCCTGCATCGTCAGAACGGTGTGACCCTTGGGGCCCCGGTTGCCTCGCATCCATTTGGCATCGCCAGGCGAGGACCGTCCCCGCATGGCATTTTCCAAAAGGCTGCTGGGAACTCCGGCCTCTCGGGCTACCTCCGCCAGGTCAGGACATCCGTCGGCCCTGGCTGCGGCCAGCAGTTTCTGCATGTCGGGAACGCCGCCGCCGAGCAGTACCGCAATCACCGCGTTGACGACAACGCAGGACCACTGGCTTGCTGGCGCGTAATGAGACACCGCACAGGTGTCCGCCGTGTCCCGCACCAGCAGTTCCGGATGACGTCTCCGTGCGATGGCCACCGGTGCACACCTCATGATGCCGCCGTTGGGAGCGATTTCACCCTTGGCTCGATAGACGGCGTACGCTGCCACCGGAGCCGGGACCTTGTCCTTCAATTGATTGATGGACTGTCTGGTGGTCCCGCCCATCCCCCGCCCGTTCAAGAGGCTCCAGGAGATCAACCGGGCAGTGAAGCGCTCAACCAGATCCCCGCCTTCCAACAGCGCTTCGGCCAGTTCCACGGACTGCGCCGGATCGTCGTCCATCGGTTTCTTCAGCTCAGAGGACCGGATTTCCCTGACGCCGGTTGGGTAGCTCTCTTGGATACGCCTCATCGACCATCCTTCCACCGGCAGGCCCAGAAGGTTCCCGACCACCACTCCGAGCATCACACCGCGGGCCCGGTCAATGATCTGGCCGCCTTCGGGCGTCGTGGCAGTGGCTTCAGCCAGATATCGTTCCAAGTTCGGGGTGCGACCCACCACTGGCTCCTCGGGCAGCATCTGGTACGTTCCGCCGAATACGGTATTGCACTTGAGACACCGGAAGGGCCGGCCCCGACAATACCAGTCGCGGCGCAAGTTGGCTTCCTGGCTGGCACAGTTCGGGCACCGCTTGATCAATGTTCTGGCGAACACTTCGTTGCAGCTCCGGCACCGCAGCGCGTTGTAGTGCTTGTGCCAGTCCCGACGCAGCCGGGCGTCCCGGCTCTTGCACTTCGGACACGCCTTCTCCATCGCCGGGAAAGAGGGCCTCGTGGGTGTAGGCCTCCTGGGAGCCAGATTTGCAGGAACCTGGCCTGGCTTGGGCAATGGAGCTGTTTGGAGCTCCGGTGCCTGCTGAGGGCCCACCTGCCAGGCTGGCGGCGCGACCGATGCCCTGGGGGAAGGCTGCACCGATTGCTGCTCTCCGACCGGTGTGGGGTTGGGGTTCTGCTCCAGGATGCTGGCCCAGGCGTCGGCGGAGGGTCGACCGATGTGGGAGGCACCCGGCGAAAAAGCTTGCCGGAAGGCGTTTCGCACCGGTTCTGGCATGGCCAGCCAGCTCCTCACCTGCCCCGGCGTGGGTCTCCACCGGCCTTCCTTCGACTGGTGAGCAAAACGGTGCTCCTTGATGCGATCCCGTATGTTGGACACCGCATCGCCGGCCGATGCGTCTATCCCCTGGTAGGGATGGCTGCCATTGCCCAGTAGCTGGTAGAGCAGTACCGCCAGGGCGAAGTTGTCGCTGTCCTGCGACCGGAACTGCCGCTGAAAGTCGTTGATCTCGGGCGCGGTGTACTCTGGGCTGCCCACCACGCAGGGATACGGCTGGTGCCCGGGCGGGCCCGGGATCTGGAAGCTGTCGCAGTCGATCAGCATGACCGAGCCGTCGTCGCTCACGAGTATGTTTGAAGGGTTGACATCTCCGATGCGCACATGGATGGTGTGCACCCAGCGAAACGCCTCTGCGATCTTTACCCCGATCTTCGTGCGGTATTCGTATTCCTGCTGGTGCTGAGGAAGCTGCCTTCTCTCGTTGGCGCTGATGAACCGGTAAGCCGTGCCAGCCTTACCAGAAGCTCTGGGCATCCGGTAGCGGAGGCCACTGGCGTCAGTTTCCACCACGTCCGGCCAGCTGAGCGCCTGCGCGTTCTGCGGCGGGTTGTTGCACATGGCCCGCAGCTTGGCGGACCGCTCCGCGGTGGCGTGCTGCTGGTGCAGCACCTTGATGACCATACGCGGGTCGTTCCCGTCCTCGTACACCGCGCCCTCGCCACCGGTCCCGATCAACCTGCCAGTGCTCAGAGGACCCGGATTGGCCGGCGCATTCTCCGGTCCGTTATCCTGACCGGACCCTTTCGTAGCGCCCCTGATGCGGTCGATGAAACTGGCCATGTCTATTCACCCTTTCAGCCTCTCCTGATACAGACTGCGATGGTACAGTCGTCGGTTGCCCTGCCCGCGTCGGCCACTTTCCGGAGCAGGGTGTCCAGCACAGCATGGGGAACCGGTGGCGAACTTCGGTTGAGCGCCCGGTACAGGGGCGTCCAGAAGCGGTCGTAGGGCACTTTGCCCCGGGACAGCGCCACGTCCTGCAGTCCGTCGGTGATGACCGCCACACAGCTGATGTCAGAACCGGATGACACCGTGACCCGCGGCAGGTTCCGTGTATCCGTCAGGAACCTGGTCTCGTTGGCGAACTCTCCGTTATCCGGCTCGCTCAACAATCTCCATTCCTCGCCGTTGCCGGCCACCACGCAGCCGTCGCCCACGTGGGCGACGCCCACAAACCTGGCGCTGGCCAGCGCCAGCATGATGGTGCAGGCGTATTCATTCACGTTGGCCAACCCTGGCGCTCGGTGCGAGCTTTTTGCCGCCTCGATCACGCTGCGCCTCGCGCTACGCACAGCGCGCTGCAGAGCGCTGCGCATCAGGTGCTCCTTGACGGCTATGGCGGGGTTACGATTGAGCTGGCGGGTCAGGCTGGCGACGCCGGCGATACAGGCAGCACGGGAACCGTGTTGGGAATATCTGGCCGAACCCGCCCCGTCGCTGACCGCCATGACCGCCGTCGGCCCCAGTCGCCCCAAGAGCGGCATCGCAACGACCACGCTGTCCTGGTTGGGTGTACCATCCTTCAGATGAGCGGCACCCTGTCGGCTGGCGTGGACAGCCCCCAGGGTCATCACCTGTTCTCTCCCCTTCCTGGCCGGCCGTCTGGACTTAGACATTGATGGTAGTCCAGTCTGTCGGTGGCAGGTTTACCGCATCCCCGGGCGTGCTGCGCGAAATGGCCGAGACCGACTTGCTCAGCCATACGAAGAAGTCGCTGAACCGCAGGTTGTCCAGCTGCTGCGGCTGGAACCTGGAGTTGGGATTCGGCAGCACCCTGAGCATCGCCTGCACCGCATCCGCGTTGACCCCCACCTTGAAGATGGTCAGCCGGTTGTCGCCCTCCATGTCCACCAGGAGCTGGTTGGCCTGCTCCATCTCCGGGCGGGGGCTGGTGGGCAACCCGTCGCTGAAGAGCACCATGATGGGCCGGAAGTACGGTACACCGCCCGACCGGTACTGCTCCTTCCGGTCCTCCAAGAGATCGCACCCCTGCTGGATGGCTAGGTGCATGTTGGTGGCGCCCCCGGCTCTCATATTCGTTTTGGTGCGGTCACTTATGGTGCCGAATTCCCGTTCCACCCTGGCCTCGGCACTGAAAGACAGCAGGGCCACCTCAACCCGGTTCCGAGCGATCTCGTCGTCTAGGATGGCTTGGAAAAGGTCGTCTACACCCAGGTTCATTGCGTCAATGGGACGCCCGGCCATGGACCCGCTGCAGTCGGCAATGATCAGCACCGGACAGCGAGGCTCCGGATTGTCGGCGAACTCCAGGCCGAGCAACTCGTCCTCGGGCATGAGGTCATCCTCTCTGACCGGGACATCGTCAGGAAAAATCTCTTCGGCCACGTCGCTCATCAAACTTCCGCTCCTTCACAAACGTGAATGGCCTACGCTCTTACAACGCCACCTTGTCGCTGGCCACCAAGATAGCGCCAGCGATGATGGATGCCCCGATTATGAGGACTCTGCGATCCCCAAACAACTTGTTCCGCACATCCATGAACACACCCAGCACCAGAATTGCCCAGATGACACAAAAAATTGCGAGCTCCACTCCTTTTCACCCCCTTTTGGGTATTGCTATCCGGTTACAGCGCCCCCACGGTTGGCCGACAGATCCATTCTTGAAAGTGCCGGGTGTATGGCAGCATGACGGGTTGTGGCGTTCCCGAGAGGACGCCTCAGCTTGCTTCATAGCGACCGATGATGCTGGTAACGTGGGGGTAGAGCGGCAGGCGTTCTCTGCCGTCCCACCAGCGGAAGGATTCCAGCTCCCTGTCGTTGATCCTGGGTTCGCCTCCAGCGAGGACCAGCACCACCTCATGGTCGTTGAAGCTTCCCTCGCTGGTATAGTCGAACAGCCGCTCGGCCCGGTAGGCTTTCATCCCCAGTCCTTCACCCAGTTCCCGGCACGCGGCCGTGAGCGCCGCCTCGCCCTGTTCCATCCCGCCCCCTGGCAGGGAGTACTTGTCATCACCCTTCTCTCGGACCAGAAGGTACCTGTCATCCCTGATTGCCAACACCGTGGCCCGCTGCCGCTTGCGCGAGTTCGCCCCACCAGAAAGGCCACGCTCGGCCTCAGACGTGTAATCCCTTTCCGGTTTGGCTCGCCCACTCTTGATGTCCGCCCAAAGGCGCAGGGCCTTCCGGTCACCCCCGAAGGCCAGATCCTCCGGCCTGATTTCCCTGGCATTGCGCCAGCGGACATCCAGGCATTCCTTGCGTTGGAAACGAAGCCGGCCGCCCACCCGTTGACCGACGAATACTCTGATGGGACGCGTATTGCCAGTGAACAACCGGTGGGTGATTTTGACGATGATGCCCGTTTCTTCTCTGGTCTCCCGGTAGGCAGCGTGCCGACTGCTCTCGCCACGGTCCACGAGACCGCCGGGCAGCGACCACTTGCCCTTCTCCTTGCCGTAGGCTCGCTGCACGAATAGCACCTCGCCCCTTTCATTTTCTACCAGGCAGAACGCAACGTCTCTCATGCTTAAAAACGCACCTTTTGTGGATGACAGCGGGTTCCACGAGAATCCCGACGGCTATTGCCGCATTATAATCGGCATTTTCCACACCGGTGAATCTTGAAAGCCCCGCCCTGCCGAGGACCAACATCCGGATGCCTCTTGGTCCCGATTCCAGTGGCCACTTTGGCTGGCGCGGTTGAAATAGTTACTGGGTGTAACTCGATTCAATTCTGCTCCAAAGTGGAGCGCCTTTCAGGGAAATAAACTTCGCCTGAGGTAAGCACTTATGCCAAATGGCGGCATACACCGGGAGAGGGTTGGCATCTGTCCCCACTGCCGCAACCCTCGCATCCGGACAAGGCGGAGTCAGCACCGACGCATGAACTGGAGATGCCGGAACTGCAACCGGGTTTTCGCTGTCCCGAGTAGCAGGTATGTGGTAGTGGAGGAGTGGCCTGCTGTTGATCTGGTGTACTTGGACCGCACCCAGGGTAGGCAGGCCGGGGGCAGCCGACCAGTCGACCAGGGGCGCAGAGGCAACTTCGGCTGCAGTTGCCTCTTTATCGTACTCATCATCGTCGGCGTCGCCAGCTTCTTTGCCGTAGCCAGAAACGCCGACTTCCCCGGTGGCCAGATCCTGCGCACCGTAGGTCAGGAGATCAGCCAACGCCTGGGAGGGAACGGCACTGGAGAGGGAGAAGAGCCGTCGGTTCCCACCCTGACACCCATACCAGAACCCGCATCAACATATGTGTCCACTCCAACTCGTTCCCTGACGCCTACGTTGACACCAGTCCTGGGCAGCGCAATAAAGCCAACCTCTACACCGCAAGATGCGTCCGCTCCATCCATAGCGACGATACCCAAACCGCTGCCTACAACCACTCCAGTGCAGACACCCACGCCACTACCTCCGCCCGACCTTCGCCATCACGATACCAAGCTCTATATGCTGGAGCTAATTAATAATGAGCGTACCAGGGCAGGCGTTCCGCCCGTGACGCTGGGCGACAACATAGCCGCGCAGCTACACGCCGAAAGCTCCCTCGCAAACTGCCTCAGCGGCCACTGGGGAGCGGATGGGCTAAAGCCCTATATGCGTTATTCCCTAGCAGGCGGGTACCAGACCAATGGAGAGAATGGAAGTGGCTCGGACTACTGTATCCGAGCGTCTGACCGCTATCGCGCCTTGGGCAACATCGAAGCTGAGATTCGGGAAATGATGGAAGGCTGGATGAACAGCCCAGGCCACCGCCGCAACATCCTGGGCAAGTGGCACAGGAAAGTGAACATCGGGCTGGCGTGGGACCGATACAACATGGTGGGGTATCAGCATTTTGAGGACGGCTTTGTACAGTACGACCAGCTACCCCAGATAATGAACGGGACCCTGTCCATGTCGGGGAGCACGTTATATGGTTTGCGATTCTCTCGCAGAGAAGAGTTGGGTTTGCAAATATACTACGACCCACCACCCCATTCGCTGACGAGAGGGCAGGTTTCAAGGACCTATTGCTACGATTCGGGGCTTCAGATAGCTGCGTTGAGATATCCTCTCACCGGCAACAGTTTCTGGTCCGAAGACGAGTTCACGAAAAGATATTCACCCTGCCCGGATCCGTATGACGTATCCCCTGAAGTCCCGGCGCCACGCTCGCCCGATGAGGCGCATAGATTCTGGGAGCAAGCGTATGCGGCAAGCCAGACCCAGAGGGAACGGACCGTCACTGTTCCTTGGGTAACCGCGTCGAAGTGGATGGCCCGGGGCACGGACTTCTCAATTACAGCGAACGTCAGCAAACTACTTTCCAAGTACGGGCCTGGCGTCTACACCGTCCTACTGTGGGGAGAGGTGGACGGTGAGGACGTGCCGATTTCCGAATACTCCATCTTCCACGAAATAGAGCCTCCGGACACCTATAACCCTGACATCTGGAAATAGAAAAGATACGCAGCCAACCTTTCAGCCAGGGCTGGCCCCGCTACAAAGGTCACATCCAACGCGTACAGCCGCCTGAGCGGAAAATCCGATTTGGCCCGACCGCAAAGAAACACGTGCGTCCAACAGGCGGCACGGGAAATCGACGGCGGCACAATTTACATGTCAACTTGGAGTTGGGAGTGAGAGGACACCTCGGTAACTCCTGACAGTGCGTATTTGCGCCTGTGACACAATCAAGCACTGCCCGCTGGTGTTCCCTTCAGTCGCCCCCATTCCACCCCCTGCACCCGTGGGCTGACCACCGCCACCTCCTGGGCATGGACCGGCATGTCCAACGCCCGCAGATCCACGCCCTGACCATATGAAGAGACCCGGAGTGTCGCGTCCCAGCCGTTCCAACGCGGTCACCACCAAGGCGTCTCCGGATTGCAATGCATTCAGTAGACCATCCAGGCCCGGTCTCGGCATCACGGGCCCCATGATGATGTCCTCGTGGATATGAACGGCATCGACGCCAGCGCCGGTGAGCCGCATACGCTGGTTCTGCAGCATGTCGGTTCCGTCGCCCCTGCCGCGGGATATGCGGGCGTAACCATAGGCCGGCATTGCCTGTTCCCTTGAACAGGAGGGGTGTCGCAAACGGGCGTCTAACGACACCCCGCCAGGACCTCCTCCTCACCGCCGCCGCAAAGCCGGCTCAGGAGTGTCGTATCGTATCAAACGGCGCCGCAATATAAAACGAGGTCTAACGACATCCCAGAGGCTTTTAATGTCCCTTCTCCCGGTGGGAGCGGGGACATTCCCGACAATTCAGAGACCCTCGCATATGCCGCCGGCTCTACACCATGGGCAGCATCCAAAATTCGCGGGGCCGGGCCGGCGGCAATTCGCACTGCCAAGCCATTTCCACTGCGGAAGGGCGGGATGCTCTATGGGGGCTGCCACTGCCACGCCCCCAGTGAACGCGGAAATGGTGAGACCTATAATAAGACTCAGTCCGATACCCGCTCCGTTCTTATGCCTATTCAGCAGAGCGCCGTCCAGCCTATATTAAGCCCGATAAGTTTTCGTTGTGCACTCATACAGCCCCAAAGACAAGAGAACCATCAGATGCTAAGAACCGAATACAGGGAGTCCATCTCCCAGGCGATTTCCATGATAAGAGACATGCCATCACTGGAGGGGCGGAGCAAGGCGGCCATCGCGCAGGCCGTTGTGCTCAGGCTGCTGGCCGCCGCCGGGTGGGACGTCTTCGACCTCTCGCAGGTGATGCCGGGATACATCACTGGTAACAGCAACGTCGACTTGGCCCTGATGTCGCCAGGCCAGCCCAAAGGAGCAGCCCCACCCAGGGTGTTCATTGACGTGCGGACGCCGGGCGAAGACGTCGGCAGTCCCCGGATGGAGCGACAAATGCTGGCCCTCTGTGCCCAGGAGGAGGTACCCCTGGCGGCGCTGACCAACGGGTTGCGCTGGCTGCTCTTCCTCTGGTCGCCAGGTGGCGACCGGATGGAAAGGCGCTTCTGTGAACTCGACCTCAGGGAGGACCCGGAGGCCGCGGCGGCGGACGTCAACCGGTACCTGACCAGGGACAGGGTGTCCAACGGGCAGGCCGCCAGGTCGGCGGAAAGGGCGCTGCGGGACAGTAACCGGGAAACGGTGGACAGGCGGGCCGTAATCCAAGGCTGGCGCCAGGTGGTCGGCGGTCTTGACGAGGGTCTGATCGAGCTGGTCGCCACCGCTGCAGAGCAGAGGACCGGCCACCGTCCCGACAACCGGCTGGTCCGCCGGGTGCTGGCGGAGAACCGCGCCGCGCTGCTGGCATCGGGCACCGAAGGCGCCGCGGGGTCCGGCCCCGGCGGCGGCCTCCGCTCAACACCGGTGTCCTTCAACCTGGATTCTGAAACAAGGAATGTCACGTCCTGGTCAGGCCTCCTGGTGGGAGTGTGCCTGATGATGCGCGACAGCCACCCCGGAGACTTCGAGAGAATTCTGGAAATACGGGGCAGGAAGCTGCCCTACTTCTCCAGGACGGCCGGGGAACTGAACTTGCCCCGGCCCATCGGGGACACGGGCATTTTCGCCTCCTGCCATGGGACAGGGGCCCTGATCGCCGGGCGCGCCCGCCGGGTGCTGGAACACTTCGGACACCCTGCCGGGTCCTTGGTCATCCAGTTGAGGCGACCTCTGAATTCAGTTGTAAACTGATGATGCGGCGATGAACCGGTGTCACAGGCACAGCGAGGCATCGGATTACCGAACGCCTCGCACATGCTGGCCCGAAGCGGCGTTCCTCAAGGTACGCGGCTCATACCCTCAATAGCCTGCACATATCCAAGCCACCTTCTTCTCGAGCCAGCCTTCCCCAGACCCGGTGGACGCTTTTGGTTCCCCCGCACACGCGGGGATAAAACACCCCTGGTGACAAACAAGACACCCCAGATACAACAACCCGGCATCGCCCTGGTTTTTGCCATTATGGCCAAAGAGAAAGCACCCCAAAGACGCAGTAGCGCCCCAGTCGGGCGCATGTGATAATGATCACGTTATAACCAGCTAGACTGACTAGACACAGAGGGCACAATGACCAGCTGGCAATTGCAAGAAGCCAAGAACCGGTTCAGCGCCGTTGTCGAGGCCGCGCTCACCGGAGAGCCTCAAGAAGTCACACGCAGGGGCAAGCCGGTCGTAGTGGTACTGGCCTTTGAGGAATACCAGAGGCTGCGCGAAGCCAAGGCCGGGGACACACCCTCTTTTGTGGACCATCTGCTGACCATCCCGAAGGGCACCGAAGAGGACGGCTTTGAGCTACCCGAGCGTACCAAGGACTACACGTCCAAGGCCATAGAGATCTGAATGTACCTCCTGGACACTGTGGTCATCTCAGCACTGCGACGACCGGAGCGCCACGCCCCAGTCGCCCACTGGCTGCAAGCCCAAGCCCCTCAAACACTCTACATCAGCGTCGTCACAGTGGGAGAAATCATGTACGGCGCTGCGCGGCAGAGAAGGACACAACCGGCATTTGCCCAGATGCTGGAGCGCTGGCTGGAAACTGTGATGACCTCGTTCCACGACCGGGTGCTGCCGCTCAATGAAGCAGCAGCTAAGCGCTGGGGTCTCCTGCACGCGGAACTGGGCTACACCAATTCCGACCTGCAGATAGCTGCCACCGCGCTGAACCACGACTTGACAGTGGTCACTCGCAACGTACGGGACTTCATCTCCACAGGAGTCAGGGTGCTGAACCCATTCGATGGAAACGACGGGTGAGTACCCAGAACCCAATACGCAAGGCGACCGGGAATCCGTCCAACAGACCAGGACTGCCTACGCTACGGCAGCACGCTGGCAATAGAATATAGTGACACCCGTCAATTACCAAGGTGTCGCCTTGAGCCAGCCGGGCATCCAGCGAGTGCCAGCCCCGCCGGCTGTTGGTACCGGAGACACCGACGTTCTGATAGACGTGAGAAAGCTCCACGCCGGCAGTCAGCAACAACTGGCGTTGGGTTTACGGGTCGCTGCCCGACAGCTCCGAGACTCTGGGGCGGCTGGGGCGGACGTAGCCGTAGGTCTCGGGCATCGCTCTCCCTCCAACTGGTGCGGATTGCGCTATACCTTTGTGACCCACACCTGAACAAGCTGAAGGAAGCGAATTGTGGCCCAGTGTCACAAACGCGCGTTTGTGAACCACCTCAGCCAGGGCGCCTCATCCACCGACTCATCCACATGGGCCGCTCCATAGATGACCAGCATCTAGTCCGAATAGCGCCCGCTCAGGTGCAACCTCTGGGGCAGGCTGGCAGGATTCAACGGTTATATAATCGCAGTCAGCCATATTCCGCCCGCTCGGAACAATTACCTCCGCCGTTTACAGCGCTAATTGTCGTAGATTACAAGGTCATCCAGGAATTCGGAAACTGGCTTGACTCTGGTTACGAGCAGGTGGTCCCGGGCACGTGTGCAGGCGACGTAGAACGGGTTCCGCTCAGTGTAGTAGACCTCCTCCAAGTCGGCCTCGTCGACGATTGACTCGACCCTGGATTGCAGGGGGATGACCTCACTGTGGCATGCCATCACCGCGACGGCCCGGAACTCAAGGACCTTTGGCTTGGTAGTATTGTTTTATAATTTACTCTGGACTCGCCGTAGGGAGTTAGCAAATCGCAAGCCGCCACCAAACAGCGCAAATCGACACTGGGCCGTCGGTTCGGGATCGTTTGAGCTTGCCCGCGAGACGTGCGCGCAGCCGGGTGCGCCTGTGGCATCGTAGGGGTTGGTTTTCCCCACCATGGCTAACGCACCCGTTAGGAATCCTTCTGTGGGCAATATCCCTCGCCGTCTCTATCCTGATTGTGGCCATCCCCCATTTGGTGTCACACTCTGTTAGGGACTGGTCACTAGCCCATCCGTTGGTCGTAATAGCGGGAACAGCGATTGTCGTCGGCATCATCGTGTATTGGTGGTGGGCTAGGCGCGACGCGAGCGGCCGCGAGGCATTGCGGAAGATCGCGCTGCATGGACGCATGGCCATGCCAGCAGGAGATCTGAAACCCGATGATCTGGCAGGTAACCCAAGGCAGGTCGGCCCTGCGCTGGACTTCTTACCACGACGACTACGTCGATACCAAGACCCAACCGGCCTCGAGTCCTGGGTAGCCGACTCGATTCCTTCTCTGTTGCCTGGAGAAGGTCTGCCTGGCCGACGAATTGCCCTTGTCGGAGCTGCGACACTGGGAAAGACGCGACTCGTTCACGAGCTGATCCAACAACTCCCCCCGGACACGATTGTATTCGCTCCGAGCCGCAATCTCGCAGACCGCAGCGATGCTGACCTAAGGCACGCGACGCGCTATCTCGGCGGAAGATCGTGCGTTTTGGTGTTCGACGATTTGAATTTCTACGTCGGACGGACGGATGTTGCGGAACTTCAGCAAGTTGTAGCAGAACAAGCCTCCATCTGCTCGATTGCCGTCACATGCACGACGAGTACCTTGCCGCAGGTTCGGAGTGATGAAGAACCGGCACTCAGCCGATTCTTCTCCTCGTTGGATCAGTATGAAATTCTGCGGATGACGGACGAGCAGATGGAAGTGCTTGCAGCCGACCCCGCTAGGCGAACCCGGGAACGCGAGCCACACGACTGTGGTGGGAACCCCGGCCTTCTGATTTTCGACTTCCGACGTCTGCGCGGAGAGTTCGACAGACTCGGAAATGAAGAAGTGGCGGTTCTAGAAGCCGTTTACGCTCTCTTCGTAGCTGGAATCACGCCGATCAAAGTAGAGCAGGTACGCGCTATGGCCAGCTCGGGATTCGGTGCCAATCTTGATATTCCCACTGCCAGCAGATCACTGGAGCGCCTGTGCTCGATGTCATTCATCCGAGAAAGCGATCCGGTTCTCCCGGAAGAAGCGTTCCTGAGCGAGGTTGTTGGAGAAGATGCAGCTCGGGCAAGGATGGACGAGGTCGAAAGGGTCCTACGCGAGTTGCTTGACGCTGAAGGGCTTTCCCAACTCGGGAATACCCACTACTACGGGGCAGACTTCGAGCGGGCAAGCCGTGTCATGCGCGAAGTTGCTGACCTGTACCGCGATACTGGTACACCGGAAGGCCTTGTGAGGGCGGCGAGGGCGCTGTTCAACTTCGGGATCGCTCTTGACAGTTGGGGGCGACCGCAGCACGAGATTGAGGTCGCGTACAGTGGCGCTGCGGCGGCGGGGCGAGAGGCCGCCACACCAGAGGGTTTGGCAGAAATAGCGGGGACGCTCTCCAACCTCGGGAACGCCCTCGTGAGTTGGGGCCGACCGGAGCAGGAGATTGAGTCCACGTATCGAGATGCGGCAGCCGCGGGACGAGAGGCCGCCATTCCAAAGGGGTTGGCAGAAAGAGCGCGGGCGCTCTACAACCTCGGAATCGTGTTCGCGCGTTGGGGGCGGGAGCAAGAGGAGGTCGAAACCACGTACCGTGATGCAGCGGCAGCGGGACGAGAGGCCGCGACCCCGGAGGGGTTGATAGGAACCGCGATGGCGCTGTTGGCCCTCGGGAAGGCTCTTGTGCGTTGGGGGCGGGAGCAAGAGGAGGTCGAGACCGCGTACCGAGATGCAGCGGCAGCGGGACGAGAGGCCGCGACCCCGGAGGGGTTGGTAGAAACAGCGAGGGCGTTGTCCAACCTCGGAAAGGGCCTTACAGGTTGGGGGCGACCGCAGCCTGAGATCGTGACCGCGTACCGTGATGCAGCAGAGGCGGGACAAGAGGCAGCCACACCGGCAGGGTTACTGCTGACAGCGAGAGTGTTGTTCAACCTCGGTAACACCCTTGAGAGTTGGGGGCGACCGGAGCAGGAATTCGAGACCGCGTATAGAGATGCAGCGGCCGCAGGACGCGAATCCGCCACACCGGAGGGATTGGTTGAATCAGCGAGAGCGCTGTCCCACCTCGGGATCTCCCTTGCGGGCTGGGGCCGGGACCCAGAGGACGTAGAGGCCGCGTTCCATAATGCGGCAGCAGCGGGACATGAGGCCGCCACATCGGACGGGTTGGTTGAAACAGCGAGGGCGTTGTTCAGCCTCGGAATCGTGTTCACCGATTGGGGGCGACCGGAGCAAGAGGTAGAGGCCGCGTACCGCGATGCAGCATCGGCAGGGCGCGAGGCCGCCATTCCAGCAGGATTGGTGCTAGAGGCGAGGGCGCTGTCCAACCTCGGGATCGCCCTTGTGGGTTGGGGACGACCGGAACAGGAGATCGAGGCCACGTACCGAGATGCGGCGGCGGCGGGACGCGAGGCCGCCACACCGGAGGGTTTGGCAGAAATAGCGAGGGCGCTGTCCAACCTCGGGACCGCCCTTGCGAGTTGGGGGAGACCCGAGCAGGAGATTGAGTCTACGTATCGAGAGGCAGCGGCAGCGGGACAAGAGGCCGCTACACCCGCAGGATTACTGCTGACGGCACAGGCGCTGTTTGCCCTCGGGTTCGTGTTCGTGGGTTGGGGGCGATCGGAACAGGAGGTAGAGGACGTACACCGTAAAGCGGCGGCGGCAGGACGCGAGGTCGCCACTCCAGAGGGCCTGGTAGAAACGGCGAAGGCGCTGTCCAACCTCGGGAACGCCCTTGCGAGTTGGGGGCGACCGCAGGAGGAGGTAGAGACCGCGTACCGGGACGCGGCGGCGGCGGGACGCGAGGCCACTACAACCGCAGGCTTACTGATGGCTGCACAGTCGCTGTCCAACCTCCGAATCGCCTCCGCGAGTTGGGGGCGGGAGCCAGAGGATGTCGAGACCGCGTGCCGTGACGCAGCGACAGCAGGACGCGAGGCCGCCGTCCCAGCAGGATTGGTGCTGACGGCACAGGCGCTGTTTGCCCTCGGGTTTGACCTCGCGGGTTGGGGACGGAAACCAGAGGAGGTCGAGACCGCGTACCGTGGTGCGGCCGCGGCGGGACGAGAGGCCTCTACTCCAGAGGGTCTGGTAGAAACTGCGAAAGCGCTGTCCAACCTCGGCAACGCCCTCGCGTATTGGGGGCGGGAGCCAGAGGAAGTAGAGGCTGCCTACCGTGATGCGGCGGCGGCGGGACGCGAGGCCGCTACACCTGAGGGGCTACTGGAGGCGGCACGGATCCTCGTGTGCCTCGGCAGCGCCCTGGTGTATTGGGGACGAGAACCGCAGGAATTCGAAGCCGCGTTACGCGAGGCAGCAGACGCGGCACGCGAATCCGCTACCCCAGATGGCGCCAAGGTGGTCGATCGGGTGTCTAGCTTACTCAGGAAACCAAGCAGCGGGTACGCGCAGTAAGCTCTTTGCGATCGCCGTCGGGCCTGAGTGTATCCCTGGCGGAGGGAATTTCACGATCTCGTGGACGGCAATGGGCGGGGCGGACAATTTCGAAGCCCAGCTCCAAATCGCGGTAGAGGAGGAGTGGACTGCCTCTCCGGCCACGCAGGAGACGAGCGAGACACTCGCGCCGCAGGTTCGGCCCACCCGAAGTGGCTAGAACTCCCCGTAAGGATCGCTGTGCCACGGCTCACGGAGCCCCCAACCACATCTCGAATACGGTACCCCCTACTATCTACTTAGGTCCGCAAGCGCGGGGACAGACCTTAACCTCCAGCCGCGACGCAGGCCACAACATCATCGCCTACTGGCCCCAGCAACCGGACATGAGACCCTCAGAAGGCGCCTCCTGCTGTTTTTGCGACAAAGCTCTCAAGGAGTGGGACAATCATTAACCCCCAATCCGGCCAGTGGCATGAATTTCCATTGCTCCAGAAGGAGAAACGCAAAAGGTTCAATGATCGTGGTAAAAACAAAAAGCGACATGATTCGGGAGCACCCAGAATGCAATTCCCTTAAACTGTAAGCTGGTCAACCGCCGCGTCCCAGGAACGCGACAAGGGCAATCGCGCCCACGGAACCCGCATGACACCAAGCCAGAGCCGACAGACCGCCAGGCAATCACTGCCGGACTCGCTGCGCAACTGCCTCTCGCTCGACATTGAGGTATCGAGACAAAGCGGGGAGATAGTTGCGGCGGCCGCGTGCAACCCGCAAACCGGCCGGACATGGCGCAGGGCAGCAGGGAGTATCAGCACTGAAGAGGGCAGCCACAGGGACCAGCGAGGCACGGATCTCGGTCACGGCCGACCCGAGAGGGTACCTGCGCATGGCCTCGCCCAAATCGTTACGCTACGAAAGTGGTTGCCCCAGATGATATGTTACCGAAAATTCGGTCCGCAGCAGCGTGCTGTCCGGCACTCTGCCCAACAAACGATGGAGTCGGACGCCGCTAGTGCGGCGGAAGGAGGCGCAGCTAATGAGAGTCAGGCTGTCAAGGGGAGCAACACTCCAATAAACAACTTGGAGTGGTTGCTTGCATCGGACTTTTGGCCGTCCATACGGACCCTATGCAGACACTATCGGCAAATAGAGAACGGATGCCAACATATGCTCCGATAGCCATTCCGCGATAAAGTTGGATCAACCTGGTTAATCACCATGTTCAGGATCGGACGGAGAAAGAAGGACGCCAAACGGCAGTCCTCTTGGTCCAAGAGGGAGCTACAAGTTATGCAAAAGGCGCTGCGCCTTAGAACGACGGTACTGCCAGGGGGAAAGATAGAAATCGTTGACCGGGACCTGACCGAAGGGGAAACGGTAGATGTCGTTGTGACGCCCTCGACGGCGCCGCCGCGGCGGTCGGCAGTGGACATTCTCGCAGAGGGGCCGGGGCAGATACTCTTCAAGACCGCTGAAGATGTGGACTCCCACATCCAGGCCGAGCGCGAATCGTGGGAGCGCTGACGCTGCCTGACAGTGGGCCGGTATATCTGGACTCCTGCGGATTCATTTACAGCGTGGAGCGGGTCGAACCCTACCGCACCTTGCTTGAACCCATGTGGCAGCAGGCTGCGGCAGGCCAGTTCGTCATTGTAACCAGTGAGTTGACAGTATTGGAAACGCTGGTCAAACCCCTCAGGGAGGGCGATGCGTTCCTCGAAAGACTCTTTAGGGAACTATTTGATGCGGTCGAAGTACGACTGATCCCGGCCACCCGCCCGCTGTGGGAAGAGGCCGCACGCCTTCGAGCCATGACGAATTTGAGGACGCCGGACGCGGTCCACGCGGCGGCGGCGCTGCGGGAAGGGTGTACGTTGTTCGTCACCAATGACCCAGCCTTTCGGAGAGTGCCAGGGCTGCCTACGGCAGCGTTGAATGAGTTGGTCTAACTCTATCCAAGGGAACAGGACCTATGTCGGGCGATAACTTCAACGAGTACTGCGAAGCTTTACTCGTAAGGTACAACCGCAGAAACACGCAGGCTGTCACGAGGCATCTGGAAAGCTTGTGCAACATCCTGAGGCAGGAGGGCAACCGTGTGTTGCAGACCATGTTCGGCGGCTCGGTACGCAGACGCACATACGTCACCGGCCTCAGCGACGTGGATGTCCTGCTGATAGTGAACCAGTCTTCGCTCGCGAACCAACCCCCGAAAAGGGTAATAGAGCACGTGCGGGAGACCATCCAAAGCCATCTGCCTCTGAATGCCGTGAGAGCGGGCAACCTGGCGGTAACCGTCACCTACGCCGACGGCATGGAAATCCAGATACTGCCCGCCATACGGACCACCACCGGAGGCATCCGGATTGCTGAACCAGGGAGAACCAGATGGAGCAACGTGGTGCAGCCCGAAAACTTTGCCAGAGAGCTCACCGAGGTCAACCAGGCAAGAAACGGCAGAGTGGTACCGGTAATCAAGCTCGCCAAGGCCATGGCAGACTGCTACATTACGCGTTCAAGTAGGAAGTTTAGCGGATACCACTTGGAGTCTCTGGCAATCGACGCATTCAGGAACTATCGAGGTCCCCAGGACCCGAAGTCCATGCTCATTCACCTGCTCACCGACTCAATGACAGCGGTGAAGAGACCAATCGCAGATTCCACAGGGCAATCCGGATACCTGGACGAGTACCTGGGGCCGGCAAATTCCAACCTTCGCAAGCGAGCATTTACCTACTTTGGACAGTTGCGCGGCAAGGTCAACTCCTGTGAGACCAAGAAAGAGTTCAATGACCTGTTCTGTGAAGGGAACTGACTTAGGTGATCACTGATGGACGGCAAATTCATTATGGTTTCCGGCAGCGCAGGCTCCTCGTGTCCTGCGGACAAGCTGCTCAGCGCCTGCCAGTTCATCAAGAGCTTCACCGGAGAGGTATTGAGACGGGGAGGCGGCCTCGTGGTGCTTGCAGGGAACGAGGAGTCCACCAAGGACGAACACGGCGTGCCCCATGTTTTCGACTGGTTGGTCCTGCGCGAGATCGAGGAATATGCACAAAGCACTATCGAAGACCCACGCCCATACGCCAGGATCGTCATGTCCGACGAAGCGCCGGAGTCGAAGATAGAGCCCGCGAATCTGCGCCTGCTGAGGAATCCGGAGCAGAGAAACGTCGTGGAGCTTTGTCCCATACGCCGAGAGGTGTTCACCGGCGGCGAGTATAGAAAGGCGATGATTGAACGGGCCGACGCCATGATCGCCATCGGCGGAGGCAAGGGAACCTATTCTGCTGGAACAGATATGATTGCTCAAGGAAAACCCGTGTTACCACTTGACCTGCAGCTTGGCTCCATTGTCCAGGATGGCGACGGAGCCGTTACTCTGCACAGGGAGATGGTGTCGACCCCCGGCCGTTTCTTCCCGAACACGTACCTGGACTCGAGAAACAGACTTAGCCTGCTCTCCTTGGACAGAGGAATCAACGACGCAGAAACCGTGGCGCGAGTGTCAGTCGAAATGCTCGCCAAAGAACTCAGCGCCATTGCGCCGTCAGATCAGTCAACGCCCGTCAAGCGGCGTTTGGCCGCTGTGTGGCATGCCACAAAGGCGCTTCCCGTTATCGCATCAGCAATCAGAATTTTCGAATGGGCGAAGGGTCTACTTTCTTTCACCTAAAACAGATTCATCGAGAGGCACTATGGCGGCGATGGCGACGGTCAGGGCGTCGTATCCCCTGACAGGCCTCATTCTGTGCTGGCATCCAGCGTATGGCCTGACCTTAGCTTCCTTGTCCATCTGGCAGAGGGTGGAGGCGTAGATGCCTGTAATCGGCGAAGGTTCGACCTCTGACCCGCTCAGCTAGGCGGCCCACGTCGCCCAGGATAGCTTCCGGAGTACCTTCGAGGTCGACGGATACCACTTCGATGGTCTTGCCCGCGTACTTGACCTTGTAGGTGCCCAGTTCACCCTCGCCGGCGGCGTATACCAGCATGCCCGAAGGCAGGTCCGCCGCGGTGCAATAGGCGAGCATCTGGTAGATGTCGGCGTGCTCGAAGCCATCTCCGTCGGTCTTCTTGTACTTCGCGTCGCCGACGAAGAGCGGCCGAGAGCCGTTCCCAGCCGCACCAGAAGGCCACCACGAAAAGTCTGGCTTCATGCCGACGCGGCCCTCTTCGTCCAGCGTCAGGTCCGCCTCATGCCGCCACTGCCCTTCCCGAAGGCCGAGCGCCTCCCCCAGAGCGACGTAGAGAAACCGCTCGAACACCTTGTTCATGTCCATGAACAAGGAGGCGCCGGCGATCTTACCTCCCTGGAGTTCCAAGCTTGAGTTTTCGAGGATGAGACGTGCAAGCTCCACCGCCGGGCGGTAGTGCTCGTCCAGCCTGGTATAGCGAACCTCGGGCAGGGTTCCACGCCGGTACGACCCTAGCCCGACCCCGGTGAATGAGGGCCGGAGACGGCGGACCTCCTGCCTGGCGGCCGCGGAACGAATAAAGGTGTGTCCCAGTCGGTCTATCGCAGTCCTGAGAAGCCGGTTCTTCTCGATGTCCTCGGTGAATTCGTCGAATGCAACCTCAACGGGCAGCGGGATGTCAAAGCGCCGCTGGATCTGGTCGCCGAAGCGAATGCGGCCTCGCACTGTGTTGAGCGCGTCATCATCCCCCCGGTAGCCCCGGAGCAATCCTCGGTGAATAGCCTGCCTGGTATGGTGCGTGAAGGCGAAGATGATCGCTTCAAGGATCCCATCATCGCGAGCCAACTCTACGGCGTTCCTCCGCCAGTGCTTGGGGTCCATGGAGTAGGCGATCAGGAACATGACACGGTCGATGGGGATCTTGGGACGTATGACAATGGCGAGGTCGCCGATGTTCACTGCGCCGACGTAAGACGACGCCCTGAGTATGTACCCGCCCTCCTCGTTAAGCGAGGGCAGCACCTGAATGTGGGCACCGCAGCCGGTCAGCGCCCGCAGCTGTTCCTTGTCGAGGGGAACATTCTCTCCGTATGACTGGTGTTCCCGCAGTTCAAGGCGACGCATCGCCAGCAGCGTCCTCAGCTTGCTCGTTGCCCTCATCTGTTGCGACTTCCGGGTCGTCGCTGTCGCCGACGGGTTTGGGGGCCATGCTGTCAAGCTCCCGCTTCAACCGGTCGTAGGCGAACTCCTTGAGCTTGTTCTCGTCGCCGAAGCACTGCTCTTCTATGTAGGGGATGACCGCCTGCTCCCAGATGAAGCGGACCCGGTTTTCGTCGAGCGGAGGGTCTTTCTTCATGAAGTAGCTGGGGCCGATACCCAGATGCCGGTCTGCCAGCTTGCGGTTCGCCAAATCAACGAGACCGGCAACCCACTTCGCCTCGGGATTGTTCACTCCGAGCCAGCGTTCCAGCATTCCTTGGACCGGGGGTTCGTCGGGGAAGAACCCGAAGAAGTAGAAACGCCGGCGCAGTGCAGCATCCACCAGCGCGATGGAGCGGTCCGTGGTGTTCATCGTACCGATGAACCAGAGGTTCTCGGGCAGGCTGAACTTCTCGCCGCTGTATTGAAGGGAGACCTTGTCGTTCCGGTACTCCAAGAGGAAGTAAAGCTCCCCTAAAACCTTGGCGACGTTGCCACGGTTAATCTCGTCGATCACGAGAATGAAGGTGGAGTCCGGGTTGTTCTCGGCCTTCTCCGCGATGCGTCGCAGCGGGCCTTCGGTGAGCTTGAACCCGGCCTGACCGCCAGTGGTGAGCGTGGGCCGGAACCCTTCAACGAAGTCCTCATAGGAATAGGACGGGTGGAACTGGACGATCTCGAATTCGCCGCCGTGCTCTTGACACCACTCGGCGATTCCCTTGGCCACGTAGGTCTTGCCGGTGCCCGGCGGCCCCTGAAAGATAACCTGACGCTTGTCCTGCAGACCGTCAATTATCTTGTGCAACCCACCGCCGTCCCACAGAAGCTCATCGGCCAACAGCTCAATGTTGACCGGATCCCAGGGTCCGGACGATTGCCGCGTGCCTTCGTCTGCCAACTGGCCAGCGTCCCTCGAATTTACGATTGCCCAAACCAGCGACTGAGCGTCAAGACGGTGGCGCAAGGTCAGCCGGCGCATTGACGCCTCCTGAATGAATCGGCCCAGAAAACCCAGGGCATGCTCATACAACGCCGCCTCATCCGCCCCTTGCGCCGGTTTGTCATATCCGGTGCGTTCGTATGCCTGCTCAAATATGGTCACCCTGAATGGCGGGTACTCGTGAACGTTCAATGCCATCAGCAGGACCGATGCGACGGTCATACGGGTCCCAGTCCCACTGCTCGCTGAGGGAGGCAGCAGGCCGCAAAAGTCACGTACCCGCTCGGCGACTGGCGCATCTTCCTTCGTCCACATTATTTGCAATGCTCTCAGCGCGTCATCCGGGAATTCATCGATCCAATGACGAAATTTCGACTGCTCTATCGGATGGATGAGGTTGCCAGCGATGCCGTTCTTCACCAAGTAGCCCCAGCCGTCGACACCGGCAAGCACTGCTTCCCGGGCCACCGAGAGTTTGCGGCCTATCTCGACCTTATAGTCATTCTCGTCGCTGTCCAGGTTTTTGGTTTCCATACAATTCCGCGCGTGTCCAACGAAGTCATCCCAAGGGTAGCGCTTATATTCATCATCCCACTGGCTCTGGATTTCAGGATTATTGTAATAAAAGAGATCATCACCGCTCCCGTACTGTGCCTCAAGCTTCGGCCGAATCTGCTCCAGGCGGCGGTCAACATTCTCATCCGGCGCGGTAACGAATTTCGCGAACGACTTGGAGATCTTTTCTTTGTGATCAACCGAGACAATCGGCTCAAAGGTGTCGGGGAAAACGAGGTGTAGCAGCGCTTCCCGTTGCGTACGTGTCCTGTTGGAGGCGCCCTTCAGCAACTCGCTTCGGAAATCGATTTCCATCGCAAATTCTCTGAACTTCCACGGGTCGCCGAGCAGCATCTGCTGCTCATCCACCCCCTTCTCCTTCCACCGCTCGATGAACTCGATGAGGAATCCGACTTGGAAAGGGCGGCCCGAGTGGAAATTCTGTCCCGGATTGGCGATGCCCGGCGTGAGGCTGGCAATGAGGTCCGGCGGAATTGATACGGGTGAAGGCGACCAACTGAGAGCCCTGTTAATTACCTGCTGCTCACGGGTGCTGTCTTTCGTGGAGACGATCAGGAAGTGGAAATACAGTGCCTCCCCCATCAGTTGGTAGACCTCAGGGGGACTATCTTTCAGTTGCGCCTGTAGCTTGTCCTCGAAGCTGGCGCCCGGCTCGTCCGGATGATTCAGGAACCGCTGGTGGAGTTCCCCTAGCCACCGGCTCGACCAGATCGATTGGCCCGGCGTAAAGAGCGAGCCGTCGGTACGCAGCGCGTGTTCGACCCATGTCCCAGCCGCGTTGTAGACTTTATCAGCTCCGCTAGAAGTTCTTCTGGTGCCCATAGTTCTCCTGCCGACATCGCCTCTGGAGGTGGATTCTCACTATAGCTTATCTGCGGGGATGACAACGGAGTGGTTCCGCATCGATCTGACGGCGGCAGATAGTTGTCGGGAGGAGAAACACTGGGGTCAGACACTCTGTTGTACCAGCACGGCGGAAGGAGAACCTGCAATGCCCCATGGCATTCTGAGGATTGAGAAATCTGCGACCTCCGGCTTCGCCGTCCGCCTAATCCCAGCCCTCCTTGAACGCAGTCGCTGGCAGGGCGTCCACGTCCTCAACCTTCAGTACTAAACCAATACCAAGGTGGGATGTGCATTTCGGGGAGATTGACGATGATCGCAAGGACTCCACGGCACCTCATATCACCTTCAGGCCCCAACTGGGTGGGCACCGATAGTGCGGTCTAGCGATATGTACATTTCACTTTGGCTTTAGTTTAGTGTTACGTCAGTGTTGTATTGATGGGTATAGGGACTTTAGTCTGATTCGGGCATCCTCGGTGGTGAAGCGCCAGTTCACTCGTATGCCGTCCCGGTTGCGCTGAGCCTGCCACGCTGCTGCCTCCCTCCGCAGGACGCTCCGGTCCGGGATGCGGCGGTCGAGGCATTGCCGGGCCATCACGCCGATCTCGATCTCTGCCATGTTCAGCCAACTGCCGTGCTTAGGTGTGTAATGTATCTCCAGCCGCTCCGCGATGCGCCGCGCCTCCGCCGGCTCAAAGGCCTCGTACAGTGATGACGGATGATGCGTATTCAGGTTGTCCATCACCAGCACTATCCGCTCCTTGTCAGCATAGTCCTCGTCCACCAGTTTCCGCACCACATCGGCCCAATCTCTCCGGGTGCGGCGCTCTGTAACCTCCACCCGCCGCCATCCCTCCAAGGGCGCGAACAGCATGAAAAGGTTGCTCACACCGTTGCGTTCGTATTCATAGTCATAAGAAGCTGCCGCTCCGGGGCGGGGTGGACGGCCCAGCCGGGTCTCCTTCACCTGCTGTTTACTGGTCTCGTCCAAGCACACCAGGACCTCGTTGTCCCGGTATTGGCGGTGATAGACCTCCAGCACATCCTCCATGGCGCAGACAAACTCAGCACTGCCATTCGGCGGGATGCACCAGCATTCTTTCAACCAAGGCTTGAGTTCGTTTTTTTCAGCGTCTGGCGCACCGTTTCGGTGCTGATGCTGTCCACTATCTCGCATTCAACCAGTTGATCCGCCAGCAGTTGCAGGGTCCAGCCGGCACGGCCCTCCGGCGGTTGGGAACAGGTCAAGGCAATCAGGTGAGCCTCCCCTTCACCGTCCAGCTTCCGCCGCCGCCGGTTGAGCTGTTGCCTGCGCCCCAAGGCTGCCTCCAGACCCTCCTCAACGCAACGGCGGCGCACCCGCTCCACCGTGGCGGTGCCCACCTTCAGGGCCTGAGCAATCTCCTCGTCCCTCATGCCGCCGTCAGCCTGATTTTCGTCACAAAGCAGCAGGATGCGGGCATGGGTCTGCTTATAGGCTGCCGCCCGTCCCTTGGACACCAGCGCCATCAGCTCCTGTTGCTCCTCCTCCGCCAGCCCTACCCTGTACCTCTTCACCATCATCCACACCCCACGTCCCAAACTTCCCCTTAGCCACCGGCCTTATGGTACCCCATTACCCATCAGTTCAACGATGCCCGGCTACTAGACGCACCAGCGATTCCGACATACCCTGACCCTGGGCGATTTGGGCCAGGGACATGCCCAGATCCTTCCTCATCCGTTGTATGGTTCGCATCCGCGCCAGCGAGATGATCCAACGCCGCCCGGCCAGCTTGCCCTCTGCCCGGGCCCGCTCCAAGCCCTGCTTCGTCCGCCGGCTGATGTCGGCCCGCTCGATGGCCGCCACTCCCGCGGTGACCAGAGCGACCAGTTGACCGCCACCGGCCACATCCTGGGCGTCCGCCGGCATACCCAGCACTTCAGATCCACGCCCGTGGTGGCCAGCCGTTGATCACCTCCAGGAGACCCAGCATGCCGCATCCCAGCCGATCCAGCGCGGTCACCACCAAGACGTCTTCGGCCCGGATAACCTCCAGTAGACCGTTCAGTCCCGGTCTCCGGATCACGGCCCCTGTGATGATGTCCTGGCGGATACGGGCGGCGGCGACGCCGACGCCGGTGAGCCGCAGCCGCTGATTCTGCAGGGTGTCGGTTCCGTCATCCCTGCCGCGGGATACGCGGGCGTAGCCGCAGACCGTCCAGGAATCGGCCGGAGCACGGAAACTGAGAAGAGCCTTTGTTCGTCGTGGTTACGCCCATGGACATGGCGAACGCGCGAGGGCCGCCCGACAGGGGGGCGCCACCGAGCAGCGAACTCTGAGTGGGAGGAAATCACGGTGTCAGGTGCCGACCGGAGACACGTCAGGCTGGAGACGACCCCAAACTGTCCCAAACTGCTGGAGGGTCCGAAAGCGAGGCCGCGCCGTCAATCAGAGGAGCCTATTCGGTACTTCCCGGTACCGCACTCCGCGCTCAACGTCCCGCGACGGAGTCTTGGCCCGGCACTTCAGGCAGTAGATTTCGACAGCATCCGAAGGTGTGGACATGGTCAGTTGCTCCACAGGCTGGCGTCAATCCAATTATGGCCAACCCGCTCGCGGCGTTCCCGAACGGCATTTTGCTCAATTGTAGCACCTAAGGCACAGGTCGCCCGACAGGGCGGCGACACCCCAGGTAATCGCGCTTTAACTGCGTAGTACTTTCAGCAGGTATTCCTCGCACCAGCGTGTCTCGTCCCAGCCGGTCAAGCGCGGTCACCATCAGGACATCTCCAGTCGTACAGCGTTCAGGCCCGGTCTCTGCATCACGGTCCCGTGATGATGTGCTGGTGAATATGGGAGGCGTCGACGCCAGCGCCGGTGAGTCGCATTCGATGACTCTGTAAATTATCGGCTCCGTCGACCCTGCCGCGGGATACGCGGGCGTACCATAGTCTGTTCCCGAGGGTTGGTGGGGGTGTCGCAAACGGGCGTCTAACGACACTCCATAAGAGCCTGATCCTCACCGCCGCCGCAAAGCTGACTCCGGCGGGGTGTCGTATGGTATCAAACGGCACCGCAATATAAAACGGGGTCTAACGGCACCTCAGGACCTTCGTCTTCGTCACGGTGTCGTGGTGGGTTCACCCCGATGCAACAAGGCGGACCTCCAAGTATCTTACGAAATAAGTAGCGCTGCATCATGGTCCAGCCGACGCGTCAGGAAGGGCGCGGGCCGCCCTGGAAAAGCATGCGGCAGAATTTGCTGAGTTTGTACCGGATATTATTAAGCGGCACTTGGGGGGCAGGCATGGAGTGGTTAAATCAGCTAGAACGGAACAGGAGGCGAGGAAGCCGACCTCGCTGCATTCTGTTCATGGACGGCGGCCGCGAAGAGGTGGCTGGCCGGCTTACCCGGCTAGTGGGCCTACAGAGCCATGTGGCCATTAGCGGCGGGGACAGGTGGATGCCGTGCGGAAAGCCGGTGCAGGGGGAAGACAACTCATGGGACAGGACACCCGCCCGGGAGGCGAGACTCGACGGGCTGACGGCTCTCTTTGCGCCTGTCGCGCGATGCAGGAGGGAGCTTGGCGACCAGCTGCGCAAATGGTGGCTGGCGGTTCCCAAAGGAGCGAACACGCCGAACTGGGACATCGCCAGCACCTGCACCATCAAGGGACAGCGGGGTCTGCTTCTCGTGGAGGCAAAGGCTCATTCCGCAGAGTTAGGAGAATCCGATAGTTGCGGCAGCAGGAACCGCGGCAACCGCGAACGGATACGCTGGGCCATTACCGAGGCGGCAGCCGGCCTACAGACGGCCACCGGAAGTTCTTGGATCTTGTCTCCGGACAGTCATTACCAGTTGTCCAACCGGTTTGCTTGGTCCTGGAAGCTGGCATCACTGGGCATCCCGGTCGTGCTCGTATATCTAGGGTTTCTCAATGCGGAGGAAATGACCGACAGGGGACAGGTCTTTGGCTCAGCAGGCCAATGGGAGGCTTCTCTCAGATCTCATTCCGAAGGGGTTGTTGACAATCGCTGCTGGGGACAATGGATGGACATCAACGGTGTGCCTCTGCTGCCCCTCATTCGAGGAGTTGATCAACCCTTGTGCGGACCTTCCGCAACGATTGGCAAGTAAGGAATTGACCGTCGTTCTACTCGTGACAACCTGCGTCCGGCGTAGTCCGGCGGCCCTGATCTGAGGGCGAGGTGATTGGAATCACCTCGCCCGGTAAGGAGTCAATCCTTCGATTCTTTGGGGCCCGCTTGAAATTCGATTTATTCTTCGCTTTTCAGAGGGAGGCAGTCGTGTGGTTTACGCCAGCGAACGCATCAAGGATGGGAGGACCGGGACGGGGCCGCGGGGAACACGGACCGTAGGCCACCGGCACCGCCGGGTTCTGCCAATGGAAGGCGATCCGAGCGTACGGGTTCTGGACTACCGCGATGGCATGGTGCTGAAGTGGGAGCAGGCTCATGCCCCAGACTGGGATGGAACCGGCGGTCTTGCCCCCGCAGCAAGGTATAATCCAACAACGGGCCAGGGGCAACAACATCCACCGCTTCCTCCAGACCTTCGTCGACAACACCCAGCATAAACAAGCAGGAACGGAAATATGACCACCCGAGAAGGAGTACCGCCGGATAGCCTGGTCGTCAGAATGATCGGGGAGCTGAACGCCAACCCCGAAGCCAGGACCCTGCTGCTGCGGGCGCTGCTGACTGACGACTTCCTGCTGCTGCCGGCCAAGGTTGACCGACTGATGGAACTGCCGGCCAAGTTCGACCGGCTCCAAGAAGAAGTACGACAGATCACAACAGACCTGGCCCCCATCAAAGGCGCCCACGCCCGCGTCGCGGCCCAACGCGCCGTTCGCCGCATTGCCCGCATCGTCAACTGCCGGCTACAGGAACAACTGAACGACGACGACCTCTACGACTTCACAGCCAACAACGACACCACCGGCATCACGCCGGAGGACCTGAAGAGCTTCGAGAACGCCGACATCGTACTCCGAGCCAGCCACCGCGACACCGGCGAGATCCACTACATTGCCGTCGCGGCGTAGTTCACCGGCGGGGAGGACGACACCCGCCGCGCCCTGCGCAACGCCCGGTACCTGACGCGGTTCACCGGGCAGCCGGCCCATGCCGTGGTGGCCGCGCTGCGACTCACACCGGAAGCGGAAGAGGCCATCAGCCAAGGGGACGTCACCTGGTACGAAACAGAGCGCAGACACCTCGAACCGGCCTGAGCCGCCTGACCCACGATGCTGGGGGGTCGGCCAGGTCCGCCTGAACCGATGGTCGAACTCCGGCAGAACCGTACGATCCAACCATGGCCAGCATCAACAACATCGACGGCTTCGTCCATACCATCGCCGACAAGCCCCTGTGGCGAGGGGCAGTCCAAGTCCATCCGCTTGGAAAGGAGCGGCCCGACCGCCTCACCGAGTTCGTCCAGATCATCGAGCAGAAACACCGGCTGGTCAACGAACTCCTGGAACGGCTGGGAACAGCCCAGACCGAAACCAACCACGGCTCAACCGGATGGACGGCCACCCTGGAAACCTCGAAGGCAACGACTACGAACGAAAGGTCCGCTGCAGGGTCATGGCGCAGTCCCCAGCCCGTTTTCAACTCAACCCACACACATGGCCCTGACCCAGAACGTCCCCGCAACTCGACCGCAATCTCCACTGTCCAGAGGTGCTGGAGGTATTGCGAAGGCCGCTCACGCCCATCCGTGGTGCCTCGGCACCACGGCCATCCGCCGTTGACCCTTGCTGACGCCAACCGACCCGAGCCGTGCCAGCTGGCACACAGGCGACGCAACTGCGACTTGGGCAAAGGAACAGAAGTCAATGCCGTCTGAACAACACGAGCAGTGGAAACGCGACCTCTTCAACCATCTCGAACGCAAGCTGAACGGGTGCAGCGGATGCGGAATCGGAGAGGATCCCAAGGACCATCTCCCAGTTCACAAGGGACACCAATACGATCCGTCCCAGCAGATCATCTGGACCTGCGAGCAAATGCACCCGCATAAGTACGACCTGCTGCGCGGAGCAGGTTCCGTGGCTATGGAAAAGTACCAGTCGGCTCCCAACAGCGGGCGATGCTGCCCGGACCTGACCGTCCTGAACATCCACCGGGAACCGATGGCATTCATTGAAATTGTCCGTTCCAGCCGGCCCAGGAACGCCGTGAAAGTCGCCAGAGAACTCGGTATACCGATCTTCACCATCCTGGCGCCAGACCGGAAAACAATCACCCCAGGACTGATGCCGTCCCAACCCTGGTGGGACTTCGACCCAACCCTGCCGGAAGAGGATAAGCAGCAGATGCGCTTCATGGAGCAGGTCGCGGACGAGCTGATGCGAAGGAATGACAGAGGGGATTCCACCTGGTCACAACTGGACGTTATGAGAGACCAGGACGGGAATATCCAGTTCGCCAGCTTCCGCGGTTCACCGCCCGATCTCTCTGAGCCAACATTCCCCAGGACCGGAAACATGATTGTCGCGGAGCAGTGTTCCTGGACCTGCGAGGAGTCCATGGAAATATCCGAGCGCCATAACCTCATGGACATGCAGGACGCGGACGCGGCCTTTAACCTGGAACTCCAACGGAAATTGGGCAGGATAGTCCTCAGAGCCATGTCGGCAGCGGAAAACGAACCGGCCCAATTCGTCGTCCCTATCGGATCAGAAGAAGTCCATGTCATGATCAGCCGGCGCCCGCTCAATCCCCACATCAGTCCCACCGACCCAAGTCTGTTGAACATCCGAGAGCAATTCGCCGAGGCTGTAGAAACAGTTCGACACCGGCACCGCCGGGATAACATCAACCCGGCAAGCCCGGACTCGAAACCTCCGCCGGACCACGGGGATGTCCCGTAACCCCTCTCCTGTGAGGAGAGGATGCGTAACCTCAACACCCGGGCGGCGCTCAAGTAAAAATTTAATGCCCCGGCATACACGCCCCATAAACATTCTCCGGGAGTTGACGATGCCTGAGTACCATGCGCACTCTGCCAACGAGGAAGGTCAGCGCCACGGCTTGGTGGACCACCTACAGGCGGTGGCCGAACTGGCCCGGGAGTTCAGCAGTCCCTTCGGCGGGGGCGAAACCGCCCACTACGCCGGGCTCTGGCATGACCTGGGCAAATTCGATCCTGAATTTCAAAGGTATCTATCCGGCGACAGACCTCGTGGTCCCGACCACAAGGGCGCCGGGACCCGGTTGGCCTGTCAACATCTGGGTCCGGGCGGACTGCTGGTACAGGGCCACCACGGTGGGCTCGGGGCGAGACGACACCTGAAAGGATGGTCAGACGAGAAGGGAGCAACAGGAGCCGCAACCAAGGCGCTGGAAACGGCCCGCCGGCTGATTCCTGAACTGGACCCCCATCGTCCGGTGGATATTCCGGACTTCGTGAAGCGGGATCCGGTCAAGGCTGATCTGTGGCTCCGCATGGTCTTCTCCGCCCTGGTGGACGCCGACTTCCTGGACACCGAACGGCATTTCAATCCGGGGCGAGCTGAGCTACGCAGTTCCGACCCCGATATGGCCCAGCTCTGGGACCGGTTCCAGACTCGCCACCACGAGAGCGTCAGGGACGTCTCCGGCCCGGTCAACGCCGTCCGGTCCGAGGTGTACGACGCCTCCCTGGCCGCGGCTGAAAGGCCGCCTGGGGTGTTCCGGCTGACCGTCCCCACCGGCGGCGGGAAAACCCTGTCGGCCCTGGGCTTCGCATTGCGCCACGCCTCGGCGCACGGACTGAGGCGAATAGTAACGGCCACCCCGTTCATGTCCATCACGCAGCAAACGGCGGAGGTCTACCGGGAATTTCTGGAGCAGCACGCGAACACGGAGCCGTCCGTGGTGCTGGAGCACCACTCCATGGCCGATATGAACGAGGATGAAGAATACGAGCGCGGCCAGGTGTGGTCGAGGCTGGCCGCCGAAAACTGGGACACCTCGGTGGTTGTCACGACCACGGTGCAACTCTTCCACAGCCTTTTCTCCAACAGGACCAGCTCCACCCGCAAACTGCACCGCTTGGCCCAGAGCGTGATCATCCTGGACGAGGCCCAGACCCTGCCCCCGAAACTTCTGGAACCGATTCTGGATATGCTGAAGGAACTGACCGAGAACTACGGGGCGAGCGTCGTGCTGTCCACCGCGACCCAGCCGGCATTCGAGACCATCAAGCTCTTCGCCGACGTCCCGGCAGTGGAAATCGTCCCGGACTATCCCCGCCACTTCCAGGCCCTCAAGCGAGTCAAATACGAATGGAAGACGGAACCGCCGCTCTCCTGGCAGGCGGCGGCGGACCTGATGCGGGAGTCCCCGCAGACGCTGGCGGTGGTGAACACCAAGAAGGACGCGCTGGCGCTGCTGGAGGCTCTTGAAGATGAGTCGGCCCTGCATCTTTCCACCTTTCTGTGCGGGCGGCACCGCCAGCGGGTCATTCAGGATATTCGGAGCCGCCTGGACCAGGGGCAGGCCTGCCGGGTGGTCTCCACGCAGGTGGTGGAGGCCGGAGTGGACCTGGACTTCCCGATGGTGATGAGAGCCGTCGGACCATTCGACAGCATCATCCAGGCGGCAGGACGATGCAACCGCTCCGGCCGGCTGGACCTGGGCCGGGTCGTTGTGTTCCGGCCGGAGAACGGCTCCACACCGCCGGGCGATTACCGGTTCGCCACCGACGAGACGCTGAGCATGCTGGGCGCCGGAAGGCTGGACCCGGACAACCCGGAGACGGTCTCGGAATTCTTCCGGCGAATTTTTGACGTGAAAGACACGGACGCCCAACAGATACAGCCATTGCGCAAAGCCCTGGACTACCCGGAGGTGGCCAAGCGGTTCAGAATGATCGACGAGGCCACAATCGAAGTGATTGTGCCCGGATACGGCACTTCCGAAGAGAGACAGAGGGTGCAGGCCGCACTGGAGCAGCTGCGAAGGGGGGCCCCGGAATCAAGACTCCTGCTCCGCATGCTCCAGCCGTGGACGGTCCAGGTATACGAGACCCAGGCAGGGCCGATGGACCGCGCCGGCCTGATGGCCGAGGTGATGCCCGGGGTTTACGAGTGGCTGGGGGATTACAGCCCGGTTACCGGAATCGGAGGAATCACGACCCTGGATCCTGACCGGCTGATCGTCTAGCGTGTGACACCAGGTCGTTGACAAGGCCCAAATGGAGGGGATAATCTTTTTTCAGCATCTAACAGTTTGGTGTCTGAATATTCCTAAATACAAACATTCGTCCACCAACGGTTAGATGAGGATTGAAACGGTGTCCTGAAAGTTCCTAACCCAAGTAGACCAACCGCAGCCCCACCGCGTCAATGCCCTCCTGTCAGTAAAAAGCCGACGGCATGGCGCATCAGGCTCAACGGCAGCGCGAGGATTGAATCATGCAGTCAGATCAGGGACGTCCATTGGAAGTGAAGGTCTGGGGCGAGTTCGCCTGTTTCACCCGGCCCGAGATGAAGGTGGAGCGGGTCACCTATCCGGTCATGACTCCGTCCGCAGCCAGGGGCGTGCTGGAGTCCATATTCTGGAAGCCGGAATTTCACTGGGAGGTCGAGGAGATCTGGGTGCTGCAGCCGATCCGTTACTTCTCGATTCTTCGAAACGAGATCAACTCACGCCAGACCGCCCAGATCGCCCGGGGATGGCAAAGAGAAGGAGGCGGATTCGCCGCAACAGCGGACCGGGCCCAGCGCCACACCCTGGCGCTGCGGGACGTGGCCTACATCATCAGGGCCCGCCCCATGGTCAGGGACGGAGTTCAAGAGGACCCGGCCAAGTACCGAGACCAGTTCCGGCGCAGGGTGAGAGACGGCCGCTGCTTCGCCACACCCTACCTGGGCTGCCGTGAGTTCTCCGCCTGGTTCTCCGCCCCAAAGGGAGACGAGGCACCGCTGGAAATCAACGAAGACCTGGGGAATATGCTGCTGCGCATGGACTACCTTCCGGGCGTTTCTGGGAGCGCCATCCCCCGGTTCTTCCATGCCGAACTGAAGGGCGGTGTGCTGAAGGTTCCCAAGGCATCCCCAGAGGAGGTTTGAAATGCTGCTGAAGAAACTCGCCGAGTACTCCGAACGGCTGGAACTGGAACTGCGGCCCAGCCTGTACAGCGAAGGACCGGTCCGGTACTGGGTCAACCTGGACCGGGACGGGCGGTATCTCCCACCGTTCAGCGACAGCGCGGACCCGTCTACCCCGCGAACCCGCCGGGGACAGCGCCGCCTAATTCCCCAGGTGCAGAGGGCGGCTGGCATTCGCCCGCTTCTGCTGGCCGACAAAGCCGATTACACCCTGGGTTACGCCGCCGACGGGAAACGAACCAAGCGGGCAGTGGACTGCCACCAGGCATACCTGGCCCTGGTCGAACGCTGCGCCGCCGAAACGGAGGAGCCGGACGTCCGGGCCGTGCTGAATTTCCTGCACAACGACCCGCTGGGGCAGATTCAACCGGACGACTCCTTCGACCCCTCCGGGATCATGACCTTCCGGGTCGAGGACAGAATCATCATCGACAACCCCGCAGTCCAAGCGTTCTGGGCGTCGGCCAACGCCGACGCCGACGCCCAGACCATGCAGTGCCTCGTGTGCGGGAACCGCCGTCCGGTCCTGGACCGGCTCCAAGCCAAGGTGAAGGGGATTCCGGGAGGGCAGACCGCGGGCACCAGCCTCATCTCGGCCAATTCCACGGCCTTCGAGTCCTACGGTCTCAGCGCCTCCCTGATCGCTCCCACCTGCTCCGGCTGCGGCGAGGGATTCACCCGCGGACTGAATGCCCTGCTGGAAAGCGAACAAAACAGGTTCGCATCGGGCGGAGGCGTGTTCGTATTCTGGACCCGCGAGGAGTCCGAGTTCAATTTCCTCTCGGCCCTGGAAGACCCTAATTCTGCGCAGGTTCAAGCCCTGCTGGAGTCGGCGCGGAAGGGCCAGCCCACGGATGTGGACGACGGGCCGTTTTATGCCCTCTCGCTTTCCGCCAGTGGGGGGAGGGCGGTGGTCCGGGACTGGATGGACACCACCGTGGCAAGGGCCAGGGAACATCTGGTCACCTGGTTCCAGAGACAGCGCATCACGTCCTGGTCCGAGGAATCTCCCCGGTATTACGGGCTGAGGGCCCTGGCTCTCGCCACCGTCCGGGAGGCCCGCGACCTGCCGGTGACCACGCCAAGAATACTGGTACGCGCCGCATTCGCCGGAGGCCCGGTGCCCTGGGACATTCTATCCCGCGCGGTCCGCCGCAACCGCGCCGAGCAGGGGGTGAGCCGCCCGCGGGCCGCCCTGATCAAGCTGGCGCTGCTCAGCCAGAGCAATGACCATCAGGAGGATTACATGGTCCAACTGGACTCCGGCAACACCGACCAGGCCTATCTCTGCGGACGCCTCCTGGCCGTCCTGGAGCGGGCCCAACGGGCGGCCATAAGAAACCTCAACACCACCATCGTGGACCGGTTCTACGGCACCGCATCCACCGCACCCCAGTCGGTTTTCAGCCGGCTGATACGAGGGTCCCGGGCCCATCTCTCCACACTGGAAAGGGATAACCGGGGCGCGCACAACGCCATTCAATCGCAGCTGGAGGAGGTGATGTCCGGGATAAAGGACTTCCCCAAGACACTCAACCTTGAGCAGCAGGGCATGTTCGCGCTGGGCTACTACCACCAACGGGCTAGCGACCAAGCCCGAATGAGGGAAGCGTCCGACCGGAAACGCAGCGCCCAGGAGCAGGGAGGCGAGGACGGCGCAGCGACCGAGGACGGAAACGACTAGCAACTGGAACATGGGCCAATCCCACGGACCTGGCCAGAAACAAAAGGAGTGTCACCAATGACCACGACAGCGCAGGCCCATACCGATGTTGACCGCCGCCACGATTTCGTGCTGCTCTTCGACGTCCAGGACGGCAACCCCAACGGCGACCCCGACGCCGGCAACCTGCCCAGAGTGGACCCCGAGACCACCCAGGGCCTGGTCACGGACGTTTCCCTGAAGCGCAAGGTCCGGGACTGGGTGGACGCCTCCAACAAGGACCAGGCCAGGTACAAGATATACGTCCGGAGGGAATCCTACCTGACGGAGACGCGCGCCCGGGTCTTCGGAGAACGTTCGGAAGGGCGCCAGGGAGTCCCGCACACGGAAGCCCGGCAGTGGATGTGCGAAGAATTCTTCGACATTCGCATGTTCGGCGCGGTGATGAGCATGCGGGAATTCAACGCTGGCCAGGTGCGGGGACCGTTGCAGTTGACCTTCGCCCGCTCCATAGACCCGATCCTCCCGCTGGACTCCAGCATAGCCAGGGTCGCCCTGGAGCGCGGGGAGAGGCCCGAGGGGCGGGAGGATGACGATCTGGAAGCACCCACCCACGGGACCCTGGGCCGCAAGGCCACCGTGCCCTATGCCCTTTACCTGGGGTACGGCTTCTTCAATCCCCACTTCGCCCGACAGACCGGAGCGTCCTCCGAGGACCTGGAACTCTTCTGGAATGCCCTGATCAATATGTGGGACCTGGACCGCTCAGCCTCCAGGGGACTGATGGCCTGCCGCGGTCTCTACGTGTTCAGCCACGAGAGCTCCTTGGGCAACGCTCCGGCGCACCGTCTCTTCGACCGCGTCGGCGTCCAGCGCAACGACGGAGTGGAAGCGCCCAGGAAGTTCCGGGACTACACCGTGACGGTGGACGAGACCGACCTCCCTCAGTCTGTCGCCCTGACAAGACTCGAAGGGTGAGCAGTTGCCCGGCACGAGTGTCGGGAAATAGCCGAAATTCAGGAGGCCCTGCCATGCAAAAGCCTCTCCCCGACCTGGACAACGCCGTGCTGCTCTCTGCCCTTGAGCATTACGGTTACTGCCCCCGGCAGTGCGCCCTCATTCACCGGGAGCAGACCTACGACGAAAATATCTTCACCCTACAGGGCAATGCGGTACACGAACGGGTGGACCAGCCGGGAACGGCAACAAGCGACGGGGTACGGTCGGAGTACAGCGTACCTCTCTGGTCGGTATCGCTGGGAGTGATTGGAAAGGCCGACCTGATCGAATTCAGGGGCGACACGCCCTACCCGGTGGAGTACAAGCACGGGCCGTCCCGGGAAAACAACCCCGCCGACCTGCAGCTCTGCGGGCAGGCGATGTGCCTGGAAGAGATGCTGGATGTTGATGTGCCGGAGGGCGCCGTTTACCACTTCTCCTCCCGCCGCCGGCGCGAGGTGGCCTTCACACCTGAATTGAGGTTGTCGGCGGAGCAGGCCATCACCGAGGTCCGCAGGATCCTGGCTTCGGACACACTGCCGACGGCACCCGCCGACGCGCGCTGCAAGAACTGCTCGCTCATTGAGTCCTGCCTCCCGTTCGTGGTCTCGGACAGGGACGGAAACCGGGACGATGTATCGCTTGATAACCCATTTTGCCCCTGTCTTGGCCATGTCCGAGTATGACACTTCATTACCCACGCCTCCCGGTCGAGGACCCGTTGAATCTCACGATAGATCACTTGGTTACCCATTGCGCCCTGTCGTGGTCATGTCTGGGTATGACACTTTATTACCCATGCCTTCCAGGCAGGAACCTGTTGACTAAGGCGATTGCAGCAACCCATCCCCTGCCATAGTCCCTGCGGGACTGACCGGGACCGGTGGTGGAGAGGTGCGCGCCACCTGATGGTGGACAAGTTCCAGATACGTCCAGAATCCAGATGCACATACTGATCAAGCTGACCGAAACCCGCGGCACCATCGTTGTCGTGGGCGACGACCACCAGTCCATACACCGGTTCAGGGGCGCCAGCGTGGCCAACCTGCTGCAGTTCACTCGCTGGTTCCCGGGCTGCGGCATAGTGGAGTTCACCACCAATTACGTTCTCATCGGGATATCGTCGCGGCTTTAGGCCGGTGGATGGATACCGCCGCCGACTGGGACGATGAGGGGCAACCGTTCCGGTACAGCAAGGACATCGTGCCCAAGGCCCCGGACACCCATCCGGACTATCCCGCGGTTATTTCCGTGCAGGGAATAGACGCCCGCAACGAAGCCAGGCAGCTCGGTGAGCTGCTCCTGTTTCTGAGATCGAGTGGCGTCATAGCGGGCCATGATCAGGCGGTGCTGCCGCTGCTGCTGCACAGCGTGAAGGACGCGGTGAGCGGTCCCTATCCGGACGGTCGTCTGGATGCGGTGGGTATACCGGCCCTCTGCGAGGCAGCTGGCCACGTTGGTGTACCTGCGCACGGCGAGATGCTGGTTACCGCCATCCACCAGACCAAGGGCAGGAAATGGGACGCCGTCGTGGGTTCGCTGAGCGGACCGGACTTGCACACGGACCGTGTGGGCCGCAATCTGGCGAAATGTTACGGCCTGTACCCCGGCGAACAGGCCGGACGCATCGCGAACCTGGACCGGATCCGCCGGCGCTACGTTGCCTTCACCAGGGCGCGCAACCTGCTGGTGCTCAACACCGGCGACCAGCCACAGGGCCAGGTTCAGCCCCATCTGGGAGGGTGCTGCCCGTTGGCCATGTGTGGACCGGGACTCCCCGGCACGCCAGCGGGTCGGGATTGCAGGGGCGGCGACACGGCGGGTGGTCAGCCTGGCGCCACCAACACTGGTGGAGTGAAGCCGACCCTGAGAACCATCGCTGAGTGTGGGCGCAGACCCGGATTGACTTGATTCAATTCCGCCGGCCTGGCGCATCTTGACACCGGCGGTCACAGCTGAAGAGTCGCCAGGCGAGGCCCGATCGCCGGATATGCGGCCTGCTTCGAGGCGGACACAGCAGAGGCGGCGGCTCGCGCCGCCGCCATGGAAAGCTCTGTCTTCCGCTTAACGGCGACTCTGATGCGTGGACCAGGTGGTTGCAATAGCCTTGCCCATTGGTCAGAGCCGGCATCTGCCGATTGCAATATGTTCGACAGATGCTGCACCGGTTCACGGCCGCGTCGTGGTTGGGCTTGACGCCGGGGCAATTCAACATCAGTGTTGGCAACCGGGCCAAGAACAGCCGCAGGCAAGCGAACCGGGTGCCCCCAGACGTCACGCGGCCAGGGGCATTTCCCACACATCCGGCGGGTCGCAGTCTACCGCTGCAGAGCCGTGCGAGATCACTGGTCCCGTGGCGATGTGGTCCGAGCTCGCCTCGACGCCCTCCAAGAGTTCTTTCGGGTTCAGCCTCCGGCTGCCGATATTGGCGACTATCTGCCCCATCAGCGCCACGCCGCGCCGATCCTCGCCTTCATAGCTTTCCGCCTCCAGGCGGTTCCCGAGGTGATTGATCCTCCACATTGCCTCGTCCAGATACATCGGGAAGTATTTGCGTGTGACCGTCGTGGTGACGCGCAGGTATCGCCGGACGCGTCCCCATTTCCCCTCGATCCGGTTGGTGGTGATGTAGAACCATCCCCTTCCCTCCCCGTACAGCTCCGCCCTACGTCCGAACTCAAATTTCTTGTGGATCACCACCCCGTGTATACGGTTGATACCGGGAGGCCAGGCGGCGGTGCCGTCGGTGTAGACCCGGGAGCCCGGTAGCGAGACGCGCTCGATGAAATCCCCCATTACCTCTTGGGTCACCGGACCGTCTAGTATCTCGATGTACACCCGGCGGGTGGCGTGGTCGTAGGCGCCAATTAGATACACATAGCCGTCCTTGAGCCTCACCTTGGCATCATCGATCTCCACCGTACCTCTGAAGGGAAGCGGATGCTGTTCCTTCATGGCCTCACGGATGATACGCATCTTGCGGCGAATGGTGCCGGGGCGCATCGTCCGGCCCCCGAAGTTCAGACCTCTGGCCATTTGGTTAGCGGCAACCCCGTCCCGTTCCCTCAGCATAATGTGTATACAGCGCAGCATAACGCGATTGGGAAGTTTGCTTCTGGAGAGCCCTTTGATGCCCGCTGTCACCGACAAGTTGGAGCCGCAGCATCTGCAGCGCCACTCCCGGCGCATTTCGTGGATGCACTCGCCGTCCTTATGCTTGGCCCCTTTGGGGCATTTCAGCTCTCGCGGCGGTCGCTCCGTCAGCCCGTGGTCGTGGCCTTTTTTGCATGTTCCGGGCACACACTTGTGGCACTCGAGGATCCCCCCGTACAAAAAGTGGAAGAGGCGGTCGTCTGCGCCGCTGCCGCGGGGAGTGTCTTCATCAAATTCGTCGTCTCCCACAGTATCCTGCAGGCTATTCTTTAGAGCTGCATTGGTCTCCTTGGTGCGGTTGCGGGCTCTGTTTATTTTTTCCTCCGGGACGGGTACCGGGTCCGTAGGGAACATCGAGAGCTGCATATCTCGCGGCGAGATCGCACGCAGAGCCTCGATGATGAGGTCCGGGTGGGCATCCAGCCACTCGAACCGCTCTTTAATGACCTTCCAAGAGGCTCCTCCAGCGGTAAAACCGAACCGCTTGGCCAGGCGGCCACCGTTCTTCTTCAAGTTTTTGCGCAGGGTCTCCAACTCGGGGGGCGCTCCGGTACCCGGACAGAGACAATAGAGCCGCAGGAGCACGAACGGCTCTGGTGGAATTGCCTTCCGGCCGCGTGGCTTTTTTTCATCATGACTCTGAAGGGCTTCACCAACTGGCGTATCGTCGCCCGGCAGTTGAGTCCTGCTGCGTCCCTGACTGGCCGCAGCAGTTGCCTCTGCGATGACCGCCACTAAGGGGGTCGGGTCAATCTTGGAGGCCGCCTGGAAAAACTGGTCCTCGTTGGAAAAAGGTTGCAGGGCAAAAGGGTTTGGAATAAAATTGATCTTGTACATCTTCTTTAGCCTGTAGCGGGTTTGGAGGGTGGGCTCTGGGCGGCGCCGGTGGAATACGGCGCTGTTTCTGGCGGGCCGTCGGAGGTGGAATGCCGGTGGCCCAGCTGAATAGTGGACGCGTCTGCGGTGGTCGGGTGACCACGCGGCGCACAGAAACACCGCCGGTCGTTGATGCCGGCGGTGGTTTTATTTCAGAGGCGCGGTGCAGGCGCGGTGCGCCGGCGACCATGAGGACCGGGGTGAACGCGCTGGGTGAGGCTTGGTTCTCTGTATTGCTTACCATCGGATACCAGCGTATATTACCAATCGAGCAACGTCAACCCACGCTTCCGAGGATGGCCATGTCGACCAGACGGCTCTTCACCGACGACCAGGTTCGCGACATACGGCAGTCACCCCTGTCCGCCCGGGAGCTGGCGGAACAATACGGCGTCAGCCACCCGACCATTCTCAACATCCGCGACTCACGCACCTATAAAAATGTCTCCGATCACCTGGGTCCAGGGCTGAAGAATGAGTACGTCATTCAGGATGCCGTGGGGTTTCTGTCTGGGCTCCCTGGCGGTTACTGCCGCACCGCAGTCGCCTCTCCGCCAATCAGGGAGCAGCCGGCGATAATCGGTCGCGACAGTGGATGGACCCTAAGGGACGAGCGGCAAGCGGAGTTCGAATATGTGGGGCTGCAACGCCAGATAATCCAGCAGTGCCTCAGGATCGTAGGTCCGACGGGTGTTCTCCTCTACAACTACGGGTATGACATCTCCAGCCGCCGGAGAATCAACCTGAGGCACGATATCATCAACAATTTTCCTGTGCGACAGATGATCATCTGGAACCACCAGATGCGGCGGTTCATTCCCGGGGGGCCCTATTTCAACCGGCTGCCCAACAACTACGGGGTAATCTGCGTCCTCTCCGGCCTTCGCTGGTCGATCCCAAGGGAATCCCGGGCGGCAGCCATGAAATGGGGCGATCTCTGGGATATACAACCGGACTCCATGGATGATCTCTGGGACAATAAGCCCGGTCGCCGGACACAGCTGCGCCCTCCCGCTTTTCCTGACGAATTGGCCGACCGGTGCATCGCACTAGGCTCCGGCATGGTGCTGAACCCCTTCGCCGGCACCGGGTCCGTGCCTCTGGCCGCCATCAGGGCCGGACGGGACTGGCTGGCCTGCGATTCGGATCCGGCCTACCTGGACGCTTTCCAAATGCGTAGCTCCATGATGGACTATCAATAGCTTCGGACCCAGCGGCCCATGCGCCAGTGGATCGTCTCCCCCTATCCGTGAAGTGCCGCCGTCCCGGGCACCCAACTGGGCCAAACCCAGCGCCCGCAGGCAAGTCCGCCAAGCCCTGAAGCACCGACACTCCTGATGACCGGGTCCATTCCAAGTTGCTATTGACACCTGTCAACGCCGACGGAGAAATGACCCTGGATCGCCGATGGTGACCTGACCAACGGACCTGGCGAACGCGGAAGGGCCCCTTCGATGGGGTGTGGTGCGACGTGCTGGGCTGGTTGCAGGAAGATCCGGACGCCGACGCAGTGGCGTTGCTGGGCCGGCTGCCAGAGACGGAACCGGATCGTTTCAGCCGAGCGCACCTGCGTACTTTGAGGCGGAGGGTACAGCGGCGGCGAGGTATCATGACCAGCAAGCTGGTCTGCGCCGCGGCCGGAGCAACGCGGCCGTATCCCGGTGGAATGCCGGACATGGCGCTGGCGACGGGTGCACCCCAAGTACTGATTTTTCGGTAACATTCCTCAATGAGGCAACGGGACGGCGAGACTAATCGTCGTTGATCATTCGTCAGTGCCTGAAGCAGCAACAGCCTCGACAGCAGGTTTTTTCTTGCCGTTGCTGGCTATCTGCTCCATGAAAACGTGTCCGCCTGGGGCTCCGTAGAAACGATCCCGAGAGCTCGGACATCCCCCAGGACCGTTGGCTTTCCTTTTTCTCCGCAACGGTTTCGTGGTGATTTTGTATGGCCTCGGGGTGCACCAGCACAGACCTGGTCCCGGCCTTTATCGGAACGGGGTAATGAACAAAGTCATGGCTGCGTCTCCCTTGGCTGGCTGGTGTCCGGACTGTGGGAATAATTCACATCTCCCGCCACAAAAATGGGAATAATTACCCACTCCAACACGATTTAATTGAGTGGCACATTGCTTCCTCTGCCCGGACCCTGGGAATAATGGACTTCTCAGGGCATGATAGGGTCGGATTTTTTTGCGATTCCACCCACAGGGTAATCAAGCGATACATCCTCACGACAGTGGCCTCTGCGCCGCCAGCCCAGCAACCTGGTCGGAGTTCGCATCCGACCTGCTCAACCTCACGTTGGCGTCGCCCAGCGTCAACCAGCACCAGAAGAGCGACAACGACGTTGCCGAGTGGCTCCCTGACCTGAACCAGTGCTGGTACGTCAACCGAACCCTGCAAGTACGCCGAGAATACGGGCTCACCATCGACCGCGCCGAGGCTGACGCCACCGAGAGAATACTTACAGGATGCCAGTCAACCGAGATGGTTGTGGTGAAACCGGGAACCTCAGCAACTGCCACTGCAACTCCGACCCCAACTGCTGGAGCAACCCCGACGCAGAGCCCCGACGTGGACGCACTAGCCCTGTGGGACGACAACGGGAACGGACGGATCACCTGCGCGGAGGCGCGGGCCCACGGCATCACGCCGGTCCACCACAGCCACCCGGCCTACCAGTACATGCGCGACGCCGACGGAGACGGCGTGGTGTGCGAGTAGAGAGACGCGCAGACCCCAGGGTCGACGGCACCCCTGCACCGCTACATAAAAAACCAGCCACCCGAACTCGAGGAGCCTAGGCCCGTACAGACATCCCCGCAAGAAGGAACCGCGAAAGTGGATGAGGCCCGGCTTTCGCCGGGCCTTCTTTTTGCCTGTCGTCACCGGCCACAGGATCAAACCCCCGGAGGACACCATTAGGTCCACAACACATCGAACACCCCCCCAACCCCAATACGCACCAGGCAAGTGAACGGCAGACTCTGCTCTCCCCTTCAACTTCAACGTGCTCAAAATCGAGCGGCGCAAACTCCAACATTCAGCCTTACTCACCCGGCTGCTCGACCCCTCAAGGCCTCACGGACTGCGGGATTACTTCCTACGTCGATTCCTCACCGCCGCAGCCGCGAAAGCACAAGACGAGGCTCAGCCAGCCAAGCGAAGGCAACCGGTTTAAGGGGGATAAGAGGACCGTGAAATCGAAACCTTCCATTCTAAAACCGCAACACCGCCCTTCAGACAACTCAACCAATGCAGACTCCGCACGGGAATTCAGACTGACCTAAGAGTTCCCCGAATCAACCAGGCCAGTGGCTATTTAGAATAAATCCCCTAAGCAGGTGCAGTTAAATACTCAAGGCACCAGCGCAACCAGAAACAATATTTGCTAAAATCCCCGCCATGATGCGGACTGGCTTTCGACCGGGACTAAATGTAGGAGATGCGCTGGACCTTCTGAATCTATGGCGCGACTTGCCCTCGCCACAATCGATCATTACCTCACCTCCCTACCTAGACATGCACAACTACGGCAATTCATCCCTGATCGGGAAGAGGGGACAAAGCATCGAAGACTATCTGGCTCAGATGTACAAGCTGTTCTCTGCCTGCCACCACATAGCAGCTCCGGACGCTACGTTTTGGCTCATAGTAGGAGCCGTAAGAAGAAATAACCGCCTGATCCCTTTACCTGATCGACTCGCCACATGCGCCGAAGATGCGGGATGGACTCTACGAGAGTCAATCACATGGGACAAACAAAAGGCACTTCCCTGGACTCATCACGGTGAACTCAGAGACATCACCGAACTAGTGCTTTTGTTCTCAAAATCTGACGACTTCAGATTCGACCCAACCGACCTGCGTTCGCCAATTCCCGCCTCAACTTGGTGGCGGAAGTACCCAGAAAGATACTCCCCATTGGGTGCTATGCCCACGAACCTATGGAGCATTCCAATACCCACGCAGGGCGCGTGGGCCGGCATGCGGACCCACTTCTGCCCCTTTCCAGAAGAACTCACTTACAGAGTCATTTCATTGACAACTGTCCAAGGCGACGCAGTCCTGGACCCGCTCGCAGGCATAGGATCAGTCCCAGCAATGGCGCAAGCCATGGGCAGAATCGGATACGGAATTGAGCTTTCTGAGGAATACGCGGCCCTATATGAGGACACATACGCCTCCGCGGCCAAATTCTTGTCCGCGATACACCGGAGTTCCGACCGCAGAGAAGCGTTCCATCGCACCATCGTCCAGCTACGGACATTGAAATACGCGAAGCTGCTGGCCCAACAAATTAAATGCGCCGGATTGGCGATAACTTGGGTGCGAGCCACCGTGTCTGAGCAATCGCCCCAGGAGGAACGTCAAGCTGCTATCGCCGACTTCGTCATCGTACTTGATGAGATACATGAGCAGGCCCCTGCCATCGCCATCGCCTGCAGCGCGATCAAACGCGCACCCCTTTCAAAATTTGGTATTGACGCAAGAGTCCAAGCGGTTGACACTGCTAACGCTGACACAAATGGGTACTGGTACCCGTCCGGAAGATTCTGGAATGACCCGACTCTGAATCGCCCTACAGACGGTGAACCCCACGTGTTGGCCGACTTCAGACCGGACCCTGACCAAATCGACGACATCCCATATGGGTAAATCCCCTAACACAACCGCAACAGCGAATTTAAGGGCTTCCGATAAACAACCCCGCGCCGCCAATCGCAGATAGTTAACAGGCGATCCATTCGCCCAGGCCAAAAGGACCAAAATGCACATTCCAGCCATTCGAGTAAAGCAATGGCTCAAAGAATGGGACAGCTTTGAATTCGACGAGGGTCTGCGTCAGCGCAAACCTAAGCCTTATTTTTATGTCTGCTCAATGCCCGCACCGCTGCTCAGACGCCTTTCTGGAGTCCGGCGCCGACAGGCTACGGGGCCTAGAGCAGCAGACGAGAGAATTCAACGTGGTCATGACCAAATTCGCTCCAGGACAATACGCAGATTCATCACCGCCGGATATCCTTGGGCTACCCTCAACACCGAACAGCAAAGCCAATACCCCAGACTTAAAAAGCCCGGTCTGCTGCCCACCGCAGTAGTGGGCAACTTAGTAACAGCGGAAACAATGAGGTACGGCACCACATTAGCGAAAGGAGACCTCATTTCAGTCAAAGAGGTCTCCGATGACCTAGTCCATTTGATTCTGCCTGAAGGTTCTCAAGAGGAAGATTGGACACCCGTAGACGAAAACCTTGAACCCATAGAGATTATCGACGGACAGCATCGCCTGTTTGCATTCAATGAAGACGAACGCCTAGACGGAGATTTCGAATTTCCCGTAGTTCTCTTTGAAAATCTAGACATTAGTTGGCAAGCATACCTCTTCTGGTCAATCAACGTCTCGCCCAAGCGCATCAGCCCCTCTATGGCTTATGACCTCTACCCATTGCTACGGACAGCTGATTGGCTAGACCAGGTAGAGGGACCCATGACTTACCGAGAAACACGGGCTCAGGAGCTCACCGAGGTCCTATGGAGCCACCCAGAAAGTCCTTGGAGAGACCGCATCGCCATGCTAAGCCGAGAAAAAGGCAAGGTTACCCAAGCGGCTTTCGTACGATCGTTGACACTCAGCTTCGTTCGCGGTTGGTCCAACAGAACCAGGTCTGGAATAGGGGGGTTCTTCGGCACGGAACAAACAAAGCAAAGAACTGACGTACTGAGCTGGACCCGAGCCCAGCAGGCAGCTTACCTAATAGAGCTCTGGTCGAGTCTGGAGAAAGCAATCAATTCCTCCGGCCAAGAATGGGCGAAACAACTTCGCGCAGCCACTCCCAAAGACGACCACACGCCTGACCAAGACTCGGCGTTCACAGGGCGGTACTCAATGTTAGCTACAGACCAAGGCGTAAGAGGATTCCTGCAAGTCTGTAACGACATTTCTTACGAACGACGACACGACATCTCATTTGGAGAATGGCAACGAATTCGTTCAGCAGAGGAAGTAGATGAGCTTGAGGTGTCAGAGGCCCTAGAACACCTCAGAAAACAACCAAAAATAAAGACATTCATAGAGGGCCTCACCTCGGATATCTCCACCTTCGACTGGAGGTCAGCCGTAACGCCTGGACTACGAGACGAAGTAGAAATATTTCAGAGCCGGTACCGGGGAGGTAGTGGATACAAGCAAGTCCGGCTTCAGTTGCTATTGCACCTAGTGAAAAAAGGAAGCCCAGAAGTCGCTTCCAGTGCCCGGACCGTCGCCGGGGCTCTCAACTACATTTCGGAGTAGTACATCTTGAAGCCCCACCGCACCAGTGACCCTACGAACCTAGTCAACTCATCGTCGCCAGCGGCTATCAGACAACAGATACTTAAGGTTGCCAAGCGAATAGGCCTATGGGATCGGTGGCTTACAGCCAATCACCGATATAACAACGACGTTCTTGACGCTCTGGATCCCAAGAATAATCAAGGCGACGTCGATGGACCTTTACTGGCTGAATACATCGCCAGTTCCGCTCCATTGCACCTAGCCGATGGATGGAATTACCTTTCTAGGGCATTCGACGCAACATCCAGAGGAGACCGCAGTGCGGCCTATCATCTCTCCTACTACGCTGAATTGCGCGCTGCAATGTCATTGCTGGCGGCCGAGGGCATTGGAATTTTCAACAGACGCCACATCGCAATTGACATCAATCTCGAACCAACTGAATTTTACAGCCCCACCCACAGGGCAGTCTGGGAAATCCTTTCAGCCTGGGCAAAACAAACAGGCAGAGCCGCAACTGTACTCGACTCCATCACGGTCGATTCCAAAAGCCTATCGGAATGGCTCCAGTTAATTGGAGTAGTCGCTCCTTCGCAACAGCTCCTCGCACAGGAATGGCTGGCATCCTGGAGTATTGACCTCGATGTATTCTCACAGGACTCTATGCGCCGCAACGAAAACAGCTATCGCCCAACCAGAATTCGGACTCCTGCCCCAAGAGCGGTGAACGCAGACCTCGAAATGGTTGACCCGTTGTTTTCTTTCTGGCAACAGCTCCAACCGCTAACCGGCGGAACCAGAGCAGTACTCGATCTGACTCTTTTAAGGGCGGCATTGGAACTTGCAGTAACCAAAAGGATGGGCCATTACACATCCGTAAGAAGGGCACTGAACGCTATAAAGAATGACATATCGTCTCCAATCTATGAAGGACTAAAGAACGTCGACCCCAATGCCACCGCAATTTTACGCGCCGCAAAGGTCAAGGACTTTCATGGAAAGCCAGCCACCCCCATTCTAGCCCGTAGCCTGCTGATGCTACGCCTTGCGTCCGCCAGTACGGCGTCGCTCCTTGACTCCGCAAGCCTGAAAAGGAACGAACTAGAATTCTGGTGGTTACCGTTAGGAAAAGACCTAGGCCTCTGGCAACTTCCAGACGATTTCGACCCCTTTTCGGACCTCTGGGACGATGTCTCCGACGCCAGAGACGAAGCTGAGACAGAAATATCAAAATTAAACCAACCAACCACAGTCAAAGAAATAGGAACTATCCTAGCTGGTCACGTTTCACTCACCCAATTCTCCCGAGCGCCAATGTGGCTAATGGAACTTGATTAACTAATAGCCCAATCAGGAAGCCAACAGACAATGAGATTATAAATGGCCTAGCTCTTGGTCCAAGCCTGGGAAGCCGCCGCTGAGGGAGCGCTGGAGGACTGGCTACTCACCCTGGACGAGGAAAACGCCCTCACCCGGTACATCAACCACTTCAACCTCAGCCAATCCCAGCTCGACGCCCATGGCGTCCACACCAGCCTCATCAAGGCCGCGCTTCTGCGGGAGATCGCCGAGGCCGTGGTCCCGGACCGGCAGCAACTCAGCAGTCACGTACCGTTCAACCTGATGAAATCGGAAAAGCTGGTCTGGGTCATGGACGATGTCGACTACACTGAGACCGTCGTGCGCCGGGAACGGCGCGGCTCCTCCCACGGACCGAGCCTCAGGATCGCCCGGGGCGTCTACTACCGCCCCTGTGCCTTCCGAAGCCGTGCAATCGAATGGGAGGAAACCGTGCACCAGGACACCGGACTGCTCGGTTTCACCACCAAGCACATCTACTTCTCAGGACCCAAGAAGAAGTTCAGAGTGCGCTACGACAGGATCGTGGACCTCGAGCCCTACGACGACGGCTCCGGCATCATGAAGGATAACCAGACGGCCAAGCCGCCGGCATTCCGAACCGGAGACGGCTGGTTCTCATACAACCTAGCCGTCAACCTCGCCCAGATGTAGAGCGTCCGAAAAGCCTGCTGCCTTGGTCGAAACGCCGACCCCCAGATTCCCCGGAAAGGACCATGAGGGGCGGACCTGCAACACTTCGCCCCTATGCTTTTTCACACCAGCCGCACGGAAAGCCTCGGCGGCTCAGGGCTGGTGAAAACGGGCCACAACGGCAACGCCGAAAATGGGGACCATAGAAATTCATGCTAATAAAAAACAATTTTGCACAACAAATGGCGAATAAAAAACATTTGTTGTGCAAAGCCAGAAAAGACGTTGCCCCGCCCCTGCGGAGGTGTCCCCTTGATGCCGTCGCCGCTGGATGACCGGAACATCCTTGCCCCGCCCCTGCGGAGGTGTCCCGTCGGCAACGATGCTGCCAGTGACCAACGCCAGCCTTGCCCCGCCCATGCGGTGGTCTCCCCCTGGCTGGAGGAATAAGCACATCCCCCATCATGTCCAGCCCCACCTATGTGGCGGTGTCCCCGACCAGCGTCTCCTCCGCCCGGGGTTTTTCGGCCCAACCCCGCCGATGCGGAGGTGTCCCTCTCAGACTGGGATCATGCTCGTTTGCCAAGTACCCCGCCCCTCCCCGAAAGACGCGTCTGACGGCAACAAGGCCCTTGCCCCGCCAAAGCGGTGGTCTCCCGTGCTGGACCTCATCCTCGGCCATAACATCCAGAACGCCCCGCCAAAGCGGTGGCCACCACCGGAATTCCGCCGATCCGAGGTGCTCCGACAATGACAATCCACATCCAACCGGCCGACTTCGACAGCACCGTCCTCTCCCTCCGGACACACGGCACCATCGCCGTTACCAGGCAGGGACCCGACGGCCACGTAACAATCCTGACCTACCACGCCCACCACCCCAGGGTCGTCAACGGCAACAGCCGGCAGGGACGACGAGCCATCGCCGACGGCGCGGACATCGCCGCCTCCCTGAAGGACCGGACCATCCTCATCGCAGCGGACCTGCAGGCCTCCGTGGACGAACCCGCCAGCTTCTGCGGCTGCGCCTCCGACAGCCACGTCTGTCAGTGCGCCGCTCTCAGCCTGGTCATCCCTCCCCAACTCCCCGGACCCATTTCCTCCAACCACCCCGAGATGAGCCGGAACCTCCAGGCCGAGACCTGTGGCTCAAGCCCAGCAAGAAGCGCAGCCCAGGATAACTTCCAGAGGGTGCTGGACAACCACCGCTGGGACGCGAAGGGTGAGGACATCGGCTGGCAGACGGCCAGCCACATAAAGGTCATCATGCGTGGCCACGTATGCGACGATTGCGGCGCCGCCCTCATCGCCACAATGCTGACCGGGTACGAGGCTCCACCAATTCAGTCCCCCCCGCAGTGGCGCGTCCGGATAGCCGCCGTCGCCAGACCCGACACCGAACGCTCCGCCTGCTGGATCGCGGGCGTGGCCGACGTCCTGCAACCCTGCACGCAGGACCAGCACCGCTACTGGCTCGGGGTGGCCGACCCCAGCTTCTCACTCTTCGATCAGCCACCGGAGCGGACATCTTGATAACGGACTCCAACGGTAACGAATGCACCGACCATGACTGGGACGCCCTCTGGGCCAGCTTTCACGGAGACCCCGACGGGGAGCAGCTGCTCTCCATGCTGACGGGCGTCCTGTCGCATCCCGAGATGGTGATGCTCTGGAAGATGGTCGCGGTCATGGACGACGGGTGGGACGTCCCCGAGGCGGTCCGCACCTTTCCCGACCTGCAGTACCGCGGCACCGGACACGTCCGCCAGGCCCTGCAGGCAATGCGCCTGCACCCGCCGCCCCGGGAATAGACGGCCCCTGCGCCCCAGCGCAAAGAGCTGGCCAACGCGCACTGTTAGTCTCCCTGACGGACAGACCGGACCGCCGGAGTAACCGGCGACTTCACACCGGTCAGGAAGGGAGGGACCCAACCCGCATGACATCACAGAACGCAAAACGTGCGGTGCACATTCCCCGCGACCCGCAGGCCCCGATCAACATCCTGTGCGCCCTGAAACCACAGGTCCAGCCGGCCGACGCCGTACACCAGTTTCTGGAACGGTACGCCGCCATCGTGCGCCGGTCGATGCCCGAGTTCCAGGTCGCCGAGTGGTGCCTCATCTTCGACGCCCTCAAACCCGGCTGGATCGCCGACGAGGGACACACCGCCCAGCTGGCCACCGAGATCCGGGAGGCCATCCAGTACGAGAAGCTGGACGGGAAGTGGAACGTGGACGGCGCCAGGCTCCGCGGCCGGATCGACAAGCTCTCGTTTGCCGCCCGCACTGCCATCGGCGAGATGACCGAGTGGTTCTGGCAGTCCGACCCCGACACCGAATACGCCGAGATCATCCGCAGCAACCTCGACGTGATCAAGCTCCCGGCCCGGCCGCCCGTGCCGGTCAGGTCCGACCGCCTCTCCCCCGACAGGATGGGCGGCGACACCGCCCCCCGGCCAGCGGCACCCGTCAGCCAGGACGATCCTCCCGGAGATCCCCCTCCCGACGATCCGGAAACGCCCGCAGGCACCGCAATGGAGCAGGCGGATCCCGACGGTACGGAAGATGCCGCCGCCGGCGCAGGTCCTGCGGAAACGGCCGACGCGCCGCCGGAACAGCAGGAGGAAGGACAGAACGGCGAGAGCGCCAGCAATCCGGAAGAGACCGAACAGCAGCCCACGGGGTCTCTCTACGACCAGCACGCCGCCCAGGACCCCGGGCCCCCGCACCTGGGACGGCGCGGGTTGCGCCGCTAAACAGCCCTCAACCGGTCAAGACGGGGACTCCATGTCGCAGCCCGCACCCGAGTCCCCATCCCCAGAAGCAACACACCCCAATCACCGGCCCACCGCCCCGAAATAACCTCCAACACCCCAGCCCCCAACATTTCCGCCTTTTCCCGGCGTATCCCCAGTGACACCGAATCCCCCGCCGTTCCCGCCGTTCCGGACACCGCTCTGCGCGTCCGTACCACGCCGCTGGCCGAGCCGTACCGGCACGTCTCCCGACAGAGCCGCTTTTCCCAGCACGTCCCGGCCGGCGGCCCCAAGCGCGGTTGATCACGACCTTCCCGACAGTACAGGAGAGAACCCCATGAGCACGACCACCAACACCGCGGCGTTCGAAGCGACGCCCGAGCAGATCGCCCTGATGGAGCAGGTTTCCGGACAACCGGCCCGTTTCATCGAACTTTCCGACACCCAGGGCTTTGCCGACCACGACTCCGGCCCGTCGATCGCGGCGGAAATCGCCCGCCTTTCCGGAACGGGCGGAACACTCCGCTGGGAAGAGCTGGATCACGACGAGCGCCGCGCCGCCGTGCTGGCCGCAGCCGAGAGCCCCGAGTGGTGCCAGGGCACCATGGACCCGTACCGTGTGGACCAGCTCCTGGAGGAGTTCCCCGCCATCGTCCGGAAGTCCCAGCCCGAAGCGGCAACGTCGTGAACGTCCCGACCGCCGCGACACTGGCCTACGAGATGGAGACGCACCGCATCCTCTTCGAGTACGACCGCATCGGGAAAGAATGGTGGGACGACAACCCGGAGGGAATGCGGAGCTGGAGCACCGCCAGGTTCCAGCGCATGCGCCGGCTCCCCCACCGGCGCGACACCTCAAAGGAGCGAACATCCTGCAACTCTACCCAGAACGACTATTTCCCGACCGCGCCTTCCGGCAGGCCGAACAAACCGGCCGCACCATCCGGCGCATCAGCATGAACAGATCCAACCTCGCACTCCTCCAAGAGCGGCTGCGAGCCGCCGGAATGACCAGGGCCACGGGTTTCCGGAATCCCCCACCCCAGACCGGCACGGTCCCCAGGGACGCAGCGGTCTACCGGGGCGTGCCGGTCGCCCTTGTGCCGGAGCTGGGCGATTCGTTCCTTGCCGAATACCACGACGGCACCCTCGACCTGATCCAGGTCTGACGGCCCCGACGGGCCGGGCCACGGGGCGCCTGGGCCGGGGCGCTCCTTTCTTCCTCCCCTCCTGACTCCACCCTCATCCATGCCGCTCAGCGGCTGTGGCAGGCGCGTCCAGACGCGCCCGGCGCCGCCGCCTTTTCACTCCGCACGGGCCGGCGGCGGCGCACGGAACACCGGCGAGTACATCGCCAGTTGACCACATCAGCACCGGACGACGCCGCAGCCGGACCATCACCAATGTCCGGAAGCCAACCACAGGCAGGGGGCTGTCAGGAAGACAGCTCCCAGGAGGAAGGAATTTGAACGCAGCCACCCTCGTCCGGCCCGAGGCCGTCCTGACGGAGCGAACACATCCCACGCCACGGCTTGCTTCCTGCATCCGCTGCCACGGTGACCAGGTCCCCTGCGAAGACGTCATTGGCCACTGGCAGGGAGACCTGCCGGCACGGCACCTCCCGAGGAGCACGAAGCTGGAAGCGCCCACGCTCATCCGGTCCGACGCAGTCCTGACGGAAACAAGCTATCCCAAGTACTGGCTTGCTTCATGCAACTGCTGCCAGGGAGACCTGGTCCTCTGCGAAGACGTGATCGGCCACTACCGCAAGTGCGTGAACTGCGGCCGCACAGACGGCCTGCCCCGAGGGCAGTAGGACCCCCGGCCCAGGCCGGAGAGAGGCCCGCCGCCCTTTGGCGCTGCCCGTGCGGCGGCGGGCCTCCCACGTACAGAAGACAGAGCGCCGAGAGGCGACCCATGACCGGAGACTCCAACCAGTTCCAAGAGGTCATCGCCCAGTCGCGCCGGAAGGCGCTCGCGGCAGCGCAGCTCCTGGAGGAAGCCGACCAGAACGGCAGACCGGTGGGCCAAGGCAGTCCAGCGCTGGAAGCCGCGCGAGACGCGGCAGAGCACAGCCTGGAGATGGTACTCGAGTACCTGGCCACCGTGTGTCCCGACTACCGGGCCCTCCACCAGCAGCGCAGCGCCGGCCCCCGCCCGGCGGCGAACCACCACTGCGAGACCTGCGGCGCTCTCAAGAGATTCGCGGCCACGCCGCGGGACTTCGTCACAGACACGGAAGACGCGTTAGACGCCGACGCCGAGAACGGCGTGGCCAGCGCCCTCACCATCCGGGCCAACCACGACATGGTGCTGAGCCTGGTCTATGAGACCGCCAGCATCCTGGCACGGCGGCTGGAACACCCTCAGCTCGAGAGCTGACCAACAGCCGCAACTGCACTGGCAGGGTCCACAACCCCGGGGGTCGAAGGACCCCGATCTCACGATCCAAACACTGACGGCACAAGCAGTTGCAGCAGCACCGTGGCCGGATGCCAGCGGCCGAGACCATCACCCCAGGAATTTCGAATTTACGCGAGGTGCAGCCATGACCACAGAGAAGGCCACCCCAGCGAACATAAGCATGAGCAAGGAGCAGCTGGCCAAGCTGCTGCAGGCGCCGATCCGCCGCGACCAGGCGGAGGACCTGTTCGGCATATTCAAGACCCTCAGCACCGATTGCGCCCCCACAGTGGCCGCAGACGCCTGCCGGCGCGCCGCCACCGTCCTGAAACGCGCCTTCGGCCCCACACGCGGCACCGACGCCGAGAAGGAGACCTACGAGTCCTGGGCGCTGGACCCGTCCCGCTGGACCCTCATAACCGCGTTCCTGAAACAGGCCGAGGCCATCGAGGCCCGTCAGGACCAGGACACGGAGACCCTCAGCGAAGAGACACCCGGCACCGCCGAGCTCCTCCTGGACTGGCTGCCCAGCAACCTGGGCGACGAGACCCCGGCCACCGGGGCGGAGGCGGCAGACGACGACGCCAAGTCCACCGAAGAGATCTACATGCTCGGTGAGCGCCCGAGGCTCGAGTTCCACCTGAACGGCGAGACCCAGACCGTGCCCATAGCGGTCTGGGGACTGGGCCTGCAGTACCTGGAACAGAACCACCCAGGAAGGGTGCTCCAAGCAATCTCACGTCCCGACCAGATCACCGTGGCCCTCCCCGTATGGGACGAGTTCATACCCATGGTCAACACCATGCTCAGCGAATACATCGCGAGCGCCACGGCCAAGGGCAACATCGTCACCAGCGAGGACATCGGAGACCTGATCGACCGCGCCCTCGGCATCAGCAGCACCCAGAACAAGCTGATGTTCCACATCGGCGCCCAGGTCATGAAAGAGCTCCAGGACGGAGCCGAGACTGTCATAGACGACATCATCGCAGTCCACAACAGGCTCATGGTCAGCCGGGACGGCTAGACGCCGTCCCCGGCACCCCCAGCTCGAACGAGGAGGCCACCGTCATGGCCAGGATGGAAATAACCCGTGAGAAGGGAGGGACGAGGGTGAAGGTCGAGGACTCCGCCCGCAACTACCACCGCGAGGGGACCTTCGACGACCCGGCCGAGGCCACCAGGGTCTTCTGGGAATGGGTCAAGGAGTCCATGGCAGACCCGGAGGAAAACCCGGGGCGGGACGCGGGCCAAGAGCAGGCCGAGAAGGCCGCCTGACAGCCCCTGAAACGGCCCAGCCACACCGGAAGCCAGGGGGGCGGTGCGCCAACGCTCGGCCGCTGCCCGGCACCGGACACGACCTGCAGGAGGACAACTGATGCTACGGGATATGAACGCCGTCCAGACCCACTGGAGCGAACAGGACGACCGGGATATGGTCCGCGTCCGAAGGCTCGCCCAGAAGCTCAACGGCCGCGGCATCCCCACCTCCGTGGGCCGAGGCGACTACAACCGCCCGGAGGTCCGGCTGCAGTGCCGCGACTGCGGGGAGTGGTTCACCCCAGCCCTGGACATGCCAAAGCCCTACCTCTGCGACCCCTGCTACTTCGCCGGCCCAACACCGGAACACCAGCCGGCCGAGAAGGCCGCCTGACAGCCCCAGCCGGCCACACCGGAAGCCAGGGGCGGCGCGCCAACGCTCGGCCGCTGCCCCCGGCACCCAGGACAAAGCGCAGAGGCGCTGAGAGGAGGAAGCCATGGTCACCACGAAGACGAGAACCGCCGGCACCGAACGTTTCATCGCCAGCGCCTTCGCTCACGCCAACGGCTCGGCAGTCATGGCCGCGGCGATCGCGGGCGGCGCTGAGAACAGCGACCTCTCGACCTTCCGGTCGATGCCCCGGGCCCAGCTGGCCCTGGCCGCCCTGCAGGCGGCCGCCGAGGACCTGCCCCAGTTCAACGCCCTGGAGCTGGAATGGGGCCGCTACGTCAATGGCGCCGAGGAACCCGACACCAGCTGCCGCAGCTACTGCCAGCGCATCGACAAGAAGCTCGACCTCCGCCAGCAGAGGCGTTGGATCATGGAGGCAGACCGCCTGCTTCTTCTGGCCCAGGCCGCCCGGGACAGGATCGCCGTCCACCCGCAGGACCAGGCCGTCGACCGGTTCGGGGCAGAACGCGCCCTGACGGCGCTGGCCCACCGCGAGTACCGCCGCCTCCACCACCGGATCGCCGGCCTCCGGCTGGACCAGGTCCTTGCCGTCGGCGTCGCCCAGGGCCTGACCATGGCCAACGAGGCCGTCACCGTTCCCGGAGACGACGGCGAGCTCTGTTTCTGAACCCGAACCCCATTCTGACAGACCAGGAGATCCCCTGTTGAGCGAACGCGAAAACCTGGCCAATCACATCCTGAAGTGCCTGAGCCCACAGGGGCTACGCGGCATGAAACTGATGGTCGCCGCCGACAACTTCGTCATGGAGGAGCAGGCACTGGCGTTCAGGTTCAAGGGCAACCGGGACGTCAACCACGTCCGGATCAGCCTGAACGGCTCGGACCTCTTCGACCTGAAGTTCGGCCGCATCCGGGGCGGAAGCTACAAGGACGTCTCGGAGCACAGCGACATATTCGTCGAGAACCTGGCCGAGACCTTCCGATCAGCCACCGGCCTCGAGACCCGGGTCCCGACCATCCGCTGACGCTCAGAAGACCGCCGCAGCCCAAACCACCCGCGACAACGGAGGCAGAACCCTGCAGGAGCGAATGAGACACTTCCCCCTCGACGGGCAGCGAGAGCTGATAGTCGAGACCAACCCGATATACCAGCCGGACCTGGGCAGAGAAGCCCACTTCGCCGGTATCTGGCCACTCGAGGGACAGGGTCCTCACGCCAAGACGTGGATCGTGGCCGACTGTCCCGCCGACGCCTTCACCCTGGCCCAGGAGTGGGCCGGGCCGGCCCTCGCGGAGCTGCAAGGCCCAGCGCCCGAGACGGACACCGAGTGCTTCCTGACCATGGACCCCGGAAGCATCCTCGGATAGACGCACCAGCAGCTGACCGCCGACCACATTCCCGACACCGAGAGCAAAGGAGACAGACCAGATGACCGGACACACCATCCACGTGGACCTGAAGTCGCCGCTGGACGCGGACGAGTTCGAGGACCTGACCGACAGCCCGCACCAGACGTTCATGCCCGGTCAGAAGACCTACTCCATCGCCGGCGCCGCACCGGGCTATGCACCGCACCGCTTCCTCAGCCCGCGAGGGCTTCCTGGAGACCATCCGCGAGGCCGCCGGCGCCAAGCCGCCCATGACGGCCGTGGCCCACATCGCAGATCCCATCGCCCCAGAGGCCGGCGTGGCCTTGGAATGCTTCCTGATAATGAACGCCGGAAGCGGCCCCGGATGAACGCCCCGGCAGCTCCGCTCCTGGCCATCAACTGGGAGCGGGTCACGGTGAAGAGCGGCCGGCGCACTGCCGCAGCGGGCGATGCCCCCTGGCAGTGGCATTTCTGGCGCGCCACGATCAACCGGATGACGTTCCAGGTGGGGAGGATCCCCGCCTCGATCATGGACATGAGGCCGGCGCACCGGTCCCAGGACCCCGGCTCCGCGATCGACGCTGCCTGGCAGCTCTGGGCCGAGTTCGATCACCGGGACGGCCCCGAGTTCATGAGCTCGCTGTTCGTCTCCACCGAGCAGGAGGCCCTGCAGTTTGCCGAGCAACGCATCGACCAGTACTGGGAGGAACAGGCCCGGTTGATGGCCAAGGAGCTGGAGAGCATCCGCACCCGTTACGACCGCAGCCAGCTCAGGCTGGCCATCTAGATGACGCCACCCCGTGCAGGAGGAGGAGACCATGCTGGCCTGGATCATCGCCGCCCCGAACTGCAACCACTGGCCCAGGATAGAGCGGGCCATCAGCCACTGGCGCCGCCGGCGCCGGCACGAGACGGCCGCCGAGCATCTGCGCAACCGCCACCGCCACTTCCACAGACTGCTGCTCGACCCGTCCGAGGGCGACTTCGCCGACCAGGCCCGCGCCTGGGCCAGCCGCAGGAAGCTTGAGGTCGCTGCCGAGGGCCAGCCGGACGTGATATTCGTCTGCCGCCGCGACTTGTCCCAGGGCGAGGCCCTGGACGAGCTGATCAAGCGCCACAACCCCGGCCGCGTCGTCCGCATCGACGGTCTTGGCAGGATCACGGAGCTTCCCATCCGGCGCATGCCCGCCGAACCGCTGGAGGCCGCCGCATGACCCACGTCATCATCAACACCGACGGTTCCTGCCTCGGCAACCAGAACGCAGGCGACTCCCCCGGCGGCTTCGCCGCCACCATCGAGTGGGGCCAGGACTCCCTGGTCACCGTCACCGGCGGCGATCCCGCAACCACCAACAACCGGATGGAGCTGGCAGCAGTAATCGAGGCGCTCCGCGTCCTCAGGCAGACCCCCGAGCTCGCCGGCGCCGCCATCACCGTCCGGAGCGACTCCCAATACGTCATCAAGGCGTTCAACGACAACTGGATCGGCGGCTGGAAGCGCCGGAGCTGGCGCACCTCGTCCGGAGATCCGGTGAAGAACCAGGAGCAGTGGCACGACCTCATCGCCCTGGCCGAGGGCCTCGACATCACCTGGGAATGGGTGAAGGGCCATTCGGGAGACCCCGGCAACGAACACTGCGACCAGCTGGCCAACAACAACGCCAGCGCAGCATCGGCACAGCCGGAGTACTGGGTGGAGGCAGACGCCGCCTTCGGACACGAGATCCCGCCGCAGTCCCACACCCCCGAGGCGGAACCAGACCCACAGGACCGGGACCCGGGCGCAGAGGCGCTCCGCATCCTGGAGGGCATCTCCTCGCTGCTGGACCAGTGCCCAACCTACGAGTCCTTCCGGGTCCGCGCCAAGAGGCTGATGGAAGAAATCAACAGGTAGCCAGCCGACCACCAAGGAGTAACCCCCCCGATGACCACCGCGGAAGACTTCACCTGCACGATCGACCCCGACTTCTTCGATGACGAAGAGTGCGGATTCGAGAAAGCCGACCTGCGGGACTCCTGCCCCAAGCACGAACGGAACTGGCAGGCCCTGACCCGCCGCTACGTCGCCCTGGAGGTGAACAACAGCGAAGCACACGACGCGGCCACCGACCCGCTCCCCGAGTTCACCTACGACTTCCCGAGAAAGCAGCTCAGCACCGAATACCACGCCCTCAATCCCATCGGACGCTGCACCGCCTGGTCCTTCGACAACGCCAGCCTGGCCATGCTCTGGACCAACGCCTGCCCATCGGACTTCGAGCGGGCCCTGATCCTGACCATGCCCGACGGCGGCGCCGAGATGTTCGAGCTCTCCGAGGACCAGTACGAGATGCTGCGGCACCACACCCGCGACTGCGCCTGCCGCGATCAGGAGATCCACGACGGCCTCTGCTCCGTGGCCTGCATCGAGGCCCACGGCTTCCCGCCCAAGTGCCGGGCCTGCGGAGAGCGCCACTGCAACGACCACCAAGACCGTTGTCTCGACCAGTCAGACTAACCCCCTGTGGCATAACCATTCCAATCCGCACCATCCAGCTTGCGCAGCACCCTCCTGATAGCCGCTCCAGCAGCCTCAGTGGCGTTCACCTGGCCCATCCCATCCAATGAGTTGACCTCGAACGCATGACACCCTGGAATACCAACTGCGCACACCGGAAAGAATCTGGCGGGCGACCGGCGGGTCGTCCGCCGAAATTTTCCGCACCTCACCCGGCCCGAGCCCTCCCGGAGGTCCGGCCAGCCAGCGCCTGCAGGGGGCATCCTCCCTTCCTGCGGCACCCCGAGAGCTGACCGGATCCCCGGACGGGCAGAGCCTCCGTCCAGCACCACCCCCTGCCGCAGGCATCCCGTCCGCGACGGCCGTCACCGGCCAACCCAGAACCCCCCTGCGGCAGGTCAACGTGATTTGGGCCGAGATCCGTAATACGCCCGAATGCACATCCCGAACTCCGGATACGTTCAGGCGGACGCCCCGCTCTGGGCGTTCGCCCAAAAATTTCGGGGCACCCGAAGCCCCCCGCAGGGGCCCTCGGCGGGCAGCCGCCGCCGGAGGCGCCGTCCCGGGCCTCGCAGAGCCGGGACCGGAGGCCCGCAACCCCGCGCGCCCATCGGCCGGACGGCCCGCGCAGCACCGAGCGCAGTCCCCGAGCGTAGCACCAGGAGGCGACGTCCCATGGGCACGAACCCGTCCCGAGTGATCCAAGCGGCCATCGACCGGTCCGACGAGTTCCTGGCCAACGAGGGCGGCGGCCCCAGCCTGCAGGAGGCAGTCCGGCGGCTGGCACTGTGGGGAGGCTCAGCCATCCCCGCGGAGGACGCCGGCGCCACCCCGGACCCCGGCAACTTCCAGGGCTGGCCCCAGGCCGCCTGATCCCCCTACTCGACAGTCCCAGGAGGACGACCAATGCAAGCCCTATTTCGCGCCGCCCCGATCCTGATAGTCATGACCGCGCTCGCGGTGCTGTCCTACGCGGGCAGCCAGCTACCCGCCTCCGCCGGCGCCCCGGACCAGGAACCCCCCGTCGTCAGCCTCTTCAGCGAGGCCGAGGCGTGGCAGCAGCACCGCCGGGACGGCAACTACCCCCTGATGTGGGCCCGGTACGCCGACCTCGAGACCCGGACCCAGTGCACCTTCGCCGACTTCGTCGCCGCGGAGGAGGACGCCGCCAACGGCCGGGACTGGCGGCTGAGCTACGCACTGAGCGATTACGCCGGCCGGATGGCCTTCACCGAGCACAAGCCCGAGGACATCTACCAAGACGGCGTGGATCTGCCCCTGGCCATGGAGCGCCGCTCCTGGAGCCTGGACAGCGGCCGGTGGGAGACCGCCACCGAGTGCGGCGCCTGACGCCCAGATCCCGACGCCGGAAGCCATATCAGGAAACCAGGAGGACCCCTTCAATGGGACACCACACCGTCTGGGCCGTGACCGGCCCGGGGCAGGAGCAGACCGAATGAGAGCATTCCAGACCGGCAAGGTCACCAAGGCGCAACTCCTGGAGTCGCTGGAGCGGCACCGCGACCAGGACAGCTTCCGCAAGGGCGCCTTCTGGAACGAGGACACCGGGACGGGATGCGGCGTCGGTTGTTCGATCCACGACTTCGCCCCCGGCGCCGAGCAGGAGCACGCCGAGTACGAGACCCTGTTCGGCATACCCGCCGAGCTTGCGGTCCTCGAGGACCACATATTCGAGACGCTCAGCTACGATGACGGCCCCCACGACCTGGCCGACTGGCCGCTGGCATTCGCCCGCGCCGTACCCGAGGGCGCCGACCTCAGCACCGCCGCCGGACGGTGGGTCCTGGACATCCTCACCCGCGAGGACAGCCCGCTGGCGCACGCCCGGGGCAGAGCCGCGGTCAGAGAGGCGGCCACGATCCTGCAGGAATGGATGGACACGGGAGACCCCGGCCCGCAGTTCGTGATGCACATAACCCGGGAGCCGGACCCCCTCTGGCCAGGAGCCGACCCCCACTCGATCAATGCCGCCGCGGTCACCGTCAACTACGTCCGCCAGCGGACCAAGACGAACCGTATACCACCGAGGACATGCTGCTCCTGACCCATATCATGCTCCACGCCGGACTTTCCCACGCCCAGCAAAAGCGGCCGGGGAGCGGAGATGGCGAGAGACCCTGCGTTCGGACCCGGCGGCCGACCTCAAGATGGCGGAGATGCTGCTCGAAATCGTCGCCGCATCACCCACAGGTTGAGACCCGAAGCCCAATGCCAGGCATGGGAGACCGCCACCGAGTGCGGCGCCTGAGCCCGCAACCAGCAGGCCCCAACCCTGACCGGAGGGAAGCAGCCATGGCACGAACCATCCGGCGCTTCGTCCGCGGCACCGGCCGCGACGGCCAGCGCGACTGGACCACGATCATCCGGCGGGACAGCCGCGCCACCGGGCTCCGGGATCACCGGCACGACCGCAGAGCGGCGCGGATCTCGCTCCGAGTCGACGCGGAGGACACCGTGGCCGCCGGCAAGCGGCGGAGGTACTCCGAGCGCTACGGCACCTACGAATACTGAGCCGGCGCCGGCATCAGCCCCCGGATGCTAGACTACCGGCGAGGTCTCTACTTACCCCGCAGGGCGGCGGTGTTCCGGAACCAGCTCACCGGGGAATACCCCAACAGGCGGCCCCGCCAGCGCGGAGGTGTTTCGCAGGCGCGTCGTCAGTTGGTCGCCAGGGTGTCGGCTGACCGTTGCACTGGGGTAGGATCCAGGCAGGATACGAGCTGTGCTGGGATTGCCGCGAACTCCGCAGCGGACGTTACGGACTGAACGCCAACGATGAGAGGAAGTATGACTATGACTCGATACTCAGAATACGGGGACAGTGACGTCCTGGGAGAGCGGAATCCTCCTGCTCCCTACCAAGACATCGAGCCAGTAGCTCAACGATACGCATGCGCTGAATGTGGCGGACGCAACTGCCCCAACTACGTAGAACCGAATCCACCCCCGCTGTTGATTCCGGCATCGGGCAGATTGGATGA
>CBDHDY010000018.1:0-54657 GCA_965261885.1 Dehalococcoidia bacterium
ATGCTGGATGGGGATTGGTTCGTACCTGCCTTCTACCAGCTTGTCTCCGGCCAGTTTGGTCTTGTGGTGGACTCCGGTCTCATCGAAGCGCCAGTATTCCGAGATCTTCAGTCTTGCGTATTCCTGACGCTTGTCGCCGGTGTCCGTGTCGCCAGTGCTTTCCGATGCGACCTCAAGGACGAAGTCCGGTGGCTTCCCCTGGTCGGAGGATACGTAGCTATTGTTTTCCCGGTGGATCTCTGGGCTTACGTTGAAGGCGATGAGCAGGTCGGGCCTTCTGGCCCGTGCTCTGTTCTCCTCGGGGCTGGCGACTATCCAGCGGTCTGCGGTTATCAGCGTGGTGTCACGGTTGCCGAAGTGGTGTGCGAGGTAGTCGCTCATGCCGCGGTTGTAGATCTGGTCCAAAGCGGTCACTTCGTCGAGCTCTCTTTCCGGGGGGTCCGGCAGGCGGAATCGTGGGGTGGTCCGGGTTGCGGCGGCCTTGGCGTCGGCTGTGGTCATGACGGCCCTCTCGGGGTTGATTGCGAATATTATCGCTGCGGGGGGCTCTTTTGGCTATTACTGAGGGTGTGGCTGAGTTTTCCGGAGTTGAGAATACCGCCGCGGGTGGTGCCCTTGGCCTTGTTTTGGCGTATCGGATGGGGGTTCATCACCGCGTAGGCGGGCTCTGCGAAGACAACTACAAGGTTCTTGTGATAGAGGAAAGTTCATCTCCGCGCTGGCGGGGGTCGTCCTGGTTTTGGGTCTTTTGGTCAAGGAGGGGAAAGATAAAGAGCGTTAGGGCCAGGAATGGAGTGGCTATCAGGGTTACCAGTGAGGTCCTGAAGAGGAGATGTAGAGTCGGGTCGGCGGCGATGAACATGGCTGGAATGAGCATTGGTTGGAGGGCGGTAAGGAAGGTTGGTAATGGATAGCGGAGTTGGGCTACCAGCAGGGCAATGGGGATTGTGGAAATAATTATTGCCGTGAGGATCGTATTTTGGTTATCAGCAAGGTAGGTCGTCAATTCGTATGCAAGCAGGGTTCGTGAGTTAAATGCGGAGTAGAGGAGGACTAATGCGGCTAGGAATGGGATGATGGCGACTAATGTAATGGCTGCGCGTCTGCAGTTGGATGGGAAGAGGGTTGTCGGGACTTGTTCGGACATGGTTTGGTCTCTCAGCTCTAGTCTGTACATTGAACCTGGTAATTTTTCTGTGGCTGTGGTAAATGTCCACAGTGGCTACGGCGATGGTGGACGCGGTGGACGAACCGTAGCCGGGCATGGGCTGCAGCAGCGCTTCGATTAGGCTGGCCAGGTTGGCTCGGTGAGGGAAAAGGCGGTCCTTTCGAATATCTACTGCGAAGGCTGTTAGGGCCGAGCGGCGTTTGAGACGGCAATAGGTTGGTGACGTGGGTGTGTGGTGGCGGGTTATTCGCCCCTGAGTCTGCGGAGTTCCTCTTCTAGCTCGCGGTTCCGGGCCTCGGCTTCCAGCCTGGCTTGCCGTTCTTGGCCCTCACGCGACTCGGCCTGCAGTTTGGCTTGCCGTTCTTGGCCCTCACGCGACTCGGCCTGCAGTTTGGCTTCCCGTTCCTGGCCCTCACGCGACTCGGCCTGCAGTTTGGCTTCCCGTTCCTGTTGGAAGGTGGGAATGTGTTCCTCGGTTACGGGGTCGATCCAGTTCAGGTTCCCGTCATGCCATTCCAGTATCAGGTTCAGGACTGCGCTATGGCCCCTGAGTCTGCCGTCTGGCAGGGTGTCGATGGAGATGGGCTGGTATTCTGCGTCGACCAGCCGGTCTCCGGCCAGCTTGGTCTTGTGGTGTTCACCGGTCTCGTCGAAACGCCAGTATTCGGCTACTCCCAAGGCCTCGTAGTCCAGCCTCTTAGGCCCGGTGTCCTCGTCTGCGGTGCTGGGGGATGCCACTTCCAGCACGAAGTCGGGCGGTTTGGGTTGCTCGCCGATAATGTACCCGTTGCTTTCGTAGTAGGCTACTGGGTCGACGTCCAGGGCGATGAGCAGGTCGGGGTATCGCCGTGCCAGTCCGCTGGGCAGGCGGCGTTCCGGCATCATGGTGATGTAGAGTTCTGCGGAGACGAGGTTGGTCTCCGCGTTTCCGAAGTGCTGGGCTAGGTGGTGGGTGTTGCCCGGTTGGTGGAGGTGCTTGACGCTGGTCATTTTCTCGTCGGGCTCACGTTCGGGTGGGTCGGGCAGTGGAGGAAGGGTTCGTGGTTTGGTGGTCATATCGGGCCTCTCGGGGCGGATGGTTCTGGTTGGTTCATTCTACCTTGATCGTCCTGACAGCGTAAGTGCGGTGGCCGAGCGGCGTGGTCCGAGGCCGGTCAGGGGATTGGTTGTGTGGCGGGGGTTTTTTCGGGGCGACAGCTGCAGTGTCGGTTCTCGGTGCTGGCTGCTGCAAAGGTATAGGGGTGTCCGGAGGCGGACATGGGAACCCCATCTGTTCCAGGCTGTCTGCCCGGCCGTTTGAGCGGGCTCTGCGCAAGCGTCTGCTAAGGCGTATTAGTAACTATGGGTTCATCTGCGCGCTGGCGGGGGCGAACGGATCTCCGGGATCGTCTGGAAGCGGGTGTCCGGGTCCTCGCCACGTAGGTGGGAGTGTTGGGGCCAAGATTTGAGTGGGGGAGCAGGCGGAACCAGTGTGGGTGATGTTATACGTCACCGCGTGTGCGGGGTCACATGAAGAAGTGGGGCATGGCACTGATGGGTCTGTTCAGAGTGTTCGCCGCGACCGGCGTTGTGTTCTGTGCTCGGTCCCTCATAGCTCCCGTTAAGCCCGAATCCACCGATGGGAGGTCTGAGGGCTGGGCAAATTGGGATGAGGGAGCCTACAAGGTAGAAAGCCTTGGCTCCATTGGGACCGATGTGACACGGCAGAGGGTTTTCAGTAGCCGCACCGGGCCTCGAGAGCGGTCTTTGGAGGCTGGGAATCGCGTGATAGTGAGACCGGACGCAGCAGAATGCACTCGCGGACCGGGCGGACGCGAGTTTGGAGGCGTTGGGTCGGATGCGGATAGCGCCGTCAGGCTGGGAGTGGGATGGCTCGCAGTCGGGCCAGGGCGAGAGTGGCCTGCTCAGCCCAGGGCCAGCCTCGGGGAAGATGCAAAGTGAGTCTGCGCGCCGAGCGGGTGAGCCGCCCCACCAGACCGAAGAACCGTCGCCGGAGGGTCTTGGTGGTCACGATCTGCTCGCCCAGACCAATCCGCGCCGTCCAGCGAGCGAGGTTGTGGGCCAGCACCTGGACGGCCAGCCAGGCGGCGTTGGCGGCGAAGCGCCCCGAGGGGAGATGGTTCAGGCCGACGCCGTACTTGAGGTCGCGTATGGCGTTCTCGACCTCGGCGTGGCGGCGGTGGTCGGCCTCCAGTTCCAGGGTCTCCCCGTCCCGGTCGGTGATGAAGCCGTGGTAGCTGTAGCTGGCGAAGAGGGCCAATTGGGAACCGGGCGTGGGCTTCACCCGCCGGACAATGAGCCGCACCGGGGCGGTGTCGGGTTCACTCTGGAAGGGGATGTAGGTGGTTTCCGCCACATCGGCGGCGCCGTCCATCCAGTAGGGTATGGGCGTCCAATCCGCCTCGGGTATCGCCTCGATGAGATTGCGCAGGCTTTTGTGCTGGCGGACGGTGATGGAGAAGCGCAGGCCCAGCTTGCGGCAGACGGATACCACGCTATGAGCATAGAAGCCGCTGTCGGCCCGCACCGTGAGTTGGCCTCTGGCGCCGGCATAGCGCACCCGTCCCACGGTCTCCCGCAGGAAGTGGGCAGCGCCCCGAGCGGTGTTGGCGCGGCCCTCGCGCAGCCGGGACATCAGCACGTCCCCGGTGCCGGCGGCGGTCGCGAGCAGCGGGTGATAGCCACGGGCGCCGGTATAGCCGTGGTGGCGTGCGCCCTCCTTGGCCAGTCCATAGGTCTCGCAGATAGTCGAATCCAGGTCGATGGTCAAAGGCGCATCGCCGGGTCCTGCCCCGGCCTTCCATGCGCGTGCCAGCAACTGGCGGCTCACGCGGTCGAGTTGACGGACGTGCCCCCAGCGAAAGCTGCGCAGGAAGGTCCCGAGGGTGGATGGCGCCTTGACCACGCAGCCGAGAACACCGACCGTCCCACCGGCACGCAGCGCATCGGCGTCGTCGATGCAGTCGCCGCCCGCCAGCGCGGAGGCGACCAGCGTCAGCATCTTGTCCCCCCTGTTGGCCCGCCCTGGCGCGCCGCCGAGGTCAAGGTGACGGTCGACGAGTTCCCGCAGGCCCAGATGCCGGGCGAGGGTGGCCGGCAGGAGCAGGCCGGCATTGGCCACCAGGCGGTGGTCGTCAAAGGCGATGCGGATACGGTCGGGATTGTTCTGTGGCAGCATCTATTGAGTGCTCCTTATTTCCGGGCGGGTTTCTGTTCCAAAACCATTATCCCAGATTCAGAGGAGCACCCTCCGGCTGCTTCAAGGGCTGTCCCCAAGGCCGTCCTTCGGTGGATTCGGGCTAAGTAGGATTCGCCACTGGGCCTGCCTATATCGTCCTGCTGTCTGCCACCGGCAGTGTGGCGCTCCCACATAGCGTCATCGTACGTTGCAAGAAGAGCAGCCCCATAGTCGCTGATCCCAGCGATAATTCGAATCCTTGAGAGACTCGCTGTGGTCGCCCTTTTCTGTTCAGGATGTAAGAGTGCCCCGGGCTATGTCCAGCCCCTCACCTCTGATCTGGATCAATGTCCTCCGGTGCCCCCAGGGCGACACCATTCGTGAGCGTTTTCGGCCGTCTTCACATTCGGCAGAGGGGTCAGGTGCTGCGGGCGGGGTTACCGGACCGCAGAGGCGGTTCCCCCGGACTCCGGGCGGCTGGGTTTTCTGTGGACGCGAGGGCGATGATGCTGAATGCGACACACGCCCGAGCAGAAGTTGCACTCCCTGAACCGCCACCCCCAAGCTGTATCAGTCATGGCAGTCTTTTATCCAAGGTGCTGAACACTCGATTCATCGCCTGCTTGGAGAAGTGTTCCGAGAGTGCCCGCATCACCGTGGCCTTGTCATCCCGGAACTGCTCAGGGGCGAACTCCCGTCCGAAGATTTCCAGTATTTCATCCTCCCGCCTGCGCCGTTCCAGGGTTTCCTCCAATACCCTCCGGATGGTGTCCATGGAGCGGCGTAGCTGATCCTCCGACCAGTCCTCCCGGAGCATGGTCAGGAGGTGTTCGAGTTCCGGTTCGTCCGCGACCTCCCAGATGTTCCGGGCGGTGGCCTCGGCCTCGGCCCGGGGCACGTGGCCCAGGGCCTGGTGGATCTCCTCAATCTCCGGCGGCTTGAGCTTTATCAGCCGGGTGAAGGCCCCGGGCTTGGTCCTTGCCCCGTCTGGGAAGCGGACGTAGAGCATCTCGCCCTCGTGCCCTTGGAATGCCTTTTCCCCGTCGACCTCGGTCTCGCGCAGCCCGGCGCTGTAATCCGCCTGCCTCCTCTGATATTCCTGCCTGGAGTCCTGCCACTGTTGGGGCGGACGCGCTGACGACAGGGGACAGTCCAAGCGTGCGAAGGCCGGGTCCTCGGGGTCCGCAGGGTCTATGTCCCCTGTGTCCGGGTTTCTCCGGAACAGGGCCGTGAGCTCGATTTCTTCCCGGTAGGTGATGAGCATCGGGTTCTGCCTGCCGTAGAGCTCATAGGCCATGGCTTCCCCGGGTTCCATGCTGATGCCGGCGACCGCAGGGTATTTCCTGAGGCTGCGATCCAGCATCACCCTGAAGTGGGCTGGTACGAAAGGTCTCGTCCTGAGCTTGAAGGTGGTGAACCGGTTGCCGTCGGCGTCTTGGTAGGAATACTGGCAGATGTTGGTGCCGTCGTACTTGAGAGCGGTCCTGACCCACTGGGATTGGTTCATCAGCCAAGCCCGGTCCCTGCGGTAGGGATAGGAGGTCTTGGGGGTGGCGGCCGTGATCCTCTGTAGCGACGGACGTTCGTTTATCTCCTCGATGAGCAGGTTCCCGTACTCGTCCCCGCCGATCATCTGCACCCATCCGGTCATGAAGTTGCCGGTGTTGTAGGGGTCCTGGAGGTTGGCGAAGCACTGCCATGCCGAGCGTTTAGTCTCGGGACTGGTATGAGCGTAGTGGGTGTCGTGCCAGGCCTTTATCTCGTTTTCGTGGGCCCAAGTCCGCCGTTGCCCGTTCATGTTCTTCTCTTCCCCCTGCTGAACGTCCACAGGTCCCTTCATAACCGGAACAGGCTCCGTTGAGCGGAGGCCTCTCTGAGGTAGCTCCAGCTTGCCCCTTCTTCCGCTTGCCGCCGTAGAGAAGGGGTTGAGAGCCTTGGCCATGAGGTCCGCGGTCCACACGCTGCAGTAAGCACCGATGCCGGCGGCATGATCGCAGGACCTGCACTTTGCGTTCACCATAACCGAAGTCCTCGTGGGAATAGTGAGGATTTGACGATACCTTTTCCTTCCTTATCCCCACAAGGCCTGACTGTCAGTAATTCCACGCGCAACGCCGGTTCGCCAAAGGCCACTTATGTCAGTTGAGGCCGTCGGTTTCGGTGATGTTATGCCGACCTCGGAACTCCGCATCGTATAAGGCGAAAAGGACCGCTCCCTCATCGGATGCAAACCCGAAGGCTTGCCAGTACAGTTCAACGCCCGGCTTAGAGGAACAGGGCGGGCACAAATAAAGCTCTTCGCAGTTCGGCTCCGGACAATCCAGGTAATCGACGCCTGTAGGCCAATACATCGAAGTCTCAGGGAATTCGACATCAAGGTCGCGCGTTTCGCGACAGTGCACACATTGGCGTTGGTAGCTTGTCGTACTCTTAGCACCTTATTTCATTTCGTCCATCAAACGGGCGATTATTGCGTCTCCGAGGGATCGGCTAGATGCACCGAGTTGTCCTCGACCCAGCGAAGTCCGTTACTCATTGGGGAGTCGTGGCCCTTCCGTTCCATCGCAGCGCCCACCGTCACCCAGGTCCTAAGCTGCGAGTCGTTGAGCTGGCGAAGTCTGGCCCATTCCTCGCTACTCATTCCGCCGTCGCCATTCGTGGCTTGGATGCTACGGAGTTGGCTGCTCAGTTCTCTCCACCAGCTCAGGTATGTGTTCGACCGTTCCTGCTCTTTGCTTAGCTGTTCCTGCGCGTGGTCCTCAGTTTTCTGCAACTCAGTTTCGAGAAACTTCTCGAAGCTGTGCCTAAGGTTCACTTTCAGCAGTTCGTAGACGGCCGCGGTTTTCCGATTCCTGGCTCTGAACTCGGCCAGCATCGGATCTATCAACTCGTCGATGGCCCGGCTTCGTTGCATGTAATCCATGATTCCTCTCTGCCCAACAAACGGGCGTTTGTCGCCAGTGATCGTTGTGGACCGTCAGATAAAAAGCACCACCTCGGGCTCTAGGTCCGGCGATCAGGAGCCGGTTGTGCGAACCAGATTTTCAGCGCTCAACGGTCCTTTCCAGTGTGCGAGTCTATGGCCAGAACTACCTGGGTGCAGACATTCTCCCACGCCGCAACCAAGATAAAAGTTGACGCTGAACATCCTCCACGCACGCCCGGAACCCCCTCCTCGAGCTATCGTTGTAGAATTGCGGGAATGCCCAGAAAAGTCCCGGCCAAATGCGCCATTGACGGCTGCCACCGCCGGCTGAAGATGACCCTCGCCGAACGCGAGAAACTGAGGCGGGTGGGACGGGAGAACAACGCCGCGGCAGGCCTCGTGTGCCCCGCCCACGTGAGGGCCGCCTTCAATTTCGAATTCGACGATATTGACGTCGATGTCCCGCTCGAGGAGCTCCTTGTCGAGGCGTCCAAGGAAACTCCCCGCTGGCGCGTGATGTTGACCCCGCTGCCCGGGGCGGCGGATGAGCCGGACAGCCAGTCCACGCCAGGGCGGGGAGACCGGGTTATCTGGTTCGGCCGCGCCGGCCTGTAGCTCCCGGGAGAATTCAGGCGTGTTCCGGATTTTACGCTAACAGGCCGGAGCTCCTGTTTGGGGAGCCGTTGCTGCGCCGGGCAGTCGCTGCGCGGGCTGGGGCCGGGGCTCGCTGGAACGGTGTGTGCAGAACGGTCCATTACCGGCTGGCAGCAAGAACCAGTCCATAGAACGAAACCGGACAGAAGGAGATCAAACGAAACTATTGTTCTTATAATCGAATGGGTGTTATCCTCATTGGCATGGTCAGATTTCTTCATTCGGCAGACTGGCAAATAGGGATGGTCAGGCACTTTCTTAGCCAGGAAGCTCAAGCTCGCTTCAGTGCCGCCCGGCTCGACGTAATCGAGGAAATGGGACGGCTGGCCGTCGAGGAGCGATGCCAGTTCGTGGTTGTGTGCGGAGACGTTTTCGAATCGAACCAGGTGCAGAGACAGGTGCTGGTTCGTGCCCTCGAGAAGATGGCCGCTTTCCCTGAAGTGGGGTTTTTCCTGCTGCCTGGCAACCATGACCCGGTGAATGCCTCATCGGTCTACGAGTCTCCGACATTCCGCCAGCGCTGTCCGGACAATGTAAGGGTTCTCAGAGAGTTCGAGGTGGTTGAGGCGGTGCCGGGAGTGGAACTGGTCCCCGCTCCGTGGCCCAACAAGCATCCAACCACCGACTTGGTGGAAGCGGCTTGCGCCGGGCTTGAGGCCGGCAGCGCCCTTCGTATCGTTGTTGGCCACGGGGCAATGGACTCGATGTCTCCGGATCCCGGCGATCGGAGGGCAATCGGACTGCGGAGAGTGGAGGAGCGAGTTTCTGCGGGGCTGGTCCACTACGTTGCCCTTGGCGACCGCCATTCCACGACGAATGTGGGCTCCACTGGCCGTATCCACTATTCGGGTGCTCCGGAGCCCACCGATTATGACGAGACTGACCCTGGAAACGTTCTTGTCGTCGACCTCACGGCTGACCGGGTGGAGGTGGAAATCAGGCATGTGGGGAAATGGCGGTTCCTGCAGCGCAACTGGCCGGTGAGTTCCGATCAGGACATTGACGCGTTGGAGGAATGGTTGTCCGGTGAGGAGGCCAAGGAGCGCACGGTCGTCAGGTTGTCCTTGGTGGGCCAGGTCTCCGTGGCCCAGAAGGCCCGCCTGGATGACCTGCTGGAACATCACGCCGACCTTTTCGGGGCCATTGAAATGTGGGAGAGGCAGAGCGACCTTGTGGTGATCCCTGATGAGACGGACGTGGACCACTTTGGGCTTTCGGGATTCGCGAGTGACGCGTTGAACGAGTTGCGGTCCATGGCTGAGGGTGGTGAGTCGGCCCCTGCTGCCCGTGATGCCCTGGCGCTGTTGTACCGCTTGGTGGAGGCCCGTTCATGAAGCTCCATCGCGTGAAGCTGACTAACTTTCGGGGCGTGGAATGCCGGGAGGTGGTCTTCGCAGAGAATGGCGTGACCATCGTTGAAGGCCCGAATGAGGTGGGTAAGACAGCCATCGCCGAGGGGCTTCGGTTTGCTATCGACCTGCCCGACAGTTCCCAGAGGGTGGAGGTAAAAGCTCTGCAGCCCGTTGGGCGCGATGAGGGTCCGGAGGTTGAGGTCTCGCTGTCGTCCGGCGATTACGAGCTGGTGTACTGGAAGCGGTGGCTCCGGCGGCCGGGCACCACGCTTGAGGTCAAGGCTCCCCGGCAGGAGAGCCTTACGGGCCGGCAGGCACACGACCGGCTGGAGGCGATACTTGAGGAGACACTGGACGATGAGCTCTGGCGGGCCCTGCAGATCGACCAGGGGACGGAACTGGTCTTGCCCAATTTCAGCCTGCCGTCCATGGGGAGGGCATTGGACCGCGCGGCCGGGGGCGAATTTGCTGACGAGCGCGAGGAGTCGCTCTGGACTCGCATCGGAGAGGAGTACGGGAAGTACTGGACTGCAACCGGACAGAAGAGGAGCACACGGACCTCGTTGCAGAAGAGGGTGGATGGGGAGCGGGAGAGGGTTACCGGTCTGGAAAACCAGCTTGAGACCATCGAAGGCGATGTTGCCGAGCTGGGGAGGTTGGTAACGGAGTCAGACCGGCTCTCGGGCATATTGGCGGAATTCCAGAAGAGCGAAAGCGAATTCCAGCAGCGCGTGGTCGCGGTTGAGCGGTTGCGCTCCGAGGTCGAGCGACTTGATGCGATTCACAGCGCCTCGGAGGCCCTGCGGGACGGCGCCGGGAATGAATGGGCGCGGCGCAGGGGGTTGATTGCCAATCTTGACGAGCGTAGAAAGGAGCTGGCGGTTCTCGAGGCTCAGGCCAAGGATGCGGAGCCGGGTCTGGCTTTGGCCGCTCAGCGCAGTGAGGCAGCAGCCGCGGCGCTGAAGGTTGCCGACGTTGCTGTGCGCGAGGCTCGGGAGAGGCTCAGCATGGCAATTGCGGATAGGGATCACCTGCGTCAGTTGATCGAGGTGGAGCAGCTTGGGGAGCGCCACGAGCGGTACATCGCTGCCGAGGAATTGCTGAAGCAGGCCGAGGAATATCTGGAGACGGCCGTTGTAGACGATGATGTGGTCAAACGGGTCGAGGACGCCTACATCGAAACTGAAAGGGCCATGTCAGCCGCGGGAAGTGCTGCAGCCTCGGTAGAATTAACTGCTCTGCGCGAGTTGCCCCTCGAGTTGGGGGACGAGAGGATCGAGCTTGCGGTTGACGAGGTCAGACGGGTCCGAGTTGAAGATGAAGCCACCTTGACCATACCTGAAATCGCGCGGGTGCGTGTGATTGCGGGGCCGGAGTCCAAGGGTCTGGCCGAGGAGCGTCGTAAAACGGAGGACAACTACCGGCGGCTGTGCGAACAAGCTGGCGTTGCCGATGTCAGTGGGGCAAGGAGGGCCGGGCAAGAACGGCAGGATGCCGAACGGAACAAGGACGAAGCCCGCAAGGCTATCGAAAGAGAGCTACGGGACCTCACTCCTGACGTCCTGCTTGGGAAAGTGGAGAGTCTCAGGGTAAGGGTGGCTGCCTATCCGAAAGAACGGACTTCGGAACCCGCCATGCCGGCGGACCTGGACCGGGCTCAGGAAATCGAGGCCGAGATATCAGACCTGGTCAAGGAAGGTGCAGTTGCGCTACAGGCTTGTCAGGATGATGTCCAGGGGGCCGAGACCGCTCTGAAGAGCGTTCACTCGGAAGGGGACAGTCTTGGGGCAGAGCTCAACATGGCTCGGGGGAGGGAGGCCGACGCCGCCGAACAGCTGGCCGCGGAAAGAGAAAAACAGGCGGATGACGTTCTTGAGTGTGCTGTGGCGGCCGCGCAAGAAAGGGAGACTGCGGACCGGGAGGCGCTGGACGCAGCCAGGGCGGAACTCGATGATGCCGATCCCGAGTCCGTGGAAGAACGGCTGGGGAACTACAGGTTGGCCACGGAGCGTGCGGTGGGAGAGCTTCAGGCGAACAGGGACCGGCAGAACGGGTTGAGAAGCAGCTTGGAATTGCGCGGGGAGCAGGGACTGCAGACTGCTTGCGACGCGGCTGTCACCCTGTTGAGCCACTTGGAACGGGAACATGAAGGTGAAGAGGCCCGGGCAGAGGCTGCGCGGGTGTTGCGAGACACGTTTGCCAAACATCGGGAGCAGGCTCACCAACGCTACATCGGGCCCTTCAGGGAATCCATAGAACAGCTCGGGCGCATCGTTTTTGGGCCTACGTTTGAGGTGGAGATCGACCGGAATTTGAATATTGCCCGTCGCACGCTGGACGGGGTCACGCTGCTTGTCGAGCAGCTGAGCACCGGGGCTCGTGAACAACTCGGTGTGATCTCCCGGCTGGCCTGCGCAACCATAGTCAGTCCTGAGGACGGTGGGGCTCCCGTGATGATCGACGACGCATTGGGGTGGAGCGATCCTCAGCGTCTTCAGGGTATGGGTGCCGTCATTGCAGCTGCAGGCAGGGAGTGCCAGGTGATCGTGCTCACCTGTACGCCGGGCCGATACTCCCACGTGGGGAATGGGACGGTTGTCTCGTTGTAATTGGGTAGCGGAACCTGTTTTCAGAGCCTGTTTTCAGAGCCTGTTTTCAGAGCCTGTTTTCAAGGAGAGTGGTGGCCCTGCCAGTAGACCACCACCATTCTGAGCAGAGATTGGCGTGTTGGCTGTAGGGAGGGCTGCTGTCACGGTCTTGAGTTTCCTGCCGGGGCCCGGTGGCCACAGGTCCTCCACCTCGCTTTCCGCACAGAACTTGGCAGCAGTGCATCCGGAGGGCCGCTGTGGCTGGCTCAGCTATGAGTTGTGTCGTCTCGGGTCCAAGTTTCCCTCTCCCCAAATGGTGCGTACGAGTTGCTGGTCATCAGCCTGCGCGTGATTGACTCGAGGCTGCGCTGCAGGCTTGGCGACCGCAGTTTGCGTTCAGTTTGCGTTATGGTTGGAGTCCAGGACGGCTGGGACCTCGAATGGGTCCTCTCCCTGCTGCAGGTGAATCATTCAGCGCAGCTGGCGCACGCTTTGAGCCGGTCGCACACGTGCTGGACATCACCGCTGAAACACGCTATGAGTCACCGCCGCTGACCAAGTGAAGCTGTCCATGCCGTCAGGTGGGTCAACCCGACTCAGGCCACTCCGCTCATCTCTCATCGGCGATGACACGCTGCGACCGCCTTTGGCCGCGGCCTTTCTACAGCCGGCCAGGCAGGCCAGGCAGGCCGGAGGTTCTCACCGGAATCATGCTCTCCCCCACCAGCAACATGCGACAGGGCGAGTCAACGAGGAGACAGGTGGTGGGATGTTCCGTTACCGGTACGACGGAGCGGATGTAGCGCTGGACGGTCCGGGGAAGTATCACGTGTTGTCTTCTTTCCAGGAGCCTAGCCGCCCTGGCAGCCTTCCGAGGGAGGGACGCCACGACCCTGGAGGGTGCGAAACACACCCGCCACTTCTCGGATATCCACCTGCGGTCGAGCACCGCATCCCCCTCCCTCATCGTTGCCTTCTGTCCGAGGGAAATACTGAGTTCGTGAGTCCCCTTCGCCAGGATTTCAGAAGTTGACGTGAACTCCGCCGACCGCCTCTCGAATTCGAAATACCCATCGGAATCCATGAGCCCCTTGAGCAACTCCACCCTCTGACGGTCGCTGGCCCTCAGGTATATTGGGGGGATGTGTTTGCTGCCCAACAACCCGAGTGCCCGAAGCCTGGTCCGAAGTATCGGTTCAGGCCCCCAGGCCAGGCTGCAGTTTAGGACGCCGTCCTTCTCCGACAGGACTTTCCATTCTTCGCCGGCGGCAATCGCCCTATCCCGGTAGTGGGGTTCATCATCCCGGTGGCAGGTGATGTTTGGAGCGGTGGAGCTTCCGTCTCCCAGCCAGAGTCCCAGTATGTATGGGTCAATCGGCAGGTCTGCGTCAGGCAGCCTCAAGGGTCTGGCCACCGGTACCGAGTGCATGGATTCCACCAGGGTTCCCGACCGGTAAACCAGCGAGTCCCCGATTTCCTCCGTGGTGCGGGTGTCGAAGCTCGACGCCCAGTCCTCCAGGGCAAACCGCCCACCATGGATTCGGTGGCGGAGGTGGTGGCGTACGGTCACCCACGGATGGTGGGTTCCGGCGAGCAGGATGCTCTCGTCGTCAAACTCAACCCGGTGCACCTTCTCCGGTTCCCTCTGACACACCGCAATCACGGTGCACGGCATGCCTCGCTGGTCGAACACCGCCTGGCCCGGCACGATGTCCTTCAGCCTCACCCACCCGTCGGGTGTGGGAACCGGTGTGTGGCAGGAGAGTGCCATGCAGTTGAGGCCGGTACCGGCCGGTACCGGTTTAATGCCGTGGTTGCCGAAGCGTTGATCTTCCGCTCGGCAATGCTGGGAAGGGTACGGAGATCCTGTCTTTTGCGTCATCGGTCATTTCCTTTAAGCGGTTCTTCTCGTTCTTGGGTCCGGGCTTGCAACCCCTGCTGCCAACCCCACACGACACAGACCAACGTTTCCATCCTGAGGCGCACGCTGAGAGCGCCTGTTGAGATCCTCAACGGGGCCGATCCGTAAGTCCGGGATCGCCTTGGGAAATCAGCTTGGCGAAGGGGAGGGCTGAGCTCTCGACGACCTCTGTTGCGGCGTCGTACCGTGGCTCGGGACTGCGGTCGAGGCCCTCGGTTATGGGGCCGTTGATCTCGTGGCCTTTGCCTTGGGCGCTCTGGCCCGTTGCGGGCTGGCGGCAGCCCCCGGGCGCTTGGCGGAGGATGCGGAAGTCGTGGGCCTGGGGCTCGCAGCCGCCTCCGGCTCCCTTGGCTCCGCGCTTGCAGTGTTCCGAGTGGGGCTTTCCGGGTCCCGCCGGCCGCATCCGATGCCGCGCCGGATCGCCCGCGAGGGACCCCGTCCATGCATCTCTTGAATCTCTTTCACGTCTCCACCTCTCAGCCATCCTTGCAGGCACCACCGCCAAATGTCCGGCGTTGATGCCCCTGCTATCGAGGTGGCTCAATTCCAGTCCGTAATCTTTGTTGTTGGCCTGCGATTGGGCCAGTCCTTAACAATGGCGACCATGCGACAGAGAGACTCCACTTGAAGAACCGGCCCGGGCAATTACGCCCCTGCTGCGGCGCACATTGGCAAACCCGCACCGCCCAGGAGGCACCACTTGGCCCGCTCTGATTCGCCTCTCTGAATGAAACTGGCCCGGTCCGACGGGCCTCTCCCGGCGGCGACCATGCGGCAGAGAGGCTCCAAATCGAATCCAGTGGCCGGGCAGTTGCGCCCCTGCTGCGGCGCACCATGGCAAATCCGCACCGCCCGGGAGGCACCACACGGCCCGCTCTGATTCGCCTCTCTGAATGAAACTGGCCCGGTCCGACGGGCCTCTCCCGGCGGCGACCATGCGGCAGAGAGGCCCAAATCGACTCCAGTGGCCGGGCAGTTTCGCCCCCGCTGCGGCGCACCATGGCAAATCCGCACGGCCCGGGAGGCACCACACGGCCCGGTCCGACGGGCCTCTCCCGGCGGCGATCATGCGGCAGAGAGGCCCAAATCGACTCCAGTGGCCGGGCAGTTTCGCCCCCGCTGCGGCGCACATTGGCAAATCCGCACCGCCCGGGAGGCACCACTTGGCCCGCTCTGATTCGCCTCTCTGAATGAAACTGGCCCGGTCCGACGGGCCTCTCCCGGCGGCGATCATGCGGCAGAGAGGCCCAAATCGACTCCAGTGGCCGGGCAGTTGCGCCCCCGCTGCGGCGCACCATGGCAAATCCGCACCGCCCGGAAGGCACCACACGGCCCGCTCTGATTCGCCTCTCTGAATGAAACTGGCCCGGTCCGACGGGCCTCTCCCGGCGGCGATCATGCGGCAGAGAGGCCCAAATCGAATCCAGTGGCCGGGCAGTTGCGCCCCCGCTGCGGCGCACCTTGGCAAATCCGCACCGCCCGGGGGGGCCACACGGCCCGGTCCGACGGGCCTCTCCCGGCGGCGACCATGCGGCAGAGAGGCTCCAAATCGAATCCAGTGGCCGGGCAGTTGCGCCCCTGCTGCGGCGCACCATGGCAAATCCGCACCGCCCGGGAGGCACCACACGGCCCGGTCCGACGGGCCTCTCCCGGCGGCGACCATGCGGCAGAGAGGCCCAAATCGACTCCAGTGGCCGGGCAGTTTCGCCCCCGCTGCGGCGCACCATGGCAAATCCGCACGGCCCGGAAGGCACCACATGGCCCGGTCCGACGGGCCTCTCCCGGCGGCGATCATGCGGCAGAGAGGCCCAAATCGACTCCAGTGGCCGGGCAGTTGCGCCCCCGCTGCGGCGCACCATGGCAAATCCGCACCGCACGGGAGGCACCACACGGCCCGCTCTGATTCGCCTCTCTGAATGAAACTGGCCCGGTCCGACGGGCCTCTCCCGGCGGCGATCATGCGGCAGAGAGGCTCCAAATCGAATCCAGTGGCCGGGCAGTTTCGCCCCCGCTGCGGCGCACCATGGCAAATCCGCACCGCCCGGGAGGCACCACTTGGCCCGCTCTGATTCGCCTCTCTGAATGAAACTGGCCCGGTCCGACGGGCCTCTCCCGGCGGCGATCATGCGGCAGAGAGGCCCAAATCGACTCCAGTGGCCGGGCAGTTGCGCCCCCGCTGCGGCGCACCATGGCAAATCCGCACCGCCCGGGAGGCACCACACGGCCCGCTCTGATTCGCCTCTCTGAATGAAACTGGCCCGGTCCGACGGGCCTCTCCCGGCGGCGATCATGCGGCAGAGAGGCTCCAAATCGACTCCAGTGGCCGGGCAGTTTCGCCCCCGCTGCGGCGCACCATGGCAAATCCGCACCGCCCGGGAGGCACCACTTGGCCCGCTCTGATTCGCCTCTCTGAATGAAACTGGCCCGGTCCGACGGGCCTCTCCCGGCGGCGATCATGCGGCAGAGAGGCCCAAATCGACTCCAGTGGCCGGGCAGTTGCGCCCCCGCTGCGGCGCACCATGGCAAATCCGCACCGCCCGGGAGGCACCACACGGCCCGCTCTGATTCGCCTCTCTGAATGAAACTGGCCCGGTCCGACGGGCCTCTCCCGGCGGCGATCATGCGGCAGAGAGGCCCAAATCGAATCCAGTGGCCGGGCAGTTGCGCCCCCGCTGCGGCGCACCTTGGCAAATCCGCACCGCCCGGGGGGACCACACGGCCCGGTCCGACGGGCCTCTCCCGGCGGCGATCATGCGGCAGAGAGGCTCCAAATCGAATCCAGTGGCCGGGCAGTTTCGCCCCCGCTGCGGCGCACCATGGCAAATCCGCACCGCCCGGGAGGCACCACACGGCCCGGTCCGACGGGCCTCTCCCGGCGGCGATCATGCGGCAGAGAGGCCCAAATCGACTCCAGTGGCCGGGCAGTTGCGCCCCCGCTGCGGCGCACCATGGCAAATCCGCACCGCCCGGGAGGCACCACACGGCCCGGTCCGACGGGCCTCTCCCGACGGCGATCATGCGGCAGAGAGGCCCAAATCGACTCCAGTGGCCGGGCAGTTGCGCCCCCGCTGCGGCGCACCATGGCAAATCCGCACCGCCCGGAAGGCACCACTTGGCCCGCTCTGATTCGCCTCTCTGAATGAAACTGGCCCGGTCCGACGGGCCTCTCCCGGCGGCGATCATGCGGCAGAGAGGCCCAAATCGAATCCAGTGGCCGGGCAGTTGCGCCCCCGCTGCGGCGCACCTTGGCAAATCCGCACCGCCCGGAAGGCACCACACGGCCCGCTCTGATTCGCCTCTCTGAATGAAACTGGCCCGGTCCGACGGGCCTCTCCCGGCGGCGATCATGCGGCAGAGAGGCCCAAATCGAATCCAGTGGCCGGGCAGTTGCGCCCCCGCTGCGGCGCACCTTGGCAAATCCGCACCGCCCGGGGGGACCACATGGCCCGGTCCGACGGGCCTCTCCCGGCGGCGATCATGCGGCAGAGAGGCTCCAAATCGAATCCAGTGGCCGGGCAGTTTCGCCCCCGCTGCGGCGCACCATGGCAAATCCGCACCGCCCGGGAGGCACCACACGGCCCGCTCTGATTCGCCTCTCTGAATGAAACTGGCCCGGTCCGACGGGCCTCTCCCGGCGGCGATCATGCGGCAGAGAGGCCCAAATCGAATCCAGTGGCCGGGCAGTTTCGCCCCCGCTGCGGCGCACCATGGCAAATCCGCACCGCCCGGGGGGACCACATGGCCTGGTCCGACGGGCCTCTCCCGGCGGCGATCATGCGGCAGAGAGGCCCAAATCGACTCCAGTGGCCGGGCAGTTGCGCCCCCGCTGCGGCGCACCATGGCAAATCCGCACCGCCCGGGAGGCACCACACGGCCGCTCTGATTCGCCTCTCTGAATGAAATTGGCCCGGTCCGACGGGCCTCTGCCGGCGGCGATCATGCGGCAGAGAGGCCCAAATCGACTCCAGTGGCCGGGCAGTTTCGCCCCCGCTGCGGCGCACCATGGCAAATCCGCACCGCCCGGAAGGCACCACATGGCCCGGTCCGACGGGCCTCTCCCGGCGGCGATCATGCGGCGGAGAGGCCCAAATCGACTCCAGTGGCCGGGCAGTTGCGCCCCCGCTGCGGCGCACCATGGCAAATCCGCACCGCCCGGGAGGCATCACTTGGCCCGCTCTGATTCGCCTCTCTGAATGAAATTGGCCCGGTCCGACGGGCCTCTCCCGGCGCCGATCATGCGGCAGAGAGGCTCCAAACTGAGGGGCTCCCCTTTGCGGCATCGCCACTCCACCAGGCAGCACGTGGTTGGAAAATCCCCGCCGGTGTGGCGGAACGAATACGGCCCGGACCCCCCGGAGGGGGCCGCATGCCGATTACTGACGGGCTCCCTTTTGCTGCATCGCCGCTCCACCGGGCGGCCACGTGCCTGGAAAATCCCCCTGCTCTGCGAGAGCTTGGGGTGCACCGACGTGGAGGCGGGGGCCATGGCCAGGGGCGAGTTCGAAATCTCGCCAGAGCACGTTTCTATTCTGGCATCGTTGGTGCAGGCCCTTGAGGTCTCCTCGGGTCTCCCTTTGGACGCTCTCGAGGGCGGCGCCCTTCCCCCGGCGGTGGCGGGGGGCGACGATGACGATCTTCCTGCAACCCCGGCAGCGGACCCGGATTTCGGTTCCGTGACCTCGGCGGCCGCCGCCGCCTTCGGTCCTGATTTCAAGCAATCCTCCGCTGGCGATTCGGCTCTTGACCTCGACGGCGACGGCGTCGCTGATGTGAGCCTGGTCGGCCTGGGGGGCGCTTCGCGGCCCGGGTTGACTTGGCGTGAGGAGGAGGAGCACCGGCGTGATGCGCTTCGCAACGGCCGGGCTTTGGCCGTAATGACGATGTTCCGCATCGGCCTGACTCACCAGGAATATGTTGCGGCCATCGGGACTGTGGCCCGTTTCGAGCTGGCCCTGATCGGCCATTTTCGGGAGGCGGTGCCAGACCCTTCTGAGCGTTGGGACGCCAAGCGCCGGTTCCGTGAGATCGAGCGCCGGCTGGCGCGTCTTCGCTGGGTGGAGATGGAGCAGGAGAAGGAGTTCGGCGGTTTCCGGGGTCTCTTCAACAAGGCCCGGGGGAGGAGAAGGGTTACCGGCAAGGAGATGTACGAGAAGATGATTGCGGACGCGGACGACCTGGTGATGGCCATGGCCGAGAGGCGGCCTGCGGACGAGATTTCGTACGTCATGCAGTTCGGTGGGATGCCCGAAGGGCGGCGGCCATTGCCCTGATTTCCTGATCTTCCCGAGATTGTCCTTTTCGTGACGGTCCCGCTGCTATGGCGGGGCCTTTTCATTCCTGTGACCGTCCGGTGACATGTGCCGTCTGGGGCATGGCGTTGGTGGGTATCGTTTTACCGTCTTTTTGATACTGGAAAAACGGGTGTTTTCGCCGGTTGGGGGGGTCCCTAAAGGGGCCTATCTGAGCGTCAGCTACAAACCGTCCGGTGAAATGTGCCGGGGGTCCCTAAAGGGGCCTATCTGAGCGTCAGCTACAAACCGTCCGGTGAAATGTGCCGGGTAAAAAGGGCGACCACACGGGGGGGGTGGCTGTCAAGAAAAACAGGTTCAAACGCTCTAGTAACCGTCCGGTGAAATGTGCCGGCCCAAATTGGCTCAAAAATCGCCGCCGTCAGGCGGTGTCCAGGGGCTGTTTGAGACGCGAAAACGAGCCTCCCGGCCTGCTGCCGGTTTGGTGGTGTTCTGGCGTTGCCAGCGGGCCTCTGGTGCCGGTGGTGGTGCCGCGAGCGTCAGTGGGAGCGCAGGGGTGATGGACGGCGTCGAGCGGGGTGGTTGAGGGGAGATTCAGGGAGAGCCCTCGGGGCGGTGTGCGATGACTGAGGGAGCCCCGAGGGCGACGGGAGATGGTGGGATGGCCGCTGGCATCCGGCGGGTGATGGTGAAGACGTGAGGGGCTTTCCGGCCCGGGAGTCTGCCAGGGTTTGCGGTCTAGTTGGGGAGATTGTTGCCGGTGGTCGATCCGGTTTTCAGGCCGGGCTTTTGCGTGGGACGGCTGGTTTGGCGCCGACGGTGAGGGGTGAGGTATTGGCGTTGGCGAGGAGGATACCGGCGGCGCGCGTTGGGTTCTGGTGTTGGGCGAGGAGGTCGCGGAGTTGGGAGAGGAGTTGTCCGAGGACGTTGTGTCCGGTGAGGGAGCCGTCTTGGTCGGGCATGGCGCCCCACCAGGCGTCGCGGCTGGAGCGTTCGACGATGGGGAGTGAGCCGGTGTCGATCAGGGCGGCGCCGAACGTGTCCGGGTGTTGGAGGAGCTTGAGGGCCAGGGTGAAGGCCATGGCGTCGGCGCGGAAGGCGTCCCATTTCGGGGCGGTATCGCGGCGGGAGTAGGCAGTGCGTTTGGCGTCCATCCCGGAGCGTTGGGCGCCGATCAGGCGTTGGAAGGTGGGGTCGTGGGGAAACTTGAGGGCTTGGTAGAGGCCCTCGGGTCCTTGGAAGGAAACGGCGTTGACGGCGAGTGGGAAGCCGTGGGTCATGTTGGAGAGTTGGCCGTGGCGTTCGCGTGAGCGGAAGAAGACGGCGCAGTCTGCGGGGATGTGGGACCTTGGGGTTAGGTTCAGGTTGAGCATGGCGGTCTGGGCCTCCTTTTTGCGCGGGATTGTGCCACGGTGGTGGTTGCGCGGGTGGCTGGGTCAGGGGTTACGGACGGGTATTAGCAGGCATTCGAGGGTGGGCCCGAGGTTGTAGCGGGGGTCGGTTGCGCGGAGTGCGACGGCGCACATGGTTGGTGGGGAGCCGGCGTTTTGGAGTGCGGTATCGAGGAACCCTTCGCGGGACATTCGCTGGTAGCCGACGGCGCCGCAGGTGGCGTATATGCGTTGGTTCGGGCGCAGGGCGTGGTGGAGTTCCTGGGTTAGGGCGTCGAAGTCGTCGACGTCCTCGGGCCGGGTGATGTCGAGTGCTATGACGGGCATGGGGCGGTTCCTCCTGCTTGGGGGGGTGATGTCTGTTGGGTATGGCCGTGGGTACGGTGGCCCGTTAGCGCTGGCCGAGTGCGGCGAGGGCTTCCTGTGGCAGCGGGTGAGCGGCGAGGTAGTCCTGTTCCAGGTCGAGGGACGCGTTGGGGCCGATGCCTTGGACCGTGCGGTCGTGGTTGGCGGCGCCGATGTACCGGCGGACGGTGGTGAGGTGGGCCAGTTGCTGCCTGGGCGAGAGCGCGTGGAGCGCGATGACGACGCCGGAGAGCCCGTGGCGGCGTGATCGTTCGAGGGTGGTGGCGCCGATGCGTGCGAGCTCTTCTCCGACGGCGGCGGTGGTCCAGGACTGGTGGTCTTCCTCCGGCGCGGTGCGGTCTTCGGGCGGGATGTAGAGTTCGCCGGTGATGTGCTCTTTGAGCATGGCGTCTGGCCTCCTGGTGTCCGGTTGTGTGGACGGCGGTGATATGCGGGCTGGTGGTCCGGGCTTTGGGCGGCGAGGCAGCCGCGCGGTGGGTGTTGGTGCGCCGGCGTCAGCTGCCGCACTGGATGCGGATCACGGTCTCGTGGTGGTCGAACTCGACCTCTTCGACGAAGAGGTGGTGCGGATCGGTGTCGGAGCCGCGCCAGGGGAGGGTGGGTTCGAGGCCGTGGGCGCGCCAGACTGCCTCGTAGCAGGCGTGGGCGGTGGACGCGATCTCGAGTTGGCCGTCCTTGACGGTGGCCAGGGTGTCCTTGGATCGGGCGTTGCCGTTGGCGACGGGGTACTGGCCGTCGGGCACGCAGCCTGGGACCGAGAGGTCGATGGGCAGGTTCGGGAAGGTCGGCCTTGGGGTGCCGGCGGGCCGGAGCGCGTAGCGGCTCCAGTGGACGGGGAGTTCGAACTCGTTCCAGTCGCGAATGCGCGGTAGCGCGGTCGATGTGGTCATGGCGTCTTGGCCTCCTGCGGAAGTCCTGGATGCGGAAGTCTTGGATTCGGAAGCTCCAGGTATGGCGCCCAGCGGGCGTTTACGGCGCCTGGGCGACGTTGGTGGTCCTTAGGTCGGCCCGAGGGGCCGCGGGGCCGTTTACGGCGCCCTGTGGGCGAGCGGCGCCATATCCTGTGCGGGGGCGGACCCTGCTTCGGGCGTCAGACGGCGATAGCGGCGTCCCGGCGGGGTCCGGTGGTCTCTGGGGCGGGTCAACGGGCTCCGGCGCCGTTTACGGCCCTCTGTGGGCTGCTGGCGGCGCCTGTTGCGAGGGGGCTTGCCCTCCGTCAGGCGGCCGGTGGGGCCTTGGGCCCGTCCCTGGCAGCCGCGGGCGGCATCGGGATGCGCTGGGTCCTCGGCCGGTGGGCGCCGCTGGTACGCGGGTTGGGCAGGGCGGTCAGGAAGTCCTTGGGGACGGGCATTGGCCTGTTGATCATGGCGTCGTGCCTCCTTGGGAGAGTCTTGGTTCCTGCGTGGCAGCTGCGGGTGCCTTCGGTCAGGGTCTCGCGGGTCAGTGTCCGGTGGTGCCGGGCAGCGGGCGCCAGTTGCGTATGCCCTGCGGATCGGCGTTGGCGCCGGGGTCGTGGTGGCTGGCCCAGCGGGCCAGGGTTTCTTCGAACTCCTCGAGGAGGGTTCCAGCTCCCGGCCCTCGGCCATGGCCGCGGTTGCGGCGGCGATGAAGACAGGTTGGGCTCGCCTGGGCCCGGCAGGGCCACGGTTATGCCGGATTCGGGGTGGCGCCAGCGGCCGCCTTGGGCTGGGATCCAGCCGGCGGTGGCTAGGCGGGCCTCCAGGTGTACGGGGTTTAGGGCGCGGGCTCGGCCGCTGGCGCCAGGGAACGGCTGGGCGTCGGTCATTGGGTTGGTTCTCCCTGGGTCTTGTCGGGATGAGTACGGCAGAAGCCCCCGGGTTCTTGGTTCCGGGGGCTACGGTGGGTCCCTGCGTTGTTCGGCCGCATCGGCGGCGCCGCAGGCGTATCTGCGAGGGGGGAAGGTGCCGGCACTGCTGGCCCGGTGTGCGGGTCAGCGTGCTCTCCGGCCGAAGGCGCGGCCGGAGTTCCGGCCGCGAGCCGGGGTTTCGGGTCCTGGGGTGCCGTTGGTGCTTCCGGCGGCATCAGCGCCGGTGGCGTCTTGGCCGCTGTCTGCAGGCGCGTCGGCTGCGTCCGGTGTTTCGTGCGCTGCGTCGTCAGGCACCGGTGCAGCGTTTCCGGCGTCGTCCGTGTTTTCTGCGTCGGCCGTGTTTTCCGCGTCGACCGTGTTTTCTGCGTCGGCCGTGTTTTCTGCATCTCGCGCGTTTTCTGCGTCGGCCGTGTTTTCTGCGTCTCGCGCGTTTTCTGCGTCGGCCGTGTTTTCCGCGTCGGCCGTGTTTTCTGCATCTCGCGCGTTTTCTGCATCTCGCGCGTTTTCTGCGTCGACCGTGTTTTCTGCATCTCGCGCGTTTTCTGCATCTCGCGCGTTTTCTGCGTCGACCGTGTTTTCTGCATCTCGCGCGTTTTCTGCGTCGGCCGTGTTTTCTGCGTCGGCCGTGTTTTCTGCGTCGGCCGTGTTTTCTGCATCTCGCGTGTTTTCTGCGTCTCGCGTGTTTTCCGCGTCGACCGTGCTTTCTGCGTCTCGCGCGTTTTCCGCGTCACTGGCAGTTTGCGCGACATTTGCGGACATGTCGCTCTCCGCGTCCTCGGCTGCAGGGTCGGCGGAGTCCGCCGAATGCGCGTCTCCGGTGTCCAGGGCCATTTCGGGTGCGGAGCTCTCCGGGCCCGTTGGCGGCGCCGCGGGCGTTCTCGGTCCCTGGGGCGGTCCTGCGGGCCGGGTCTCGGTCTGCCGCTTCGGCGGGAGTTGTGTCCGCGGCGGCGTCCGGCGCCGTTTCGGGCGTGGCGTCGTCCTGTCGGGCCGGTGCGGCATCTTCGGGCGCGTCCGCGGTTTCGCCCAAACGTGTTACATGATCCGAGGGGGTAGCGTCTTCGGCGGTTTCGCCCAAACGTGTTACATGATCCGAGGGGGTAGCGTCTTCGGCGGTTTCGCCCAAACGTGTTACATGATCCGAGGGGGTAGCGTCTTCGGCGGTTTCGCCCAAACGTGTTACATGTTCCGAGGGGGTAGCGACTTCGTCGGTTTCGCCCAAACGTGTTACATGATCCGAGGGGGTAGCGACTTCGTCGGTTTCGCCCAAACGTGTTACATGATCCGAGGGGGTAGCGACTTCGGCGGTTTCGCCCAAACGTGAAACATGTTCCGAGGGGGTAGCGACTTCGGCGGTTTCGCCCAAACGTGAAACATGATCCGAGGGGGTAGCGACTTCGGCGGTTTCGCCCAAACGTGAAACATGTTCCGAGGGGGTAGCGACTTCGTCGGTTTTGCCCAAACGTGAAACATGTTCCGAGGGGGTAGCGACTTCGTCGGTACCACCGGTAGGCGCCGCATTCGTGGTGGGGGCAGCAGTTTCCACCTCACTGCCGGCTCTGGCCGAAAGTTCGGCCTGGGTGGCGAGCTCCACGTCACCGCTGGCGGCGGCCGGGTCTGCGGTTTCGGTTTCAGCCTCGGGGTCACCGGCGTCCGGCGCGAGTCCGGCGAGAAGTGCTGCACCGGCGTCCCCTGGGGCAGTTTCCGGCGCGGCCTCGTTCCCGGCCACTCCGGTTGCAGGGTCACTGGAATCCGGTGCAAGCGTGGGCGCTGTGTCCAGCGCCATTTCGGGGGCGATGGCCTCCGGGCCTGGGGGCGGCGCCGCCGGCGTCTCCGGTCCCTCCGGGGGTCCGGCGGGCTGGGTCTCGGTCTGCGGCCCGTCGGCGCCGTCGCCTGGGTCGGTCTCGGTTTCGGGCCGCGGGCGCGGCGGTGCCTCGGTCACCGCGAGCGTGCCGCCCACCGCGGCCTGGTAGGCGGCGGCCGTCTGTTCGGCCGCATCGTCCCCGAGCAGCAGTGCGGGGGAGAGCCGGGAGTGGGCCGGCGGCTGTCCCTCGGGGGCCTGGGGCTGGAACAGTGCGGTGATGGTCCCGATCACGTCACCGGTCTCGCCGTCGTCGAGGCGGCGGTAGAAGGCCATGGTCATCTCACCGATGGCCATGCGCTCCCTGTACGATGCGCGGTTCAGCCGGGTCCGCAGTTTCCGGCCGTCGACGCCCCACTTGTAATCGAGCCGGTCGGTGTCGATGGCGTAGGCGACCTCCCTCGGCAGCTGGGCAACGAGATGGGACTCGGCGGTCCACGGTGGGCGCAGCGCGTCGAAGATGGCGCCCCACTCCCGTTCGGTCATCGTCGGCATGTAGTGCTGGATCATTGCCAGGTACCGGTTCGACGTGGCCAGCAGGGTTTCGGCCAGCCGGATGTCACCGCCGATGTCGGCCAGCCGCGATAGCGGGCCGTCCATGGGTGCCGGCAGGTTGAGGTGCCGCCTCGGCGGCGGCGCGGGTCTCTGCGGGCGGCGGGTGCTGCTGTCGGCGTTCTGGGTTGCTGTGGTCATGGTCACACTTCCTCTGTTGAATGTAGAGCGCACCTGGGTGCGTGTTGCGGCGCCGTACGGCTGCGCTGTGGGAAGAGTGTAAACGTCGGTCAGGCCTGAGCTTTGCGCCGGTGTTCCCGGCAGGCGTGCGGTTACTGCGGGCACATTGCCGCTTCCTATATATAAGGAGGGATTGGCACGGGGACTCCGGGGGTCGGCGCTGCTGCGGGGGAGGTGAGGGGGTGGACTGTGTCACCGGTTGTGCTTGGCGCCGGGCTGGTATGAGTCGGGTCAGGTGCCCAGCTCGTCCCGCAGGTCGTTGACCATGTCGTTGGTCACCATGTAGTCCGCGGGCGGGAACGGCCGGACGCCGTAGTCCTCCAGTCCGGGCGCGGGCGGCGCCGGGTCGACGGGCGCGGTCTCGGCCACGCGGCGGGCCAGTGCGATCTGCTCCGGTGTTGCCGGGGTGTGGCGCGGGGCCTCAACCTGTCCGAGCCTCCAGGCTCCCGGAGTCCGGACCAGCTCCAGCGCCGCCAGGGGCGCGGGGTCGCCGGTACGGTGGATCGTGTGGATCATCGTCTCATCGGAGGCGCACTGCGGCGCGTAGGCGCCCAGGCAGTTGCCCAGCGCCAATCCCGCGTCGGCCAGCTGGTGGCTGTTGGCCACCTGCCTCGCCCAGAGGGTGCCGAGCACCACGTCACCGCCGCGGCGCTGGAAGTGCACCAGGGGCCGCGACCGGAGGGCGGCGTTCTCGAGGTGCGTCTGCTCCCGGTGCCAGCGGGCGATCCGCGCCCGATAGTCGCTCCAGCCGGCCTCGGGCCAAGGGAAGTCCTGGCCGACGCGGCCGCTCAGGGCGTCTCCGGCGCCGTTCAGTATCATCAGCATCTCCGGCAGACCCAGCGCGTCGTTGCCCGGTTCGGACAGGCACGCCTCCAGCATGTGCCGCCATGCCGCGGCCGGATCTCCGTGGGACCAGCGCAGAAGCTGCAGGCGCGCCGGCCAGTGCTCCAGTCCGTCCCTGATATCAAGGTCGCGCAGTTGCCTTGCCTCCTGCGGGCTACCCGGCCCGGTCACTGCAGCAGCTCCGGGCTGAACGCCTTCGGGGTCCAGGACGGAGGCCGCTCCTCCTGCACCTTCCCGTCCATGTGGTACTCGGTCCACTGGTCTCCGGCGTCCTCCCCGGTCCCGGTCAGGGTGAACAGGATCCCCGGCCAGTGCTTCGAGACGCGCTTCATGTCGTCTTGGTGGGTGTACCACGAGATGGGGCAGCTGCCGGTGATCACCGGCTCCCAGTCCTTGGCGGAGCCCCTCGATTGAAACGCGCTCAGCTCCGCCCGCTCCGCGAGCTTCCCGGCGACCTCGGCGTGGCCGGGTCCTCCCTCGGCGATGTTCAGGTAGTAGTCGGTTCTGTATGACATCTGCTCTCTCTTTCTGATGTGGTGTGCCCGTTGGACGGCGGCCCGTGCCGGTTTCGGCGCCGGTGGCAATCTGCCATCCGCGGCTTTCCTGTTCCATTTCCGCGGATGACAAATCGTCATCGGCGGCGACGCTCGGCTGGCCGGAGCGGCTCATGGATGCCGGATCGCTCCTTGGAGCTTCACCGGCCTCGGGCGCCGCGAGTGGCAATTCGTCATCCGCGCTGTTTGGGGCGTTGTCTTCCGGGGCTTGGGGTTGGGCCACTCCCGGCCGTCTGGGCCGGTTGGCCGTCGCTGGCGGCGTGTGCTTGTTGCAGGGCAGTGACGGCTGGGCCGAGAGACCGATGCCTGCTGCTGGCGGGCGCCGCTCTTAACGCGGTCCCGATGAAGGTGTATTCCACACCGACGTGCCGTTGGCCGCGACGTTGAACCTCGGCTCCCCGGTCTCGGGCTCGAGCTCCTCTGTACTCTCCCGCGTCGCCGAATGGACGAGGCCAAGGCCGTCGTCGGTCTGCAGGATCTCCGGGAGCGGCTCTCCCTATCCCTCGGGCATGCTACCTCGGGCATGCCGGTTGGCGGCCGGCCCGTGTTCAGGTCAGCCACCTCACGTGCTCCGGCTCTGCTCTCCCCACCCATTGGCGACGGTTGGGGTACACTGAGGCTGGCGGGTTTTGGCAGGGCGGCCCCGGCCCGTCCTCAATGGCATCTATGTTGACCATGTCGGCCTATTCCGGTCAGCAGAACGCATTGGAGTGGTCCTGCCGCATAGCTGTGAACGTTTTGCTCAAGCGGAGTATCGTTCGCTGGTACAGACTATTGGTGTCCGCTTCTCCCGACCAGTCCACCAGACCTGACCGGGATCATATGCTCCCCTGCTAGGAACATCCTGGTGGGGGAATCCACAACAATGCATGTAGTTTCGTCCATGGATGCCGGCTCTACGGAGCGGATATACCGCTGTGCCACCCTGGGGAGTGTGACGCGCCCGCGGCGCTCCATGGGGCCTTTCAGAATCTCCGCCTTTCTCGGCAGCGAAAAGACGTGAATTGTGGGTGCGAACGTGACCCGCCACTTGTCTGAGATTCTTATGCCGTAGAGCTTGGCGTCCCCTTTCCTGCGAGTGGCCTTCTGAGCGAGGGTCAGGGCCAGTTCCAGAACACCCCTTGAAAGGACCTCCGAAATCGAGGTGAACTCCGCTTGCCCCCTGTGGTCAATGCAGCCATCCGAATCCATCAGGCCCCTCAGGAGCTCCAGCCTCTGGTCTGTGCTGGCGCGAAGATACATGGGTGGAACGTGCTTGTTGTTGAGGACCTCCAGCCGCCGTAGCCTGATCTGAAACAGCGGCTGTGGACCGCGCGCCAGGCTGCAGGAGAGCACGCCGTTCCTGTCTCCCATGATGCGCCAGTTCTCCCCGGCACCGATGGCACGTTTCCGGTAGAAAGGTTCGTCGTCCTCGTGGCAGGTGATGATGGGGCTGCCGGATGTCCCATCCCCCAGCCAGAGCCCCAGCAGGTAGGGATCGATGGGTAACTCCCGGCCTGGCAATATCAGGGGCCCAGCCACTGGAACAGAGTGCATGGCTTCGATCAGCGACCCTCGCCGGTGTATCAGAGAACTCTGTATCTGCTCGGTGGTGGGCGGTAGGAAATCCCATGCCAAATTTTCGATGCGGAATCCCCCCGTGTGGGCCCTGTGCCGCAAGGGATGTGTCGCGGTCACCCATGGCTGGTCGGCTCCTGCCGTGAGATATGACTCGTCATCGAACGCGACACGGAAGACCGGTTCCGGTTCCCTGTGGCATACCGCCACCACCGTGTTTTGACGGCCGGACTGGTCGAACACCGTCTGTCCCGGTCTGATCTTGTTGATGGGCATCCATCCCTCCAGAGTAGGGACGGGCGTTTCGCCGGCCAGGGCCGTGCATCCTCCTGAGAAGCCCCTCAAACCGTGTGGATCGAGATTGTCTTGGGAATCTCCGCATCCGGTGAGGGATGCACAATGACTTACCGGAGACGGCGTTTGCTTATTCAAGAGGATTCCTCCTTGAGCTATTGAACTTGTGCTATTGAAAAGGAGCTATTGAAAAGGGCCTGCTCCAGTAGCAGACCCTGATGGCGCTGAACGCAAAAAGGCCGCACCGTGAAGTGTCCGGTGCGGCCTTTGGGGTGATGTCCCTGATATTCTCAGGTGAGGGAGGATAGCCGGTCAGCGTTGTGCTCGCCTCCCAGAGCGAGCGTTGCTTCGTAGTTCCTCTCAGTCAGAACCGGTGATGGGCCCGGCACAACGAATGATTCTTATTCTCGTTTTTACGGTAATCCTGTTCACTGGCCGTTGGGGGCGGCCGGAGGCACTACATGACCACCGCCCATGGCGACCTGCTCAAGAGGATCACCGCCCGTCCTGACGTCTCCAACGGCAACCCGGGACATGCGGATCTCTGTGGAGCTCATCCTGAGCTTGCTTGACTGCTCCTTCACCTCCTTCACCGAGAGAAGCTGGATTCCATTTGCTGCCAGCCGGTCCCGAGCCTGGATGGATTCGTCGAGGTTCCACGCGAAGTACCTCAGTCTCCAGACGACGACGTGTTCGAACGGAGAGTTCTTGCCGGTTGCGCCTTCCATCATCCTCTGGAATTCATCTCGGATGCCTTGGTCATCGCTGTAGCGCGCTGTGACGTAGAAGTCCCCGGGCTGGAGCGTGGGCGCGATGCGGGCGACGCACTCGCTGTCGATCAGCAGCGAACCTATGAGGGCCCCCTCGGCCTCGGTGTTGTGGGGCAACAGCCTCTCGGCGTAGAGCATCACCTTTCCTCACCTCCCTGTCTTTCCTCGTGGTCGTCCCAGGTGGTCATGACCTCGGAGACGTGCGCGAAGCAGGCGTACCGGCCGTGGTTGCCCCCTCGGGGACGTACCGTGTGCATGGGCCATGGCCGGGAGTTGCAGACGAAGCAGCGTCCCCCGTCCGGTGGGTCAAGGACCTCGACCTCAAACAGCACTCTGCGATTTCCGGTGTCCATTCCCATTTGCGTGCCCTCCCGGCCAGGACCTTCCCCAGCTCCTTTGGAACACCTCGATCTCGGGCAGCTGAACGGGTCCCAGGGCGCCCGTGTCCTCAGCCACCTGCCCCAGGGCCAGGACGTTGCGGACCCCGGCCTCTGTCACGTCCATCTGGACGGATATGTCCGCCGCGGTGTGCTCCTCCTGGGCGAACCTCCTGATGTCCTCGAGCAACTGCCTTGTCGCTGGCGCCATGCCGGTCGAGACGGTCCGGTTCGTGGTGCCGTCCCGGAGCTGCCGCTCCCGTTTAAGTCGCAGGACACGGATCATGTCCAGGGGCCACTCCTCCGGCCGCTTCAGGTAGTGGCCGGGTATCATCCCTGACCTGGGGAAACCGAGGCCCTCGGGAGGCGGGTCGCAGAACAACTCCTGGTGTTCCAGCACGAATTTCCGGATCTGGTTCTTTTTCTCCCGTTCCTCGTTGCTCATCAAGCCTCACTCTCCCTCCGCCTTCGTTCCGTGCAGCCGGTGCAATGCGTCTCCCCTCCGTGAGTTGCGAACGGCCTGCCGCAGTCGAGGCACTGACCGGCAGCGTACCGGTCTGAATCCGCCGGGTCCTGGGCCTATGGTGTCGGGGGCGGATCAGCCCCGGTATCCCGGGGGTTCCCGCCGTTCTCCAGGAGGGCCACTTGGTCCATCAGCTCCTGTTCGTGCCCGGGCGACCTGGAGAAGTACTCCACGGCGCTGGGCAGGCCTCCCCTGTTGAATGACCTTGTGTAGTAGTCCCGGTGGTTCATCACCAGTTCATGTACCCGGGCGCGGCGGGCCAGATACTCGTGCCCATCGTCCGGCTCGGGGTCTAGGCCATTGGTAACTTAGGAGTGACCAATGGCTCCATGGGCCTCCTGGGAGGTGCCGGAATCGAGGGTTTCGTAGCTGTGGGATGCATCTTCGGTCGATTCTCCGGGTATGCCAACGGTCACTCCGGAGTGACCAATGGTCCCATGGGTCTCCTGGGAGGTGCTTGAATCTGCGGTTTCGTAGCTGTCACCGGGCGGCCCGGCCGTAGGTTCATCCTCCCCATTGGTCACCACGGAGTGACCGTTGGCGTGGCCGTTCCTGAGCAGCGCCAGCTCGGTTCTCAGCAGGTCGGTCTCCGCCTCCAGGTCGTCGAACCGGGCGGCCTTGACCAGCTGCTGCTCTATGACCAGGCGGGCATGGGCCAGGGCGACGATGGGGTTGCTGTCCGTATAGCCGACCGGCAGCGGCACCCAATCCCTGTCCGCGCCCAGCAAGGTGTAGCTGTTGCTCTTCCGGTCCTTCCCGCCCTTTCCGGGTTCCTTGCGCAGTATCCCCACGTCGGCGGCCAGGCTGATCCAGCGCTCGATTGTGTGATGCGACCCTGTCCGGCAGATCTCGCACAGGGTGGAGTTGGCCACTGACGCCACCCCGTGCACGTCCGCGAACCGGGCGATCATGATGATCAGGAACCGTACCTCCAGCGGCAGGTCCATGCTGGAGAGGGTGGCGTAGCAGACCACGTGGGTGAGGCTGTGGGGAACGTCGGGAGGGACGTACGGGTCGTTGTCGTCCGGATTCAGGTCATGAACCATGCGGTCGGCGGCTTGGACAGGAATTCCTCCAGGGGTATCCCGCCCGTGCCCACCAGCAGGGGCACTGCCGACGGGTGGGACTTCACGAACCGCACCATGCCGTGCAGCGCGCGCAGTCGCCCGCTCTTCACCTCGATTGCGAACAGCCTTCCCTCGTGGGGCACCACGAAGTCCACCTCCTGGTTGCGCTCGGTCCAGTAGAACACGTCGTGGCGCCCGGTGCTGAACTCCCAGTTGCAGAGGTGGGCCCCGACGGCGCATTCCACCAGCCGTCCCCACCGGTCGGGCTCCTGCCTCCAGGACCCCAGCCCGAGGGAGCTGGAGGCGGTCACCAGGCCGGTGTCCATCGGCTGGAGCTTGGGGCTGGAGCTGCGTCGGCGCACCTCGCCCCCGTATTTCTGCAGGCCTCGGACCATTCCGGCGTCTCCGAGCAGCCCCAGGTAGTGCACCAGGGTGGTCACGTTGTTTGCGTCCTGCATCAGGCCCAGCATCTTGTTGTACGAGAGGATCTCGGCGCAGTGTGAGCAGGCGAGCTCGAAGAGGCGCCGAAGCAGTGCCGGGCGCCGCACCTCGGTGAGCGACAGGATGTCACGGGAGACGGTGGGTTCCACGATGGCGTCCCTGATGTAGTTGGCCAGCCTCTCGGGGTCTTCGATAAGCGGCGCCGTGCCGGGATAGCCGCCGTGCAGGATGTGCTGTTCGAGGTTCCAGCCGAAGGCGTCCCGCATTTCCCCGAAGCTCCAGTGCGGCACCCTCAGCATCTCGAAGCGGCCCGCCAGGCTCTCCGAGAGTCCCCTGTGCACCAGCAGAGGGGACGAGCCCATCAGAATCACGCCCAGTTCCGAGCCGTTCCGGGTGTCCTCGTCCCACAGGAGCTTCACCGCCTCGGGCCAGCCCTCGACCTTCTGGATCTCGTCCAGAACAAGGACCGCGCCGCCGCCTTCCCGGGAGAGGGCCCTTGCTTGGTTCCACTGTTGCGAGATCCAGACTGAGGTCTGCAGCACCGGGGAGTCGGCGGTGGCGTAATGATGGGGCCTACCAAGGCGCTCTAGGACCTGGAGCACCATGGTGGTCTTTCCCACCTGGCGTGGTCCGGATATGACCTGCATGAACCGTCTGGGCTGCTCTGGCCTCCACTGGCCACCCAGACCGAGATTCACAGGTCGGTCGCCGTGTGCTCCTGGTGCGGCTCCAGTCTCAGCGAGAAGTACACCGGAGACGTACTGCTCCGACGGGACGCGTGTCCACTGGCGGTCCAACTGCAACGGAGTGATGAAGACCTGCAGTTCAACGGTCTACGGCCTAGTACGCAAAAGGGGTGGACGGTTCCGTTTCCTTGTGGTGTATGGACAGCCCGATCACGGGGTCATGGGTCCCATTCATGAACTCAACCGCATCGTGAAACGCTTAAGTAACCATCGTTTCAGCCAGCCCCATTTGCGACGACCAGCCAACCTGGAGCCCGAGCCTGTTGATAAACGACAATAAGGAATTCCAGCCCTCGTCGTCCGGCTCGCGGCCGACGGCGTGGTGGACAGTCAACTCCGCCGTGGGGCTGCTGCCTTTGTACCGGTCGTACACCACCTGGAAGGGCAGGCCGGTCAGGGTCTCTAGGTGCTTGGCCGGGTTGTGGATACTGGCGCTGGCCGTGGTGACCCGCAGAGGATCGAACCAGGACATCAACTCCCGGCGTTTCTGCTACAGCCCGTGCACCAGGTAGAGGCCGTGGGTGCCCAGCCGACCGTCGTAGGTGTGGGCTTTGTCCAAGATACTGATCCTGGGCAACCGGATATTCAAGGAGGCGAATGATGGAAAACTTCGGAGCGGAAGGCTTGCAAGGTGTTGCAGCAGTCCCGCGGTCCGCGATGATGGGCCCGGCCCTGACCTTCGATATTGTTGGGCGGAGCACTCGGTTTGGCCGGGACGGTTACTGGCGGAGAAATGTCCAATCAGGCTTTCCGGTTGGAACGTTAACCACAAGCGGGTGGAACGTGTCTGGCGGTGGAAGGAGCTGGGATTGTCAGCCAAGCAGCCCAAAAGAGGACGGCCGCCGCTAAAAGATAGGACCTGGGCGAAAAGTTAGAGTTGGAAGTTAGCACCGAATTGTTTTGATGGGGGTTGAGGGATCGAGCAGCAGCGGACTTCCCTGAACCCCCCTCCCCCCTTGTAGGGGTAGGGGTAGGTAGGCGTTTATGTAGGTATAAAAGTGGGGTAATTTGCATGGGTTGGCGTCAATAGTTGCACGCGGTCACGTCGGGGTTTGCACGGGGTGTTGTCATCATTTGCACGCGGTAGCGTCACTCATCGCACGGGATAGCGTCACTACAAACAAGGTCCTCAATGCGCCCCATTGTTCCAGGTCTAGGTTCATCCATGCCGGTTTATTCCCTGCTCTACAGGTAAAAACTCTGCCTTGACGACGCTGGAAGCTGCTGGTTCCCGACCGTGCGTGAATTTTCGAGTTGCATGGAAGCTTCTTTATGTTAAATGGCAGTGCCTTGGGCGTTCTGATGCACGGGGTAACGTCATATTGACGGCCGGCTTATTGGAGGAGCGCACGGGATAGCGTCACCGTGCCTATCAAAGGTCGATCACTTGGTTCTGCACTGGGTGGCGTCATAGATTTTCCAGAGTCGCCTTATGCGCCGCGAGTGGTGTCGTGAGTTGCCAAGGTCGTGAAAGACGGCTTGTCTGCATGGGATAACGTCATGTATTCGGGCACGGCGTTTCCTGACTTTTGTGTGGACTGCACGGGATAGCGTCATGATTTTCTTCGAGCGGGCTCTTTGAATAAGCGTGGTTCGACCTCTTGCCAGGGCGATTGCTCCATAGATTCTGCATGGGCTGGTGTCATACGCTATTCCGCAGGCGTCCAGCTTCGAGCACGGGATAGCGTCATTATTTACACTCGGCCTTTCTGTCTGGTGAGGATGAAAAGATCGATTACGGGACCGCTCGATATCGAGTTTTTGCACGCGGTAACATCATTGGGCGGCAGCCCTGCTTTTCTCATTCACCCGCGTTTTCCCCAACAAGGGGCGGGAGTATCCTCATGGTGCTGCCCTTGGCTTCTATTACACGCAGCTCGCCCTCCTGTTCGAGTTGGCGAATGACCTTTCGGGCGTCGGAAAGCAGGTTCCGGCGGGCGCTGCGGGTTGATGTCGGAAAACACAGGGCTATGAGCTCGTTGTCCGTGAGCCCCGGATATCTTTCTGGATCGTTTGCCTGAGCCCAGAATCGCCGCCGCCCCTTCCCGACTGGGAAATGGGTCCTTCCAGGTTCAAACCAGCGGTAGGCCAAGTTTAGCAACGCGCGATATCCGGCCGCGGATTTTATCCCCCACTGGCGGAGGTTGTCGCTGACTTGCGGTCCGTTGCCCGAACCCGGGGGCAGATCAACGATTACGCTGATAAGGTCATCCAGTTTGGCCGGTCCTCTGGGTATGTCGGAGATGTTTACTATCCGGCGCAAGCCGCCGCTCCCAGTTTCGGGATCGTACCAGGGAATCCTCGCGGCTGGCGAATCCAGCGCCTCGAAGGCGGCCATCAGGCGGGGCCAGTATTCGTTGGGGCGAGGTTTGCGTGGGCTTGGATAGAGCCATTCCAACATTTGGCGCAGCGTTACTCGCATTGCAACGGGGTTATGTGTGTCCCGGGAATCCATCGGGACGGCCAGGACTGCTTCCACGAACAATCTGAGGGGAAGGGGCGCGGCAGGCCCGCGGCTCGTTGCCGGTGCATCGCCTAGGTCGTAAAGGGCCAAGGGGAGGCAGGGACCGATGGTGTCGGAATCCTTGAACCCCGGCAGCACGAACTGTTGTCTGGCAATCCCCGGCTGGGGGAATCCTGAAAAAACCATCTGTCCCGGGACTGCTCCGACCTCAGGCGCCACGAATGCTATGTGGGCAGCATAGGCGAACAACTTGCCAGCTTGGCGGTCTCCGGGGGCAACGTGCGCCAACTTGCTCGGGATAATGCGTCCGGTTGACCGGGTGTTGGGGCTAACCAGCTTTGGCCGCTGGAGCCAGGCCAGATATAATATCTCCAATGGGAATCCGTCTCTGGGACGTTCATCGAGGGGTGAGCTATTCCAGACCGCAAGAATACCCGCGATATGCACGGCCATGGAGAAGCACTCTACGTCGTCTGTAACCTGGCCATTTGGCGATATCATTCGGCCGACAAATTTTGCTATGGCCAATTCGCCGGCCGGATCTAGGACGATTTGGGTTCGTGTATCCGATTCCCGGCAAGGGAGGGAGGTCTCCGAGGTAGGCGTGCTGAAGGTGCGGCTGGCCGTCTCCCCGACTTCTCCGTCTTCCGGGGATGGGTGGCTCTCGCTATTCACATAAACCATCCCTGGCCCGATCCAATATTCGTTTTGGGTGGCCAGTTCCAAGATGCTCCAAGCGGCGGCTTCAATAGCGGCTGGAGCACAGCCCCCCGAGGACACCCATTCTGATAGGGTGTCTATCGATACGGCCTCATCGTTGTTGCGCTTTGCCACCCGGGCCAAGATGCTGTCGGCGTTACTAGATATTGTCATAATTAGCCCTACCATTAATATTGGTCGTCATCGGCGTGGCAACCTGTCTCTCTCTGAGCGCGGCGTCCCAAGTACCCGATATCGCCCATCTGGGGCCTGTGTGGTCCCAATCCAGGCATAGCGCAGGCGGCTCGGGGGCGTAATTGGATTTGACCATTGCCAGCTGCCAATTGCTGGGCTCTTGGCGACCGCCCTTGGCCGAAGATTGCAACGCCTCCTTACTTATCTCCCAGCGGGCTCGAGCCGCCGAGTTCCAGTCGGTTGAGCCCGAGTAGCCCGCGGCTGACTTGGGAGGATGCCCGATGATCAGGACTGCGCAGTCTGCGGAGGTTGCCCAAGCATCCCAGGATGCCATGAAATCCCGGACCTGGCCCCTGTCGTTTTCGTTGGCCCCGTATACCGCGGCCAGCGAGTCCAGGATCAACAGGCCGGCACTGGTATCCCCCACCACCTCTCTAACTGCCCGTCCCAGCTGCGTCAATGAAGGCCCATCGTAGCGGGTGGACGTGGCCCAAAGAGGACCGTAACCGGCCAAGTCCAATATCTTGAGGTTGTCCAACGCGGCCGGTTCGCACCAAGGGGCGGATTCTCCGCTGATCTGGGATAGTCGGCGAGCCATCTCATCGGTCCGATCCTCCCAGGTGGCATACACCACTGGCGTACCGCCGTTTGGAACGGCGTTTCCGATCTTGGGCGCGTCAGCGCCCTGAATCCAGCTATCGCTATCGGGATGATTGGTCGCTATCCCCGCAGCCAGTTGCAGGGCCAATCTCGACTTGCCCGCCCCTCCTTCCCCAGTGAGCAAAGCAACACTGCCGGCGGGCAGCCATTGGTCTATCAGCCACCTCCTCGGCTCCGGTATACCTATCATCGACCAAGTCAGGGGCCTGAGGGTCAGTCCCGCTCCGCGTATGCGCTCAGCGGCATCAGACAGTGCGTTGGCGACGCCCCGACCCTCCTCCGGGTAAGCCGCTACCCAGTTCTCGAGTTCTCTGATCCATTCCTCAGGGATCTTTTCAACAGGGTTACCTTCCAGCATGGCTATGCTCCAGAAGTAGCGATCTGGGCGATTCTGGCAATTTCCCAGCGAGGCAAGTCTGTTGTTTCGGCCAAGGTGCGGGCGAATTCAATCCAATCCTCTCCCAAAATGGAAAATCCGGCAGCCTGAGCGGCTTCCGCAGCATCCTTGTATCCATCCGGCGGGTAGACGGCAGAGGCTCGTCCCCCAGAGTCAATTATGGCCCGGCGGAGGATCCCCGCTGCAGTGGTGCCGGCCGGTGCCCGCCCTTTGCGAGCTTGGTCTGAGTCGGCGTGGATGATGACTCCGGCGCCTGCAGTTGCCAGCCAGTCGGCGAGTCCCAAGTTTCTCATGCCGCTCGTCCCTATCATCGCCATGACGGGACCATCGTAGCGCGCCGCCAAGGCCAGCGCATCTGCCAGTCCTTCGGCGATTCTCACCTGGGTGCTGGCTTCGCTCAATATGGGGTTGCCGATGATAAATACTGCATTATTGGCGACGCCCAGCGTGCGTTTGTTCAACCCGCCTTTATCGGCGGGCCTGTCGAGCGCTGGGCGCCCGTGTTCATCAATGCTGATGATCTGGACACCTGTCGGAGCAGGCAGACAGGGCCACTGCGCGGCCCATGCCTCGGGGGGCGCCAGGATCGCGACAATGGACCCGGCGCCAGTGTGCGCTCCGTCTGTCCTCCTCCAACGCATCATCGGTGGAGTCGGAAGTTCCTGGCGCCAGAGTCGGCGATTGGAAAACCATCGCCTGGCTGGATGGGAACTGTCTCTGGGGATGACGTCGCTGGACATCCAGATGGAATGTACTAACGCGGACCTGTCAGATGTTGGCGTCTTGGTCGGGACCTCGACGGCTGCCGACGCACGCGCGGGGGCAGGGTCGCTTGGGTGCCCACTCAGATAGCCCCTCTGGCGTAACCAGTTCAGCGCGCCGTCGCGGTCAATGCTCAGGAGATATTCCGCCAGGCGGACTGGGCCCCGTCCGCCCTCGCGGGCTTCCCAGTCGTACCAGCTTCCGATGTCCTGTCCCTCAATCGTCAGCTTGAAACTTCCACGGCTCCCCCACCGCAGCTCCCTGCGACTTGACAGACGGGCGTTGGGTTCGCCCTTTAGCTGGCGAGCAGTTGCTTCGGTGATGGCGTTCCAGTCCGGGGCCATCTCGCCAGCATTGTTATATTTGCCGGTCTGCCGCATTGCGTCTTTCCCTCAGGCTTCTTAACGCTGCGCTGCCCCGCCAGCTCTTCTGCGCCGTCTTCGGTTACTGCCCGTGCCCGGTTCAGCAACGGATATCCCCTCTCCCTCGAGGTATTGCCGTATGGCGGCTTCCCCGATTTCCGAGAGGTTCATGCCCAGTTCCCAGGCTGCGGTGTGCAAGGCGTAGCGGGTCTCCTCCCACAGATGGAAGGTCGTTGGTGTTTTGCCATCCGCAACCCTTGACCTCGCCGATGTGTCCTCATCAACTATCGCAACTTCAGACCTAGGCGTTGGATCAGGGCTTGCCTTTTCTGCAGCCCGCCGCTGCTCTCGGGACGGATAGCGAGGTTGTCTTTGCGTAGTCATAGCACCCTCATCTTCTCCGCTGTTTCTCCAACGGTGATCCCCATCTCTTCAACTATCCATTGCCACAGAGCCTGCAATTCGCGGGCTGCAGGACTGGTTGGTGCCCATTCGCAGGCAGACTGGCCGTGGCTCATCGCGTCGAGGTGGGCCACCCTGCATTGTACAAAAGCTGGGCATACCGGCAGTTCCAGGGCTTCCAGTTCCTGCGTCAATTCCTGTCGGCGTTTTTGACCTTGGGGCAGGTTGTTGCCGACGAAAACCACTGGCAGGGACATCCTCCGGGCAATCCACGCGAAATTGCTGGCGACAAGCAGGTCGGGGGCTCCCATCGCTACTGGACACATTACGAGGTCCATATTGGCGAGCACGCGCTGCCAGGCCGCTCCCTCGCTTCCCGGGAGGTCACCGACAACCAGATCAAATTCTCCGGAATCTGCGATGATGTTGAGTTCTTCTGCTCCAGCGACGCTGGCTTGGCAACGGCGGACCTCCCACCCGGGTTGCTGTCTCAGGTAAGCAATCCCGCTCGCCGTCTCCTGAGGGTCAAAATCCAGAAGCAGAGTTCGTAACCCTCCGGAATGCCCGCGCTCGGCGATGGCGTAAGCCAGCGTTGTTTTGCCAGTGCCTCCCTTGAATGAAGCGAAACCCAAAACGTGTGCCATAGATGACTCCAAAGCATCGGTACTGCGCTGGGTAACCGGAGGATAACAGACTGCTCCGTCAACTCGCCGAATAATCGACGCGCGGATTTGGGGAGTTTTCATCGTGTTGTTACGTAGCCGTGTGGGAATGTCCTCACATGGGGGTGGATACGCGTTGACGCACGGAAGCGGCTGCGCGTTGCCATATAATATCGTCCGTTTGTTCAGATATCAACGAAGGGACGCAGTGGTTTATCAACTCACATAGGCGTTCCCGTGACAGCGTGTTCAGTCGTGTACGCCTTGATGCATGTTTGTATTGGCGCTTGCAATTATCCATACGCGGACGCATCTTTGTGTCTACAACCCAAGGCATCTATATGTCCTCTTATCCTTGCGCATAAAAGGAATACAGTGATAACCCAACGTATTATTGCATCAGGGTATCTTCGCATAGGTGGCAAGACACTTCAAGGTGTTGGTGTCTCATTGAATCGATGCATTTATGAGTTGATGCGCTAATACATAAATGCGTAGACGCATTCCCGCCCAACTCCTCACGTTCGGAAACGGGTGCAATTCGCCTTGCTTTAAAGCCTGCCAGCCGTTGAGGGCCGCAGACACACACCGTGGTCCGGCTTGGCTTATACGCCGAACAAGTGCAGGCGTGCAGCAGGAGCATCGGATTAGTGAGCTATTCGGAGTGAGGTTGTCTCTGGCCGCTGACCGTGCCTTCCGCTGACATGCTGCGATTCTCTTGATCTGATGACAGTTGACCCTGGCGGTCGATGTGCTGAGTTTCTAAGATTGGTCTATGAAGAGGCCAGGTAGTACTGCGCTTGCGACGACGCGTCTGACGCGGGTCAGATCCTGCGGGGACCGTTCCCGGACCGACGGTGGCGAGGTGCTTGACCTGCTTGGTCTGCTGCACGGCCGTTTGGAGTGGCGGCTGCCGGCCCACTGGAGCCTTGCTGCTATCGAGAGTTCGGCCCTGGCCGGGGCGCGGAGACCAGGGCGCGTGTTCATCTCCCTGCGGACTTCGCTAGTGGGCAAGACTGCGGCGGTGCGGGATTCGATTTCCAGGGGGTGTGATGGCCTGTAGTGGCGGATCCGCCGGCCCGTGCGTGTTATATCCGGTGCGGCCGAGGGTGGCCGCAGGCGCGAGGCGCATCGGAAGCGCGTGCGCGTCTCGCCTGCGGGCAACGGCGTCCCTGTCGCCTTCCGGGTATCTGCGGGAATTCTCCGCAGGCATGCATGGTCGCATTGAGGGACGGGGCTGGGGAAGTTTAGCAGGGTGCTTGCAGTGCAGTGTCGGCGAGGGAGCACTTCAGGTCCTTCCCATCCGGTCCGCGCTGGCCGTCCGACCGGCGCGGCCTTGGAACGGTCCGGCGCTCCCGGGCGAGTGTCCCGGGCGCAGCCGCCTTTAACTGTTGGGGCGGTGGCGCGGCGCAGACCTCGTCCTGACGAAAGGCTGGGCTGGCCATTGCGATCAAAATCAGCCTTTCTTGCAAGGGCTCCCTCGGCCGGTTGCTGGATGGCCATTTCTAGTCATCCCTGGTTCCCAGGACTCAGGAAGCACGCGAGTTTGGGAGTAACGTCAACTTCCGTTTCGTGGCGGGGACGGCGGCATCTTGTGAGTGAGAATCAGGGTCATCGTCGTGGAGAGCCGGAAACCAGCAGGGACGGGGTGCCCTGGCTGTCCGTCCGGCCTCCCTGAACGATTGGGAACCGACCAGGTTGACGACAGGTGTCTATTGCCCGGGAGCCCGTGCCCCGCACCACTAAAAACTGGCGAATTTCGAGGGCTTCCCGACCCCGGGGACCTTTTCCCTGTCAAAAGGGCCGCAAATTGCGTTCTGCGGGCCGGAAGGAGGCGTCGGCACCCTTCTGGTGGAAGGTGTCCGATAATAGAGCGTTATCGGCCATTTACAAGGTTTTGCTACAAACAGGACCGTGAAAGAGCAAGCCCCGAAAGAAAGGCCGGGAATAGAATGCCCGTAAAGGAGTTGCAGCAAATCCTGGTGCACAAGGAGACTCTCCCGCCATGGCCCCAACCACAGGTCCCTCTCCAGGCGGAAAAAATAGGAAACGGAACGTCAGCCCGGGTCGCACGAGGGTATCGCCGGAAAAGCCGGACGACGGGGCGGTGGCGCTCCGCCGCGGGTCCAGGGACCGGGCACTGGAGTTGCTGGACCAAGCCGCCCGCTTCAATCTCGAAAATACCAAGTCCCCCCACACCCGCCGAGCTTACGCCGGGCAGTGGCACAGCTTCGAACTGTGGTGTCAGGAGATGGGTCTCCCTGAGATGCCGGCCAGAGCCGCCGACATAGTCCGGTACCTGAATCACCTGGAACTCCAGGGAAAGAGCATGGCCAGCATCCGCCTCGCACGAAGTTCCCTCGTGCACGCCTTCAGGCTGCGAGGGATTGGGGATCACGAGAACCCTGGCCGGGACGGGGTCGTCTCTGAGACCCTGAAGGGTATGAGCACCCGTTCCAAGCCGCAGAAACAGGCCGTCGCCCTACTCCCTGATTCCCTGAACGCCATACGGGCTACTGCCATGCTCCCTAGGGAGCGGTCCAACGGAGGACGGCCCGAGGCCAAGGAGAGGGCAGCCCACAGAGGCAAGATAGACATTGCTCTCTGTCTCCTGCTGAGGGACGCAGGGTTGAGGCGCTCGGAGGCGGCGGCCATCACGTGGGAGGACATAGAGACCTGGCCCGACGGCTCCGGAAGGCTCCGCATCCTCCGGTCCAAGACAAACCGGACCGGAGAGCCTGAGTTAGTGGCGATCACTCCCGCCGGCATGGCCGCTCTGCAGGCCATTCGTCCCGAGGAGCCGGTGCCGGAACAATCGGTCTTCGGACTTTCAGAGAGACAGATTTCCCGCAGAATCAGAGATGCAGCCAGAAGCGCCGGCTTAGGAGAAGGCTACAGTGGGCATTCCGGCCGGGTAGGACTTGCTCGTACCATGACGGACAACGGGGCACCCATCAATGCAACAATGAAGCAAGGGAGATGGCGAAGGGCAGAGACAGTTGCCAGGTACACTCAGGGGGAGAGCGCCGGAGCAGCGCTTAAATGGATCAGCTGACGCGGGTGCACGTGGCGGGCACCGCCTCAACAAGCACGGCGTGTGATTCGGCGTTGGAGAACAGGTTGAAGTTGGAAGGAGTGCCGACGCAAGCTGAACCCCTGCTCCCCGAACTCTGATATCGATCCCGTACCGATTTCTGAGGGGAAGGCCAATTTGGCGGAGTTCGCGTAGTCGATCACAGTTGTTGTAAAGCGGTACGGCTGGTCTGCGAAATCGTGGAGTTCCTGCCCTTCTGTACCATTGTGTCGCTATGCCGGTAATCGCAATCGTCAAACAGAAAGGCGGAGTGGGCAAGACTATCTTGGCCACCAACTTGGCCGTGGCCCTTGCCCAGACGCATACGGTCATGCTCTTAAACGCCGACGCCCAGGGCAGTTCCCAGGACTGGGCGGAGAGCCGGGGTCAACGGCACCTTTACCTGGAGGTGCAGCATGCCGGCGATGCTGGCAGTCCGCTGCAGGGGGCAAGGCGGTTGGCGGCCGATTACAACTGGGTCATCGTCGATGGTCCTGCGGGCACCAGCCGGATCAGCGCCGAGGCGGTCCGAGCTGTCCAGCATCTCCGGCGTGCGGGTCAGCAAATCTGGGTCGGTGGTGGAGTGGAGGATGTTGGAGGCGGGCATTCAGTCTTACTCGTGCAGACTGTGGGAGGGTGGCCATTGCCGATTATTATCTTGCGTGCCGCAGTAAGCTGTCTATACCGAGATAATGTTCAGGTCCTGTACCCGCTCGAAATGTCTGCGGTTGTTGGTGAGCAGGGTCAGGTCATGGCGCAGGGCAGTAGAGCCTATCAGAAGGTCGAAATCGCTGATGATGTTTCCGGCGGCCCTCAGGCGCCGCCGTTCTACTGCGAAAGTGCGGCAGACACTGTCATCCAATGACAAGACTTCAACGGATGCGAGAAAGGCGTTCAATTGTTGTTGGTATTCTTCGGGGGAAATCGTTCCCAACATTCCTTCATAGATTTCGGCCAAGGATATTAGGCTGATGCCGACGCCCTCAAGCAGGAAGTTGTTGAGGTTCTGGACTATCCTTCCGATTCCGTTCAGATAGTCTATAGTCCAATCCGTGTCAACGAGATACCGCATGGCGCTATGGTTCCGGCGTTTCCCGGGAACCCCTGTGTCGGGCTCCGTAAATCATTTGCTTCATTGCCTCTCCGTCTATTTTGCCCTTCAAGGACCCGGCAGCGGACATCGTCCGATTGATCCGTTCTTCTTCTGTGCCTCCCGGCTTGGCATTGGTGGACCCATGCTGCACCGGCTCTTCCTCTGAACCCTGCAGGGGGATGGCTTGAATGCTGACCAGCACCTCTTCGCCCTCCACGAGGTCGAGTGGCTCCAGGGGATGGAGAACTCCACCGGAAAACCTGGCCCTGGCATTCGCAATCATCGCTACTCTCTAGACGCTTGTTTGGGTGAGATAAGTTTAACCGATGTGGGTTTGGCGCGGGCCGAGCTCTCGAACATTGACCAGGTAGGGGCACTGGTACTGGCCCGTCGGTTGCTCGGAGCGCATCCCGCGCCGGCGGGTCTGTCCCGGTGGCAACGGCGTTCATATCGCCATCCGCATCCGCGTACCCGTGAGGAAACGCGTGAGGCACGCGTGGACGCACTGGGGCGCGATCTCAGGGGAGGTGAGACCGACGCTTGCAGCGCCACACCGGCTGGGGAGGCGGAGACGCCGGCCCAATCCGGTTCAGGCTGTCGCTCGGGCTTCTGTCTGTGGGGTGGCTTGAGCGAGGACCAGTTGAGGTGTTCCCGGGTGCCGATTCCCGGGGGAGCCGCCTTGCACTGTTGGGGCGGTCATTCGACGGAGTACCGCTTCCTCAGAAGAAGTTTTCTTGGTCGTTTAGGCCAGAATCAACCTTTTTTACAATGGTCATCATCTGCAAATAGCCAGCCCGATGAAGACCGCTTCCTAATGGACTTGGCAACAAACATCAACGCCGGAACAGACTGGCCAGCGCGGCCAAGGCGCGGGACAGAGGGGAGTTTCGCACTACAGGGGATGTCGTGTTTGCAACAAGGTCTGTCGGCCCGGCAACAAGCTCTGCTTCCACAATCCGCGCCTCAATTGGCGGCGGCATAATGCACTCGTTGCAGGGATACTCTTCCATGAGGCACTTGAATCCGAGTTGTTGCAGACGGTCCTCGCATTCGCCGCAGATGGCGATTCTCTGACCGCCCCACTCCTTCATATCCTCAGCTGGTGCGCCGCAGTTACCACAGATCCGCTTGGTCATGCGGCGCTTGAAGGCTTGCTCCGCCTGGGAACTGCGCTCCGTAGTGCTCACACCACACCCCCTTGGCCGGAAAGCGACAAGTGATGGAAGTTGCCAGCACACACCCTGTCGCGTAAAAAACAGGAGCTGTCGGCAATGAGTCCAGCCCTTGTCTGCCGTACAGCATGGGCTGTTGCCCGTTTTGACAAACCCTGTTGTTTGAATGGCAGGGTGTGTCGTCTGGGGAACCAGCCCCTGTCATACAGCCTACAAGGGCTGGTGAATGGAAGCCACAACAGATGTCGCGAATTTCAGCAGGTTTTGGTGAAGCGGTGCGTCGGCGCCAACCAGCAGAACTAGTTGACGCTGATATAACAGGATCTGCGCTGCGACGTAGGCCAGCTCCGCACCGACAATGGCTACTTTGGCTGTTTCCACTTTGGGTGGGCTGCGGCCATGTCCGCCCTGGATTCAGGGTAGACCGGGCAGCCCAGAAAACTTCGGTTGGTGCCTCCCGAACCCCTTGGTGTTCTCTGGGGTCGTTTACTTTCCTGCCTGCCCTACGGATCGCTGAGGCATCAGTACTGGCAGCATTCAGCAGGGGCCCCTCAGACGTGGCGCCGGTCGTGCTGTCTGGGCTTCCTGGAGATGCAGTAGCTGGTCGAGGGTATGGACTTCAGAGCATTGCCGGACTTCGAAGGCGTCGCACCTGTCGGCATCTCGCAGGAGCTGCCCGGCGCGGACTGCTGACGTCCGGTTGGGATAACTCTTCGGCTCCCGCACCAAGATGGGGTTTGTCCCGAAGGTGGACACGCCGTGCTCTAGGAGCAGGCGCCAGACGTGATGGTGAGCGTTAACCTTCTCCATGTGCGGCCATTCACCGTGTGTTGAACACAACACACAGAGTTGTGCCGCGTCTGTGTCGAAGGCAACACAGGCGGACGGACCAGCGGCGCAGCGGGGAGCGCCGCCACTGCTTGGTTCTTCAGCCGATTGGGCAGGGTCCAGGCTACTGCTGGGATATGACCACCTGAATCTCAGCAGGCGGGACATCGCCCAGGGCGTCCTTGTCGATGTAGACGCTCTGGATGACGCTGCCATCCTTGGTGCCGTACACCACCTTATTCTTCGTGTCCTTGGTCTTGTGCAGGGTCAAAGTCAACGTTTCCATCGTTCTCAACTCCTCTTGGCCTGCTGTTCTCTAGAAGTCGTCGGTCGTACCTTCCTCGACAGGGCTTTCCTCTGCTCGCTCAGGGCAGTCCGCTGGCGTGATCTCACAGAACCTGCACTCCCCGGGACTGGGAACCCGCCTCGCTGGCATCTCCGAGGCCAGCCGGGTAATCAGGTGTCCCATGTTCCTCACGAAGGTCTCATCCACCGCCTCGGCCGGGATGTTGACCACGTGGTCGGAGTAAGCCACCTGTCCTGTGAGTCTGAGGCCGCGGTACTGCTCCAGTGCCCTGGGCAGGGCGTACATGTAGAGCATCACCTGCACGGCGTCAGCTGGGCTTGGCCTACCAGTTTTGGCGTCGATGACGGTGACCTCATGACTCTTGCGGGCGACCAGGTCGGGCTTGCCTGCCAGTACTGCAGAATTCCCCCTGAGGTTGAAGTGGTTCTGTGCTTCTGTGAGGACTGAGCAACCCTTCCTCTCCCAGGTTCCCCGAGACTCGTTCAGCAACGCGGTGTGGTTCGTGAGCCACTTGGTCAGGTCGAAGTCCGAGGGCATCCGGATCCAGGAATCGCTGTAGTGCTGGGCTTTGAACCACGATGCCCACTCGCAGGAGGTCTGCCCGGAGAGGAGCCTGGGCAGCCAAGTGACCCAAATGTAGGGACCGTTGGCGCGGAGCTGAGCCATAGTCCGACTCCCATCATGGCTACTTGGTTATTTTCAGTGACGCCTGCCTCCAGTCTATCGGGGCGTTCCGCCGCTCAGCAACGGGCAACTGTCAGCAATTGGGAGGGCTGCTGACGCCTGGCTGTTGACTCTGTGGGTGATGCCCGGATCACGGTAGTATTGAGCTTGGGGAGAGTTTGGGAAGTTCGGGAAGTCGGCAACGAGTTTTAGCCGGCGAGCGCCGGAGCGTGGTGAATTGGTTCATCCAGGGCGCCGCTGAGGTGCTGGATGACAACTTGAGCGTCGCCCGAAGCTTGGGATAGCCTGCTCTTGATATTGTACCGGGAGGTGCCCTTCAGGCTCTCCACCTGTATCCCGGCAAGAGTCGGACGGGCAATGTCAGGGAGTAGCTGCAGAGTGCACGGGTTGTACTAGACGGTGTTGTCATCAACGACAATAAGGTCTGTCGCCGTGTTGCCTCACCGGAAAATCTACGGACGGAATCGTAACCGATTGCGGACCGTGGTCTACCTCTCCCTTAGTTCCAGGCCACGCCGGCCTTGCGCCCAACCCTGCCCAAAGGGGACGCATGTGAGCATAGCCATAATGCTGCCCTCCGCATTGCTATGTCTCTGTGCCAGAACCGGGGGCCAGCGAAAGATGATCGGAAGGCCCATGAATACGCCCGTGTGTCGGTGGCCAGCGACGCCGACGCCAACAACCGGGAGACCCAGCGCCGGGTGCTGGCCGACTGCGTGCAGGTCTTTGAGGACGTGGATAGCGGAGCCTCTTGGACCTTGCCGTTTGCATCGTCCGAAGGAGACTTTCGCCCCCGGTGACTGTGTAAAGGTAGCGGCACTGGACCGCCCGGCCGTTCGGTGACCGAAGTGCTGGAGCTGCTGGGATGGCTGCGTGAGAACCAGGTCGAGGTCATCAGCCTCCGCAAGCCCATCGACGGGGAAAGCGCCACGGGCCTGGCGAGGCTGCCAGCCAAGTGCCGAAACACTTATACGAGCCTCCCGGCTCGTTTCCCTACACCTGGCAAATGCACAACCCACTTGCCCCTTGGATTAGCATCCCCTGCTGCCAAAATTTAGGTAGTATGCTATCCTTTCTGATTGCTGATTCTTCATCGTCGTTCATACAGTCAAGGTCAAAACATCTAGACCCACATTTCTCTTTGGAAAGTGATGGCAAATTTCTCTAGCAATAGCATCTGTTTCGAAGGCATATGTCGAGTTTTTCGAAATGCCGTCGTGAAGCATATACGTAGTGTATTGCGGGCCAACTATCCTGATGATTGGGAAGGTAAGATTTCCGCTCCCTTCCGCAAAGAATGGGAAGACATCCGGCGATCTGCTGAGACTCGTCGCATCACTGGCGAGCTTGATGGAAGCCTGACAGATGATGCCGACCTTCTGGGGGTAAACCACTTTTACAATTTGTTTGAGTTGTACTTTGACGATCTATTTCCTGAGACCGGACAATTGTGCGAGAGTGAGCTTAGACAAAAAAAGCAGGCACTGCTGGGGTGGGCAAGGAACATCAAGAATCTTAGAGATCCGGTACTAGGTCACCCCGCTGAAGCAGATGTTTCGGATGAAGATGCGTATGTCATGTTAGATTCGGCTCGGAGGATCCTCGAGTCTATCGACGCATCCGCGGCTGAAACCGTAGCATATTTAAGGGATTCGGTCATAAGGTCCGCCGGAACCCGCGGTACTGATATTTTTGACAAACAACGACAATTGGAGGCTAGTACCCTTCCTTCCAGAGAAATCGTTGCTCCACACTTCGTCGGCAGACGAACCGAACTTGAGGAGCTGAACAGTTGGCTGAACGACCCCTACTCTCGCGTTTGGCTCCTAGCTGGAGACGGAGGAAAGGGAAAGACAGCCGTAGCTTATCAATTCGCGATCGAAACCTTGCAGGAACCACCTGACAACTTGGAGATCGTTATTTGGTTGAGCGCGAAGGCTAGGCGGTTCGTATCTGGACAAGCCTTTGATGTCGAGAATCCTAATTTCGAAGACTTGGAATCCGCTCTTGAATGGGTTCTGCGGGCCTACGGAGCACCAAGAATCGAAGACAAAGACTTGGCAGCTAAGGAAGAGGAGTGCCGTACCTACCTTTCACAGTTACCAGCCCTAATTATTCTTGATGATGTGGACACCCTCGAGGGTCAGCGCTTGGAATCTACGATGTCTTATTTCCTTTATCGTAACCCTGCACCAAAGTCGAAGGTTTTGCTGACTTCACGAAGGATTCCACTCGGCATGGAACACACTCAGATTAAGGGGTTCGAGCTAGGCAGCACAGACGGCATAAGCTTTATCAAGAGCAGGTTGAAAATATATGACCTCGAACCCGAGCTATTCCCCAACGCTGTCATAAACGACATTCTCCAGGCCTGTGATGGAAGCCCATTGTTTGTGCAAGATCTGCTTCGATTGTGCATGGTTGGTGAGCACCCTCGTGCTGCTATCGAAAAGTGGAAGTCCGATGGGGGAGAAGCAGCACGAAGGTATGCGTTGGAAAGAGAGTTTGAAATGCTCTCTGAGTCGGCCAAGAAGGTGCTCCTCAGCTGTGCGCTCTATGAAGGTCCGGTATCGTTACCGGAAATTCGGGTTGCTGCTGACATATCTGAAGGAGGTTGCCATGAGGCACTCCGCGAACTACAGGATTTGTTCCTGATTCCCCGCCCACATTTGGTTGAAGATGTGCCCAGATTCGCGTTGAACTCCAACACGCGGCAATTGGTGATTGATGTCCTAAGCGGGTCCGATATGGCGGCTCGTATATTGAGCGCAATCAAAGTAGTAACAGGTCAGGCTCCGTTAACTCCAGCACACCGACAGCGTGTTGGGCAATATATCCGGCAGGCTGTGACCCAAGTCAAACTTGACGAACATGCAGGTGCTGAAGCAACCCTGTCGGAAGCTCTACGCTTGTATCCGGAAAACGCGGATCTGCACGGGACATTGGGTTGGGTATACAAATCTTGGAGCCCTAATCCCCGACGTGCCGACGCGCGTCAACACTTTGTTCGGGCAGCCGAGCTCAAGGCGTCAAAAGAAGATACATACAGTCACTGGTGGCAGATGGAGAAGGATCTTACGGAATGGACATCGGCCGCCCTAGCGGCAGAGCGAGGCTTAGAATCCATTCCCTCATCTAAACGCCTGTCTTACATGGCAGGTTTCGCTAGGAGTCAATCAGCCAAGGATCTGCTCCAACAAGCGCAATACAGTCGAGCAGAGCAGGAAGCCAACAGGGCTCAGATTCATCTCGAGAAGGCGCTCTTGAACCTGGATGAGGTCGGTCAGGGTCAATATTGGTTCCACAGTAGTGTCCACCGGGCTATTGTGTTGAATTATGAGAACCAAGTGCGGATCTCTCAGTTTCAACAAGATGGCAGACGGGAGGATCAATTCGTTCGCTTACTATCGCGGGCGTTAAGACGTTGGGCAAATGAACACCCAGATGAGCCAAACGCCCATTCCGAGAAGCAACGCCTTGAATATCGGTTTCCTACCCTAACTGACCAGTCGCGAAGAACTCGTGAATCGCCAGGGTGATTGAACCAGAACTACACCTTGCCTCACCTGATGATGTTACTGAAATTCTACGGCGGCCGGCGCCTCTGTTGTAGGCAGAGCCGGCTGCCCTTTCTCGGTTCTTGGCTTCTGGGGTGCTTCGGCAAGTTGGCGGCGTCAGTGGTATTGGGTTGGGGTGCTTCCTATCCCTCTTCCAGCCTTATCGCTAGTTCGGCCTCCAGTTCTCCGACACGGGCATCGACCGCCAGCCTGGCTTCCCGTTCGGGCAACCTGCCTTCCCGCTCCTTTTCGACAGTGGGTATTTCCTGCCCTGTTTCGGTGTTGTGCCAGCGGAGCTCGCCGCGTTCACACCGGAGTAAGAGGCCCAGCGCCGCGCTGTAGCCTTGCAGGACTCCATCCTCGACACCCGGCCGCGAGAACAACCTGGCTGCTCAGAAAGAGCCATGCCTGCAGTACTGCAACGAACACGGACTGGAGATGACCCCTGAATACGCCGACGCCAACAGAAGCCGGGAAGAATCCTCCTGCATGCTGGCCGACGCGACCACGGGCGAGGCACCGTTCGACTACAGCGTAGTGCACAAGATGGACCGGTTTCCCCGGTCCCTCGAGGAGTCTGTCCTCTGCCGGGACAGGCTGAGCACCAGTGGAGTGCGGATCGTCTCGGAATACGGAGAGAAGCATTCACGACTAGGCTGCCGATCCACCCAGGCAGCTTACGGAGCAAAAACTGTGCCTCTACTACTAAACCAATACCATGGTGGGATGTGCATTTCGGGATCTTGAAGACGACCGAAGAGACTCAACGGCTTGTCATATCACCTTTGGTCACCAACCGGGTCGGCACCGACAGTGCGATCCTGAGATATGTACATCCCACCCTAGCTTTGGTTTAGGTTCTGTTGACATTTCGCTGTTGCGGGTCATTCCGGGGAAATAGCGACGAAGAATCCTGGACCTATCACTCCGATTCAAGGCCATTAGTGCTTTCCTGCACTTGGAATGACATGAAATGGGCCTGCACATCGGTTACAAATGCAAATGTGAACAGAACCTAAACTAAAGCCAAGGTGAAATGCGCAGACGGTGGGAGACAAGCGACGAGGACGGGTCATTCTCCAGGTACGGATGAGAGGAATTAACCCGCGCAACCCGGCTGATCATCATCGCCACTTAAATGTACATCCCACCTCGGCTTTAGTTTAGTAGTTGAACGTCATTGAATTGAGGCACAACTGGTGTATTCTGCCGGCATTGGCGAATTGTATCCAAGGAGAGGGGTCGTGCCGGCTAAGAAGTACCGTATCGAACTGACCACGGAAGAGCAACAGGAACTGAAGGCCCTGGTTTCCAAGGGACGGGCAGCAGCGTACAAGCAGACCCATGCACGCATCCTGTTGCTGAGCGATGAAGCGCGGAAAGACGGAGGCCTGACGGACGAAGAGGTTGCCCGGTCCCTCGAGATCGCCAGCGCCACAGTGGAACGGATACGCCGCCGTTGCGTGGAGGAAGGGATCGAAGCGGCCTTGGGGCGTAAGGAGCAACAACGCCGCCGGCCAAAGAAACTGGATGGCGCTGCGGAAGCCCACTTGATTGCGCTGGCCTGCGGGGAACCGCCGGAAGGCCGGGCCCGTTGGACGCTGAGATTATTGGCGGACCGGCTGGTGGAGTGCGAGATAGTGGAGAGCATCCACCCAGAGATGGTGCGCAAGACGCTAAAAAAAACGAACTCAAGCCTTGGCTGAAAGAGTGTTGGTGCATCCCGCCGGAAGGCAGTTCGGACTTTGTGTGTGCCATGGAAGACGTGCTGGAGGTCTATCACCGTCCCTATGAAGACAATGAAGTCCTGGTGTGCTTGGACGAAACCAGCAAACAGCAGGTGAAGGAAACGCGACTGCCGCGTCCGCCTCGCCCCGGATCGGCAGTCGCGTATGATTACGAATACGAGCGCAACGGGGTGAGCAACCTGTTCATGCTGTTTGCGCCGCTGGAAGGGTGGCGGCGGGTCGGAGTGACGGACCGGCGGACGAAAGTGGACTGGGCGCACCAAGTGAAGAAGTTGGTGGACGAGGACTACCCGGACAAGGACCGGATTGTGCTGGTGATGGACAACCTGAACACCCATCATCCGGCCTCATTATACGAGGCGTTCGAGCCTATGGAAGCGCGGCGTATCGCCGAACGTCCGGAGATTCACTACACCCCCAAGCATGGGAGTTGGCTGAACATGGCTGAAATTGAAATCGGAGTGCTGGCCCGGCAGTGCTTGGACCGCCGGATTCCTGATCAAGCGGTGCTGCGCCGGGAAGTTGACGCCTGGCAGAACCAGCGCAACCGGGACATGGTGCGAGTGGACTGGCGCTTCACCACCGATGACGCGCGCATCAAGCTGAAATCCCTTTACCCAGCAATTCAAAATAGCTGAACTACTAGTCTGGTCCCGCCAGACGACCTTGGTTCCGAATGTCTTTCGCGGAATTGTGCGCCTGATACGAAAGGGGAACCCCTGGATATCGGCCTCTTTACCCCTCACCCGCTTGGTGGTGACGACCACGGTCCCTCGGAATATCTGCTCGGTCAGGTCCCAATGCTCACACGCCGTCCACCCCCCAATGTAATAGGCGGGGCCGAAGAGCTTCGACGCGATGACCCACGGGTCTTCCCGCCACGCGCTCGGGTCGATGGCATCAAGGGGTATGGGTGCGTATAGACCACGGCAGACACGCACCAGCCATCCTCTCTCGGCCAGATACGCAAGGAAACGGTGCGTGCGGGGCATAGTGAAGGAGAGGGCGGCGGCGGCGTCCTTGACGGAGAACGGCCCCGTGGCGCTCCGGTACAAGGAGGTGAGGAGTCGCCTGTTCTTTTCCGAGATGCCCTTCAGAGCCACAGTAGTTGTCGCCAACAGCTATTCCTTCCACGTTATTGAAGATATTGCGCCTACGACATATTCTATAGGCTCTGGAGGCAATGTGCCTTTTGCCTTTTGATCACCGTCGGCGAAATGATCTCGGCCAGCTTCGCTGCCTGGCATGGAGGCGGACCCGGAGTCTGCCCGGGTAAGTTCAGAATCGACGGAGTATCCTTGATAAGGAAGAATTGAATGTTCACTACCTTCTCGCTTTCACTAAAAGCCCTGCTCAATGATGTCCAGAGCGGGAAAATCCAACTCCCAGACTTCCAGCGAGGTTGGGTATGGGACGAAGACAGAATCAAAGGGCTTCTGGCCAGCATTTCCAGAGGATTCCCGGTGGGCGCCGTGATGACTCTCTCAGCCGGAGGCGACATCAGATTCAGGACGCGCTTGGTCGAGGGGGTCAGTGGAAACGGGATTTCTTCACCCGACCGGTTCCTCCTAGACGGTCAGCAGCGGTTGACGTCGCTGTACCAAGCCCTATTGCATCCAGATGCCGTTTCCACTCAGGACAGCCGCGGCGAGAAGCGGCTGAGTTGGTTCTACATCGACATGCGGCAAGCGGTCTCCGATGCTGCCGACAGAGAGGACGCAGTCATCACAGTTCCCAATGACAAGAAGATTACCCGGGACTTTGGACGCGAGACGGTCCTTGACCTTTCCAGCCCTGAGTTCGAGTACGAAGAGCTCATGTTCCCGACTGGGAAGCTATTTGACCCTTTGGAATGGACCCTCAACTACACCAGGTATTGGGGGAGCCGCGCGAGCCTGCACCCAGCGGGAGACCCTACTGAATTCTTCAGCAGATTCAATGATAGGGTAATCAAGCCATTCGCGGACTATCTTTTGCCTGTCATCCATTTGGAAAAGGAAACGCCAAAGGAGGCTGTCTGCACCGTATTCGAGAAGGTCAATACCGGTGGAGTTCCGCTCAACGTCTTCGAGCTGGCGACGGCCTCATTCGCCGCTGAGTCCGAGGAGTTCTCACTCCGAGACGACTGGCGGGATCGAAGGCAGCGCTTGTACCCCAGCTACGGGGGCGTGCTTCAAGGGATCGAAGGTGAGCATTTCCTACAAGCCGTAGCGCTCCTCAAGACGCAGGCAGACCGAAGAGAAGCTATCGAAAGAGGCCAACCAGCAACCCGGCTGCCCGCCATTAGCTGTAAGAGACGCGATATCCTCAACCTGCGCCTCCACGATTACCAGAAGTGGGCCGATGAGTTGGAACGAGGATTTCGCAAAGCAGCAGCATTCCTACAGAGCCAATTCATCTTCGGACGGTACAACGTTCCATACAATACTCAACTAGTGCCTCTGGCCGCACTGTACGTGGAGTTGGGCGCCGAGTTAGAACCTGCTTTGGCCAGAGACAAACTCGCGCGCTGGTACTGGTCGGGCATCTTCGGGGAAGGGTACGGCGGAACCACCGAAACCCAATATGCGCTGGACCTGGCTCAAGTCGCGGAGTATGTCAGAGGGGGTGCCGACCCTATCCTAATTGCCCAGGCAAACTTCATACCTGAGAGACTGCTGACGCTTCGCACTCGCAATAGCGCGGCCTACAAGGGCTTATACGCATTGCAGATGAAGAACGGGGCGAGTGATTGGCGAAGCGACGTACAATTGTCCTTAGCCACATACAACAACGAAAATATCGACATACACCATGTTTTTCCGGTCTCCTGGTGCCGGAGCACAGTAGGAAAGCCTGCCATACCTTCGCACCTCTACGATTCAGTCATCAACAAGACTCCGCTAAGTGCTGCCACGAACCGGATCATCGGCGGCCGTGGCCCTGCGGCCTACTTAAAACGCCTCCAGGAAGACATGGGCAGTGCGAGACTGGAGCAAGCGTTTGAGGCTCACTGGTTGAATCCCAGGCATTTGGAGACCAATAACTTCCAAGATTCCTTCGTAGAACGCGGGGAGGCCTTGCTCAGGCTGATCGGCCAGGCCATGGGCCGGGATCCCGGCAGCGGGCGTGAGGTTTTCCGGAAAGCTCTCCAGGACGCATTGTCTTCTGCTGAATATTTCGAGTCGTTCCAAGAAGAGGAGCCTGAGTACAACGCCCTCGGAGATGAT
>CBDHDY010000019.1:0-64658 GCA_965261885.1 Dehalococcoidia bacterium
GGGCCGGCATCCTGAGCGCGGGGGTTCTGGCCGGCCTCCAGGATGCCTGCTTGGCGTAGCAACTCCTGCTCGTTCTCATCAGAACGCGAGAAGAACTCGATGGCGCTGAGCACGCCGCCCCGGAAGGAGCGGTCGTAGTAGCCCCGGTGCTCGGTGACCAGTGCCTCCACCCGAGCGCGGCGGGCCAGGTATTGCTGACCGTCGTCTGGCTCACCAGTCACCTCAGAGTGACCAGTGGCTTTCTGGGGCGTTGGCCGGGGTTCTGGATCCGGTGCTTCGTGGCTGCGGGGGGGTTCCTTAGGGATACTCTCCGCAGAGCCATCGGTCACTCCAGAGTGACTGATGGCTCCGTAAGCCCCTGTAGGGGTGCTGGAATCGGGGGTTTCGTAGCTGTGGGAGGTTGGTTCGGGTGCCTCCGCCTCTTGGCCATCGGTCACTCTGGAGTGACCGATGGCTCCAGGAGCTTCGGTAGAAGCGCCGATTCCGCGGGTTCCATAGCTGCGAGGGTCAGGGGCATGTGCCTCAGCCCCGTAGCCATCGGTCACTCCAGAGTGACTGACGGCCCCGCCGTTCTTGAGCCGGGCGATCTCTGCCCTGAGCTCTTCGTTCTCCCGGCGGGCCTGGGCCAGGGCTATCCAAGGGTCGGTGCCGGGCCGCTCCGTGGGCATGGGCTTCCAGCTGCGCTGCTCGCCCAGGAACACATAGGTGTTGCTCTTGCGGTCATGGCCACCTTTCCCCGGCCTCTTCTCCAGGACACCCATGGCCACCAGGAGGCGGATGTGATGCTCGGCCGTGTTCTTGCTTCCCAGGCCGGTGATCTGGCAGATGAAGGGGACCGCCATTGAGACCACGCCCTGCGCGTTGGCGTAGCGGCTCATCCTGTCGCCCAGGAACCTGACCGGTATGGGCAGGTGATGCAGCGATGCCTCTACGAACTGGACGACATGGGGCAGGCCGAGGGGGATGGTTGGGTGCACATAGGGTTCTGAGGCGGCGACAGGAGTGTTGACAACGCCGTTGTCGTAGGCGACCGACGAGTCGGCTGAAGGGTTGGGATAAGCGTCGTGGCCCTGCATCACTCGCCTCCTATGCCGTGGACCCGTGGTTTACGGAGGCGTGCTTCAGGGTTCTGGAGCTGCTGGGTTCTATGGCCGCCGCGGCGCGCAAGAGGGGGATGTAAGAGGCGTCTGCTGAAAGGGTGGCGGGGGTTGTGGGCGCTGGAGGAATTGCCAGCAGTCAGATCTGAATGGTAAACTGGCAGCGTCATGGCAGTCAGCTCCTGCCTGGCAGCCCCGCCGGAGGATAGCAGATTTCCGGTGGGCACTGGGCCCCAGCCCGCCGAAGTCACCTGTTAGTAGCAGGTGGCTTTTCGGTTTTTATGGGTAGGAACCGACTGTATCTTAAACTAAGTTATGGAAAGTTAAAAGTCTTCCACTGCCGTTGTGGCGAACGTCCGTATCAGTCGAGGGGTAATCCGCGTCCCCGACGCTGGCGAAGTGGTTGGCATTCTCCGGAGTGTCAGGGCTTGCTTCCGGTCCTGAACATGGCCTTGATCGCCGACACGACACGCCCAAGGGCTGAGGTCCTTCCACCTGGGGTGTGGTCGAAGACCGGTGGCAGAGTTTGCCCCAAAGTCTGCCACTTTGGCGTCTGGCCGACCAACGGCTGCAGCTTGTCGAGGAACAACACCCTCCGCAACCGGTTTTTCCACGATGTCGCGGAACCGGCATCCCTGGGCGCTCGACGTCCCCTTTTGCGTCTGTCAAGGGCGGCGAGATCATGTACCACTGCGGTGTCGAAGGCCAGCATAAATGTCCGGCTAAGCGTTCAGCATAAATGTCACTCTCTCATAGCGGCACTGTATCAGATGTTGACCCGGTGAGGGCAGGACGGGACCTTCGGCCAGGGGGGCCGTCGGCATCCATGTATTTCTTGATGGTGGCCCTGTGGATTCCCAGCTCTCGCTCGATGGCCCTCAGCGACATCCCTTTGCGCAGGGCATTCTGAATCGCCTTCCATCTCTCCTTCTCCAAGAAGGTTGGTTTGCGCGTAGGGACGGTTGCAGGCGTTGAAGCAGTGGGCGCAGCGCCGGTCACGCCCGCTTGATCCCCCTCATCCGCTGCCCTTGAGTCCAGTGCCTTGAGGGTCGCCGCCCAGCGCTGGTCCGAGTAGTTGGCTCGGGCGGGCGAGAGAATAGGAGTGGCCGAATCTCCCTGGCCGTTGCGGAGGAATGCCGGGCTGGGCGGCGCCTCCCGAGCATTGATGATGCGTCCCTCGTGGCGCACCCTGAGCCGGCCGTCCAGTCCTTCTAGGACCTCCACGACCGCGCCGGCATAGCTGGGACGCTCCGGCTCCGGCAGCAACCGCAGCGTATGCAGCTGGAACTTCACCGTATTGTCCTTGTTTCTTCGCCGTTGCAGGGTAAAGTACTGGAGGGGACGGCTATCCGGCGCTGGGACGAAGAGAACTGGGCGAGCTGGCTCTCAATATGTGGCAGAGATTCCTTGCACTTGGTAACGGCATGACTCCGGAAGGCTTCGATTGGTCCCCAACCTTCAGCGGTCGTCGCGGACCCGATGCGGTGGAGTCGCCGGATAGTCCTCGGCCTTGCCGCTGTCGCCCAGTTGAATGACGAAGTCCCGGCGATCCCGGTAGAGACGGGCGCGGTTCAGGACGTAGTCTCCCTCGTCGTTGTATGGGTCGATGTCGTTGTAGTCGGTCATCAGCCAGTACTTGTGGTCGCCGATGAACAGGTAGGTGTTCTCCATGCGGAAGAAGCGGGCGGCCACGCCCTCGCCGTCCAAGAACCTCTCACAGACGGCAGCCAGCAGGTCCCGCTGGCCGTCCTTCAATGAGTTCTTGATAAGGCAGGTGGCCCATGGACAGGCAGAGAGAAATCATCACCGTTCACTGCCTCACCTTCACGGCCGAAGAATTGGCGGCAGGTGGCCAACGTTAGGGTAACCAATCCCCCCGCAGAGCGGCGGCCGCCGCTTATCGATACGCCTCCATTCTGCGCCCGCTTGTCCGGCCGACGGACTCGACGAACGCCTTAAGGAACTGCGTCCATGCTGTAATCGCTGCCCACGATGGGGAGGTAGATCCGGAGCGTCACCTGGACGTTGGCGTGGCCCAGCCACGAGCTGACTACATTCAGCGGGACCTTCCCGACCATCAGCCAATGCCTGGCGGCACTGTGGCGCAGCGAATGAGCGCCAGCCCGCCGCTGCCCGGTCCCCGGCGATTCCTCTTCCAAGCCGGCCCACTGGATCCCGTCGCCGATGTGCCGGAGCGCCGTCCGCATGCTGAGCGGCACCACCCTGTCCCGCGGCGACCGGTTCGCCGGCCAGTTGGTGAACAGCTGCACCAGCTCGGGGTGCAGCCGCACCGTCCGGGCCTTCCTTGTCTTCGAACGCCGGACGAGCATGGTCGCAGGGTCGCCCAGGTAATCGAGGTCGCGCCATTCCAGCTCGAGCACCTCGGAGACCCGCAGGCCGGTGCGCCACATGATGAGCGCCGCGGTGCGGGCCTGGTGCCGGTTGTGGGACGCCAGAGCGTCCAGGAGCCGCTTGACCTGGTCGGCCGTCCAGTAGTGAGGCACATCCATGCTGGCAGAATACACTATGACCAACTCTGCCAAAAGCGGCCGCTGTCATCAATTTCGCCCCTCGTGGACTCTGCCCCCGAGACCCGGAAGTGGCAGACTTTGGGGCAAACTCTGCCACCGGTCTTCGACCACACCCCAGGTGGAAGGACCTCAGCCCTTGGGCGTGTCGTGTCGGCGATCAAGGCCATGTTCAGGACCGGAAGCAAGCCCTGACACTCCGGAGAATGCCAACCACTTCGCCAGCGTCGGGGACGCGGATTACCCCTCGACTGATACGGACGTTCGCCACAACGGCAGTGGAAGACTTTTAACTTTCCATAACTTAGTTTAAGATACAGTCGGTTCCTACCCATAAAAACCGAAAAGCCACCTGCTACTAACAGGTGACTTCGGCGGGCTGGGGCCCAGTGCCCACCGGAAATCTGCTATCCTCCGGCGGGGCTGCCAGGCAGGAGCTGACTGCCATGACGCTGCCAGTTTACCATTCAGATCTGACTGCTGGCAATTCCTCCAGCGCCCACAACCCCCGCCACCCTTTCAGCAGACGCCTCTTACATCCCCCTCTTGCGCGCCGCGGCGGCCATAGAACCCAGCAGCTCCAGAACCCTGAAGCACGCCTCCGTAAACCACGGGTCCACGGCATAGGAGGCGAGTGATGCAGGGCCACGACGCTTATCCCAACCCTTCAGCCGACTCGTCGGTCGCCTACGACAACGGCGTTGTCAACACTCCTGTCGCCGCCTCAGAACCCTATGTGCACCCAACCATCCCCCTCGGCCTGCCCCATGTCGTCCAGTTCGTAGAGGCATCGCTGCATCACCTGCCCATACCGGTCAGGTTCCTGGGCGACAGGATGAGCCGCTACGCCAACGCGCAGGGCGTGGTCTCAATGGCGGTCCCCTTCATCTGCCAGATCACCGGCCTGGGAAGCAAGAACACGGCCGAGCATCACATCCGCCTCCTGGTGGCCATGGGTGTCCTGGAGAAGAGGCCGGGGAAAGGTGGCCATGACCGCAAGAGCAACACCTATGTGTTCCTGGGCGAGCAGCGCAACTGGAAGCCCATGCCCACGGAGCGGCCCGGCACCGACCCTTGGATAGCCCTGGCCCAGGCCCGCCGGGAGAACGAAGAGCTCAGGGCAGAGATCGCCCGGCTCAAGAACGGCGGGGCCGTCAGTCACTCTGGAGTGACCGATGGCTACGGGGCTGAGGCACATGACCCTGACCCTCGCAGCTATGGAACCCCCGGAATCGGCGCTTCTACCGAAGCTCATGGAGCCATCGGTCTCTCTGGAGTGACCGATGGCCAAGAGGCGGAGGCACCCGAACCAACCTCCCACAGCTACGAAACCCCTGATTTCAGCACCCATACAGGGGATCATGGAGCCATCAGTCACTCTGGAGTGACCGATGGCTCTGCGGAGAGTATCCCTAAGGAACCCCCCCGCAGCCACGAAGCACCGGATCCAGAACCCTGGCCAACGCCCCAGGAAGCCACTGGGCACTCTGAGGTGACCGGTGAGCCAGACGAGGGTCAGCAATACCTGGCCCGCCGCGCTCGGGTGGAGGCACTGGTCACCGAGCACCGGGGCTACTACGACCGCTCCTTCCGGGGCGGCGTGCTCAGCGCCATCGAGTATTTCTCCCGCTCCGCCGAGAACGAGGCTGAACTGAACCGCCAGGCCGGTATTCTCAGGGCCGGCCGGGACCCCAGTGCTCAGGATGCCGGCCCTCCCAAAGGCAACGAAGGCCCGCCCCCACGCGTGAACCCCGAGACCGGCCGCCGGGAGGTCGAGTTCTGCCCGGACTGCAACTCCCCCTACACCACCTTCAACGGCGAGGAACGCTGCCCCGACTGCACCGGCCGCCGACGGCGAGAGAGCGAGGCTTGATGAGCGACCAGAAGAACGATCTGGAATTCATACGCCAGTACATCCAGAAACACGAGCGCTACTTCGAGGCCCTGGGATTCCAGCGGCCGGGCGGGCTCCCGCGATACTACACGGAGCAGCGCCCCGAGGAGTGGCCGCTGGACCTGGCCAAGGTCGAAAGACTGAAGCGGGAGGAGCAGGCCCGGGAAACGGCCGCGTCCCGCAGCGACCGTACCGCTTCATCCGGCATGTCCGAGGAAGCCAGGGATCTGCTCGACAGCATCAGCTCCCTGGCCGGCCAGGGACTCACACCCGGGCAGATAGCCGCCCGGCTCAGACTCGTCGAGGACGGCGTGCGAAACGTGCTGGCCATGGGCCGACACGCATACGACCCGGATGCGGAACCGCCGGCGCACACCCCTGAGATCAGGGCCTACCGCAACGGGTTCGCGCGGCGCTCCTGGTAAACGCGGGAGGTCAGACCATGGAGGACCCACAGAACGGGTACCTCTACGAGATCGCATCCCCGCGGGAGCTGGGCGTGTCCGACTACCGGGACCAGGCTCTCATTGTCTGGCACCACGGGGACGACAACGAGACGGCCCAGTTGGTTCGGGTGGTTCCCGCAGAGATCCTGAGCGAGGCCCTATGGAACGCCGGCCTGCTGCTGCCCGGGACTGAGGAGACGACGCCATGACCATCTACGCGGAGAAGCTGCTGCCCCACGACGTTGAGGCCGAGGAGTCGGTGCTCGGCTCAATCCTGATCGACGGCGAGTGTCTCACCCGCCTGGCACCGCTCCTGAAGGATGGAGACTTCTACCGGGAACGGAACCGGATCTGCTTCAACGCGGCCATGGCCCTGTTCCAGCGCGACCAGGCCGTGGACCAGATAACCCTGGCCGGGGAGCTGGCCCGCACTGAGAAGCTGGACCTCGTGGGCGGCATGGCCTACCTGTCCCACTTGGTATCCATCACCCCCACATCGGTCCACGCGGAGGACTACGCGCAGGTCATCTCCCGAACCTCCAGCATACGGCGGCTGATCGACGCCGGCAGCAGGATCGTTGACCTCGGCTACGCAGACACGGATGACATCGAGGCCACCATCCGGCAGGCCGAGGATGCCCTGTTCACCGTCAGGGGCGCTGGCCAGTCCCCCGGCTTCGTCCCGCTCAAGGAGATATACGACCAGTACCTACAGGAACAGGCGTCGGCCGCGGCCGACGCGGAATTCACCGGGATGCCCATCATGTCCGGTTTCCCGCACTTGGACCAGTACCTGGGCGGGCTACAGCGGGCGGACCTGGTCATCCTGGGCGCCCGTCCCTCCATGGGCAAGAGCAGCCTGGCGGTCAACATGGCGGTCAACGCCGCCAAGTCCGGACAGACCTGCGGCGTATTCAGCCTGGAGATGACCAGAGAGCAGCTTGCCATGCGCATCCTGGCCTCGGAGGCTGAGATAGACTCTCACCGCCTCAGGCTGGGCCTGTACACCCACCTGGAGGAGACCAGGATCATCGACTCCATCGGTTGGCTGTCCGATCTCCCGGTCTTCATCGACGACACCCCGTACCAAGGCATGGTCGAGATGAGAGGCAAGGCCAGGAGGCTGGCCCTGGAACAGGGGCTGGACCTGCTGGTGGTCGACTACCTGCAGCTGGTGCAGGGGAAGCAGAAATGGGGGCAGTCCAACCGGGTGCAGGAGATCACCGACATCTCTAGAGAGCTGAAGGGGCTGGCCAGCGACCTCAAAGTGGCCCTCATCGCATGTTCGCAACTGAACCGGATGGTAGAGAACCGGCCGAACAACCGCCCCAGGCTCTCTGACCTGCGGGACAGCGGCAGCATCGAGCAGGATGCCGACGTGGTGATGTTCATTCACCGCGAGGACGTCTACACCACCGAGGAGGACTGGAACCAGATACACCCGGGGCAGGAATATCCCAAGAACATCGCGGAGCTCATCATCGCCAAGCATAGGAAGGGGCCCACGGGGAGCGTGCGGCTGCAGTTCGTCGACAACCTGGTGCGCTTCGAATCCGTCTGATTCGGCCATTCACCCTGAAAAAGGACAGCCGCCGGTGAATCACCGGCGGTTTTCTTCTGCAGCCCCCGTGGAACCCTGCCATAGGGCACTGGGAAGTGACTACTATCGTAGTAGTAGTATACAGATATATATTTATATTACTACTACTAATATTGCAGTCGCTCTGGAGTGAGCCATGGCATCCTGCCCGCCAGATCTACTGGATGTTGTGTCATCATGCCTTCTAGGGCCGCCTCTTCGTCGAAGAGACCCAGGCCCCCGCGAGAGCTGACCGAGGGCCGCCCATGCCAGCGGATAGGTGTAGGACAGCGACGGAAGCCAACGCCCAGCTATTGACCACGCTGGTACAGGGGCACTCTTGGAACGGGCCGTCTCCGAAAACAGGATCCTCATCACCATGGACAAGGATTTCGGTGAACTCATCCGCCTTCACGGAAGACTGCACACCGGCTGATACGGCTGCCCGAGGTCCGCATGGCCCAGAGAATCACCCCAAGCTCCCGCGGCTGGCGTCAGGCACAGCAGCGCATAGGCGCCATCCACCGTTGTTTAACGTCAACTACTTCTGCCGGTTGGCGTCGATTATTCTTGCCGGTTCACCTCCTTATCCTGACTCCTCTGCTGGGCCGCCCCGGTCCGGTAGCTGGGGACGTCGAATTCCAGGATGACCGAGTGATGCACCACCCGGTCGATGGCCGCCGCCGTGGCCATGGGGTTGGCGAAGATGTGCTCCCATTGGGAGAAGACCAGGTTCCATGTGATGCCCAGAGACCGGCGCTCGTAGCGTTCGGCGATGAGGGTGAAGAGCACCTTGGACTCCTCGGCACCCTGGGGCAGGTAGCCCAGGTCATCGAGGAGCAGGAGGTCGTATTTGTCGAGCTTGCGTAGTTGTCGCGGCAGGGCCAGGGCCCGCTTGGAGGCCGGCAGGTCCTGGACCTGCCGGTAGGCCGGGGCGAAGAGCACCGACCTGCCAGACTCCACCAGGCGGTGGCCCACGGCGCATAGGGCGTGAGTCTTCCCGGTGCCGGGCAGACCGAAGGCCAACACGTTGACGCCGCGGTCGGCGAAGGTTGAGCATCGGCTCCATGTTGTGAGATGCACCGCTATACGGCACAATGTGGGCATGAGATTCGGGCACGCCGGACTGCGGAGATTCTAGGAAAGGGGCGATGCCAGTCGCTTGAATCCCGCCCACGTCGTCCGCGTCGAGCGCCTGCTTGACGACCTCGCCGACGCCAGCAGCCCAACGGAAATGGACCTGCCAGGCTTGCAGCTGCACCAGCTGACCGGCAACCGCCGGGGGACCTGGGCCGTGCGGGTGTCCGGCAACTGGCGGCTGACCTTCCGATTCGAGGACTGGGAAGCCGTGTACGTGAACCTCGAGGACTATCACTAGGGGGAAGGCATGTCTGAACGTATCCGAACGCATCCCGGCGTCAGCCTCCGGGATAGCCTGGACGCCACCGGCTGGAGCGTCAACGAATTCGCCGAACGCCTGGGCGTCAGTCGCAACGTAGCTTCGCGCCTGCTGAACGGGCGTTGCGGCATATCGCCTGCCGTGGCCCTGGCATTGGAACGCATCGGCTGGAGCACCGCTGAATTTTGGATGCGCCGACAGGCCAGCTACGACCTGTCGGTAGCACGCCGCAAGATGGAGATGGAGGAGGCCAATGCCTAAGTCTGCTCACCCCTCGGGAGGCGGGGTGGTGGACTACGGCCGCAACAGCTCGACCTTCAGGACACTCCCAATGGTCCAGGTGTTGTCCAGGGTCCACTGAATGAACGCATCTGCCCTGATCGGCGCATCGTCAAGCCAGAGCCCGCCTCTGCCATTACAAGCGCCGCCTCACCCTCTATCTGCTATCTGCGACTGTAGTATTAAAGTTCCCTCCCCGGGGAGAGGGTTAGGGTTAGGGCGTCCCCAGCTTCCCAAAGTTCCCGTCACTCAAAGTCCGCTTGCGTAACCCCCCGCGCCTGAGAGCCCCAGCACGCGACGGCGCCGTCCCGCCTCACCCCGCAGGTGTGGTCCTCCCCGGCGCCTGAGAGCCCCAGCACGCGACGGCGCCGTCCCGCATCACCCCGCAGTTGTGCCAATACCCGGCGCTGACGGAGGCGACTCGATTTTCGCAGTGTCCGAGTCTACCGTGCCCGAGAGCTTGGATGCAGCGTCATTTGCTTCTTCGGTAGACCCCGACCCGTCGGTGGGCTGGCTGCCAGCGCGGCCCAGAATCCCTTGGCCCGTGGGTTCGGGTTCGGCCTCGTCGGTGGCCTCCGGCTCGTCGGTGGAGGCATCCAGCACCGCCTCGGTCGCCCGGGGCGAATCCCCCTCCCCGCCGTCATTCGACGAATCCCCGCCCCCGCAGGCCGCCAACCTCGCCATCAGCAGCATAGCCAAGAGCAGAACCAAAACGCCAGGCAAAGAAATTGCCAAGCCGCCCCCGCCAGTTCTGCCAGTCATCAAGCCTCTCCCGCGGGCTGCGCAGCCCGGCCAGTGAAATTGTGTGGGTAGTGACATAGATTGTAACCTTACCATCCTGATCCAGACAATTTCCGTGCCGAACAGCACACGGTCTTTCAAAGGTTCCCTACTCTACGAGTCACAGAGGTCCCGCTGTTCCCGTCAATCCCGCGCAACTGTAGTACTAGCCCAAGTCGGGAAAGCCATGCCCAGAGTGAACAGCACCGCCGGACCTTCAGGCCCGACAACGCTGACTGTGAGTGGATGAATGTCCACACGCCTTAAAACTGCCGCTATTAGGCATCCAAAAGCGGGAACCGCAGGTGTCGCATCAGCTATCCTCACGGTGTCGCCACAAGTCGAGTCACGTGAGGCAACACGTAGCTATGCGCCTGTCGAAACAGCAAGCAGCAGCCTGGCTGGAAGTTTCAACAGCCACCATCGAGCGGAAGATCCAGAGGGGCGAGCTCAAGGCCGAGAAGGAACCCCACGGGTCCCGGTATCGGGTCTGGGTGATCTTCGACGACGAGACGCCCGAAGCAGCTGTCGCAACTCCCGTACAAACACCTGTTGAAACACCTGTCGCATCAGTGTTGCGACTTGACGAAACTCTTGTCGAAACAGGTGTAGCAACACCCCTGCCCTCTGAATTGGCACCTGCCGTGGAAATGGCCAGGCTGCAGGAACGGAACAAGGCCCTCGAGGAGCTGGCCGACTACCACCGCCAGCTGCTGAGCGACTCCGAGTGGCGGTTCCAAGAGATTATCCACCAGCTCAAGCAGAGCAACGACACGATCGCGACCCTGAGCAGGGCTCTCCCCGAACCGAAAGATGAATCGGATGACACCGCGTCACCGGCCGCAGCAGCGTCGGCAGAGAAAAAGCAACGTCGCCCCCGCTGGTGGCCATTCGGCTGGAAATAGCGGCGCGGGTGCACAAGCCTGCCGACAGGTACGTAGAGGGCAAGTCGAGAATCGTCAAAGCAACACGCTGATAAAGGTGCAGAAAGGCAGACCATAGTAGTAGAATCGCCGCCTGACATCTGCACGAACGGAGATACCTCGGCATGGCGAAGCTACTGCTACCAGCGATTTTCATTGTCCTGTTCACCCTGGCCGCCTGCGCAAACCCGGCACCGACAGCTGTCGTAGAGCCAACAACGATCTCAGCACCCACCAAAGAGCCAACACCAGTGCCTGTACAGACGTCCACGAGCCCACCGGGGCCTACGGCGACAGCGGCACCTACGCCGGCTTCCAAGCCCGAGCCTACACCGACCGAGACGCCGTCACCGACGGCCACGCCAACTCCGGTCCCTGCCCCAACCGAAACGCCAACACCTGCACCCGAGCCCACGGCGATGGTTACCCCTGCGCCAGAGCCTACACCGACCGAGACGCCGTCACCGACGGCCACGCCAACTCCGGTCCCTGCCCCAACCGAAACGCCAACACCTGCACCCGAGCCCACGGCGATGGTTACCCCTGCGCCAGAGCCTACAGCGACCCAAACGGCAACGCCGGCACCGACGCCCGGGCCCACGGCGACGAGCAGCCCTACGCCAGAGCCAAGGGCGATCGCAACGGCAACACCTACGCCGACGCCAGTCCAAAGCGCAGCCATGTGGCGGGGAATCACTGTAGCGTCCGAGGACCGATGCTCGGACTACGAAGTGGGCGACTACCACTACTCGCCGTCGGTTGAGCCCAGGATCGTCGATGCCCAGGGCGGAATCTATGGCCCCTACACGGGGACTTGGTTCGACAGCATCCGGGACACCGACATCGAGCTCATCGTGGCACGCTCTGAGGCCCACGACAGCGGCCTGTGCGCCGCCGACCCGGAAACACGGGACCGGTTCGCCTCCGACATCCTGAACCTCACGCTGGCATCTCCCAGCGTCAACCGCCACCAGAAGGTCGCCAAGGACCCTAGCGAGTGGCTGCCGGACCTGAACGAGTGCTGGTACGTTGACCGGGTGGTGCAGGTGCGCAGGAAATACCAGCTGACCATCGACCAAGCTGAGGCCGAGGCCATCGACAGGGTCCTAGCCGGCTGTGAATCAACCGAGATGGTCATCTTGGCGCAGGGACCGGCAACAACCGCGGCCGCCACTCCGACCCCGACCGATGCGCCAGAGGTGGACGCCTTGGCCATGTACGACGACAACGGCAACGGCCGAATCACGTGTGCAGAAGCCCGGGCCCACGGCATCGCGCCAGTCCACCGCGGGCACCCAGCCTATCAGTACATGCGCGATGCCGACGGAGACGGCGTGGTATGCGAATAGGACGGGATCGAAAGCCGATTACAGTCTTGGATGGTGCGGCTGGTGATCGAGGATGAACCGCATGTATCGGAGTGACCCTTAGACGGCGATTTTGCCCTTCGCACAAGATAGGTTCCGTTGAGCCGACGTAATCAAGGAGACAGAAATGGCGAAGGCAAAGTACAGGAGCTGGGAGCGTGCATTTGACCTAATCACGAACAGGCGAGGGAATATGGACCCGGCTTCGGGACGATCTCCTACCATGAATCAAGTCTGGCAATAGCACATATCGGGAATCATGAAGAACGCTACTCGGCTATTGTGGGAAAATGCGTTGACCTTGCAGGGCTAGCCTTGCTATGGCCAATTGCAGTTCTTGTCGAGCCATTTCACGGGTTTGCATGGAATGAGCCGTGTCAATTGCACGGAAAATGAAATGCTCATCCCTTGCCAGAATGACGTAGCCCCAGTCGTGGTCAATTTTGTCCCTAAGTAGAACCCCTAAGAAACTCTCCGACTCATCGGTAAACCAGCCCTCTTCAGTAGTGATGCCCATAACGTTTGTTTCGAAAGGAAACACGCCTCTGAATTCCTTCTCGGAAATGGGCAGGACAAGGACCCTTGGCACTGTAATTGGCGATGGCCTGGCTTCCTCGAAATGAAGACTGAAGGTCTGCGACACAAAAGGATGCCAGCCTGGGATATCGGCATTGTACCGGCCGTCCTCGATGTACGCTTGCGTGGCGCCATGAAAGAAATCTCTAGGCAATGGCAAGAGAGCATTCGGGTTGTGGCTAACTACAAGTCCTTGTCCCCACCACTCGACCATTGGAGGTTGAGAGAGACTGTATGAAAAGAAAGATGCGTCCTTCGCATTCGGGTCCGGAGTGTAACAGAAGCCTCTTCTGATAACCTCGAAATGATCAGTTCCAAATCCCTGCTGATAACCCATTCGCGTGAACTTGGCGTGGGTACCACTGTTGGTGAAGACAACCGCGCTGATGTGCTCCGCTCCCGGCTGTTCAAAGAAATTTGAGGGAATGGTCTTGCTCCCAGAGGTGTGGCTTTCGACACTCTCCGTGTGAATTTCCAAGACTCCATCATTCGTCCAATCTGCCGACTGGCGTTGCCCATATAGGTATTCGGAAATGGCATTCTCAGAGAATCCCAGGGACTCTTCGTTGAAAAACCCTTCAATAGCCAGGACTAGGGGTTTGCCTTCACATTGATCGAGCTTCCAATACTCCTCGTTTAATTTGGAATACAGCGGGCCGCCAAATTTCATTGGCAGTTCGTTGACCAGGTAGTGGCTGTATTCCTCCGGGCTCAATTCTGACGGAAGGACATTTCGCTCGGAGTGCTTGGCGCCGGAAGGATTTACGGTGGTGGCTTCGACTGCCACCGTTAATCCGTTGCGAGTCACAAGGAAATCTGGCCTTTGATAGGTCGGATCAATCTCAAAGCCTGACTTAGAGAAATAGGCGAACAGATAGAGTTCGAAAAACCTCGCATCAAAAGCAGTACTCTGGAACTGTTCCAGGAAATTCCCGTCCAGGTCTATGAACCCTTGATAGATGTGGTCCAACATTGTCCGGGCGGGATGGTAGCTTGGCTGATCCATCAGCAATTTGAAACTAGGGTTGAGCTTCTCCGATGAAACAACAGGAACGAAGAGGGTTTTCTCTTGCTCAGGCATGACAATTTACCTTCTTAGATGAACCGTCCGGTCTACTGGGTGGCTTCGGTTTTGAACTCGTGCCAGGTCAAAGCGGCAGCATAGAGCATGGCAAGAACAGCGAGAACGGCACCACAAGTCCCGACGATTGGTAAGCCAATTGCAACTCCCTTAGGTGGACCTGGTCAGTCGGACAAGAGCGAGGTGGAATTAGGCGAGAGCCCTGCTGCCCCTGACAACTATACCAACGTCTGGGCTATTGGAGACTCCTTGGCCTGGATCGCCCTAGAAATCTGGCCGGAAAGCCTTGTTTATGGGGCTGTATTTCGACCTGAGGGAGGCGGAGGAGATCATCGCCTTGGGCAGCACCGTTGTCCTAGGTCGCATTCAGTTTGCCCAGTGTGCCTCTGGCGGCGTTCCTCAATGCAAGTTGATTCTGCGGTTCGCACAACTCCGGTACCGTTGGCTGGATGTGATCGAGGCTCACTTGCGCTTATCCGCGATTTTGGAAAGCGCCCCCGGCAAATTACACCCCGGCCAGCCTTGCGCGCACCCATCCACGCGCGCTATAGTCGGGGTATCACTTTCCAAAGGGTAATTGTACAAGGGTAGGATGCCGCGCAGCCTCCGGAGGATCCCGGATTACTTCACCGAAGAAGAAGCCGGCGCGTTGGTCAACGCCGCGCCCAGCTACCCGGCCCGCATGGCCTTCAGGATCATGCTGAAGACCGGCCTGCGGGTGTCCGAGGCCCTGGCACTGCGACGCGTGGACCTGCGCCTGGACCAGTACCCGCCGATCATCGTCGTCGCGGCCGACTCGCCGGGCAACAAGGGCCGCAAGGGCCGGGAGGTCCCGGTGCCGGCTGACCTAGTCGAGAGTCTCCGGGACCTGGCGTCGTCCCACAGCAAGAACCATTACCAGCCAATGCTGAACCTGTCGCGCCAGCGGATCGGCCAGGTGATGAAGGACGCAGCACGCGAGGTCGGGATCGACCCCGCCAGGGCCCACCCGCACGCCTTCCGGCACACCTACGGCCGCAACTGCGTGCTGCGGGGCGTTCCGATCCCCGTGCTGCAGAAATGGCTGGGCCACTCTTCGATGACCGACACGCAGCGCTACGTCGAGCTGGCCGGGGCGCACCACGAATGGGTTAGCCGGCTGTGAGCTTTGATGAGCGTATTTGTTGGGCGCCGGCGCAAGGCTGAGGATCCATGGGTCGGGACGCCACGCAAAAACGCCCGTTTGTTATGCAGGAGCCAGTGAGAGTTAAGTGCGATGCTGTATCTTGTGGGATTGGCTGTCATAGTTGCCTTTGTATTAGCGTTCTGGCGGCTATTCGGCGCAGGAAATAGCCGGCGTGCCAGGGGTAGCGACCTATTGGAGTTGCGTCAGGCGGAAAATAAAGTCAAGGTGTCCGACCCGATTCTACGCAGGGACATCGACATTCTGGAGCGATATGGCTCCGATCTGTTACAAGACGCGATTGAACTGCGACGCGCCCAGATATTGCAGGGCGGACACCCCGACAGCCCGTCCCCCTTATAAGCGTGCCATAACCTCGTGCATATCCATGTCGACCTCGGGAACTCCACTGGAGTTATGCACCAAGATCCCGCCAGACGACATAATGGGCCTTATGCGAGGTTGACCTGATGATCCCCGTAACCTACGGCTACACCCGGGTCAGCAAGACCGACGACACGACCCGGAACCTGGAGATGCAGCTTCACATCCTGCAGCAGTTCGGAATCCGGGGGGAGCCTATCTTCCCTGACGAAATGACCGGCAGCTCCATGTCCCGTCCCGCCTAGAGCGAGCTGATGACGCGAGTCCGGCCCAATGACTCCGTCGTGGTCGCCTGGCTGGACCGGTTCAGCCGCAACTTCGACGAGGGAGTGAAGATCCAGGCGGAACTCACCAGGCAGAACATCGGTATCGTGGCCATCTAGAGAGGGCATCAACACCGACGACGACGGCGCCGCGGCCAAGCTCTTCCGCAGGATGATGCTGGCCCAGGGGGCCTACCAGGTGGAGTCCACCAGCGAACTGATAAAGGCAGGCTTGGAGCGGGCCAAGGCTGAGAACAGAGGGCACTGGCGACCGCCAGCTCTCACGCCCGAGCAGGTGCAGGAATGCCGGCGCATGTACGCCGAGACCTCCTCGATCCGGCGAGTGGCCCGCGTCATGAAGGTCTCCCAGAGTATCGTGAAGAGATCACTGGAGCTTGAAGCAGACCGCGTGGGCAGAGAGATATAGAAGCCGCGTTTTGTCAACGTTAAGCTCGACCTCAAGGTTCCTGGGCCGGATCATCTCCTGCTCGAGAGGAATCCGGAGAAAAGAAAGGGAATTATAGGGAATGCTTGATTTTGTTCCTGAGTGGTTGATATAATCTGCGCATCCTAAACCACATCGCCCCCGCTACTTTGAATAGCGAGGGCGAGGCCGAACACCTGAGTACGCAGGCTTCGGATGTGCTGCACGTCGGCATTTTATCAGTGTTGCCCATCGAGTTCAATCGAGCCTCCGTCCAGGTTTCGGGACGGAGGCTTTGTCATGGTATTTGGTGGTGGCTTTTTCGACGAACCCAAACGGCAGAGGGCAAGGCCCAGGTTCAACGACGCGGACAAGCAGATCTACTACGACCGACAGAAGGGCAAGTGCGCTGGTTGCGGCGAAAAGATGCCGATGAAGGTCTTGCAGATGGACCACAAAAACCAACCCTTCTCGAAGGGAGGTAGCGACAAGCCCGGTAACCTGCAATTGCTCTGTGGGCCGTGCAATGGGAGCAAGAGCGACAAGACGCAAGCGAATTTTGAGAAACGCCTAGCAAAGGGGCAAGTGAAGGGAGCTGCGAAGGCAAAATCCCCTGCAACAGCAAAGAAGGAAACAGGCTCAAAGGCTAAAGCGAAATCGACAGCAAAGAAGGTCAGTGCTAAAAAGACAACGAAGAAGAAAGATCCGTTCGCAGACCTGTTTAGCTTCTAAGACCGGGAGATTCAGAAGCCCTTCCGTCCGTGCTGTAGGCCCCTGTGGTAGCCTCGCTCGAACCCCTTGATTTCCGCCTCATTTACTTTGGTTGCACAAGGGGACTTTCGGGCTGGGGACTTTCGGGCTGGCATAGTATCACCTACGATGCGAATATGAGTTGCCTCGTTCGGGTCATTCCGGTATTGTCCACTAGGTCCGTATACCGGAGGCGTTTGCCGATGCAACCTCGTACTAGGTCTGCCATCTGCGAAAGTGTGTCCTTTGGGCGGTTGTTGTGCCTGCCCTCGAACTCGGTGACGTACCGAGGCAGGTGCTTGTTGCTCATCCAGTGGTAGATTCCGATGTAGCCGCGCTTGAGCAGGGACCAGAAGGACTCCATCCCGTTCGTGTGGGCCATGTCCCGGACGTACTCCCCGACGCTGTGCGCTACGGCCTCGTGCGGCCGGTTCAGGCGGTTGTAGGCCGCCGCCTCGTCGGTGAACACCAGGGTTGTCGGCTCGGTGCGCTGGTGGACGAAAGCCCGGAGCGTCGGCCCGTCGGTTGATTCTACCACTTCCGCGTCAACCTGGTTGGTCTCCCGGTCCTTGACGCCGGCGACAGCGGTCTTGCCGACAGCCCCGCGTCCGGCCTTGAGTTTCTTCCATTCGTGCTTATTCCCTTCCTTGCCGCCGATGTAGGTTTCGTCCGCCTCTACCGGGCCGGAGAACACCGGATCATCACCGCGCATTGCCTCACGAATACGGTGAGCCAAGAACCAAGCGGACGATTGGGCAATCCCCAAGTCGCGGTGCAGCTTCATGCTGGACACGCCCTTGAGGTTGGTCAGAATCTGATAGAAGGCGATGGCCCATTTGCGGAGAGGTATGTTGGACGCCTCCATGACTGTGCCGAGCTTGACGCTGAAATATGAGCGGCAATTGGAGCACCAGTAAGGCATAGGTTTCGCGTTGGGGACTTCGCGAGTGCGTCCACTGCCGCATTTGGCACAAACCCGGCCTTCCGGCCAACGAATGCTCTCAAACCATTCTTGCGCCGTGGTTTCGTCTGGGAACAGTTCAAGCAGTTCGATGATGCCGATTCCCTTGCGAAAACTCTTACCTGCCATTGCCGCTCACCGTCCTATCAACTACTTCGACGGTACAGCGAACAGGCGGCGATGTCAAGCATTCCCTATAATTCCCAAAAGAAAGCGGTGCCGGCTCCTATTACCACCCCGCTGCCCGCAGTGCGAACACGCCCGACGGACGGCCCTGCGCCACTGGACACCGCCCTTCGCGGCGACATCCTGCCGACAGTGGAGACACCGGCCCTGGTAGTCGTTGTCTTCGGCCAAGTCCTCGGCGACCAGCTCTAGGCAGTCATCGCATCCGGTCACGGCCTCTGGCTCGTCGGTGCAGCCCGCCCCCACGGGCTCCTCGCCGCAGAGGGGTGCCCTATGCTGGCATCCATTTCCCTGAGGCAGCCTTCAGCCGCCCCGAATCCTCCCTGGAGAGAGGGTTGTCCTCGGATATGGAGTGGCGTACGGCTGGGGATTAGGGCCATCAGCACCCGCCTACTGGAGGTGGCATGGTCCAGAAAGCCATGGCCGTGTCTGATGCCGAGGGTCTTCGCCTACAAGGGGCCGACGCCCAATTTCTCAACCTAAGCTACACCCGAAGACATGGCCAAGGCCGCTGTCTGCCTTGCCGCCCAAGACCCACGCGGCCTCACGGGTGCTATAGTAACCGCAAAGGAGCTGGTGAACCCGGCTCGTCCGCGGGCAGCAACCGCTGCTCTCAATGATCCTTATGGCCCAGGACCCTGGCGTTCCGGTTCCGGGACATGGTCGTCTATTTTCCAGATGACTGAAAGAGGGGCGTAATGGCACAAGTCTTCGATGAAATCACCGTCCTCGATTTCACCAGCGGCCGTGCCGGCGGAGTCGCCACCATGGTGTTGTCCGACTTCGGTGCCGAGGTCATCAAGATCGAGCCCCCAGGAGGGGAAAAGTTCAGGGACGCGCCCGGTTCCATCCAGTGGAATCGGGGCAAGAGGAGCATCGTCCTCAACCTGAAGACCCAGGACGGCCAGGACAACGCCCGTTCCCTCGCACAGAACTCCGATGTGGTCGTCGAAAACTTCCGCCCCGGCGTCGCCCGGCGGCTGGGCATCGACTACGACACCCTGCGCTCCGGCCATCCCGGCTTGGTCTACGCCTCGTTGACCAGCTTCGGTCCCCGCGGCCCCTACGCCCACTACAAGGGATACGACGCCGTGGTGGCCGCCAAGAGCGGGCGGATGATGATGTTCGCCAACCAGAACCCCAGGCCGGGCCCCAACTACGTCGTCACCCAGGGCGTCTGCCACGCCGCCGCCACTGCTCTTGTGCGCGGGATCACCTCGGCTCTCTACCTGCGAGAAAAGACCGGCCGGGGCCAGCACGTCGAGACCAGTATGCTGCAGGCGGTCACGACTTACGACCACGTTTCGTGGGTCTATGGCCAGATGGTGCGGAATCGCCCGGACGAGTACCCGCCCGACCCCGGCGTCGGCACCGGTCGCGGCAACCCCACTGGCTACCTGCCCGCCCGCACCAGCGACGGCCATTGGATCCAGCTGGGCAACGTGGTGGAGCGGCTGTTCCGTTCGATGATGCACTCGCTGGACATGGACTTTATCTACGAGGACCCACAGCTCAAGAACGCTCCCTATCTTGACCCGGAGGCCGTCGCGATCCTGGAGAGGATCATGCTGGAGAAAGTCCAGCAGAAGACCCTGGACGAGTGGATGTCCATATTCCTCAGCAATGAGGGCAACGCCGCAGCCGAGCCGTACCTGACCTCGGAGCAGGCCCTCGACCATCCCCAGATCTTGCACAACGGTAACGTCCGGAAGCTGGACGTTCCGGGTGTCGGCCCCGTGCGCCAGCTCGGCCCCGTGGTGAACATGAGCGCCACACCGGGCAGCCCTCAGGGCCCGGTCCCGGCACTTGGCGAACACACCGACGAGGTCCTGTCCAGCCTTGGGAACGGCGTTAAGTCCCACTCCAACGGTGCCGGTGTACCAATGCCCCGGCAGGCCCTGGAGGGAGTCACGCTCCTCGACCTGGGCACGGTAATCAACGGGCCCCTCGGCTGCGCCCTCGTGGCCGAGCTGGGCGCGCGCGTGATCCGCATCGAGGCACCCGGCGGCGACTGGGGCAGGATGGGGCTGTCATTTTCAGCGCACCGTACCATGGCGGGATCGGAGTGCATCTGCCTCGACCTCAAGGCGCCCGAGGGCCGGGAGATCATGGGCAAGCTGGCCGCAAAGGCCGACCTCCTGCTCCACAGTATGCGCCCCGGCGCTCCGGAGAGGACCGGCATCGGCTACGAGCAGCTCAGAGAGATCAACCCCAACCTGGTCTACCTGTACGCCGGCGGCTACGGGTCCACTGGCCCTTACTCACATCGCCCGTCAATGGCACCCATAGCTGGCGCAGTCTCCGGAGGCGGCGTGGCCCAGCTGGGACGGGACGCCTTTCCGCCGCCCGACCAGCCCATGACCATCGACGAAATCGCTGCCGTGGCCAAACAGCTCAAGCGGGCCAACGACGGCACCGCCGACCACAGCACGGCCATGGTCAACGCCGTGGGCCTGGTGCTGGGACTCTATGCCCGGGAGCGCTCCGGCCAGGCCCAGTACGTTGAGTCCACCATGATCAACGCCAACGCCTATCTGAACATCGACGATTTCTACTGGTACGAGGGCAAGCAGCCGCGCCCACTGCCTGACCCGGAAGGCTACGGCCTCCACGCCCTGTACCGCCTGTACCAGGCCGGGAACGGCTGGGTGTTCCTAGCCTGCCTGTTCGACGACGAGTGGCAGGCCCTGTGCATGGCCATCGACCGGCCCGACCTGCTGGACGATCCACGCTTTGCCACCGGCGAGGCCCGCCAGCAGCACGACGATGCCCTGGCCGGTGAACTGGCGGCCATCTTCGCCACTGGGGACCCGCTGCACTGGGAAGAGATGCTCACTGCCGCGGACGTGGCCTGCGTCAAGGCCGAGGACCGGGGGATGTACTTCTTTTTCAACGATGACCTCCACGTCCGCGAGAGCGGGCTCCTCACCAAGGTGGAGGCGCCCCGCTTCGGCGAGTTCTGGCGATACTCCCCGGTGGTAAGCTTTTCCGAGACTTCGGGCCGGACCGGCCCAGGACCGCTCAAGGGCCAGCACACCCGCTCCATTCTCAAGGAGCTGGGGTATACCGACGACCAGATGCACGACCTCAGGGAACGGAAAGTCGTCGACTGGGAGGAGGAGTAACAGCCAATGGTGCAGACCATCATTCCCGCCGACACCAACGGCATCAGGGATAAGGCCGCCATCATCGGCATCGGCGAGACCGAGTTCTCTTGGAACTCGGGCCGCAGCGAGCTACAGCTTGCCTCCGAGGCCATCAAGGCCGCCTGCGATGACGCTGGCATCGCCCCGCAGGACATCGACGGCCTTATCCGCTATGACATGGAGTCCAACCACGAGACCCTGCTGACGCAGTCACTGGGCATCAAGAACCTGCGCCACTGGGAGTCCGTATCCTACGGCGGAGGCGCGGGCAACGCCACAATCGGCCACGCCGCCGCCGCTATCGCCGCCGGGTACGCCAACTACGTGGTGTGCTTCCGCGCGGCCAACCTGCGCTCCGGCATGCGCTTGGGCCGTGCCAGGGGGCCGGAGCGCATCCTGAGCGGCGCCCAGGGTTTTGCCACGCCCTGGGGCTGCATGGCGCCGGCCCATCATTTCGGTATGTTTGTGCGGCGCTACATGCACAAGTACGGGGCCACCAGCCGTCATTTCGGGTGGGTGGCCGTCGCCCTGCGGGAACATGCATCACGCAACCCCCGGGCCCTGCGACGCGATCCCATCACCATCGACGACCACCAGAACTCACGAATGGTGGTGGACCCGCTTCACGTCCTCGATTTCTGCCAGGAGAACGACGGCGCCGCCGCCGTGGTCTTGACCACCCCGGAGCGCGCCAGGGAGTTGCGCCACTCCAGCACCATGACCCTGGTCGAGGCCGCGGCCCAGGGATCCGGACCCCGCAATGACGGCATCATCTACCGTCCCGATCTGGCCGTGGCCGAGTCGGAGAACACCGCCCGCGACCTCTGGGCCCGCGCCCGGCTGGAAGCTAAGGACATGGACGCGTTCATGTTCTACGACCATTTCACGCCCTTCTGCCTGATCAACCTGGAGACCTACGGATTCGTTCCACCGGGCGAGGCCAAGGACTTTGTCGAGGGCGGCCACAACATCCGGTTCGACGGCCAGCTTCCCACCAACACCCATGGCGGCAATCACTCCGAGGCCTACATCCACGGCCTGACTCACGTGCAGGAGTGTGTGCGGCTCATCCGGGGTACATCCACTTCCCAGCCGCCGCACAAGACCATCAACCGCGCCCTCACCTGTAGCAGCACGGCCCAGCTCAGCGGTGCCGTCATCATCCGCCGGGGATAGCCCATGGGCAGCCAGGAGCAGAAATGACCCAGCAACAACAGGCCTCCAGGTCCCGCCCCATGACCACTCCCCTCGAGGGCCTGCCCCTGCCCGACCTGGAGCGGATACCCGACTACGAGCATGGGTTCTGGGAGGGTTCCCGGAACGGGGAACTGCGCATACAGCAGTGCTCGGACTGCGGCCTGTTCCGCCACCTGCCCATGCCCATGTGCCCGGAGTGCTCCTCCCTCGACTACGGATGGACCAGGGTCAGCGGCCGGGGATTCGTCTACTCCTACGTCATTGTCCGCCACCCTGTTCACCCGGCCATCGCCGAAAAGGAGCAGGTGCCATACAACGTCTGCATGATCGAACTGGAGGAGCAGGAGGGTCTCCGACTGTGCAGCAACGTCCTCAACGTGCCCCCCGAGGACATCCATATCGATATGCCGGTTCAGGTGGCGTTCTTCCCCGCTGTCGATGACCCCGACGTGGTGCTGCCGGTTTTCCTGCCCGCCACGGAGTGAACAGGCTTCGCCCGGGCCTTCGCCGGGAAGCGATCTCGAACATCCTCTCCTTCGGGAGAGGACGCTCCGGCAAGCGCTGTCTCAACACTGGGACGAATCGGCAATTGAACAGGGAATCCCCGGTTGTCAGCCACTGCGCGTCCGTCCGGAACGGCTGAACTGACTTCCCTCGTGCAATTGTCGCTGAATGCACCCTTTATTCAAATTTTCTTCACATCGCCGTGGTAGGCTGCAATTGGGTCCATCGATTGCTGTGCCAGTGGGCCAATGGTTTTCGGGAGATCAAGGGAACTTTGTGAGATTTTTCAAATCGGCGGCCCACCAACTCTTCCTGCTGGCAATCCTGTTGATCACTTTTGCTTTTGCCGGTTGCGGCGGAGACGATTCGGCTCCCGGCGCCGTGGTAGCATCCGCCACAACGGTAGCTGCCCGCTCTGCCGCAGCGTCGTCCGAGGGAGGCTCCACCGTAGATGCCGCCAATGCTTTCCTCGGTTCACTCACTCTGGCCGCCCTGGACCGTGCGGCGGATCATTGAGAGCGGTCCGGGCAGCAGGGTAGATGATGTTCAAGAGGTCCCTTAGACGCCGACATTGTGGTTCGCACAACCGGTCTTCTGACCGCCGGACGTAACCCGGGGGCCACAGAACGCCGGGCAGCGGGCTAATTGAAAGTTCAGCCGTCTATCCTATCAGGCACATATGACTAAACTAAAGCCAAGGTGAAATGTACATATCGCTAGACCGCACTACCGGTGCCCACCCAGTTGGGGCCCAAAGGTGATATGAGGTGCCGTGGAGTCCTTGCGGTCATCGTCAATCTCCCCGAAATGCACATCCCACCTTGGTATTGGTTTAGCGTCGAGCTAAGGAAGAGCACGGCTTGAGTTCGCCGTGCTCTTCGGTAAACCTGTAGAAATTGTCCGGGAAGCCTGCGTTCGGGCTAGACGAACCAGCCCATGCCTTCCCAGTGGCCGCGCAGGAAGGCTATCTGGCCTCCGTGGACGATGTTGTCAAAGACCAGGACACCCATTATGGTCTCTTTCGGCTCGGGGTCCGCACCGGGCCTCAGGCTCATGGTGGCGCTCAACTCCTCGTCGGTCGCGGAGGACATATAGTCCCGGCAGCAGGCCTTCATGGCCTCGTAGTACCCTGCCAGGACGTCTTTGGAGGGAAGCGGCCATGCGGCCACGCGCGCCGTGTCCCAGCCTTGGCCGGTCGTCTCCGGGTCGTCGCTCAGGCCGAATTTCTCGCACCAACCGTCCTCTATCCATATCTGAGGCTTGCCTTGGAACCTGGCATTCATGAAAACGTCCGCCACCCGGCTCATGTGGAAGAGGAGCCAACCGATGGAATTGTCGCTGTCGGATATCTGACGCGCCAGTGTCTCATCACTCAGCCCGTCTATGGCGCGGTCTACCATACCCCAGTTGCGTTCCAGCGCATTTGATATCCCGGCGGAAACAGCCATGATTACTCTCCAAAAGTTTCGTTGGTTTGGGGTTGCGGGGCTAATTGTAACAGCCCCAAAACTGGAATGGTAAGGTAGCGCCGACGATCAAGAAGAGACCCGCTACTGATCTGCGGCTGTAGTATTAGGGTCCTTTCGGTAGTCTTCAAGACCCTCGAAATGTAGATCCCACCGTGGTTTTAGTTCAGGGTCTCGCCGCCCTCGACATGTTCTTCATCGGCCTGCTAAGCCACAGTCCGGGCTGAACCCCGTTTTGCCGGCTGCACAAGGGCTGGCAACACTCGAAAAGCCCGCACCGTTGAGGTCGTCCTACAGACGCTCCAGCAACTTGGCAATCTGATCGGTGTGGTTCATGTCGGGTTCCCACTCGCAGATCACACCGTGTTCGTCGATGACAACTGCCGGCCTTTTACCGTCTGACGGGTCTTTGACGTACCTCTCTCCATCGAGAGCGGACATGCCTAGCTCAATGCCTACTCGCCGATCAGGGTCGTTCAGGACCGCGAACGGAAGCTGCTCTCTCTCGACCCACTGCCGTGCAGCATCCAAGCTTCCGTCATGGATTCCGAACAGCACGACGTTCTTCTCGGTGAACTCGGCAGCATGCTCTCGGTACCCAAGAGCCATGCGGGTTCAGTTACCACCGCCCGGACTCGTGAAGAAGTACAGCAGGACCTTTTGGCCGCGAAGACTGCTAAGGGATATCGTCTGTCCATCGCTGGACTGAAGCGTGAAATCGGAAATCGTCTTCCCGATGTAAGTTTCCATCATTACCGTCCTTTCCGGTGAGACTTAATAGAACCGACGCACACAGGGCAGAACCGTTCCCCATGCAGTTGCTGGGCTGCACGGAGTCTAGGCGTTTCTCACCGCCGATGCACGCCTAGCTACGCACGTCCGCTCGGGCGGCGAAGTGGGTAGCGCATCCTCTTGCGTCAGGACGTCTGTAGGTCCCAGGCGCCCAGCCGGGCGCGCCCCTAGCTGAGCATCGTCGTGTAGCGAGTGAAATCAACCGGCGCGAGGCCAGATTGCGAGCGCAGACGCGTCAGGAATCGCAGGATCTCCCGCCGTAGGGCGACGCCGTCGCGCGCGAGTCCACGAAGGTAGAGGCCGCCTGCAGCGGGGTCACCCGTTGCAATCTCCACGCCTGAATCGTCTACGGAGTACTTGTTGGGTCCGCTTGGTCCACCGGCGACGCTGTTTGACATTATAGGGGCGCTGATGTGTGAGCGCTCCTATAAGCACCACCGAACTGGACAAAATCAAGAACCTTCATACGAAAGACACAATAGCAACGGAAAACTGCGCTATTCGTGGGCGGTCGATCTGGGTACCAGCAAGTAAAATCACGGGGACAGATGGTTGGCTCTACCGGATATCAATGGCGCAGAGAAATTGGACTCCTCTGGCGGAGGAATCGTGTACCACTGACCTCAGGATTGAGGTCCGTTAATCAGGCATTGGGCGAGGTTGCAGGAGGCAGGGGGAGACGGCGTTGACGTTGCGTCCTATTCTTCGTCTGGGTCGTATGTAGCTTGGGAAGCAGTGTTCTCCCTGCTGTGCCTGAGGCGATCCAGCAGGGCTCCAGTGAGAAGCTCCGAGGCGAAGATCTCGGCCCACTCGTCGAAAGGCAGGTTGGTGGCGACCAAGATGGACCTCCGATCGTCGCGCTGGTTGAAAAACCCGTGGATCAGAGCCGCGCCAGCCTGACCGGACCGAGGCGTATGGCCCGGTCAGGGAATGCCTCTCCATCACCTGACCGGGTGGGAGTTAAACCGGTGTGCGCTGGCAAGAGAGTCCCGGAACAACCTGCCACCCAGGTGCGCCTGGAGCTCTTTCCGGAACGATACTGCCATTTCTTCGGCCTTGATCATCCCACAAAACTGGCAATCCGCCTGGATCAGGATTGAGGGCAGACCAGTCCAGCTGCTACCCCGATTTTTCTGCCCCCCGCGCTCCCCCGGAATTCCCCGATGCCCGGAACGGGCAAAACTTCCGGCGGCGGCCCAAGTTCAGCCGGCGGAGCCGATGCGGTATTTGCCTCTGCCGCACACAGTGCAGACAGCACGCAGGGCGGGGCGTCCGTTCTTCATTGTCACCTGTTCAACGTCCTCTGAGCCGGTCTTGGTCCGGCACTTCAGGCAGTAGATTTCAACGGGTTCGGGGGGCGTGGCCATAATCGAAGGCTCCTGTTCCGGAGGGTGGCGCGATTATAGCCAAAAGAAACCTTCCTGTCGTATGAGGCGACAAGACCGCCCATACAGGTCGGTTGTTGCACCGGGACTACATCGCCGCTTTCCGCAAGCGCCCGGAATTCGTGGTAGCCGTTCCCGACCGGGATGATGGGTGTTCGGCGCCATTGACACCGGCCCGGGCCTGGCCGCACCCGGCCGGCATGGCTGGAAACAGCCCTGTTTACAGCCATGGCTGTAAATCCCCACTCCCCGTAGCTGAAGGGGTGGCTGGAAAACCCAGTTGCACAACCCCTGGCAGAATCCTATACTTCAGGTATTCCAGCCAGGGATGTCGGGAGATGACGCTGTACGGCTATGCCAGGGTCTCGGTCAGAGAGCCAGAGGACAAGAATCTGGACCTGCAGGTGGAGCGGCTGGTCCGCGCCGGCTGCGCCATGGGCAACATCCGGGCCGAGGAGGACAGCGGGGCCAAGAACGACCGCAGCGGCCTCCTGGAACTGCTGGACCTGGTGGTCGAGGGCGACACCCTGGTGGTCACCCACATCGACCGGCTCTCCCGGGGCCTGACCTACGGGCTGCAGGTGATCGAGGGCCTGCACCGGAGTTCCGGTCCCTGTCGGAAGACTTCGACACTTCGACGGCCACCGGCAAGCTTCAACTCGCGATGGTGCTCGCCTTCAGCGAGTGGTGGCGGAACTCGATCAGGGATCGCTCGGTCGCGGGCCAGGCGAAGGCGCGGGTCGAGGGCCGCTTCCCCGGCCGTAGGCCCAGCCTGACCGAGCAGCAACGGGAGTACATCCGGGCAGAGCGGTCGAAGGGAGTGAGCCAGCGGGAACTGGCCAAGCGCCTGGAGGTCAGCCGCTGGACCATCCAACAGGTGGACGGGTAGGGGTTGGACGGGAAATGCAGCCTCGGCACGCAACATGGCTGGTTGGCAACCTGACCCGGTTACGCTCCCAGGACCCTGCCGGCAACGCTTCCCAGAGTCATTGCGATCCCAATCCGGTCAATTCCATCGGGCGATTTTGAACGGAGCCGGCGTCTTGCGTCAACCTGACGGGCGGCCCCATCGGCGAAATGTCTCAAAACGCCCATTTGATGAGCAGGAGGACGGATGCCAATACGCAAAGAGATGCTGCAGCGATACCCGAAGGACTGGGCGCTGCGCTCGAGGTTCGTACGGTTCCACAGGGCTAGGAACCGGTGCGAGTGGTGCGGGGTCCACAACTACACCCTGCGCGAGGACACCGGAGCGGTCGTGGTTTTGACCGCCGCCCACGTGTACGACAAGTGGCCGGAGGCCTGCGGTCTGCTCAACCTGGCGGCCCTCTGCCAGCGGTGTCACCTCCGCCACGACGCTAAGGACCGCGCCCAGGGCAAACGGGAAAGGGCCCGCGGCCCGCAGTTGGCGCTGGCGATCTGAAATGCCCCTTTGGTGAGCAGCCTGCTGGCCTAATATCGTGTCGCGACACGATAGAAAGATCTGATCGAAGCCGATATGCCTGAAAACGGATTGCGCCGCCGCGCAGGTTGTCCATTGGGGGTGTTTGTGTGAATACCGCCTTCTCGCGCCACGATATATATCCTATGTGTTAATGAATCTGACCGGCAACTGACACAAAGGGTCAGTCTGGACACCCTGGCACGGAGTGTTAGGCGGGTGCCATACCTATTGCACAGCCTACTGGCCACCGGGGGAGCAGGGGCGGCGGGTTCCTCGCTGGGGTGGTCGACATCGCCGTAGACATCGACTTCATCCACATCACCGAGGATGTCAGTATCATCTGGGGCGGCAATGGCTTCAGCCCCGTTTGCTTCAGCATCCGGTAAATCGCCTCTCGATTACTTCGGCTCACCGCAAGGAGCCTTGTGCGAATCACTTTTTCGCTGTCTAGGAGGCACTCTAAATCGGGCTAATCAGGGATCACGACGCTCCAGGGCTCCGTCTCAGAATCGAGCCTAGCAATGATGCCTTCGTTGACGAGGTCATGCAGAAGGCACTGTGCACAAAGCCGGGCATCGTTGCGCTGATACTCAGCCTGTCGGCTCTGGCAGCTTTCGCATCTGGTAATTGTGGTAGTCATCTGGAATCCTCCTCCATAACCGGCTCATATCCGGCGTTGTGCGAGGCGTTGAGCAGATTCGCTCCATGGCCAAGTTTATTCATCCGGCCGATTATTACGCGGCTTACGCACGCCCCCCTTCGCAGGCGTTTCCTCTTCGTATGGTGGAAAAGGAACCTCAGCAGTGCCGTTGGGTCTAGTCAGGTCCCACTCGACCGACACGATCAAACGGCGGGTCACCGATAGGTCGGTAGACATCGGTCACTTCGTCTTTGAATTCAAACCGGCCAGTGAGCGCATCAATCGCTACTTGAACGATCAGGGCTGCACATCCCAATACCGACATGGGTGGAGCGTTGTTGACCGGAGCCGAGCAACCCAATGCGGGAGCCACGAAGTCGTTGTCTTCGTCACCATTAGGAATGTTCGGATACTTTGCCCCCTCCTCCCTACGATGAATTGGACTGTCCGCTGCCGATACCTGTCGCTGCACCCGTGCAATCTTTCCACCACGGTAAAGCGCACCGGACACCAGTGGCTTCCCCAATTCTTCAGCCACCATGGCTAAGGCCGGTACGAAGGCATCATTGCCTGTCGTGTCGATAACCATATCTGAGTTCAAGATGAGCTCACGTATTCTGGCAGGAGTCATCGGAGCTTCCGGAAACTCGATAACTTCAGTCCAGGGCGCGTGCTTCTCAATCACGTGGTGGACCGCTCGTACCTTGAGCGTGCCCACCTGGTCATGGCCCGCGACATGTCTGACCACGTTCTCAGGCAAGAGTACATCGCCGTCAACGATGTCCAAGTAGCCGAGCCCACTTTCCGCGAGCGTGGTCCCAACGTGTCCTCCCAGGGCACCTGCTCCGAATAGAGTAGCCCTTAAGGTCCGCAACGTCGGCGCATCAGGACCCGCGCGCAAAATCAGGCTCATTTCATCGGTAGGCCCTGGCTGCAATGCGAGTGCGTCTATCTCGTTATTCATTCCTACACATGCCATTACCAAGAGGTCTTGCCTGCCGTGGCGTTCCCAACAGAACAGGATGAGGTCGCCCCCCCCGCTGGCCACGAAAGGTTCCGGCCTTCTGCGATCGGCTAACGCTCTGTTCAAGCCCTTTTTCTGGCTCCTCGGCAGGTACCGGAACATTTCCGCAAACCTGCGCGGTGGAGGGGTGTCCAATGCTCCCGCATGAAACCATAGGCCCCGCAACGAGTGCCCCAGATTCTGGCGCCCGCCGTGGATATCAAGACGCGGGGAATTTGCATTAACTGTGCCACGGAACTCGCCCCAGCTGCTGTTGCGTACGTTGAGTTTAGAAAGATCTACAGTCGCCACGTACGGGAAAGGGAACTCGGATTTAATACGGAAATTCAGAAAGGCGTCGCCCTGAAGTTCGTCGTCTTCCCAACCGCGCTTTGCGTTCTCGCACCATTCGTCAACCCGTGCAAAAAACCCCTCAACGGTGATCCAATCACAGCTGGGATCTCCATCCTGCCAGAGGCAAACGAACCCCTCCCGCGTTGAGTGGTTGGTGTCCAGACCGTCGGCTAAGAGAGCCGGAGACTGGAACGGCCATCCGGGACGGATCACGACATCCATTGTGGTCGCGTCAGTCAATCCCGAGAAGGCTTGACGGATGGGACCCCTCCAACCTGCCAATCCGGCAATGGTTACCGGCTCAAAGCCGACTGTAGCTAAGTCATGCTCGAACGCCTCGAGCGACTCTGTATGGAAATGGTCGCTAGTCATGGTTCCTATCCGAAGCGACGAGCCTCGTTCGGCCGTCGCACCACCGGTGGGGTCGTAATCGCCGCCGCGCCGCCAATAGCACTGCCGCTGGTACTTTGACCAGACGATCCGCCGCCCCCGGAGCTCGAGGTTTTCCCGAAGTTGTCCCCGAACAGTTCCTGCCAGAGCTTGATCGCCTGCTTAGCCGTCTGAGCGTACGACTGGACCCGGTTCCTGAAATTGGAGTACTTCCGCTGGTCCCAGTGCCGGTTGAAGTTCTCCGTCGGCAGCACCGGATTCTTTATCTCCGGCATATTGGAATGTTGCTGCAGGTAGCCGTTCATCCGGGAGAGAACGGTCTCCAAAGTGTCGGCCACCGTGCTCACCGCCGTGGTTCCTTCATCGGACGACTTGATAGTGTTACCGGCCAGGGTGGTCAGCAGAATCGACTTGGCCGTGAAGCTGTTCTTGTGGTCTCGCAGGTACTTTAGCAGCCTCACCACCCGCTTCAGGTTGCCGCCTGTGATCCTGTTCTTCTGGTTGAACCAGTCCCGGTATCCGTTACCGTCCGTCTCCTCGAACTTGTTGTCGATCCGGTTGCAGACGTAGTGCTTGCCGTCAATGGTCACCCGCGGCACCACATCCAGGTGAAAATCGCCGACGTAGTCGACGGTCACGCACCTGGTCTTGAGCCGTAGCTTATCGGTATAGGTCTTGTTGCCGGCCAGCGTCCGGTTGATCTCGAGAACGTAGTCTTTCGCTCTCCAGTTGGGGTTCGGGTTCATCACGATCTGGACGTCGGCGTCGTACTCATCGTTGTCGTCCACCGGCTTGATGAGCGTACCCAGGGCATAGGAACCCTGCCTCTCCATCTTCTGATATCCAGTCAGGTTTCCCTTGAGGTAGTCGTTCACCGCGCTGACCGAGGTTTCCAATCGGTCCAACCTGCTCTGATTGAGATTCACTTCGTCACTGAGAAACCCGGCAAACTCCTGGTTGTTCTTGGCCAATTTCCGTACTCCTTGCGTTTATGCCAACGCCGTGAACGGCGCCGACGTGCGAGTGAAAAACGTTGCGGCTATCCGGCCGGCATTTTCTTCTGCGGCAGCACGCGCTTCCTCCGGCAGCAGCTGTCTGGCCTTCTCCCAATCGTCTAGCTCAATGCGTTCAGTTCCTTCCGTCCGGTCCAACCGGATGACCTTGTCGCGGCCGATCAGCAGCCCGGCCTGGTTGACGGCGGTTAGGGACTGGTAGTACATGGCTACATTAATGATCTCACGCCATTGATACTGACCAGCTCCTGCTGCCTGCTTACTGTTGATCTGAAATCCGTCCTGTCCGCACCCGATGCTCAGGATGGCAATCTGCTCACGTTGCACCGCGAAGCAGGTCAGTGCCTCCACCAAGGCCATCATGGTGGGGTTGTTGGCCCAGATTCCACCGTCCAGCAAGATGTACCCATCCTGGATCACCGGCTTCAGGTAGGTGGGCGCCGCCGACGTAGCCGCGGCCACCTCAGCCATGGGCTTGTCGCCGTCCAAGAAGTACCCCGGGTGGTGGGGAGTCTTGTACACCGCCGGATCTCCATGCTTAGCCTCTGTTGCCGGTATGAGCAATCGGTACCTGGATTCCCGCAAGGTTCTGGTACCTAGGGCCTGCCAGAGCAACTCATCAAGGGCGGTCCGATCATATCGATTCTTCGACAGCCGTCGAAACAGCCGCCGCCCCTTGAGCCGTTGCTTCGGCGGGAACACGCGGTGCCCTTCGTTGCGGTGCCCTTCGTTAACGTACAGGTCCAGCAAAGAACGGGCAGTCAGTCCGGCGCCCAACCCCAGGGCGATGATCCCACCGGTGGACGTGCCGGATATCAGGTCGAAGTAATCCCCGATGGGCTGACCGTCTAAGCAATTCTCTTCCAAGTACGCTAGGATACCCGCCGGGAAAATTCCCTTTATGCTGCCGCCATCCAGTGACAGGATCTTAAATGTGGTGTCATCAGGCCACGGCGAAGGTTCCCGACGGGTCTGCAGGATCATGTCCGACCTGCGGGTTGGTTTGTCTCGCTCTGCACTCATGGGCTGGCCTATCAATATCAGCGGATACGCTAATTAGCATATCACAGGCTGTAAAAATTGCAAGCCCATTACCTAAGTCGCAACGAACGGGCCGGCGAGCCGTCCGTTAGGTAGCCCAATTGGGAAAGCCTGACCCGCGCAGCATCGGTCGAAACGTTAAATTGGTGCGCTACACCGGCGATGCGGTCTGCTCCCTGGAGGGAGGTCGACGGAACGCCGCCAAAGGTGCCCCACGCGTTGAACGCCGCCTGGACCAATTCCGTAATCCGGCTTATCGGCATCAGCACGGCTCCCGATACATACCCAGCCTGCCACTCCATCCAATCGCCGCTGTATGCTCCAATGTCTCCCGGTCTTTTGCACCTGGGACCAGGCGCTTCCTCCTCATCCAGGAAAAGCCTCAGTTGATCGAACGGCCACAGCCCGGCGTGCAACTTCACGTGGGCGAACTCGTGAGTGAGCGTGGTCCTGAGCCGGGGTTCCCGGTAAACGGAATCGGAGAGCTCCTGAGCTATTTTCACCACGGGTTTCCGGTCCTGATAAAAGAGCGTCACCCCCTGCACTTCTTCGCCCTCCTCGCCCTCCTCGCTGAGATCGGCGTACTGGTCCAAGTCCGACGTGTCGCACTCGATCATGACCTTCAGGTCTTCAGTGGACACCGGGAACTCAGCTTTACCGTGCATCTCGAGCAGGAAGCCGACCATCCATTCATCGCTAAGGCTATCCAGATCCTCCTGGCGGAAATATGGCCGCTCCGGAAAGCGGCCGGTCGGATCTTTGATCCATCTCATTGAGTTTGGTCTCATCGGCTCTGTCCACGCAGGCTACTCCGGAAGGCCTTCATAGCCGTTTTGACGCCTTCCTGGTCACGAGACATCTCGAGCACGTCCGAGGGGAACCTCCCCGCCAAGAAGAGCAGATAGTCCAAGTCCAGGTCCAAGGTATCTGCCAGCTGGCGAACAATATATTCACTGGGGGGATTGCGCCGGTCATGCTCGATATCGTTCAGGTACTGAGCCGAGATGGACTGGCCGTCCTCTTTCAGGGTTCCGGCCGCTACCTGTTTCTGGCTCAACTTCTTTTCCTTACGGGCCTGTGTTATTGCTTCTCCGAATGTCATTTCGCCCGCTCCTCTAAGGATAGTGTCACCACACCGCACCCTGCCGTCACGCACTGGCTGACGTGATATACATAGAGCGTAACACCAACCCAGTGGGAGATGTAAACGTCCCAACACAACCGGTCAGCGGCCTTCCTGAACTCCCCGGGGCGTTGACGTATTGCCACTGAACACGGCAAACATCTCCCATCAGGACTGTCGCCAAGAATACCAACAGCACCAATTCAGGTAAAGGGCAGGGTCACCAGCCTTCCCTGTCATTCCAACCCAGATACGCTGCTGGTATCGCGCGGATTAGCCGAATTTGTCCCCGAACAGTTCCTGCCAGAGCTTGATCGCCTTCCCAGCCGACGGCTCGACTTTCGCCTGCCTCGCCGTCTGAGCGTACGACTGGACCCGGTTCCTGAAATTGGAGTACCTCCGCTGGTCCCAGTGCCGGTTGAAGTTCTCCGCCGGCAGTACCGGATTCTTTATCTCTGGCATATTGGCATATTGCTGCAAGTGGTCGTCCATCCGGGAGAGAACGGTCTCCAGCGTGTCGGCCACCGTGCTCACCGCCATGGTTCCTTCATCGGACGACTTGATAGTGTTGCCGGCCAGGGTGGTCAGCAGAATCGACTTGGCCGTGAAGCTGTTCTTGTGGTCTCGCAGGTACTTTAGCAGCCTCACCACCCGCTTCAGGTTGCCGCCTGTGATCCTGTTCTTCTCGTTGAACCAGTCCCGGTATCCGTTACCGTCAGTCTCCTCGAATTTGTTGTCACGACGGTTGCAGACGTAGTGCTTGCCGTTGAGGGTCACCCGCGGGACCACGTCGAGATGAAAATCGCCGGCGTAGTCGACGGTAACGCACCTGGTCTTGAGCCTGAGTTTATCGGCGTACGTCTTGTTATCCGCCAAGGTCCTGCCAATCGCCTGCACGTAGTCCTTAGGTTCCCAGTTGCGGTTATGATTCATCACGATCTGGATGTCAGCGTCGTACTCGTCGTTGTCGTCCACCGGCTTGATGAGGGTACCTAGGGCATAGGAACCCTGCCGCTCCATTTTCTGATATCCAGTCAGGTTTCCTTTGAGGCAGTCGTTTACCGCGCTGACCGAGGTCTTCAATCGGTTAAATCGGCTCTGATTGAGGTTTACCTCGTCCCTGAGAAACTCGGCGGTCCAAGTAGGCACTCCCAACCCGATGCTGGCGCTGAGCTTCATCATATTACGGCGGATATCTGCTGCAACCTCGTCCACTTCCTTGGCAACGTGAGTTTCCTGACCCAGCTCCTGCTGCAAGGCGGTAACCAAGGGCAACAGCAAATCTGCCGCTGGAGATGCCTGAATCAGTCTAATGGTTCGGGCTTGACCGGATATCACAGCCAATGTCGTCAACCCTTGGATGAGGCCTGGGCGGAGCTCACCCTCTCTGGACAAACAGTCAAGAAGCAGGGAGAAGTCGCTGTCAGCGAGGGTTTTCCCTTGGAGGAGAAGAGCGGCCGCTTTCGACAACAGCGCGCTGGTGACTTTCGCAACCAGGCTCGTTGCATCAGCAGTCACAAATCTCGCTATGACTTCGTCGAAAGCCGCCACCGCTTCGCCCGGTTTTTGGATCTGCACCAGAGCAGACCCCTTACGCAGCATTGTGTCAGCCACCAACTGGTCGAGTTCAGAGGTCTGTACCGCGGCGAAACAGTCCAAAGCCTGTTCATAAGCATAGACAGCTTCAGACGAATCGCCGAGTTGATCCCAACCTCTTCCCTTGCTGTCCAATGCATTAGCCATCATTACGGCGATAGCTGGTTCTCTACTTGTCCCAAAGCTGGCCATCATTTGGTCACACGCCGTGATACCTTCATCATACCGACCTGCCAGATTCAGCCGCAGGACTTTGTTCAACGACGCCACGGCTGCTTGGTTCTGATGGGCTGCTACCTTGGACATCCGCAGCTTGTCAGTAACCTGCTGAAAGATGGCGATGGCTCCATCTTCATGACCTATGTCGGCCAACAGTTGGGCCTTGTTGATCAACACCTGAGCCACCGGTTCCTGCACATCAGCCATCGGAAACTTTGTTTCCCGGTAGATTTCCGCAACAACGTCCCAAAGCTCACCCGGAGAATAGAAGCAGACCATGAAGTCGATCAGTGCCTCGACCACCTGGCTCGACCCGCTGTCCCTACGCAAAAGGTAGTAGATATTGTAGAGCCGTTCGGTCAGATAATACTGTCGTCGACGAGGTGTCCCTCCGACGACGGTCACCGCGCCACGCTCCATCAGGCGCGTCAGCAGGGCACTGCATTTGTTGACATCGGTACGGGACTGATCGGCAACCTCTCTGGCGGTTGCAGGTTTCCACAACCTGGCCAAGGAGAGGTAGACTCGTCGCTCCAGCGCCGGCAATGATTCCAAGTGGCTCTTGAAATACTCAGTGTGGTCATCCACCAGGTCCAGCAGATTGGCCTTCAGTTCACGAAACGACCTGCCAGCGCTGAATAGGGCAATGATGGCGAGCAGTCTGGGATTGCCTCCGGTGAGGATCTCCAGAGGTCTGACTGCCAGGGTTGTGGACGGTTGTCCACTGACAGCCTCCCACAGGGCCACGCATTCTTGAGTATCTAGGGGACGCAGTGTGATTACCCGAAACAGATCGTACAGCGCATGGTCGGGGTGGTCGATTTCGTCGAACCGGCTGGTGGCGCTGCCCAGCAGGACGATGCGAGGCTCCGTCTGCAGGGTGTGGCGCAACCGCCATCCCGCGTCAGGATCGTCCATGTCGGCGAAGAGCATGTTCAGGTTTTCCACCAGCAACGCCACCCGCTTCCCATGGCGATCTGCAAAATCCAAAATGGTTCCCAAACAGCGATCGGCTAGGGCACGGTCATCTCCTGTGGCCCGCAGGTCGTCGTAGGACAGCCGCAGATTGGCACGCTCACCTTCTGGAGCCTGCTCCGCTAGGTGATCCAAGCACTCCAGCCAGAACTCACCGATTGTAGAAACCTCGTAGCTCTCCTCTGCGAATACGATGGGGTAGAACCCCGATAGGGAGGGATCTCTCCGTATCTCCGCGGCCACCCTCAACAACAGGTGGGTCTTCCCGCTGCCCCGGGGACCGATGACCATAGAATGAACGCTGGAGTTACCAGTGCTAGATAGCAGGGACTCCAGGAGTAGCTTGAACTCGGCGTTCCTTATGCAGAACGACGCCACGACCTCATCGTCGCTGAGGAAGCCCGGGTTGTATTTCTTGATGCTAACCGCCATTGCAGATCTCCGCTTGTCCCGCTATCGCCGGCCTGTCAAAGTAGATCCCCTGACGTACCGGATGCGCCACCAGTCCTCCAGCAGTCCGGACACGAAACCATAGCCCTCCTGTCGCCTCTCCACATACCCATCGTGCACCAGCACGTGGAACACGTCATCGACTGGATTTCCCCCGTCATCAGAAGTACCGACCTCCCGATGAAGGTCAACCCTCGAGTACTCCAGCAGGCCGTCATTGGATGCGGCATCGGTCAACAGATCTCGGGCGATGGCGCTACCATGCTCACCCAAAACCATCAGCAACCGGTCCTCGTAGTGCAGGAGATCAGCCTGCCCTCTGGCCCCCAGCAGGTCATCCCAGTACACCAACTCCACATCATCCAGCGTAGCCTCATTCCGCTGTTCTCTGAGCAGGTGCTCATGGAGGTGGTGGAAAAACCGCTGCACGTGATGCGGTACGCAGCAGCGCAGCCGGCGACACATCTCGTACCGCACATCTCCAGAGAGGCTGATCTCGTGCCCTCGCGCTAAAGCCGCCAGGCATTCCGCGGCGATATCGTGAGTCCAAGGTTTCAGGTCAAGAGCCGAATAGACATTCGCATGGGCGCTGAGCTTCGCTTGGCTGAGAACCGGCTCCAACCCAACGCTGCCCGAGACGATCAGGCAAACCCTGCCCTGATGAGTTTGACAACACCTCCTCAACCAGGCCATGAAACTGTCCGTAGCCGCCAGGCGTTCGGGTGTGATGCGGTACTCATGCCCCTTCAGCAGGCGGTTCACCAGTATGGGCAGCTCGTCGATGGCCAGCACCACCGGCCGCTCGTTCGACGCCATTGCCTCGAACACCTGATCACCGGTCCGCTGCCAGTTGCCGGCATTTAACCGGTCACGTAGTCTTACCCTAACCTCCGAAACTCCCAGCTCCTCAACATTGTCGCGGGCGTCCCGGAAACTGCCGCTCAACCAGGACATTATCCTGCCACCGACGCTCTGGACCGACCGGGCCTGGGTCGCCATCTCGGCGACGGCTTCCGCAGCATCCATTGAGCCTTCCAGGTCTACGAACACCGTGGAGACCCCTCCTTCCTCTTCCAGTTGGCGCAGCAGCTCACGCACTAGGCTTGTTTTTCCCATGCGGCGCTGGGCGGTCAGCAGCGTGTGCGTGCCATTTGCCATCCGCTCTCGCAGCAACTGGAGATCCGTTTCGCGGTCAAAGAACTGATCTCCATCGACCCAGTTGCTGCTCATCCGTAATGTTGTCATTGTTCCTCCAACCGGACCGGCACTTGGCTACGGCGAAATAATATCACTCCAACATACTTGTTGGCAACAGATTTGTTGGTAATTACTAAACCAAAGCCAAGGTGGGATGTACATTCGGGGGCAAAAAGATTGGCTTGGTTCTGCCAGTGAAGCCATCTGATCCGCGCATTGAGGTGGACCCCATCAGCTACCCCTGATGGGACAGAGGAAATTACAGTGGAAGCATTTTGCCGGCGTCCCTGAGCCGGCGGCGGCGTTGTTGCGCGTCAGGAAGGAGACTGGAGATCAGCGTCCAGTATTCCACAGAATGACTGCTGACTTTCAGGTGGGAGAGCTCGTGGACGACCACATACTCAGTGAGCACCGGTTGCAGCATCACGACACGCCAGTTGAAGCGGAGGGTGCCGTCGGGGGCGCAACTGCCCCAACGTTGTCGCTGGTCGCGGATCAGCACTCCCGGCGTTTCCGGCCACCCCATGCGTTTCCGCCAGAGCTCGACCGTCTGGGGCAAACGCTGTGCGGCTCGCCGCCGGTACCATTCCACAACGACCCTTCGGATCTGGTCATAACGTTCGGAATCGTCCAATCCGACGGGCACGACGATGCGAAAACTCCAGTGATCGAACCTGACCGTGGGCGAGTGTACATCCGTGAGCTCGACAATCAGGCGGACATTGCGCCCCAGATAGGGCAGCGTTTCTCCGCTAACGAAGCGTTTCCGCGGTACTTGAAGGACTGCGTCCGGAGCCTGCCGGAGGATCCAGGGTGCCCTCTTGCGAACGATTGCCTCCAGTTTTGAGTCCGGGGTGTCCGAGGGTGCGGCCACCAGGACGCGGCCGCCGTCCATCGTTATCTGCACGGTCTTCCTGCGCCGGTCGCTCCGCTGGATATCGTATTCGATGGTCGCGTCGCCGAACTGTACCCGGCCAAGTTCAGCCACGCTACATCCTGCTCTTGGCGACTTGCACAATCAGGTTGGCGAGTTCGTCCAGCTGGCCCTCGTCATATCGCCCTGTGGCACGGAGGCTGCCCTTCACATCCCGGCGCATCTGCCTCTGGACATCATCGTTGGACTGCCACTCGATCACTGCGTGTCCGGTGAGCACTCCCTCTACCCCCAGCGCGACATCCCGCATATCGGCATCCACGTCGATGACATAGGAACCGGCATCCTGCCGGGCGTGCCTCTCCTCTTCGTCCTCTCCGGACGGCCCTCGCAGGATTTCGTATATCGCTAGGGACACTGGCGAGAGTCCGTGCCGGGCGGCAACGGCGGACTCGCCGTGGACTTTCTTTTGCAGCTCCGCCATCTGCCGGTAGGCCTCAGCGGCGTCGATCAGTTTGGAGCGCATCTCTTCGATGATGCGGGCCAGGCGCTGGGAGAGGCGTTCGTAGAAGACCGGGTTCTGCTCCAGCCGCTCGTGAATCTGGGCGCGGATGGCATGCTCCATGACCGAAGCCCGGGCCTCGGCGTGGGGCAGGTGGGCTATCTTCTGCTCGAAGTCCTGGTCGAGGATCGAGACCGGCTGCATCATCTGGCGGACCTCGGCGCTGATCCGCTGGTCGATGAGTTGCTTCACCTTGGCGCCGATGTCCGTCCAGTTCACGTCGGCGTTTTCGCGAAGGAAGTGGGCGCGGACGTAGGAGCGGATCAATGTGAGCCGGGCCAGCCGGTCGACGTAGGGCAGAGCCCGCGGGTCCGGCAGCAGCCGGTCCATCAACCGGGAGAACTGACGGTAGTCGACGTTGAACCGCTCGAACAGGTCGGCCTTATAGTTGCCCTCGGTGTTGGCATCCGGGGCGAAGACCATGACGCAAGCCCAGGTGTCGTTCATGTCCTTGCTCTTGAAGTGCGACTCTGCCCGGACAGCCGCGGCCTCGATGACCGCGGCCGGGTCCTCTTCCATCACCTGCATGGTGTCCTGCACGTCGGGCCAGTCGAAGCTGGACAGCGCTTGCTCCAGGTCGTGGGAGATGCCGCAGTAGTCCACCACCAAGCCATGCCCTTTCTCTGTCTCCGCGCCGTCCTTCTGGTGGGAGAACCGACGGTTTACGCGGGCGATGGCCTGAAGCAGACCGTGCTCTCGCAGAGGCCGGTCAAGGTATAGCACCTGCTCCACGGGCGCGTCGAACCCGGTGAGCAGCATATCCACCACGACCAGCACCTCCGGCTCGCCATCCGGGTCGACGAAGGCGTTGGTGATCTGCTCGTGGTCCAGTTCCTTGGCGACCTGGAACTCGGGGCCGTCGTTGTGGCCGGTGGTGATGATGGGGTAGGCGCTGAGGCCGAAGCTCTTCAACTGCTCGGCGTAGCGCAGGGCGGCGGCCCGGCTGGGGGCGACCACCTGGGCCTTGAAACCGTTGGGTCGCACCTTGTCCTTGAAGTGCTGGGCGATGTCCAGGGCGATCATCTGGATGCGGCGCTCCGCCTCGGCCACCGTCTCCCGATTGGCGTACCTGCGGCGTATTTCCTCCCGGACGCCGTCGGACTGTTCCCCGAACATGGCGTCGAAGAGACTGTCCAGCGTCGAGGGCCCCTCGATGGCCAGCTCCGGCAGGCGGGCCTCGTACCAGATGGGGACCGTCGCGCCGTCCTCTACCGACTGCGGGATGGTGTAGGAGTCGATGAGCGGGCCGAAGCGCTTCATGGTGCTGCGGCCGAAGCCCTTGTCGATGGGTGTGCCGGTGAAGCCGATCATCACCGCGTTGGGCAGCGCCCGGGACATCAGGCTGCCCAGCACTCCGTACTGGGTGCGGTGGGCCTCGTCGACCATGATGAAGACGTTGCCGGAGTCGTTGAGCACCTCCATCTTGCCGTCGGGCGTGGTCAGCGCCTCCTCGAACTTCTGGATGGTGGTCATCACCGTGCGGCCGCCGCCCTGCTTGAGGACGGTCTGGAGATCGAGGGGTTCGGCGCGGCCGGGACGCTCCCGCCGTCTGCGGGCGCGGCGTTCCTCCGGCTCGGCCCGGGAGCGATCCATCCGCTCCGGCGCCGGGAAGCCGCAGCGCCTGAATGTGTCCGAAATCTGCTTGTCCAGCTGGGTGCGGTCGGTTACGACCACGATGTCGGCGTTGGCCAGGCGCGGCTCGCGGCGGATCTTGGTCGCCAGCCACAGCATGGTCAGCGACTTGCCCGACCCCTGGGTGTGCCAGACCACGCCGCCCCGCTCCTCGGGCCTGCTCTCGGACAGGATGCGCCGCATGGCCGACGACACCGCGCGGTACTGCTGGTAGCGGGGCAGCTTCTTGACCAGCCTGCCCTGCTCCGGCTCGTAGACCACGAAGTCGCGCAGGATGTCCAGCAGGGTAGCCGGGGCCAGCAGCCCCACGATGAGCTGAGCCTGGCCCTGGGGTTCCACGCCGAAGCGCTCCCGCACCTCGTCATCGGAGTACGGGGCCACCGACTTCCACTGGAAGTAGGCGTTCTCGGGCGCGCCGGTGCCGGCGTAGGCCGCGCTGGCCCCGCAGTGGGCGACGCAAAGCAGGTTGTAGTGGAACAGCTCGGGAGCGCCGGTGCCGTGCCACTCTGGCCCGGCCTCCTGGTAGCGGCGAAGCTGGCGCACCGCCTGGGACTTCCACACGTCCAGCAGCGACGGCGATTTGGCCTCCATCACCACCAGCGGGATGCCGTTGACGAACAGCACCAGGTCGGGCTTGATCACCCGCTGGTCGTCCTCGCCCTCACCCTTCTCATTCCCGCGCCGCACCCGGAACTGGGTGGTGATCACGAACTCGTTAAGCCCGCCCTCGGGGTGGTCGAAGTCGAAGAAGCGGACGTTGCGGGAGTCCTGCCCGTGGGCGGTGTTTACGGTCAGCGGCAGGCCGAAGGTCAGGTACTCGTGGACTTTCTGGTTGCGGGCAATGCCGACCTCGTTGACGTGCTCCAGCTCGAAGATGACCCGCTCCGCCTGTTCTTCGGTCAGCCACTCGTTGAGACGCAGCAGGGCGGCCCGCAGCCGCCCCTTCAGCAGCAGCTCGCGCTCCCCGCCGCGCTCCGCCGCCAGCGCCTCCCGGGGCGCATAGGTCCACCCCAGCCGCTCCAGCAGCAGGCGGGCCGGCTCCTCGGCCTGGCTGTACTCGTTGAGCTTGGCGGGGGTGGTCATTATCTGGGCGCTCTTATCAGTTGGAGGTTGGGAATGCCGTCGAAATCTCCATCATCTGCCATCAAGGGACATCCCAGCACGACGGCAGTTGAGGCAATCCAGGCGTCGGCAGTATTGAGCCTCCGCCCTGCCCTTTCCCGTTCTGTGCGCAACCGCGCTGAGATGTGCGCCAGCGTCCGGGTGGACCAGATGACCTCGTATAGCTCAAGGTGTTGCATCAGTTCACCCCGGCGCCGATTGCCCCAATTGTTCCTGAGAGGCCAGCGGTATAGCTCTTCCAGTGTTTGGAACGATATAACCGCCCGGTATCCGGTTAGGTGGCTTTGATAAAAGGGAGCACGCCTGTCCTGACCATATATGATTGAAACTACGCTGCTGTCGCAGACCACAGGCGGAATGGCAGCAAGCATCAAAGCTCCCTGTCGGCTCTTATTGCGCAGATGAATTCATCCACGTCAAAGGGTTCGCTGGCCCTGGGGATTGTGTCCGGGTCGAATATCTTGGGGTTGGGGTCGTTCAGAATCTCCTCGACGGTGCGCGGAGGGGGCGGGGGCGCTATCTCCTCCACAACGATGGCAATCCATTCGTCTTCGTCGCTAATCCAGCCGTGTCCCCTGACCTCAACGAATTTCTTTTCCAGCCGGAGCATCTCCTGCTCTTGACAGGCGTCAAACCGCAGAGGGACGCGGCTATCCAGATAGGCGTCCAGAATCGCCGTCCCTTTCTTTAGATCAACGTCAACGAGCCGCCCGTGGATGAGCGCCGTTTCCGGCTCGCCGAGGTGCTGGAATTCGCTGTGCTTGTTAGGGATGGTCATTCTGGCCCTCCATTTCCGATAATGCTCACCCGCTCCGCCGCCAGCGTCTCCCGCGGCGCGTAGGTCCACCCCAGCCGCTCCAGCAGGACGCGGGCCGGCTCCTCGGCCTGGCTGTACTCGTTGAGCGCGGTGGGGGTGGTCATATTAGACGAATTTGATCTCTACTCTCCACACTTATGGAAACCCTATCAGTCGGAGGCTTCGCCGTTGTGTTGCCGAGCAACCAATTCCCATGCATCTTTCTTTAGCTGCTCCAAGTCTTCGATCATATAGACTGTGCCGTCTAGGATTTGGGACATAGCGGCAACAACATCTTTGGCTTGCTTAAGATTAATGACAGCCTTGTGCGGCGCATATGGATTTGGAATGTTCTTAAGGCTCGGTGTATTTGACGTGCTTACAGGATATCTAAATCCATCCGAGTCGACGTCAGCATCTTGAAGTTCTGCCAGTCGGTCTCCGATATCGTCGTAATACGTCAAATAATCAGGGGTTTGCCATTCCTTTTCCATCAGAGGCCTTACCTTACCCCATAGAACCTTAAGGTCGTGGCCTTTAGGAAAATTGGTTGAACCACCTTGGAATTTCGTGAGTGTGATGAACACGTGCTTAAGTCGGATTTCCAGATAATGCCTATACAGGAACATTACTGGATAAGCCGTGTAGTTAATCATATGTTCAGAATGCAATTCGACCAATTGGTCTGCTGCGCTTTTGAAACCCGTTACATACAATTCCCAGTTTGGCTCGAGAAAAGCGTTATATGGCGAGACGAGACCTATCCCAAAGATTGACTCCCTCAATTTTGCATCATCAAACTGGTCTCTCAGATTCATAAGACTCCCCAAATGCGTAGCTTTCCCGTCAACAGGGCGCCGGCCGCTGATTCCTTCAGCAATCGTAGCCTCGTCACTTCCTCCCGCGCAACTTCTATCGTCGCAGCCACTCCGTCCAAAGCGCTGGCGATGACCCGCTGCTCCGGTAGGGGTGGGAGGAGGATAGGGAGGGCTTTTGTGGCGTCCAGTGTTAATCCGAACCGTGTAACGCCGTTGGCGATTCGCGCGAACTCCTTTCTGGACTCCGACGACGTCAAGGCTTCCGTCAAAAACCCACCATCAACAATGTTCTCTGTGGGCCGGGCCAACCCTAGGTGATAGCCGCACAGGACTCCAGGCAGGTCGTCAGCAACTAAGGCGGGAATTCCGATTTCGTCGGGCGTTTCCGAATCCTTGGTGAAGAGGACGTCGCCCATTCGCAGAGTCCACCTGTCCCTCTCCGAGGGGGTGGCCGTTGCGTTCATCAAGTCCATCCCCGCACTGATGCGACGGTTGTAGAAGACATCGGTGTAGTTGCACAGTTGAACGGGAAGTTCACCCTCAACCGTCCTCTTGTCCACGCCGCTGAAGGCGACATCGGCGATATCCCCCAGCCGCACTCGCTGCCAGCCGTCGGGCACGTGGTGATCGCTGCCCGCCGGGATGGCGCCGAGGCCGGGGACGTCGCGGAACTCGGTGTGCCAGCCGGGGACGCCGCGGGTGAGCAGGTCGTGGAGCAGGGCGTCGCGCAGTTGCTCGGTGGCGGCGATGGCCTCCTCGGCGCTCTCGATGGCGTCGTCGATGCTGTCCAGCACGGCGGCGATGGCCCGCTGCTGCGGCAGGGGCGGGAGGAGGATGGGGAGGGCTTTCGTGGCGTCCAGTGTCAACCCAAACCTTGTCACGCCATTGGAGATTCGGGCAAACTGTCTTCTGGCCTCCTCCGACGTTAGGGCTTCCGCCAAGAACGCGCCATCCACAATGTCCTTTCGAGGCCTGGCCAACCCCAAGTGATAGCCGCACAAAACCCCGGGCATATCGTCAACAACAACGGCGGGAATTCCAATCTCGTCAGGCGATTCCGAATCCTTGGTAAAGAGGACGTCACCTTTCCGCAGGGTCCATTTGTCCTTTTCAGAATGGGTGGCCGTTGCACCCATTAGGTCCATTCCCAAACTGATGCGGCGGTTGTAAAAGACATCGGTGTAGTTGCAGAGCTGAACGGGAAGTTCTCCGTCGACCGTCCTCTTGTCCACACCGCTAAAGGCGACGTCAGCCACATCCCCCAGTCTCGCCCGTTGCCAGCCGTCGGGGATGGCATTCTTTTCGCTGGAGCGTTTCACTAAACGTCTTCCGTCTCGGCGAGGCTAATTTCGTAGATGTTCACCGGGAGGCCTGCCTTTTTGGCCGCCAGCCACCGCTGGAAGCCGTGCGGGCTCTCCCCCGACGGTATACCGGCCATCAGCATTTCCACGCTGAGGTCTTCGTCCAGGTCGGGCCAGTGTATATGCTGGCCCTCGGCGTTCAGTTCCCAGTTGTCGCGTTCTTCCTGCGTTGCGTGGACCAGCCGAGGATACCAAGCCAAGGGAGCAGAGATGGTCCGCCCATCGGCTAGCTCTGCTGTCAACGATTCATCAGTGACTTTGATGGCGATTGCCCCCGGAATTTCCAGCTCAATGGTTAAAGAATTCATGCCATCTCCTCACCAGTTCGCTCTGATTCTGCTCAACAATCCGGCCAATGTTCCGTATTTCCCGCTGGTTGAAATTCTGACTGCTGGCCAAGTCCACGGGAACCAGCCAGAACTTGGCTGAACCGTTATCCCGCTTGACATGAACATGAGGAGACGATTGCGAAATTAAAAATCAGCCCTGCGGCGTCCGCCCTGGGCTGATTCCGCATGCTGTATGCCGTGTTGCGCAGTCCGGTGCTAGTAGCGCGGGCGTGCGCTGACTGCGGCGGCAGTGGCGTTGTTGGCGGCGGAATCCGGATTCGGGGTTCGCGGTGGCCGGGGCGGGTTGCCGGGTCTCTTGGTGAAGGGCTAGAAAGGAAATTTCGCTGTGCAGATATGCCAGGACTCCCGGCCTGAGGCTGCTGCAGCGCCGACTCTAATTCTTGGATGAGGGCGGGTACAGTGGTCCTCTGTTGGGTCATACGTTCGTTACCAACTCTCGACGGCCTGCACAGGTCTAGCACAGCCGCACCACCTAACGGGGGATGTTTGCCCACTCCTCCGACAGCAACTCCGCCTGTTCGATCACCGTCTCAATGGCCTTGTCCTGCTTGTCCGGCGGGTATCCGTGCTTCCGCAGCACCCGTCGCACCGCGTTCCTCATCCCTGCCCTCACGCTCTCCCTCACCGTCCAGTCGATTGTGGCGTTCCTCCTGACCGTCTCTACCAGCTCCTGGGCAATGGTCCTGAGTGTCTCGTCGCCCAGTACCTGCACGGCACTGTCGTTGGTCTCCAGAGCGTCGTAGAAGGCAAGCTCATCCTCGTTCAGCCCCAGTTCCTCGCCCCGGGCCATGTCCTCCCGCATCTGCTTGGCAAGCTCAATCAGTTCCTCAATGACCTGGGCGGCCTCGATGGTCCGGTTCTGGTACCTCCGGATGGCGTCTTCCAACATCCCCGCGAACGAACGGGCTTGGATCACGTTTTGGCGTCTTCTCGTCGAGAGTTCGCCCCGGATCAGTTTCTGGAGAAGTTCGACCGCCACGCTCCGGTGGGTCATCCCCTTCACTTCCGACAGGAACTCGTCCGACAGGACCGAGATGTCGGGGTTCCGGAGTCCAGCCTCGGCGAAGATGTCCACCACTCCTTCCGATGCTACTGCCCTCGAGACTATTTGCTTGATGGCGGAGTCCAAATCCTCCGCGGACCTCTTTTCGCCCGGTGCTTTCTTCAGGATCGCTGCCCGGACGGTCTGGAAGAAGTTCACATCGTCCCTGATATTAATGGCCTCGTCGGCCGGCACGGAAAGGGTGAAAGCCTTGGTCAGTTCCATCACCGCCTGGGTGAACCGTTCCTTGCCCTCATCTTGGGCCAGGATGTGTTCCTGGCCTGCTGGGATGAGGGTCAGCCTGTCGGCGGCGTTTCCGCTGGTCCACTTCGACCAGTCAAAACCGTGGAACATCCCGCAGCAGACCTCGTGTTTCTCCAGCATCACCGCGATCGCGTCCGCCTTGTCGAAGGCGGCGGTCCCTCTTCCCCCGCTCCTTGAGTAGTGGTCGACCGCCTTTTTGAGGTCGTTGGCCAGTCCCAGGTAGTCGACCACTAGTCCGCCGGGCTTGTCCTTGAACACCCGGTTCACCCGGGTGATGGCCTGGAACAGGTTGTGGCCCTGCATCGGCTTGTCCACGTACATAGTGTGGAGGCTGGGAGCGTCGAAGCCCGTGAGCCACATGTCCCTGACCAGCACCACCCGGAAGATGTCGTCAGTGTTCCGGAACCGGTTGCCCAGGGTCTCCCGGGCGTTCTTGCTCCTGACGTGCTTCTGCCAGTCCAATGGGTCGGAGGCCGAGCCGGTCATCACCACTTTTATCTGGCCCTTGGTGTCGTCCTCGTCCTCCCAGTCGGGCCGTAAGTTGACGAGTTCCCTGTACAGTTCGACGCAGATCCGGCGGCTCATGCAGACGACCATGGCCTTCCCGTCCAGTTGCTCCAGCCGGGCCTCGTAGTGGGCCACGATGTCATCTGCGATCTGCTTGATCCGGTTGTCGGCCCCGACCACGGACTCGAGCTGGGCCCACCTGGTCTTGAGCGCCTCCTTGTCCTCGAGTTCCTCGCCTTCGGTCACTTCCTCGAAGTCGTCGTCTATGTTCGGTTTTTCATCCTCGTCCAGGGTGAGCTTTGCCAGCCTGTTCTCGTAGTAGATCGGGACGGTGGCGCCGTCCTCCTGCGACCTGTGTATGTCGTAGACACTGATGTAGTCCCCGAACACGCCTCGGGTGTTGGCATCCTCCAGTTCTATGGGGGTCCCGGTGAACCCCAGGAAGGAGGCGTTGGGGAGTGCGTCCCGCAATATGCCGGGCGTACCCGTCGATGAAGTCGTACTGGCTCCGGTGGGCCTCGTCGGCGATGACCACGATGTTCCGGCGCTCGGAGAGGACCGGATGGGAGTCTCCCCTTTCCTCGGGGAAGAATTTCTGGATGGTTGTGAAAACCACCCCTCCGACGTTGACCGAGAGTTTCTGCCTGAGGTCTGCCCGGCTTTCGGCCTGGGCCGGGTCCTGCCGGAGGAGTTCGCTGCACCGGGAGAAGGTGCCGAAGAGTTGGTCGTCCAGGTCGTTCCGGTCGGTGAGGACGACTATGGTGGGGTTTTCCATGTCGGGGTGCCTTACCAGGGCGCCGGCGTAGAAGGCCATGGTCAGGCTCTTGCCGGAGCCTTGGTTGTGCCAGACGACCCCGATTCTCCGGTCCCCGGGATCTCCCCCGTGCCTTCTGTTGCTCTCGGCCGAGGCAGCTCGTTGGAGTTGGGCGGCCCTGAAGGTCTCCTCGACCGCGGCCTGGACGGCGTGGAACTGGTGATATCCGGCCATTTTCTTGATGAGTTTCCCGCTACCGTCGTCATCGAATACGATGAAATCTCTGAGCAGCGCCAGGAAGTTGGTGCGGTTGCACACCCCTTCCAGCATGACTGGGAGCTCGGGGAGGTTGGCGGCGCCTGGGGTATCGTCGTCCATGGTCTTCCAGGGCTTGAACCACTCCTTGCCGGCGGTCAGGGGGCCGATGCGGGCGTGGAGGCCGTCGGATACCATCAGGAACTCGTTCAGGGAGAACAGGCTGGGGAGTTCGTTCTGGTAGGTCTGGAGTTGCTGCCAGGCGTCCCAGACATCGGCGCTCTCATCGGCCGGGTTCTTGAGCTCGATGATGCCGACGGGCAGTCCGTTCAGGAAGAGGACGATATCCGCCCTCCGGGTGAACTGGTTCTCCTTGACGGTGAACTGGTTGACGGCGAGCCAGTCGTTTTTGTTGGGGTTTTCGAAGTCGACGACAGCTGCGGGTTCTCCGCTCATGGTCCCGTCGTCGCGCCGGACGGGGACGGTTACTCCGCGGGTGAGGGCGTGGTGGAAGGCTCGGTTCCTGGTTTCCAGGGTCGGTCCGTTGGGGTTGATCAGGTTCCTGAGTCCCGTCTCCAGTGCTGATGCCGGGAGTCCGGGGTTGAGGTTGAAGAGGGCATCCCGGAGCCGTTCCTCCAGCACCACCTGGGTGAAGTCGGTACGCTCGGCGCCCGGGGTGTCGGGGGCTATGTCCGGCCCGTAGGCTGTCTGCCACCCCAGGCTGGATAGCCATGATACGGCGGCGGATTCGACTTCTGCCTCTGTAAATGTGGTCATGGGATCAACTCATTCGGCATCGTCAGGTTGCCCTTACATAGTCCCTTGGTCTTGTTCGGTTCTAAGGAAATAGGAAAGCTGGTGGACAATAAGAATACTGATCGTGGCGTTCTTTAAGTTGAACTCTGACGTACTCGCCACACCGTGTCCTACGCTGTGTCTGGAAGCTTCGATATGAGGAGAGTTAGGGTCGAAGCCGGCGAAGTAAACTTCGCGCAGGTATCTGTCGAACCGGTAAGGTAACAGGAGGCATTTCTCGTTTTGAATGTTGGCTGATACAGCGGAAGTTGAGAGGTTTTCTTGGCTGGGTTGTTCGGCAGTACGAACGCTGGCGTGGTAGCTACGCATTATCCCTTCGATACGTGAGAAGAGGAGTCCTGTACAGCTTATGGGGTCATCGTCGAGATAGCGCTCCACAGCCCGTTCTAGGACTTCAATATGGGCGGAGAAAAATGAGTTGTTGCGCCAGCTATCGAGCATCTGAGGGGCGCGGGTTTTCACCTCAGCAACTATGATATCTAGTTTTTCATCCAGATCCCAACTGGCCCTAGCGTAACTGACCAGTCCGTCAATTGCGTCGCTGCTGAGCCCAGCGAATGGAAACCACCTTCCTTCAAAGAGGTATCCCCATTCAGATTCGGTGATGCTAAAGAGCTCTTGGTAGAGGACGTGAGCGTAGGCCTGAGCCAAGGCTGAGCCAATGTCGTAAAGACGCGGTCCTTGGTTTGGCACGATAGGTCCGTAGTCGAAAAAGAGTCCTTTGCGCCACCCGACGGAGAAAACGAAAATGAATCCGGCGTCTTCAGGGATGTCTACTCCTAGATCGAGCCTTACTATGTCTGCGATGTCGTCTTTTGTCATGCCCTGTCCTTTCTTGACAGGCCTGGACACGCGGATAGTTCCCTGTATTTCGAGTTCATTGAGGTATACGGTTGTTTTGCCGTCCCTCAGGCAGATAGCAAGCATATGGTCTATCGTGGATGGCAGTACCTGAATAGGTAACTCCCTCAGTATTGGGTCTACACCACCTTCAAGTCTCTTTATGAATTGCTGTCCGTCCTCAGTGGACGTGAATTCTCGAAAGATGACCTGAGCAAACTCTTCGGCTCTTGCAGATGTCCCGAAATATCCTGCTGGAGCAACTTCCAGTGTTATTTCATAAGGCATGTTTCACTTCCCGTTCTTCTACCGCAACTTTGCCAGCAACCATTTGTGGAAGTAATGTGTCTCTTTGTGCGCTTAGAACACGGGACTCAGGAATGTTCGTCACGATCCGGCTCAGCAGATGTTATACAAGCTCTTGGAATGCTCCAGCGACCGGTTCGGGTGGAAGACAAATTTCATAGTGCTCCATGGTCTTCCAATTCGTACGAGGCATCCTTGTGCCGTTCGAGGTCTGGTCCGTGTATGCAACGAACTCCTCTGTGGAGATACACAAGATCACGAAGCTTGACCATGAAATCGTCTTGGGCGCAACCACCACTATGTCTGTCGAGCAGATCCCGTCCGTAGGAGCAATTCCAACCTTGTGGAAGTATGGGCGCAGTTTTCCAAACAGAAACTCACCTTTGTGAAAACTCAGTTTGTTGCTGGTCACTTTTTTCGCTGTTTCCCATTCGTAAAGAGCTACCGACTTGCGTGGCATGTGTTCAAGCCCGATGTAAGCTGTCTCGATGGGGATCTCTTGCGGTTTTACCGTGCGAACGGGAAAGGTTGCCACTCTACCCAGTTCACCCTCCTCCCATCCATCTGGAATCTCCCCCAGTTCCGAGTCCGTCAGTTCGTCGGGAAACAGGTCCCACAGTTCCGGCGGGAGGTAGGGTTCCCGCCCCTCGATCTTGGCCTGTGTGGGCCCGAAGTCCACGAACCAGTCCTGGAAAATGGCCCGGGCCATCTCCTCAAGGGTCCGGTTCATCCGCCGGTTCAGTTCTATCTTGTCGTCCAGGGTTCCCAGGACGTGGGCGATTGCCTTCTGCTCTTCCAGAGGCGGGATAGGAACCACCAGATGGTTCAGGGACTCTGCTGGGACTCTCTGGCGCCCGGATGTGCCTGTCATTTGGACAATGGCGTAGTTGCGAACTTCCTCCCATTGGGTCAGGTAGTAGGCGAAGTCGTTATCTGTAACTCCATCTCGCCCGCGGATGACTATGAACTCTGTTGAGCCATGTCCTTCCTTGGTGCCTTCGGGAGCACTGTACCTGGCGATCTTGCCGTTTTCGAGGCATGGGGTGATCCTGGCCATGAGGGTGTCGCCATGCTGGAACCGCGAACCGGACCCCTTGAAGGGTCGGACCTCTGACTGATATGCACTTCTGGAATCTGGATTAACCGCCGCCATATCCACAAAAGGGTAATTTTCCCCTCTCTTGAGGAGTGTTGCTGGATTGACCTGAACTGCTTGGCTGAAACTCAGTTCGGTCCGCTCGTCCAGCGAGTTTTCCTGACCATCTGTTGATGGGAGGCTCACTTCCCCATCCTCTGAAATCTACGATGTTCCTAGAACCCCAGCCGTTCCAGGTTGGCGGCAATCTCGGCGTCCAACTGCTGCGCCTCTTCTTGCTGCTCACGCCACTGGGCGGTGAGCCGGGTCATCTTCTCTTGGAACGGCTCCCCGTCGTCCTCCTGCGGCGCCGCTCCGACGTACCTGCCCGGGGTCAGGACGTGACTGTGCTTCTGAATCTCCTCCAGGGTCGTGCTCTTGCAGAATCCCGGTTCGTCCTCGTACTCTTCCCCGTCCCGCCACCTGTGGTAGGTGCCGGCGATCCTGGCGATGTCCTCCTCGGAGAGGTCCCGAAGGGTCCGGTTCAGCATGTGGCCCATCTTCCGGGCGTCGATGAACAGGGTCTGTCCCTGCCGATCCCATTCTCTCCTCCGGCTCCGCCCTCTGGACAGGAACCACAGGCAGGCCGGTATCTGGGTTGACCGAAAGAGCTGTCCCGGCAGGGCGATGATGCAGTCGACCAGGTTTGCCTCGACGATGTTCTTCCTGATCTCGCCCTCTCCCGAGGTGTTCGATGACATAGATCCGTTCGCCAGTACGAACCCGGCTATCCCTCTGGGAGACAGATGGTGGAGGAAGTGCTGTACCCAGGCATAATTGGCGTTCCCCACCGGGGGAGTTCCGTGAACCCAGCGCTTGTCATCCCTGAGTTGCTCCCCGCTCCAGTCGGAGATATTGAACGGGGGATTGGCCAGGATGTAGTCGGCCTTGAGATCCGGGTGCCGGTCGTTCCGGAAGCTGTCCCCGAACTGGATATTGGCGTCGATGCCCCGAATGGCCAGGTTCATCTTGGCCAGCCGGAGGGTAGTCTGGTTGGACTCCTGCCCGTGGATGGACAGGTTTCTGATGGCGTTCTTCCCGTCCCCGTTTCCCTTGGCGTGGGCTTCGATAAACTTCACGGACTGGACGAACATGCCCGCGGAGCCGCAGCAGGGGTCAAAAACCCGTCCTTCGTACGGCTCGATCATTTCCACGAGTAGTCTGACCACGGAGCGGGGCGTGTAGAACTCGCCCCCCTTCCGGCCCTCGGCGATGGCGAACTGTTCGAGGAAGTACTCGTAGACCTGTCCCAGTACGTCGGTCGCCTGCGCCTCGGCCCCGCCGACCTTGATGTTGCTGACCAGGTCTACCACCTGGCCCAGCACCTGCTTGTCCAGGTTGTCACTGCCGAAGTTCTTTGGGAGGACTCCCTTCAGGGAATCGTTGTCCCGTTCAATGGCGTCCATGGCCCGGTCGATGGTGGCCCCGTTGTCCTCCTGGCGGGCTCGGGACTGGATGATGGCCCAGCGGGCCTCTTGGGGGACCCAGAATACGTTACGTTCCCTGTACTCGTCGGGCTGTTCTGGGTCGTGGCCCTCGTCGACCTTGGACTCAAGCTCCTCGTGGAGTTCCTCGAAGGCGTCGGAGATGTATTTCAGGAACATCAGAGGCAGGACAACGTGCTTGTACTCGGCGGCGTCGATGTTGCCCCGGAGGGCGTTCGCCGTTGCCCAGAGCTTGGGCCCCAGCTCTGAGTCGGATCCGTTCGAATCTGGCTTTTTCTGCTCTTGAGACGCTGTTGCCATGAACTATGCGTTCTCCTTGCTAGACCGGGCGAATTATATGCTAACCAGTGTAGGGCGGCTAGCATGGCCTGAACTGCGGGCCTCTCGTCCGGACCTACGCTGCTAGCCTGCCGTGCTGCGGACAGGGACAGGATTCCGGGCACTCCCGCGCTCTAGCAGGAACCGCCGTCGGCTTTGCCCGTGGGAGCTTGATGGTCATGTGCCTCATGTGCTTGTAGTCGTCCGCTCTGAGGTGCGTCAGCGCCGTCAGCAACGACCCTAGCATGGACATCTCGGAGTGCAGCTCGATTTTCTCCTTCCGTATGTGCTGGTAGCTGTCCAACAGCCGGGACCGCTTGGCGCTGCTGAAGTACCGCTCTATCGAGGTCCTCTTCTTGTACCACTTCTTCCACAGCTTGCTGAACCGTGGCACTATGCCCATGATCCGCAGCAGCCTGCCCTCGGGTTTCTCCGAGTGTTCCGAGTCGCAGTAGCGCGACCAGTCCATCTTGTTCTTCAGATGGCAGCCCTCCGGCGGACAGCGGAAGTGGTGGGCGCCGTCGGGGTCCGTGCCCAGCCAGTTCATGGGCTTCCTGCCCAAGCACAACGGTCGCCCGTCCTTGGTGTACGTGCCGCCGTACAACCGCTTGCCGGTTTTTGTGTCTTCATCGGGCCGGCGCACGGCGATGACCGGGATAACGCCTCTCTTGACCGTGTGCTCGAAGTTATTCAGGCTGTCATAGCCCTTGTCGGCCATGACGCACCTGGTTCTCAGCCACGGGTGCCGCTCCAGCGTGGCGTCCAGGTCCTCGGAGAACCTGGGATTTTCGTTCACGTTGGCTGGTCTCAGCTCCAGGTGGAGCGGTATCCCGTAGTAGGCGTCGGCCACGGCGTGAATCTTGTAGCCGAAGAAATCCTCCATCTTCTTCTTGCCCTTGCCGTCCTTGCCTGCGGTGCGGCCGCTGTTGGCCTTCGGCGTGCGCTTGCCCCACCGGGCGTCGGGGTCGGCGCAGCGTTTCGTATGCTTCGTGCATTCCTCCGGGACGGGACTGTCGCAGTGGAACCTGTGCTTCTTCGTGCACTTCCCCTTCTCCGGGATGTCGCAATGCTCGGGGACGGGCGTGGCGAAGGCCTTGACGTCGGTCGGGTCCATGGACAGCATCTCGCCCAGGCGCGGGGCGTCCTCGGGGACGAGGCCCAGATCCCGGAGGCGCTCGATTTCGGCGGCGCAGGCGCGGGCCGTCCGGTTGGTGACGGTCCTCAGCCTGCCCCGGTGCTTGGCCAGCTTCTTCTTGAACCGGCATAGGCCCACTCGCTGGGGGCCTCGTCCAGGCCGCACATTGCCAGCAGGCGGGGCCTGCCGTCGAGGTCGCGCAGGTAATGGCTGCTGTAGCGTTGGTTGGGGATTAGGAACTGGAGGAGGTAAACGCAGAGCATGGCCCGCGCGGGGTAGCCCCTGCGTCCGCGGCGTTCGTGGGTTTTTTCCAGTATTGCGGCCAGCGTGACCGAATACCCTTTGAACGTGTCAAGCAGGGCTTCGAGGAACCCGTAGCCGCTCTTGGGGATTGAATAGTGGTATTCTGTTGTATTATTATTTCGTGTATCCACGAGGGAGTACCGGTCCCTTGTGGTGTCTGGAGCCGCCGGAGTTTGCACCTCTGGCGGCTCTTTATTCAGCAGGACTATTGTACCATTTTGGTACTTGAATTGACACTGTAAAGTGTCATCAATTTCCGGTCCTGCCGTGTTTTGTAGACGGAATCTGGGTTCGTCGAGCGGCTTGTTATTCGGTGATGTAAGTGGTAGTTGAGTGGACTGCTGCTTTTCGTATATGAATAGTCTGGCACCGTCCGTACAGTCTTACCGGGCGGTCAGATCATTTACGGACTTGCCAGACTATTGTTTAGCTGGACATACTGACTACAGCAGTTTATAGAGTTGCCGGACGGCCATTGGGGGCCAATATAGTCCGACCGGGCAGGTTACCCCTGTTCCCGGTAGACCTATCTTATACCACGGTTCGGGGCGGTTGGCTACCCTCTGGGGAAATTCCGCTACTCGGATACCACCTTCAACCTGCGCTGAATCTGTCTCAGTGCTGATGAAAGACATCAGGAAGTGCAGGCGGATCTATGACGGATGCGGGTCGTCGTTGTGTGAGATTGGAGATTGGCTAGGTGAGGTGTGTATACAGTGCCGTCTATCCCCAGCGGGCAAGGGTCGCTTTACATCAGTCCCCTAATCATCTCTCTGTCTGATGGGTCTCCCCAAGGCGCATTTTTTCGGAGTGTCTCCAGTGTGGCTCCATTCCACTTCACAATTTCGTCCAATGAAACTTTCCACAAGATTCCTTGACAGGCCAGATATATTCCGACGGAATCAAGCTTGTGCTCGTCGTCAACGTCCAGCAGGGCGTAGGCAATTGCTTGCCGTAGGAATGCGGTGGGTTCAGGATTCTTGACGCACTTGACGTCAATCAAACATCCTTCGTCTATCAGGTCGCAGTCGGCTCCACCTATCCAAGTGCTGCTGGCTCCAAAGGTAATCCCGAACTTCGGGTTGCTCAATGGTAGATGGTCTCTCGCTAATTCGGTCAACTTGCGGATGTCGTCGATTAACTGTGACTCGATGGCTTCTCTCCCATCTTCAAGAGAGTGTAGTGCTTTTGATCCTTGTCCGCTTCTGAACTGAATGTCCGCTACCGCAGCGTACAGAGAGCGCTCGTCTAGGTTCGGGCTTTGCAGGTATTCCTCTATGAACCAGCCGTTTTCTGCCAGAGTTTCGGTGCCGTGAGTTATCACGGCGTCCGTGTAGTCCGGTTCGTACTCGTACCTCAATCGGCGGTCGAACGCTATTCCAGTGAAAGACTCCCAGCCTCTGGGTACCGCTGTCACCAAGCTGCCTTTGGGCAAGTTCAGAGATTTGATGTGCTTGGACAATTCCGGGAATGTGCTTCTCATGTAGTGATGAGCGCATCCTCTCGGTTGTAGCTCTCTGGTTAGCGACAACCTTTGTCGTAGACCGTAGGAACATTCAAGCGGCTTGCACTGGTGGCATGGGTCTGCTTTTAGAACTTCTGATAGCGTAGTCATTCTCGTCTCCCCAGCTAGCTGATTGGATAGCCAATAACTGTATTGTAAAGCTATATCTCTCCAGGACGTGTGGAGTGCGAATGACCTGGGCCGATACGCCGAGGGCCTACGCTCTGCTTGGAGGAGGGTGCCAACAGGCCGATTGATAAGCTTGTCTGTATCACGGCTGAATTCCCCTCGATTTGGAGTGGCGAGGGATTGCCAGAGCATCGGTGAAAGGCTACTGGCGGATGTATTGCAACCGCTCCGGTTTCAACGTAGTGGCTTTGCGGAACTGCTGTCGTCGCAGATTGGAGGCGGTTCCGGGGTAGAGCGCGGCGTCAGAGGCGGTACTGACGGCATCTGCGTGTCTGCTCTAGCGAATTACGAGTTTCGGATTCCGGGGGTGCGCGATTCTGGGTCTCTCAGGAGATGCGGGGGGGGCGCGGCACTATTTCGGGCCGGGATTTTTAATTTCGCAATCGTCTCGAACATGAGGTGGTTCGTTCCGGTCCCACGCTACGATATAGAAGCGATAAGGGCCTTCCCTCAACAACACGGGCATGGTACTTCCATCCTACCGCCCATATCCCAGCTCCGCCAGCAGCGCGTCCATGCGGGCCGTGGCCTCGTCGCGGCGGCGCTCCGCCTCCCGCAGCTGGGCCAGCGCCTCGGCCACCGACAGCGTCTCCACCGGCTCGGTGGTGTCCACGTAACGGCTGATGTTCAGGTTGAAGTCGTTGCCCCCTATCTCGGCCAGGTCGGCCACGTGGGCGAAGCGCTCCACGTCCTCGAAAGCGCGGTAGGCCCCGACGATGCTGGCGATGTGCTCCGGGTCGAGGAAGTTCTGGGCTCGCTCGGCACGGAAGTAGCCCGGCCGGGCCGCGTCCACGAACAGCACCCTGCCCCGACGCTCGGCGGGCTTGTCGCGGTTCAGGACGCAGATGGCGACGGGGATGCTGGCCCCGAAGAACAGGTTGGGGGCCAGGCCGATGACCGCTTCGAACAGGTCGGCCTCGACGATGCCCCGGCGTATCTTGCCCTCGGCGCCGCCCCGGAACAGGATGCCGTGGGGCATCACCACGCCCACCCGGCCCTGGGCGTTGGTCACGGCCAGCATGTGCAGCAGGAAGGCCAGGTCGCCCCTGGTCTTGGGCGGGATGGCCTCGTAGCGGTCGAAGCGGTGATGCTGGTCGCCGGGGGCGTAGTCGTGGCCCCAGTTCTTCAGGCTGAATGGCGGATTTGCGATGACCCGGTCGTAAGACAGCAGCCGGCCTTCCGAATCCACCAGCCCCGGCTCGGCGATGACGTCGCCGGCCTCCAGCCGCGCCGACCGCAGGCCGTGGAGCAGCAGGTTCAGCTTGCCGATGGCCAGCGTTCCCAGGTTGCGCTCCTGCCCGTGGAGCACCAGGTTGCGGATGTCGCCGCCCTGCTCTTGCACGTACTGGGCGGCGTAGATCAGCATCCCGCAGGACCCGGCCGTCGGGTCGCAGATGCGCATCCGCTCCTGCGGCTCCAGCAGCTCCACGATGAGCCGGACGACCTCGCGGGGGGTGTAGAACTCGCCGCCCTTCTTGCCCGCGTCGTCGGCGAACTGGTAGATCAGGTACTCGTAGGCATCACCCAGCACGTTCCCGGCGTCCACCTGCCCGTCGCGTAAGTTGGCATCGCTGAGGTCGAGGCTGGCAAAGTGGTTGAGCAAGCTGCGGATGAGGCCCTCGCGGTTGGCCGGACTGCCCAGCTTCTGCTCGTCGTTCCAGTTGACGCCGGTAAGCACGCCGTCCAGCCGACCCCGGTTGGCGTCCTCGACGGCGAAGCTGGCCACGTTAAGCGCCTCGCCCAAGCCCATGACCTTACCGGTGATCACCGACCAGCGGGCGTCCTCCGGCACGAAGAACTCGTGCTCGTCGGGGTCGGTGAGCGCGGTCTCCAGAGGCACTCCCCTCGCGGCTACCGCGCTATCCACCTCCTCGTCGAAGCGATCGGACAGCCGCTTCAGGAAAAGGATGGAAAAGATGTAGTTCTTGTAGTCGGCCGAGTCGATCTGCCCCCGCAGGATGTCGGCGGCCTGCCACAGCTTGCTTTGGAGTTCCTGGCTCGTGAGCGGCATAGTCCCTCCTCAGGTAATCTCTACGGCCTGCAAGGTATCTTGCACAATCGCGTCTCGGAGAACTTCTCGCCGCATTTGAGCGACCCGCATCTCGGACGAATATACCGCCTCGGTGGTCTCTACGAGTCGGGCCATCAGGTCAAGTCTTCGGGGAGCCGGCACAGGAACCCCTACTTCCGAAAGGCTTGTAGCAGACAGTGAAAATGACGTCGCGTTCACAGTGATTCGTTTAGCCAATTCAGCTTGACCTTGTGCTGAGGTCAGGTAGTACCATAGCCAATGCCCCATGCCCGACTCAGGCCGTCTGGGGCGTATCACCAATAAAGTGATGCCTGCCACCGTCCTGGATACGTGGGTAGGCACGAGGGCCGCTTGTATTCTTCCGCTCCGAGCCGTTACAAGGACATCAAAAGGGCGCAACAAATGTCTTTCGGTGTGAGGGTTTTGGACGAAGCCAATCTCTCTAAGACCGTCGACTTCAAGCCTTCCGTCTTCGATGTCGCCAGCCTCCGCAACTCTCAGCATCCAGCCGCCTTCTCGCGCCCCAGCCCCACGGCCAACCCGGGCCAATCCTTGGCTAACATCTCCAAGTTCAGCAACAAAAGCCATTATCATACATTACCATTGTTGCATTAACTGGTCAACAGTTCACATTGTCGCCATATAAGTTAGTTAAAAGAGTGTCAATGGCGCCGGGAATATGGGCCACTGGGCAACGTGCTTGTCGACCCTCTGGTGCCGGTTGATACCCGGAGCCGCCAAGGGGAGGTTCAGGAGATCGAACGCGAATTCAGCCTGATTGCTCAGCCAGCTGCACACAGGCCGCTGTCATGGGCCTCTGAACGGACGACGATATGCTCAGTGCCTGTCTCCCTGATTCTGTGGAACCACCTTCCCGTGTAGGGCCCATAGACACCGCCCAGCTCCTCGACGATCCGCGGTTCAACCGACGGGAATAGCCGTAGTCGTCTGGGTCGTGGGGCGAACACCGGTCCTTGGGCACGACAGCGATCCCGTGCCAAGTTGCCGCGGTGGAAACGCTTCGGGGTGGTTCAATCGCCTGAGGTGTGGCTGGCAGGGCCAGGCGCGTCGCGGGGAAAGGTCTGGGAGTGGCCTCCAAAGGCACAACAGTCGGCGTCGCTTGAGCGCTCGGACTGGGGATTGCAGTGGGCAATGCCCCGGTGGTCGGCGTTGGGGTCTGAGCAGGCTCCGTCGCAGCGGCCGTGGAACTGTCGGCCGCTTTCGTAGGCTCGCCACTCGAAGGTGCAGCCGTCCGCGGCACACCGGGCCGGTTCCAAGAGGCCCACTGCCGACGTCTTCGAAGACCTGCCGCAGTCGGCCAGCACCCGGCGCTGCGTGCGGAGGTTGTTGGCGTCGGCGTCGCTGACCACCGACACGCGGGCGTAGACGTACACTCTCTAGCTCATCTTTCGCTGGCCCCCGGTTCTGGCATGGTGGCGTCATGCTACGGTGAGCGGAGTTCTGGCTATGCTGGAAAGCGTCCCTTTCCGGCATGGTTTGCCACCATTCCTCCGCCCCAGTGGTGCGTTTTACCGCCGCCATTGACACCCCGGTGTCGTGCGACGTACAGACCCCCTCCCCTCTAACCTCACCCTCCTTCCCCTTTACGCCATCATGTATCCCGTTATATGCTCACCTTTGTAGTCCTGTACTTCTGTAATCACGTACCGTTGTATATCTGAACTCCTGTACATGACGAGGTTGAGGTATGCCGGTCATCGCCGTCGTCAACCAGAAAGGGGGCACTGGCAAAACCACCATCTCCACCAACCTGGCTTGCGCATTTGCGGATCGATTCCAGGTGCTGTTGCTCGACGCCGATGGCCAGGGCAGCACCCTGGACTGGGCCGATAGCCGGGCCCAGCCTCTGCTGGGCCTTCAAGGTGAGGGGGGTAGAACCGGGACGGCTGCTCCAGGACGTGCGGCTCCTAGCACCCGATTATCACTGGGTGATCATCGACGGTCCGCCGGGCATCGCCCGGACCACCGCCGAAGCCGTCCGCGCCGCCGACCTGGTGCTGATACCGGTAAAGCCCGGCCCCTGAGACGTGTGGGCGGTGTCCGACATCGTGGACGCGGTGAAGGCGCGCCAAGAAGCTGCCGCCGGGCTACCCCAGGCGGCCTTCGTCATCACCATGTCCAAGCGCCGCTCCCGTCTGAGCCAGCAGATTGATGCCGCGCTGGACGAGTATGGGCTGCCGGTGCTCCACGCCCGCACCACGGACCGGGTTGCCTATCCCCAGGCGGTCATAGAGGGGAAGTCGGTGCTGGAAGGAAGGGACAGGACCGCCCTGCACGAAATCCTCGCCCTGCGCGACGAGGTAGAGAGGTTGATCAATGACCCTTAGCAGTAGGCCCAAGCGGCGTCAGCAAGAGCGCACTGCTGCCTTCGTGGAGCAGGCCGCGGCGGTGGACACCGAGCAGCTCCACTGCCTGATACCGGCGGACCTTCACCGTCGGCTGCGGGTTCTGGCAGCGGAGGAGAGGAGCACCATAACCAGCCTGGTGGTTGCCGCCATCGAGGGCTATTTTGCGGCACGGCCGTAATTCGTGTTCAGGAGTACTGATGTACACCAGTCCATAAGTCCTGCAATGCGCCCGAACGGTTACTGTAGGTTCGTTCAGGAAGACCGGTTGGCCGGATCGATCCTGGTGGTTGTGCAGTTCCACGACCACGGCCAGCCTGACCGATTTCAATTCTCTTGGAGTGATGAGACCAGAGAACCGCGGCGAAATCGTCTCGGTTTACAATTTACAATGGGTCGTACGAATTCCCCGAGCCGATGCTGCTGCTGTACTCGGAGAGGCCAACCCAAGCCAATCCCAATCGGAAGCGGCTACCCGCCACTGTCATAGCAGAACCGGACCGGCGGTTCCTATTGGTCAGAAAACGGGGCCCAGCGCTACAGCCTGCCGGGTGGAGGGATTGAGAAGGGTGGAGGTCCGTCAGGGGGGCACTGGTCAAGGCCGGTGCCCTAATTCAGAAGAAGGAACTGAGCGGCCACAACTGGCGGAACAGGAAGAATCCCCCCTAAAGCTGGAACATGGCGTAGCGAGGTGCAATCATGACCCTCCCCACTCCCGACGAGGTCCCCGACTGCGTGAAATCCAGTGTCTTCACCGAGGTGGAGCTGGCCCACGACTGGACGCTCCAGCCTCCGCTCCCGGCCTACCTGGACATCCACAGGTCGATCGCCGTGTGCTCCTGGTGCGGCGCCAGTCTCAACGAGGAGTACGCCGGAAACGCCCTGCTCCGCGCCTTCCTGACCTGCCCCGATGGGACACGCGTCTACTGGCGATCTGACGGCGACGGAGCGATGGAACTCTGTAGCTCCACGGTCTACAGCCGCATCTGCCGGAAGTGCGGACACCCGACCGAGAATGGCGTCTATTGCACCAAGTGCGCCAACTCGGTGATGTCAAGGGCCCTTGACCCAGGCATCGGCCGAAACAAGTTTGACCGGCCAGGGCCACGATCCCGATAAACCGCGACCGGAAGCGCGACAGAGGGCCACCGGCGGCGTCCAATGCAGAAATGACATTCCCCCTCCCCCTCCCGGTTCCGCGCTCCCCGTCGCCGTATCATCCCGGACGGTCCGCCGATACCAAGCCGAATCCAGTCTCCATGGCGTGGGACATGGGCGGCGATCCACACGTCGTTGGTTGGGATGGGCCTGCCCTTGGCCCTCGGAATCCGAGAGGATTCTCATCGCCAGAGGGACTCGTCAATGATCTCGAAATCCTGCAGCGCCTCGTCCAGCTCCACCTCCTCATCGCTGCTCCAGGCACCAATCACGTGGTCCCGTGTTGAGTCGCCAGTGTGGTCCAGGCCCTGATTGATATGCTGCTCAGCAGGGTTTCACCCGTGGGTTGTGCTGTAGTGCCGCAGCTCACCATAGGTCATTCTGAAGTGACCACTATCGTAGTAGTAGTTATAAAGATATATCTATCTCTTACTACTACTACGATAGTGGTCACCTGGGAGTGACCTCTGGTGCACGGCTCTTCTCGACTGCCGCAAAAAGAAAGGCCGCCGATACCCGTCGGCGGCCTCGTTGCTTGGGAAGGAACGTGATTACCTGATGGATTCGAAGCGTAACAAGTTGTCGATGAACTGGAGCTGCACACTGCCCGTGGGCCCCTTCCGGTGCTTGGCCACGATGATCTCGGCGATGTTGCGTGGGTACTCCTGCCCGGGGTGCATCTGGGTCCACTCCTCCTCGGTGGTGTAGACGTCCTCGCGGTGGATGAACATCACCACGTCGGCGTCCTGCTCGATGCTGCCGCTGTCCCGCAGGTCGGAAAGCCTGGGGCGGTTGTTCGGCCGGTTCTCAACCATCCGGTTCAACTGGGAGCAGGCGATGAGGGCGACCTTCAGGTCTCCGGCCAACCCCTTCAGCTCCCGGGAGATCTCGGTGATCTCCTGCACCCGGTTGGACTGCCCCCATCGCTGCTTCCCCTGCACCAGTTGCAGGTAGTCGACCACCAGCAGGTCCAGCCCCTGCTCCAGGGCCAGCCTCCTGGCCTTGCCCCGGATTTCGACCATGCCCTGGTACGGGGTGTCGTCGATGAACATCGGGAGATCGGACAGCCGGCCGATGGAGTCGATGATCCTGGCCTCTTCCAGGTGGGTGTACAGGCCCAGCCGGAGGCGGTGGGAGTCGATCTCGGCCTCCGAGGCCAGGATCCGCATGGCCAGCTGCTCCCGGGTCATCTCCAGGCTGAAGACACCGCAGGTCTGGCCGGACTTGGCGGCGTTGACCGCCATGTTGACCGCCAGGCTGCTCTTGCCCATGGAGGGACGGGCGCCCAGGATGACCAGGTCGGCCCGCTGCATCCCTCCCAAGCATTCGTCCAGGTCCGGGAACCCGGACATGATGGGCATCCCCGAGAACTCCGGGTCGGCCGCGGCCGACGCCTGCTCCTGCAGGTACTGGTCGTATATCTCTTTGAGCGGCACGAAGCCGCGGGGTTGGCCCGCGCCCCTGACGGTGAACAGGGCGTCCTCGGCCTGCCGCATGGTGGTCTCGATGTCCTCGGTGTCGGCGTAGCCGAGGTTCACGATCCTGTTGCCGGCGTCGATCAGCCGTCGCATGTTGGATGTGCGGGAGATGACCTGCGCGTAGTCCTCGGCGTGGACCGAGGTGGGGGTGATGGACACCAGGTGGGACAGGTAGGCCATGCCGCCCACCAAGTCCAGCTTATCCGTGCGAGAGAGCTCCCCGGCCAGGGTTATCTGGTCCACGGCCTGGTCGCGCTGGAACAGGCTCAGGGCTGCATCGAAACAGAGCTGGTTGCGTTCCCGGTAAAAGTCTCCCTGCTTCAGGAGCGGGACCAGCCGGGTGAGGCACTCGCCGTCGATCAGGATCGAGCCGAGCACCGCCTCCTCGGCCTCTGTGTCTTGGGGCAGCAGCTTCTCCGCGTAGGTGGTCATGGCGTCGTCTCCTCAGTCTGGGGCAGCAGCAGTCCGGCGTTCCACAGGAGGTCGCTCAGGGCCTCTGCGGAAACCACCCGCACCAGCTGGGCCGTCTCTGCGTCGTCCCGGTGGCGCCAGACAATGAGGGCCTGGTCCCGGTATTCGGCCACGCCCAGCTCCAGCGGGGATGCGATCTCGTAGATGTACCCGTTCTGTGGGTCCTCCATGGTCTGACCTCCCGCGTTTACCAGGGGCGCCGCGCGAACCCGTTGCGGTAGGCCCTGATCTCAGGGGTGTGCGCCGGCGCTCCTGCATCAGGGTCGTAGGCGTGGCGGCCCATGGCCAGCACGTTTCGCACGCCGTCCTCGACGAGTCTGAGCCGAGCGGGTATCTGCCCGGGTGTGAGTCCCTGGCCGGCCAGGGAGCTGATGCTGTCGAGCAGATCCCTGGCCTCCTCGGACATGCCGGATGAAGCGGTACGGTCGCTGTGGGACGCGGCCCTTTCCCGGGCTTGCTCCTCCCGCTTCAGTCTTTCGACCTTGGCCAGGTCCAGCGGCCACTCCTCGGGGCGCTGCTCCGTGTAGTATCGCGGGAGCCCGCCCGGCCGCTGGAATCCCAGGGCCTCAAAGTAGCGCTCGTGTTTCTGGATGTACTGGCGTATGAATTCCAGATCGTTCTTCTGGTCGCTCATCAAGCCTCGCGCTCTCGCCGCCGGCGGTCGGTGCAGTCGGGGCAGCGTTCCTCGCCGTTGAAGGTGGTGTAGGGGGAGTTGCAGTCCGGGCAGAACTCGACCTCCCGGCGGCCGGTCTCGGGGTTCACGCGCGGGGACTGGCCCTCGTTGCCTTTGGGAGGGCCGGCATCCTGAGCG
>CBDHDY010000020.1:0-179312 GCA_965261885.1 Dehalococcoidia bacterium
TAGAAGAGGCGGGCGGCGCGCTGCGGATTGGGGCCCTGTGCACCCTTAAACAACTGGAGGACAGCCCGCTTCTCCAGGAACGCATTCCTCTCCTTGCAGAGACGGTGAGCCGGGTGGCCACCCGGCGTATCCGCAGTATGGCGACCGTTGGTGGGGCACTGGTCAACGGCGACCCTAACCAGGACCCTCCGCCCACCCTCATTGCCCTCGGTGCATCGGTCGAGCTGACGTCCAGCACCGGGGTGCGAGTCTGTCCAGTCGAAGAACTGTGCATTGATTATTACGAGACGGATGTGCGGCCCGGTGAGGTGCTAACTTTATTGAACGTGCCAATACCGGCACCCAACACTTTCGGATCGTATCTCAAGTTCTTGCCCCGAACGGCCGACGACTACGCAACGGTGTCGGTCGCAGCGACGGTCACTCTCGGCGAGAACAGCGTTTGCCAGTCCGCCCGGATCGTGCTGGGTGCTGCAGGTACAACGCCCATACGCGCCCACGCCGCCGAGGCCCTGCTGACGGGACAGGAACTGACTGGCGACGCGAATCGCGCCGCCGCCGCGACGGTGCCTGATGCCGTAGACCCGCTGGACGATTTCCGAGGCTCCGCCGACTACAAGCGGGAAATGGCCGGAGTATTCACCCGCCGGGCGCTGGCACACGCCCTCGCGTCCAGTCCAGCGGGGGGAGTTGCGGCGCAGTGAAGCTGGAAAACAGTTGCGTTGTCCCTACCGGCGTGGCTGAGACCTGGGATTTTCTGATGGACGTGGAATCCGCCGCCAAGTGTGTCCCCGGCGTGGTGGAGGTAGCCACGGACGGCGACAACCGCTTCCACGGCACCCTGAAGGCCCGCGTAGGCCCGATGAGCATTACACTGTCCGGCACGGTGAGGGTTGAGGAACAGGACTTGAGTGAGGGTCTGGCCCGGTATCTCGTGGAGGCCAACGACCGCCGGATCGGCGGAGGCGTCAAGACCGAGATGCTGGTCCGGTTGAGGCCAGTGTCCGCCGAGGAAACAGAGATGGTCATCGAGACCGACACCACCTTCATGGGCCGCCTTGGCGAGCTGGGGCAACCGGTCATACGCCGCAAGGCCCAATCCACCATACAGGAGTTCGCCAAAAACCTGTCCCGGGAATTGGAGGCGCGAAGCAAATCCCATTAGATGGAGGACGATGGCTCGCGATATGCCAGAATGGTAGTGGCAAACGCTTGGGACCATTGCCGATTTGAGCCACACCCGGAAGTCAGGGAAGAGTGGATATTGAGGACCATAGCCGAACCCATCTGCAGAGACTACGATGGCGGCGACTCGTATTCCGACTACGTTTCAGATATCGAGAAGAGGATACGGGTGGTTGTCGTGGATGATAGGCTACTTACCGCATACATAGACCGTCGACAGATGAAAGGCCCCGAGCTCGTGATCCAGTATTTTCCCTACTCAGATACCCTCCGTCTAGGAGCCGGGTTGTCGCCTGCCGAAGGAGAAACCATCGCAAAATGGTTGATGGTTGAGTGTAGTGAGGAGTAGGTCACCGGGGTGGTCCTCAGGAGCACAGCAAAGGTACTGCGACCATACGTGTTTCCCGAGAGCAAGGAAGAAGAACATCTGGGGGCAAGCACAACAACAACATGGAGCGTCGGAAAAAACCGAGGATGCAGATGGCGTCTTGGACGCAACCCAATCCTGAATATAGGGGATCGCCGTGTGCGGCATTGTTGCTTACGTCGGCCAGGATGAAGCCTGGCCCATCATCTACGAGGGACTGAAGCGCCTGGAGTACCGGGGCTACGATAGCGCCGGTATCGCCGTCGTCGACGACGACGGCGCACTGCACCTGCGCAAGACTGTCGGCAAGGTCAGTGGGCTGGTGGCGGAAATCAACGGCTCGGCTCCCCGCGGCTCGCTGGGCCTTGGCCACACCCGCTGGGCCACCCATGGAGCCCCCTCCCGCGATAACGCCCATCCCCACACCGACTGCAGCCGTCGCGTGGCCCTGGTGCACAACGGCATCGTCGAAAACTATCTGGACCTGAAGCGCCGCCTCACGGCCTCCGGGCACATCTTCAAATCGGAAACCGACACCGAGGCCCTCTCTCACCTGGTCGAGGAGGGAATGTCTCTTGGACTCAGTTTCGAGGAGTCCTTTCTGCGTATGGGGCGGATGGTGCAGGGCTCGTCGGCGATCACCGCCACCCTGCAGGGGGAGGACGGCCCGATCTGCGCCCTGAGGCTGGGCTACGCCGGCGGCATCGTTGTGGCGCACCACGACGGGCAGGGCATAGTAGCCAGCGACCTGCCGGCCCTCCTTCCTGTCCTGGAGCATGGCAAGGGAACCCAGGAGGTGGGCTTCCTCGAGGGAGGGGAGATGGCGGTGGTCAGCCGCGATGGTGTGCGTTACCGCGACCTGGCAGGCCGCCCCATAGTCAAGCAGTCCCGCCACGTTTCCCGGGACGACGTCCTGGTGGACAAGGGGGGCTACCGGCATTTCATGCTCAAGGAAATAATGGATCAGCCCCAGGCAATGACCGCCGCCCTGCGCGACCGGGCCGACTTTGCCAGAGGGCGGGTTCGCCTTCCTGACTTCCCGCTGGCCCCTGCAGCCATCAGGCAACTGGAACGAGTGGTGCTCATCGGGTGCGGCACCAGCCTGCACGCCGCCCAGGTGGGGCGGCACTACATCGAGAGGCTGGCGGGCATACCTGCAGAGGCCGAGAGCGCGTCGGAGTTTCGCTACCGGGACCCAATCATCGGCCCGCGCACGCTGGTGGTGTCCATCGGTCAGTCCGGGGAGACGGCCGACACGGTGGCAGCCATGCACCTGGCCCGAGAGAAGGGCGCAACGCTGGTTACCATCTGCAACGCCGAGGAGAGCCAGGCCACGCGGGTTGCTGATGGCGCCCTGTACATGCACGCCGGACTGGAGGTGGGCGTGGCCAGCACCAAGACCTTCATTTCCTCATTGACCATACTGCAGCTGCTGGCCGTTTACCTCGGCCAGATGCGAGACCACCTTGGAGAAAGCGCAGGGCGGCAGCTGGTTGACGAACTGGCCCGCGGCCCCGGACTCATCGGAGAGGTGCTGTCCGGGTCGGACATTTATCGTGACCTCGCGCGGCAGGTCGGGCATTATGACAACTTTCTTTTCCTGGGCAGGGGAGCCAACGCGGCCATCGCATCCGAGGGCGCTTTGAAACTCAAGGAAATCAGCTACATCCACGCCGAAGGCTATCCGGCGGGCGAGATGAAGCACGGCCCCATCGCTCTCATCGACCCTGGGATGTGCACTGTCGCCCTGGCGCCTCGTGACAGCATGCGGGACAAGACACTCAGCAACATCAAGGAAGTTAAGGCCCGGGGCGGCTTGGTAGTAGCCGTTTTGACCGAGGGGGACCACGATGGCGCCGCCGAGGTGGACTTCCCACTGTTCATACCGGAGGCATCAGAGATGCTCTTGCCGCTGGTGGCCACCATACCGCTGCAGCTTCTGTCGTACCACATCGCCCTGCTCAGAGGATGCGATGTGGACCAGCCACGCAACCTGGCAAAGTCCGTAACGGTTGAGTAGAGGCAATTCACACTGCGCCAACCCACTGTCTGCTGGATTTAGGGAAACCGGGAACAGATGAATCGGACGGCAACAGAGCGGCAAGGGCTTGCAGTAAACCGTTGCGGGTGAAATGATAGTAGAGATTCGGGCGACTGCGCCCCAGACGGTCGGCTGCTGGCCGGCCTTCGGGGCGTTTAATTTGACATAGGACTGCGCAGATGTATCTGAAGCTTGACCACCCTCCGGTCTCCCTGGACGAATACCTGCCCTACATGTACCCATCGCAGGCAGATGAACTGCTCAGCCTGGCCTCTGAGATGGGCCAACTGCGGATGGCCCATCTCAACAGCACGGCAACCGGCGGCGGAGTTGCCGAGGTGCTCCAGTCAATGGTGCCGCTGTTCAATGCGTTGGGAATCGCCACAGAGCGTATTGTCATCAATCCAACGGAACCCGAATTCTTCCACGTCACGAAGAAGATTCACAATCTTCTGCAGGGCGCCGAGGGGTCGCTTACAGACATAGAGCTGGAGGTGTACCACGACAATATCCGGAGGGTCGCCAAGACTATGAGCCATGACTCGGTATCTGCCGACGTATGGTTCATGCACGACCCGCAGCTGCTGCCTCTCGCAGGCCTGCTGCGAAATAACGGCTCTGCCGACGCCTTGGCCTGGTTCTGGATCTGTCACATTGATCTCACCCGGCCCAATGCGAACGCCCTTGAGTCTCTGCTTCCCATGCACGCCGATTACGACGATCTGATTTTTTCCCTGGAGGACTACGTCCCGCGCGAAATGCTGAACGGCACGCCGGTGCACATAGCACCTCCGGCCATAGATCCGCTCACCGGCAAGAACCAGGCGTTAAGCGAGACCGAGGCGTGGGACATTGTCTCGGCAATGGGGATCGACCGGACCCGTCCGCTGATAACCCAGGTCTCCCGTTTCGACCTGTGGAAGGATCCATGGGGCGTGATCGACGCCTACCGCCTGGCCCGACAGTCGGTCCCGGGTCTGCAGCTGGCCATGCTGGGACTGTCTCAGGCCAGCGACGACCCGGAGGCTGCGGAGGTGCTGGCCAGCGTCATTGACCACGCTGCTAGCGACCCGGATATTCACCTTTACCATGATCCCAGCAATCTGCCTGTCGGCATCGATCTGCTGGTGAATGCGTTCCAGGTGGCATCCTCGGTCCTCATGCAGAAATCAAAGCGCGAGGGCTTCGGGCTCACCGTGACCGAGGGAATGTGGAAGAGCAAGCCCATGATCGGCGGTAACGCCGGTGGTATTCGCTTGCAGATCGAGGACGGTGTCAGCGGATTCCTGGTTTCGTCACCCGAGGAGTGTGCCGAGCGTCTCGTGTCCCTGCTCCGGGACAGCGACCTGGCCAGCCACATCGGCGCGGCGGCACACGAGAGCGTGCTGCAGAAGTTCCTGCTCCCCCGTCTGGCCCTGGACTACCTGAAGGTTGCCAAGGAGCACGTGGGCTGAGCCTTCCAGCAACCCGCGGCCATTCTGCTAAAATGACTTACTTGGACAACCAATAGCGGTATCAGGCGCCAGAGTGGCGTCCTGAGTTGCGGCACGCCCCCTTTACTGACAGGATGAGCCAGTTCCAAGGCAACCGTTTCTACCGTGGCCACTGGGAGCCGAGGGGCCGTTTCGAAGAACTGACCAGGAAATCAGCCAACTGCACAAGGGACGCCGAAGTGCTGGCTGGTTATGGAATCGACCGGTAAGACGCTGTGAACACACCCACTATCGTAGTGCTGATCGACGGGCTCGACCCGGAATACCTGGAGGCGTGTCCGGCGCCCAACCTGTCGGCCATGGCCCGGCAGGGATTCCGGGTGGACGGTCGTGGAATGACGCCCAGCGTAACCAACGTGAATAACGTTTCGCTGGTTACCGGCAGCTACCCGCAGCAGCATGGCATCACCTCCAACTACCTGCTCGACAGGCAGCGCGGCGAAGAGTTCTACATGGAGTCCGCCGAGTTCCTGCGCGCCGAGACCATGTTCCAGCGGGCCACCGCCTGCGGGATGCGTTCCCTGTTGGTCACCGCCAAGGACAAGCTGCGGCGGCTTCTCAGCGACGGTGCGACGGTCAGCATTTCCTCGGAGGCTCCCCCCGGCTGGGTGGTCAGCGGCGTGGGGGAACCCCCGCCCATCTACTCGCTGGAAGTCAATCGCTGGGTGCTTGACGCGGGCCGCTACGCAATGTCACGCGAACCCTTTGACCTGGTCTACCTGACCACAACCGACTACGCCATGCATACCTACGGGCCGGAGAGTCCCGAATCGGCCCGCCATGTGTCGCTGCTGGACGAGGGCCTCGGCGCGGTGAGGGAACAGGCCCCCGACGCCCGTATGCTCGTAACCGCAGACCACGGTATGTCCGACAAGTCCCGAATGCTGCATCTTCCCGGCGAGCTGGCCCGATACGGCATCCCGAGCCGGGCCGTGCCGGTCATCAAGGACCGCTACGTTGTCCACCACTCCAACCTCGGAGGCAGCATCTACGTCCACCTGGAGAACAGTTCTGACCTCAACGCCGCTGTGGACGCCCTTCGCGGCCTTGACGGGGTGGAGGACGCGGTACCAGGTGAGGAGGCGGCAACCCGATTCCATTTGATGCCGGAGCGCGTCGGCGACATTTTTGTGCTGGCTGACCCCGCCACCGTCTTCGGAGACCCTTCCGAGGTGACCATGCCGCCGGGTCTCCGCTCCCACGGCTCTGCCCACGAGACCTCAGTGCCGATCATCGGTTGCGGACCGGGGCTTGATGCCGGAATTGCCGCGTCACGCTTCCGAGAGAATATGGATGTTGGCCGGTACGTTTTCCAGGACATTCTTCCGCCGCACCCCGATGGATCCCGGGCATGACCCAGGCTTCTCAATCTTCAAATACAATTCGGGTCGCCGCCCCCGCCACCACTGCCAACCTGGGCCCCGGCTACGACTGCCTGGGGATGGCGCTGGACATCTGGAACACCATCGAGGTGGAGCCTCAAGTCACCGGTGCAGCTCCGTCGGTTGGTGTCTCGGGGGAGGGAGCCGGTGAGCTGGAGACCGGACCTGAGAACCTGGTCTACCGCTCGATGGAGTTCCTCTACATGGAACTGGGGCAAAAGATGCCGCCGGTCAGGGTAAGCTGCAACAACGAGATTCCCCTGGCCAGAGGATTGGGAAGCAGCGCCGCCGCCATCGCCGGAGGCCTCGCTGCGGCCAACGCCCTGTCCGGGGGTGAGTTCAATTACCGTGACCAGCTGGAGATGGCCGCGACCATCGAGGGCCACCCGGACAACGTCGCCGCCGCCGTGATGGGCGGCCTGCAGTTGGTGGTGACCGACGACAGCACGCTTTACACCGTACCGGTGAGCATTCCCGCCGCAATCCATGCCGTCCTGTTCATCCCGGAGAGGCGCATCGCCACCGCGGACGCGCGAGCCGTTCTGCCCCAGCAATTGCCGGTGGCCGATGCGGTGCACAATATGTCCCGCGTCGCCCTTCTGGTCGCCGGAATGGCAACCAATCACCCCGAATACCTGGAGGTTGCCACGCAGGACAGGCTGCACCAGCCCTACCGCCAGCCCCTGTTCCCGGCAATGAAACTCCTGATGAAAGCCGCCCGCGACGCCGGGGCGCTGGGAGCGTTCCTGTCCGGCAGCGGCTCCACGGTACTGGCGCTGACCCAGGGCCGCGAAATGACCGTGGCCTACGAGATGGCCGAAGCCGCCCGTCAGGCATCCGTCGAGGGCACAGTGAAAGTGACCCAGCCAACGCCCCTGGGCGCGCATTTGCTATCGTAGGAAGACGCAAAAGACAGCCCTGCAAGACCGCTCCTCCCCCCGGGGAAACGACTGTGAGAGATACAAGCAGATGCCCTTGATCGTCCAGAAATATGGCGGCTCCTCGGTGGCCGACGCCGAAAAGATCATCAACGTTGCCCAGCGCATCAGTGCGGTTCGTCAGGCCGGGGCAAGCGTGGTGGTGGTCGTCTCGGCCATGGGCGACACGACTGACGAGCTTATTGAGCTCGCTCAGACCATATCCCGGGAACCGCACGCCCGCGAATTGGATCTGCTGCTCTCTACGGGCGAGCTGGTCTCGTCCACCCTTCTGACCATGGCGCTCAGGGAGCAGGGCCACGAGGCCATCAGCCTCAGTGGACCGCAGGCGGGCATCCTCACCGACACCAGCTTTGGCCGCGCCCGCATCAGCCGCATCGAGCCGGGGCGGGTGCGCCGCGAGCTGGACGCCGGGCGCATTGTGGTTGTCGCGGGTTTCCAGGGCATCACCCCGGAGGACGACATCACCACCCTGGGCCGTGGCGGGTCCGACACCACCGCCGTAGCCATAGCCGCAGCCCTGCAGGCCGACCGCTGCGAGATTTATACCGACGTCGAGGGCATTTATACCGCCGATCCCCGCATAGTCCCTGACGCCCGCAAGTTGGACGAGGTCGGTTACGAGGAGATGCTGGAACTGGCCAGCCTGGGGGCCAAGATGCACCCTCGCTCCATCGAACTGGGCGGCGTCTACCGGGTCCCGATCTATGTGGCATCCAGCTTCAGCAACGCGCCCGGGACGCTGATCCACGCCGTGGGTAACGTCCCTTCCGACGCCTTTGCTGCGGACGCTCCCGCCCTTGGGCAACCTGTGGCAGGACTCACAACTGCCAACGACCTATCCACTGGGAATCCGGAAACTAATCCGGGTACTATTTCGGGCGCAAATCCGGGTTCAAATCCGGGCGCAAATTCAGGTAAAAATCCAGGCACGAATCCGGGCGGGAATCAGCCGGGCGGGAATCAGATGGAAGACAGAATCAAAGTAACCGGCATAGCCTACAATGCCAACGTGGCCAAGATTACGGTGCAGAGCGTGCCTGATCGTCCGGGACTGGCCGCTGCCCTGTTCGAGCCGCTCGCCGATGCCAGCATCAGCGTTGACACCATCGTCCAGAACACCGGCGGGGATCGGTCAACCGACATCAGCTTCACCGTCAGCCGCACCGACCTCCCTGCCGCCGTCAGGCTGGTGGAGGCCATGGCGCCGCAGATGGGGGCAGCCGGCGTGGTCAGCGCCAACGGCCTCGCCGCAGTCAGCATCGTAGGCTCCGGTATGCAGAACACGCCGGGTTATGCCTCCCGGATGTTCCGCCTGTTGGCCAACGGCGGTGTCAACATCGACATGATCACCACCTCCGAAATTCGCATATCCTGTATAATCGACGAGGCTCAGGGCCGAGACGCAGTTCGCCTCCTTCACGAAGGATTTCAGCTCGATCGCAGTTGAACGAGGCTTGCGCAGAGCCCGCTGCGGTCAGGCCAAAAGTTTGCGGAATGAACAGGGCCGCACATTCCCGCGCTGATCCAGTGATTTGCTGTGACGGAATTCGCTTTTATTACTCCCCTTTTAATACTCCAGGTTAATAACTCTAGGAGTGATTGACTCATTTCGCACTCCGCTCCCCACCTGCCTCAACCCGTCCGTCTCTCCGTTGTCATACCGGCCTACAACGAGGAGCTCAGAATATCCGGGACCGTCCTGGAAATCGTTTCCTTCCTGGATACGCAGGAATATCAGTGGGAAATTATCGTTGCCGACGACGGCAGCACTGACGCCACCGCCAGCCTGGTGCGTGAAGCTGCCAGGGAGGACGCCAGGGTCCGCATCCTGTCTCTGCCCCACGGCGGCAAGGGATGGGCAGTGCGCAACGGCATGCTGGCCGCCGACGGCGAATTCCGCCTACTGTGCGACGCAGACCTGTCTGTTCCCATCGCACAGGTCGAGCGGTTGCTGCCCCCCCAGAACGGAGGCGTGGATGTGGCCGTGGGCTCCCGAGAGGCGCCCGGAGCAATCCGGTACGGCGAGCCGGCCCGACGCCACCTGATGGGCCGGGTGTTCAACTCCTTCGCTCGTACTCTAGTCGCTCCTGCGATTGCCGATACCCAGTGCGGATTCAAGTGTTTTCGGGCCCGCGCGGCGGAGGAACTCTTCGGCCGGTCCACCATGAACGGCTTCTCATACGACGTCGAAATCCTCCATCTCGCGGGCCGTCTCGGGATGACGATAGCCGAAATTGGAGTCGACTGGCATTACCGGGAACACAGCAAGGTAAGGCCCTTTCGCGACGCCTTTTCGATGGCACTGGATTTATTGCGTATCAGGTGGCGGCACCGGGGGTCTCCTGGCCGATAAATTTCGGCTTTGCAGCCTGCGGGAAAACACACAAATTCACCACGGAAATTCCACATTTAGGGTTGATAATCCTATTGACCGGTGACCTGACTCGGGTGTATCACTGGAATCAGGCATTTAGGAAACAAGCAGCCGTGAGGGGTCCGGGAGGAGTAACCGTCGCAGTGGGACGGTTAAGGGTACCCGGTTTTCCGCATCGGGCGATGCAAAGATGGATGGAGAAAATGAGCTCGGAATCGACTGCCTCCACCAGAGGGGCAAAGTTCAGGAAAGATCTGGATCGCGAGGCCGTGGGCTTGGCGATGAAGGGCGAATGGGAGCGGGCCGCCGAGGTTAACCGCGCCATACTCGAGTTGTTCGCCGAAGACGTGGAGGCGATGAACCGGCTGACCAAGGCCTTGATGGAACTGGGCAGCTACGAAGAGGCCAACAGCGTTGTGGACCGCGTCTCTCAGATCGCTCCCTACAACAACATAGCCCGCAAGAATCGCGCTCGTCTCGACCAGATGCGCAGCAGTTCCGCGGCCAGTACCAGGCGCGCCCGCAGGGCCGCCGGCGCACCGCAGCTGTTCATCGGCGAGAGCGGCAAGTCAGCGTCCACAACTCTGCGCCACACGCCGCGCGGGTTGTCGCCTGCCCTGGTATCCCCGGGCGACCCGGTGCAGCTGGTGATCGAGCACCACGGCATCAGCGTGTACACGGATGACTGCGAGTACTTGGGGCAGGTCGAGTCACGCCTGGGAAACCGCCTGATCAGGCTTATAGAAGGCGGCAACACCTACGAGGCCGCCATAATTGGCGCCAGCGACGACGGAATCAGCATTATGATCCACGAAACGTCGCGGCACCGGAGCCTGCAGAATGTCGCTTCCTTCCCGACCCGCGCTGTGCCCAAGCCAGCCCAGCCAAGACAAAGCCGCGACGAAGAATCAGATGACGGCGTGTCTGGTGATGAGGAAACGGACGACGACGAAGCCGTCATCGACGAGGAAGAACTTCAGGCGGCCTGGAGCGAGAACGAGTAGTACCGCAGCAGTCCGCGCGCAGGACTTTCAGTAGCGCGCAGAAATGTTATTCATGCGGGGGGGCGCACAATTGTGCGCCCTTTCGCTTTTGCCAGTACCCAAAAGCACGGGCCGACGATTATTGCAGTTGTCCATGCGAAAATCAGCGTAATTTCCCTGCCGGGGAACGCAGAGACGCAGGGGCACCCTATCGCATCCGCGTCTCCAGGGGTGGTGTGAGCTGCAGTGGAGGGGAGCGGCTTATTCTGGCCGCTAGACCATAAAGACCGGGTGATCGTCCCGGTTGATGCGGGTTTCGCCCTCAATTCCTTTGCGGAGAAACTTGGGCAGTGCGAACATGCCCCGGTGCGTTTCCCCGTCGTAGTGGCGCAGGGGCTTGTTGATGCGCTGATCGATGGCGGCATCAATTTCCGGTTCAGGCCGCTGCAGCAGCGGTACGTCGGAGACGATGGTGAATCCCCAAAGCGTCTGGAATGCGGGCACATGCACCTGCACAGCAGCCGTGTGGGCGAATACCTCGCTGAGGGTGCGGTAGATGGTGGTGAAGCATTCCCTGTGGTTGGGCAACCCTGCGGGCCCGGATTGGGTAACCAGGACGCCGCCCGGATTCAGTCGCGACCTGGCCATGTGATAGAACTCATCGGTGTAGAGCAGATAGGCGGTCCCTTCCTCCAGGGGGTCGACCAAATCCAGAATGATTACGTCGAATCCTTCCCCTCCTGAATTCAGAAACGCGCGGGCATCTTCATGCCGCAGCGTTACGCGGGGATCATCGAAACTGCCCTGATGATGGTCAGGCAGGTGGGCGCGACACAACTCGACGACTTCACGGTCCAGATCGATCATAGTTGCGCGCGCGACCGACCGATGGGCCAGCACCTCGCGCAACGTGCCACCCTCCCCTCCCCCGCCGATGAACACCGACCTGGGATCGGGGTGGAATAGCATCGCCGGATGGACCAGCGACTCGTGATAGATGAACTCGTCAGCCTCTGTGGACTGCGTCTTCCCGTCAAGCACCAGGGTACGTCCGAAGACGTCGGAGTCCAGGACCTCCACTTTCTGATAAGCGGTTGTCCCGGAAAAAAGCACAGACTTGAGCCGCAACAGCACGGCCAAGTCGGGGGAAACGCTCTCTGCAAACCAGTTACCAGTCAGTTCCATTGGCGGGGGGCCTCAGCCCGAAACAGGCTGAGCTACCAGTCCCCTTTCAATCTCCTTGAACTCCGCGTCCCGGCATTCCAGTTGTTCTGCAAGGCGTTGAGCCGCACCCGTAACCGAAAAGGACGAGCCGCAAGTGAATATATCCGCGGCGGCATAGCCATATTCCGGCCACGTATGTATGGAGATGTGGGACTCGGCGATGGCCAAAATACCGGTAACGCCCTGGGGGCTGAAGCGGTGGAAGGATTCTCCGACGACTGTGGCGCCTACGTCATTGGCGGCCGTCAGCATCGCCTGACGTATGTAATTGAGGTCGTTGAGCAGGGTGGGATTACAGTCCCTCAGTTCCAGCAAAACATGACAGCCTAAAACGGTCAATCCACAGGTCCTCCCTTTCTGTCATAAATTGACGTCGCTCTTTTGGGGTCTGGAGTCGGGCGACAGATTGTAATTCTATATGCGCGGCAAGCTGTATTCAACTGTTTTTGACCATTGGCCCTTACAAATAGCTGCCGGGAGGGTTGTCACCCCATCCCGGCAGACAATCAGAGACCTTCGAAGCGTGAAACCAGTTTAACCCAATCTGCTCAATCTTAAAAGATCGGCAGCGCCCTTACGGCTGGATCAGCACGCGCACCGCACCATCCGGGTCCTTGCGCTGCGTCAGCAGCCGGTGGCCCGCCTGCTCGGCCCACAGCGTGACATCGTAGATGTTCAGGGCGTCGGCCAGTATCGCCTCGACGAATGACTCCCGGTCCTGCTCCATCTGGCGTGTCAGGGCGGCGATGACGCCGGCGCAGCTCTTGCCTCGCCCGTCGATAACCACCCACCCGTTGGCGGAGGTAACCGCCGGGGCATCGGCGTGGACGGCGATTTCGCCAGTCTTGCGCATGTCGAGCTGCCGCTTGAATTCGGCCACGGCCTCCCAGGCCACTGCCCTGCCGCGGTCTCCGGAGGCGCAGACCGCCCCGCGCACTCCGACGATGTCAGGGTTTATACGGGCCAGTTCGTCCAGGTCGTTGACCTTCAGGTGGCCGGACAGTGCGGTGCTCATCCCCAGTTGCTTGCCCTCCAGCACGATCTGGCGCAGCACCGGCTCGGGCATGAAATCGAACAGGTTGCGCCCGTCCTTGGTCAGCGTGTCGATCAGGAACCCGTCGCACCCACCGTCCTTGGCAAGCTGCACCATCAGGTGCGGGTCCAGCCCGCCCTCGTACAGCTCGTTATCGGCAAACAGTGAGCCCACCAGCTTGGTGTTGAACCCGTCCAGGGCCCGGCGCGACTCCAGCAGCACCTCTGCTGCGGTGTCGTAGTCGGCGACACGGAACCCCACCTTTACCGACGTGGCGTCCATCATGGCTGCGGCATACACCGCCATGGCCACGGTGCCGGCCTGGTTGGGCACCACGCCAAGCGTGACGCTGACGTGCTTCTCCACCGGGATGATGCCGCGTACCTGGCGAACGGTGGAGGGATGCCCGGAGCCCACCATCGCCTCCTGCAGGTTCTTCACGTCCACCACGTCGGCTCCGCCCTGCTCAGCCTCCAGCGCCTCGTCGACGTCCTGCACACTGACCATCAGCAGCATTCCGGATGCGAAGTTGTCGTTACCCGTTAGCCATGCCGTGCGCGATTGCGGGTCCGTCGGCCTGGCATAGACCGGGCGGGGACTGTAGGCGGGCCTATCTTCACTGCGAACCATGTTGCTTGCAGGGCGAGTGAACTCCGGAACCCGGGGCTTCAACGGCTCCAGTTCGTCCCGTAGTTGCGCCTTTTCCTCTTGAGTCATATCCAGAAGCGGCAGGCGGGGAGGCCCGGCGGCCATTCCCATCAGTTCACCCCAGTGCTTCACCAGAGAGACCGGAAGGGCGCCGTTGTACTTGTCCACCGTCCGGGTCCACCAGGCGTCCGACAGCTCGTTCAGGCGTCGCAGGTGCAGGTCGTAAAATGCCTCGTCCAGGTCTCCCTGGCAGGCCCGTTCGATCCAGCGCACGTAGTTGTTGGCGCCGGGGATGTCGAACCGCCAGTCGGACGTGTTGGCGAACATTACCTGCTGGTTGATCCCCAGCTCCTGCCCCTTGAAGTAGATCCACTCGTCGGGCGTGCTGATGACCGAGTCTTGTCCGAGGGTCAGGTGCGCCTCGATGGAGAGCTGCTGGTTGAAGCTGGCTTCCTTCACTCCCACCACGTTGGGCAGGCTGCACAGCCTTTCCAGCCCGTTGACGCTCATGGTGATGCCGAACTGCGGTGAGTTGTAGAACATGATGGCCAAGTTGGTATGCTCCGCCAGCAGCCTGACGTACTCCACAACCTGGTCCTCGACCTTCGTTACCATAAAAGGCGGCGCGACGATGAGCAGGTCGTATCCCAGCCGTTCCGCGTGGGCAGCCAGAGACAGCATCTCCGGTCCCGACGTGTGGGTCACATGCGCCCCAATGGGCCAACCGCCGTTGGCCTCCTCGGCCACGGTCTCCATCACATCCAGCCTCTCCTCGTGGGTCAGGCTCCAGAACTCACCCATGCCCCAGGTGCAGCCAGCCCCGACAGTGCCCAGGCTGCGGACGTGGCGCATGTTGCGGCGCATCCCCTCCCGATCAAAGCGGTTGTCCGGGGTGAAGGGCGTAATCAGCGTCGTCCACTGCCCCTTCAGTGTCTCCCATGCCCACTCCTGGGCCTCGTGCTTTCGGTAGGTAGCCATAGTGCTGCACTCCGTCAAGAAGGGTTTTGTTGCCTTTCTCGGCCGTATTTTTCGTGCCAGTCCTCGATCAACTTGACAATTGGCTCCGCACGACTCTGAGGGCGTCCCTCTTTCTCGTAGTCCGCGAGCAACTCTACCAAGTCTCTGATGTTGTGGTCGTAACAGTCACGCGCCCAGCAATCGCCGCACCAGAACTCGCCGTTGTCAGGACAGCCCTCACAGCAGGCGTGATGGTCGCAGTCTTCCCATTGGCTGCAGGGGCAAACCTCGGTCTCTGCCGCCGGTTCGGGCGCGGACATGATAGCCTACTCTGACGCGCCGTTGCGGACCTCATCCGGGAGCAAGGCAAGAATCTGGTTGATTACCCTCTGGATTCCAGGTAATAAGGCTTCGACTTCCTCCCTGGTTTCTACCGGAATGTAGAAGTTATTGTGGAGGCTTTTCGCCGATTCGAAATTATTCGCGAAAAATTGGTCGTCAATTTCCTTGCCGAGATTCCCAACGAAGTTCAGCAGGCTTCGATGGCCTGCAATCACAGAACCGCGAGAGGCGTCAACGGCGTGAACGGCCTGGGAAACGCTGCCCCAAAGCAATTCGCCCGCTTTGCCTGGCTCATCTTTTGCCAAGGCCTCCAGCGCGTTGTCCATGTATTGGCTACAATGGAAAACGTGGTTCCTGGTGGTCTCAACATCCGGTGCAGGGGTTACCATTTGCGAATCCTCCGTGATTCGTATCACGGTCAATACCGTCCGGTGCAGGGGCGCAAGGATATACGCCCCTGAGTTTCCAAGTCAATTGGGGCCTATTCGTCGTCGCCGTACTGCGCCTTGAGCGAGTCCACCACGGTGGGATCGGCCAGCGTCGTGGTGTCGCCGAGGGCGCGGCCTTCGGCCACGTCGCGCAGCAGGCGGCGCATGATCTTGCCGCTGCGGGTCTTTGGGAGCTCGGCGGCGAAGTGGATGTCGTCGGGGCGGGCCATGGCACCGATCTTGCCGGCGACGTGCGCCTTCAGCTCGGTGATAACGTCGTCCGACATATCCACGCCGTCCTTCAGCGTGACGAACGCGACGACGGCCTGCCCCTTCACCGCGTGGTCCTTGCCGATGCACGCGGCCTCGGCCACCTTCTGGTTATCCACCAGCGCGCTCTCCACCTCCATGGTGCCGATGCGGTGGCCCGACACGTTGATCACGTCGTCCACCCGGCCCAGCAGCCAGAAGTAGCCGTCCTCGTCCATCCTGGCGCCGTCGGCGGTGAAGTAGATGCCGTCGTAGCGGGACCAGTAGGTGTCAATGAAGCGATCCGGATCCCCGTAGACCGTGCGCAGCATCGAGGGCCACGGCCGCTTGACGACCAGGTAGCCGCCACCGCCGGGGCCGACGGGATTGCCGTCCGCGTCGAGGATCTCCGCCTCGATGCCTGGGAATGCCTTGGTGGCCGAACCGGGCTTCAGCGTAGTCAGTCCCGGAATCGGCGCGATCATTATGCTGCCGGTCTCCGTCTGCCACCATGTGTCCACCACCGGGCAGCGGCCCCCGCCGATGTGCTGCCAGTACCACACCCACGCCTCCGGGTTGATCGGCTCCCCGACAGTGCCCATCAGCCGCAGGGTCGACATATCGTGTTTCTGCGGATAGCTTTCGCCCCAGCGCATGAAGGTGCGGATGGCAGTGGGCGCGGTGTACAGGATGCTGACGCCGTACTTGGCGACGACGGCCCAGAAGCGGTCGCGGTCCGGGTAGTCGGGGGATCCCTCGTACATCACCGTCGTCGCGCCGTTGGCCAGCGGTCCGTAGACGATGTAGCTGTGCCCGGTCACCCAGCCGATATCTGCGGTGCACCAGTAGACATCGTCCTCTTTCAGGTCAAAGATCCACTTGGCCGTGGCCTGAACGCCCAGTAGGTAGCCGCCGGACGTGTGGACGATGCCCTTGGGCTTGCCGGTGGTGCCGCTGGTGTAGAGCAGGAACAGCATGTCCTCGCTGTCCATGGGCTCCGGCTCGCAGGTCATTGGCTGCCCTTCCATCAGGTCGTGCCACCAGATGTCGCGGCCATCGACCATTTTGTCGTCGGCGCTGCCGGTGCGCCGCAGCACCACAACCTTCTCGATGCTGGGAGCGCCGTCCAGCGAGTCATCGGCGTTCTGCTTCAGAGGCACGATGCCGCCGCGCCGGTAGCCGCCGTCGGCTGTGATCAGGATCTTGGACTCGGAGTCGTTGATGCGGTCCCGCAGCGACTCGGCGCTGAACCCGCCGAAGACTACGCTGTGGGGCGCGCCGATGCGGGCGCAGGCCAGCATGGCGATGGGCAGTTCCGGCGTCATGGGAAGGTAGATGGTCACCCGGTCTCCCTTCTGAACGCCAAGGCTCTTCAGCCCGTTGGCGAACTGGCATACCTCGCGCAGAAGGTCGCCGTAGGTGTACACCTTCCAGTCACCCGGCTCGCCCTCCCAGACGATGGCCGCCTTGTTGCGCCGCCCGTTCTTCACGTGCCGGTCGATGCAGTTGTAGGACACGTTGAGCTTGCCGCCGATGAACCACTTGGCGAAGGGGGCGTCGCTCCAGTCCAGCACCGTATCCCACTTCTGGAACCAGTCCAGCTCCTCGGCGAGCCCAGCCCAGAATCCCTCGGGATCTGCGGCAGCTTTCGCGTAAATATCGGGGTCAGCCATATTGGCCTGAGACGTAAAATCAGAGGGCGGCGGAAAGCTCCGCTCCTCCTGAAGCAGTGCGTCAAATCCTCCGGTGTTCTGAACCATCACTACCCTCCTGTCCCGATTACTTCGCGCTCCAACTCTGAGCTACGGAATCGAGTTCTTCTGTATAGCGCTGTGGCCCCATAGTATAAACGCTGGGAAACCTGTCCAGCATTCTCGTCATGGCCAGCATGGCCGGGCTGATCCACCCGATGGTCCCGAGGATTGTTTCGTGTTGATCAGGCGGGTCTGTCAGATGCCAGATCGGCTCGTGGTGAAACACACAGTTGCGGAGCCTTCGTATGGAGTCGAGTTGCAAGGGAAGGTTCTTGAAGGAGCGTTGACTCCGGGGTGACGGGGTATCGTTTCTTCAGCTGGCAATCATCACGGTCGGGCACGTCTCCGTAGAAATCCGTGCTACCCGTGCTACTATGGATGCATAGGCCCCGGGGTGTCCTCTCCTGTTTTTCTCCGGAAGGGCGGTGAAGATCCCGGGGTATGTTTTTCCTAGTCTTTGCTACATTTGATGTGCGAGCTGCATTCTACCACCCACATCACTCCCCTATTACTCCCCCTCTCTCTTGCCCGCGGTCAACAATTCTTTCCTCCATGGCGTAGAATCCACACACCATGGATTCACGCCGACTCACAGCCAACTACCTCCCTAGCCGAACCCGCTCGTCGAGCTCCGGCCTTGGCCGCCGTTAACGCCGCTGCCGGCCCTCTCGTCCACGGCGGGCGCTGGCGCGATGTGCTGATCGGCGCCACCTCCGCGCTGGCGATGTTCCTCGCCGCGCTGGATTTCTCCGTCAACGTCGCGCTGCCCGAGTTGGCCGCCGACCTCGACGCCGACCTGCAGAGCGTGCAGTGGGCGCTGGTGGTGTTCATGGGAATCAGGGCCAGCCTGGTGCTGGGAACGGGCAGCTTCGCCGACCGTTTTGGTTTGCGGCGCGTCTACATCTGGGGCGGAATGGCCTACCTGGTCTCCATGTTCTGCATCGCCCTGTCTCCCGATCTTGCCTCGGTGGTCGGTTTCCGAGTGCTGCACGGCATCGGCACGGCCTGCATGTACGCGGTGGCCCCGGCTATCGCTGCGCACCTTTTCCCCCCGCACCGTCGCGGATTGAGCATGGGGTTCACCACGGCGAGTCAGGCCCTCGGAATGGTGGGCGGCACCATCGGGGCAGGGCTGCTGGTGGGGGCCGGCTGGTTGGGTTGGGATTGGGAGTGGGTGTTCTGGGGCCGGGTCCCGTTTATGGCAGTCGCCTTGGTTCTGGCCTGGTTCTTCCTGGACAGGGACCCTCCGATATCAAGGCAAGGGCCCGCTTTTGATCTGAAAGGGACTATGACCCTTGCCGCAGGACTCATTCTTCTCATCATAGGTACAAGGCTGGGACGGGAGATAGGCTGGGGAACCTGGCAGGTTCTGACAATGCTGGTGCTGACGCCGATACTGCTGGGGCTTTTCTGGCGAATCGAGCGAACTGCCTCCTGGCCGGTGCTGCCCCTTGGATTGTTTCGCAATCGGGGGTTCGTCGTGGCCAGCGCCTCCTCAGGCTTCGTTTTCCTCTCCGCCTTCGTGGTCTGGTTTATCTTCCCATTTTATGTCGCCGATACATTGGGGGGTGGACCCGAAGTTCTGGGAGCGTTGTTGGCCACAGCCTCCATTTGCGGCGTTGCCATGTCCCTGCTGGGAGGTTGGCTGAGCGATCGCATCGGCACTCGAATCGTGGGCACTGTGGGCATGCTCGTCATCGCGGCTGGGCTGGCCATGATGGGGCTGCTGGACGCGGAATCGTCTCTGGCCGAGGTTGCTCTGTGGGTGTCCCTCACGGGAACGGGGAACGGGTTGGTACAGGCAGCCTGCTACTCGCTGGTGATGAAGAGCGTCAGCCCGGAACGGTTCGGGACTGCGGGGGCCATGCTCTCGCTGACCCAGGCGTTGGGCTCCATATCCGCCATAGTGATCATCGGCGGAATATTCGCGGCCCGCGGCGACCATTACCTCGCACAGCTCGCAGGCAGTGTGGGAGCGGAGGCCACAGCATTCCTGAAAGCCTACCGCGACGTGTTCATGATCGGGGCCGCAGTTGCCGTCGTCGGAGCGCTGGTAGCCGCTCTGGGCCGCCCTCCGTCCACGGAGCACGGTGACCGCTGAACGGCCATCTGGCAGGCGAGCTCCACAGCCACGCGGTCTGAACGACCTCCCTTCCGGGGACGGGACAGCCATCCGCAAATCCCGAGAAAGTCGGAGAGATGACTCATTGGGGCCGGAGGGCCGGAACCCCACAACCACCTGAATTGCAACTATGCCAAAGGCTGCCGAGGTCTTTAATCTTGCCTCTCGCTGGATTGTGAGGGTCGGGGTGAGGATGAAACCCCGAGATGACACAATGTTCCCCAAGCAGCTGGGACGCCCCCACCTCCGCTTTCGCGGGGGCAGGCTCTAACTCTCCTCCGGGGAGAGAGGGAACAATCAGAGGGCCCTGCGAAGGCTGCTGCGTGAGTTGCCGGTGATGCCAATTTACGATATATTTATTATAAGAATTTGAACTTGTATGGTGGGTGTCCCGGCACTCGCCTTGGTGGCTTTCGCGCTGCCCCGGAGCAGTATATGCTGACACAACAGGAGTTGGTTGAACGGATGCGGGAATGGGCCGTCCGGGTTACCCCGCAGCGCTTGGCCATCGCCGAGGTAGTGCTGAACTCGCAGGACCATCCCACAGTGCAGCAGATCTACGAGCGGGTACGTGACCATTTCCCGTCGATGACTCTGGCAACCATTTACTCCACTTTGGGAGTGTTGCAAAAGAGCGGGCTGATCCAGGAACTTCCCTTCCAGCGCATGTCCCGCTATGAACCGAACATGGATCCCCACGTCAACTTGGTCTGCATCGAATGCGAGAATGTTATCGATGCCGACACATCCAGTGCGGTACACGACATGGTCGTGAGCCTGCGGAACAGCATCACCCAGAACTCCGATTTCGAGGTGGGTTGGCAGCGGGTGGACTTCTATGGCCTGTGCCCGCGTTGCGCAGAGGCCAAGCGGCGGGGGGAACTGGCGGAGGTCTAGTCCGGGTCAAGCGTAAATTATTACAGAATATTCGTAAAAGTCGGTCGGTGTGATGCACTGGCCGGTTCTGTTTTTGAGAGGCTTCAGAAATGATTACGGGAGTGGTTGGTGTCACACTCTGGACCGACGATCTGGAGAAAATGTTCCATTTCTACAACGACGTGCTGCAGCTCCCCCTGCATTCCAGGCACCCGGACTTCATCGCCTTCGAGCTGGGCGAGGTCCGGTTCAACATTGGACTGCACGACCGGGTCTCCGGCAACTCGCGGGACCCGTATCGCTTCATGCCCCATCTGGGAGTGACCGACATCCACGGTGTGGCAGCGAGGCTGGCCGACGCCGGCGTGGAGTTCATCCGGCAGCCGGAACAGGAAAGCTGGGGCGGCTGGGTCGCCACGTTCCGAGATCCCGACGGCAACACACTGCAGCTGCTCCAGCTTGTATAATCGCGGTGTTTGACTAACCGTGTATAACAACCGAGGAAATCACCCTGCAACAGGATCAACCTGTATTCGAGAGGCAGACCAGCAGCTGCCGCGGAGGATTCGGTAATGGCCCAAGTCAACAAGGCGGAAAGAGCGGCGCAACATCTGTTTGAGGCTCATCGCGAGCGCAGGAAATACGAGGCGCTTCCCGACGAAATCTCGCCCGCCACCATCGACGAGGCGTACGACATGCAGGAGGCCTTCCAGGCGCTGCTCGCCCCCCAGCGCGGGGCCATCGTTGGCTACAAGATCGCTCTCACTACGCCGGTGATGCAGCGGATGGTCGGATTCGACGCTCCGTGCGCTGGAGCGGTCTTCGAAAGCGGAGTGCATCACTCCCCCGCGTCGATGAAGGCCTCTGACTTTGTGCGTATCGGCGCAGAATGCGAGGTGGCCGTGCGGCTGACGGGCGACCTGCCGGCCAGTGGCGCGCCCTACGGCCGCGATGGCGTGGCCGCGGCGGTTGGTGCGCTTATGCCTGCCTTCGAACTGGTGGATGACCGCGGCGCTGATTACAGCAATCTCTACTTCCTGGGAGTCGCCGCCGACAATGCCTGGAACGCAGGGGTGGTGCTGGGGCAGGAAAAGACCGACTGGCAGACTCTCGATCTGGAAGGCTCTCGCGGGGCCATGACCATCAACGGCGAGCCAGCGGGCGAGGGCTATGGGCGCGACGTGCTGGGGCACCCGCTGGACGCGCTTGCCTGGCTGGCCAATACGCTGGCTGGCCGTCGCAAGGAACTGAAGGCGGGAATGCTGGTAATGACCGGCAGCATTGTGAGCACAAAATTCCTGAACCCCGGCGACGAGGCGGCCTTCACGTTTGAGGGCCTCGGGGACATTCGGCTCAGCGTCAGCTGAATCCACGGCGTCCGGTTGGTCCGATCGATTTCAAGGGCTTTGTCAAGGGCTTACAGGATAAGCATGGCGTCGCCGAAACTGTAGAAACGGTACTGGTTCCGTATGGCCTCGGCGTAGGCGGCGAGAATCATCCGGCGCCCCGAGGCGCCCTCGACCGCGCCATGCTGAGCGAAGGCCGAGACCAGCATCACCAGCGTCGACTTGGGCAGGTGGAAGTTGGTGATCATGGCGTCTACGGCCTGGAAGCGGTGGCCGGGCAGGATGTAGATGCTGGCATCATCCTCGACTGGCTGGAACTTTACCGTGCCTGTCCCAGCAGCATCGGCTGCGGCCTGTTCCAGGACCCGGACGCTGGTGGTGCCGACAGCAATGATGCGGCGGCCATCGTCGTGGACACTGTTCAGGGCGTCCGCGGTGGGGGCGTCCAGCGAATAGTGCTCGGTGTGGATGTGATGCTCGGTTGGGTCATCGCCCTGCACAGGGCGAAAAGTATCCAGGCCGACGTGCAGGGTTACAAAAGCCGTTTCAACGCCTGATTCGTTGATGCGGGACAGCAGCTCCGGCGTGAAATGCAGCCCGGCCGTGGGGGCGGCGGCACTCCCGGGATCCCTGGCGTACACCGTCTGGTATCTCGCCGGGTCACCGAGAGCGCTGCGGATATAGGGCGGGAGCGGCGTGTGTCCCAAGCGGTCGATGGCGATTTCAGAGGACAACCGGACCGCTTTCAGGCCATCGGCTCTTGATTCCAGGATTTCCACGGACAGCCCGGAGGGGGACAGACTGCCAGCGGGCGAGTCGCCAGGTGGGAGGATGGTGGCGGTCATGCCAGGACGAAGGCGCCGTCCGGGGCGGGCGAGGGCCTCCCATACACCGTCGGCCTCGCGGCGCAGCAGCAAAAACTCCACCCTGCCGCCGTTGTCATCCCTGACGCCGAACAGACGGGCGGGGATGACTCGGCTCTGGTTGAAGACCATGAGGTCGCCGGGACGCAGGTGTTCGAGGATTTGCGTGAAACGCCGGTGTTCCGTCCTGCCGGTGGCCCGGTCCAGCACCATCAGGCGGGAGGAGTCACGGGGTTCGATGGGTGTCTGCGCTATTAGCTCGGGCGGAAGCTCGTAGTCGAAGTCGCTGGTACGCACGTGGTGGCTCAGCTACACAGGCTCACGCGGAGTGATGGCGCCCGTGGATGCTGATGCGGGCGGCGCTCAGCGTATTCACCAGCAGCATGGCGATGGTCATCGGGCCCACACCGCCAGGGACGGGAGTTATCGCCGCAGCCTTCTGCGAAACTGAATCGAAGTGTACGTCGCCCTTCAGGCGGTATCCACGCCTAGCGGAGGGATCGTCCACCCGGTTTATGCCCACGTCGATCACAACCGCGCCCTCTCTGACCATATCAGCGGTGATCGCCTCGGGACGGCCTATAGCGGCAACCAATATGTCGGCGCCGCTGGTCACACCGGCCAGGTCGCGGGTGCGGGTGTGGCAGACCGTAACCGTGGCATTGCCACCTCGTCCCCGCCGCATCAGCAATGCCGCCAGGGGTTTGCCCACGATGTCGCTGCGTCCGCAGATAACCACGTTGGCACCCTCAGGGTCATGTCCATTCCGCACCAGTAGCTCAACGATGCCGGCGGGAGTGCAGGGCGCGAAGTCGGGGCGGCCCTGCAGGAGCTTGCCGAGGTTGTAGGGATGGATGCCGTCCACGTCCTTGTCCGGGTCGATGGACTCGATGATGCGGTGCTGGTCAATTCCGCCGGGCAGAGGCAGTTGCACCAGGATGCCGTGGACTCTGGGGTCCTCGTTGAACGCGTGAACTGCGGCCAGGATTTCGTCCTCGGTGGCGCTACCGGGGAGTCGAGCGGAGTCGCTGAACAACCCGGCCTGCTCGCAGGCGCGCTGCTTGTTGTTCACGTAGACGGCGGAGGCAGGGTCGTCACCGACCAGGACCACGGCCAGGCCGGGCGTAACGCCGTGCTTCTCCTGCATCTCGGCAACGCCCATCGCGACTTCGGAACGTATCTCCGCAGACAGGTCGGTCCCAGACAGAATCTTGGCCGACATGAGCACGTCTCCCCACACTTACAGTGGAGAAATTGTATCACGCGCAGTAGTGAGATACCGGCACAGGTTCTCCTTGTATGCCGACAGAGCGCGGACTTATACTGGCAGTACTCGTTGAATCAGGTGCGAACGATTGCGTATTTGCTCTCTGCTTCCCAGCGCCACCGAAATGGTTTTCGCCCTTGGATTGGGTGACGACCTTGTTGGAGTTTCCTACGCCTGCGACTACCCGGAGGAAGCGGCGGCCCGGCCCGTGGTCAGCCACAGCCTGCGGAACATCAAGCACCTGGACAGCGGCGAGATTGATGCGCTGGTGCAGCAGGCCCGTGCCAACAACAACCCGATGTACTGGATCGACGAGGAGCTGCTGTCCAACCTGCGCCCCGATCTGATCATCACCCAGGAGCTCTGCGAGGTCTGCGCCATCTCCAGCGGCTCGGTATTCGAGACGGCGGCCAAGGTGCTGGACTATCAGCCTGAAATCCTGAGCATCCGGCCCAGCGGAGTCGACGACATCCTCCAGAACGTCACCAACCTGGCCAACGCCGCCGGAGTGCCGGAGCGGGGCCGGAAGCTTCGGGGGTCGCTGGAAGCCCGGATACAGCGAGTGGCCGATGGGGTTCCCACCGGCGTCGAACGCCCACGCGTGGTCTGCCTGGACTGGCTCGATCCGCTTCGCAACACCGGGCAGTGGCTGCCGGAGATTTCCGAGATGGCCGGGGGCGAGGAGGGGCTTGCCATTCCACGGGGGCAGTCCCGGGAACTTTCCTGGGACGAGGTGCGCGACTATGCGCCCGAGTACCTGATGATCATGCCCTGTGCTTTCGGTCCGGAACGGTCATGGCAGGAGGCAAGGGACAAACTGACCGTGCTGCCCGGCTGGGATGACCTGCCGGCAGTTCGGCACGAGCGGGCGTTCGTATTCGACGGGCGCATACCGAGCCGCCACGGTCCTCGGGTGGTGGACGTGCTGGAGGGGATCGCCGAGGTGCTGCACCCTGAGGAATTCGGCGGCCTGGCGCCAGCAGGCATATACGACCCCCAACCCTTCCGCTGACCCATGTCCTTCGCGCCCAGGGCGCAGTAGCCACAACCGGGGCGCCGATGGCTGCCTGCCCCATTGTCCTTACGTAAATGCTCATTGTGTGAGTCTCGAAAATCCAACCGCTCAACTCCGGCGTATAGATAACTATGATTGCAGCGATTTCATCACTGAAAGAAGGACAGGGCCGCACGTGGCTGGTGACAGCCGCTGTGGCCGCAGCGGCGCTGGCCATAGCCGTTGGGGGCGCCCTGGCTGTCGGCAGCGGCGGCGGGATTGACCCGATCAACCTCTTCGTCGAAGGCAAGCTTTCCGGGAACTCACAGGAGTTCCTCGGCGGGCTGATTGGCGGCACTGCGCTCTTCGCATTCGCCGCTGGAATGGCATCAGCGGTAAACCCCTGCGGGTTCGCAATGCTTCCGGCGTATTTGGGCCTGTACCTCGGCTCGAATTTGAACGAGGATGAGCGCCCCGGTCTGGCGGCCTCGATACTGCGGGGACTGGTGATCGGCGGGTCCGTTTCAGCTGGCTTCATCCTGCTTTTCGGCGTCGTGGGCGGCGCGGTAGGACTGTCGGCGTCATTCATCAGCGACCTGTTGCCCTGGCTGGGACTGTTAATCGGCGCGGTGCTGGTGGGCACGGGAGCGTGGATGGTGGCCGGGGGCAAGCTGTACACGGGCATCGCCGCCCGGGCGGCCGACCGGCTGGGCAACCCCAACACCGTCAGCGTGAAAAGCTTCTTCACCTTCGGCCTCTCATACGGCACCGCGTCCCTGAGCTGCACCCTGCCGATCTTCATCGCCGTGGTGGGCATCGGCAGCGCCACGAGCTCGCTGTACCAGGTGGTGGGAAACTTCTTCCTGTACGCCATCGGAATGGGCCTGGTGATTATGGTGATGACGCTGGGTATGGCGATATTCAAGGGCGCCATGGTGCGCCTGATGCGCCGGGCCCTCCCCTACATCCAGCCCATCGCATCTGCGTTCATGGTGATCGCGGGCGCATACATCGTCTTCTACTGGCTTACCGTTGGCCGCGGCAACCTTCTTTAGCCGGGTCGTCCGGTCTGTTGTCCTGCCTGCCTTGAGCCTGGCCGTGGTTGGTTTTCTGCTGGCGGCCTGCGGGGCGGAGGATTCGACTCCCACAGAGGCCCCGACCGCCACTCCAGTGGTACAGGCAGAGACCTCCGGAACCACGAGCACCGCGACCCAATTGGCACAGCCCACCGTGCAATCCGCCACGGCATCGCCCAATGCGGACAACGGAGAAACTCCAACGTCAGCGGCTGAGGAGCCGACGGCGTCCGTTACTGTTGACGGCCGTCCCGTCCCGATGGTCGACCCTGACCCCGACTACCAGAACGCACTGGACGCGGCCCGGTTCCGCACCGGAAACTGGTTGACCGACTTCAGCAGGCACACCGTTCCGTACGACGAGTTTCTCTCCGGGGGTGTGCCCCGCGACGGCATCCCGCCGCTGGACGACCCGCAGTTCGAGAGCATCGCCGACGCCGACACCTGGCTGGAGGATGTTCAGCCGGTGGTGTCCCTGGAAATCAACGATGAGGCGCGGGCCTACCCCCTGGCCGTTCTCACCTGGCACGAGATCGCCAACGACACGGTGGGGGGCGTCCCGGTGTCCGTAACCTTCTGCCCGCTGTGCAACTCGGCGGTGGCCTTCGACCGGCGTATCGGGGACAACACCCTGACATTCGGCGTCTCCGGCAACCTGCGCAACAGCGATCTGGTGATGTGGGACCGGCAGACGGAGAGCTGGTGGCAGCAGCTAACGGGCGAGGGTATTGTCGGGGAGTACGCGGGCTACCAGTTGGACTTTGTGCCGGCGCAAATCATTTCCTGGGGCGATTTCAAGACGGCCTTCCCCGCCGCAGACGTACTGTCCCGGGAAACCGGCCATCAGCGCAACTACGGCAACAACCCCTACGCTGGCTATGACCGCGCCGACCAGTCGCCTTTCCTGTTCCGGGGCGAACTCGACGACCGGCTGCTGCCCATGGAGCGAGTGGCCGCGCTGGAACTCGACGGGCAGCACCTGGCTTTCCCGTTCAGGGCGCTGGAGCGCGAACCAGTGGTCAACTACTCGGTGAACGGGCGCGACATAGTGGTGCTTTTCCAACCGGGGACGGCCTCCGCCCTTGACCAGTCCAGCATCGCCGATTCGCGGGACGTCGGCTCCACCGGGGTGTTCGACGCCGTGCTGGACGGAGAGAAGCTGACCTTCCGGCAGGGACCTGACGGATTCACGGACAACGAGACCGATTCGGCCTGGAACGTGCTGGGTCAGGCCGTCTCCGGGCCGCTGGGCGGGCAGTCCCTCACCCCCATCGTCCACGGCAACCACTTCTGGTTTGCCTGGGCTGCATTCGCTCCCGAGGTGGAGATCTACCGGGGCGAGTAGCGGCCGCATCCTCTGCTGGACACTGCCTGGTGGGCAAAGTAGAATCGCCCTCTATCTATGATCGTCTCCTTAATGTTTCCCGCCTGCTTGCCCAGATCGGCCACCTTTCAGGCGACGCGTCTTCGCCCTTAACCGGACACTTTTGGCGTCCGCAAACCGGCAACAAGGAGTCAGAATCCTGGCTGACCAGATAGTAAGATGGTCGGATGATCCCGGTGAGCTTTCCGTGGAGGAATGTGCTCGCAGGGGTATTGAGGCCGTCGCGGGCCTGGTAATCTCCGGAGACATATTCGGGACCAACAACTATCCGGACGCAACGTTCTGCACCTGCGCTGAGATGTACCACACTGTCACGGGCACGACAGGTAATTTTGACGACTACATCGGCGTGAACTTCCGTGTAGTGGAGATCAGAGGCGGCACTTACCCAATGGTGGGACAAGAGTCCGTAAGAATGATCATGCAACCGCTGAGCGACGGGAACATCAGTGCCCGCTGGAATGCGATTGACCGTCGCTCCCCCGGCCGGCCGCTGTTCAACGCGGACATGACACTGGAGGATGTTGACACTCGCTCAGGCATCTGCAGTCCACTGACTCTCGGTACAATGCCGGAACAGGAGGAGGGAAACGCCAACCTGCCTTCATTCCTGTTCTTGAAGGACCCGGGAGCCGGATGGCAGATATGGCGTCGGTTTTTGCACCCGCAAAGTGATGTCAATCCCTCTGACCAGAATGGGTTTCGTGAAGAGACCTACACCATGGTTTACCCTTTGTTCAGTCCTGATATGAACTGGCGATTCAGAATCTATGACCTCCCTGGCGGTGGATTACGCTGGGAAGTGAATTCAAGCAATCGAAGATAGCCCAGGGCAATTAACCCAACAGTCCAGCCGCAGGAGGCAGTCATGGCCAATCCCCGCGCAGAATACTCGCCAATCTTCAACCGCCCGCCGCTCAGGCTGCCCAACAACGCCCGCGTCGCCGTGTGGCCGGTGATCAACGTGGAGGAGTGGGACATCAACGAGCCCATGGCGCGCACCGTGTTGCCCACGCCCCAGGGCGTCACGACCATCCCCGACATCCCCAACTTCGGCTGGTTCGATTACGGCCTGCGCGTGGGAATCTGGCGCTTCAAGCAGGTGCTGGACAAGTACGGCGTCCGGGCCACGGTCAGCCTGAACGCCTCGGTATGCCTCAGCTACCCCATGCTGGTGGAGGAGTGCCTCAAGTCAGGCTGGGAAATGCTGGCCCACGGGTATATCCAGCGGGTGATAAACCGGGAGCCGGACGAACGCGCCGTCATCCGCCGCACCATCGACACCATCGCCGAGGCCACCGGCACGGCTCCCCGCGGCTGGATGGGCCCGGGCCTGGCCGAGACCTTCGACACTCCCGACGTGCTGGCCGAGGAGGGCATCGAGTACATCGCCGACTGGTGCAACGACGACCAACCATACGAGATGATCGTCAAATCGGGGCGCATGGTGGCTCTGCCCTACACCGTGGAACTCAACGACATTCCCATCTACCTGATCCAGAACCACCGGTCGCCGGAACTGTTCGAGCGGGCGAAGGACCAGTTCGACACGCTGTACCGCGAGGGTGCGGATAGCGCCCGCGTGATGTGTATCTCCACTCACCCCTACATCACCGGCGCGGCCCACCGCATCAAGTACTACGACGCCATCTTCGAGTACATCAGCCGCTTCGAAGGCGTGGTGTTCATGACCGGCAGCGAGATCCTCGACTGGTACAATAAAGCGTCGGGCAAAGGCCCGTAGAAACGGTATCGGGCAGATAAATATGGACGCCAACAACGAGGAATCAAACAAGTACGCAGAGCTGAGCCGCTGGTGCATCGGCCAGGCTGAAAACTACCTGCGGAACCGAAACAACATCCAGGCCTCGGAAAAGGGCTGGGGAGCGGCCGCGCAGGCCCTGAATGCCATCGCCGAGGAACGCGGCTGGAACCACGGGGGCCACAGGCGGATAGTGGATGTCGCCCAGCAGGTCGCCGATGAGCAAAACCGCCAGGACTTGATCAGTCTCTTCGGAACAGCTCAAGCCCTGCACATCAACTTCTACGAGGACTGGCTCAATTCCGACACCGTTTCAATCTACTTGGACGACGTAAAGAAGCTGCTTCCCGAACTGGAACGCATCCGTGGAGAGAACCCTCCGACCTACACCCCCGAGACCCGCGACCAGCGGAACCGTTTGCAGCGGCTGACACGGGGGTAGGCCCCATACCGGGATTTGACCCCATTTCCTGCTGTCCGAACTGACATTCCAGTAATACGAACGAGAGAGTCCTGAAAATGACCTACCAACCGGGCATCATCAGCACCGCTGTCGGCACTGGCGAGCGGGGGTATTCGGGGGATGGCGGGCCGGCGGCGGCGGCGCTGCTGAGCGAGCCGTTCATGTGCGCCTTCGATGCGACCGGGAACCTGTATGTGGCCGAGGCCATGAACCACTGCATCCGCCGGGTGGACCGGGATACGGGAGTTATTGTCACCATAGCCGGGACGGGCGCGGAGGGCTACTCCGGCGATGGCGGCCCGGCCACCGGGGCCACGTTGAACCAGCCCTATTCGCTGCAGGTTGATGCCAAAGGTGACGTGTATGTAGTTGACCGGCTGAACTACGTAATCCGGAGGATAGACGCCACCACAGGGATCATCAGCACTGTCGCCGGAACCGGGGAGGTTGGCTACAGCGGCGACGGTGGGCCGGGAACGGCGGCGCAATTCCGGGAGCCCAACGACTGCTTCCTCGATGGTAAGGGCGGTCTGCTGATCGCTGACGTGCAGGACCAGCGCATCAGGCGGCTGGATCTCGAATCAGGGATCATCACCACCTTCGCGGGCAATGGCGCCAAGTAGCGCAGCGGCGATGGGCTGCCGGCAACGCAGGCCAGCATCCTGGGCGCCCGGGCCGTCTGCATGGACAGCGCGGGAAACACCTACATCGCCGAGCGCGAGGGCAATGGCATCCGCATGGTGGATGCCAGCGGCATGATGCACACGCTGGCCGGGACGGGCGAGTTTGGCTACACGGGCGACGGCGGCCCGGCGCTGGCAGCCACATGGGGCGGCCCCAAGGCCATCCGCTGCGACCACGCCGGCAACCTGCTGGTGGTCGACACTGAGAACCACGCCATCCGTAGCATCGACCCCGCCACCGGCATCGTCACCACCATCGCGGGCGGTCGTCTGGGCGGGGAAGGCGACGGGAGCCCAGCAGAGCAGGCGGCCATGGACCGTCCTCACGGCGCGGACGTGGACGCTGACGGCATTATCTACATCGCCGATAGCAACAACCACCGCGTGCGGGTGGTTGTTGCCTGACTTCGATAGATCTCCTGTCTATCAAGCGTTGGGTTGCTCTGAAACGGAGCCTCCGCAGCCTGCGTGTTGCCCCGCTACAAACTCTCGGTGCTCGCGCGCCTGCGGGGGCGCGAAAGAAGTTCGCCCCCGCAATTCGGGCAGACATGGCCCATTGTGCCAGCGCACGTGGGGCAGAAAGTACACTCGTACGAGCAGATGAATGCCGCACCTTCGTAGGTCAGTACGGCTTTGCAGCGCTCACATTGCCCGCGCATCTCAAGTGCCATCAGGCCTCCACGTTGTAACCAGGCTAGGTAACCAGGCTAGGTAACCAGGCTAGGTAACCAGGCTAATCGTCGGCCAGCACAGCTTCCAACGGATCGGGCTGGACGTCGCGGACGAAGACGGGTTCGCCGTTGCGGATTTCTATGGACCGCTCGAACCGCTCCTGGAAAGTGACGTCGTCCAGGGTGCCAACGTCGCGGGTCAGGCAGCAGTACTCCAGCGAGATGCCGTTGGGGTCAGTGAAGTAGATGGACAGGGCCCACTCGTGGTCCACGATGTCGGTAACCTTAACGCCCTTGCCGATCAGTTCCTCGCGTTTGGCGTTCAGCTCGTGAAGGTTACCTGCCTCGAAGGCAAAGTGGTAGAAAACGCCGGGAATTCCCAGCCCCTTGTTGATGCCGGTGTCGAAGTCGCCGGGCAGGCCGGGGATGTTGTTGGGCTCCATGAAAGCAACCAGTTGATCGCGGCCAACGTCAACGAACATGTGCCGGATGTTGCCGCCCTGCCGGATCTTGATGGTGTCGCACCGAACCACCTCGAAGCCGAGGATGTTTTCGTAGAAGTCGCGGGTTGCATCCAGGTCATGGGTGGAGAGGCCGATGTGAGAGAATCCCTTGTTGGACATCTTGTCACCTCCTTGCGTGCCGCTGATGGGCAAGTTTAACATTTCGCGGGCATGTGCTGCCGGTACCAGTCCATGGTGTGCTTCATCACTTGGGAGAAGGCGGGCTCCTCGTAGACCTCGTAGTGGCCGACCCCCTTCAGCATCACCAGCTTCTTGGGCTCGCCGGCCTTGGCGTAGAGCTGCTCCGACTCCTCGGGCGGGACCAGCCGGTCCTGATCGCTGGTGATGAACAGCACTGGCCGGGGAGCGATCTTGTCCACCACCCACTCGGGGTTGAAGCCCAGGGTGTCGTCTATGTACTCGACGGGGATGGTCATAACTGCGTTGGGGTTGTTGGCCCTTTGCGCGGCGGCCAGCGCGGCCGATTGCCGGTCGGGGAGCAGTATCTCGCCGCGTTCCACCATATCGGACTTTCCGGTCATCACGCGCTGGATGCGGTCGGCCTTGGAGCGGTCCAGCAGGTCGAACCACTCGTCCATGCGGCGGACGCGACTCATCCAGCGCTCGCCATGGCCGATACCGACAACGCTGACGACGCACTTGGCGCGCTGGTCAATGGCCGCAGTCCAGGTAACGGTTGCTCCGCCGTAGCTGGTGCCGTAGATGCCGATGTGGTCCTCGTCCACCTCGGGCTGTTCGCCCAGAAAGGTCATAGCCGCCTGCACGTCGGTGACGCGGCTGTGGGGCACCAGCCTCAACGGCGAAATGCCCTCGCTCTGGCCCCAACCCTTGTAGTCGAATGCCATGGCCACGTAGCCGGCCTCGTTCAGCACACAGGCATTGTCGGGCAGGTACAGGTCCTTGACGCCGGTGTAGCCGTGGCAGAGCAGCACCGCCGCCCGCTGTTCGCCAGGGGCCAGGTCGTCAGGTGTGTAGACATCCCCCTGCAACTTGAATCCCTCGCTGTAAAATTCAACGGCTCGCTTCATGAGTGATTCTCCTTTCTATCAATAAGTTACTTCCATCTTGGAAAACCCATGCACTGGCACGATTCTTATTCCGGGCTCTTATTCCGGGTGCTGTATATCGACTGTCAACCGCTGGCTCAGGTCCCACAGGCCTGAACCCAGCTCCATATCGTAGCTCAGGGCCGAAGACTGCACCGGCAGGCAATCCACGAAGTACTTTCCCGTCACGTCCTCCACCTCGCGCGACGCGGCGAGGTGGACCAGCGTCTTTGCCCCATGGAGGGCGTCAACGCCGCGTGCGCCTATGAAGGAGTTTACGACGCGGCCCAGCAGCCCGTTGTTCCGGGCAATGTTGGTGCGCACCAGGCCCGGGTGCAGGGCGTTTACGGTGACGCCGGTGCCCTCCAGGCGCCGGGCCAGCTCATAGGTGAACAGTATGTTGCAGAGCTTGGAGCGGCCATAGGCGCGGTAGCCGCGATTGCTCACAGGACTCGGCAGTTCCTGCAACAGGAATCGCCCCGGCGAACTGTGGGAACTGGATGAAACGTTGATTATGCGGGCAGGCGCCGATTGCAGGAGCAGGTCCAGCAGCAGATTGGTCAAAAGGAAATAACCCATGTGGTTCAGGGCGAAGGTCATCTCCAGCCCGTCGATGCTGGTCTGCCTGGATAGGAAGATGGCCCCGGCGTTGTTGAGCAGCACGTCCAGCCGCGGCGACCTTTCTTTCACCTGCTGCGCCAGGCGCTGAACGTCCCGCTGCGATGACAGGTCAGCAACAAAATAGCTGACATCATCGTTCTTCGTTTCGTCGATTATGCGCATCGCTGCGGCGTGGGTCTTGTTCGCGTTGCGGCCAACCGCGATAACCCCCGCGCCCCTCAGCGCCAGTTCTCGTGCGGCGACGTAGCCGATACCGTCGCTGGCGCCGGTTATCAGGCAGGTCCTGCCGTCCATTCTGTCCATGCCGTTTATCATGATATGGAATTTTATCGCAGCCATCGCTGCGGTGGTAGAATTGGGGCGTCATTCGCCCTATCGATTCTAACGATTCCGAGGGATGGGATGGCAAAGGAGTAGCGGCATGAGCGGCGGCAGGATCACTTTTGGTTGCAGCCTCAGCGTGGAAGACTACTGGGACGTGCCTGCCTTCGCAAGGCGCGCCGAGGAGCTGGGGTTCCAGCGGGTTACCATGGGCGAGCACATCATGGACGGCAATCCGCCGCGCCCCACGGTGCTGAACCTGCCGGCCATGGCGGCCGCGGCGGGGGCTACGGAGAGCATCCGCATCATGACCGGCATCGTGATTGTCCCTCTCTACCACCCGGTGATGCTGGCCAAGCTGGTGGCCAGCGTGGACCAGGTGTCCGGCGGGCGGCTGGACTTTGGCATTGGCATCAGCGGCCAGCGAGGGACGCACGTCGAGTTCGACGCCCTGGGCATCTCCACCCGCACCCGCGGGAGGCGCACGGACGAGATGCTGGACGTGATGAAAAGATTGTGGACCGAGGAACACGTCTCGCACAGCGGCCAGTTTTTCAACTTCGACGACGTGACGCTGCTGCCCCAGCCCCGCCAGAAGCCCCATCCGCCCATCTGGGTGTCGGGACGGAGCGATGCGGCGATGCGACGGGCCGCCCTGAAGGGCGAAGGCTGGTATCCCTACCTGTTCACAAACCGCCGCATCAAGTGGAGCAACGACATGGTGCGCCAGTTCGCCGCCGAGGGGAGCCGCAGCCTTGACGGGTTCCACTGGGGATTGAACCAGCCCACGGCCATCTCAGTCAACGGCGACGAGGCGATGGAGCTTGCAGTCCGCAACGTGGGGGAGCGTTATGTCACTCCGGACCGCAGCGCAGAGGACATCGCCAGGGCTCTGTGCATCGCGGGCACGCCCGACGACTGCGCCAGAGAGGTGGAGGCAAAGATCGAGGCGGGAGTGGAGCACGTGAATCTCGGCTTCCTGTCGCCGGACCCCGACGGCCTGTACCGGCAGATGGACCTCTTCGCCGAGAAAGTGATGCCGCGATTCAGTTGATGACACACGGCACTATCATCGAGGTGGTGCCTGATCAGGAAAGTAAGCAAGTCAAACGACAGAGAACAAAGAGAGGAGGAGCCATGCCAGACTCGGTTTCGCTGAAGGTGGAAACCAATGTACCCGCCGCGATGCGCGACGGCACGACGCTCTACGCCGACGTATACCGGCCCGACGGCCCCGGCCCATATCCGACTATCCTGCAGCGCACGCCATACGACAAGTCGGCGGCGCTGGCATCGCAGATGCTCGACCCAATGAAGGCGGCCAAGGCCGGGTTTGCCCTCGTCATCCAGGACACCCGCGGACGCTACACCTCAGGTGGGGAGTTCTACTGCTTCGCCGATGACATCGACGACGGCTACGACACCGTGGAGTGGGTCGCGTCGCTGCCGTGGTCCAGCGGCAAGGTCGGGATGATCGGCGCCTCATACGTCGGCGCGACCCAGTGGCTGTGCGCCACCACTCGCCCACCCCACCTTACAGCCATCGCGCCCAACGTCACCGCTTCCAACTACCACGACGGCTGGACCTACCAGGGCGGCGCCTTCGAGCTGGGCTTCAACGCCTCGTGGACGCTCCTGCAGCTCACCCTGGCCAACTTCAAGACCCAGTCCGGCGTGAAGAGCATACCGCAGGCGCGGCAGGCGGAGCTGGTCAAGTCCATCGACGGCATGACGGATGCCTTCCGACACCTGCCGCTGAAGGACATGCCGCAACTCAACGGCGGGCTGGCCGACTACTACTTCGACTGGCTGGAACATCCCTCCTACGATGACTACTGGAAGAAGCTGTGCATCGAGGACCAGCACTCCAACATCGCCACGCCCGCGCTGAACATCGGCGGCTGGTATGACATCTTCCTCCGCGGCACCATCCGCAACTATCTCGGGATGAAAAAGAACGCGGCCACCGAGGAAGCCCGCCGGGGCCAGAAACTCGTCATCGGTCCTTGGCAGCACAGCTCCCGGGGCACCAGCCTGGTGGGCAGCCACTACTTCGGCGTGGCGGCGGATGCCATGGCCCTGGGAATGGACGAGATGCACCTGCGCTGGTTCAACCATTGGCTCAAGGGCGAAGACACCGGGATACTGGACGAGGCACCGGTCAAGATATTCGTGATGGGCGACGATGTGTGGCGCGACGAGCAGGAATGGCCGCTGGCCCGCGCCCAGGCGACCAACTACTACCTGCACAGCGGTGGCAACGCCAACAGCCTGCACGGCGACGGGAACCTCAGCACCGGCGCGCCATCCGACGAGGCGCCCGACGTGTTCCTGTACAATCCGGCCAACCCGGTCCCGACACGGGGCGGCCAGCTTTGCTGCAATCCATATTTCGCCGCAAACGGGGCCTTCGACCAGAACGAGATCGAGGCACGCCCGGACGTGCTGGTCTACTCTACACCAGTGCTGGAGCGGGACGTGGAGGTCACCGGGCCGATCACGGTAACGCTGTGGGCTGCCTCGTCGGGCACCGACACCGACTTCACCGCCAAGCTGGTGGACGTTTGCGAGGACAGCTGCGCCCGCAACCTGACCGACGGTATCATCCGCGCCCGATACCGGGAGTCGATGTCCGATCCGTCTCTGATCGAGCCGGGGCGGGCCTACTGCTACACCATCGACCTTCTGGCGACCAGCAACGTGTTCAAGGCGGGGCACCAGATCAGGCTGGAGGTGTCCAGCAGCAACTTCCCCCGCTTCGACCGCAATACCAACACAGGTGGAGTGATCGCCGCTGACACCGAGCTGAAGCCCGCAATGCAGACCATCCTGCACGACTCGGCCCACCCGTCTCACGTGACCCTGCCCATCGTGCCGCGGTAGGCGATTGTACCGTCAACCCCTTTCAGCCATAACCAAGCCTCCCCCTATATTCTCCCTCCGGAGGAGGATAGGGGGAGGCCGTCTCCACGGAGGCCTTAATGCCCCACGAGTCCATCCCCGACCCTGACGCTCCGCCAGACCCGCTTCGGGACTGGTACGTAAACGAGATATGGGGCCGCCGGTCAACCGACGATGACGCGCTGTTCGAGGTGATGAGCCTGCAAGTATTCCAGGCCGGATTGACTTGGAAGATGATCCTGGACAAGCGCGACGCCTTCCGCAATGCCTTTGCGGGCTGGAGGATCGATGCCGTGGCCGCGTTGGGGCCCGACGACGTGGAGCGGCTGCGGCAGGACGGTGGGATCGTCCGCAACCGCCTGAAGATCGAGGCGGTAATCGAGAACGCCCGTCGGGTGCAGGCCATCCGGGACGAGCATGGCGGCTTCTGCCACTGGTTCTACGACGGCCTGGACGGGCACGAGTATCCTCAGCTGGCCCAGGAGCTGCGGCGCAGCTTCAAGTTCATGGGACCGGAGATCGCCCGGATGTGGCTGATGGCGTCGGGACGCATCACCCGCGAGGAGGGCGACAAGTACCGCCCCGGTGCCGCCAACTGACATTTCGAGAGGCCGCCCATGTGCCGCAGCATCAAGGTACTTCACAGTGCTGAATCCCCCGCCACGGACGCAGATATTGAGGCCGCGGCGTTGCAATTCGTGCGGAAGATCAGCGGCTACCGTCAGCCGTCGCGGGCCAACGAGGCGGCCTTCAACGAGGCCGTGGCCGAAGTTGCCGAGTCGTCAAGGCGGTTGTTGTCGCAACTGACCGTGCGCGCCCCGGAGTGAAGGTACAACTCTTCAGACTGTTGCAGCGCCTTCATGATCAAAATCATTGGCACTGCTCCCTGATCTAGCGCACTTTTACGTACCTGGTTCCCAGGCCTTTGGCCGCGTCGGTTGCGCCGCCGCTGACCAGGTAGATGTCGCCGTGGGCGTCGGGCCAGATCTGGTGGCTGCGCGGCGTGGTCCAGCTGGCCAATACGGTGCCTGTACCGTCGCGCACGGTCAGCAGGTTCTCCGTTGCGTCGCCGCTCTCCCGCTCGGCCAGGTAATAGAGTCCGTCCTGGCCAATGTGCAGGTCTGTGGGGAGCTGCACGTTGGTCCACTGGGTTACGAACTCTCCCTCGGGATCGAAGATCTGGATGCGGTTGTTCTTGCGGTCGCAGACGTATACCAGGCCCTCGCCGTCCACCCACAGGCAGTGGGGGGAGAAGAATGCGCCGGGACCGTCGCCGCCGGGGCGACCCCAGGATGCTATGAACTGTCCGTCGGCGGAGAAGCGGTGCACCCGACAGTTGCGGTAGCCATCGGACGCATACAGGTCGCCTGATGGCGATGGCGAGAGCCGGGTGGGGCGGTTGAACGGCCCGCCCGCCCGAGGCACGACTCCCTCGTCCTCGAAGCATCCAGTGTCGGAAGGCTGGCCCCTGTTGCCGACCTCCAGCAGGACCTCTCCACTCACCGACAGCTTCATCGCCACGTGAGCGCCCCGGTCGGCGAGGTAGATCACATCGTCGGGCCCTATGTACATGGTGTGGGGCTCCACGACGATGCCTGTCCCCCAGGAGTCCAGGAAGTTGCCGTCGCGGTCGAACACCAGCACCGGCGGGTCCTGTTGCTGCTGGCAGAGATAGACGCGGTCCTGGGAGTCGACCACAACTCCGGTCACGACACCCGCAGACATGCCGTCAGGCAGGCGGCCCCAGCGGCCGTCAACGTCAAACCTGAAATCGCCGGCTTCGATCAAAGCCATGGTGAATCACCCCCTGCCGATGAAAGGCATCTTGGTAGCCATAATGGTCATGAACTGCACGTTGGTGTCGAGGGGCAGGTTGGCGATGTAGACCACCTGCTCGGCGACATGGGCGACATCGAATCGGGCCTCGGGAATGACATCGCCGTTGGGCTGGATTATCCCCCGCTCCATGGGCGCGGTCATGTCGGTGGCCGCGTTGCCGATGTCGATCTGGCTGCAGGCGATGTTGTACTTGCGCCCGTCCAGTGAGGTTGCCTTGGTCAGGCCCATCACGCCGTGCTTGGTGGCGGTGTAGGGAGCGCTGTTGGGGCGGGGCACGTAGGCGGATATGGAGCCGTTGTTGATGATACGCCCGCCCATGGGGTCTTGGTCTTTCATTATCCTGATGGCTTCCTGGGTGCAGAGGAAGGTGCCGGTCAGGTTGGCGTTGACCACATTCATCCACTGCTCGAAGGTCAGGTCCTCCATGTTGACTGGCGGGGAGGAACTGCCCGCGTTGTTGAACAGTACGTCGAGGCGTCCGCCGAAGGCCTCGCGGGTGCGGGCGAAGAGATCGGCCACGGACTCGGGGCTCCCGACGTCGGTCGTTACGGCGATGGCCCGCTCCCGCGCCTCCTCGGCCTCGGCCAGCGACGCCTCCAATGTTTCGATCCTGCGACCGGCAAGAGCCACAGAATAGCCGTTGCGCAACAGTACCAAAGCTGATGCCCGGCCCACTCCGGAGCCTGCGCCGGTTACGATGGCGACCCGTCCCAGTGAATTCATCGGAGACCTCCTTGGTGCGTACTCTCTCGTTTGCGTGCCAGTTTAACCCCACGGGGCCTGAATGTGGAATCCGCAAGATAACTTAAAGCCCAGCAGTCTCCTCAAATCGCCCAAAGGCCAGAGGAGCGCCAAGCTTGGGAAAGGCTATACTGGTGGGAACAAACCTGATGAGGTGACGCACATGCGAGCAGCTGTCTACAAGGGAGAACAGGTCCTGCAGGTTGAGGACGTTCCCGACCCGGTGCCAGGGCCCGGCCAGGCCGTCATGAAAGTCAAATACGCCGCCATCTGCGGGACGGATGTTCATGCCTTCTTGTACGACATCGCCAAACCCGGAACGGTGTTGGGCCATGAGTTTGCGGGCAGCATCGTAGACGTGGGCGAGGGCGTTACGCACGTTCGGAGCGGTGACCGCGTGGTCGGAGGCGGCGGACACCGTCCGGCAGGTGTAGACCCGGGACCCCGGGCCAATCCGAGATTCAACTACCGCACGATGGGCTTCCAGCACAACGCCCGCCAGCTCGGTTACGCGGAATACGTCTTGATGGATGAATGGGAATTCACGCCGGTTCCCGACGACGTCACCGACGAGCAGGCGGCTCTGACGGAGCCATGCGCCGTTACCGTCCATGCCGTGCGGCTGTCGGACATCAAGTTGGGCGACGCCGTTGTTGTACTCGGTGCGGGACCCATCGGGCTGCTGTGCATGCAGACGGCGCGGGCAGCGGGCGCGACCACTGTAATCGTGTCGGAACCGGCGCCGGGCAGGGCAGCGGCGGCGCTCCAACTTGGCGCCGACGCCGTGATAAACCCGCTGGCAGATGACCTTGAAGCCCGAGTCATGGAGCTAACCGGCGGCGCCGGACCGCAGGTGGTGTTCGAATGCGCCGCAGCGCCTTCGACCATGGAGCAGGCGTTGGACCTTTGCGCGAAAGGCGGACAGGTGGTGATGCTGGCAATCGCATGGGAACCGACAGCCGTTCTGCCACCGAACTGGATGGCGCGGGAGGTGCGGATGCAGTCCTCGTTTGGTACGCAGCCGCAGGACTGGCGGATCGCACTGGAACTAATGCGGAAGGGCCTGGTCTCCGTCGACCACATGCTGACCGGCACCAACTTCGTGCCGTTGGAGGGCATCCAGGGCGCCTTCGAGGCCCTCTGCCGCCCTACCAGTGAGTTGCAGATGGTGGTGGAATTTTAAGGTGGAATTCAACAGGAAAGGCGCGGCGCCGGCTGGCCGGCTTTCAAAGCGTGAATGAGTCCGGGCTTTCATGATGCAGCCTTTCCCAAGCAACTGCCCGAACTGCGGAGCGGCGGCCGCGGGTGCGGCAAATTACTGCGTAACGTGCGGCAGCCAGTTGTCTGCCGCCTGCCCTGACTGTGGCGCAGCCAACCGGCCGGATAGCCTGTTTTGCCACGCCTGCGGTTCCGCACTAACGGTGCAGGCGGCCCCTGCACCGCGTCCCGCTGCCGTTTCCTGCCCGCGGTGCAATTCGGTAAACGAGGCAGGTACAACGTTCTGCTATTCCTGCGGACTTCCAATGGAGGAATTCGGCGGGGTTTCGAGGCGAGCAGTCGCCGCTGAAGGCACCCCGGCGGGATTCTGGATTCGGCTGTTGGCGTGGTTGATCGACGCCTCAGTGCTTGTGAGCTTCCAGCTCCTCATGCTCACCCTCCTGCCCACAACCTCAATTGAGTCCTACTACTCCGATGACTCCGTCTGGGTACAGGCCGACACTATCATGACGATTGTGGGCGCACTCTATTACACGATCGGCGTTTCCGTCTTCGCGACCACGGTGGGCAAGCGAGTGCTTGGGCTGTATGTGTTGCGCCGGGATGGCTCGAAAGTCAGCGGCCTGCGGGCATTCGGCCGGCACCTGGCCTCCGGGATCTCTGCGCTGGCCCTGGGCCTAGGCTACGTGATGATCGGGTTCAGCAACGACAAGCGTGGGCTGCACGACCATATCTGCGACACCGTTGTAGTCAAGAGGTAGCTGCCGGGCGGCAGCCGAATGGAACTGCTGGGGTACGCCGTTCTCGCCTTCTCTCCCGGGCTATTCTGGCTCTGGTTCTTCGTCCGGGGGCGCGCGTACCGGCCCAAGCCGGGGCGGCTGCTGGTCTATGCCTTTCTCCTGGGGGTGCTGTTCACGCTGCCGGCCGCCGCGCTGGAGCTAGCCCTGTTGGAGGACTCCGGCGTAGAGGATGGCAGGGACCTGGCAACCGCTGCGGCCGCGATGCTCTTCGTGGTTGGTCCGGTGGAGGAGCTGAGCAAGTTTATGGCGGTCAGGCTGGGACCGTACCGCTCGCTTTACTTTGACGAGCCTCGAGACGGCCTGGTGTACGCGGTCGCGGCCAGCCTGGGGTTCGCGTCGCTGGAGAACCTGGTCTACATCCTGTCCTTCGGCCCCGAGGTAATGGTGGCACGGGCGCCTTTCAGCACACTGGCCCATGTGATCTTCGGCAGCTTCTGGGGGATTGCACTGGGAATTCAGAAGGAGAGGGAGAGACGCGCCCGGACTCTGCTATTAGTCTCGGGCCTGTTCGTAGCAGCCGCCGTCCACGGGGTCTTCAACATCTTGCTGCTCACCCTTTCGCCGGTCGGGCTGCTGCTGGTGCTGCTACTGGTCTCGCTGGGGCTGTGGTGGACGCTGAGCCGGTTCCGCTGGGCCCAGAGGGTTTCACCCTTTCGCCTGCGGCGCAACTACCCCAGGGCTGCCTGTTCCACCTGCGGGCACCTGAACAGCGTCACGGCCCGGTACTGCCAGAGCTGTGGCCAGTCCTCTCCGGCATCGAGCACGCTGCGGCTGGTATGCAGCCATTGCGTAAGCCCGGTCCGGCCCGACGCAGGCTATTGCACCAGCTGCGGAGACCTATTGCTGCGCCAGTAAGAGCATGGTTGGCAAGTCAGGCACGTCTGGGGCAAAGGGAGGAACGATGACTCAGTCAAGGAGGAGGAAGTTCGGATGCGCAAGATGGAGCGCGTGAGGCAAAAAAATGGAGCGGAAGACGAGATTTGAACTCGCGACCCCCTCCTTGGCAAGGAGGTGCTCTACCACTGAGCCACTTCCGCTCGCTCCACCGCCGGGGCAGTGCCCTCGTCTAGGAGTTGTCATATATTATAACAAACATCCGCCAACCTGTTGCAATAGTTACTGCAACCCAATTGCGGGCCGGATTGCCCGACAGTGCCTCTCACCTTCTGCAGCAGCGATGCGCCGTCAGGACAGCCTCGCAGCGCCATTTCTTGCCCTCGAGCCTTCCTCCTCATTCGCACGAACCAATTGCGTTCCCAGAGTTCACTTTGAATGAGGCCCTGTCCCGTTCCTGCAATGCAAGCCCAGGACGGCGCCCCGCGCCGGTCAGCCCGTCCATCAGGCCAGCGAACCTGACGCCGCAGGAGATTGACAGAAGCGCAGAACAGCCGACACCCAATCTCAAGAAAGGAGATCCATAATGACGAGATACATCCTTCTTCTCGCAGGGATTGTCGCCATCGTGGGGGTCATCTGGCCTCTGGGAAGCGCGGCAGTAAGTGGAGGAGGCAACGAAGCGACAAGGCTGGTCGAAGCCGCTGATCGTACCCAGGCCAAGGCGGAGTCCCTGACCCATTCCTACAACGATGTAATCCCGCCGCACATATCGCGATTCTCCGTGTTGTCCGGGGGCGGCAATAACCGACCCGCGGACTCACCGTCCGGATCTGAGGACTCCCCTCCTGAAAACGGCGAAGACCGCGAGGAGCCAACCCCTACCATTCCCTTCACCCTGACCCCCGCTGAACATGCTGTCAAGGACGCAATGGAGCTGCTGAACCAGGCCCAGGAAGAGCTGCAGCCGGGCAGTACCGAGTACCTCAGGGCGGTGAACCAGCTAAAGGCCGTTTGGGACCCTCGCTACTCCGCTGCCGTGGAAGAGTCCCGCAGGTTCAAGTACCGTGTCGAACACGCCGGCGCTATGTCCGCCGATTACCTGGAGGCCCAGGAGACCCTTACTCGCAACATCAGCAACCCGGAATTACGCGCCAGCATGCAGGAGATTGATGCCCTGGAGCGGGAGTTGCTGATAGACTGGATGGGTCAGGCCAGGTCTGTTCTCGCCCAGGCCGAAGCCATTAAGGCCAACCTGGACGACATGAACATACGCATCACCAAGCTGGAACTCTCCGCCACCTTCGCGTCGGTGTACGAGGGCTTCCACAGTCTGCCCGTCGCCCTGACCACCCTGAACGACGAGCTGGCGCGCTTCGAACAGGAGACGGGCCGTATCTACGATGTCTTTGGGCCCAAGGCCCAGCAGTAGGCCGGTAGCAGGAACGAACGCCAGTGACAACCAGGCAGAAAATCTCCGACGCGCTTCAAGACTTCTTGCGCAACACATACCTGTGGCGGAACCTGCTGGCCATTATCGGCATTGCCAGCATGATGCTGCCCTGGGTGTATCTGGACGGGGACGACTCGTCTCTTAGCGGAGCGGAACTCATCTCATACACCCTTGCAACGGGAAGCGAACGCTGGGAAATGATCCAGCAGACGTTCCTTGGGGCGCTATCCCTGCTCCTGGTTCCTCTCTCGGTAGCCGTGCTTTCCATAGTGGCTTTCGTGAAAATCTGGAAGGGCCAGCATCCTGTAAAGCTGAACGCATTTGCCGGGCTCCTGCCGCTGCTGATAGTTGTTTTCTCCGGCAACATCACCAGCACCGACCACCTAATCGGCAGCCGGCTGGTGTTCCCCCAGGCGGGGATGATAGTGATGTTCCTCTGTCAGGGCACGCTGGCAGCATACAGCATGAGGCGGGGGCCATGATGGGAGGGCCGGCAGGGAGTCGACCAAATCGATTTTCACCTGACCACCCGGGATTACCAGTGGACCCAGACCCGTTTCTTACTTTTCAGCAAGTCGATGAAGGCAGGCGTCAAGGTCCTCAACAGTACAGAAGGGAATCATATCGAATTTTGCCCAACAGCGGGAATGACGGTTTATAGAGCGTCCAGTTAATGAGGCGCGATTGCCCTGCGCCAGCACACCTCTTTAATACTGTACGGGCAAAATCGACACGATTCCAACATTACTGGTATTCCTCGAAGCTGGCGAGGATATACCCACGCGACTCATCGTATAGTCCTTCCTGGTTCTCGCAGAAGCCGGCTGTAACAATGAACCCATAGTCCTTGGCAGGATAGTACCTAGTAGTCCGAAATCATTGTAATGATGGGTAGATTGGTACGCGGCCGTTGCCCTGACAAACCTGGCTCACAGAATCTATGGCCAGACAATCCGGCGTTTCACTCGTCATTTCAAGGATGTTGGTCTACTAGAGCGGAAGACGTGATCGACCACTTGATACAGGCAATCCCCGGAGCTGGGCTGCCACAGGTATTCCATGTGAACGTAATTTCTTCCCTTGATCGTTTCGCCCCTGGTCAGGCCCAGTTCCAACAGGCTGTAATTCGGTACCATATCTATTAGCTCCTGCCGGTGGCGCTCGAAGAAACCTGCGGTGGACTCGCCCGACTGGAAGTCCTTGACCTTGACGTCCAGGAAGGGGCGGCCTCTGGCTGAAGCCGCGCTGGTGAACGTCCAGCTCTGTTCGTAGGTCATCTTGAACTTGCGGGACGTATCGTCATAGGGGAGCCACACCCAGGCGGGGGTCGGCGGGATCGTGGGCAGCGGGGTGGCCGTAGGAGCAGGCGTCAGGGTCGGTGTGGGAATGGGCGTGGCCGTCGGCACCGGCGTAGGCGTGGCGGTGGGTTCCGGTGTGGGTGTGGGAACGGGCGTGGGCGTAGGCGTGGCAGTTAGTTCCGGTGTGGGTTCAAGGACAGCCATGGCTGTCGGCTCCGGTGTTGGCGTGGGGACCGGGGTTTCTGTCGGAGTTGGTGTCTCCGCGGGCTGCACCGTGGCTACGAGACTGGGGAAGGGCGCAGGCGTTGGATTTTGGGCCACACCGGGCTGGCAGACGGCAAAGCCCCCGATCTCATTCAGAGAAATCTTGAGGTGGTTGACCGGTATGGCGAAGTTGATGCCGGTGATCACCTGACCGTCGTCAGTCTCGCCCACGCCGGCGGTGTTGATTCCCACCACGCAGCCGTACTCGTCTAGCAATGGCCCGCCGCTGTTCCCCGGATTCAGCGATGCGTCGGTTTGCAGGAAGTCCTGTTCCTGCCGCTTGGCCGACAGGATTCCCGTGGTAACCGTGGGGTCGTTTCCCAAGTCAGAACCCAGAGGAAAGCCGATGGCTATGACCCCGGCGCCGACACGAACGGCATCGGAGTCTCCCAACGGGAGGGGGCTGAATCTGGGGCCAGGGTCAATCTCGATAAAGGCCATGTCCAGGGTGGGGTGGGTACCTATCACCGTTCCTGAGTAGTTGCCGCCCGTCGCCAGCCTGATGCTGACCCGGTCGTTGCCGCCGACTACGAGCTCGTTGGTGACCACCAGGCCCATTTCATGCACGATGAATCCCGTTCCGGTGCCGGTATTCGTGCGAATTTCCGCGATGCCAGGCATCGCTCCCTGGATTACATCCTCCAACGCCGGCTTTGCTGACGGCACGGGAACGGGCGTCAATGGTGCCGGTATGGCTGGCTGAGCACCCGACGAGGCTTCAGGTGGCTCGTCGCCGCCAAGTAAAGGAGGCAGGAACAGGAGCGCGAGGAAGCCAAGACCACCAACAGCCAGAATCCCGGCGGACAGCTTTTTGTGGGCCATCGCGAAGCTCCAGGACCTGCCCAAGAGGTACCCGGCCGCAAAGAAGGCGTGGTTCAGAGATTTATCCAGCCACTCCGGGATCTGCACCTTCTGACCGGCGGCCGCTTGCGGAGGCGTGGCAGGCTGAGGCGGCGACCGCAAGGGGAAAGATGGCGGGCGGGCCGGAGGGGGCTGTGGCGGAGGTACAGGAGCAGCCGTTGGCGTCCCGCAGTAGACGCAGAACTTGTCGGTAGGCGGGATGGTTCGCTGGCAGTTACGGCATCTCATACCGTTTGGTTCAGGGTGTCCTCGCGCCGCACTCGCGGCAGAAATTCCCAACGGCGGGAATGCGTTGTCCGCAGTAGGCGCAGAACCGGCTGCCTGCATGCAGCTCCGCATAGCAACTTAAGTTGTTGCAGTAGACAAGTCCCAGCTCATTATTGCGGTTGCAACGAGGACACGCGACGGACGCCGGAGCAGCAGTTGGCGGCGGCGGGACAGCCGGCGGCGGGGGAGGGGCGACGGGCTGCGAAGGCGCCAAACCGGAGGTCGTCTGGCCCGCCTGTCCTAAATGGAGCAGCCTGAGATAGTCGGAGCCGCCCCCCACCACTCGTTGCGTGGGGCCACTTGGCGGAGGAGCGGCGGGCGCCGGGCCCGGGGCAACCGGCGGCGCTGACGGAGCGGGGGAGGCAAGCGCGGAAGGCGCCGGTGCGCCGCTCAGAATTTCCGCCAGATCGGGAACTTGGTCCACGGGCACCGTACAGCACCGTTCCAGGTAGTCCGTCAAGTGGCGAACGGCGGCGTCAGGGCTGCCCTTCAAAGCGCCGAAGCACTTGGAGTTGGCCGGGTCGGCGTAGTCGGCCTTGGTGAAGATCAGATTGTCCTGGGTGTAAAACCGTTGCCATAAGCTGGGGTCAACACTCACGGCCATCAGGCTGAGATAGAGCACCAAGGCCGGGAAGTTGTCCACATACTCGCCGTAGTCGTCCACCTTTCTCAGGGGATGCTGGTACTGGGCATGGCCCAATTCCGGGCTGGGCTGTCCTCGGAAGCGGGGCAGGAATATCCCATCGTAGTCCACCAAGCGGACAGCGCCGTCCGGCTGCACCATGAGATTGCCGTGCTGCAAGTCGTTATGCGCAATGCCAAACACTCGCAGGGTTTTATTCGCCTCCAGCAAACGGTCGCAGACCCCTCGGATTCTATTCGGCCTGCTCAAGTTGTCCTCAACGAACCGGTCCAGTCTGCTTCCTTCCACCCACGCCATACTGACGACGGGATGCCATTCACCCTTCACCCGAATGCCCCGCTCGTGGTACTTGAAGGTCACAAAGGAGTCGTCATTGAATTTGCTGAGAAAAGTGTCCAACTCTTCGTATCGTTCGTAACGTTTCTTCGGCTCCTTAATTTCACGGGTGAAGCAGCGCACGGCATACTTGCCTCCACTGCATACTAATGGGTAAACGACGGCGAAATTGCCCGCGAAAACCAGAGGAGTGCGCCTGTGAGGGTGTAACTCCGCCCGCCCGGCGGCAAGCTCAGCCAGCTCAGGGTCATCGAAGCACACCGAGGGGTTCAGAACCGCATCGGTGTAGTCCCCTATCAGCGGCAAAGACATATCTTGCTGACCCTCCCGCGATTTTTTCGGCCCGGTTTTTTCGGCCCGGTTTATTCAGCCCTTATGGTGATCATTGTGGTGTCGTCGTTGCGCATGGCCCTCTCGCCCCGCTTGGCCTGCACCCACTCTCTCCATCGCATCTCCGAATCCAGCGACAGGAGCGTTTCCCACGGGCTCCCGCCAGACTCATGCTTCTGCAGTATCCAGCAGGCCAGCGCGTCGGATGCGAGGATCATCAGGTCGCCTGGCAGGCATTCGCCCCGCAGCTGACGCACCTGGGACCAGACATTGCCGTTGTTGGCGGGATTGCTGCATACCAGTGCCGGGGTCGAGTTGAACTGGCCGGACTCCTCCATCGGGAAGGAAACGGAGAGGGCATCATCGCGGACAACGAACAGGCAGCAGTCTCCCAAGGCAGCAGCCTGCCAGGTCAAGGCCCCGGATGGGCCGGCAGCCCAGCCAATTTCCATTGCCAGGATCGTAGCCAATGATCCGGCCCGAGACTTGGCCTGGCCGTGCCAGGGAATGCGGTCCCACCATGGCACAGTCCGGTTCCACTGCTCCACACACGGCTCCAGCCACGCCGCAAGGGCAGGGCCTTCGAGGCTGTCCATGTCAATGGGGCGCATGACCAGGGACTCAGCCAGAATTTGTGCCCAGATCCGGGCGAAGGCCGACTCGCTGGCCCCGTCGCACATAGATAGTCTGGCGGGCCCGTCGCCGGACAGCCACATCCGGCAGGCATCTTCGCACTCGTCGGGCCGATTACCAGCCTTGGAGGTCTGGAATTTACGTGTTATCAGCATTGCCATTGAGATATTCGCTTGCCAGGGGCTATCTATTGCAGGTTTGACGCGGCGCGGGTGCCGATGTCCAGGAATTGCGCCAACGCGACAGCGTCGGCGTTGAACACGTAGCCCCGGGAATTCTCCGTTGCTGGCAGGTCCAGGTTGGCCGCCTGATTGCGGCTGGCCTCGGGCAGCAATGAAGACATCCGAAACATCGTCTGGGCATACTCATCGTCCCGCGGCAGGCGGTCTACGCTGTCGGGGTACAGGATGGTGGTGGAGGAGGGGATGTGCGAAAGGTGGACATTAAAGAGCAGCACGTTCCCGTCGTTGGTCTGGAGGTTTGTCATTATTTGCGCCTGCTCCTCCGGGTCTCCGTCCGAGGATGCTCCGTCACTGACGTTAATTACTATGGGCGGGAAGGAATCGGGATGCTCGGAAACCCAGGCCTCGATCGTGCGGGTAGCGGTCTGCAACGCGGTGAGCATCGGCGTGCCGAGTTCGGCCGTAGGTTGCAGCCACATTGGGATCTGGCGAGTAACCTCCACCAACCCGCCGACTCCGTTGCTCTCTCTTACCTGTCTTTCCACCATCTGGGCACTGGCCGCAACCTGGCTGATTATCATGAAGGGCTGGTCCGATGTGGTATTCGGCAGGGCACTGGTCAATATAGGGTTGCTGCCCCGGTCTGTGTTGTAACCAATGACGCCGATGTGAAAATAGTCGCGGACTTCCATACCCTGCGAGCAGCGCTGAGACAACGTGTCTATCGTACGGTTGATAGCGTCCGCCGCCGCATCCATCTTGCGCTGACCTGGCTGCCCGGCCAGGTCCCCGGTCATGGACCCGGACTGGTCTATCAGGAACATGATGCAAGCCGGATTCGTCCGGCTGATGTCAGCGGTATAGGGCATTGGGAACCTCCTGATACTATCTGCAACAGTTATTTACAACACTTGATCTTTCAGCATTTTATGACCACACCACAGCAGGGGCGTATTTGGAATAATAGACACCGAGGTACATTGATTCACCTTAGTACCACAGGCGCACTAACGCCAACTCGGTACTTTCGGCCTCAAACCTGTCTGAGCTTCATTGAGAGCACACACGCTGCTGGTAGCCGGATTTTGCGATTATCCGGATCGCCCAACACTCCAGGCGGCCATCTGCGGGTGAAGTTCTTGAGGGAGAATCAAGAGATCCTGGTGCGCGGCTGCCCTCTTGTGCGTTGTGCAGACTTGCGAATCAGAGCAGGTCTGCTGTGCTGCGGGTGCCTATGTCCAGGAACTGTACCAGGGACACCATGTCCGCGTTGAAGACGCAGCAGCGAGATTCCGCGCTGACCGGAATGTCCAGCCGGGCCGCATGGGCCAGAGCCCCCGGTGGCATGTATGAGGACATGCGGAACATCTGGCGGGCGTATCCGTTGTGCAGGCGGCTCTCGCTGTCGGGGTATTGAATGGGCGTTGCGGTTGTCTCCGAAAGATGGCAGTTGAACATCAGCGCGTGGCCGTCGCTGGTGCCGAGATTCATTATGCTCCGGGCCACAGGTTCTGGGTCGCCGTCGGTGGCCTCGCCGTCGCTTTTATTGATGACAATGGGCGGGAAGGAATCGGGATGACGGAAAATTCACTGCGAAACTGACTCTTCGGCATGTTCCAGTGCCCGGCACATGGGCGTTTGCAGGCCGGAGTGAGGATGGAGCCAGACCGGCATTTTCCGCTCTATCTCGACCACGCCACCTTCGCCGTCGCTCTCTCTCACGCGCCTGTCTTGCCAGTGGGCAACTTCCACTACTTTCCCTATCGGCAGAAAGGGCCAATCCGGCTCAGTTTCAGGAAAGACGCTGACGATCATCTCCCTGTAGAAGGTCATGTCTTCACTCTGGATATCTCTCCTGTTCAGCCGGTGTGTTGCCTCGTTTTCGTCCAGTTGGTATACGTCCCCTTTTCCGTCATATTCGACTTCCTGGGCGTGACCGTAGCCCAGGATCCCGATGTCGAAATAGTCCCGAATCTCCATACCCCTGGAGCAGCGTTGAACCAGATTGTCGACAACGCGGTTTACGGCATCGGCGGCCGCATCCATCTTGCGCTGCTCCTGCTGGCCCGCCAGAGCCTTCACCATGGATTCCGACTGGTCAACCAGGAACAGGATACAGCCCGGGTTTATCCGGTCTATGCTGGCAGTGTAAGGCATATACAACCCCCTGGCCTGCCGTGCTTCTGCCCCTGCCTTCTAAAACCTTTATCGGGTCCTGGAAATCAGGCTCCAGTATCTTTTGATAGCTCCCTCTCCCTCCCGGGGAGGGTCAGGGTGAATGCGTCCTCAAGTAAGAACAGAAGCTGATCGAAGTGTAAAATCGCCCTCACCCCATCTCTGTCCCTCAAGGGAAAAGGAGAATCAAAAGTGAATTATATCGAAATCTACCCAGCGCGGGAAAATCCCCGTCATTTGTATGTTGCGTAAGCCGTGCGGATTGGCAAGTTTGTGTGGCAGGTCCAGGGGAGCGTCATCCGTCATTGAGCGAACCAGTGCCGGGAAGGGTCCGGTTGCGCCGTGCGGGAGTAGGACACCCCCGGGCCACGACTATGGCCCTCCGTACAGATGCCTGGGCCAAGGCCCGCATCAGCCAGAGAGGAGGAATGCAGCACCAAAATACTGTCAGTTGAGGCGAAAAACAATGACAGCAGCAGTTGCTGATACCAGGACATCCACAGCCAGAGCATCCGCTGGTCTGGTGGTGGGTATTAACGTGAGCAAGACCTGCCTGGACGCATCGGCAGGTGGAAGCGAGGTTCACCCTCCAGCCAATGATGGGGAATGCATCGGGGCGCCACCGGACTGGCCCACACACCACGTCCACATCCTGGAGATGAACAGCGAGAGCTACAGCCTCGAACGCAATAGGGAAAACGCCGCGTCCCAAGCTTCGGACGATCCTGACGAAAAATGGGCCACACCGTCAATGCTGTATCTCTCTGCTCCTGTAACGGCGTCACTCTGCCTGATTTACTGCCGTCAGTCATCACGTCAGCAGTACTCGATTCCGTCGCCCCAGTGTCCCAACTTCTCGACGCCACTTACCAGACGGGGGCATTTTGATACCCGCTGTCTGGAAGCGGAATCCTGCCTTGGGGCTGGTGTTGGGTGTCGCCATGCCGGGCAACATGATCATCGCCGGAACTGTCGGGGCTGGAGTGCCGCTGTTCCTACGCCGGGTGGGAGTTGACCCGGCCGTGGCCTCCGCCATCGTGGTGACCACCTTCACCGACGTCTTCGGATTCCTGCTCTTTCTGGGCATCGCCACCGCGGCCCTGAATCTGCTCGTTTAAGGGAATCGAATCGTTTGGAATCTTGCGGCCAAGCCCCACGCTGAGCGAGCGGGACGTTCAGCGCAACATCCGCCGGACTGGACTTTCTCCTTGGAGAACTTCTGGCGCGGTTGATAATTTTCTGATTCCATTTCAAGGATTGCAATGCCCGTTCGGAAACTTGCATTCGAATGGAGCAGTCGCTGCGGATACGGTTTGGCCTGTTCCGTGGCAGCATCCATTGGCTGGTCCGTGTCTGAAGTTGGTTTCGTGTTTCAAAACGGTTCTCCCAGATTCGGAGGAGTTCCTTCTCGCCCTTGCAGGATGTTTCACGTACCTACTCCTTCGGTGGACGCGGTCTTGAGCGAAGCCACTGCCGCCGCGGTCACCGGGGCAGGCTGTGGGGCCTGTACCTAACTCCGACACGTTCCTGATTCAGAAGCGGCTGTATCCCCGTGAGAATGCAAGCCACGTGGGCTGGTTCCGCATGTTCCACATCTGCCGGGAGGTCATACCCTGCTGGTGGAACCCGGTCACCTACGAGTATCAACTGGTGCCGCCGGCCCAGATAAAAACTACAAGCTGGCCCCCCTGAGGCAGATCATGCGCGGCATCGCCCGGGCTTCCAAGATGAAGAAGTTCACCTCGAAATATGCATGCACTAGAATGGCTATACTCAGCCATTTATTACGTCAACGCCGACCCGGACAAGAACCCGAGGTCCTTCTACCCCAATGGAGTGCCCGAAGAGGTCGTGCGGTACATCGTCTGGCTGCTGTTCTGCGAGTGCATGCACCTGGTCAAGCGGGGGCACGGGTTCTTCGATGACGAGCTTGTAGAGTCGGACTCGGGCCTGAACTGGCGGGAGCAGAGGAACGCTCGCCGATAGTGGTTGCTCCACCAATTGGAGCCTATCGGCCTGTTGGGATTCTCGCTGGAGGCCGGGGTTGCGATACTGGAGGCGGCCCAACAACCGCCCAGCCTATCCATTGTCAGCAACGGCGGGTTTCTGGACTGGGCTTCAGATAAACGCCTGTTTCATACAGGTCCTGGAGGTCTTACCTGCGGGCCTGGTTCTCCCTACCTACCCTCTGGATTGGGCGCGCTCGGTGACGGTCGGACTTCCGGCGAGAGCGTCCGGTGGAAGTTATTGACTAGGTAGCGCACCCCAGATACTTCATAAACTAGTAGAGCAACTGCGTAGAAATGATGGGAAGTTTTGGGGCGCAGGTTTCGCGTTCGAATTGTCGCCGGGAAGTCTCGTCATTCCAACTGCCCATCATTACAAAAATTTCGGTCTACTAGCACGAAGACCCGATAATTTCTGTATACGAGACGGCGCCCCTGCACCAGGCTTCCGACAACCCGGAGGCCGCATCCGGCTGGCGCCAAACCCTGAACACTTCAGCACCTACCGGAAAGACCGGGCGGCCTGTGTTCGCCGGGTCGTCGGCTCCATTCTGGCGGGCCGCAGCCTTGAGGATGCACTGCGGGTCGGATTGTCGATGCCGCAGATGGGGGAATTCTCGCTGGCGATCGGACGGCTCAGCCCCGCTGATGCGCTGGGCGGGGCTGCCCTGGGACCCATCCTGTCCATCGCCACGTCCATCACCTCCGTACTGGCCCCGCTGACCTCCCGCTCATCGCTGCCTCTTTCCCAGTGGGCCGACCGCCGTTCTCCCGCTGTCCTGCGCCGCATGTTGCTTGCCATGCAGCTTGGCGTGGATACGTTCTGGTCTGCGTTGTCCCTGAAGGGCGAGACCGGCGCGCAACTTCACAACGCCGGACGGCGCATCCTCATCGACATCGGCATCATTGTTGTCCTCGCCTCAGCCGGCACCGCGCTGCTGTATGCCACGCCGGCGATCATCGGCGACGTGCTCCCGGTGTCCCAGGGGGTCTCCGGCCTGATACTGGCGGGAGCCGTCATCGGTCTGAGCACCCCGCCGGCGATCGGCATCTGGCCGGAGAATTGGGGATTCAGAGATACCGGTGAGGAGATACATCGACCCGGCGAACCCCGGCAGCTCCTCCGGCACCAGCATCTTACACCAGCGCAGGCTAGGCAATGGACGTTGCAGTGTTGGTGACCCACCCAGAGGTTCCTCAGAAGTAAAGTGCAAGAATGATAGTGCTGGCCCCGGCCAGCATCAGGGCCGCGGCCCAAAGCAAGTCCACGTTGATCCAGCCCCTTCTGAGAAACCCCAGGCCCAGCCACTTGTAAACTGCCAGAGCTATTACCAGCATAATCAGGAGCATGGCAAAGGTGTGAATCGCCAGGCCGATCCCCCACGCAGCAGCCGTGTCCGTCAGGTCCAGCAACCCCGAGTGGTGCTCCAGATCCGGTAACGAGCCGCCTCCCTTCTCCTCAACGCTCAGCACTATGGGCGCGAGCATCAATCCGGCGCCGTGGGATGTGGCCATCAGGAATGACCATCCTGCCAGGTCGCGACCGCTGACGTTCATTCCAACCCAGCGAAAGTGGCGGTAGTACAGGACCAGCTTGTAGATTCCGAAAAGATGCAGGACTGTTCCCGCTGCGATACGCACCCAGAACAGCGGCACGAAATACCCGACCAGCATCAGCACCGCAGCCACCGCCGCCAGAGATGCGACGTGGCCAAGGGTAATGAAGAAAAGGGCGTTGCCAACAGCCCGGGTGCTCTGACGTTGCAGGCCCAGGCTTACGGCGAACAGCCAGCCCATTGCCGGGTTGAGGCCATGAAAAGCGCCAAGGGCCGCTAATCCGATTAGCGGCCCCTGGCTTACCAATGCAGCGGGTTCGGCGTGAACGGGCAGCGCAGCAAACACTGGCTTTACCGGCTAGGGGTAGCAGAAGGAGTCGGAGGAAGCGTCGCCCCCCTCCGGGCGCACCTGGTGAGCCCTGCCCTCTCCGAAATCAACGAAGAATTCCTTGTCGAACGACATTCCGCCTTCCGGGTCCACGTCGATCTTTGCCATCCAGCCCTTCATGTCTGTATAGAAGGTGTCGTCCCAGGAACTGTACAGCGAATTGGTGACGTAAACCCGGCGCCCGTCCCGGCTTATCTCCAGCATCTGCGGTGCCCCTACCGGAGAGGCCGACCTGGGATGGGAGGCTTTCTTGACTATGCCGCCGATTTCCACGGTCCCGGTGTGCTTGGGATTGAAGGGATCGGAGACGTCATACTGCCTCAGTTGGCCGGTTCCCCAGCAGGATACGTACAGGAACTGGTCGTCCAGCGACAGGTCCAGGTCGGTGATCAGGGGCGGCACCGCGCCAAGTCCCTTCAGGGCCTCGGGCAACAGCGCCGGGTCGGCGGGCTCGGCGGGGATCTCAATCACCTTGGTGACTGCCCATTTGCCGTTCTCCTGGTACCAGGTCCAGACTGAACCCGAGAGGTTCTGGTTGTTGACAACCACTCCCACGAATCCGTAGGCCTTGGTGGGATTGTGAGCCGGCCTCAACTCCAGGACCATCTGGTTTTCGCTGCCCAGGTCAACCTCCTGGATGTGGCGCCGCCGCCGCAAGTCCCAGAAATGGATCTTGTGGCCGTAGTTACCGGCGACAATATCCGCCAGCGACGGGCCACTCTCGAAGAGTTCCGGGGAGCACCATTCGCTGGTGACGACCACGTCCAGCCCGATGTGCCACCAGAAGTCGTAGGCCAGCGTCTGGGGCCCGCGGTCCAGCTCCCAGGCGCCCAGCGGTTCGAAGGTATTGTGATCGATCCTGAGGATTCCGCCGGGGGTGCCGCCCTCGGCAGAACCGATGGCGTTCAGGTAGATTGCATCGGGCCCGCAGTGGACCGTATGCAGCCGGCTGTACCCGGTGCGATTGGCGATCACGTCGGCCTCGACGATCTTTGAAATACTGGGCGCAAAGGGGTCCGGCTTGGTATCGATCACGTAGATTCGGGAGGTCTTCAGCGTGGGGACTATCAGGTAGCGCCGCTCCAGGTGAGGGTGCGGAGCGTATGGGCACAGGGAAGCACTGCAGGCGTTTCCACCCGAAGTGATGCAGCTCGTCGCCCACGTTGGGCATTTCCAGGGAGTTGACTACGGAACTGTAGGTGGGCGAAGCCTGGTCCATGTCGACCACCGCAATGGCGTCGGGGCTGCCGTTGGTGTTCAGGACGGACACGTACCCCAGCCGCTCGGCCGGTGCCTGACCAGCCAGGCGGGCGGAAGGATAGAACGTGGGATCCGGTGTCATCAGAGCCATTTTCGGCCTCACTGCTATGGTGTAGGTGCTTACAGAAGCTCGGGTATCAAGGGCCCCGGCGAAATCGCCAGGGAGCAACCGATACCCTTCGTGAACTTCCTCGCGTGAACTTCCTCGTTTGAAAGTCCGCGCGGCGTTCAATTCCGCGCGGCGTCAAACTTTGGGCGCAAAAATATCCTCGCGAAATTCAAACGAGTGATTCTAACCCGACTGTGATGTTGTTCGCAATATTCAATTCCACAAACCCGGGAACCACAGGCGCAGACTGCATCTCCGCAGGCTGAGGTGGGCAGACTACGAGGGCATCCGCGGCGTCAGCCCGGCGTGTCCCCGGGCACTGTGGCGCGGGGGCAGGCGGGAGACGCCGTCCGGGGCGGCCGGGCGCGATTGACGCGGAAAGGGGCGCCCTCTTTCGAAAGCGCCCCTTGATGGGTTCCTGGGGTCTACCCGGTTCTTACCGGGCTACCCGGGTGTCCCGGGTTCTTTCCGGGTTCTACTGGGGGGTGGTCAGGCTATGAGCCCTGGCGTCCTGCGATGAACGCACCGCCCGCTGCGACCACGCCGACGATGGCGATGATCAGAGCGATTACGGCGAGTGCTCCGCCGCCGCCGGACTCACCCTGAGCGCCAGCAGCACCGGCAGGGCCGGTAGGTCCGACCTCGCCCTGGGGACCGGGATCGCCCTTGACGCCGGGGGCGCCGTCCTGGCCGTTGGAGCCGTCGGAGCCGTCAGAACCGGCAGCGCCGCGGGCACCGTCATCGCCGCGGGCACCGTCATCGCCAGCGGGCACCGTCATCGCCAGCGGGCACCGTCATCGCCAGCGGGCACCGTCATCGCCGGGGGCGCCAAGGGCGCCGTCTGCGCCGGGGGCGCCGTCAATGCCGGGGGCGCCAGCTTCGCCCGGAGGGCCGCGCGGGCCGGTGGCACCACGCATGGCCTCCCTCTCTTCCTCGGCGGTCATGGCGGGGGGCGCCGGCGTGGGCTGCAGGCTCGGGTCGGTGTAGGCCATCAGGTCGGCGGGCTTGACGTCGCCCGTCATGCCCACCATGACATCCTCCATGGTGTCCGCCATGTACATCATCATCTCGGCGTCTTCGCCCTCGCCCATCATCCTCTCGAGCGAGAACGTGATCATGGCGCCCTCGTCGCCCTCGACTTCGACGCTGTACATGCCCATGGCGTCAACCATGCCTTCGCCAGCCTTCTCGCCGTCGATCATGGCGACGACCATGGTGTCCTCGGGGGCCTGCTTCCCGTCCAGTTCGGCGTTGCCGACGACCAGGAAAGGCAGGGGTGGCGGCGCCTGCGCCAGGGCCACTGACAGCGGCAGCGAAGCCAGCAACGTCAGCACACTCAGCAGTGCCACTAATCTGGTTACGGTCATTCTTTCCTCCTTGTCTTTCGTTAACGAGGTCTCGTTAACGTGCCTGCGGGCGGGCGGGACCCCGGCCCGTGGGGAGCGGGAGGCCGCCGGCATCGCTACCGGCTAAGCCTCCCTGTGGCTCACGGGGACGGACCCCGTTTGCTGAGTGCCTGTGTTAATTCAGGGTGGTGGGGTTGCTGCTCTGGTACAGGGTGCCGCCCTGGAAGTCGACGGAATCGCCGTCGGTGATGATGATGGTCACCACCTGTCCGCTTACCACCGATGTCATCTTCCGATCCTCGGGCACGACTGCGAAGAGCTCAGCATCCGGATCGTAGAAGGTCCAGGACTGGGTCTCGCGGTCCAGGTACCAGACCCGTGCCAGGCGGTCGCCCAGAGGCTCAAAGATCACAGCGGGATCGGTGATGACGACCGCGGTTTCCGTAACGATCGTCAGGAACTCGGTGGCGTCGCCGTCAGAGCCATCAGCAGCGCCGACGATTACCTTGACAGCGTGCCGGGTCGCGTCAAGTTGCGGTACCTGGATGCCGCTGGCCGTGAAGGAGCCCCACTTGTCGGTGGACGGAGAGGGCACCGGGGTCACGTCCTGTCCGCCGATTACTATGGATTGCACCTGCAGGAAGCCCTTGAAGTTGCTGCCAGTGATGGTGATCGAGCTGCCTGCTGCGGCCGAGCTGGGGGTCATCGAAATTGCGGGGTCCTTGATGTTGTGGTCTGCGGTGTCAGAAACGTCGGTGGCGTTAACCTGGGAAACCGCTTCGACCGTGTACTTCCCGCCTGGGTTGATGTTCGACCTGGCAGGTACGGTGATGTCCTTCTCAAAGGTACCGGTGGGGCTGGTATTGGCCGTGCTCACCGTGCCGCCGTTGTACTTGATCAGGACCAGGTCAGTTGCCGGGAAGCCCGTACCGCTGACCGTGATGGTCTCGCCCCGGAGGCTCTCGGCTGGGGTGACAGTTATCTCGGCCTCGGCGATGGTTATGCTGGCCGTACCGATGCGGTCGCCGCTGCCTACCACCTTGACGGTAGCGGGACCGGACGAAACCGTCTCGGGCACGGAAATGTCGAAGGAGACATTGCCGTTGTTGTTGATGGCCTGGGTCTCACCCTCTTCGGTCCTCACCGGTACTCCATCCACTGAGACCTCTGAGAGATCGACGTCACCGCGCGCCGTGAATCCGTCGCCGTCGATGGATATGGTCTGGCGCGGCACGACCGTGGTCGGGGTCACCGTCAGTTCGTTGGTCCCAACGGTGATGTTCTGGGCCGTCAGGCCTTCACCGTCGACGGTGACCGCGATCCTGCGGTTGCCCAACGGGGTGTCCCCGTTGACCTGGCCCTTCCAGGTGGAGCGCATGTCATCGCTGGCATCGCCGACGTTCAGCACATCCTCGCCGCCGATGGTGATATCGGGCGCCACGTCCAGGGATGTGTCAACAGTAGTTCCAGTGCCAGTATTTTCCGGGTCAATGTCTGCGAGCGTTATCGTGATGTCCTGACCCGGTGTCGGGTTTTCCGGGCTCCAGGAGAACGACGCCTTGATGGTGAACGTGGCCGAGGCGTCACCCACGGTGATGGTGGTGTCCGTGTCGTGGGGGCCCTGGAAAACCGAATTGTCGTCGTTGTTCTTGACCGAAGTATCAATCTTCAGGGTAAGCTCACCGTCGGTTGCCTCGGCAGTCTTGGTGAGGGAATTACCCCCGCTGCCCATGACGATGTCGTGGGTGTTGTCAGTGTAGCCCTTGGCGGTAATCGTGATCTCGGTGCCACGCTTGCCGCTGGTCGGGCTGACCTTCACCTGGCGCATGACGGAAACTTCGTTGATGACTCCGTCTCCGCCGAGGGCCTTTTCTGCTTCAGTCGCATCGTCAGCCGCATCTTCCGAAGTCTCGGAAGTGGAGACCTTGATGTCGTAGTCGTCGTGCAATGTCGGCAGGGTGATGCCGGCGGCACGCCTGAAGGTGATGATGGTCAGATCCGTAACGCTTGCGTCCAACTTTTCAGTTGTTTTAGAGACCTCATCGTCATATTCAAACGGCGCAACCAGGGTTACTTTCGAGCCGTCAATTTCCACATCGCTCGGGTTGGCGCTATAATCACCAACTTCAACGACAATCTGGTCGGCATCAATGCTGCTGGGAACGCCGAATTTGTTCAGATTCACGGTGATGTCGTCGGCATCCGAGTAGTCGACGTAGCCCCGGACCTTAAGGCTCTGGCCGGAAGCGGCTTCGTTTGAACTGGTGGGCTCGTATTTCACGACAGGAACGTTCACCGAGAACGGCGCTGTCCCGGCCGGTATGATGGTGCCCTGGCGGAAAATTACCTCGAAGGTATCCGCGGAGTCCGGATTGGTGAAGCCACCCGTAGGGTTCTCCGCATCAGTAACATAGTCTGCCCCTACTGTGAATGTATAGTCGGTGTCCGCAGTGATTTCATTAGCAGCAAGCTCGATCGTATCGCCAGCGGATTCCTCCACAAAGGTAGGGTTCGTATCCGGAGTGGGACTGTCGGGGTCAGTCAAGTTGATTAAGGAGATGTCAGTGCGTTCCGTGCGTGAACCGACCGCCCCTGTGAACAGATCGTACTCTGGTGGCAGTGTGATCACGACCAGTTCGGCTTGGGCCTCGGCTGTGCTGAATTTGAGCGTCAGCGTAACGTCTTCCGCCCCGGTTAGGTCATAACTCAGGGTGGCCGAAAGGTCGCTGAGGGCGTTTTCGATGTCGTAGATCGAAAGTGACGCTGTCGGCCGGGCTGCAATTGCTTGCCCCGTCTGGTAAATCGTGACATCGCCGGTAGCGGCCGCAGCCTCAAGCGTCAGATCAGAAATGGTGACTGTCACCGTTTCGTCCTTGACGACATTTTGGTCTCCATCGTCAGCCACAGTAATCACGATTTCCTGGGCAGTTTCGATGGGATCCACAACCTTGCCAACGGGTTTTCCACCTTGGGTAACTGAGATGTTGTCAGTATCGAAAGTTGTCAGTATCTCCGCGATATTTTCCGGCACATCAATCGTGACATTGTCGTCAGCCTGAGTGCCCGTCGCAGCGCCGTCTATATCGTCGTTGATTTGGAACGTCACCGTCAAAGTGACTTCATCTTCTTCCGGCACTATGATGTCCAACTCTGCCGTGGGAGCGGGATTGGCTTTTGCGTTAGCGCCGACCCCGGAGGCGGAGAAGACGCCCATGGAGAAGAGGGCAGCGAGCATCGCTGCGGCCATGAGCAGGGCAATCCCTGTGGATTTGCCAGCTATTGAATTCATCTTGGTAATTTCTCCTTTCGGCAGGCCCGCTGGGAAGTTGGGGCCACTCGAGCCCTCTGCTCCCTGGAGCCTGGTTTGCCCCCCCGATCTGCGGGGGTGGCGGTTGATTTCAGGTCGGCTGCGGAATCGGGGCCACATGGGTCCCCTTGCACCGCCCGGCCTGTTTGCGCCCCGAACGGATCGGGGTGCGGGCTTTCGGCTCAGCCGTCCCGTTGCGGAGGTGGGGCCACCTGGGCCCGCTTTACCGCTGGGTTGGCGTTGCCTACTTGCGGGTCCCCGTCGCTGCGGGGTCTGCGTTTTCCTGTTTGCGCTGGGGTAATTGTTTCCTTGCGGCGTTCCCGCCCCTGGCGGGGGGAGTTTTACATGGGCCCGCCCTCCTGTGGCATCCAGAGTCCTCTGGCTGCAGTCAGTTTAGAATATTCTAAGACTATGAGTATTACTGGAAAGTTACACCAATTCCCCACGCCACGCGGCGGGTATCGGCCAACCTCCTGCCCGGGTCCCGGATGAACGTCTCCCTGGTCCCGGATTCGATGTTTCCGTGGCCGCCCCGGGTCCAAGGGGAATCCGCGACCGGGTCAGTCAGCCCGCCGGAAACGGAATCGTTCGAATCCAACATGCAATATATCCGCCAGAACATGCCGTTGCAAGATGCCGGACAACCCGTTTTACACGGTTGTGAAACAAGTTGACTCCGGTCGCAGGAGCGGCATCGGCCTCCGGCGAGGGCGCGGCCCCCGCCCCGCCAGCCCAGGGCGGCTCCGCCCGGGAACCCCAGCCGGGACCACCGGACGGGCCTGCGCCCGGGAACATATCCGGGATCATGCCCGCGCCCGCCGGGAACCGCTTACAGACTTATATCCGGGAACCGCTTGCAGACTTATATCTTGCAGACTTATATAAGGGAGGAACAGCTGCGCGCGGGCAGGCGGCGCCCTGCGCCCTGCGCCCTGCGCCCGGCCACGCCTGCAACCGGTCACGCCTGCAACCGGGGGTCGGCCAGCGGGCCCCTCAGCCCGCGTTCACCCGCAACTGCCGGGCGAACACCGCGAGCAGCAGCGCGCTGCCGGTGGTCAGGGCAAGGCACAGGTAGCCGATTCCCGCGTAGCCCACGATCGCCAGGAGAGCGCCGGAGAGCCCGGCGCCGAGCACTCCGCCCACGAAGTTGCCGACACCGATGGTGCTGGCACCCGTGGCCTTGGACTCTCCCGAATACTCCGTGGTGGCGGCGACCATCACCGGCGCCAGGACGCTCAGCAGGCCCGACCCGGCCGTTGCCAGGGCCACCGCAGTCCAGAGCCCGAAATCGACGGCGAAGAAGAGGAAGACACAGACTCCCCCGGCGGCCGTGGTGATGGCCATCAGCGCGACTCGATAGCTCCGCGTGGCCACGAATCCGGCGGCGTAGCTCCCCGTCACCTGGGCTGCAGCAGCAATCAGCAGGGGCAGGGCCACGAATCCCACGCTCAGATCGTAGGCCTCTATCAGGTAGGCGGCGAAGAAGCTGATCATTCCCCAGTAGGCCAGCCGCTGGGTCACAATCACCGCCAGGGCGACCCGGAAAAAGCTCATGGAAAGCAGCGACCAGTACCGGGCAAAGAATACGAGTTCGCCTCTGCGTTCCCTGCTGTCGCGGGGATACCAGACCCAGCCCAGGAGCAGCGCCGTTGCCAGCAGCATGCTCGCCAGCACGAAGGTGAACCGCCAGCCCCACCAGTCCGCGAACAGGGCCACCAGCGGGACGGTGATGGCCGAGGTCAACACGACGGTGCCCATGATGCCGCCGACGGCCTGGGCTCTCCTGGCGGGGGAGATGATGTCGGACACCACCCCCACCGATGTGGGCGGTATGGTGCCTCCTCCCAGGCCGCCCAGCACCCTGAGGGCGAGGAATACCTCCATGTTCGGCGCGAATGCCGACCCCAGCACCGATACCAGGACCATCAGCACCCCGGCGAGAGCCACCGGGCGGCGCCCGAAGGAATCGGCCAGCGGGCCCACGGCAACAATCGAAACGGCCAATGCCGCGAAGGACGCCGTGTTCAGCTGCCCCGAGACCGCCACTGAAACGTCAAGGTCGGTCGCAATCTCGACCAGGAGCGCCGGAACCATCACGATCGCGGTCTGGGTGCTGAGAATGGTGAGGGAGAGCACGAAGTAGAACCAGGCCTTGTTCACCTCTTTGCCCTCTGTCTGCGCCGTTTGCGTGGTCACAATGTCGTTTATTCCTGTTGCAGCAAGGGTGCCGGCCCCGGTCTCAGCTCTTGCCGGCCTGTGGCGTCCAGTACGTCCCGCCAACCCCACGCCTGTATGCCAGCGTCAAAACGCGGCCGGGTGCAGGCCGGTCCCAATTGTACCCCGAACCACAACATTGCGAGGGAAGGCAAAAGGAAGTGCGAATTACCGTTGTGGGAATTACCGACGTTCGTGAAGGGTCAAAGACGTTGGCGTTGTTGCTATAAACCATGTCGCTTCGGTGTAGGGTAAACGAATTGTCGTATTGGTTTCTGGCGAGGAGGAAGACACTGTTCTTTACTGGGGCAAGCCTGGCAATCCTACTGACTGGCCACCTACCGGTAGCTGGCGTGGGGGCGGTGACAGCCCGCCCGCTTCAGCACCTTGCCTTGGGGACAAACCACATGGTCTCCCAGGTACTCAAAGCCCCCATGGCCACCGTGTTAGATTCCTGCTGGGATGGATCGGAAATGGGCCGTAATGTGCCGTTCCTGCAGAATCTGTCTCAGCCGGCCCGCTCCCCCATCCCGGCACCAGGAACGTAACCGCGCTGCTGGTGCTGGTGTGCTGGTGCTGCATGGGAGTCCGACGCCCCCTGCCTGAAAGCGCAGAGCGGAGAGCAGCTCGTGCCCCGGCAACAACTCAGCAAGACCGTCGAATTCGTCCGCTTCCCCGGCAGTAACCACGCCTTCCCCGACACCACCCACCTCCGCATGCGCGAGGAGTCCCCGTCCCGCCTGGCAGGCCATTTCGGCGTCTGGCGGGCTGCGTATGCGAATTGCATTTGCATTTACGAAAAACGCTAATATATATACAAATTATCAATCATTAAATTTCATAATTTCGAAATTCGAAGACATTTTAATTGACTGTATAGGAATAGTGATATAGGATTCCAGAAACTCAATCGGCTGCCGCTCCGATTCGGCGGTCAGAAAGCGGAGGTAACGGGCTAATGTTCGGCACATTCAAGTTGCGCATAGCAATCATCGTCGGAGTCATACTAGGCTTGGTGGTGCTGGCGGCCTGTGGCGGTGACACGGCGACCGAGGCCCCGGCTTCGGAAGCTACGCAGGCACCCGCGACATCCGTCTCGGCAGCGCCTACAACCGCGGCGACCACTGCAGCGGTGCCAAGAACCACTGCAGCCCCGGTTGGAGGTGATGACTCGCAGTACAGTGAAGCCGCCAAGACTCTTATGTCGGGTGGTCCTCTGTCTTTGGCTCAAGCCAACGGAGAAACGCCCCGGTACGGTGGCACATTCCTGAGTGTCGCCAACGAAACAATCGACCAGTTCGATATGCATCAGACTTCTTTGGGTGGTATCTATGCCAGCACGAGCTTAGCGTACAGCGGCTTGCTCGGTACCAGCCCATACGATCCTCAGGGAGTCGAAGTAATTCCCGACCTGGCCCGATCCTGGGAGCTGGAGGACGGAGGCAAAAAGGTTATCTTCCATCTGGCTGAAAATGTGAAGTGGCATGACGGCGCCCCTTTCTCCTCCGAGGATGTCAAATTCAGCATTGAGCGAATTATGAATCCTCCAGAGGGAGTCATCAGTCCCCGCCAGGGGATAGTCCGATCGCTAGTCGACAGCGTCGAGGCGCCGGACCCGAACACGGTGGTGCTTAACGGCAAAGGCGCCTCAGGATTGCTCGTGCCCCTCTGGTCCAATGGATGGAACGCTATGGTTCCCAAACACATCCTAGAGTCGGACCCTGTGGACGGTATCAAAAGCATAATGGTGGGAACCGGAGCATTCATCCTGAAGGAGAACACCACAACCTTCTTTAGGTTCGAGCGAAACCCAGACTACTTCGACGAGGGGCTGCCATATCTGGATGCGATCGAGATTAACGTCATTACCGACCCGCAGACTGTGGCCAATCAGGTGCTCGCCGAGCGCATTTACTGGACTGGGCCATACCGGCATCCGAACCTGGGACCCGATCTAGGACAAGCAACGGCGGACCGGGAACCTCAGCTCGAATACTCGTTTGGTGGAAACGTCGTCGCAAGTCTCCATTTGCAGACCAACAACGCACCTTTCGACGACATAAGGGTCCGGCAAGCCATCAACGAGGCTATAGACCGCGAGGCAATTATAGAACTGGGCACCGAGACAGGAGAGGTGGGAACCGCCACATTGCCTACCGGTCCGTGGGGTATGCCAGTCGAACGGCGAGAAAAACTCATCGGCTTCGGTCCTGATATGGAAGTCCGGCGCGCCAACGCCAGGGAACTTCTGGCTGACTACTACACCGAGAAGGGGGAGATCGACTGGGGAAGCATGCCGTTGAACTGTATCAGCAACATACTGTTCAGTTGCGGCCACGCGCAGATAGTTCAGCAGATGCTCAAGCAGATCGACGTTGAAATCGAATTGAATCCATTACTATTGACGCCCTACCGGGACCTGGAAGTCTCGGGAGACTATCTCTGGGGACTGTCGGGCGCTGCATATGATTTCGATGACCCCATCGACGTGTTTGGCCAGTCTTACATAACCAACGGGGGCCGGTGGTATCAAAGGCAATCTGTCCCCGAGATTGACCGGCTGTACGAGTTGCAAAAGTTCGAGGCTGACCTTGAAAAACGAAAAGAGCTGGTTTGGCAGATGGACGAAATCGCCATGAACGAGTCCGGTTGGATCATGCTTCAGTGGTGGGATTTCCATCACCTCAAGTGGCCCTACGTTAAGGGTTGGACTGCAAATCCCATTGCTCGAAGCACGAACTCAAGGATGAAGTACGTTTGGCTGGATTTCCCTGAGTTGCCTACCTCCAGGCCATAGGGAACACGGCAAACTAGGTAGCAGCCTGGGCTCCCCCCTGACGAATTAAACTCGGGGGAGCCTATTCATTGGCGGGATAATGTGTTGGTTTCAATAGTCTCGCGAATGGCAACGGGAGCCACGTGTCAAGTTGTGGGTATAGGTAACGGGTACGAGTAGGCCATGAAACAATACATTAGCCGAAGATTAATGTTGGCGATTCCTACCCTGGTTGGAGTCTCATTCCTCATATTCATCATCATGGCGGTAATACCGGGAGATGTGGCTTTGGCCATACTGGGCGAGGCCGCCAATCCGGAGACAGTGGCCGCATTACGAGAACAGCTTGGATTGAATGACCCCTGGTATGAAAGGTACGGGCGATGGGTCAGGGACATGGTCACCCTTGATCTCGGAGATTCCCTGATCGTCAAAGGCGTACCGATGAAGGAACTGATTGTCGAGCGATTCCCTGTAACACTCAACTTGGCAATTTATACGATGGTTATCGCGGCGCTGGTGGGTGTTCCCATGGGCGCCCTGAACGCCATTCGCCACAATACATGGCTCGACTATGTCCTGAGAGTGGTTAGTGTCGTTGGACTCTCAGTACCCGTGTTCTGGCTCGGATTGATGATCATGCTCTTCCTGGTGCGCACGTTCACCTGGACACCTGAACTCCAATGGGTCAGTCCTTTCGAAGACCCGTGGAGGAACCTTAAGCAAATGATCTGGCCTGCCCTAACCCTTGGCTATTTTCAGGTGGCCTTCATCGCCCGCATGACCCGCTCTTCCCTTCTGGAAGTAATGTTCGAAGACTACATGAGGACGGCCCGAGCCAAAGGGCTGCGGGAGCGGGTGGTTGTAGTTCGGCACGGGCTGCGAAACGCCGTGATACCTGTGGTCACCGTGGGTGGGCTTCAGGTTGTGGCAATGTTGGGTGGAGTAGTCGTAACCGAAAAGGTATTCAACTTGGCCGGTTGGGGTTCGTTGTTGGTGGATGGAGTTTTCAACAACGACTTCCCCTTGGTGCAGACGATGATATTCATTTTTGCTGCAATCGTAATTGTAGCCAACCTGCTAACGGACATTTTGTACGCCTGGTTGGATCCCCGGATCCGGTATCAGTAAACGAGAAGGGCTAGGGAGAGAGCTGATGGCTGCCAGTACACCGGAGGCGCTAGACACGAGGAGTGTTGGCGGGAAGGTTTGGGCACTGTCTTGGCGCGGAGTAGTATCCTTTACCAAGCGTTCGCCGCTAGGAGCGGTGGCTGCAACAATAATTCTACTTTTGGCTCTACTGGCCATAATAGGGCCTTTTGTTGCCCCATCCGACCCTACTGAAATTAGCCTTGACAAATACTTTGCGCCTTCGAGCAGTCACCTGCTTGGCGCCGACCAGTTTGGAAGGGATGTGCTCAGCCGAGTCCTGCACGGCGCTTGGCGGTCTTTGGTTGTTGGAGGGATTGCCTCACTTGCCGGTACACTGGTGGGAGCGGCTCTTGGGCTCTCCAGCGGATACTATGGGGGGAAGACCGATGCGATTATCCAGAGATTCGTGGATATCCTGATGGCCTTCCCAGTCATCATCCTGGCCTTAGCGCTGCTTACCGCCCTTGACCGTTCCTTGAACACTCTAATTATTGCCATAGCCGTACCTTTCATACCATACGGGGCCAGGGTAGTTCGGGCCAACACACTGGTTATCAAAGAAAGCCCGTACGTGGAGGCTGCCAGGGCTATTGGAGCCAGCGACCTGCGCGTCATTTTTCGGCATATTGTGCCTGGCTGCGTTGCCCCTTATCTGGTAATAGCGACGGGCCTCATCGGCGTAGCCATCATCACCGAAAGTGCACTAGGGTTCCTGGGGTTGGGCATACCGCCGCCCACACCTACTTGGGGAGAAATGCTCTCCAACGCCCTGACAGCTTTCTCGTTCGCGCCCCATGTGGCGATTGTGCCCGGCATTTTCATTACGCTGGCGGTGTTTTCCTTCAGCGTGCTGGGGGACTCGCTCCGGGACGTGCTGGACCCGCGCCTGCGCGGGCGGGTGTGACGGTGGCGGCCGCGATTTGCCGGCTTAGTGTTTGCTGATACCCAGGCAGGAGAGGCCCCGCTTTGAGAAGCGGGGCCTCTCCTGCCTGTTATCGTGCCTCCTGCCACGCTGCGGTGTCTCCCCGGTGTCCACTTGCAGAGGAAATTCGTGCTGGGCTCCGTTGCCTGCCCAACGCCCGGGCCCGCACCGCGCCGGACCACCAGAGGGTTGAGCTGCTCGATAGCGCCGAATTCACCAATATCCTCAACCTGCTTCACCACTTGATGATGGTCTACAGGCCCTATCGCGAGCGTAATTTGCCTTGCCGACGCCGTTCAGGCCTTCGGCAAACGGTTGACAATGTGAATCTGAACTAATTAGTATGCGGTAACATACACGGCGTAGCAGGAAGGGTTACGAATGTCGTAGTTTTTTAACGGGATGCGACGCTACGTTGTTAAGGTCATCTAAATAGTTGGGAAGTACCGGATGTTAAACGTAAGGCTGTTCCAGATTTTCACCCTGGTGTCTGTGTTGGCGCTGCTGAGTATATTCGCAGTGGCTTGCGGTTCGGACGCCACCTCGGAACCCGAAACTGAAGCAACTGCGATGGCAGAAGAGCAAGAGCCGACCGCCATGCCCGCTTCAACCGGCGACGAAGAAATCTTCGAGCTCAAATACAGCTCGCCTCTTTCACCGCCGCCGTTCCTGATCAGCGAAGTTCAGAAGTGGTGGGCCGACGAAGTGGAACGCCGTAGTGGTGGACGCATCGTGTGGACCGACTTCTATTGGTCGGGCGCACTGACCAAGGCCGGCGAAACCCTGGAGGCGGTTGAAGTCGGGTTGGCCGACGCCGGAATGGTCGCGCTGCCTTACTACCCCGGCAAGCTGCCGCTGGGGAACTGGACCTATGCCGTTCCCTTCGGCCCCGGCGACCCTTACGTGATTCTCGAGGCAGCCCAAAGGCTGTATGAAGAGGTACCAGCCCTCCGGGAGGAAATAGAGAACTACAACATGGTGTTCCTGGTGCCGTCGGTCATTGATACCTATAACCTTACATCGAAGGAGCCCATCGTCACTTTCGAGGACTTCGCCGGCATCAAGATTGCCTCCATCGGCTCATATCACCCGAAGATTCTGCAGGGCGCCGGAGCCACAGCCATCGCCATGCCGGTGGCAGACCGTTACCAGGCATTGCAGACCGGAGTAATCGATGCCGAATTCCTGCCCTGGGACATCTCTCACGCCTACAAGTACCACGACTTCAACAAGAACATAACCTGGGTGGACATGGGCGCGGCCATGCCGGTGGGCCTGGGCATCAACAAAGATACTTGGGATAGCCTGCCCGAAGACTTGCAGCAGTTAATGCTGGAAGTGGGCGACGAAGCCGTGCAACTCAACGCATCGCTGATTCTGGAGCGGCGCAACGCGGCCTTGGAAGAATGGGAAGAATTGGGCATAACCCGCCATGATATGCCCGAGGAAGACCGGGCACAGTGGGCCACCGCGCTATCGGACATTCCGGGCGACTGGATCAAAGAAATGGAAGACAAGGGACTGCCCGGCAGCGAAGTCATGGTCACTTACATAGAAATCCTGGAAGAACTGGGGCACACGTTCCCCAGAGAGTGGGCCGCCGAGTACCGGTAAGCACCGGTGGATTGTTCTCCGAAAGTAGGGGCAAGGTCTGAAGCCTGCCCCTACCCCCTGCGGTGAGGATTGAAATGGATTTGCGATCGGTAGGCCGTCGGCTGAACTGGCTGTTGGGCTGGGTGGTTGACTCCAGCGCTTTCGGTGCAGCCAGCATCGTTGTCATTCTGATGGTGCTGGTGGTTTCCGACATATTTGGCCGCAAGGTGCTGAACAAGCCAATTCCAATGTCCTACGAAGTCGCAGCGTTCATGCTGGTCTTCATCGTGTTCATGGGCCTGGCTTACAGCCAGCGGCAGCGGGCGCACATCCGGGTGGAGTTTCTTACCCTTCGGATGTCCCCCAGGAATCGCGCCATCATGGACCTGTTGGCGTACACCTTGGGAGTTGCCATCTACGGGGCAATCTTCTACCAGACTTTCAAGTGGTCCTACCACTCCTTTGAAATCGGGGAGCACGTTGCCGGCCTGATAAACATACCCAAGTGGCCCTCGCAGTTCGCCCTGGTCTTCGGGGCGTTGCTTCTGTCCCTGCAGTTTCTTTCCGACTGGTTTAACCGCGCGTCCGAGGTGTTGGTAATGTTCCGCACACCCGGTTTGGAGGCGGTCCCGGAACCCGAACCGCTTTCAATCGAGCCGGTCGGGGAGCCGGCCACCCCAGATTAGGCAGGTCCGGGTCATCCTTTCGCTTATCGCCAAGCTCAGGATGACCGGTTAAGGGTCAATCAGTCTGTATTAGGGTTTGCTAATGGACGATCTCTACTGGGGTATCATCGGTTTTGTAGCGGTTCTCGGTCTGATGTCGCTGGGCATCCATGTGGGGCTGGCGCTGGCCACTACCGGGTTTGTCGGTATGTTTGTGATGACCGGCAAGGTTTCGCTAGCGCTGGCCCTGTTTACCACCACTCCCTACTCCACCACCAACGTCTACGCCTTCGCCATACTGCCCCTGTTCATCCTCATGGGGCTGTTTGCGATGCACGCGGGCTTGTCGGCGAGAGCTTTTGACGCGGCCTACAAGTGGGTGGGGAGATTGCCCGGAGGGATGGCCATCGCCACCACTTGGGCCAACGCCATGTTCGCCGCCTGCACCGGCTCCAGCGTGGTGGCTTGCGCTGTTTTCACCCGCATCAGCCTGCCCGAGATGCATCGAAGGAACTACGACAAGGCCTTCGCCTGCGGCACCATCGCCGCCGCAGGAATGCTGGGGATGCTGATACCGCCCAGCGCGCTGATGATTGTCTACGGGATTCTGACCGAGCAGTCCATCGGCAAGCTCCTTATTGCTGGCGTCGGGCCGGGAATCCTGCTGACCTTGATATTCACCGCCGGCATTGTTCTGGTGGCGATGCGGTATCCCGACCGCGCCCCCAAGGCCGACTACGCACCACCGTTCATGGAGCGGGTAAAGGCCACGGTGGGCATAGTCGGCATAGCGGTCCTGGTACTGGGCATCATTGCCGGTATGTACACGGGCATCTTTACGCCCACCGAGGCCGGGGCAGCCGGGGCAGCCGGGGCCCTGGTCCTGGCGCTGATAGCCCCCTTCCTGGAGCGGTGGGTTTTCCGCGCCGGAACCGCGTCGGCGGCAACCAACTCACCTGCTGCCGCCTCGTCCGCCTCGGACGCCGGGGACGGTATCCCGATAGCGCCACCTGCGGCAATGTTGTTGGAAAAGCCGGGCCTGAACTGGCAGCGGTTCAGTCAGGCGATGAAAGAGGCGGCGCAGACCTCTGCGCTGGTGTTTTTCATCCTCATTGGCGCGATGATCTTCGCCCGCTTCCTGGTGCTGACGGGGCTGCCGGGCGAATTCGTCGAGGTCGTCAACGAAGCCAACATTCCCACACTGCTCATCATGATCTTTTTCCTGCTGATGTACGTGTTCCTGGGCATGTTCCAGGACTCCATATCGATGATGTCCATAACCCTGCCCATAGTGCATCCCATCATCGTTGGGCTGGGGATAGACCCGGTGTACTTTGCCATGCTGGTGATTATGTCCATCGAAATCGGACTTATCACCCCACCGGTGGGCCTGAACGTTTACACCGTCCGCTCAGTGGCGGTGCAAATGCCGGAAGGGAAGGACCTGACGCTGGAGGACATCTTCAAGGGGATTCTGCCCTTCTTCTTCCTGTCCATCGTTGCCCTGATCATCATGATAGCCGTGCCGCCAATCAGCACCTACCTGCCCTCCAAAATGTTCGGATAGGCAATGCCTCATCTGCCCCGCCGGTTCCGGCGTCCTCGTGCTGAACTGAGGGTTGGGTTAAGCGAACCAACGCCGCCGGATGAGCATTCCGGCGGCGTTGTGCGTCTGGTGGTGACTTTGGTTCCTGAGGAATCGTTCAGGATAAGAGACGTCCGGCTGGAAATGGTGCTCTCGGCCACGTGGTTCTCGAGGACGGCGCTGGATGGCTTTTTCGAGCACACGTCGGAACAGGTGTGGCAATCAGTCATTCTCTGGGAAGACGCCTCGGCCGAGTCCGGCATTACCCAAGCCTACTCTATGGAATTCAGCGTGCCGTCCGCTCCCCATAACGATTCCCGCCCAGTCAGAATGCAATGGCATGCCAAGGCACGCCTCGACGCTTCCGGATATCGCGAGCTTTCGTCCTCTCTTCTCATCCGGGACGTTACCCCGCAAAAGGGGAGAGCTCCGGTCGTTGACGGCAGCGGGTTCCTGCCGCTCTACGAGTGCCGCACCAACGCCGACTCCTGATATCCCGGGTTAATCGCCCTTCGGCCCGACACTGGTCACCACCTCGAAGGACAACAGGTCGGCCGCGGTGCCGACGGGTGCCGACGCCCTGGCCTCCTGGTTTCCTTGGGCGTTGGCCTGGGCGTGCCCGCGCTGGAAGTCTTGGCTGTTGAACCAGTTCTGGAAAGCCTCCTCCGACTCCCAGCGAGTGTAGACGAAGTAGCGTTTCTCCCCTTCCACCGGGCGGAGCAGCTCGAAGCCCTCGAAGCCCGGCGCGTTCTCCACGGCCGCCGCGCGGTGAGCGAATCGCTCCTCAAGTTCGTGTCCTCGCCCCTCGGGCACGGTGATGGCATTTATCTTGACTACACTCATGGCAGCCCTCCCTGACTAAGTCGGTCGAGTCCGAAACGGGGCTGGGTCTAATCCGCAGCCCGGCACCCACCTGAATGGCTGTAGTATATGTCACTTCGAGAAAGCATAGACCACTCCGTGTCCGTTCGTCGTGAGCTTGTCGAACCATGGCCGGCCAGCCCTTCGACAAACACAGGGCCAGCGGGTATGGCGAAAACCAAAAGAACCTGGCGCCACCGCCCCCCTTTCCGCCGCGTGAACCAAAATCGATTCTATATCTGTTCTGTTGGTGAATTCCACCAGGGCAATCAATCAGCAGGTCAATGCATCATCCACCACTGTTGGGAATCCCTGGGCCAGTCTGTAGGTTCGTCCTTCAAGAATGTGAAGGTCGGACGCATGCTGTCCGGGTGGCCGGACCTGCTCAACATGCCCCTTCCCCGAAACGCAACTCGTCGCAGCGTTCCTGGTCGGCCTCGGCCAGTTCCGGCTGGTCGTTGAACAGGTAGACCAGCGAGCGTTGGCCGTAGTAGATGCCGTTGGTTGGGTCCAGCTCGATGGCCCGGGTGAGGTCAGCGATGGACTTCTCGAAGCCCCCCACCTCGTACCACGAGCAGCCGCGGTTGTACCAGGCCTCGGCCAGCTCAGGATCCAGCTCAATTGCCGTGGTGAAGTCCTGGATGGCGCGGTGGTATACCCCGTTCCTGCCGTAGCGGCTGCCCCGGTCCAGGAAGCCCGCCGCGTCCGTCGGCTCCTCCGCGTGTCTGCGCTGAAAGACCATGCTGTCCCTGCCCACGTTGATACTTGGGAGTCCTGGGTCTGATACCGTTCAGATAGGGTAATATGGGTGAATAACCCCCGCAACCGGTTGACGGGTGTATTCGAAGGATCCAGGAGCGCGGCAGAGCGCGTTGATGTATCGTCTGGTAGTGAGGGAAGTCCAATCAGGGAATATGAGCTTAAGCCAATTTGAATATGGCGCTATCATAAACGACGAAACTAAGGTCATTGCCGGAAACATTTCATGGGAAGGCAACCAGAACTCACTGGCACGGATATTCAGAGTTGATATCGGTTCCAGCGAAGGTTACCCAATATTGGTGGATGGGTGGTGAATTTTTGCTTCCGGCAAGCTATCTTACTCCATTATTCACAGAAGCGTGGGTCGAATTTATGACCCGGATTTGGGATCTGACCATCAGAATCCAGACGGGTAATTCGTGGGCGAGTAGCATAAGAACCACTGGGTTTTTGGCAGCAGGGCCAAGTGGGCTTATGTGCCCGATGACATCACCGAAACCCGGGAACATCCAGTGGAGGTGTGGAGGCAATTCTGCAATGAAGCTCGCATCAACCACAATGGCGAAATGCAGGGCCCTGCTATTCAGGGAGCATTGATGCTATGAATTTAGACGAGCTTTGCTCTTCCATAGGGCAATCCCTGCCCCCTCTATTCGTTTGCTCCCCCGCTCCACGGGAAGGGGTTCGAGTGCGAACCCCCATGCTGTATCCGGACGGGGGAGTGGTGGACGTATTCGTCCTGGAACGGGGAAGCAGTTGCATAGTTACCGACTTTGGCGATGCGCTGGGCTGGCTGGGAGTCCAGTCAGTTAGCCGTCAGCGTTCCCCCAAGCAGCAGGTGCTGATTCAGGACGTCTGTCAAACGCTTCGCATCGAGCTATTCCATGATCAATTGGTGCTTCGCTCAGTGCAAAAGGCATCGCTGGGTGAATCAGTGATGCGCCTGGCCCAAGCGGTCGTGCGAGTGTCTGATCTGTGGTTCACTTTTCGCAACCAATCTTTTCAGACAACGGCAGATGAAGTTGATGAGTGGTTGCGAGATAAACAGATACCATTCCAGCGCCGCGTAACGAAACAGGGCCGTTCTGAAAGGCATTGGACTGTGGATTTTGAAACATACACAGACAACCTAACCTCGTGGATCTTCCTCCTGAGCACAGGCTCCCGGGGTGCTGTGCACAGGCTTACAGAGCATGTGGTGACCGCTTGCAGGGACTTAAATCATTTGAGAGCCACCCAGGCCAGCCTGAGTTTTGTCTCTTTATTCGACGATACGCAAGATGTATGGTTGCCCGAGGACTTCAACTTGGTAAAAGAAATTTCTGAGGTGGCCCTGTGGTCTCGCTCGGATGAGTTCGAGCTACTTCTAAGAGCCACCGATCCCCATATTGAAGGCCAAGGTTGAAATCATGCGCCGGACAGCGTCCTGCAGGTTATTCGGCAGATTGCGCCGACTGCCACGATAATGAAAAGTGCAGAGAGTCAATCTCTGCACAAGTCACCTGCTAGCTGCGCACGCTCTACATCACCGAGCGCACCAGGCCGCCGTCTACCAGAATCGTCGTGCCAGTGATGTACGTTGAGCGGTCAGATGCCAGGAAGGCCACCAGGTTGGCCAGTTCCACCGGCTGTCCCACGCGGCCAACCGCCGTGTCGGAAGCCCGTAAAGCCAGCGCCTCATCGACGGTGATGCCCAGCTCGTTGGCGCGGGATGTCACGTTGGACAGCATGCGCTCGCTGAGGATGGAACCGGGGCAGACGTTGTTGACGAGGATGCCGTCGCGGCCCACCTCGTCGGCCAGGCTCTTGGAGTAGGCCACCACCCCCATGCGGGTCGCACCCGACAGCGCCAGGTTGGGAATGGGGTTGTAGACGGTGCTGGCCAGGATGTTGATGATGCGGCCGCCGCCCCGTTGCTTCAGGTGCGGGATGCCTTCACGGCACATTCGCCCGAAGAATATGAGCGAGCGCTGCACCGCGGTCTCCCACTGTTCCTCGGTGGCGGTGGCGGAGCGGGCCAGGGGAGGACCGCCAGAGTTATTGACCAGGATGTCGATGCCTCCGAATTGCTCCAGGGCAGCGGAGATCAGACCGGTAATGCTCTCCAGCCTGTCCAGGTCGGCGGGATAGGCCAGAACCTCTCCGCCGGTGGACCCACGTATCTCATCGGCCGCTTCTTCCAGGTCGGCTGCAGTGCGGCTGCAGATTACGACCTTGGCCCCCTCTTCGGCCAACACCTGTGCACAGGCCCGGCCCAGTCCCTTGCTGGCACCGCCAATGATTGCGACCTTGTCTTTCAATCCCAAATCCATGCCAAAGACCTCTTTGCGCTCCCCTAGTCCGGGAACGCGCTCCAGTTTCAACTCGCCGGATTATACCAGCCGGTCACGACAGTCAACACCCACCGGTTGACCGCCCGCTGGGGCTGCTCTACTCTTGCGTTGCTTTGTCGAATGGCCCCATCATCTGAACCAACCCCACACAGGCATAGGGGTGAACGTGAAAACCCTAGATGACGCGCAGATCTTTGAAATCGAACGCCACGCGGTCGAGTTGGCCCGCGGCGCCGGTGAAATCCTGGCAGGGTACTTCGGGAGGCGTATCGAGATAGAGTTCAAGGACGACAAGCAGCGCGATCCGGTGACCGCGGCCGACAAGCAGACGCAGGCATATCTCGCCAAGGAGATAGTCCGCAGCTTCCCGGACCACGGTGTCCTGGGCGAGGAAGCCACCGAGGAGGAAAAACAGTCCGAGGAACCCGCCCGCGACACGCTGTGGGTGTTGGACCCGCTCGACGGCACCACCAACTTCCTGAACGGCCTGCCCGTGTTTGCCTCCTCCATCGGCGTCATCCACCGGGGCCGGCCCGTGGCGGCGGCCCTCTACATCCCATGGCCTGTCGATGGCGGCGGCTTCGTCCTCCACTGTCGAAGGGGCGGCGGCACCAGGATTGCGCCGCTGAATGGAGGCACAGGGGCCGCCGATGAGCAGGTCAAGGTTCTGGAGACCGAGCAGCCGATCCCCAACCGCCTCATCGGCCTGCCCGGCTACTTCGGAGTAGCCAACCGGTTCACCGGCGGACTGGCCAACAAGGCCGGAGAACTCCGCACCACCGGCAGCATAGCCTACGAATTGGCCATGACGGCCCGCGGCGTGATGCAGTACGGGATTTTCGGCGCCCCGAGGATGTGGGACATGGCTGCTGGCACACTCGCGGTGCAGGAGGCGGGCGGCACGGTAATGACTCGCTTCCGCGGGGAGCGCCAGTGGCACCCAATCGAGAGCTTCGTCCCGACCTGGGAGGAGAAGACACCCACCATGAAAGAACTTCGCGCCTGGGTGGCTCCCCTGGTCGCCGGCAACCACCATCTGGCACCCCTCATCGCCAACAACGTACGCCGCCGCTTCAGCCTGAGAGCCAAGCTGCGGCCAGTGGTGCGGGCACTCCGAGGGGGGAAAAGAAAGGCGTCCAAATAAGATGGCTAACCGAATTTCTGCAAAAAGCAAGCACTAATCCACGAGGGGCTGAAAATCGTCTCCGATCATCGGCTTGCGGTCGTCCCAATGACTCCGCATTTGGACCAATACTCGCTGACGGGAAGGAGTAGGCTGAGGGTTGACTTTTACTACATTGGCTTCGTACTTACCAAGGGCTTCTTCAATAGGGGCTGTTAGGTCGTTAACAAGATAACGTGGTGCCCACCCAAGCATAAGGTAGTCCGTCGTCTGGACTTGCAATGCCAGTTCGCCTAACGGGTTCGTCAATTCCAATGCCAAATGGAGTTTTTCCCCGGGATCAAGTTTATCTAATCGTTCCTGTGCTGATTTGCTGACATGTCGACTTCCGTGCAAAAAGAATCGGCATGTAAAACAACCGTCACCATCCTTAATTAACTCAGGAAAGACCTCGAAAGTATCCGTCGCACACCGACCGCCATTGGCCGATAGAATTTCAATTGGGTCTACGGGTTCCTGCAAATCTAGAGCACGCAAGTATTCCGCAAAATCAGGGCGTCTTGGTGAAATCACTCGGTTCTGAAAAAGTGGAAAGAGGAACGCGGATTGGTAATCTCCCCTAAAATCTGGAAATTCTGGCAGTGGCGGAAATCCAGCAATGTGGTTGGCGTCCATTGCTCCCTTGGTGTAGCGGAATCGAAAACCGAGTTCCTCGTCCTCGACATCGAGCCGTCCCACAGGGAACCATCGGCGCGTACCCTTTCGTTCTACGTCATTCTGGGTATCCTGCCATGCCAGAAATAGCGTCTTTGCAACCATCATTCAATCTCTATTAGCTGTTTCCAATTACAGAATATCAATCTAGCAGCAAACCGTCTAGCAGAATCGCTCATCCATTCAAAAGGTATGCGCGAAACAATCTCTGACCAATCATCCACACCTAGCCTCGACAACTTCGACAGCGCCGGGCCAAAGATTCCCAGGTATTCACGGGAAGCTCTAAGCACTAACTCGATCGGGCTTGGTGCCCTACTTTCGAACTCTGACCAATAGATCCCACTCGCCGCTCTCGCCGAGTAATCGCTTACCCGTCTGTTGGCAAGTAAACCCTCCCTTCGTATATCATTTAGTTCTCGGCCAAGAGAGGAGGCATGGTCAAATGAAGGAGCCAAATATCCAACCCATTTGTCACTGTTGCGGCGGCTTACAATTCCCCAGATTTCATGATGTCTATCTGTATTTCCAATAAGCGCATCCAGTACCATAAGGTCTGCGAATTGGTTCATGGCCGCTAACGCACCCTCATGTTCTTCAAATAACAACTCCCACGAGCGATAAATGTTTTCCCAGGTATGTCTAGACTGATTAAACCTCTTTGTTGCGTCGTAATTGCCAAGAAGGCGGGCCAACACCTGGTTGCCGTGGAACAGCTGCTGGTTTTGAAGTAGAAAAGACTTAGAGGATGAACCTCGATCCCCTTGAAATATAGCCAATTCAACGCGTGCACAGGAAATGTCCAACAGGTCGCCTATTTCCGCGGCTATCTTTTCAGCCCAGTGCTCGCCGGAGTTAGGACGTGGATATTTGAATAGCCAGACTACGTCTTCATCCGGCTTTCGGTACCAAAATTTTTCTTTGCCACCTAGGTGCTCCGATTCGAGCACCCACTCCCGCTGTACTTGCTCGATCGGAAAGAAGTCAGGAGACAAGACGACACCTCCGTCGCCCCTAAGCGCTGTCAGGCGCCCAGCCCCAGGGGCGCGGGCCCCAGGCGGCTTCGAAGACCTGGCCCTTCTTGACCGACATCACCGGCGTCACTGCCCGGTCTGACTTGCGGGAGTCTCCCAGCACGTCGTAGACCACCCAGTCGCCGCTCTGGATGTCGAGGATGGAAAGGTCGGCCTGCTTGCCCGCGTGGAGCGTGCCGATGCGGTCTTCCACGCCCACTGCCTTCGCCGGGTTTTCGGTGCACATGGTCACCACCTGGTCGAAGGTGAAACCCATGGTCAGGAAGCGGGTCATCATCTCGGTCATGCTGTGCACCGTGCGGGCGCGCCCAGGCAAAGTCAGGTCTGTGCTGATGCAGTGGGGCAGCACGCCCTGGTCGATTACCCGCTCACCCACGTTGAAGCTGAAGTTCATCCGTCCGTGCGCCGTGTCCAGCCACACGCCCCGCTCGTGGGCCTCCCGGGCCTCGGGCACCAGCTTGCCGTCGGCGTCCAGCACCCCGCCGGGGTTGGCCGTGAAGTAGTGGGTGACGATGTCCCCCTCTTCCAGGATGGGCAGCAGCTCGCGGATCACATTGGCGTCGTAGCGCTTCTCGGTGTCGCCGATGTGCACCATCAGGCGGACGCCTGCTTCCTTGGCGGCGCGCTTGGCCATGCGGGGCATTTCCATGCCCATGATCTCGAGGGCAGGTGACACCATCCGCGCCTTGACGCCGGAGATGATGCCCTTGTTGGCGATGATGGTCTCGACTGTATGGTCCAGGTCGATGCTGGACGGGCTGAATATGTCGGGTGTGGTGGCCAGCCCGGTGCGGCAGATGTGCAGGAAGCAGATGATTTCGGTGTCGCTGTTGGGCAGGATGTGGCGGGGGAAGCCGCCGAAGGTATCGCAGCCGGAGCTGCCGGCGTCTACCATCGTGGTAACCCCGGCGCGCACGCCGCCGATATTGGCGTCCACCCCGCTGGCGTTGACCCCGGCGAAAACGTGGGTGTGCAGGTCGATCAGGCCGGGTGTCACCACTTTGCCCTTGACCTCCACCACCTGCGCGGCCTCGGCGGCGTCGATGTCGGGGGCGACGCGGGCAATTTTGCCGTCCTCTATGGCAACGTCGTTGACGCCGTGAAGGCTCTGGGACGGGTCAACCACGGTTCCGCCTTTAATCAGCAGGTCGTACATGGTCGTTCGCTCCTTAAAGTTCGCGGAAATTACCTCGGAACGGGCGCACGGGTGTGCGTCCATACGGCTGCTTTCCGGCTATGTCAGGTGTGGAACAACTCACCTATGGATTGGCCGTAGTGGATGCGGTAAATTGCCTCTCCAAGGAGGGGGGCCACCGACAACACGGTAAACTTGCCGTTTCGCTTTTCCGGGCCGATGGGGATGGTGTCGGTCACCACTATCTCGGTGAAGGGGCTTTGCGCCATGGTCTCCGGCGCGTTGCGCGAGAGCACTGCGTGGGAGGCGCAGCAATACACCTCCTTGACGCCGTGATCCAGCAGGGATCTGGCGGCGTTAACCACAGTGCCGCCTGTATCAATTTCGTCGTCAAAGGTCAAGGCCACCTTGCCTTCCACCTCACCAATTACGTTCATCAGCTCGCTCTGACCGCTGTTGTCGGTGCGCCGCTTTTCGATAATGGCGAGAGGTGCCGAGAGCCGCTCTGCAACGTCTCGGGCCTTCTTGCTGATGCCGATGTCCACGGCCACCACCACCAGGTCATCGATTCCCTTGTCGGCGAAGTACTGAGTGAGGATGGGCACTGCGGTCAGTTCGTCCACCGGCATGTTGAAGAAACCCTGAACCTGAGGAGCGTGCAGGTCGACGGTGAGCACCCGGTCGGCTCCTGCGGCGGTCAGAAGGTCGGCCACCAGCCGGGCAGTAATGGGTACCCGCGGCTGGTCTTTTTTGTCGGTACGGCCGTATCCGTAGTAAGGCATCACGGCGGTGATGCGCCCGGCCGACGCCCGCTTGCAGGCATCGATCATTATCAGCAGTTCCATGATGTTGTCGTTGACCGGAGCGCAGGTGGGCTGGACTATGAAAACGTCGCGCTGCCGGACGTTTTCCAGGATACGCACGAAGGTGTTGTCGTTGGCGAACTTGAAGACCTCGGCCTGGCCCACCGTATTTCCCAGATATTCGCAGACGGAATGGGTCAGCTCGGGGTGGGAATTGCCTGAAAACACCACCAGGTCGTCGTGAATGCTGACCATTCGAAGCCTCCTGGAAAGGGGGGATAGTAGTATCTTCCGGGCAGGGTGCGTGCTGGAATTTCGCCACGCAAAACCACCGGAGGAGGTATCAAGTGCCGACGAATTATAGCATAGCGCACCCTTGGGCGAGGCTTGACAGGACTGGCGTCCGTTGTCGCTGCAACCGGTTCATGCGTAGATTAGGGCTGCTAATCAACGCAGAATATGCGGTGAATATTGTGATGTTCCTAAGCGTCGCATCGCTGTTATGCAACCATAAGGCCTGCCACAAGAAGGCTTGTCATGTGCGAAGATAAACCCTATATTCTCCGCGCATTATGCAGAGATTATACATACACCAACAGCCAAGCTGGCCTAGCTTTGAATGGCGGCAAGAGGAACTGGCCGACAAAGTAGCAGAAGTGCGCTACCTGCAAGGTCGTCTGGTAGGCCGCGTGGCCTCCGTCGGTTTCCGTTCCTCCCGGGATTTGATGCTGGACACGCTGACAGCGGACGTAGTGAAAAGCAGCGAGATCGAAGGGGAGATATTGGAGATTGAACGGGTCCGCTCTTCGGTCGCCCGTCAATTGGGCTTGGATTTCGGAGGATTGCTCCTCCCGGACCCTAATGTCGACGGCGTGGTAGAGATGATTCTGGACGCCACCCAGAATTATGAACAGCCCCTCACTGCAGAACGGCTCCTCAATTGGCATTTCTCCCTGTTTCCCTCCGGGAAGAGTGGGACTATGGGAATCACTGTGGGCAACTGGCGCGATGACCGAGGCGGACCAATGCAGGTCGTTTCCGGCCCCATCGGGAGAGAGGTGGTGCACTACGAAGCCCCGGCAGCAGCACGGATTAAACCGGAAATGGAGAAGTTTCTGGACTGGTTCAATGAGCCGCCCGACACCGACCCAGTGCTTAAGGCCGGATTGGCCCACCTGTGGTTCGTCAACATCCACCCTTTCGACGACGGAAACGGACGTATCGCGCGAGCAATAGGTGATATGGCGCTGGCGCGTTCCGAAGGCAGTTCCCAGCGCAGTTACAGTATGTCGTCGCAGATTCGATTAGAGCGAAACGACTACTACGACATCCTGGAACGCACGGGTAAAGGAAATACTGATGTGACAGGGTGGATGGCATGGTTCGTGGGCTGCTTGGGACGGGCCCTGGAAACCGCTGCGGGCAGTCTCGATGCAGTCTTGGCAAAGGCGCGATTCTGGGAACGAACCGCCGACATTACCATCAATGAACGCCAGCGCAAGGTAATGAATCTATTGCTTGGCGACTTCCAAGGCAGCCTTACCTCGTCCCGATGGGCAAGGATAACCAGGTGTTCTCAAGATACCGCCGGGCGGGACATTAACTCCCTGATGGACCACGGCATCCTCGTACGCGGCCCGGAAGGGGGACGCAGCACCAACTACGTCCTTGTTAAAAACTGGTGAATCCCTGTGCTATCATGACCTCCGCAATCCGCCACGGCGGCTCATCCAGGCAAAACATCCAGGCGACGCATTCAGGAGGAACGGTTTGGAGGTCCTGCTCAGTTCACCCCGGGGATTCTGCGCCGGCGTGGTGCGTGCCATCGACGTGGTGGACGTATGCCTGCGCCGCTACGGACCTCCGGTCTACGTCAAGCACCAGATTGTCCACAACCCCTACGTGGTCAATGACCTGGAGTCCCGAGGCGCCATCACCGTCGAAGAGGTGGATGAGGTGCCCGAGGGGTCGCTGGTGGTGTTCTCAGCCCACGGCTCCCCTCCGGAGGACTTTGAGAAGGCCAAGGCGCGCAACCTGCGGGTAATCGATGCCGTTTGCCCACTGGTAACCCGCGTCCACAACGAGGCCAAGAAGTACAGCCGCGAGGGACGTCGTGTCCTCCTTGTGGGGCACCGGGGACACCAGGAGGTGCGGGGCACCATGGGCCAGGTGGAGATGACCCTGGTTGACGACAACACGCCCGCCGAACTGCCCAACTGGGGGGACGGCGAGGAGATCGCAGTCCTGACTCAGACCACGCTCTCGGTGCGCGATACTGCACAGGCAATCAACGCTATCAGGGAGCGGTTTCCGCAGGCCCTTGTTCGCAACGACATCTGCTACGCCACCACCAACCGCCAGGAGGCAGTGACCCAGATGGCCGGCAGCGTGGACCTGGTGCTGGTCATCGGAGCGCAGAACAGTTCCAACTGCAACCGCCTGCGCGAGGTTGCCGCAGCCCAGGGAGTGCCCGCCTACCTGATCAACGGCCCCGAGGAAATCGATCCGGCGTGGCTGGAAGGCAAGGAAAAAGTCGGCGTAACGTCTGGCGCCTCCACCCCGGAGGTCCTGGTGGAAAGCGTGATCGGTGCCCTGTCACCGGAACGGGTGACCATGCTCAGCGGCGTCGAGGAGGACGTCTCCTTCACCATGCCCCGGGAACTGCGCTAGCCATGGCCCGGCCGCACCGGGCTGACCAGCCAGGTGCCGGTGGCGCGGAAATCCGGTACTGATGCCCGTCGGCGAAGGGGAGAATACTGAACCGGAATCCACGGTACATCCCGGGTTCGATTCGCTGCGGAAAAGGGTGATTTCCCTTCCTGCCCTGGTCTCCATTATGGTGGCCGGGGGGTTCCTTCTGTTCCTGGTCACCCGCTTTGACGTAGACCTCCAGGTCACATGGCAACGGGTCCAGGCGTCTGACCCGTGGCTTCTGGTGGCGGCGTTTGCGGTCCACTACACCACCTTCCTGTTCCGTGGCGCGAGGTGGCGCCTGTTGCTGCAGGATTCCGCAGACATTTCGGGAGACCGCGAGCCCGTGCCCGGCATCCTGTTCTGCAGCAGGGCAGTCCTGCTGGGCTGGTTCGTCAACTCCATTGGATGGCTGCGTCTTGGCGACGCCTATCGGGCCTATCTGTATCGTACGGAATATAACGCCGCCTTTTCCGGGGCCATCGGGACTTTGCTTGCGGAACGGGTTCTGGACGTGGTACTTGTGGCGCTGCTGCTGGTTGCAGCCGCCCCGTTCCTGATCGGTGAGGCAGGAGGCGGGTCCGCCTGGGCGTTGGTGACCGGCATTGCGGCCCTGCTGGTTGTTCTGCTGGTTGTCCTGCTGGTGGTGCTGTTGCGACTGAGGTCGCTGCTTCTCAGGAGGCTGCCGGACTGGCTTGCCACCCGATTCGAGCGCTTCCTGGTTGGCGCCGCCACAGTCCGCCACAAGCCAATCCAGACGACGGGGCTGGGCATGCTGGGGTGGGCGGCTGAGATGGGCCGGATGTATCTGGTGGCCATGGCCCTGGGGTTTGACCTGAGTGTGGCGCTGGTCGTATTCCTGACACTGGCCAACTCCCTGCTGTCCCTGGTTCCCACCCCGGGCGGCGTCGGAGCCGTGGAGTCTGGTGTAGCCGGACTGGCGGTCCGCCTCGCAGCGCTGGCAAAGGAGTCTGCGACCGCCCTGGTGCTGGTCGACCGGGTCATAACCTACATCAGCGTGATAGTCGTCGGTGCAGTCATCTTTGCTTTCCAGCCCGCTTTCAGGAGACGGCGAAGCGCTGAACTCGATCCCGCCGGGAAGCCTTCGCGCTGACCAGCGGCAAGGGTGACAGCGTTTCCCGGGAACGAATATGCTCTACACTGCCAGTTTCTACGAGCCTCGCCACTGGGTGGGACTGCGATACCGCATTTCGCGGGCACATCCAAGGGGCCGCCGCACCGAGTGGGAGGTGCTGCCTGCACTTTACCCTTCCCGCGGGCTGCTGACCGAATACCGTCGAGGCGACCTCGACTTCGCTGCCCTGGATGTGCGCTATCGCGAGGAACTGGACGGTGCCTACGAGCAGAACAGGGAATTCAGGGACCTCCTGGAGGGGTTGTCCGCGATGGGCGACTTTACGCTCCTGTGCTTCGAGCCTGAAGGAACCCCGTGCCACCGGCGATCTGCCGCGGCGTGGTTGCTGGAGCGGGTGCCCGGGCTGGAACTGGGACGGCTGCGATAACCTTGCTACCACTCACTGCCGACGGGCCGCTGCATCAGTTCCATGGCGGCCTCCCGGGGTGACAGGCCCTCAAGCAGAACGCGGTAGGTGGTATGGGCGATGGGCATTTCCACATCAAGCTGTTCGGCCAGCGTGAGGGCCGCCTCCGTGGCGTTTACACCCTCGGCCACATTGTCCATGGAGGCCCGGATTTCCAGCCAGGTGCGGCCCAGTGCCAGCTGCTCGCCCACGTAGCGGTTGCGGCTGAGGCGGCTGGCGCAAGTGGCGATGACGTCACCCACTCCCGCAAGGCCGGCGAACGTCAGTGGTTGCGCCCCGGCGGCCACGCCCAGGCGGGCAATCTCGGCGAGTCCCCGGGTGATCAGAGCAGCCTTGGCGTTTTCCCCGAAATCCAATCCGTCGCAGATACCGGCACCCAGAGCGACAATATTCTTCAACGCTCCCCCCATTTCCACACCGACCAGGTCTTCGCTGGTGTAAACGCGGAACCGGGTCGACAGAAGGGCTGCCTGGGCCCGCCCTGCCGCCTCAGGGTTTTCAGAGGCCACGACGGTGGTTGACGGCTTGCCCTGCAGTATTTCCTTGGCCAGGTTGGGGCCCGACATGGAGCATAGACCCTGCAGCACCTGGGAGGGCAGCTCCTCTGCCAGCACCTGGCTCATCCGCAGTGCCGTGGGCAGTTCCAGGCCCTTGGCTGCGTTGACCACCACGGTGTCCGGGGCAATGTGGTCCGCAATGCGGCGGGCGTTCTCGCGCAGCCGGTCCGATGGCACGGCAATGACCGTTATCGCCGCTCCGGACAGCGCCTCCGCCGGATCATCCGAAACGTGCATCGGGTCAGGAAACTTGGCTCCTGGCAGAAAACGGGAGTTCTCGCGGGCGGATTCCAGCCTGTGGCGTTCGTCGGGGCTTCTGGCCAGCAGCGTGACCGCACGCCCCTCGCAGGCCATGATAATGGACAGGGTTGTGCCCCAGGTTGTCGCACCAACTACGGCCACTTTTACGGACAAGGGAAGACCTGCATCAATCAGCGTGAAAGAAGGATAACACGGAGAGTACAGTGAATTCAGGAAGGCAGGTGGTGGCCCCGCGGCAAAGGCATCTTAACTATATTGCTGCATCCGTAAGGTCATTCGCGGAAACCGCGGATTGCACGTGGGCTACGCAGGAGTATGTGAGCGCGCTGCATTCAGGGCAATGACCGGCAGAGGCAGGGTTGGTTTTCTCAAGTCGCGATCACCCTGGCATCAATCCGCTATTCGACCGGGGCTGCCGATGTTCCCAGACGACGCTCGTTGCCGTGTATGAGACGCTGAATGTTGTCCCGGTGCTGCCAGATGATCATAGCGGCGGCGCCACCAGCGAAGTACATATAGGTGATGGAATACCATCCGGCAAGCGCGAGCCCCACCAGGGTCGCTGCGCCCGCCAGCACTCCCACGATGGACCCCAGGGATATGTAGCGGCTCCCGAAGGTGGTTAACAGGAAGATGGCAGTAGCCACCACCGCCGGTACCGGCGTCATCATGGAAAGGCCTCCCAGCGCCGTGAGGATGCCCCGCCCTCCCCGGAAGCCGAGGAATACCGGCCAGTTGTGGCCCACCAGCGCAACGAGGGCTGCAGCCACCTCGGCGACGTGGGTGCCGGCGATCTCCCTCGCGAGTATCACCACCACGACGCCTTTGGAAATGTCCATTGCAAGCACTGCGGCCGCTGCCTTGCCGCCACCGGTTCGCAGCACGTTGGACATACCCGTTCGCCCGCTGCCGAAATTTCGCACGTCCACCCCGGACCGCCAGCGCAACAACATGTAGCCCCACGACAATGATCCTACGAAATAGGAGAGGACCACAACCGCAGCATACTGCAGCACCAGGGACTGCTCCGGCAGGTATACAGCGGATAGCACACTCGCCACCACCAGCGTGGGGATGGCAGCAACCTGGAGCAGCAGTGTAACGGGAATCTCTCTCATAGTCGGCGGAAGACCAGGCGAAGGTGGGTGCGGCTGAACCCAAAAGCGTCCCGAATGCGGTTCTCGATATACCGCTTGTAGGTGTAGTGTATCAGCCGCGGGTCATTGACCGTAAACAGGAATGTGGGCGGGTTTATTCCAACTTGGCGGATGCGGTTGATGCGCGCCCTGACACCACGGTTCCTCTTGACCAGCGGCGGGCTGTGCTCTGACATTGCGTCGGCGAGCATGAACTGCAGGTCGCGGCTGGCAACTATGCGGCGGCGCTCGTCCCACAGGTCCATGGCCGTGTCCATCAGCGCTCCGATGCCATGCCCCAGAAGCGCCGAAGTGAAGCAGACAGGTACGTAGGACATGAAATGGAGCCTCTCCCGCACCACCGCCTCGGCCTCGGCGCGGGCGAAGCGGTCCTGCTCCTCCCGCAGGTCCCACTTGTTGACCACCACGATGACCCCCCGGCCCATCTCCCACGCCAACCCGGCAATGTGGGTGTCCTGTGCCGTGGCCAGTTCGGTAGCATCAACCACCATCAGTGAAATGTCGCTGCGGTCGACGGCGCCCACTGCGCGGATGACGCTGTATTTCTCGATGCCACGCTGCACCTGACCGGGGCGCCGCATACCCGCCGTATCGATCGCCACAATCTCACGTCCCCGGTAGGTGAATTGCGTATCGATGGCGTCTCGCGTCGTACCCGCAACGGGGCTGACGATGGAGCGCTCCTGCCCCAGTATGGCGTTCAGCAGGGCCGACTTTCCCACGTTGGTGCGCCCGACGATCGCCAGGTTCAGCTCAGCCTCTGGCGGTGCATCGTCCAGTTCGTCCAGAGCAGGCAGCTCCGCTTCGTCATCAACTTCAACGTCATCCCCGTCCCATTCGTCGGCACCCTCGCCGTCCTCGCTGGTATCGTCGATGCCAGGGACGTGGGTCAGGACCCGTTCCATGAGCTCGTGGATGCCATAGTTATGGTAGGCGCTGATGGGAGTGGGATCGCCCATTCCCAACTGGTAAAACTCCGGCGTGTTCAACTCTCGATTGTCGTTGTCCACCTTGTTGACCGCCAGTACCACCGGCTTGCTGGTGGTCCGCAGGCGGTTGGCGGCGATGGCGTCAGAGGGAGTGATACCCTCAGCCACGTCGGTCAACAGGATGATCACGTCAGCGTCTGACATGGCCATCTCGGCCTGCTCCTGCACCTTGGAGCGGATACTCCCTTCGGGATTCGTTTCAAGCCCTCCGGTGTCCAGCAATATGAACCGGCGGCCCTCCCAGTCGGTGTCGGCCATCAGCCGGTCCCGGGTGGTGCCTGCCACGTCGGAAACGATAGCGTGTCTCCAACCGACTATGCGGTTGAAGAGCGACGACTTACCCACGTTGGGGCGCCCGACAATGGCGATTATGGGAAGCGGCATAGGGCTGACACCTTTTTGATTTCGCGAAATTCCCTCTTATCAGTGGAGGGAGTCAAATGGGTTACCGCGGCGGCTCGACCATTCTCATTCGGCGGCCAGCAGGAACTCCAGGATTGCTTTCTGGGCGTGGAGCCGGTTGTGGGCCTGCGGATAAGCTACCGACTGGGGATGCTCCAGCATCCCGGGGGGCACCTCCTCACCGTAATGCGCCGGCATGTCGTGCATGAACAGGGCTCCGGGCCTGGCCTGGGCCATCAGAGCGGGGTCTACGGTGTAGCCGGCGAATTCCTGGCGGCGTTTCTCTGCCTCCTCCTCCTGTCCCATACTGGCCCAGACATCGGTGTAGACGATATCTGCATCAGCCACTGCCTCTCTGGGGGACCGCAGAGTGCGCACCGTGCCGTCGCCCCGTCTACCGGCGGCCGCGACCGATTCGCTGTCCAGTTCGTACCCCGCAGGCGAGGCGATGACGAAGTTCATACCCACCGCCGGCAATGCAAGGCACAGGCTGCGAGCCACGTTGTTTCCGTCTCCGATGTAGGCAAGGGTCTGGCCGTCCAGAGCCCCCCTGTGTTCGTGAACGGTCAGGAGATCGGCCATGGTCTGGCAGGGATGTTCCCAGTCGGACAGGGCGTTAATCACCGGCACCGAAGCGTACTTGGCCAACTCCTGCAGGTCATCGTGGCGGAAGACCCGGGCAACGATGCAGTCCACGTAACCAGAGAGCACGCGAGCGACGTCGGAGACCGGTTCCCGCACGCCCAGGCCTACCTCGTCTCCCCCCATGTACAGCGAGTAGCCGCCCAGTTGTTCCACAGCAACCTGGAAGCTGACCTTGGTCCGCAATGAAGGCTTCTCGAACAGCAAGGCGACAGATCTCCCCGCCAGCGGCCCGTGACCACGCCTGGCCTTGCCAAGCGCGGCCCGATGGATCAGGAGCCGGGTTTCCGCAGGAGACAGGTCGGTGATGGAGATGAAGTCTCTTTTTCCGCTCATGGTACACCCTTACGCAGCTTGATGTTACTTGAATCCCAATCACCGTTCAAGCAGGATGACAGAGGATCAGCGTCCGCCGGGGCATCTTGATTTTGCTCTCACTCCCCGGGAGGTGGTGGAGGAGCCGGGAAACACCTGCGATTCAAGTTGACTAACTTCTGGAGCATATTTACTATTAGCCTCAGCAGCGGCGGTTTCGAACACAAACAGGGGAATCGGGTTGCGGGTTTGAACTATGCAGGCCACAGTTGACTCTTTGCCATTAGTCGACCCGGTCACACACGATGTCGCGGAGTTTCGCGACCTGTCATACCCCGCTTACCGGGCCGAATTGCGCGCCCTGCGTCTACACCTCCTTTCACTGCAGGAATGGGTGGTGGATAACGGCGAACGTGTCGCCCTCGTCCTGGAGGGGCGGGATGCGGCCGGAAAGGGCAGGCTGTCCGCAGGGATAACCCACTATCTGAACCCCAGGTTTGCCAAGGTAGTCGCTCAGGGCACCCCTTCGCCGCAGACCATGCGCAACTGGCTGGGCCGCCACTACAAGTTGCTTCCCGATAAAGGCAACATCGTCGTCTTTGATCGCTCCTGGTATTCGAGGGCAATGATTCAGCCTGCCATGGGTTACTGCACAATGCGGCAGTATCACTATTTCATGAGCCGGGTCAATGAGTGGGAAAGGGGGCTTGTGGATGAGGGCGTCACCCTGATCAAGATCTACCTGTCCGTGTCCCAGGAGGCTCAGGACCTGCGATTCAGACTGCGCAGTACCAGCGATCTGACCTACTGGAAGTATTCCGTAAATGACCGCAAAGCAGCGGAGCGCTGGCAGTTTCTGACCTACTTCAAGGAGCGGATGTTCTCGGTAACCTCCACCGAGTACGCCCCATGGGTTATCATTAACTCAGACAATAAGCAGCAGGCCCTGCTGAATGCGATTCACTACGTGCTGGTGCAGTACGGCTATGAGGATAGCGGTCTGATTCACCCGACTCTGCAGGCCGAATCGGAAGAGTCACTGGAATTTCTGGACCTTCTGGTGGATGGTGTTCTATTCACCGGACTGAACAGGGAACAGGTGGAAATATTGGAGCGGATTCGCATACATGAATAGAGATGAGCTGCCACAGATGAGGGCCGCCGGTGGCCTGGTGCTTTCCGGCGGCCATGCTTTGTTGATCAGGAAGCATCATCTATGGGACCTCCCCAAGGGCAAGCTGGACGGTGACGAAAAACCGGAACGCTGTGCAGTGAGGGAGATTTCCGAAGAGACGGGGCTATCGCCTTGGCTTCTCTCAGTTCGGGGTCCGCTCTGCCGCTCCAGCTACATTTCGCACTATGCCTACGGCCCCGTCAACAAGACAGTGGACTGGTTTCTGCTGGACTACGCGGGACAAATCAGCGATCCCCTGGTACCGGAGATTTCCGAGGACATCGACCTCTGCCGCTGGGTGGCTTTCGATAGCCTGCTGCAGACCGCCAGTGGGTCGAGGTCGTATCTGAAACCGGTGTGGCGCGCCATCAAGATGGTGCTGTACCCCGCGACTACCGGCGAGCCTGCCCGTTAGTCACTTCTGGCCCTCTCTACCCAGGTATTCCAGCTGCTGCTACTGGCCCTTCGAGTCCGTTCGTGGTGCGCTTGTCGAACCATGGACTGAGGCCCCTTCGACAGGCTCAAGGCCAACAGGTCTGACGAAACCGGAAGACCCTGACCCTCACCACCAAGTTCTCCCGCAGGAGGCCCCAGTCTGCTATCATAGTACATCGCCTAGCGATGGACTTCCCCAATTCAAACAACGAGGCTATATATCATGCCGGGCCCAGGTTTGAAGGCCGGACTGCAGGGGCGAATGGAAACCGTGGTCAGCGAGGCAAACGTGGCGCCTCACATTCCCAAGTTCAGCACGCCCTCCATGATTCAGTTGATGGAACAGGCGTCGATGGAAAGTGTGGTGGCGCACCTGCTGTCCGGAGAGACGACAGTGGGCTTCGAGGTGAACGTGCGTCACTTGGCGCCCGCGGACATAGGTGACAGAATAGTTGCCAGTGCCCAATTGACTGAGGTCGATCGCAATCGGCTCACCTTCCGGGTGGAGGCATTCCACGGAGACCGTAAACTCGGCGAGGGTACCCACCGCCGGGCCGTAATACAGACTCCATGACGAAAGCTGACCCCGGTCTCACCCTGCCCAATGCAGCAAGCGAGGAAGGGGCGCCAACTCCTCTCCTGTGCTAAAATCCGGTTCGCGCGGCGACCACTGAAGCAGCGCGCCGGTTTCTGGGAAACCCCGATTGGAATAATCCCCATTCTGACGATCATCGATGCTGTCCGGGAGCAACGATTATGGCCAACATGGAGCACGTTCAACTGGTACGGCGAGGGCGAGACCACGTTGCCCGCTGGAAAGAGGCCAACCCCGGCGAGATTCTTGATCTGAACGCGGCCTACATGAGCTTCGTTCGCGCCCCGCAGGTTGATATCAGTGGTGCAGACCTCCGCCACTCGGATCTGATGGGCGCCGTGATGCGCAGGGCCAACCTGTCCGGCTGCTTTCTCAATCCCAGCCACCTGTACCACGCAGACCTGAGAGAGTCAAACCTGACAGGATGTCTCTTCAATGGCGCCAATTTGCGCGGCGCCGATCTGCGTCAGGCCGATCTGACCGGTGCCGACCTGGACCGGGCAGTGCTGTCGGACGCCGACCTGTCTGGAGCCAACCTTACCAACGCCAACCTGCAGCGCACCAGCCTCAAAGGAGCCAAGCTTATTGGCGCCAACCTGACCGGCGCCAATTTCTCGGGGGCAGACCTAGTACGCTCCGACCTGACCGATGCCGTGCTGGCGAATGCCGACCTGTTCCAGACCCGAGTCTGGGGCTGCATTTTGGATGGAGCAGATCTTTCCGGCGCAGCCCTTGGTTACACAGTGCTGCAGGACTGTGATCTTCGCAATGTGATCGGTCTCGAACGGATCCGGCACGATGCTCCCAGCAGCATAGGCGTTGATACGGTCTACCGTTCCGGCGGGCAGCTGCCAGCGATATTTCTCGCCGCAGCAGGGGTTCCCAGTTCGCTGACTACTCTGCAGGATGCCATCGCAGCCGCTCTACCCCAGCTCTCTGAATGCTACATCGCCTGCCGCGACGACGACGAAGAGTTTGCCCACAAGCTGAGTGACGATCTGAGTGAGCAGGGAATAACGGCCTGGGTGTTTTCTCAGCATGCCCGCGGCAACGCTCTGGTCTCCCGTCTCAGTTCTTCGGACCAGGAGGAGATCGAGCGGTGGGTGCGGCACTATGACAGGCTGATAGTGGTTGCCTCCACCCGGGCCATCGACACAGAGGCCATACTCAACGACATCACCGCCGCCCGAAACAAGCAGCAGTCAGCGGACCGGTGGATGCTTTATTTTGTAGCCCCGGACGATGGGCTGATGCGCCCCGGCGGCCGCGCCGCGCGCAACCTGGCCGCAGAGAACGTGATTTTTGACCTTCGGCCCGAGGACGCGGCGACGTATCAGTCCGAGCTGGCCAAGCTGGCCGAGGCCCTAGGGCAGGACCAGCCTGCAAGCGCCGGCGTTCCGGTGGTGGACTTCCAGTTGTAGAGCCATTACGCAAACCAGCCAACAACCAGTGGGAAAGCGATGAGGAGGGATTGAATCCCTCCTCATCTTTTTATTGCCGTCAGCCGGTTCCCGCTACCCTTGTCCACCTGTATCCACTTGGGTCTCTCTGCAATTACTACGATCCCTGCCCTCGTACCCGGCGCAACTGTTCCTCCAGATCGAGTACCCGCGCCTCCGCGGCGTTGCGGGCAGCCCTTTCGTCGTCAAAAGTCGGCAGGTATCGCCTTGCCGCCGGGTCGTACCACCGAAGCTCGCCCCGCTCCCGGCAAGGGTCCAGGTTCAGCACATCGCTGCCGCCCCAGAGGTGCTCATCGTCAGTACGATGGATGGAGATCGACTGGTACGCACCCTCCACCAGCTGGTCGCCCGCCTAATGCGTCTGATGGAAACATCCTCCCGAAGGGTCGAAGCGCCAATTCTCCAGGATACCCATCCTTTGGTAGTCACTCCTCTTGGTCACCTCGTCGCGGCGGCCCGTGCTTTCCGACGCCACCTCCAGCACAAAGTCCGGCGGCTTGCCCTGTTCGGGAATCAGATATCCGTGGCGGGATATATTGGCGACAGGGTCCGCGTTGAAAGCGATCAACAGGTGAGGATAGCGAACACCGTCATAGTTCTCCGAGGGGAGAGGGGGGCGGCGATATCGCTGGTGATTACTGTGGTTTCCGGCTTGGCGAAATGCGCGGCCAGAGAACCAGGATAACCTGGAAAATTGACCCTGAAGTAGGCGGGCACTTCTTCTGCCGGCGTGGGCAGGAATTGCTATATTCGAGACGCATTCGTGGTTAGAGCAAAGGGTCTGATGCACATGTCTGTCCTCGCCGGGCGAGGTTAAGGCCAAGGTTGCGAGTTCATCATATTGCGTTGCAGGAAAAGAAAAAAGGGGCCGACAAATGTCGGCCCCAAGGGAATCCGTGGGTAACGATGATACGAGGGTGAGGGCTAGATGTAGTCCTCTTCTTGCATCATGTCGATGTTGTCGCGGGACTGCTGCAGACCACGGGCAACCTCTCCGCGGAGCTTGTCGATCATATCGTCGGTGATCACTCCGCCGTTGTCCATGGCTTCGCTGCGGAAGTTGTCGAATGCGAACTCCTCGGTGTCGCCGTGAGGCATGGAGGAGAAGAATTCGCGCTCGAATACCGGGAGCTCGCCGGGGCCGAAGTAGCCCTTGCCCTCGAGCTCGTAGCCCTCGAGGTCATGGGTGCCCTTGCCCAGCACCTGACCGGTGGAAGCATAGTGCTCCATCACAGTGGACATGCCGTACTTCTGGATGGGGCAAACCTTCATGCAGATACCGCAGCCCAAGTACCGAGCCATGACGGGGCGGCAGCGCTTGAAGTAGAGCTTGTTCTTTTCGATCCCGCGCCACCAGATCTTGTCGCGCATCAGGGCGCGGCCCGGGCAGCGGTTCACGCAGACCTGGCAGACCTGACAGAAGGCGTGGATACCGTAGTCCACCGGCTCGTCGTGGGTGACGTTGGCGTCGGTGGTGATGATCATGATGCGGCAGCGGGAGCCGACATGCGGGGTGAGCAGGTAGCCGCAGGCGCCCAGGGAGCCGAGGCCGGCAGCGACGAACATCGGGATGTAGGGACCGGTGTTGTCGTTGGGGCTGTGGACCTGCGCCCGGTAGCCGAGGCTCTGGACGAACTTGGCCAGTTCCAGACCGGCCGCGCCCTCGGTGCGGTAGGTGCTGGAGTGCACGATCTCAGCGTCGATGCTGGGGATCGTCTGGGTGGGCTCGAAATCCTGTTCGTAGGCCAGACAAATGGCATGCGGGAACTTGACCCAGTCCTTCTTGCTCTGGTAGGTGTACCGGTGGTCGTAGGCGGTCATGCCGACTTCGATATAACCCAGTTCGCGGGCCTTGCTCTTGATGGCCTCGGTTACGTCTTCGCCGGTGGGCTCAGCCGTGGGTTCCTGGTCGCCAGTCATGCGAGCGGCCAGAATCAGCGGCTGGTTGAGGCGGTCGTGCTCCTTGCGGATCTCACGCATCTCGACGTGCTGGTCGCGGATGCCGTTGGCCCAGTCACGCGATGCCCGCTCGGTGATGTTCATGGTTTCGATGGGGTATTCCCTGGCGTACCAGTCAACCTCGCGGCTGGTGAGAGGAATCCCAGGCGTGGTTTCCAGCTCTTCGGGAACCTGAATGGTGACGGGCTCATCGCCCTGGTACTTGCCAGGCCGGACGACCTCATGGCCTATCTTTAGCATACCTTACCCTCCAAAATGTGCTACGCTGGGCAACGCGGGGTTTGCCTTGTTCGCAACGATAACTTCGCTTCAATTGGGTTGTCAAGCCTTATGACACATGGATTTTGATATTCGATTACGCCATATTGAATGACGTTGGCCCATATAGGTGACCCTGGCGGAGAACTCTTACTCGTTTTCGTTATGTGCGATAGTTTATGTTGCGATTTTCGACTGGTCAATCTAATCAGCCACCGGTGCGCCGGGCAATCATTGCCGTGGCCAGGGGACTGGCGCCGGATCGGACAGAAACATCAACGAGGGATGGTTGTCCAGAAGCCAGCGCGCGGCCAACCGCAGCAGCCACCTCTCCTGGTTTTTCCACGTGCTCGGTGTATCCGCCAATGGCTGCCACCACCTTGTCGTAGGGGATGTGTCTAAGGTCGGTGCCGACCGCGCGACCATAGTACGCGACCTGGAAGGTCTTGTCGATACCCCAGGTGGCGTCGTTGCCCAGCACCGTCGTGATGGGCAGGTTGTGCCGTATGCAGGTGTCGTATTCCATGGTGTAGAAGCCAAATGCGCCGTCTCCGATGAACACCAGCACCTTGGAATTGGGGTTGGCCAGCTTGGCAGCCATGCCGTAGGGGATGCCGGCGCCGAGGTGGCTCAACGGGCCCAGGCGCATGAAGTGTCCCGGCTTCCTGGCCTTGATGAAGGAACGGCCCCACTGGACGTAGTCTCCGCCGTCGAAGATGACCACCGTGTCCTCGTCCAGGTGCTGCTCCAGGCCGGTATAAACATCCAGAGGGTGCATGGGCGACTCGCCTGTGGCCTTGCCCCTCAGTTCCTCGTCCCAGGCGTTGCTGTCCTGCTGCAGCTGGTCCACCCAGGCCGAACGGGACTCGCCGGATCCTGCGGGGGACGACAGGGCCGCGGTGAGCTGTTCCACCACCGCACCCAGGTCGCCCTGTATGCCCACTGCCACACCGCGGTTGCGACCAATTTCCGCCGGGGACGGGTCCGCCTGGATCAGCTTGGCATCGGCGGAGAACACGCCGCCATACCGGTAGCGATGGTCCAGCCGCTTGCCCAGCAGCAGGACCACGTCGGCCTCCCGGAAGCGCCTGGCCGTCGGGTTCAGCGCGCCGTCGGCATAGCCAAAGCACAGTGGATGCTCGTCGTCGAGCAAGCCCCGGGCCTGTTCGACGGTGAATACGGGGATGCCCGAGGTCTCTGCCAGCCTCTCCATCTGTTCCGGCACCACCGAGTAGCGGGCGGGGTTCCCGGCGATGATTACCGGGCGCCGCGCGCCGCGCAGCAGGGCGGCCGCCTCCTCGATCAGCGTCGGATCGCCCTGGGGGCGACCCATTGTCCGGTATTCCTGCGGCAGGTATTGCGGCAGTTCGTCCTCACTGATCTCGGCGTCCTGCAGGTCTATGGGCAGGGTCAGGTGCACCGGGCCTGGCCGGCCGCTCATAGCGGTGCGGAAGGCCGTCGCCACGTATTCCGGAATACGCCTTTTGTCGTGGATCATCCATGAGCCCTTGGTCACCGGGGCAGCCATGCTCACCTGGTCGATTTCCTGGAAAGCGGCCATTCCCTTCTCGGGAAGCTCGGCACAACCTGCCACGAAAATGACAGGGCTCTCTGATGTGTAAATGGCCGGGAGGGCTGAAATGGCATTGGAGAAACCCGGCCCGCCAGTGAAAATGCCCACCGCCGGCCTTCCGGTGATGCGGGCGTATCCGTCGGCCATATGCAGTGCCGCACCCTCGTGCCGCGTGTCAATGAACTGGATCCCCTCGTCCTCCGCCGCGTCCACAAGCGGGAGGATGGTGTCCCCAACAATGGTGAACACCTTTTCTATTCCCTCCTGCTTCAGGCAGCGGATGAACAGGTGCCCTCCGGTAAGTTTCGCCATAGTCCCTCCTGGTAGAGTTAACGCTGAAATAATCTAGCGCGGCCGGCGGGGCGGCTTGGCTTTCTTCGCGTCCCAAGGTAGCTTGCCCATTTTCAACAGGGCAAGCTGAGTCTTCAATTTAATGGGGTCCAAGTCCAGTGGAGGATATTTCTCCGTCTTTGGCTTTCTGGCCATTCGTATCACCCCCATTTATTGGTATTCAGGGGCCATTTCGTTAATCAACTGCTCCACAGATTGGGACGCTTTTTCCAATTGCTGAATGTAACCCTGATATAAGGCATCCAGTCCGTTCAAGCTTGCCAAGCCCAGAAACTTCACGCCGTTCTGAAGAGTAATAGTCAAAATATCCGTGAACCGGCTGCCAACTCCTGGAGCTCGCTCGCTCCTCCGCTTGGCCACGTAGGCTAACCAAATCCCCCTGTTAAGGGAAATTCCAGGTGAGTAGTCCGCCTCGGTCAGAAACCCTTCGGCATGAGGCTGGCCGCTTCCGATAACTGCATACCCAATGGAATCGAAGCATTCAGCGGTGCCTGGATCGGAAATATTGTAGATATGGGCACCAGTCGAGTCGACACCGACCACCAACAACTCTACTCCCAGCTCGATTGCCCCATATTAGGACGATAACCCCAAGACAAGGCTGTCCGCCAGATTTTGCTGTTGCTCCAGAAAGGTAGGATAGTCTAACCCAACTCGTCTCAACACCTGCTTTTCGGCAAGAGCCTGCCGGTGTTGCATAAAGCATTCTTCGACCGCCGCCGCAATTTCACGAACGCCGGGCTGTTTCAGGCTGGATATTTCCTCGCCAGCATCCCGAATCAGATCCGTATGCCTTAGCGCATCCCCCGCAGTCAACGCTGCAAAGCTGTCGCCAATCAGTTCTATTTTGCGTGTCTGTTGCTCAAATTCCAAGGACAGAGAAGTATCGCTGACCATGCGATCAGCCACGGCGACAACGCTCTTACCATCTTCGCAAGCCATTGCAAGACAAATAGTCATTCTCTATCTCAGGTCAGTGTTTTATTTGCGCATGATATACGATAGGCACCGCCATGCAAAACGAGATTCTAAATTGTCGAGCGGCAACCACTTGAGCCAGCAATCCGGCGCCGCAGGCAACACCCTCTACGTCGTTGGCACGCCCATCGGCAACCTCGAGGACCTGTCGCCACGGGCCGCCCGTGTGCTGCGTTCGGTTGCGCTGGTGGCCGCCGAGGACACACGGGTGGCACGGCGTCTGCTGACGTACCTCGGGGCCCACCCGAGGCTGGTCAGTTTCAACGAGCACAACTGGCGGGAGCGGCTTGAGCCTGTGCTGCAGGCGCTGGAGGACGGCGACGTTGCCCTGGTAAGCGACGCTGGCATGCCGGGAATAAGCGACCCGGGCCGGGAGCTGGTGGCGGCCGCCGCGGCGCAGGGCTGGCGCATCGAGTCCGTGCCCGGTCCGTCAGCGGTCACCACTGCGCTGGCGGTCTCGGGGCTTCCTGCCGACTCTTTCCTGTTCCTGGGGTTTCTCCCCCGCCGCCGCAGGGAGCGGCAGGAAAGGTTGCGGGAAGCCGGCTCAAGTCCTTTCAGCGTCGTGCTGTTCGAAGCGCCGCATCGCATACGGGCAACGCTCGAGGACATCGACGGCATATTAGGCGACCGGCCCGTGGCGGTTTGCCGGGAACTGACCAAGCTGTACGAGGAAGTGTTCCGGGGCACGGCGGCAGAGGCCCTGAAACATTTCGAAGCACCTCGCGGTGAGTTCGTTCTGGTGCTGGCAGGATCCGCTCAGTCTGATTCCACCGGCGGATCGCAAGAAGTAGACGAGCAGGAAATGAGGGGTTACCTGCACGATCTGCGAACCGATGGTGTGCGAGGTCGCGAGGCTGCGGAGTCTGCTGCGGCCAAGTTCGGCATCTCGAGGAACCGGGCGTATCAACTGTGGTTGGAGGCCCGCGATCCGGAACCGGGAATCAGGAAAGACGAATAGCCGGCTCAGTCACTCCCTGCAGCGCTGCAGTTAAGTTGGTTTCGCTCTTTCGATTATGCTTCTCCCTCCAGAGCGGGAGCCCTGAGCGGTCCGCAAAGACCCGGCCCAGGCGTCTTGCCCACGTATCTTGAGTTGTCTCGATCCCTGTTTTCTCAGGAATTGGGGAGCAAAAAGAGAGGGCTGAAAACGGGACTCCTCAGCCTCCGGGATTCCGCCGTTACCCGACCCTTTGTGCCTGTGCCAACGCGTATTGGCGGTGCGACTGGCTGGTTGGATGGAATAACTGTGATTCCCGCGATAGCGGGAGGCGGGGGTGGTCAAAGGGAGTCCGAGTTCCTGTCAGCAGTGCACCTAGTATTCCCGCGCCGGCTGCGCCGTTGTTCCGCGAGTTCAGTGGAAGAGACGGCTCCAATTCAGCCGACGGCGATAGCACCGAACCAATACTCGTTGCAGGCTGATTTATCTCATTAGTTGATGCTATACTCAACTTTTAATCGTATACCTTGATTCAAGCGAGACTGCGGCATTTTCGGATTCTTGAATACATCCCGATCCCGAGCCCCCGAAGGACAGGGCAGGCAGGGCATTTTCTACGGCTGGTGGCTGGTCATCATTACCGGCCTGGTTATGGTCATCGCCACCGTTCCGCTGTTCCACGCCATGGCGGTGTGGGCCGTAGCCCTCGAGCGTGAGTTCGGCTGGACACGGGCGCAGTTGGGCCTGGCTCTGACACTGACACGCGTCGAAAGTGGCCTGATCGGGCCGCTGGAGGGCTACCTTGTCGACCGTGTGGGCACGCGCCTCATGGTCTTTATCGGCCTCCTCCTCCTGGGCGGCGCCTGGGTGTTTTTCTCCCGCGTCGAGAACCTCTGGATGTTTTACGTGGCCTACGTGTTCATGGCCGTGGGCCAGGGGCTGGGCAGCTGGATCCCCCTGATGACGATGCTGAACAAGTGGTTCACCCGTCGGCGTTCTTCCGCCATCGGATGGGCCAATGTGGTCAGCCGCTTCGGCGCCCTGCTCCTGGTGCCAGCCATCGCCTGGGCCGTGGTCGATGCTCCCGGACGCATCGGGTGGCAAATGACGGCGCTGATCCTGGGCATCGGAATTCTGGTCCTGGCGGGGCCGCTGGCCAGCATGATTCGCAATGACCCGAAGGACTACGGCGAAGTGCCGGACGGTGAGCCGTTGCGGACAGCGGCTGCCTCGGGAGCTACCCCCAACCCATCCCAGCCCCGGCCGCAGGATATGACGGCTGCGGAGGCCATCCGGACGCCCGCCTTCTGGCTGATAGCCTTCGGACACGGTTTCACATCCATGGTAATCCTGGCCATCATGACCCACCTCGGTCTGCTCATGTCAGACAATGGTTACGCGGAGCAGGACGCTGGGTGGGTTGTGTCGGCGTATACCGGCGTCGCGATGGTGTTCCAGCTCGTGGGCGGCTACTCCGGCGACCGGATGTCCAAGCGGGTGGCACTGGCCTTCTTCACTTCGGTCCAGGCAGCCGGAGTGCTGGTGCTGGTGGTTGCCCAGACGCTGCCCATGTTCTTTGCTTTCGCCGTGCTGTTCGGTGCTGGCTTCGGTGGCCGAAACCCACTGACCGTGGCCATTCGCGCCGACTATTTCGGCACAGCCTCATTCGGCAAAATACTGGGTCTATCCACCGTTCCAATGAATCTGCTGCTGCTGATCGCTTCGCCTTTCGCTGGCTGGATGTTTGACCAGTACGGCACCTACAACATGGCCTTTCTGATATTGGCCGGTCTGAACTTCGTCGGAGCCCTCTGCTTCCTTGTGGCCGCCCGTCCCCGTCCCCGTGCACCCCTTACCGTCGAGCCCGTGCCTGCGATAAAGTGAAACAGGAAGAGGCCCTCGGGCGATAATGTGGCCCGAGGGCAAGCTGGGCGGCAGCAGAACGCGGAGGGCGTCTCGATGTCCCTCCGCGTTCTTTGTCAGACCGATCTCCCTTGCTAGCCTAAGTTTCCTCGATGGAAATGTTGTTGATAACCAACCGTTCCGTGGGGGAGGACGACTCTCCACCCCGGCTGCGGGCCACCGGCGAATTAGCCAGAGTGTCCAGCACGTCCTCGCCGCCCGTCAGCATTCCGAATATGGTGTAGTTGGGGGGCAGTCCCGCGTCGCCGCCGTGGACGATGAAGAACTGACTGCCGTTGGTGTTGGGACCGGCGTTGGCCATGGCAAGGGTGCCCTTGACGTATTTGCGCGCGACCGGCTCGTCCTGGAAGCGATATCCCGGACCGCCAGTGCCGTCGCCCTTGGGGCAGCCGCCCTGGATCATGAAGTCCTTGATCACCCGGTGAAACTGGCAGTCTTCGTAGAAGCCGTCCTGGGCCAGGTGAACAAAGTTGTTCACCGTGAGCGGCACCTCGGAAACGAAGAGATCCAGCGTCATCGCACCGGCGCTGGTGTCAATGGTAGCAGTGTAGGTTTTGGACGGGTCTACGGTGGTTGGCGGGGGGCTGGAGTATTGCTTTGCTGGCATCAGAAACCTCCGCTGAATTGCGGAGCAATTGTACCACTTGCCGGTACCGGCCTGTTGGTGCCCGGTGTGGCGCAGGGCTGCAGCGATTTACCAGGCAAGCCCTGGCAACCCGCTATTGCAGCGATGCGAGAGAGATGCGGCGGGCAGACTGCGGTAACAATGGACGCCGGGAATTTTGCGCTGAATTTCCGCCCGGCCATGGAGGAGGCCTGTGCTTTCTCTGGAATGTCGAGGGTTTCCTCGGTGATTACGGCCTGATTCCTCGTCAGAAAGTGAAAGTACAGGAGCAAAAATGGACCGGCCCCGTCCATTAAGACGAGGCCGGCTTTCTTTACCTTGCGAAGTACAGGGACCGACTAGAGCAGACCACCCTGGTATAGGAACGTCTGCTTTCGGAATACCTGGAGCCGCTGCCGGGCAACCTCTACGACGAAGATTCGGCCCTCGTCGTCAACCTCCACGGCTACGGGGCCGTGGAAAGCCTTTTCACGCTCCTCCAGGTCCGTGGCAGCCATGCGCCCCTTGACGGTTATTGGGTCGATGAGGACCCGTTCCCGCCCCCAAGAGGACAGTGTGGCCTCTCCCTTGATCTGAGTTATGAAGGACCCGTCGGGGTTGAACACCTGCAGGCGGTCGTTCTTGTAATCGGTGACGTAAATGACCCCTTCCTTGTCTACGGCGACGCCGGTGGGGCGGTTGAACTCACCTTCGCCCGTGCCGTGAGAGCCAAACTTCATCAGGAAGGTGCCGTCAGGTGCGAACTTCTGGATCCTGTCATTTCGCCAGTCAGCGACGAAAACATCTCCATGCCGGTCGATCTCGATGCCCCAAGGGTAGTTGAACTGGCCGTCATCATCGCCCTGGGTACCCCAGTTGAACTTGAACTGCCCATCCTTGGTGAACACCTGAACCCGGTGGTTGTAGCTGTCCACCAGGTAGAGGTTGTCGTCCTTGTCGAAGGCGAGGCCGGATGGCTTGTTTATCTCGCCGTCCGCGGAGCCGATGGTCCCCCACATGTCGGTCCACCCCTTGCCGGGCTTGTAGACCGAGACCCGCTGCAGCCACTCGTCGGACACGTAGGTGTTGCCTTCGCTGTCGAGGGCTACTGAGGTGGGCCACATGAAGCTGCCGTTGGGAGCGGTGGCAGGATCGGCGTCTTCAGGCGGGATCTTCTGGCCGTAGTCTTCGATGAACTCTTCGTCGGCCGTGAAAACGGTTACACGCTTGCAGGGGAAGAAGGCAGGGGTCTCGGAGCCGCGGCTGAGAACATAGAGCCGGTTCTCAGGATCGCGGGTAATGGCGACGGGCATGAAAAAGCCGTTGCCGCTGCGAACTTCCTGTCGGCCGATGGTGTGGCTGTACTGAAAGGTAATCGGTGCGATCTGAGTAACCACTAGCCCCTCCTGAGGGAAAATGGATTCCCGCTTTCGCGGGAATGACGGAAAGGAACCGGGAATTACGAAGCGCCGTCAAAGAAGTCAGACAGCGCGGTAAGGGCGGGTGTGAAACCCGCCCCACGCATTCAGCCAACTCTACCTGATGAAACCGACCTGTTCGTAGTTGGCCCCTAGGATGGCCCTGTCGTCGAGCCCCATCCACTTGTCCAACAACTCTGCGTAGGTGCAGCGGAAGTCGCTGTTCCACTGAAGGTCGCCCTCGTCCAGCTTGGACGGTTCCAGAGACGGGTAAGTGCCATAGGTGCCGCCCTTGACGCCATCACCCATAACGAAGGCCACACTGCCCGAGCCGTGGTCGGTGCCGGAGCCGTTGTCCTGCACGCGGCGCCCGAACTCGGTGAACATGAGGATGACGACTTCCTCGGCGGCGTTGTGCTCCTTGAGGTCATCGTACAAGTCGACAGTGGCGGTTGTGACGTCCTCCCACAGCTTGGCCAAGGAGGCATTCTGGTTGGCGTGGGTGTCAAAGGTGCCCGGGTTCACGCCGGTGTACAGGATGCGGGTGCCGAACTCGGCCAGGTGGACCTGGGCGATGCTCTTGCACCACTGTGCGAACATGCTGCCGCCGTATTCCACCGTGGAGGTGTAGTTGTCGGGAGCGGTGTTCAGGATGTCGGCGCCCTTGAGCGCGTCCAGACCGGTCTGGGACAGGTAGTCGTTGGCCGGGCCGGTGCCGATGAGGGGCGAATACATCTTGGAGAAGATGTCGAGGGCTTCCATGCGCTGGTCTTCGCCATCGATGCCGGTCAGCACGCCGTAGGAGCTCAGGTCACCGACGGAGGCGACGGAGACGCCGGGGGCGGCGAGGGCGCGGGGGAGGCCACGACCGAAGTTCACGGCGGTCAGCACATTTTCGCGGTTGGGGTCGAGCTCTCGGGTGGCCTTGCCCAGCCAGCCCTCGGTGATCATCTTAGCCGGCTCCGCGGTGTGCCAGATGTCCAGGGAGCGGAAGTGGGAGCGATTCGGGGTTGGGTATCCGATTCCCTGGATTACCGCAACCTTGCCCTGGTCGTAAAGGCCCTTGATCGGATACATCGACGGATGGAAGCCAACCTCGTCATTGATGTGGAGCACATCGGCGGGGTCAACGCTGACCGTCTGGCGATAGTCAGTGTAATGGGGGTCATTGTAGGGAATGACAGTGTTGAGGGCATCGTAGGCGCCTGTCATCTGGAGGACCACCAGCACGCGGTCTTTCTTGTTGGTCGTCATTGTGTGTGCCTTCTCCTTCTCTCTTACTCGGTCGCACCGAGGAGGGGAGCCAATCCCTCCGGCCTCCCGCTCCTCCTTAGTCCGCTCATTGGCCTAGGCGTACAAATATTCCTTGGTGGAGGCAATAAGCTGCAGCATCTCGCCAACTTCCTGCGGGAACTCGGCAGTATCGGTGCGGACAACGTCTTCCTTGGCGGCCCGCGTCATCAGCATGTGGCGGCTTTCATCAGAAAGCTCGTAGTGGCCGAGATATTGCAAGCAGCCGTCCACCATCTCGGCAGGGGTAATGGCCGGGCCGACATCTGCCAGCTTGCTGATGATGTCCTGGATGCCGGGGAATTTGGGATCGCCGAGGAAATCGGCGGTGAAGTTGATACGGTGCACCAGCGTGCCTCCGTCAATCCACTCCCTGCCGGTGTGCCAGCCTTCCACGGAGGGTGGATTCAGCAGCTCCTGGCCCATGTACTTCATCTCGTCAAAGATGAACTCGAAGCCGGGCTTGGGCTGGGTCCAGTCGCCCACCATCCGCAGTGTGCCTATGACCGTCTCCACCGGGCTCTTGATGCGGCGGAACCGGGCGTTCTTGAACGCGTCGGAGTTCAACAGAACCTTCAGCATCGCACCGATGTTGTAACCGGAACGGAAGTATTCTTCCTCCAGCATCTCGATGGTAACCGGGTCCTGCGGCGGCGCCTCCATCCAGGAGGGCACACCGGGCTCGTCGGCGATGAAGTAGCTATACAGGTGGCGGGATATGAACCGGGCGGCAGCGGGCTGCTTCACGATGATGTCAATGATGTCCTCGCCATTGAAGCGGCCGGTCTCGCCCAGGAAGGTCTTCTCGCCGTCGTCGTGGTCTTCGGCAACGTAGAGGAACTTGGCCGGATAACGCCCGTAGGGCTGGCCCGGAACGGGGTTGGAGATGGTCCAGCCGGTGAAGGCCCGGGCGCACTCCTTTACGTCATCTTCGGTGTAGTTGTAGTCGCCGTCCTTGCCAACGCCCAAGGAGAACAGCTCCAGCAGTTCCCGCCCGTAGTTCTCGTTGATGGACTCCTTGTGGCTGAGGCAATTGTCGAGGAAGAAGATCATCGCGGGGTCTTTGGAAATTGCTATCAGCAGGTCCCGGAAGCTGCCCATTCCGTGCTTGCGAAACATTTCCAACTGGTCGTAGTGGGTCGGGTAGCTCTGAACCTTGCTGTCGGCGGTGCAGAAGATGCTGTGCCAGAACAGCACCATTTTTTCTTCCAGCTGCGCCCGCGAGTTGATCAGCCGCCAAGCAAAGTACTCTGGCACGCCGCGGGTGAAGTGGCTCCACTCGATGAAGCAGCGTTCAGCCAGATCAAGGTCAAGTCCGTTGGAGTTCTCGTCAGGATTGAGCAACTCTTCCACGGTTGCGTCATATCCTTTCTGCGCCCGTTCCACCAGGTCGTCGTACTGGGCGCCGAAACCAGCCCGCCGCATCAGGTGGGCCATGAGGGCAATATCTTGCGTAGTTACCTGGTCTGCCATACGATTTTCCACCTCCAGATTCGGGCAGCCGTGATCCACGGTAGACTAACATTTTGTGAGTAAGTATTCAACCCGCAATCCCTGCCCGGCAGGGCAATCGCAGAGTTGCTGAGATTCTGCTGGTGGTGAGACTGTCGAACCATCAACGGATCCTGATTGCCCGTCCTTCGACAAGCTCAGCAATACCGGTTTGCGCGCTGGGGTAACTTCGCAATGGTCCTGCCACGCGACTGCCCAAGGTGGCGAACAGCAGGAATGCTGGCCTATAATGGCCCGCGAAGAATTTCCCAGATTTCACAGAGGAGATGCGAATCCCATGGCCGATGCCGGCTTTGTAAAAGTGGCCCAGGTTAGCGAGATCAGCCCTGGCGAAATGATTTCCGTGGACTTCAGCGGTGACGCGGTTCTGGTCGCTAACGTCGAAGGCGTCATCCACGCCTGCGACGACATCTGTTCCCACGCCTACGCTTCCCTGTCTGAAGGCGACATTAACGGCGCCGAGGTTGAATGCCCCCTTCACGGCGCGGTCTTCAACATCACCACCGGCGAGGCTCTGACACCCCCTGCTGACGCCCCGGTCAAGGTGTACAAGGTGCAGGTAGAGGGCGACGACATCTACGTTGCTCCGCCCGAGGAATAGACTCCGCTGGTTCGGAACTGGCATGAAAAACGGGGGCGCCTACGCCCCCGGTGATTTTTGTGCAGCAGCCAGTCCGTGGAGAGACCCGGACTTCCGGCTAGGAATACCTGCTCCGGCTAGAAAGACCTGCTCCGGCTCTTTCCGTAATCCTCCGTCGTCACGGGTTCTTGTCCCGGCTCTTCAGGGTTGGCGCTCGGAATCTATCCGGTCAATGGGAATCCACGACGTGCACGTCCTCCCAGGGCCAGTAGACCAGCCACACCCGGCCCACGATGTTTTCCTCGGGAACGATGCCCCATGCGCGGGAGTCGTTGCTGTTACTCCGGTTGTCCCCGATGACGTAGTATTCCTGTTCGCCGAGAGCGAGCAGCCGCGCGTTGGAGTGGTCTTGTCGCTCCAGGTATGGCTCCTGCAATGCGTGGCCGTCGATGTACACCGTCCCTGAACGGACCTCGACAGTCTCGCCGGGAAGCCCCATAACCCGTTTGACAAAATCCTTGGTGGGATCCTGAGGGTATTGGAACACTATGATTTCGCCCCGGTTGGGCGGATCGAAGGCGAACTTGGGGGAGGCACCCGAGGCGTCCCAGAAGGGGATTATCCTGGATAGCCGCTCCACGTCCAGCTTGAAGTAGGATACCTGGTCCACCACGAGGTACTGCCCGCCCTGCAGGGTGGGAGACATGCTGGACCCTTCCACCTTGAAATTGCGAACTGTGCCCTGCAGCACCACCAGCGCCAACAGGGCCAGCAGGACCGCCTCCAGTATTTCGCGTGCCAAACGGGGCATTCAGTACACCTTCAACAACAGGACCGCTAGTAACTACCTTATCAGAACGGGACCCGGGGTTGGTAGAGATATTTCAGCCGGCATGAGAGCATCGCATCTGGATGGTGCAACCCGTTCCGTTGGGTACCATTGGATAAAGGAACCGCTATTCCCGTTCAGCCAAGTGTAATAGTCCTGCTATAGGCATTTGTGTCGGCATTGGACGGAACCGCAGCACCTGTCCCCACTGCTGATTTCTGCTTTGGCGTGGCTGTATGGCCTGCGATTCTGTACCGCCCGGCAACTTTGTTCGCTCTCTCCCGCTCTGCTACAATCGGGGCGGTTACAGGCACTGGCATTTCAAACTGGAAAAGTCTTCAGACCACGATTTGAGGAACATGAATGAGCTGGAAATTTGAACTCTTGACCAAACCCCTGGGAGGTGTGACCGAGGGGCCCGCCTGGGACGGCGAACAGATGTTGATGACCCACATTCCGGCCGGCCGGATTTTGCGCATTGACCCCAGGACCGACGAGATCAGCGTATGGCGCGAGGGCACCAACCGGACCAACGGTCTCGCCCACGACACTGCCGGCAGGCTCTTCGGCTGCTGTTCCGGCGGACGGGCGATAGTGCGTTTCGACGACGACGGCACCACTGCGGTCATCGCCGACCGGGTGGATGGGCAGCCGCTCAACACGCCCAACGACCTGGCCGTTGATGCCCAGGGCCGCATCTGGTTCACCAACCCCTGGAACGCGGCCAACATCGATGCCACCGAGGTGGAGGTGCCTGGGTGGCGCTGCGTGCTGCGCGCCGACCCCCAGCCCGATGGCTCATATACCGTCAGCCGGGTGGAGCACGACAGCACCATGCCCAACGGCATCCTGGTGTCCATAGACGGCAAAACGCTCTATGTGGCGGAGAGCAACAGCGACGACCCATCCATCGACCGCGAACTGCGGGCCTATCCCATCAATGACGACGGGTCGCTGGGCGCCTACGCCGTGCTCCACGCCTTTGGCACCGACGGCCGGAACGCGCAGCGGGGTATCGACGGTATGTGCTTTGACCGGGAGGGCAATATTGTCGCCACCGCAGGCTGGCCAAGCTCGGGTCCCGGACCTCTGATCTATGTGTTCGACCCCAAGGGCCGGGTCGTCGAGACCCACCCGGTGCCATGTATCCGCCCCACCAACTGCGCCTTCGGCGGTCCCGACCGCTCTGTGTTGTACGTAACGTCAGCCGAGGGCCACATATTCAAGGCGCAGACCGACATGGAAGGCTGGGCTCTCTTCCCTTAAGGTCAATTCTGCAGTCGAGCCGGCGATGTGGGGGCGCACACCCGCGCCCCCACGAGTTTCGAAACGACGGCATCGACACGTAAGGCCGGACGAAAGATATGAGTTTGCGCGATTTAGGCGGCTTCGGGCGCGAACAGATCCGCCAGGGCGGCGGGCGAGGCAATGGTAACGATCACCTCGATGAGTTGATCGGGGCGACCGAGTTGTACATTTACCAGACCCCCAATCGCAAGACCAAGGGCTTTGACCAGCTCAAGCTGTTCCTTGATGCCAACGAATGCGAGGTCATATTCACCACCGACGTCCCGCCCGAGCTGCGGAACTATGAGGCCTTCCGCATCACCCACAAGCGAGGCGAGGCCATCCCTGCTGCCGTAATGCGCCGCTCGCACTCCTGGGCCCACAACCGGAACTTCCTGCACAGCTTCTTCAAGCCCATGTACCGCTAGGGCACAGATTCCAGAAATGGGAAGAACTGACGCCGATAATCAGGTGGGTGAGATCGTCTGCAAATGTCCGAATTGATGAATTGTCCGGCGGCCCCCTACGGGAATTGCCTGCATCGTGATTGACTCAATGGACAAATACTGCTAATTCTCAGCCAAGGACTCCGGTCCTGGGGATGGCCGGCGCGGAGGGCGGGCAAACAGCACCAGCACCGTGGCCAGCCCACCCATGACAGCGAAAGCCATGAATGCCAGCTGGTAGCTTTCGGTGAAATCGAATACCAGCCCCGCCGCCACTGCGCCGATGGCCTGTCCGAAGCTGGTCAGCGGCTCCGTCACTCCCCGTATGACCCCCAACGACCGGCGTCCGTAATAGTCGGCGTAGCCCACCGGTGGCACCGACAGGAGTCCACCTACACCGAACCCGAACAACACCGAATACACGAGTATCTCCGGGGTGGAATTGGCGAAGATAAAAAGCGTGGAGGCTCCTGCCACGGAAATCGACACTCCCGCCATCACGTAGCGCGGCGGCAAACGCTCGGTCAACCAACCCCAGAAGAGGCTGCCGATGCCCAGGAATGCAGCGTTGAGGCTGATCCCCACACCGGCAAATGCGGCATTCAGTCCTTGGTCGCGCAGGTATGCAGCCAGGTGGGTATTCACCCCGGCCTGCACGAGGAAAGTCATTCCCGTGGCGGTGGCGAACATCCAGAGGGCCGGCGTCCGCATGGCCTCCCGGAGTGTCCATACCGCCTCTTCTGTTGCAGCAGCGGGGGCCGGGCCGGAGGCTACACCGCTCGCGGAGTCCTCTTCACCAACTGCAACGGGAGGATCGCCGTCGGGCCTCAATCCGACGTCCTCCGGCTGCTGGACGATCAGCAGTGCAGTAGGCAGAAGGGCGATACCCAACACCAGAATTCCAAGGACTATCCACGCCTCGCGCCAACCGCTGGCCCCGATTACCACCGAGGCTATGAGTGGGAACAACACCAGCCCCACGGAGTGGGAGCCGAACAGTATGCCGCTGGCACGGCCCCTCATCCGGACGAACCAGCGCGATACGACCACCGACGATCCGATCTGGACCGGGCTGGAGAAGATCACCCGCCCGACACCATAGGCCAGGTAGAAAGCCACGGGAACTGTGGCCCAGGCCAGCGAAATGGTCGACAGGCCGAGAATGAAAATGCTCACAGCAAGGACCAGCCGGGCACCGTAGCGGTCGATCAGCCACCCCACTCCTGGTGACACGGCCGATGCCGCCAGTCCTCCGAAGCTGGCTGCGCCGGCGATCAGCGTGCGGCTCCAGCCAAGCTCCTCGGACAAAGGGAAAATGAACACGGCTATGGTCAGGCTCGCGGTGGCGTTCCGCACCACCTGGGTACTGCCTGCCGTGAACAGGATGACCCATCCGTAAAAGAATGGGGTCCGCGGAGCAAGCCGCTCCCCCAGGTCAAATATTGCAAACAGGCGGGTCAGCATTCCCACATCGTCACTACAGCATCCTTGATTTGGACGGCTATCCTCTTGGCGTGCCGCCCCGTGCCCCGCATGGAAGTTGCAAAAGGAATGAAAGCAGATCGGAAGCTATCGATATGCAGAGCAGCGCCATTGTATATCCATCTCTCAACACACTTACAAGACAGTAGGCACAGGAGATTTGCGAGATCTGACAGAGCTGGCATACTCGGATAGTGCAATCCGTACCATCGGTGGAAAGAACCGCCGCTACCGGGAACCAGTGGCTGTGCGAGTTTGCCAGGATTCCTGGCGGCAAGGGAACGTGGATCCCCGCTTCCACGAGAATAACGGGAGAACGACGAAGGAATGACGACTCCAGTTCAGAGAAATACCATGAACCTGCGCGATCTGTGATGATCGGCCAAGAGGTGGAATGGCAGAGTTGGGAGTCTAAATGGGTGGGTTACAAACCAATCCCAATCGCGTTGAGTCAGGGCGCGTTAAATTAGGGTCTGATTGCCTTCGTTGTTTGTTCAAAGCTGGTGGAGCGCCCTCTCCCTCTACCGGCGGGGGACTCGTCACATACCCTTGAAACTCGTAAAACAGACAGGGGCGGGATTGAACCCGCCCCTTATTCGTTACCGGAGAGCAGCACCAAGTTTCGCCGGTAGCGTTACTCCAAGCTGAACCCCTTGTAGCCGCTGGAAGCCACTTCGGCGCGCTTGGCCCGCATCACCGGCGCAGTGTCCGGGGCGGTCAGCAGGAAACGGGCCTTGCCGGGAATGTTTGCTCCAACAAACCAGCTGTCGGCCTGTGTCCGCAGTATATTCTGGCCCCCGTCGATCATGTGCTGCGTCCACTCGTTCTCGGATTGTTGGGTCGGCTGTATGCGTTGGTAGCCGTTATCACGGACGTAGGCGACGCATTCGCTGATCCACTCCACCAGCGGCTCGGCGGCCCTAACGAAGTTGCCGACGGATGCTGCGTTGACGGTGAACAGGTTGGGAAAACCCACGCTCGATATGCCCATAAACGTGCGCGGCCCCTCCGCGAACTTCTCCTTGAGGGTGTAGCCATTCTGACCCTGGATGTGCATCCTGCTCAGGGAGCCGGTCACAGCATCGTAGCCGGTGGCGTAGATTATGACATCAAACTCGTAGTGCGCCTCGGCGGTCTGGATCCCGGTGGGCGTGATGCGCTGGATCGGGGCCTTCTTTACGTCGACCAGCAGCACATTGTCCTGGTTGTAGACTTCGTAATAGCCGCTCTCGCAGGGCAGGCGCTTGGCGCCGAACATGTGGTCCTTGGGAGTCAGCATCTCGGCGACCACAGGGTCCTTTACCCGCTCCCGGATCTTGTTTCGGAAGAACTCGGCGTAGTCCTCGTTGGCCGGGCCCGGCATCATCACATCGTAGAAGTTGCTGAGCCACTTCTTGAAGCCCGGCTCCTGCCACAGCGATTCGTAGAACTTCTTCCGCTCCTCTTCGGAAACGTCGAAGGCCGAGCGGGAATCGAACTCGTGCATGAACGAGCCGGGAGTCTCCATGCACTTCCGGAATATCTCAGGGAAGTTGGCCTTGATCATCTGCTGTTCGTCGTCATCAATTTCCCGGTTGCGCAGCGGGGCGCAGTAGTTGGCGGTGCGCTGGAAGACTGTCAGGTGCCCGACTTCCTTGGCAATCTCCGTGATGAGCTGAACGGCAGTGGCACCGGTGCCAACAACGCCCACCCGCTTGCCGGCCAGGTCCATGCCTTCCTTGGGCCAGCGTCCGGTGTGGCACCATGTGCCCTGGAAGTCGTGGATGCCCTCGAAATCCGGCACGTAGTGGGCGGACAGCAACCCCACTGCGGTGATCAGGAACTGGCCCCGGGAACGGTGGCCGTCCTGCATGGTCACTTCCCAGCGGTTGGCCTCGTCGTCATAGACGCAGGATTCCACCCGGGAGTTGAAGCGGATATGGCGGCGCAGATCGAACTTGTCGGCCACATGGTTGAGGTAGCGCTCGTTCTCGGGCTGGCCGGAATACAGTTCCTTCCAGTCCCACTCCTGGAGCAGGTCCTCGGAGAAAGAGTAGCCGTAGGTGTAGCTCTCGGAATCAAACCGAGCCCCGGGATAGCGATTCCAGTACCAGGTGCCCCCTACGCCCGAAGCGTCCTCAAAAGACCTGACGCTGAACCCCAGATTTCGGAATCGGTACAGCGAATACAGTCCGGTTACGCCGGCGCCAATAATAAGAACGTCGTATTCCTCGACTTCCTCGTTCCGGGATGCGGTGGTTGTGGGAGTACGCTGCAATGAGTCAACCATGAATATTCCCTCCATCCATTTATTTATTTTCGGAATTATGATGGATTATACATGGAAGGGAAAGTCCCGGTCACTCGGTGCCTTTGGGGCTGCTGTGCTCGCCTACGTATACAGCGATGCCGGGGGCGTCGAGCCCATCAGCGTGGCGCCGCCGAACTCAAAGTTGAGAGGCAGGCCGGATATGTGCTGGCCGTGAACATGCAGGTCGCGGAAATAGCGCTCCAAGCCGACCGCCTGATGAATCGAGTTGGTTCCGGCGGCGCTGAACAGCTTGTCGGCCACTGCTATGGACTGGCGGATGGCGTGGGTGATGGCCAGTCGGCTCCGCATCGCCAGCTCCGGCAGGTCCGGGTCCCCGCTGACCTGCGCCTCCCACATCGCGTTCACGGTGTCAAGCACGTAATGGCGGGCGCTTTCGATCATCGCCTCGCACTCACCGACAACAATTTTGATGTACTGCCGGTCACGCAGCAGCGCCGGAGAGTCTGTGGAGCCAGAGTCGCAGGCGAGGTCAATGAAAGTGTCCATGGCCCCTCGCGCCATTCCCAGCGTGTTGGCCGCTGACAGCGTCCACCCGAAGACAATGGCAGACTGAGCCGGTGTGTACAGCGCGCCCTCGTAGTGAGCGGGGTCCCCGCGAGTATAAGTGTGATCGAAGGGCACAAATACCTCATGGAACTCAGCATCGTGGCTGGCGGTGCCCCTCATACCCATAGTGGTCCACGTGTTCAGCACTTTGCCCTGGTCCACACGAAGAACGACCGACCTGCCCTGGGGAGTGCCGTCCGGGTTCAGCAACGGACCGCCGCCGTCGACCACCCGGCAGGCCAGAAACAGTGCGATGGAGTGGTCGATGCCGCTGAGGAAATTCCACCGCCCGGAGACTATGTACCCGCCGTCGGTGACCTTTGCCGTGCCGCCTGCACGTGCCGAGCCGGAGCCAAGTACCACTGGCGGATCGCCGAAAACTTCCTTGGCCGCCTTGGGTGAGAGGCGGGCAACAGCAGACGACACCGCGGCACCGTTGAACACGCACCATCCCGCTGAACCGTCGGCCCGGGCGATCTCCTCAACAATATGAAAGGCCGTTATGGGGTCTGTTTCAGGGCCGCCCAGTTCCTTGGGCACATAGAGGCTGAACAGGCCCTTATCTGCCATCTCGGATGCCAGGTCGTGGGGCAGCTGGCGTTCCGAATCAATACGGTCCCTGTTCGTAAGTATTTCCGGTGCTATTCTTTTTGCTGCGTCAACTAGGTCCCCAGCTAGGATGGCGGTCATACGTCGTTCGGCTCCTGTGAATATTGCCCCATTATAGCCAAGTAACCCGCCGCGCCCAACCTTGCTGTCCATTAGGAGTTGCTTCGCCATCAGGCGCGATGTCCCAGCGCCTGCCACCGGCGATGAGCCAACGCTCCGAAGTGCCATCTCTGAGTTCCTGAATGCCTCGTAGTGGTGCGTCGCAGAGGCTCCCTCGGCGGCTGGGACCAGGCCGGCCTCGCGGCTGTAACCCAGGGCGGCGGCAGGATAGGCCTCTACGGGGGATTACATTCCAGCCCGCCGTCTCAGTGTAGATCAACCACCCCTTGCATCGCGAGAACCCTTCAGCGTCACCCAGTCGGGGGGCGACCCTAGAACCGCTGTCAGGAGCAGGAATTTGCGACCTGCTGATGTTCCAGATATTGACCCTTTGGGGCTCGCCGGAGGACGGTGGACAACGGAGGTCTGGCTCATGCGGCCACTGCCGGGTTAGATGTGATCAGGCCAAACTTGCGGCTGAATCGAGGCGAACCTATAATTTAGGGTATCGTCCTCGCGCGGAGAGGTGCCGGAGTGGACGAACGGGCGCGACTGGAAATCGCGTAGGGGCGTGAGCTTCTCGCGGGTTCGAATCCCGCCCTCTCCGCCAGAACCACCCCAGATGGATTGGAAAGGGGAGTTGCCTAGCAGGCAGCTCCCCCCTTTTTTGTATACGCGGTTTGTATACAGCAAGTATGGGAACACCGCGTACACAAAAACCCTCGGAGGCCCTGCCAATGCCCGCGCACTGCCGAGACCGTATACTGTGGGGTGCGCTCGAGTAACGGACGGAGGTGCCCAATGGCTGCGGAAACCCACATCAATTTGAACGACATACGGTATCGTGATGCGGCGGCTGAAATACTGTCGCGGCACGATGCCGCTCAGCCCGAGGCTAATATAACCAGTTCAGTGCGCGATTTTCTTATCATGACCAACCTGGCCCAAAGCGAGGAAATAGTCGAGGAAAACCCGCCTTCCGATAACTCACGGCGTGCAGTTGGCCTGACTGCCTTAGAGCCTGTTTACAATCTCTTCAGGATTAGCACCGTGAAGGCGAGGACCACCATTTGCAGACTGGTATTGAGCTTTCCCTCGCAGTTCTTCCATAGTCGGCGACACTTCTCCAGCCAGGCGAAGGACCGCTCCACCACCCAGCGTTTCGGCAGCACCACGAAAGTGTGCAGTTCATTGCGTTTCACCACTTCTACCGAGGCTCCCAGCAGGTTCTGCACCGTCGCGGCGAAGGGCTTCCCAGTGTAGCCCCCGTCGGCCATCACATTCTGCACCCGGCTCAGGTCGGCCCGGCTTTGTTCAAACATCGCCAAAGCCCCGGCCCGGTCGGTAACGTCGACGGTGGTCACATGAATCGCATGAGGCAACCCCTGGCTGTCCACCGCGACGTGGCGCTTGATCCCGGACACCTTCTTGCCCGCGTCATAGCCCTTGTTACCGGCACTGTCGGTGTTCTTGACGCTCTGGGAGTCCACGATGCAGAAGCTGGTCTGCTCGCTCCGTCCATTGCTTTGTCGGGCCGCGCCAACCGATTTTTTTTAAGACCTGCTCCAGAATGGACTCTTCCTGCGGGCCGGGCCGCTCACTCCATTGCCGGAAATACTTGTAGCAGGTGCGCCAGTCCGGGAAGTCCGCCGGGAGCATCCGCCACTGGCAACCGCTCTTCAGCAAGTAGAGCACGCCGCAGAAAACGTCGTACAGGTCCACGGTGCGGGGCTTGGTCCGTCGGCGGGCCGATTCCAGCATGGGAAGAATCCGGGCGAATCGCTCCCGGCTGATGTCGCTGGGATAGGAATGAGACATGATTACCCTGCCTTGGTAATAGTCTCAACTTAACATATCCCAGAGATCGTAGACAGGCTCTTAGACACCTTCGTTGAATTCAAGAGGCGCATTGGCACCGTTTCTTCCGGCGAGCCCGACCCGAAGAACGTTCAGCAGCTGGATGATTATCTGTCGGAGTCAGCCGCCCAAGGCCGCATAAGGATGGGTGTGCTCACCGATGGTAAGCGCTGGGTGCTTAGATGGCCCGGAGCGGGCCCTGTGCAGATGGTTCCTCCATACGCCTTCACGCTGGAGGCTCCCGACGGTTGGTTCAATCTCTACCAGTGGCTGCGCGACACGGCGCTTGTATCCCTGGAAAATATCAGCCCCGACAAGAGGAGCATTGCGGAGCAATTCGGTCCCGATAGTCCCGCCTACCAACGGGACATTGCGGCCCTCAAGATTCTGTACCAGGAGAACGCAGAGCTGGAGACTATCAGGGTCAAGCGGCGCTTGTGGTACGACCTATTACGCACCGCCCTGGGCGAGGTGGCCTACACGACGGAGGGAATGACTCACCAAGTGCGCAACCCGGACACGGAGGAAATGGACGACCTGTTTGTCCGGCACACCTACCTCAGTGCCGTCATCGGCATGGTGGTGCAGGCGTCGTTCGGGATTGACATCCGCAAGCTCGCCGAGGTCGATCCTGCCGACCTGCTGCAGGGGCGGGAGTTCCACAGCGCCACAGGTCTGCAGGGCGTCCTGGAATCGGATTTCTTCGCCTGGCCCAACGAGGTGGGCGGCAACCCGCTTTTGCAGACACTGGCCCGCCGTGTGGCGCGGTTCAACTGGGCCGGTGCGCCGCCCAACACCGCTGCCAACCTGTACGAGACGATCATTCCGGCGGAGGAGCGGCGGCAGCTGGGGGAATACTACACCCCGGCATAGCTGGCGCGGACCATGGTCAGAGAACTGGTGGACGACCCACTGAACCAACGCGTGCTGGACCCGGCCTGCGGTTCGGGGACCTTCCTAGCCGAGGCCGTTTCCCACTTCATTGCCGCAGCAAATGAGGCCAACTGGGATCCCCCCGAGGTGCTGAACCGCCTCCGGGACGCGGTGACCGGCATCGACGTTCATCCGGTGGCGGCGCACCTGGCCCGGTCGGCCTGGACGCTGGCGGCCCACCCCGCCATCAGCGCAGCAGCGGCGACGGGGTACGATGCGTCCATGTCCATTCCGGTGTACCTTGGCGACGCCCTGCAGCTCCGCTTCCGCACCGGGGATATGTTCGCCCAGAACGAGATCACTATCGAAACCAGGGACGCAGAGGGCACGGAACTGGTCTTTCCTGTCAGCCTGGTGGAGCGAGCGGAGGACTTCGACGCATTGATGGGGGACGTTTCCGCATACATCGAGGAGGGCGGAGATCCCCTGCTGGCGCTGGACGACAATCACATCAACGACCCCAACGAACGCGCCGCAATCACCGGCACCATCCAGACCATGCAGCGGCTGCACAAGAAGGGGCGCGACCACATCTGGGCTTACTACACCCGTAACATGGTGCGGCCGGTGGCGCTGTCACGCGCCAAGGTGGACGTGGTTATCGGCAATCCTCCCTGGATAAACTACAACCAGACCGCCGATATCCTGCGGGACGAGCTGGTGAATCTCAGCCGGAACCGTTACGGCATCTGGGCCGGCGGGCGCTATGCCACCCACCAGGACGTCGCCAGCCTGTTCTTTGCCCGCAGCGTCGATCTTTACCTCAAGGACGGCGGCGTCATCGGATTCGTGATGCCCCACAGCGCTCTGCAGGCGGGTCAACACTCCAAGTGACGCACCGGCCGGTGGGAATCGCCGGTTCAGGGCAGAGGTCGCAACCGAACTCCCGACTTCAGCTTGTCAGCAGACTTCACGCTTAAAACAGCCTGGGACCTTGAAGGACTGGAACCAAACACCTTCTTTCCGATACCCTCTTGCGTAGTGTTCGCTCGCAGCACAGGGCGATCCGAGTTATCTGCGCCGCTGGCCGGACAAGCGGAACGATGGCGCGGTGTGGCAGGGACCGACGACGTGCGGCGGGACCGGGTGGCTATCACCGATACTGGTGTGGCTGGTGACTCTCCTTACGCCGAACTGTCTCGGAACGGAGCCACGATATTTCCGCGAGTGTTGTTCTTCGTTAATGAAACGACCAACACCGCCACGATACAGGCCGCCCCAACCATTACCGTGAACCCCCGGCGTGGGAGCCAGGATAAAGCGCCCTGGAAGGATCTGGACTTAACCGCTATTTCCGCGCAGACAGTAGAGAGCATCCATCTCTTAGACGTTTACCTTGGAGAGACGGTAGTTCCTTACGCCACGCTAGATCCACTTAAGGCAGTGCTCCCTACAAAGCAGGGTGTATTCTCAGTTCCTGCCGAAGTAGACGGCCTGGGGGGCGTGCGGTTGAGCGGATTAGAAAGGCGAATGCGGGAGAGATGGCGAATCGTCAACAACTTATGGGAAACAAATAAGGCGCCCACCAACAATTTAAAGCTGCTTGAGAGACTTGATTATGTTGGGAATCTCTCATCGCAACTGGATTGGCAGCGAGAACACTGCAATCGACCTGTAAGGCTGGTCTATACGAGTTCCGGCCAACCTGCCGCAGCCCTCTTGGCTGATGATTCCGCGCTCGTTGAAAACGTTCTCTTTTGGGTTGCCTGCAAGAATACTGATGAAGCAAATTATCTCTTGGCGATTATAAACAGCGTGTCGTTGTACAACTCTGTCAGTGGCATCATGCCGAAAGGGCTTTTCGGCCCTCGGCACTTGCACAAACACCTGTGGAAACTCCCCATTCCAGAGTTTGACATAACCAAAAGGTTGCACAACAGCATCGCCAAGGCCGGGGTAGCGGCAGCTGCGGGGGCGCAAACAAGGCTGGCGGAAGTACGGGAGCTAGAGGAACGGCAGGGTGACGAGCTAACCGTGGCCCTCGCACGCCGCGAGTTGCGGAAGTGGCTCCGTTATTCGGAAGAAGGTCAGGCCGTGGAGAGCGCGGTCGCCAAGCTGCTGGCCGGCGGGTAGGGGCGATGGCGGTTCGACAGGTTCACCGTGAAGGGACGGGGGCGGGCTTTGGACAGGGTTGGCTGTGGTGGTATAATCGGCGGCGTTTACGGCCTGTCGCGGGGCGCGGCGGCCCCGGTTCCGGTTAGCGAGGTCAGCGCGGAACCGATTAACGAAACTATCCGGGCTTCGGGTTCGAGAGTCGTCCGTGGACCAGATTCGCCGCTACATAACCTTCCTTCAGGAATATTCCATCCCGCTCATCCTGGGCGTGATTGTCGCCTTGGTCTGGGCCAACATCGACTTTGACAGCTACCACCACCTGGTGGAGTTTGATTTCTGGAATATCGGCATGGGTCCGTTCCTCGACGATGGCGAACATCACGACCTGAACGACTTCTACATCTTCGGCAAGCACGTCACCGTCCACTTCCTGGTCAACGAAGTCTTCATGGTCTTCTTCTTCGGCATCGCGGCCAAGGAGATCACCGAGTCCATCCTCCCCGGCGGCGCGCTGAACCCCATCCCCAAGGCCATCAACCCGCTGATGGGCACCCTCGGCGGCGTGTTTGGTCCCGTGGGTCTGTTCCTCCTGATGGCCGTCCTGTTCTACGGCGGCACCGACGACTTAGGTAAAATGTACCCAGCCGAGGGCGTCCTCGGCGGCTGGGCCATCCCGACGGCCACCGACATCGCCCTAGCCTGGCTGGTGGCGCGGGTGATCTTCGGCGCCCGGCACGCGGCGGTGAACTTCCTGCTGCTGCTGGCGGTGGCTGACGACGCCATCGGGCTGGTAATCATCGCCGTGTTCTACTCGGACAACGTGCAGCCCCTGTGGCTGCTGATGACGCTGGGCGGCATGGTCGCGGCCTACGCCTTCCGGCGCATCGGCATCACCTGGTGGCCGGTGTACATCGTGATCGCGGGTGGTCTGAGCTGGACAGGACTGGTGCAGGCCGGAGTGGAGCCGGCGCTGGCGCTGGTGGTCATCGTGCCGTTCCTGCCCGCGCTGCACCCCGGGGGACAGGGCGAGGAGAGCCACGAGGTTGAGCACGCGGAGCACGGTGAGCTGGAGGAGGCGACGGCCCACCAGCACGCCGGCGGCGGGCACGGGCACGTCATGGGGACGCTGGAGAAGTTCGAGCACCATCTCAAGCTGCCGGTGGACTTCGGCCTGTTCTTCTTCGCGTGGGCCAACGCCGGGGTCGCCTTCGGCAACATCAACCAGGTGACGCTGATGATCCTGCTGTCACTGATCGTGGGCAAGACGGTTGGCGTGTCGCTGTTCTCGTTTGTCGTGTCCCGCTTCGGATTCCCGCTGCCCGAGGGCATGGGCCTGCGACACCTGATGGTGGCGGGCATGATCGCAGGACTGGGGCTGACGGTGGCGCTGTTCGTGGCCAACAAGGCGTACTACGGCACGGACTTCCTTGACCCCGGCAAGATGGGCGCGGTGTTCAGCGTCGTGGTGGCCGCGCTGGCCATTGTCACCGCCCGACTGCTCGGCATTCGCCGCGACCCGGACTAACGGACCCGGAACATTCAAGAGGGCGCGGGGCCTTGCTATACAAGTCTCTGCGCTCTTCGCTTTTAATTTCTGAAACTGGAGACGAAAGAATGATAGGTGTACTGACGCACCACTGGGCCAAGACGGACAAGATCGAGGAAGCCAAGACACTGCTGGACGGCAACGGCCTGGCCCAGAGCAAGGCCCCCGGCTTCGGCAGCCGCCAGACCCTGATCTCTCTCGCGGACCCAACCAAGATCTCCACGCTGGTCACCTGGGACAGCAACGAGATTTACGACGCCTGGCGTGCCAGCCCCGAGCGCGCCGTCGCCATGGCCGGCGCCAACGAGCTGTGGGCCCAGCCGCCGGAGTCTGAGCGGTTCGACGTGGTGGACTAGCGACACTCAGGTTCCAAACTGGATTCCGCCTTAATAGTGCGCGGAAACGACCGTGTTAAAATCAGGGCCGAATGCCTAATGATGCGGCGCCAACCCACCCGGGTGTTGTGGCCCCGGCCAGAGGCTCCTTGATGGCTCTCCGAAAGACTTCAGGAAAGTACCAGATGCAGCCCTATCGGAAAGGCGGGCCGATCGACTATGCCAGCCTTGAGTTCGATGCCTGCGAGAAAGAAGTACCGCCCGATCACATGGAACAAAGCTGGGAAATCCACGAAGTGATGGGCTTGCTGTATGCCCATTTCGCCGACTTCAACAGGCGCCCCGACGTATTCATTGACTCCGACACCAACATCTGCTACGACCCCAGCAACCTGAACGTCCGGGTGGCCCCGGATGTTTACGTCGCCTGCGGGGTCGACGCCGAGGCCATCCGTCCCCGCAGGCTCTATCTGCCGTGGGAGGTGGGCAAGGTGCCCGACTGGGCGCTGGAGATTGCCTCGCAAAGCACCAGGCGAGTCGACGTCAACAACAAACCCGGCATATACCAACGCATCGGTGTGCCAGAGCCCTGGCGCTTCGACCCAACGGGCGGCAGGTACTACGGCTTCGCGCTGAACGGGCTGCGCCTGGCAGACGGCGAGTACCAGCCGATCGAGTTGACCACCGAACCGGACGGCATACTCAAGGGATACAGCGAAGTACTGGGACTCAGCCTCGCATGGGATGAAGGTTGGCCCCGATTCTACGACCCCGCCACTGGCGCATACTTGGCAAACTGGCGCCAGGACCGGGAGGCACTGCAGGCCGAGCGTGCTGCGCTGGCGGATGCCGAGACCACCCTGGAATTGGAACGCGACAGGATACGACAACTGGAAGAGGAACTCCGCCGCCTGCACCCGGACTCATAGGCGGCCACGCTGGAGGAACCACCCGTGAGCCGCAGAAGTTTCTGGGCCTGGGGACTGGAGCAGGACGAACCCACCGCCGAGCAGGTGCGTGAGGGGGCGGCACGGCTGTCGCAGCGCTACGGCGTGGCGGTGGAGCCGGTGATGCCACCCAGGGCTGAAGAGCTGAGCCTCAGGGCACCTCGCATCAGCCCTCCGTCGGCACTGGCCGCCATCTGCTCCGCTGACGACCATGAGCGGGCGGTCCACACCTACGGCCGGAGCTTCCGCGATCGGATCCGGGCCTACAACCTGCAGTTCCCCAACCCGCCGGACGTCGTGGCCCACCCGACCACCGAGGACGAGGTAATTGCAGTGCTGGACTGGTGCTCCTCGTCGGGGTACGCGGCCATACCCTACGGGGGCGGAAGCTCCACCGTGGCGGGCTTCGAGCCGCCCGAGGGCTACGACGGCATTGTGACCATCGACCTTTCAGCGCTGGACCAGGTGCTGGAGGTTGACGACGTTTCCCGCGCGGCGCGAATACAGGCCGGAGCCTACGGGCCGGGTTTGGAGGCGCAGCTCCGCCCCCACGGATTCACTCTCCGCCACTACCCGCAGAGCTTCGAGTATTCCTCGCTGGGCGGCTGGATCGCCACCCGCTCCGGTGGCCACTACGCCACCAACCACACGCACATCGATGACTTCGTGGAGTCGGTGCGGATGGTAACCCCTGTCGGCGTGTGGGAATCCCGGCGTCTGCCGGGGAGCGGCGCCGGCCCCAGCCCGGACCGCATGGCCATCGGCAGTGAGGGCATCCTGGGCATCATCACCGAGGCCTGGATGCGCATCCAGGCACGGCCCCGGTACCGCGCGTCGGCGGGCGTAACCTACCCCACTCTTGCCGCAGGATCCGAGGCCGCCCGTCACGTTGTCCAGGCCAAGCTCTGGCCTGCCAACTGCCGCCTCCTGGACCCGGGCGAGGCCGCTACCGCGGCTGGCATGGACGGCACCCGCGCCCTGCTGATCCTCGGCTTCGAGTCCCACGAACTGCCCCAGGACGAGAACATCCGACAGGCCGTGGCCATCGCCCGCGACGCCGGCGGCACCATCGACGAAGCCGACATACGCATTTCTTCGCCGGACACCCGCAACGACGAGTCATCGGGCGGCGACACCGGACGCCAGGGCGCGGTGGGCGCGTGGCGCAATGCCTTCCTCGGCGCCCCCTACCAGCGCAACATCACCACCGGCCTCGGTCTGGTGGCCGAAACGCTGGAAACGGCCATCACCTGGGACCGCTGGCCCTCCATGGACGAGATGGTGCGAGGCGCACTGCAGGAAACGCTGGATCGCGTGTGCGGCGGGGGGGCAGTGTCCTGCCGCTTCACCCACGTCTATCCCGACGGTCCGGCGCCCTACTACACCTGGGAGGGCATGGGACGGCGCGGCGCCGAGCTGGAGATGTATGCCGAGATCAAGCAGGCAGCGTCGGACGCCATCATGGCTGCCGGGGGCACCATCACGCACCACCACGCGGTGGGACGGCTGCACCGGCCGTGGTACGACCAGCAGCGCCCGGCGCTCTTCGCCGAAGCGCTGAAGGCCGCCAAGCGGGCCGTGGACCCGAATGGCGTCCTGAACCCCGGGTTGCTGGTGGATGTGTAGGGGCAGACATCGGTTTTCGGCGGGGCCTCGATCGACACCAAGAGAATCGGTGCTGTCGAGACCCCTATCGCTGTTCGACCAGATATCCGGAAAAGGGAGACGACCTCAGCCGCATCAGCCTTGAGGCATGCCGATTGGGTCCGCGTCGACCAGGATCGCCTTAAACCGTCCATTCCCGCCGGGCACAAACGCGACGGTCTTATTTCCGAGGGGGGTGCTGACGGTCCAGTCGACAGTGGAAAATGCAGGGAAAGAAGAGGTAGGTGGCATAGCAGCTCCCAATGAACGCGGCTCTCTCACTCCTGCGACACTTTCATATCCTGGAACTTTGTCGAAGCGGTGCGTGCCCGGTACTTGAGGCATATCGGCCTGAGCGGCCTCCATTGCCCGTACAAACCAAGCACGGGCCTCAGAATCATCACCGGGCATCTCTCCTGCCAATTTTTCCAGCGCTGCCTGCCTGCCCCGCCGGCGTCCTTCCTCGAAGCCTTCCCGCCAAGCCTTGTCGATGTCCTCTCTTCGTTTCTGCAGTGCCCAAAACATGTCCACCTTCCTTATGCAGGATGCAGGCGATTTCCTGCCGCTGACCACTGCGTGCACGATAGATGGCATCTGTCCGCTTAAGGAAAGTCCAATATGCCGCCGGAGCCAACCTATTTCAGAAATTGCCGACAGGGGAGCGAGTTACAAGACATCTCCGATGATTTTGAACATATACCGAAGCAACGCCTCGCTTGACGGGTTATCTCTTTCTGAAATAATCTTTCGTATCTCCCACAGATCGCTCTCGTCAAAGAGCGCAGCTATCACGGCAGGATCTTCTAAATCAAGCTTGCTCCACTCCTCCAATGGAAAATCAGGGATGTCGTCCCCTCTACCGGCGGTTCCCGCGTCTATTTTTACCAATATCTCGTTGGAATCGGGGTGCCTGCCATAGTAGATTGTTACACCCCCCGGGGGAGCTCCTATTCCAATACGTTGCACCCGTCTCAAGGTTTTAATGATTCGCTGGTCAGCAGTCACATTTCCTCCAAGCCTTTCCAGTTGATATGTTTGGACGAATGTTTGTCAGAGGCATATGCTCATCGATTCTGCCAATAACTCAAAAGGAGTTACCGCAAGCTCCCATTTTGCTCAAGTGTCCCTATGAACCGAGTTGAATTGGTTTCTTTTACCCCTCCTCATCGCACAACTCTTGCCGACGAGAGATATCATCAGTCTGGTATAAGCCATTTTCCCCCACATGTCTGTTTAAAATGCTGCGATCAAGAAAATGCACATAATCAATTTATAGCCGCGATGTTTACTGAGGATTCAAATTGGTTCCGATGTACCAATAGACCGCACCTAGTTTTCACCCAATCTAATGAATTGCGAGAGGCAAATGCTGAAAACTCGTTTTACTGAGAGGCTTGGCCTGGAATACCCGGTGATGTCCGCTCCCATGAGCAACCACAGCGGCGGGCAGCTCGCTGCGGCGGTTTCACTGGCGGGGGGCTTGGGGACCTTCGGCGGCACGAACGACTTCGGCCCGGAATGGTTTAGGGAGCAGATTGCCTACATCCGGGGGCAGACGGAACGGCCCTTCGGTGTCGGGTTTATAACCCAGCTCATCGAGTTCAACACCGCCAACTTCGAGATCGCTCTCGAGGAGCGGGTGCATGTGGTCATCTTTTCCTTCACCGATCCCGTTCCCTGGCTGGGAAGGGCCAGGGATGCCGGGGCGCTCACTGTCTGCCAGGTGCAGTCACTGGAGCTGGCACGATTGGCGGTGGATGCAGGGGCTGATGTGCTTCTGGCCCAGGGCAACGAGGCTGGGGGCCACACCGGGGAAACCAACCTGCTGCCATTGCTGGTGGACCTCGTGGAACGCTTTCCCCAGCTGCCGGTGCTGGCCGCCGGCGGCATCACCACCGGGCGCGCCCTGGCTGGCGTTCTGGCCACGGGAGCGGAGGGCGCATCCTTAGGCACGGCAGTTTTGGCCACTCCGGAGGCGGTGGAGGTTCCCGAAGCATTCAAGGAACAGGTAGTGCTGTCTGATGGACAGGATACGACCTTCACCCGGGTATACGACCTGCTGGGTGCCAGGCCGTGGCCCGAGGGCATCGCCGGGCGCGTTTACCGCAACCGCCTCGTCCGGGAGTGGGACGGCCGCGACGCGGAGATCCTGGCCCACCGTGAAGAACTGGCATCGGACATTGCCGCAGGCCGTGCCCGACAGGACACGGAAGTCTCGGCAGTCTACATGGGCCAGGGAGCCGGACATGTGGACGCCATCAGGCCAGTGGCGGATGTGGTCCGGGGCATCAGCCACGGTGCGGAGGCGATCCTGCAGGGCCTGTCAAATAAGTTCAGGGGGCAGACCTGATAGTCTGCCCCCTGCCATTGCGCACCCCGTTACAGGCCCGGCCTATTCGGTCGCCATTTCCTCCAGGGCCTGTTTCACCTCGCTCTGCAGCGCCCTGAAAACCTGGCCCACGGTTCCCCGTGCGTCCACCGTGACGAAATTGTGTTGCTTGGCCAAGTCGCGAAATTCCTCAAGCAGAGCTCCCTGGTAACGCATGAAGTTGTCGTACAGGTCGGGACCCCGCATAAAGTCCTCTCCCGATTCCCAATGATCCAACTGCCGCACCGAGAGTACTCTGGGCAAAAGATGTTCCACGTCCACATCCAGATAGAGCACCCGGTCGGGCACCACAGCGAACTCGAAGACATCGTTCAGCCATCCGGAGGGTACCCCGCGAACCCTTGCCCGGGCGATGATCGAAAATATGTAGCGGTCAACCAGCGCCACCATGCCGGTGCGCAGGGCCGGTACTATACTCCGTTCCAGGCGGTCCCAGAAATCGGTGGCATACAACAGGTTCAGCGTCAGTGCGTCCAGCGTGTTTCCGCGCATTGCCCGGTCGATGCCCGAGGCGGCAACCTCCGAGCGCCGGAACCCGGTCACCAGGACGGCATATCCCTCTGCTTCCAGCCACTCCTGCAGCATGGCTATCTGAGTTGACCGGCCAACGCCGTCGGTCCCCTCTATCACGATGAGGCGGCCTGGCACAGTCTCTTCCCCCATGCTGAAAGGCGGGTGCCCGTAGAAGCTCAATTTTTTCATATTGTTGCTCTCACGATGTTACCTGGACGAAACTTACATCTATTCAGGGGTTCTTTCCAGACGGAGGATATCCTGCTCCGTCAGCCTCCGGCGAGGAGGCTCGGTGATGTATCGCCCGGATAGTCCGGCATGGCCCAGCGCCTCGGGTACGCTCTGCCCGCCAGCTTCCATGGCGTTCTCGACCAGCGGCTCCACATACCGGCGCACCTGCTGCTGTTGCACCGCTATGGGCTGGGTGGCATCAATTGTGATTAGCCCGAACTCCTCAGTCAGTCCCTCATATTCCTCGAGGAGCTTGCTCTGGAACATGCGGAAGGACTCCTTCCGATCGCTGGAGAAACCCATGTCCTGGCCTGCCTCATAGTACTTGAGTTCCTCCCTGCCAGCACTGAGCCGTTCTATGGACACTTCCAGCGGCACCCGGAAGTAAAGGGCCAGCGTGGGCATCACCGCAAACGAGTAAATGCGCCGCACCCAGTCCCGGTTCACGCCTCGTGTAGCGTCCCTCGCGAAGGCGGTGTAAACGTAGCGGTCGGCAAGCACGATTGACCCCGCTCTCAGGGCGGGCAGAATCTGAGCGTGCACCCGGCTGGCGAAATCCGCGGCATGGATCAGGCTGAAGGACATCGGCGTGAGCAGCTCCTTCACCTTGGCCTGCTTGGTAGTTCGCTTGACTATGGGCGACGAATTCCACTCGGTGTACACCGTAACCAGGTTGCGGCTTCTCAGCCACTTTTGCAGCAGATCGATCTGGGTGCTCTTGCCGGAACCGTCGATGCCCTCAACGACGATGAGTGTTCCGGGGAATTGCTCGTCGTCGGGGTGCTGGCTGTAGCGATCACCCATCCTGTATGAGTAGTTACTTTTAAGCGTGACCATTATCCACTCCCTGAACTACCATTTCCTGAAGAAGCCGGAACCCGAACCCCGGGGGCTCTCCAAGTTCGGCTCTCTGGTTTACATCAAACACGTGACGAAATCAAAACAGTTCCAAACTACCTGATTCCCCAGTGTTACAGTAACCGGGCATTATTGACCGAACTGTCAAGGAATTGTAACAGTTGGGGCAACTAATGCCATCCTTCATCAGTCCACGATCCATTTATCAACTCCATCATCAACTCCCTCGCTGAAACCAGGAGCGGAAACCAGGGGCGCCGCACTTTCACCAGCAAATACCAGGATTGTTGGAGAGATGCCGTGCAAGGGCATTGTTGCCACGAAACCACAATGCGTCGAAAATGCTCTTTGACCCGTCGCCAGATGGCGGGTTAGCGTCTCTTGAGATTTCAACACTGCCACCCCGAGGAGGAGAAATGGACAGAGCCAGGATCGCCGTGTTCTCAGGACCCAGGTCCACCATCGCCAACTCGCCCACGCTGGTCACCGGCAACAAGGGCCGCCTCCCAGGCGACCGCGCCCTCCCCGGCCGCTATGACCACCTCGTGCCCCAGGAACTCCACGAGCCAGCGGTGGTCCGCATCAGGAAATACACTGGCCACCCCATGGAGGAGGACTCCGCCACCCTCTACCACCAGGACGGCAACGACTATTACGAGGTCGAGCTACGGCCAGAGGACGGCCCCTACCCCCTGCCCTACGTGGCGCGCCGGGCCAACGGCTCGGACCACGGCCAGCCCTTCGAGGAGGCTGACCTCTTCGACTCCGACCTCAACTACGGCGGCCGCCAGTTCTTCTACCCCGACGCCTCACGAATGTTCGCCGAGATCGACCGCACCATACCCGGCCGAGACGAGTCCGGCGAGGGCAGCACCCTCGACCGCAGGGCTGACTTCGACTTTATCCGCGTCCTTCCTCCCGCCGGCTACACCCGGAATGGAGAGAAGTCGGGCGTCGACTATTTCCCCTACCGGCCCTTGGCCGTCCGCCGCTCGCCCCGCTACCGCGACCTCGCCAAGGCCACCAACTCGGTGCGGGCCGCGCTGTCCAGCGGGAACTACGCCGGGGGCATCTGGCTCGAGGGCAGCTCCACCGTCGAGGAGACCATCTACTGGCTGAGCCTGCTCATCGACACCGACCTCGCCCTCGCCGGATGCGCCTCTCAGCGCACTCACGGCCAGCTCGCCAACGACGGCGACCGCAACATCGTCGACGCCGTCGACCTGATAGTCTCCGGCCAGGGATCGGGCATCGGCGCCGTCGGCGTCCAGGACGAGCGCATCTACGCCGCCCGCGAGTTCAAGAAGGCCGACGACCGCCCCGGCAACTACAAGGCCACCGGCGGACATGGCGGCATCCTCGGCACCGTAGGCCCTCCCGTCACCATCTGGTACAAGCCCGCCTATCACCACACCGCCAGCTCCGAAGTGAACCTGAGCCGGCTCCCCGACAGCCTGGAGTTCCCCGAATACGCCGATGCCAGCGCAACGGTCCGTGTGCCTGTCAAGGATGACAGCGGCGCCCTCAGAGAGGAGGCCGTCCCAAGAGTCCACATCGTCAAGTTCGGCGCCTACATGGACGAGGACGAGACCGCCAATCCGGACAACGAAGTGGACATCATGGCGAGAATCGCCAAGGGATTGGCCGATCAGGGCAGCAGCGACCCGCAGTCACCCCGGCTGCACGGCTTCGTGCTGGAGGGCTCTTCACCCTACGGCCTCGCCTCCATGTCCCAGCACAGGGCCCTGGAGGTCGCGACCTTCAGCGGCATGCCCGTCGCCCGCGTCGGCCGCTCCGACCCAGGCGGTCGCGTCCCCAGCGGTTGGGACGATCTGACTATCGCCGGCAGCAACCTCGACTGCAACAAGGCCCGCCTGCTGCTCATGGCCGCCATGCTCAAGCTGGGACGCCTCCCCAAGGCCCGCGACCCCCGCAACCCGACAAAGGCTGAGCGCGCCGCCACCGTCGCCAGGGTAGCCCAGTTCCAGGAAATCTTCGAAAACCACTAACAGGGAGAGAACCCCGGACCCGAAAGGGGAAAATCAAAGCCCGCTCACCCTGAGCCTGTTGGAGGACGAGCGGGCTATACCTTCCCAGCGGCTGCGGCTTTCGGCTAGTCGCCCCTGCTCTCCCACAGCTCGTGGAAGTGGTTCAGCGGTCCGTGCCCCTGCCCGACACCGAAGCTGGTGCGAATTGCCTCGGTCACGTAGTCCTTGGCCTGCTGCACCGCCGAGGGAACGTCCAGGCCCTTGGCCAGCCCAGCGGCAATAGCCGACGCCAGCGTGCAGCCCGTGCCATGGGTGTTCGGCGTGTCGAACCGCTCGGAGGTGAACAGCGTGAAGTCCGATCCGTCGTAGAGCACGTCGGTGGCTGGCCCGTCCAGGTGCCCTCCCTTGACCACCGCGTTCTTCGCGCCCATCTCATCCACCAGCATCCTGGCTGCGGTCTTCAGGTCGTCGACGGTGTTCATCTCCCGCTCCGTGAGCACGGCGGCCTCACGGCTGTTGGGCGTCACCACCGTTGCCATCGGGACCAGCACCGTGCGCATCGCGTCCACGGCGTCGTCCCTCAGCAACCGGAAGCCCGTGCTGGCCACCATCACCGGGTCGATCACCGTCGGACTGAGGGAGTGTCTCCCCAGCCGCTCCGCCACGCACCGGATGATCTCGCTGCTCGACAGCATGCCAGTCTTCACGGCGTCGGCGCCAATGTCCGAAACGATGGCGTCGATCTGCGCCTCAATCATCTCGGTCGGCGTTTCCAGCACCGAGTTCACCCCGATGGTGTTCTGGGCCGTGATGGTGGTGATGGCGCAGGTACCGAACACGCCCATGGCCCCGAAGGTCTTGAGGTCGGCCTGGATGCCCGCGCCGCCCCCGGAGTCCGAACCCGCAATGGTCATTGCCCGCGGCACTCGTCTGGTAGTCATCGTACCTGTCCTGTGCTATGGAAATTGCGCCAATCTTACCACGGCCGCTCTTTCACACACCGCAAGAAATCTGGCGAGGTAACCCTTGCAAAGCTGATTCAAGGGACAATCCCGCTGGAATGGTCCCAGTTCCATGCCACATTCCCGCGTCGAAACAATATGGTGATTGTTTGCACTATTTTGACATTCCCCAACTCCGCTGCCGATACTGGGCCCAGCACTAGTAGACCAACATCCTTGAAATGACGGGTGAAACGCCTGACTGCTTGGCCATCGATTCCGTGAGCAAGGTTTGTCCGGGCAACGGCCCCGTACCAATCAACCCATCATTACAATGATTTCGGACTACTAGTGAGGAGGTGGGATATGAACTACCTAGTAGTCGAGGACAGGCCCCACCGGAGTGCGGTGGTGCATCGCGTGGGCTGCAATAGGGCAAGGGACTACGAGAGGAGCGCTCCCCGGGGCGAAGAGTGGCATGGCCCGTTCAGTACGGAGGTGAATGCGCTCGCTGCGGCCAAGAGGACGAAGCTCACGACCATTCGCTCCTGCCATTGCTGTGTCAGGTAGCCCCGATTCTGGGGGCGGTCAGCAAGGGGCCCGGTAAATGCCGGGCCCCATCTGTGCATCTAGCTTAGTGTCGCCAGATTGGCGACTCACGGAATCGCATCTGGAAACACGGTAGCGCTCCAATTCAGGTGATCTTCATATTGTAGAGGCGGGTTTGAAACCGGTCCCTTCCGCACGCCAACGCGATGTGCCGCCAGCACACCATCCGCAACGAAACGCTACCCCGGTGACACTCACCGCTTGCCAACCCCCGTGAGTCCTTGATAACGCAATCGTATGTTTGTTCTAAATCAGTCTTTGCTGGTCAATCACAGTAATTCTGACCTAGTCCGGCTACCGCGCGAATACCATGAAAATGGTGAAGAATGAGCGGATTTGACCGGACAATCAAAAAATCCCGTCAACCAATTCCTAGAAATCTGGCCGGAAAGTGGTTTGAGTCGCCGAGCATTTATAATTGGGGTCAACAAGCGTAGCGAGGGTTGAGAATGCTGGGAGAGCGTTCGGACCAGAGGGGTCTTTGGGAAGCGGACCGGTTGTACCTGGACCACGTGGGGAAGGACACCTTCTACGGTCTGCTGGCTTCCCTGCGGGGCCGGCTGTTCCAGGACTCCGATTTCGCGGTGTTCTACTGCGCTGACAACGGCCGGGACAGCGTGCCGCCCAGCCTGCTGGCCACGGCGCTGCTGTTGCAGACCCACGACAAGGTCAGCGACGCCGAGGCCAAGGCCCGGGCCGACTTCGACATCCGCTGGAAGGTGGCTCTGGGGATTGAGGTGGAGGACAGGCCCTTCGCCAAGAGCACGCTCCAGGTGTTCCGGGCCCAGCTGATCCTGCACGACAGGGTGCGGGAGGTATTCGAGTCCAGCCTGCGCCTCGCCCGGGAGTCGGGCTACCTGAAGAGGCGCAGCATGAAGGTGGCTCTGGACACGACCAACATCCTGGGCCGGGGCGCGGTGAGGGACACCTTCAATCTGCTGGCCGACGGTATCGTCAAGCTGCTGCGGGCGCTGGCGCAGGTTGAGGGAATCAGCGTCGGGAAATGGGCCAAGGCCCGGGGATACGGGCGGTACCTCGCCTCCAGCATCAAGGGAGAGGCGACCATCGACTGGTCGGACAAGCGGGCGCGGACGGCACTGCTGGCGGGGATTGTGGGAGACGCGGACCGGCTCTTGGAATTATCGCGGCTGGCCCAGGGGGAGTTGCCCGAGGACGGTGCTGAGCGTCAGCAGATAGTGGCGGCGGCGGAACTGCTGGGGCAGTTGCTGCTCCAGGACATTGAGCGCAAGGGTGGCGACGGCGACGGCGATGACGGCGTGAGCCTCAAGGACGGGGTGAGCAAGGACCGGATGATGTCGGTGCACGACCCTGAGATGCGCCACGGGCACAAGAGCAGCAGGAGACGCTTCGACGGACACAAGGCGGCGATTGTGGTTGACACCGACACCCAGCTGATCACCGCCGTGGAGGTACTGCCGGGCAACGCTCCGGACAACCTGGGGGCGCTGGAACTGGTAGAACAGAGCGAGGCCAACACCGGTGTGCCGGTGCAGGAGGCCATGGGCGACGCCGCCTATGGAGACGGAGCTACCAGGCAGACCTTCGCCGACGCGGGCCGCACCCTGATTGCCCGGGTGCCGGGACGGCCCGACCGGCAGCGCTTTCCCAAGAATGACTTTGTCATCGACCTGGTGGCGGGCAGTTGCACCTGTCCGGCAGGGCAGGTCACCCACACCATAGTGCCAGCGGGACGGCGTACGGATGCCGCGGGTCGGATACACCACTTGCAGGCCTTCCAGTTCGACGGGTCCGAATGTATGACATGTCCCCTGCGGTCTCAGTGCATCTCGGCCAAGGGCAGGAAGGGACGGCGGGTGCTGATCCATCCCCAGGAGGCTCTCCTGCAACAGGCCCGTGCGTTGCAACAGAGCGCCGGGTATGACGAATATCGAGCGCGACGCGTGGTGGTCGAGCACAGATTGGCCCGACTGGTCCAGTTGGGCATTCGCCAGTCCCGCTACTTCGGACGCGCCAAGACGCGATTCCAGCTGTACCTGGCGGCTACAGTGGCCAACCTGACCCTGGTGGCGGGCAAAATCGAGCTGTCGGACAGTGTCGGCGGTGGGCTTCCGCGCCACCGCGCCGTCCTCAGTGCCGTCCCCAGTGATGTCCAGGCTGTTTCCCACGGTGTGGTCGCCCATGCTACGGCCATTTTCGGCGCTGTCCGGCTCGGACTGCTGTGGTCCCAGATTCTGTTCGCCCCGGCTTTACTGCCGAAATCTCTCTCCCCATCCAGGGCTTTTCGGCCCGGCTTCTAGATTCCTGGGTCCCTCCCGCAAGAATGTGGGAATTACTGGAAAAACGAAATATTTCGTTCGTAAGTACCCCGCCTCTCCATCGCCACTCCCGCCCCCGGGTGACCGGTATTTCCTCGTTTTTGCCGACATAAGCAGGCGCCGGGACCAGAGAAATCCCCAAGGTTTTCACCATCTGCATCGGGGTCTGGCCGCGACTTCCCGTGGCGGTTGCGCGTTTCCCCAGCAGGTGCCATTATCAGCCGGAGGAACCCCGCCCGGATAGCCAATCCCGTTCAGGAGTCATTATGAGTGACCTTTCCTATATGCCCGCCACGGAACTTGCCCAGGCCATCCGGTCGGGGCAGGTGTCGTCGGTGGAAGTAACCCAGCATTTCTATGAGCGCATCGACAGGCTGGACCCGCAACTGAACTCATACCTCGCCCTCTGCCAGGAACAGGCGCTGGCCGACGCCCGCGCTGCCGACGACGCTATAGCCCGCGGCTGGGCACTGGGGCCCCTGCACGGCATCCCCATCTCCATCAAGGACCTGGAGATGAGCAAGGGCATACCCACCACTCTCGGCTCGTACCTCTTCCGAGATCGCACGCCGGAAATCGACTCCATAGTCGTCGAGAGAGTCAAGGCCGCCGGGGCCATCGTGCTCGGCAAGACCAACACTCCCGAGTTCGGCCAGTCAGGCACCACCGAGAACAAGGTGAGCGACCCCTGCCGCAACCCGTGGAACACCAACCACTCGCCCGGCGGCTCCAGCGGCGGCGCCGGAGCAGCCCTGGCCGCCGGATTGTGCACCATTGCCACCGGCAGCGACGGCGGCGGCTCCATCCGCATACCGGCCAGCTTCAGCGGCGTCTTCGGCATCAAGCCCACCCAGCACCGCGTCCCCCGATACGGTGGTTACGGACGGCCCGCCGCCAACCACTTCTCCCAGTCAGGCCCCATGAGCCGCACAGTCGCCGACACGGCCCTGTTGCTCCAGGTACTGGCCGGCGCCGACAGCCGAGACCCCAACTCCCTGAAGGAGACCCCTCCTGACTTCAGCTCCGGTCTGGCCCGGGGCGTCGAGGGGATGCGGATAGCTTGGAGCCCGGATTTCGGCTACGCCGGCGTAGACCCTGAGGTGGCAGAGATCACCGCCCGCGCCGCCCGGGTCTTCGAGGAGATGGGGGCCATCGTCGAGGACGCGCCTCTGCAGCTTGAAGACCCCTTTGACTCCTTCTTCGATGTGTTCGCCACCGCCGCCTATACGTCATACGGGCATCTGCTGGAGGAGCACCGGGACGAGTTCTCGCCGCCCGCTCTGCACTCCCTTGATCACGGTGCCCGCGTGGACGGCGCCCGGCTCTCCCGCGCCATCCTGCACGTGGACCGGCTGGGTCGGCAGATGGAGGACTTCTTCGATACCTACGACCTGCTCCTCTCCCCAACAATGGCAACCCCGGCCCTGGAGATAGGCACGCGGCCCTCGGTCATCGGCGGCAGGGAGGTCGATCCTCATTGGGGATTCCTCCCTTTCACCTACCCCATCAACATGACCGGGCAGACCGCTTCCAGCGTCCCCTGCGGATTCTCCTCCGGGGGGTTGCCCATCGGCCTTCACATCGTCGGCCCCCGCCAAGCCGAGGCTAGAGTCCTGCAGGCCTCGGCGGCCTTCGAGCGCGCCCGCCCCTGGGCCAACAAGATCCCCGCCGGATTCGAATAGGGAGCAGACCCGGTAGAGAAAAACCAGGAGAAAAGGAAAAGCCGTTCGTCCTTCGACAAGCTCAGGATGAACGGCTTACGTTCGGGCCCGGGCCAAGGAGACCTAACCAGTAGACAGCCTCTCTCGAAGCCGCGGCAACACCTCATCGGCGACCCTGCGGCACTCCTCCACGTGGGGAAATCCGGAGAGAATGAACTCCTGGAAACCCAACTGAGCGTAGCTGTACAGGGTATCGGCCGCCTGCTGCGGCGTGCCGACGATGGCCGTGCCGCAGTTGACTCGCACCTCCGACAGGCCGTTCCACAGGTGCGGACCGACGCGGTGGTCGGGCGCCTCGCGGGCCTGCGCCTGTTGCCCCACCATCTGCGTGCCAGCGATGGCCGACTGCCGCTGCGCCTTCACCGCCGGGTCGGCGTGGGCGATCAGCTCGTTGGCAGCGTCCCACGCTTCGGCCTCGGTGTCGCGCACCACCAGGTGAGTTCGCAATCCCAGCTCGGGCGTCCGCCCGGCCTTGGCAAACTCGGCCGCCACGTCGACGTTGCGCCTGGCCGTATCCTCCAGCGGCTCGATCCACGACAGGTGCACGTCGGCCTGCCGTCCCGACAGGCCCAGCGCCCTCGGCGATGCACCACCGAGGTAAAAGCGTGGGCTGTCCTCTCCCGGCTGGGGCGCGCAGTAGGCATCGCGGAGGCGGTAGTACTCGCCTTCGAAATCCACCGGCCCAGGTTCCGTCCACAGCGTGCGGCAGGCGGCGATGAACTCCTCGGCGCGCTCGTAGCGGGTCTCGTGGGTGCTGTCCTCGCCCACCCGTTCGAAGTCGTTCTGGATCCCGCCCGGCACGACGTTGATATCGACCCGGCCCTTGGAGATCTGGTGCAGCGCAGCGGCCATCTGCGCGAAGAGGCCCAATGCGATGAACCCCGGGCGAACGGCTATCAGGAACCGGATGCGACTGGTGACTGCGGCCAGCGCCGTGGCGGTGGTCCAGGTCTCGGCCAGCGGCGCATCCTCGGCGAACAGGCCGTTGGCGAAACGGGTGGGTATCAGCAGCGAGTAGTAACCGCACTCCTCCGCCGTCTTCACCACGCGCCGAAGGTAATCGAAGTCCGGCGGCCGCTCCGCCCTCATCGTTCCCGCGCGGCTTCCGTCGCCGTCGATGGGGATGAACCAGCTGAAACGTACTTCGTCCGCGCTGTTGGTCATATTATGTCTCGTGCTCAGGTCGGATACGGAACCCACACAAGGGTCCGTTACTGGTGCGCCCGTGCTTCGGTCATGTGGTCCCCCTCTTCCTTCTGATACCACATGATCATCACGATGCCCGCAGCCACAATGCTCATCATGTCGCCGGGCACCCACAGCATCAGCCCGCCCAGCTGCTGGTCGGTCATCAGCGACAGGCCGTAGGGCTGAGTCACCTCCCCGTACGCGCTGTATATCAGGCCGTCGGAGAAGGTGATGGCCGCCCCCAGCAGTGTATTCGGCAGCACTATCAGCCCCAGGTACAGCACCCTCAGGCCATAGTGCAGCCGTGACCGGTGAGGAGGCGGGTCGATGATTACCCACCAGAACAGGAACCCGGACAGGCTCATGGTCAGGTGCATCAGGGCATGCACCTCATCGTTGCGCAGGGCGAGGTTGAAGGCTCCCGGGAACTGCCACAGGTAAAGGCTGCCCAGGAAGAAGAAGATCGTGAAGATAGGGTTGGTAAGCAGCCCGTAGACCTGTCGAACGTAGTGGTTCCTGGCCATCGGCCGTATGATTCCCTGCCGCGCCCAGGCTGGCATGCCCCGCAGCATCGGCGTCAGTGGAGCGCCCAGCAGGATGAACATGGGCGCCACCATCCGGAGGATGAAGTGCTGCATCTGGTGGAAGGAAAGCAGGTGGTCGGAAATCGGGTCCAGCGGAGACTGCAATGCGAAGAAGACCAGGAACAGCCCGAAGAAAAACGAAGCCCTCTGCCAGCTGTTAACCCGATGAGTGGGCCGGTCCCAATTGCTCAGCCCGTTGATATAGACATAAGCGGCCAGCAACACCAGGACCGTTGGCAGCGGGTTAGTGTTCCACGCCGTCCACGGCTCCTGTCCGGCGTCTATGCCGCCATGGGCGAAAGCCGATGGTGCCGCCCATAGGGCCAGCGGCAGGGCAAAAAGCATCGCCAGAGAAATCAGCAGCAAGCGCCGCCGACTGTTGTGTCCAGGCGCTGCTGTGCCGCTCACGGCGTTTCGGCCCGGGCCGCCTGCTTGCGACGGTAATCCCGGCGGGCGCTCCACCATACGTATGCGATTCCGCCGAGGATCGCGGCGAAAACACCCACGAACACCCAGGTGCCCTGCGTCAGGCGATTTACCGATGGCACGTCAAGGTTGGCCACATCCACCAAGTCGGCCCCAAGGGACGAGGAAACGTCGGCCCTGATGGCCCAGGAGCCAGTCGAGTCCAACTTCAGGTTGACGTCGTACTGGGAGGGGTCTGCAGGGCTGTTTGTGGCGATCGCCCAGCCGGGATTGCTCTCATTCTCATTGTCTGCCACGAGCACCACCCGGGCGTCGGGTACCGGTTCGCCGGTCTCAGGGTTGGTCACGATCACCGAGTACTGTGCCGAGCCCGCCCCCAGGTTCAGATTGACGGGCACTACGATGATGTCGTGGGCACCCACGAAGCTCACTTCCTCCCGCGGGGTCTCTTGAGCTGCGGCAGCCGGCGCGAAAACGAGGACCAAAGCCAATAGCAGCGCCGCAAGAACGCCGAGCGCCATCAAGGGGCGTGGAATTGAAACAGCGATCATCTGAAGGAGTCAACGCGCCATATCAGAATGTGCAGCAGCCCTGCGCTTTTGTGTGAACTGCTGCACATTTCAGTATAGCGTGCTGCGGCAAAGTGCGCACGGCGCGTTCACGGTTCAGCAGGGCCTTTTAGTAGTCGTCAGACCCGTTGGCCCTGAGCCTGTCGAGGGGCCTGCCGCTCGTGGTTCGACATGCTCACCACGAACGGATCTAGAAGCCCAATAGGAACAGTCAAAAGACACGGAGGCGGGAGGAGGCGGCCGCCAGCAGGGTCAACGCGCCTGTCTAGCCAGCGCCTCCAGGTGACCGACATGGTGGTTTTCGGTGCATTCGTCAGCGGAATGACATAGCTGGAAAGTTACGTGGTGCAGTTGGTAACCCTCCGACGCTATCCGGCGCAGCTGCCGCTGCATCTCGTTCTCCAGTCCCCTATAAGCTGGATCCACGAGAATACGCGCAGTCATCAGATCGAAGTTGGAAGTAGCGGTAAATACGTGGACGTCGTGGATCAGCGTTACTCCCGGCACATCCTCGATCTCGGCGCACAAGGCATAGAGGTCAATGTGTTCCGGCACTCCTCCCAGCAGCACGTTGACCGACTTCAACACCAGGCGCCAAGAACTGATGACGATTGAGGAGAGCGATACCTATGGACAGTATGAGGTCGATCAGCACCCAGTCCGTCAGGATTACTACCACTCCTGAAATTACCACTCCGACCGAACCCATCAGGTCAGCCAAAACGTGCTTGAAGGCGCCGTCCACGTTCAGGCTGTGCTTTGACCCGGAGTGGAGCACGAAGGCGGCAGCCAGCACCTCGGTCCGCTGGTAACCGAACGTTCGCTCGATGGACTCCAGCCGACCCGCGATCCAGACTGCCACCAGCGCCAGGGCAATGGACGCCGCGTCGGTGAGCATGTGTCCCGCGTCGGCCAGGAGAGCCAGGCTGCCCGAGAATATCCCACCCAGCACTTCCACGACCATAAACCCGCCGATAAGGCAAAGAGCGATTATCAGGCTGCGACGGCTGGCCTCGCGAAGTTCCGCCGCATGGTCGTGAGCGTGGCCACTATGATCGTGCCCCTATATGCCCCTCGTGCGCGTCGTGGTCGTCGGGTCGGCCTGCAGCTGAAGTCATGATTTAAAATCCGTAATGGATATTCGGCTCAGCATTTCGTTATGAAGTCTACCGGTCGAACCTAGATGTGGCTTCCAAGTGACCCAGGTGATGGTTCTCAAGGCATTGTGTCGCGGATTCTTCAAATTGCATGGTGATATGACCAACGCGATGCTTCTCATAAACTATCCGGCGCATTTCGTTCAGCAATTCATCGGAACTTCCCGTATACCCCGGTTCAAGAACCACATGGGCCGTGAAGGCGTGATAACCCTCAGAAATGCTCCAGGCGTGGACGTCGTGTATCAGGGTTACTCCCGGTACGTCTTCAATGTCGGCGCAGAGGCTGTATAGGTCCAGATGCTCTGGAGTTCCCTCCATAATGGCGTAGAAGACTTTCAGTATCAGGCGCCATGAACTGGCTGCGATAAGGGCCGCTACTCCGATGGAAACAATCGGGTCTGCTACCGTCCAACCATTGTACTGAACCAGCACTGCAGCCGCGACGATAGCGACCGACCCCAGGAAATCCGAGACCAGGTGCCAAAACGCTTCATCCGCCCGGCGGTTGCCTTTGGACCCCAATCTGAGGACCCCTGCAGCCAGTACGTTGACGCCGATGCCAACGATTCCGATTGTCAGCATCAGCTCGCCGTCAACTTCCAATTCGGAGGTGTCCTGCAATCGGCCGATGGACTCAAAGAGCACCCAGGCGGCGACAAGCCACAGGGCCAGCGCCCCCAGCATGGAACCCACAACCTCTACCCGGTGGTAGCCGAAAGTGCGTTCGACGGACGCTGGCCTGCTCTCAGCCCAGGCACTGAATCCCGCAATGGTTATTGCGGAACCCGTGGCCAACATATGACCGGCATCAGCCAGCAGGGCCAGGCTTCCCGACACCCAGCCACCAATGATCCCAACAACCATCAGGCCGATGGTGAGCATCAGCGCCAGGATCATGCTGTTTCGGCCAGCGGTGCTGACCGCCGTGCCGCCCTGCCGTTGCTGGGCCGTCGCCATAGGTGTGCTCTGTTCTGAATTACCCAGCGATAAATTGGGTACGCAGGAGTTCAGAACCCGGGTTGACTACAGCTGGAAAGTCTTTCTCCAGATACCGGGAGACCCGGAAGCATGGGTCATTATGTCCCGCATCCGCTGGTTGTCGGGGTGAATGTCCCGCTGGCGCAGCCATTCTGCGGTTTGCGACACATTCTCGTCTTCGAATTCATAGACAGTGGCGTACGCGGGCGCGCCCCGGACTGCCTTCCAGCGGCGACCCCTGGTGCACCCGGGAACCTTCTCATAATTGGGCACATACACACCGGAGTACCATTCGTTCCATTCGGCGTCGTTGTCGGCAGGCACGTCCATCCTGCCGATCTGCAGGGCCGACGCCATATCGCTGCCAGCGATTCCGTCGGTCAGCCCGGTGGGATGGATCATATCGTAGACGTTGTTCATGAAATTGGTGCCGATGATATTGGGGCTCACCCGCTTGCCCCATTCCGTCCTCGGACGGCTCTTGAAGGCTTCGGTCTCGACTACGGCCGCGTTTTCCAACTCGTAGACCGCCATATGCTTGGGCCCACTGCTGGTAGCCTCGTAACGGGCCGCGTTCAAAACGCCGGGCACCAACAGCAACTCTGCCAGATGCTCCTCGTTGTACCAGCGGTTGAAATCGTCCTCCTTATCCGCCGGAATATCTGCCCAAACTATCATTAGTCCAGTACCTTTCTTGGCCATACTTTCTCCCAATCGTTCAATGATATGAATTTTTGGTGCAATAATAACTGTCGGTTAGTCATTATGCATTATTAGCGGGCGCGTTACCAAACGATTTGCTTCTGCTCCAGCTCCTCTACTTCTTCCGGCGGCAGCCCGAGGATGCCGGAAAACACGTCGAGGTTGTGCTGACCCAGAGTTGGTGTCCATTGATCTATGCGGGCCGGTGTCTCCGAAAACCGCCACGGTGGCGTTACAGCCCGCTGCTGCTCTCCGGTTTCCCTGTTGTCAACAGTTGGGAAGGCATTCCGGGCCATCAGATGCGGGTCGCGCATCATCGCCCGTGGAGACAGTGACGGGTGCGCGGCCACGCCGTGCGGCTTCAGCTTTTCCGTTGCCTCTGCGGCCGTATGCTGGAGGGTCCATGCCTCAATCATAGAATCCAGCTCATCGTGCCCTCGCCAGCGACGGAACGCATCATCGTACTCGTCTCCCGTGGCCCAGGCGGGCGAGCCGATGGCCGCCACTAGGCCCTGCCACTCCGGTTCCGAGGCTACCGAAATGCTGATCCAGTCGTCGTCGCCCATACAGCGGTACACACCCTGGGGGGCCGCCGATGGATCCCTGTTGCCGTTCCGGTGCGGGTCCCGCGAGTTCATGGCAACGTCCAGCAACTCCGGCCCAATAAACGACGCAGCCAGATCCCGCACAGACACATCAACGTGCTGCCCCAGTCCGGTACGTTGCCGTGCCGACAGAGCGGCGACGGCAGCGAATGCGGCCAGCATTCCGCCCGTGTGGTCCATGGCGTGGCGCAGTTCCACGGGCGGGCTGTCGGGGTAACCGGTCAGGTGACCCAGGCCGCCGAGGGCAGCGAACATGGGAGCGTACCCGGCATAGTTGCTCTCCGGGCCGGTCTGCCCATTGGACGACAGCGACACCAGGATGATGTCGGGGCGCACCTCTTTCATAGCCTCGTAGCCCAGGCCCAGGCGCCGCATTACACCCGGACGGAAGTTCTCCAGAGCCAGCTCGGACACCGCGACCAGTTCCAGAGCCAACTCCACTGCACGGGGCTCCTTCAAGTTCAGGCACACCGACATCTTGTTGGCGTTTATCTGCTCGAAGCTGGAGGGCGGCTTGCCATACATGGCGTGGGGACGGCGAGTGATGTCGAGGCGAGCCGAGCTTTCGATCTTGATGACCTGAGCTCCCAGCTCCGCCAGCATCAGACCGGCAAACGGTCCGGCAGCATGGACCGAAAAGTCCGAGACGCGGATACCTGCCAACGGCCCACCGGCCCGGTTCTCGCTGATGGAATCCATCTGTCCACCTCCGTTGCGGGGTTTGGTCCTGCCAACTGCAGGGACCCTACCACTCCTGCCGGCGCATACCCTCGGTCCTGGTGGATTTGCTTGGTCCGGGAACTACGATCGCAGCCAGTCCACCCGCCGCCAATCCGCTCAGGTGTCCCTCCCAGGATACAAATTCGTTGGTTGGCAGCAGGCCGGACAGCACCATCCATCCGAACACGCCGGCGACTATGATGGCCACCATTACCGACAGGATGCTGAAATCGAGCACACCCCTTAACAGCAGGTAGCCGAACAGTCCGAAGACTAGGCCGCTGGCCCCAACGTGCACCGCCGGTCTGCCGAACACCCAGACTCCCAGGCCTCCGACAAGGATGATAATAAGACAGACCCAGATAAAGCGGTTGCCACTGCGAATGACCGCCAGGGTTCCCAGCGCCATCAGGGCCACCGCGTTGGACTGGACGTGCAGGTAGCTCCCGTGCAGTAACGGGCTGACTGGAATGCCTATCAGCCCGCTGAGGGTGCGAGGCACCAGACCGTATTCGTTCAGGGCGTGATCCACAGTGCCGTTAAGCACTTCCAGTACTATGATCAGGCCAATGAACGCCATGAGTACATAGAGGCTGATGGACACCTGTCCGTCGATACGCATCAGATGACCTCGGCCCTGGCCATGGCGACCAGGTCCAGCGCAGAGTAGCCCAGGCCGCCGTAAACCTCGGCGTTGTGCTCACCCAACAGCGGCGCGCGCCGGAGTGTGGATGGCGTTTCAGACATGCGATAGGGCATCCCGGCATAGTCGAAGCTGCCGGCCTTCGGGTGGGTCACTTCTGCGAAGAAATCCCGCTCCCGCTGCTGCGGGCTGCAGTAGACTTCCGCAGGGGTCAGGTAGGGAGCAATGGGGACTCCGTGGGCCTGTCCCTCTTGGTAGAGCCACTCACGGGTATGCCCGGCAGTCCACTGTCGCAGGTTCCTGTTGATAGCAGCGCCGTGGGTCGCCGGATCCCGGAACTTCTCCGGGCTGGCCCATTCCGGATCGCCCAACAGCCGGGCCAGCCCCTCCCATTGGCGCGGCTCGAGGGTCAAGAGTTCGACGTAGCCGTCGGACGCCGGCATGACGCCGCCCATCCGGAAGAACCGCGAGAAGCGCGTCTCCTCGAACCCCTCGGCCTCCAGCCGTTGAATGGGCAGGTAACCGATGGCAAGCTGCGCATCCTGCATCGAGCATTCGACCGCCTGCCCGGTGCCGTCGGCCCATTGGGCCACCACGGCCGCCAGGACACCTGCGGCGGCTGTTAGCCCGCCCTGATAAGACGCCATCATTCCCCCTGCCGTAATCGGCGCGCGATCCGGGAATGTGTCCAGGGCCAGGCCGTTGGGCAGGAGGTTCCCCTCGCCGCCCGCGTGAAAGACGTTGACGTCGTGGGCAGCGTGGCCGGAGTTTGGACCTGTCGATCCGAGCGGGGTAACCGCCGCCACGATCAGGCCCGGATTCAGGCCTGGATTTGCTGCCGCCAGTGCCTCCCGCTCCAAACCACGTGAATGAGCCAGGGACGGAGGAGAGTCATGGATGATGACATCCGTTTGCACTGCCAGTTCCCAAAGCATATGGCGGCCCTGGGGGTCGTCGACATCCAGCGTGATGCTGCGCTTCCCCGTGTTCAGGTATAGAAACGTTCCGCTACGCTCCGGGTGCGGATTGTCGCCCGGAAACGGCCCCCGGATCCGCGACGGATCGCCGGTCTTGGGAGGCTCAATCTTGACCACGTCGGCTCCCAGCGATGCCAGCAGCTTGCCGCAGTACGGCACCGCCACCATAGCGCCGATCTCCAGCACCCTGAGGCCGGCGAGGGCAGTGAGAGCATTCGTTGATTCAGTTGCTGTCATAGCATATAGGGTGGGTGGTCTATTACTTCGTCAGGCACGTCTTCCAGTTGTTCGGTCACCGGATTGACTCTCATGCGCATCGACTGAAGTAACTCGTAGCCTATCAGCGGAATTGGCGCCGGCGCTACCATCGTTACGAACCCCTTTCCCCTTGACCGGCCGGCCAGAACGCTACCCGATATACCGTAAGTATCCAGCTCGACAATACCTGTTGCCGTCAAGAACCTGGTTTGCCCGTCCAGAATCACCTGCAACCCTAGGGTATCGATCTCCTCTTGCGGAAGTCCCATCATTGCAGAGCCGGTATCAACGAGAAAGGAATATCTCTTTGAACCGTTGGGAGCGTTTATGACGGCGTCGACAACTGTTCTTCCCATTTTTCTTGTCTCTTCAGGCTAATCGCTGGAGACTGCCTGCTTCGTCGGCCGGAGTGTGGCGTTGATGGGCGGGACAATCTCGCCGTCCTTTTCGAACGAACTTTGAAGGAGTGGATTTCCAGGTTTTCGATTTCGCCTGTTTCCCGGCAGGGTCTGGCCGTTATGCCTTCGTCTATCTTGATTTCTGTCTGTCCGACATGGGGATGGTTCTTATCCAGATTCAGCAGGTCGTCTTTCCTGTCATATCCGATAGTCAGAGAAGCATTTGGTGAACAGCGCTGCGCCGCTCTTGTCGGGGCCCCCGCATCGAATGACAGAAAGGCTGCGTCAATAAGCAGGCTCGGTTTGCCATATTTCGCAAGGAGGCGGAAAAGAGGGAGAATCTCGAAGTATTCAACCTCCCTGGTCTGAGGATTCATTCTGGCAATGATGAGATCAGCAATCTCCTCGGTTTCCTGCCCTACGCAGGACGGGTATTTGGCGATGCACAGCGCATCGGCTGCGTCCCTGTATTTCAATGTTAGTTGCGTTCCCACAGGGTTTTTCCATTTGGCATTTCTCCGGTAATGTAACCGGAAATCCGCCAATTGCGTCCTGGGGCACAAATAACCACTGCAACGGCCATCTTGTTCAATTCATCATATTGCCGCAGGTAGAGTCTACCATTGCTGTCAGAGGCGCTACGCAGCACTTTGTCCGGGTATGCAAGGATTTCTCCGACGCGTGCCAAATGCTCAGGGACCAGATCCGGGTAGCCCGGCTACACTTGCGCGAAACGCCCATCGGTTACTTCGACGACACTGCCCGAGCAGGGACAGGGATTAAATTCCGGCATCCCAAGCTACTCGGGCAGGCGGTTATTCGGGGTTATTCGGGCAGGATGGGCGGCATCTGCTCGCTGCGTTGCACCTCCCGAAGGCTTAGAGCGTGCCCGTCCGTGAACCAGGGCAAGCGCGGGTCGCGAGACGGCAGCATCACCGTGGCCTGGCCTGGTGCCGTGATCTCCCCGCGCTGGTTCTCGGCCCAGATTTCCAGGTCCACCAGGGGCACGCCGTCGTGGACGTGCTTTCCGATGACGCGGCCCTTGCACCACTGGGTGTCCCCGTAGACGTTGAACCGGCGGCACTCAACTCGCAACCGCTTCAGATAAGCGTCGTCGCCCATCCAGTTGGTGACCAGCGTCCCCATCCACGATACCCGCTGTGGGCCGTAGTCATAGGCACCGGGAACGCCGACCGCCTCGGCCACCGAGTCGCGCAGATGTCCGATGCCGGTGTACTCGAGGCCGCCGCCGGCCTCCGGGTTGCGGAAGAAGTGGTCGGGGTGGCGCAGTGCCTCCCGCAGCAGCACGCCATGGGCGCTGGACCGCCCGGTGCCGACCAGGAATGCCGAGACATCCTGCAGGGACAGCGGACCACGCACCACCGGCTCCAGCTCATCACCGATGTTGGTATCCTCGTAATAGCGGGTCAGACCGCCCCGGGCCTTTTCCGCCAGCACATGCTGGTCTATAGCCTCCAGCTCTTCAGGGGTGTATTCGTGGCGGCGCGGTACGCTGGCGTACTTGCCCCGTTCGCGGGAGGCCCGGCGCTGGTGCCGGGTGCACCAACCGACGACGCGGGCAACCAACTCATCGCGCTGGTTTGTGTAGATCGTCTCCACGAACTGGATCACCAGAGTCTCGGAGTAGCGGCTCTGGCGCTCCTGCACGTCCAGCACCCGCTCGACGCAGTTGATCCAATCGCCCGGACGCAGGTTTCTGAAATACTCCCAGTCGTTACCTGCAAAGAAGCCGTGGACACCGGGCAGTCCCCAGCGGGTGCGCCCCGACCAGTGACGCATATAGGGGGCGCAGGGGTGACCGATGATGGAGCCGTACTTGGAATAGGCGGCATACTCCTGGTCGCGGAACATTGGGTTTGAGTCGCCGATTCCGTTGACAAAGTTCAGCATCGCGCCCAGCGAGGCATCGCGCACATAGTTCTCGGTGCGCATGCGAGCCCCGATCATCGCCTTGGCCCGGGCGATGGCTTCGGGCGTTATTCCACCCTCCACCTCCGGCAGGGTTTCGACCACCCGCTCACGTTCGTTCTGGCTGGTCATGTGCCTCCCTTCAAGCCGTGTTTAGCATCCCGTGTTTAGCTTCGCGTGTTTGACTTTGCCTGTTCGGCTTCTGTTCAAATTAGTTACCGACTGCCACCGTCCTGCCAGCAGGGGCGCCCAGTTGTGCGCCCCTGCCCCCAAATGTCAGTGATTGGCCTTGCGCTCAGGAATCCTTCCCGTCCTCTACCTGACGTGTTCTACCAGATTACCTGCTCGTCTTCCAGAGATGCCACCGCCTCTTCGTCCATTTTCAGCAGACCACAGAACACTTCGCGGTTGTGCTCACCCAGCAAAGGCGCGTGGCGCTGGATGCGCGGGGGCGTCCGGCTTAGCTGCCACATCAGGTTGAAAATGGGCTCCGAACCCAGCGCGGGGTGTTCGATGTCCGAGTACAGTCCACGCTCACGGAAATGCGGATTGAAAAGCCGGCCCTCTGCATCCAGCACTGGGAAGGCGGCCACTCCGCGGGACTGCAGCAGCTCCGTTGCCTCCCACGCCGGGAGTTCCCGCGTCCACTCAGACAGCCGCGCGTCCAGCTCCGGCCGGTGATTGAGGCGGGCGTAGCGGCTGGCGAATTCCGCCTCTTCGGTCCATGCGGGGTCTCCCATGGCCGCCACCAGGCCGCGCCACTCCTGCTCGGTGCGAACCGCGATGGACACCCATTGGTCCTCGCCACTGCAGGGGTAGTTTCCGTAGGGGGCCATCACCGGATCGTAGTTGCCCATTGGCTGGGGAACCCGGCCCGTCAGCTCGTACTCCAGCAGCCCCACTCCCATGGTCGCCACGGTGGCCCGGAGCATGGAGACGTCAATGTAATGTCCCCGGTTGGAGGATTTCCGTTCGCGCAGCGCGGTGACGATGGCAAAGACCGCGTGCAGAGCCCCGCACAGGTCAGCGTAGGCGTGTTTAAGCCCCAGCGGCCGTCCGGTCTCGCCGTCGGCGGCCTGGTAGCCCATGGTGCTGTCCAACCCCGAGAGCGCACCGATGGACGGTGCGTAGGCACGCAGGTCCCGCAGCGGTCCGGTCTGGCCGTTGGACGTGATCGAGGCCATCACCAGCTGCGGGTTGTCGCGGCTCAGCGTATCGTAGCCAAGCCCGAGGCGTTGCATCACTCCGGGCGAAAAGTTCTCGATTACCACGTCGCATTCCGCAGCCAGTCTCCGGGCCAGATCCACGGCCTCCGGACGGGTAGTGTTCAAGGTGACACTGCGTTTGCCCCGGTTCACGTTGTGGAACATCGGGTTCTGTTCCGGGTCGGGTTCGTCGCCGATGATGGGGCGGCCCAGGCGCATGTAGTCCATGCGCTGGCGCGTTTCGACCTTGATCACCTCGGCACCCATGTCGGCCAGAATCATTCCCGGCACCGCCCCGGCCAATACCCAGCCGAAATCCAGGACACGGTAGCCGTTCAGAGGGCCCGGCTGTTCGTCAAGTGATTGATTCATAGCGATCCTTGAACCAGCTCAATAAGAGACGCTAGTCGAAACTGAACGGTGGATAGTCGTCCACCAGCAGCCATGCGTAGGCGTTGACCCGGTAGATCCATCGGTTCATGCCCATGATGATATCGAACATACCCTCCGGATACCGGCCGGTGAACAGCACGATCACCAGCGCAAAGAGCACGAGAATGCTGACAATGTTTGACAGTATGCCCGTGATCACCCAGTGGGGAATTATGAGCAGCCAGCGAAAGCATCCAGTCAGACGCGAAGAACTCTCTGGATACTCGATGTCAATATCTGCGGGGTAGTCGCTCCGGGACTCAAATGAGAATGGTGGGTACTGGTCGGTGTTCCCGGCTTGGTACGAATAGAAGTTCACCCGCCAGGCCCACCGCATCAGGCCCGCGTGGTATGCCCACAGCAAATGCGGATACCGCCCCAGAACCACGACCGCCAGCCAGGAGACGGGCAACGTCAGGAAAGTCGGTATGGATACTATGGCCAGGATAATCAGGTGCGGTATTGTGAGTAACCATTTGATCAGCCAAAGGAATCGGCTGACCCTTTCCTCATAGTCTCCAACAAGGTCTACCGGGTAACTGCCATATCCGGCCATTTGGGATTCTCCGAGGCCCCAAGAGGGACCGCCGCGGTCGGGGCAATAGCGGCGCGTCTCATTGCCGCCTTTGACCCGCTCTGATCAGTGGGGAAGGTCCACGTAGTTGAGTATCGTCGCCGCAGCGCTTTGACGGCCGGAATGGGCACAGGCGCCAATCCAGGTGACCGGCAGATTTCCGCCCGGATCACCTGCTCCTCCCGGAACAATTTCCCAGAAGGGGACTATTGCCTCCACTGAGAAAACGGGAGGGCGCATACCGAATGCGCGGGAAGTGGTGACCGCCAATTCATAGCGATTATACGCGACGCTATCAGCCACTGTCGTTTTCCTGGACGGCGTTTCCTGCGCCGCTCCGCGTTCGCAGCGGGTGGACAAGGGAGAATTGCTTCCGAAGCAATGTTGCTCAGTCTCTGCTGGCGACTGCAAATAGGTATACCCGTATCGTCAGCCCTCTTTGTCAATCCGATCAGGGTGCCTCTTCGTACTACATATACTTATTACTAATATTGAATATAGTAATTTATGATGTGATTGCTTACCTGTCGGCAGCCGCACTTTTGACGACTAAGCTCCCTGCGCCATGTACGGCCTGGCAGGCTCCACCGAAAGATCTCTGCCCTGGGCGCGGCGAATGGTTTTCGGGACCAAATAGTAAGGAGGCCAATCCCGGGTATCTCCACAACACCAAGAGCGAGGAATCGACATGAAGATAAATCAATCGACCCCGTTAAATGGCAGAACACCCATGGTGATCACTGGCCTGCTGGCCTGTGTGCTGATAGTCACTCTAATGCTGACCGGTACCGGTAGAGCCTTGGCCAGCGATGCCCGCGCCGGACCGCCCGGGCCGCCAAGTGCGTCCGGCGAGGTGTTGACGGCATTAGTCGACACGGGAGCGCACGACGCCACGCTGAGCAGGCTGTCACTGACCGCAGACGGCTCGCCCATATCCTTGTCTCCTGAATTCGATCCGGAAACCACGTTCTACTCCACAACGGCGGAAGCGGAATCCGTGCTCGTCGAAGCGTCGGCATCCAAGGACACAGCCAGTATTGTCTCGTTCGTCGTCGATGACAAATTGGTATTGCCTGACGTGGAATATGACAAACTCGCAACCCGATTTCTGGCGGTGGAGGGCGCGATAACCAACTTTTCGTTGACCGTGAAGGCCGAGGGCGGTGCGACCTTCGAAACCTACCACGTCCCGTTCGCCAGGCTTGCCAGGCAGTCTCTGCCCGAGATCACTATCGAGGCCAGCCACATCGAATACGTTGCGGGCATCGGCACCTTGCGTTTCACTGTGGCACGGAACGGCGACACCTCCTCCGACCTGGACTTGACGGTCAATTTCGCGCAGGACCAGGACTGGCTCTCGACCACCTCACGCGACATTACCATCCCAGCCGGGCAGTCAGGGGCTCAATTCTGGTTAATTCCGTCTGCTTTTTCTTCTGAGGTGACACAGAGCGGCGACCTGACCGCCACCGTGGCTCCCGTAACCGGCTACGACACCAGCGGTGCGATGGCCCGAGTGCGGGTGATCTCGCAGGAAGGCCCGGCGGTCACGGTGTTCTTCGAGGAGTCCGAATTCCAGGTTGAGGAAGGCGCCGGGGAACTGGCAGCCATTCTGGTCGCACGGGCGGCGCCAGGGGTCTCTCATTTGGAGGAAATCCATGCGGCAGTCTTAACAGTATCCATGGAGGCATCCAGCAGGTTGACCGATGGGATGCCGACCGGCGACTATCTCGCTCTTTCGGAAGAAATCACATTCGCCCCCGCAGATTTCGCAGAGGAGGATGGCTCTCTTGTTGGACGGGTGGCGGTAACCGTGACCATCTTTGACGACGACGTTTACGAAGGCGACGAGCAGTTTGGGCTGCGACTGCAAGGATTGCCAGGCAATACAGAGGAGGTTAGCCTTGTGGGTCCCGATGGTGGTGGGTGCGTGTACCTCTGCGACGACCACCTGGTTACCATTAAGGACAATGATGACGAACCCGGTCTCAGGTTGTCGGTGAGCTCCGACCGGATTAACGAATCAGGCGCAACGACGTCCACGATCGACATAGCTACCAACAACGGTAATTCCTTCCCCACCGACCAGACCATCGCGGTCAACTTCGGCGGAACAGCCGTTTACGGCGATGACTACACGGTCAGCCACGTCGATGCAGACACCGCCGACGGCGCTGCCGGACACCAGGTCGTCCTGAAGGCCGGAACTGCGATGACCACCCTGACGGTAACTGCAGTCGATGATGAGGAAGACGATTCCTGCGAGTGGATTGGCGTGTCTGCGACAGTGGGGGAGGACTCCACCGCCATACCAGGGACGGGGTTGATCACACTCCTGGACGATGACGAGGGTTCCCCGGATACCATCGCGGCGCTGACCGTGGGCCTGTCCGGGATACTCACCGGCAGCCTCACCGCGGCCGACGAAGGACGGGACTGGTACAGCTTCGAGGCGACGGGTGGCACGAGCTACATAATTGAAGTGAAACATCCTCTGACCTTCTCCTCGACGCAGGGAAGCTTCGGCAATCCCAGCCAGATTCCGGGATACCTGGCAGATCCCAGCATCCTCGAGGTAATTGACGACATGGACGTGCAGATGTTGGGGGAGCACGGCCAGGGAGGCTTTACCCTCAATTTCGCCCGTGCTTTCTTCACTCCCGAGGATGATGGGACCTACTACATCAAGGTCGGCGCCGGAGCGCAGGACCCCACGGGCCTTGGCTGCTACACCATCTCGGTGCGGGTCGACGACCACGCCGACGACTACCGCACTCAAAGCGGTGCTGCCGTCCGTCCAGGTGAGTCCACCACCGCTACCATCGACAGCGATGTTGCCTATGACGACCCTGGGCTGAACTGGTGGGACTGGAACAGCAACCCGAACCCGAATCCAGGAGACGAACCTGACGACCGCCTGGTCCCTCGCCGCGGCATCGAGTCGCTGGATGACCGAGACGTTTTTCGCTATGAGATTGCCGAGGAAGGAACGTACCGGTTGTCCTTGGCGGACCAACCGGAGGGGGTTGGATTCTGGTATATCTGGGATTCCGACGGCAACCTGTGGCTCATGGCGATGGGAGATCCCGTGGAGATCATCCAGTGGCACCACAAACCGGGCACCTATTACGCGGAGGTTGGCACTCCGTACGACAGCGAAGGCAACACTGGCACCTACACCTTTTCGCTGATCGAAGTCACCGACGTCGAAGCAGTTGGGCGTTCAACGGGGCCAGTTGATTTCCAGCTGGCTGAGGACGAATTCCAAGAGGGCCTGGGAGGCTATTGAACCGCAGGTGGCGCTGCTAAGGAATGGGGAATACGGCCGGATCAGATAATTCCCATCCGGTAGAGCTGGGCAACCTCCTCGGGTGTGTAGCCCAGCTCTCCGGCGTAGATTTCGGTGTTGTGCTGTCCCAGTGCCGGAGCAGCGCGGGGATTCGAGACCTCGGCATCCGGCAGCTCGTAGGGCGGTCCGGGCATTTCCACCGATCCGGTGTCCGGCCGTTCCACTTGCCGGAACAGCGTGGCCAGGCTGGGGTCGTGGCGCACCTCGTCGAACCCGCGCACGGGCGCCAGCGGGACGCGGTTCTCGAGGGCCATCACCAGCAGCTCGGCCTTGGAGTGCTGCATCAGCCACTCCTCGACGTAGCCGTCAACCTCGTCGGCATACTCGTTGTTCATCACCGTTCGGTTGCGCAGCCGGGGCTCCTGCGACCATCCGGGACTGCCCATCAACTCGAGGAGACGCCGCCACTGCCTGCCTTCGGGCGAGCCAACGAAGATGAACCCGTCCTTGCAGCGCAGGATGCAGTTGGGGTAGGGAAAGTCCAGCGCGTGGTGCCCGGTGCGGCGGGTGACACGCCACTGGTAGACCGCCATCAGCGCCTCGGGGCCGTTGTACAGCCCGGCCATGGATTCGATCTCGGCAATGTCGATGTGCTGCCCCGGTCCCCCATCCTCCAGGGAAAGAAGGGCCATGACGATTGAGGACGCGGCTGCGGTTCCGGCGAAGTAGCCAACCTCCGGCGTGCCGAAGGTGAGAGGCTCGCGATCTGGGCTGCCCAGCCCCTCGCAGATACCACCACCGGCGGCCAGGTTGATGTCGTAGGCTTTCCAGTTGCGATATGGTCCCGTCAGCCCGAATGGCGTTATCGACGCCATTACCAGTCTGTCGTTGTATGCCCGGAGCGATTCGTAGTCCAGCTTGACCCGGTCCATCTCCGTGGGATGCAGGTTGTGGACCAGCACGTCCGACCGGGAGACCAGGCCAGCCAGAATCTCACGCCCGGTGGGTGTTTCCAGATTGAGCGTAACGCCCCGTTTGTCAGCGTTCAGGTAGAGGAAAAGGCCGCTGCGTTCCCGGTGGGGCATGTCGCCGGGATACGGGCCGTAGTCGCGAGCCCAGTCGCCAGCACCGGCCCGTTCGATTTTCACTACATCGGCGCCCATGTCGGCCAGCAGCTTGCCGCAGTAGGGCGCCGCAATGAACTCCCCGAACTCCAGTACCCGCAAGCCGTTCAGGAGGCCGTAGGTCATACGCTCGCGCTCGCAGCAGTGTAGCGGGCCAGCCTGTGCAGGTGCCCGGTCAGATCCTCAGGCGCCGACAGGAACGGCGAATGGCCCGTGACCATGGTGATGATCTCGACGCAGGGCAGCTCCGTGTACATCTCACGGGCGAAGGCCGGTGCTACAGCGTTGTCCAGCGCGCATTCGATGTAGACGCGAGGCAAGCTGCCAAAGTTGGCGCCAGTGACCCGCATGGGCGACAACAGTGGGCCCACGGGCTGCGGCACAACCATCGACTGCGCCCAGGCCACGTCCTCATCGGAACATTCGTTGTAGAAGCGGTGCTGTGTCTGCTCCATTTTGTAAACCACGTGGCTGCGATCGTCCGCAAGATCCCAGCTCGACCGTGTTTCCAGTGCCCTTTGCGCATCCGGCTCGTCCGACACGGCCGCCATGAAAGTGCCACCGTCCGGCAACAGGAGCGCTGTCAGATACACCAGGACACCCACCTTGTCGGGACGCAGCTCCGCGGCGCGGCTGATGGATATACCGCCAAGGCTGTGGCCCACCAACACCGCCGGGCTGTCCAGCGAGTCCAGCACCCCGCAGACATGCTCCGCATAGGTTTCCAGAGTCACGTCCGCCAGTGGTGTGTCGTCGTGGCCGTTGCCTGGCAGATCGACTGCCACAATGTTGTGTCCCTTCGCCTCCAGCAGGGGAACGATCCTCTCCCAGCACCAGGCACCGTGGCCCGAGCCGTGCACCAGGACGTAGTTGGCCATTTTGCGTCTCCTCAAAGTAGGCGGTTTTTTTCAACGCGGAGAATACGCCGGGGGCGCAGAGGTTACTCCAGCAGGTTTCTGCGCAGGGATGCCAACGTCTCCGAGGTGACTCCGTGCTTCAGGAGAAATGCCTCGGCGCCGCCGTATTCCTCTCGCAGGGTTTCCTGGTACGCATGGAACGCCACTGGCTGGGGCGCCAGCGTCTGGGCGGTGGGCGAAGAACCTTGCTCAATGCCCTTTATTCGCTCGACTATAGCCTCGACCACTTGGATGGTCAGCATGTAGTCGGCGCTGATGGTTTCCTGGTCCACGCCCAGTACCTCGAGGATCAGTGCGGCCAGCAGTCCCGTGCGGTCCTTGCCGGCGCTGCAGTGAAAGACAGCCCCGCCGCCAGCCTCAATCGTGTCGCTGATGGAGGTGATGGCCTCGGCCACGCCCTCTCCGGAATTGCGGACCAGCCACTGGTAGGTGTCCATGAGCCGCCCCGCAATGTCGCCCCCGGTAAACGGAGGTATCCCTCCTCTTCCATCTAGGAGAGGAAAGTGCCGGTAACCGGCAACCGACTCGCGCAGCGGGCCCCGGCCGTCGCGCTCGGCCTCGTTGGTGTTGCGTAGATCGACCACCAGTCGAATGTTCAGGTCATCCACGGCCAGGGCGGTGTCTGCGGATGTCATATCCTGCAGAGCGTCGCTGCGGAAGAGTCGACGCCATCGTACGGTTTGCCCCTGCGAGTTGCGGTAGCCGCCCAGGTCGCGGAAGTTGACGCAGCCCTCCAGGGGCAGCCATCGTGAGTGCGGTTGCTCGTTCACGCCCCTGCCACTCCCATCTCGCGGGCGATCTCCAGCATGGCCCGGGCGGTTTCCTCGTGGGCGATGTCCACCATGTCGCCGCCGAAAGTGACCGCCGCGCCACCCTGGGCCCGGGTCGCCTCCATTGCCTCGATGAGCCCCTTGTAGTGGGCCACCTCATCGGGCGTGGGCGTGAACACCTCGTTCACCACGGGGACGTGCGATGGGTGGATCAGGTGCATTCCCGTGTAGCCCAGCTGCTTGGCCTGCTGTGCCGACTTTCTCAAGCCGTCCAGGTCGTGAATGTCCATCCAGCCGCCGCTCATGGGGTAGGGGATGCCGGCGGCGCGGACGTCCACCAGCACCTTGGAGCGCAGGAACAGCGTCTCCATGCCCTCGGGGGTCCACTGGAACCCGATGGACCGGGCGGTGTCGCCCCCCTTGCCACCGCTGGCGCCCATGTGGGCGACGCGCGGCGATGCGTTGGCGATTTCCCACGACTGCCGGATGCCGGACGCGGTCTCAAGGGACGGGTCGATGAAAATTTTGCCGACCTCCAGTCCCTTCTTGCGCTCAATATGCCGCAGCAGGACGTCGACCTCGACCACGTCCTCCGGCCCCTGGACCTTGGGCAGCAATACGCAGTAGAGGTGCGGACCAGCCACGGCCTCGAGGTCCTCGCCGGTCAAGCCAGTCTCGAGGCGGTTGACGCGCACCACGATGGTCTGCCCGGCCTCGCCCAGCTCCTGCACCATGCTGCTCACGGACTCACGGGCTGCGGCCTTCTCGGGGACAGGAACCGAGTCCTCGAGGTCGAGAATATAGGCGTCGGCATTGAAGCGCGGCGCCCGTCGCATCCAGTCTTCCTTGTTTCCCGGAACGAACATCTCGGTCCGGATGGGTTTTGCCTTGAATCTCACCCGCTTTCCTCCGGCCTGCCGTCCGACATCGGTCCGTCATTACAGCTTTCGCGGTAATCCAGGGAGTCGGTACGGCACAGTTTTCTAAGTTGAAATCCACAGATTCCCGCCCCCGCGGGAATCCCGGTTTATCAGGAATGCCGAGAGCCTGTTTACACCACGCCCTGCGACTTCAAATCAGCAAGTTGGGCGTCGCTCAACCCGAGGATGCCGGTCAGGATTTCCTCGTTGTGCATCCCCAGTGTCGGAGCACCTGGAAGCGGCGGCAGTTCTCCGCCGGAGAACCTCACCGGGAAGCCCGCGCCCACCGCGCCCTCCACCGGCTCGCTCATAGCACCGTGGTTCATGGGAACCAAGCTGCCCCGGTCCCAGAAATGCTGGTCCCGCAACACCTGCTCCGCCGTGCGCACGGGCGCGCAGGGCACGTCGTGGCTCTCGAGGCATTCCTGGGCCGCCTCGAGGGTCATTCTGCCTATGCGGTCCTGGATTTCCTGCCTTGCCTCCTCGACGTTATCGGTGCGATTCACGTAAGTGTCGAAGCGCGGGTCCTCCAGCAGCTCCGGGCATTCCAGGGCGTCGCACATGCGGCGCCACTGGTCGTCGCTGGTGACGGTGATGGAGATGTCGCCGCCGATGGCCCCGTACAGCCCGGTGGGACCACTGCGGCTGATGTTGCCGGTCCGCAACGGTATCCCCGCCTCGATGCTTTCTTCCAGGTTTTCCATGAACATCAGGGACACCAGCGTATCCATCATGGAGACGTCAAGGTACTGCCCCTTGCCGGTGCGGTCCTTCTCCCGCAGGGCCGCCAGGATCGAGTAACAGGCGAACATCGGAGTGACCAGGTCGCCGATATAGAATCCAACCTTGATGGGAGGGCCATCAGCTTCCCCGTTGATGTCCATCAACCCGCTCATGCCCTGGATCTGGGGATCGTGGGCCGGCTTGTCCTTGTACGGGCCGGTCTGCCCGTAGCCGGAGATGGATGCGTAGACGATGCCCGGGTTGACTGCGGCCACTTCCTCGTAGCCCAATCCGGCGCGGCGCAATGAGCCGGGGGCCAGGTTCTCCAGCACCACGTCGCTCTGCTTCGCCAGCTCCAGGAACAGCTCCCTCCCGCGGTCGGTCTTCAGGTCGAGGGTCACGCTCTTGACGCCCTGGGTGCGCTTGAGAAAGCGAGTGGAGATGTCCTCATCGGAGTTGCGGCGGGCGTGGGTGCCCTCGGGACCGGCGAACGGGCCGTTACCCCGCACTGGATCGCCACGCCCCGGAATCTCGACCTTTATGACCTCTGCGCCCAGACGCGCCAGGCTCATCGCCGCAAAGGGCCCCGCCAGGTAGACCGTGACGCTGAGAACTCTGATACCGGAAAGTGGCTGCATGTGGCCCTCCTTACTGAATCCGAGGCCTACTCGTACTCCGCCGGTTCATACTCGGGTACCTCGGTCACTACGCCCGACGAATAGCGCTCGATCACCTGACGGTAACTGGACAGCTTGCCGTGCAGCCAGTCGATCATGTCCGGCCAGTTGTCGCGGTCGTTGGTGTCGATGGTCAGTGATTCCGTGGAAGCGCCGAGGTTGAGTTGCAGCCCCTCCTTATATGAGGAGATCAACCGCGAGGCGTCCAGGTCATATCCTCTGCTCTGCTCCACCAGGTATATGCCCACGCTGCCGTCGGCCACGTATTGGGAAACCAGGGCACCTCCCACGTGGTGATAGACGTTGCTGTGTGAGTGGTCTTCAGTGAAATCGGCCTCAGCCGGATACTGCTCGGCATAGGCGCGCCAGAAATCGTTGCGCCTGCGGCGGAGGCGGTTCAGACGGTCGTTGACGCGACCCGGACTCTGTGCCGCCTGGTTCAGAGCCTGCACCCGGCGGTCCCAATCGTGTGGACTCTCGACGATCTCAAAAACGGGAGCGATGGGAGACGGGAAATCCCCGATTCGCACCGCACGAACCCTGACAGCGAAGAAATTGAAATCGCCAGGGGTGTTGATGTTGAGCCAGCGGACGGTTGACAGATGGACCGGCTGGAATTCCCGGGCCACCCAGATGGCGGTCTGGGCCTCGAGGCGGGCCATGTTGCTCATGATGCGGCCCAGGTGACCGTGATCGGTGTTGTCCAGCTGGTTTTCGATAACCACCCGGCTGCCATCGACTGGAATTATCGCCAGTACGTCCGCTGTGAAACCGTCAACGGATACCTGGCTGTGGTCCGGCTCGAGGGTGATTCCGATAACTCTCGAAAGCCTCTGCAGGTTGTCCTCAAGCCAGGGTGTGAAGTCGGCGGCCTCGTCGGGCCACGCTTCCCGTAGTTCAACATCCTTTAGTTCGCTGAAATCCATCTCACTCTCTCTCACTCTCCAGGTTTGAAACGGTGTTGGAAACGGTGTTGGAAACGGTTGGAAACGGCAGATTGGAAACGGCCCCGATTATTCTAACACCCCACCGTCTGCCTTGTGGTACAATCCCCTTGCTTTGCGGGGCCCCGCTTCAGGGCCCTGTTGCGTTCGCATATATCGTTCCCCAAACTCCGCGCGAGGTGGATTCACATGGCATCCAATATCGTCCTGTCAAACACTGATTTCAAGGTCGTGGGTACGCGGCCAGTGCGGCATGACGGCACCGACAAGGTCACTGGCCGGGCCAAGTATGGGGCCGACTTCGGCGCGGCCGGCGCGCTCTTTGCCAAGGTACTGAGGAGCCCCCACGCCCACGCCCGCATAAAGTCGATCGACACCAGCAAAGCCGAGGCTGCGCCGGGAGTCCGCGCCGTTATCACGGGGGCGGATATTCCTACCGACAGCGCCGCGGCCCGCAAGGTAATGGCCAAGGACAAGGCCCTCTACAAGGGCCACCCCGTTGCTGCCGTCGCCGCGATCAGCGCCCACCAGGCGGAGCAGGCCCTGGTCCTGATAGAGGTGGAGTACGAGGTGCTGAAAGCGGCCACCGAGGTGCGCCAGGCCATGGCCGACGACGCCGAGCTGCTTCACGACGACCAGACCACCACGGAGATGGGCGAGGCAACTGACAACCACAGCAACATCGCCACTCATTTCCGCTACGAGCAGGGCGAACTGGAGCAGGGCTTCGCCGCTGCCGACGTGATCGTGGAGAAGGAATACTCCACCGCCACCGTTCACCAGGGCTACATCGAGCCCCAGAACGGCGCCGCCTTCTGGAACGCCAACGGCGAACTGACCATCTGGGTCAGCACGCAGGGCGCTTTCACCACCCGCGACGCCCTTGCCGGCGTCCTCAACCTGCCCGTTTCCAAGGTCAGGGTCGTCCCCATGGAAATCGGCGGCGGTTTCGGCGGGAAGATTCCCATATATCTCGAGCCGCTCACCGCATTGCTGTCGAAGAGGGCAGGCGTGGCGGTAAAGGGAGCAATGAGCCGCACCGAGGTCTTTGAGGCAACCGGCCCCACTTCCGGCTCCTACATGCACATAAAGATGGGGGCCACCAACGACGGCAAGATAGTGGCTGCCGAGGCAATGCTCGCCTTCGACGCCGGCGCCTTCCCCGGATCGCCGGTGACCGCCGGTGCGCAGTGCATGTTCGCCTGCTACGAAATCGAAAACGCCCGTGTCGACGGCTACGACGTGGTCGCCAACAAGCCGCCGGTGGCCGCCTACCGTGCGCCCGGCGCGCCCATCGCCGCCTTCGCCGCGGAGACCGTCGTAGACGAACTGGCCGAGAAGCTGGGCATCGACCCCATTGAATTCCGCATCCGCAACGCCTCCAAGGAAGGCACCCGCCGCGTTGACGGCCCGGTATTCCCCAAGGTGGGCAACGTCGAGCAGTTGGAAGCCGCCCGCGAGACCGAACAGTACCAGCGCCCGCTGGAAGGCTCCAACCGCGGCCGCGGCGTGGCCTCCGGCTTCTGGTTCAACATCGGCCTCCAGTCCAGCGCCTCCATCAGCGTCCAGGCCGACGGCACCATCTCGCTGGTGGAAGGCTCCACCGACATCGGTGGCTCCCGCGCCGCCATAGCCATGCAGGCCGCCGAAGTGCTGGGCATCCCCGCCGAAGACGTGGACCCCAGCGTGGGCGACACCGACTCGGTGGGCTACACCTTCCTGACCGGCGGCAGCCGCACCACCTTTGCCACCGGCTGGGCTGCCTACGAGTGCGCCCAGGAAATCAAGCAGAAGATGATCGAGCGCGCCGCCAGCATCTGGGACGTCGAAGTCGACGTCGTCGACCTTGTAGACGGCGTGTTCCAGCACACTTCCGACCAGGAACTCAAGCTGGGATTCAAGGAACTGGCCGGGCAGTTGAACCGCACCGGCGGGCCCATCTCCGCCCAGGTCAGCGTTGACCCCCGGGGCGCGGGCGGCGCTTTCGCCACCCACATCGTGGACGTTGAAGTGGACCCCGACACCGGCAAGGTCACCATCCTGGACTACACCGCGATCCAGGATGTCGGCAAGGCCATCCACCCCAGCTACGTCGAGGGCCAGATCCAGGGTGGCGTAGTGCAGGGCATCGGCTGGGCCCTCAACGAGGAGTACCGCTTCAGTTCCGACGGCCGGATGGAGAACTCGTCCTTCCTCGACTACAGGATGCCCACCAGCCTCGACCTTCCGATGATCCGGCACAGTGATCGTCGAGATCGCCAACCCGGGCCATCCCTACGGGGTGCGTGGCGTGGGCGAGGTGCCCATCGTTCCTCCCATGGCCGCCATTGCCAACGCCATCTACCACGCCGTCGGCGTGCGGATGAACAAGCTGCCCATGTCTCCCGACGCAATCCTGGAGAGCCTCTGGGAGAAAAATGGCGAGCCCGCGGGTGTGGCCCAGGCCGCCGACTAGATTTTTCGCAGCTACATTCCTTGGGAAACTGGCAGGGGCGCACAGATGTGCGCCCCTGCGCTATTATTGGCCGGGAATCCCGTAAATTGAGCAAATGCCGATTCCCACAAACCAATACAACAGAAAATCAGTTGCAGGAGCACGAAAATGACCAGAGTACCCTACGCAACCCGTGAAAATATGGACGCCGCCGGGCAAGCCGTCTGGGACGAGATCGAGACCTCCCGCGGGGGCGTGGCCCGCAATTACGCGGCGATTCTGAACAACCCTCAGGCCGCCGGAGCCCTGGCTGGACTGGGCGGATACGCACGGTACGAAACGCCACTGCCTCCACGCATCAAGGCCCTTGCCGTCCTGACCGCCGCACGGGAAGCCTGCGGGCACTACGTGTGGACGGTCAACCAGGCCGCAGCCAGGCAGGCGGGCATTTCGGATGAGACCATCGCAGCCATCCACGAGTACCGCGCGCCAGCGGGCTTCGATGCGGACGACGCCACGGTGGTGCAGTTCGTCCTGGAGCTTCTGCGCCAGCATCGCATCTCCGACGCCACGTTCGAGGCAATGCGAGGGTTGGTCGGCAACGACGGCGTGGTTGACACACTGGTGGTCAGCGGCTACTACCACACCCTCGCCCACTGCCTGCAGGCCCTGGACGTCGACCTGCCAGAGGGGACAGAGACCGCTCTAACCTACTGAACCACAATTGATTGACCCGGGTCATTGGCCAGTATCATTGACCCGGATCTTTGAACCAGATGCGGCGGGTATATCGCCACCTATTTCCTTGCCCTGGTTCACCACCCTGATTATTTGATCTGTCCAAGGTTCATCTATAACGGTAGCGGTCACTCTGGTGAACACCAAACCTGCTTGATGGCCCTCACGATGGTTCCCTTCGGGGAACCATCGTGAGGGCCATTCCATTTGCATTATTTACACAAAATTTTCACATTTTTGACGCTGAACTTCACGGTTTATCCACTATTTAGTTGTAAAGTTCTCTCGTATTCCAAGCGTCTTTGCTCAATTATTTAGATTAATTCTTCGATGTTATTTCTACCCGGGGCTGGGCCAACGGATCTGGGCAGGGGCCGGATTCCCGCACGGGGCGAAGGCGCTTAAGGGTGGTTGTTTTCCGTTGGCCCGGTCTCATCGGTTGCTAAACTCAGGCTGAAGCGTCGTTGGAGATGCACCCCGCCTGTCTTCGCCCGGAAGTCTCCGGGCATCGGGCAGATCTGGCATGAGTATCAGTGGGCTGAACGTCCGAATGGACGTCGGCCCTCATTTTTTGAGGTGCTTTGTCTACCGGTCAGGGAAACGGCCAGGTCCGATACGAACCCGAGGATCGTACGCCGATTGTGGTGTCCGCTGTTGCCGGGTTCCAAGGAGTGCTGCTGGTCCTTACCCCGATGGTGACAGCGATCACCACCACTGCCCTGGTCGCGGGTCAGTCTTCCAGCTACCTGACCTGGGCCGCATTCGCTGCGTTCCTGATTTGCGGGATTACAACCGCCCTGCAGGCCGGACGTATATGGCGCATTGGCACCGGCCACGTACTGCTGACCGCTGCCAGCGTGTCACTCTTCATCGTCGGCGTACCGGCGCTGAAGGCCGGCGGCCCGGCCTTGCTGTCAGCTCTGGTCGTGTGCGGCGCGCTGGCCCAGTTCGCCCTGGCGGCGTGGCTACCGTTGTTGCGCAGGATCATCACGCCGGTGGTAACGGGAACGGCATTGATGTTGCTGGCGGCCACCGTGATACCCATCGCCGCGAGTCGAGTTACCTCACTACCCGAGGACGTCCCGCCAGCCGCGGGGTTGATGACGGCCGCAACGACGCTGGGCGTGCTGGCCGTAATTGGTCTTCGGGTTTCGGGTGGATGGCGGCTCTGGGGGCCCCTGTTCGCCATAGGCGCCGGATCACTGGCGGCTTTTCCATTCGGGCTGTACGATTTTCAAAGTGTGGTCCAGGCGTCCTGGGTCGGTGTCCCCGGAACGTGGTTCCCTGATTTCGAGACGCCGCAGTTGGATGCCTTTGCCGCGCTGCTGCCCCTGGCGGTCATCGTGGTCCTCATAAACGGTGTCAAGAACATGGGCGACAGCGTGGTTGTGCAGCGGCTGTCGCGCCGCGAACTCCGGGCCACCGACTATCGACTGATGCAGGGGTCGCTTTACGCCAATGGCGTGGGTGTGATGCTCAGCGGATTGGCGGGATCGCTCCCACCACCATTAACTCGGCCACCAGCGGCTAACTCGGCCACCAGCGGCGCGCTGGTAAGCCTGACCGGTGTGGCCAGCAGGAACGTCGGCTACATAGCCGAAGCGATTCTGGTGGCCCTGGCATTCTCGCCCAAGCTGAGGGCCGCCCTGCTCGTCATCCCGGCGCCGGTGATGGGCGCCTACCTGCTGGCGGTCATGGGCACCTACGTTGTTGAAGGCATCCGCACTGTGGGACAGGAAGGCCTGGATCAAAGGAAAGCGATAACAGTTGGCCTTGCCTTCTCCGTCGGAGTCGCCACGAACAACACCGACGTCTTTTCGTCGCTGCCCTCCACCCACTGGCTCCAATTCCTGAACAAGGGCCTGACCGCCGGTACACTGGCGGCAGTACTCTTGACCTGGTTCGTGGAACTGACCGGCCCGAGAACGCGTAGAATCGAGGCGCCTCTGAACGACACGGCACTGGCGGAAATCGACAGCTTTCTGTCAGGCATCGCAGAGAAGAACGGGTGGAGCCACCACGCCGCCCAGAGACTCCGCGCTGTGGGTGAAGAGGTCCTGTGGAGCTTGATCCCCACAGACGATGGAATCACGCCAAATTCACCTCGCCGTCTGACGCTGGTGGCCCGCAATGAAGACGGGGCCGTGGAGCTGGAATTCTCTGCCAAGCTGGAGGGCGGAAACATCCAGGACCAGCTGGCCTTCCTGAGCGACGTTTCTCCAAAAGAGGATGAGGCATCTCTTCACCTGCTTCGGCACTTCGCCGAATCGGTGCGGCACCAGAAATACCATGGCATCGACGTGGTCAAGGTCAAGGTGGTTGACGGCCACGGCCGGGTGGCCCGCCCCGGCTAGTCTCAGCCCCGCGTTACCACCCGGCAGGCAGACGCGGCAACCGTATCCTCTTTCCCTTCCATTTTTCCTGCTCCCATCACTCCAGCCGCCTGATGCGGGGCAGGGCCACTGCCGACACGACGCTGATGGCGGCCAGTGCCGCACCGTTGATCAGCAGGGCCCTCGGCGCACCCACGGCTCCGGCCAGCGCTCCGACTCCGACGTGGCCCACCGGGGCGAAGCCGATGCTCAGCACCCACGAACCCATCGCCCGTCCCCTTTCCTCGTCGGAGACGATCTCCTGCATCAGCGTCTTGTACAGCGTATCCACCGCCATGGCGCAGGCGTTGACGAACAGCAGCACTCCCAGGAAGGAGTAGATGTTGCCCGACAGCGAGAATGCCATCAGCCCCAACCCGAATCCCAGTGCCGTCGCAAACATCAACAGGCCCTTCTTTCGCAGGTTGCCCAACCCGGCCAGCAGCCATAGCCCTATCAGGCCCCCGGCCTGCCGCCCCGCCGTCATGATGCCCAGGCCCGTCGGCCCCACGCCCAGCACATCCTTCGCAAACACCGGCAGCAACGTAATGTGGGTAAAGCCAAGAATCTCAGTGGCGGCCGTCAGGACCATCAGCACCAGCAGCAGCCTGTAGTTCCGCAGCAGCCTGATGTAACCGGTCAGGTTCTGCAACACAGATTCTGCGGACGGTCGGGCCGACACCCCCGGATTGCCGATCGCCAGTGTCGCTGCCGCCGAGGCCAGGTAACAGAGCGCCGCTGCCCCGAACTGCCAGCCTGGCCCGGCAACCTCGATCACGGCGCCCGACACCAGCGAACCCGCGATGCCCCCACCCTGCATGGCCATCGCTCCGAGAGCAAGACCGTTCAACGCGTATTCCGGGCCCACGATGTCGTAAGTGTAGGTCTGCCGGATCGTAAGCACGAAGGCGAAGGTGCTCCCCAGCGCCAGCACCAGCGCAATGACAAGCCACGCGTTGCCCAGCCCGCCCAGCAACAGAATGGCCATCAGCAGTGCAACGGCAGACGACCCAAGGGTGCCGGTCCGCAGCAGCCACCGCCGTTCCCACCGGTCGGCGACGGCCCCGGACAGCAGCCCCACCATGAAGAACGGCAGCATCCGGGCCGCCGCCCCCACGCCCACCATCAATTCCGATCCGGTCAGCTCGAATATGAGCCACCCGACCGACACCTGCTCCATCCCGGTGGCCAATGAGTAGAGGAGAATGGAGGCCCAAAGCCAGCGGAAGTCGCGAAAGCGCAGAGAGGCAGCCCAGTTCCACATACCGTTCACGGTGATTGATGATACACCTGCGGCAGGGTGACTCCTCGTTGGGCGGGACCGCAGTTCAAGAGATTTGTGGGGCAGAGTATCTTTGTTTGACCCCAAATGCGGAACTGGGGAAACGTCTTTCGAGGCTCGCTCGCTGGAGTGGTATCATTGGCACAAAACTGTCAGCGATACTGTCAGCGAAGGAGGCAACAGCGTGCCATTCGGAAATAATGACTGGCTGGCCCTGACACAGGAACCGGCCCTCGAACCCGAGCTTCCCCTCTGCGACCCGCACCATCACTTCTGGGACAGGAGGTCGATCAGCATACCTTACCAGCGATACCTGCTCCACGAGCTGATGGCCGACTTGGACTCCGGCCACAACGTGCGCTCCACCGTATTCCTCGAGGCCAGGTCCATGTACCGCGCCTCCGGGCCGGAGGAACTGAAACCCGTAGGCGAGGTGGAGTTCGTGCAGGGACTGGCCGCCGCCAGCGCCAGCGGCGTCTACGGCGAAACCAGGGCTGCAGCAGCCATCATGGGCGCCGCCGACCTCAAACTGGGCGACGGCGTGGCCCGGGTGCTGGAAGCGCTGCAGGCGGCCAGCCCCAACCGGTTCCGTGGCATTCGTCACAACGTAACCTGGAGTCCTGATCCGACAATCGACGACCGGGAAACTCCAGGCGTTATGGCCAACGAGTCCTTCCGCACCGGCGCCAGGGTTCTGGCGCGGATGGGGTTGTCGCTGGACGTTATGTTGTCTTTCCCTCAGCTGAACGAGCTGGCCGACTTTGCTCGTGCCGTGCCCGAGGTTCCCATCATCCTCAACCACCTTGGCGGGGTGAGCCGGACGAATATCTACGCCGGAAAGGATGACGAACTCGTCCCTGCCTGGCGCGAGGGCATCGCCGCGGTGGCCCAGAACCCCAATGTCACCTGCAAGCTGGGCGGCATGGGCATGCCCCGCTGGGGATTCGACTGGCCGTACCGGACCATCCCCATCGGCTCCGAGGAGCTGGCCGAGGCCATGGCCCCATGGATGAACTACGCCATCGAGCAATTCGGGCCGGACCGCTGCATGTTCGAGAGCAACTTCCCGCCGGACAAGGTGTCCTTCTCCTACAACGTGATGTACAACGCCTTCAAACGTCTCTCGCAGGGGTACAGCGCCAGCGAGCGGGCTGATATGTTTCACGACACTGCGGTTCGCGTCTACCGTATCGAGACGTAATTCCCCTCCCCCTCCGGGGAAGGGTTAGGGTAGGGGCGTTCCATGAAATACGACGTGATCATCGTTGGCGCCGGGTCTGCGGGTTGCGTCCTCGCCAACCGGCTGTCCGAGGACTCCGAGCGGTCGGTGCTGTTGCTGGAGGCCGGACCGGATTACCCTTCGCCGGAGTTACTGCCTGGCGAGTTGAAGTACGACATGCACCAGGCAGCCTCTGAACAGGGAGCGCCCCACAACTGGTCGCTGGTGGGGCAGTCTACCCCCCAGCAGCCACGTCCGCTTCATGTTGCAAGAGGCAAGGTTTCCGGCGGCAGCAGCGCCATCAACCACCAGATCCTGCTGCGCGGGGCCCCGGAAGACTTTGACTCCTGGGCCAGGGCGGGCAACGACGAGTGGAGCTACCAGAAGACGCTGCCTTACTTCCGAAAGCTGGAGTCCGACGCGGACATCAGGGACGATTTTCACGGCAGCGACGGGCCGATTCCAGTCTGGCGGCATCAGCGTGAAAATTGGCTGCCACTGCAGGAGGCGTTCTACCGGGCCTCCCGGGATGCGGGCTTTCCAGACAGCTCCGACTTGAATCATCCTGACGCCACCGGCGTGGGCGCTATGCCCCTGAACAACCCCGGCGGCGTGCGCATGAGCACCGCCATCACCTACCTAGACGCCTGCCGCCACCGCTTGAACTTGACCATCCGCCCCGATGTCCTGGCCCGTCGCATCCTGTTCGACGGCAAGAGGGCCACCGGTGTGGAGGTCGAGAGCGGCGACGAGCCATTTATCGTTGAGGGCCAGGAGATCATCCTCAGCGCCGGAGCCATCCACTCCCCGCATCTGCTGCTGCTGTCCGGCGTCGGCCCCGCCGAGGAGTTGCAGCCCCAAGGCATCGCCCCGGTCCACGACCTGCGCGGCGTGGGCCGCAGCATGAAGAACCACCCGTCGGTCTCCATTGTTTTCCGTTCCCACCCGGACCACCACCTTGCCCCCGACGCACCGCGAAATCAGGTGGGGTTGCGGTTCACCGCTGCGGGTTCCTCTGAGCGCAACGACATCCAGGTCCAGCCCACCACGTCGTATCCCGAAAGCTCCACCCCGCCCGACATACGCTTCGGCTGCCGCATCGAGTACCCCTACAGCGAGGGCGTGCTGACTCTCACGTCCGCTGAAGTTTCGGACCAGCCCCATCTCGATTTCCGGTTTCTCACCGACCCCAGAGACCTACCCCGCTACAGGGACGCAGTGCGCCGGACGGTCAAACTGTTCGATCATCCCGCCTTTGAAGGGCTGCTTACAGTACGCATCTCGCCCACCGACGCAGACCTGGCGAGCGACGACGCGCTGGACGCCTGGCTGCAGCAGAATGCCGGCATTGCGGGCCACACCTCGGTCACCTGCAAGATGGGGCCCGAGTCTGACCCGCTGGCCGTGGTGGACCAGTATTGCAACGTTCACGGTCTGGAGGGGCTGCGGGTGGTGGACGCCGCGGTGATGCCGGACATAGTCCGGGCCAACACCAATGCCACTATCATCATGATAGCCGAGCGAGTTGCTGACTTTATCCGGGAGGGCAAATAGCCTCCGGGGATTGGGTCTGCTCATGGCCACGGTTCCGCGCCAGTCCTCAACCCTTCCCGGGACGATGTACCGCTGAGACCATTGGGGATGATTGGGGGAGCTTGGTCTGCAGCCCAGTGAGCAATGTTATTGTGTTCGACTTGTAGCTGGAACTTTGCTGTCTTCCGTGGAGCTCCAAGGGCCGACCGCGACCCGAACCCAAAGCGAGAGAGGAGGTTTTGGACGACCCCCTTAACGTGCCGCAGTAGCTGTGACAAACGCCTGCTGAGTTGGAAGAGGGCGCCTCGAGCGAAATCCAGCGGGTTTGCCCGAGGCGTATCGTTGGGGTGCTCCCTCCAGGGGAATTTGAATTAGTATGCCAGCGCCAGCCCTGCTTTCCCGTCGTCGCCGCAGGCAAGCCCGCTCGCCTCTTCCAGAGAGGCCGCGCCAGGCCAGCCAGTCTCCCTCCGTCCAAGTAGTCTTGGCTGCAGTGCTGTCGCGAAGACTTCCTGCGAGTTAACTTACTAAGAAATTGTGCAATTGGAGTGAAAAATCTGCCCAAAAAGATGAAAAGTTTATGTACGTATTGTGAATTCTCACTACAGAGAAACAACATTTGCTGCCCGCAACAAGAGAATGGCGGAGCGCGGGAGAGACAATCAACAGAGGCACTGCTCTCCATGGGTCTCAGGTCAGGAGCCTAAGATTCCCGCGCCGACCGGACCGAGCCTCCGCGACTTTCGCGGGAATGACGAGTCCAATTGCGTTAGCACCGGGCATCTCTGCCAAACGGGTTGCCACTTCTCAGGAACCGATTACAATTGGCGGCGTTGCAGAACGGGTTCAGGTGATGCTACTGCTATCAAACTAGGAGGCGTGGTCTGATGCCAGAGATAGAGGACAAGCTGAAGGAATTGGGTTACGAGCTGCCCCCACCCCGGCCGCCCGGCGCCGGCAACATCATCCCCGCGGTGCGCACAGGAAACCTGGTCTACCTCTCGGGCACAGGCCCGGGACTGCCCGGCGGCGGGTTGCTGCACACGGGCAAGCTGGGCGCTGAGGTGACAATCGAACAGGGCTACGACTGCGCCAGGCAAACCATGCTGAACCTGCTCACCAACCTCAAGAGCGAGGTTGCCGACCTCGACAAGGTGAAGAGGATCGTCAAGCTGCTCGCCATGGTCAACTCCACGCCCGACTTTGGGGACACGCCCAGAGTAGCCAACGGCGCATCGGACCTGCTGATCAACCTATTCGGCGACCGGGGCCGCCACGCCAGGTCCGCCGTTGGAATGGCCACCCTGCCCGGCGGCATGCCTATAGAGATCGAGATGATCGTCGAGGTTGAGGACTAGGGACGCGTTGCACGGGTCTTCAAGGAGTTCCCTCTCCCACCGCGGGAGGGAGATTCATGTAGGCCGACAGTCCCCAAGGCAGGGCAAGACGCAATCCGATTAGGGGAGAAGTGGAAGCAATGGCACTTGGAGACAAATTCGGGGTCCTGTTGCCCACCAGGGGTGTGCTGGTGTACGCCGGGAGCAACGGCCCGCGGGTGGAGCAGACCTGGCAGATGGCCGAGACCGCCGAGCGGGCGGGCTACGATTCCGTGTGGGTCGGCGACAGCATCACGTCCAAGCCCCGTATGGAGCCGCTCACGGCCATGGCCGCCGTCGCCGCCCGCACAAGCCGGGTCAGGATCGGGACCGCCGTGCTGCTCAACGCCCTGCGCCATCCCGTTCACCTCGCCCACGCGGCCGCGACCATTGACAACATCTCCGGCGGACGGACCATCCTGGGCCTTGGCGCGGGCCGAGGCAACAACCAGATGTTCGTCGCAGAACACGCCGCCGTCGGCGTCCCGATAGCGGAACGCGCCGCCCGGATGGAGGAGAGCATCCGGGTGATGCGCGCGCTGTGGACCGGAGAGCCGGTCAGCAACTCCGGCGAGTTCTATCCTCTTGAAGACGTCGAGCTGGAGCCCCGGCCCGTGCAGCCGTCCATCCCCCTCTGGATTTCCAGCAACTGGGTCAAGCGCGGGCTGTCGAGGGTGGCCGAGTACGGCGATGCCTGGATTACAAACGTCCCGTCCACCGACCTGTTCGAACAGTGCTGGGACAGGATTGAGCAGAACGCCGGTGAGTTCGGCCGCGACCCGGCAAGCATTGGGCGCTGCCTGTACATTTCCGTGAACCTGAACGATGACGACGTCGCTCTAACCGAGGGCGACCAGTACATGAGGTCGTATTACAGCATTCCCTACGACGTCATCAGCAAGAACCTGCTGTGTGTGTTTGGCCCAGTCCAGAAGTGCATCGACACGATACAAGCCTACAAGGAAAGCGGGGCCGACTACTTTATCGTCAGGTTCGCTTCCCCGAATCAGCAACACCAGATGGCCCGCTTTACCGAGGAAGTCCTGCCCGCCGTCGCCTGACGGACCGTAAGCCACGCAAGGGATGGGCGTCGAGTAGGTGCAGGCATGACGTAGGGGCGGGTTTGAAACCCGCCCCTACAGCCGTCATCCCCGGCGCTCGGCGTACTCGGCCCTGGCCGCCTCCACCAGCGTGGCGTCGCGCAGCAGATCCCCGGCGGTCAGGCTCAGGGCCTTGGCCACCTGCAGAGCGTTTGAGAGGGCCAGGTCGGTCACGGCAGTCTCGCGCATATCCGTGGTGTGTGAGGGCACCGGAGTCTCGCTGACGGCGTAACGCAGTTCATAGCCGGGCATGGCCTTGCTGACGTTGCCGAAATCGGTGGAGGCGCCGCTGCCCGGTCGCCCGGGGATCGGCTCGTCCAGACGAACGCCCAATGCCTCGAGGTTGGCCGCCACGGCCTGGGCCAGGGCCACATTGGGCTGGACATTCTCGTAGAAGGGATAGAATTCCTCCACCTCCAGCCGGGCGCCGGTCATGGCCGCCGCGCCCTCCGCCACCGCTCTTACCTTGCCCACGACCTCGTCGCTCAGGTACTTGCCGTCCCGGGAACGGAGCATGAAATTGGCGGCAGCGAACTGCGGCACCACGTTGGGGGCAGTGCCCCCGTCAGTGATCACGCCGTGCATGCGCACATCGTCGCGCAGGTGTTGCCGCAGCGCGTCAATGCCGGTGAACAGGTGGATGACGGCGTTCAGCGCGTTGATGCCCATCTCAGGGTATGCTGCCGCATGAGCCGCCTTGCCGTGGTACATGTACCGGTAGCCGACCATGGCCAGGCTCCAGCTCTCACCCCGCGCCGCCGTTGCCGGTACGATGGTGCGATTGGAGAAGGGATGGGACGACAGGGTGGCGTCGACGCCGTCGAACACCCCTGCCTCCAGCAGGCGAATCTTGCCGCCACCGCCCTCCTCAGCCGGGGTGCCGATGACCATCACCGTGCCCGGCAGGTCCTGGGCGTTGGCCTTCAGTCCCAGTGCTGCTCCCATGGCGGCCATGGCGATTAGGTTGTGGCCGCAGCCGTGGCCGATCTCAGGCAGCGCGTCGTACTCCGCCAGCACCGCGATGGTCGGTCCACCACCACCCCCGCCGGAAATGACCGCCCGAAACGCCGTCTCCACGCCGCCAATTCCTCGTTCCACCGACAGGCCATGCTTTTCGAGAAATCCGGCCAGGGCGTTTGAGGAATAAAACTCCTGGTAGTTCAGCTCCGGGTGGGCATGCACATCCTTGGAGAGTTCGAACAGGCCCTGCTTCGAGGCCTCGATGGCCGAATTGGAACGAACGGCCAGTTGGTCTTTCGCTGCGGCGCTCTGGTTGGTCATTATTTTTCCTCTCTACCTGTGCGGGAGGTTTGGGAACCATCACAATGTCGCCTGGAGTGTTCCGGATATTCTACAAGCGTTTCGCTGGCTGACGCCATGCGTCATCATGATGGCCGTGAGTCTTCTGGAATATCTCTCTCCCTCTGGGGCAGGAGAAATTTCGGACCGGAGGCGTCAAATATGACTGCAACAGCACTGATCGCCATCCCCGCGCGCCGGGGCAAGGCGGCTTTCGTGGACAAGGGCCAAAACGTCCGGGTAATCAACACCCACGGACAGCAGGTCGTGGACACCTGGGCCTTTCGTCTCGAGGACCTCACCGAGTTCATGTCCATGGAGCACTCTCGAACGTCGCTGGGGCGCATCATGCCCAACGTGGGGCAATCGATGGTGACCAACCACCGGCGCCCGATATTGACGGTGCTGGAGGACACCTCGGGTGGCATTCACGACACGTTGCTGGCGGCGTGTGACCGGTACCGCTACGAGTTGCTGGGCTGCGAGGAGTACCACGACAACTGTACCGACAACCTGGCAGCAGCAATGGCGGAGCTGGGCCTTACTCCGCCGGAAACTCCCAGCCCGTGGAACCTGTTCATGAACATTCCCGTGGGACCGGACGGCTCGGTGAGTTTCGAACCGCCGGTGTCCAAGCCGGGAGACTACCTGACGCTGCGCGCCGAGATGGATTGCGTTGTGGTGTTCTCCGCCTGCCCGCAGGACATTGTTCCCATCAACGGCCTTGACTGCGTACCAACGGAGGCCCATTTCGAGGTGGTTTAGGCCGCGGCGACAGGACCGGGAACGCCCGGAATCTCCGCCATTCGCGGAACCTGGCTCCGCAGCCTCAGCGGCCGTTATCCTGGCTCGATTGGTTGGCGGACAGGCGACGCATCTGCGGTATATCGTATACTGAGCCGCAATTCGACTCTAAGAAGACAGGAGAGCGGTGATGAGCAGTCGCGAGGAACTCAGGCGCAAGGGTAACGAGATACGCGAGCGCATGCAGCACGGGTCGTATCCAAGCCGTAGGCCGCGGGCGACGGCCAGCGTTCCGGGGCTGAGAAATTTCACGGGCGAATCGATCTTCGGGTCGGTGTGGGCTAGGCCGGGCCTGGATATCCGCTACCGGATGCTGGCAACCCTGGCCGTACTGACCTCTCTGCAGCGGCTCTCCCAGCTGGAAACGTACGTGCACAGCGCACTGACCCTGGGCCTGAGCGCCGAAGAGATCCAGGAGGCGCTGATCCACTGCAACATCTACGCCGGGTTCCCGTCGACGGTCAACTCACTGGAGGTGGCGCACGAGGCGTTCCGCGAGAGGGGCATCGAGCCGCCTCAGACCGAGGTCCCCGAGGTCAGCCTGGAGGAGATGGAGGCGCGTGGGCGAGACCTACGGGATCAGCTGATGGGCACCCAGGATCGCGGAGGCTACACCAACGCAGTGACGGACCTCGCCCCGGACATCCGGTTGATTACCTTCCAGTTTGCCTTCGGAGAGATTTTCTTCCGCCCTGGCCTGGACCTCAAGTCCCGGGTGGTTTGCACCACCGCCGCGCTGACCGCCCTGCGCGCCGACGCTCAGCTCCGCAACTTCCTGCAGGCCGGCCTCAACGTGGGTTTCACCAAGGAGGAAATGACGGAGGTACTGATGCAGACGGGAGGCTACGCGGGCTACCCGGCGGCACTGAGCGCCATCTCCATCGCGGCCCAGGTCTGGGACTGACCCATCTGCGACCTCTCGATTCGCTGGAGAGTCCGCTGACCTATCCGGCAGCCCTCGTGCCGGGTAGCGCGGGCGTCGAAGGCAGAGTGCATTCCTGTTCCACTTGGGGATTCACTCCCTGGCCCTGGCATTGCTCCAGGGAGTTCCATGTGTCGTAATCCAGGTTGCCTCCATAGTGATCCACCCCCTGACTGGAACCGATGCGACCAGCGTCATACCGCCAGCAATTTGTCGTCCTGATCGTATCGCGTTCGGTCGGAAGTGCAGGGCTTACCGGGCGCTCGTCGAAACTACCGCAACGTCAGTGAGAAATTCCCCTTCTGTATGCTGATGGAGGCTATGTCCTTCCTGCTGGTCAGCTCCCGCACCAGGTCCAGTACCGGCTTGTCCCTTGGTGGGTAATCGTAGGACCCGGGGCCGGCGGCAAGAACCTCGTCCACCGCCTGCTGGTTGGAGCTGAGGACGCGGAGCAGGAACTCCTCGTCGGAAAGGTCCGGATCGTACTCCTTCCGCAGCTCCTCTATGGGACGCTGCGGAGGCTCCCAGTCCAGCAGTTCCCGGGTCCTGGGCATCGCCATAACCCGGGCCTTGACGTCCGGGTCTACCGGGGCCGCGAGGTCCCCGTAGTGGCCCAGAATGTACTTGATGACCTCGTCGGTCACGATCCGGTACCGTTCGCCCGACGTGTGGTTCAGGATGGCCTGGGCGCCGATGTATTGGGAGATTGGGGTCACCATAATGGGGTATCCCAACTCCCGGCGAATGCGGGCTATTTCGTCCAGCAATGCGTCCAACTGATGGCCGAGGCCACGCCTGACAAGCTCGGCCCTGTAGTTGGACATCATACCGCCGGGGACCTGGTGATCGTATTGTCGCAGGTCGTATTCCGCTGGCGCGCCCTCAGGGAAGCCCTCTCTTTTCGCCACGAACCGGAAATGCTCGGTCATCTCCTCCAGCGCCTTTTCGTTTATGTCCGTTGAGTAGCCCATGGATCTGACGTTGCGAAGGATGATGTCGGCCGACGGTTGCGAAGGCCCGTTGGCCAGCGGCGCCACGGCGGTGTGCAGCGTCTGGACGCCCAACTCGAGCGCGTCCATGTAGTAGACCGGAGCCAGGCCGGTGGTGCAGTGGCCGTGGAGCTCCATGGGTATGCCGTCAATCTCCCTCGTGACGGCCGGCACCAGCGTCCTCACCCGGTCCGGCGTCAGGAGGCCATCCACGTCCTTGATGAAAATACGTTCCGCGCCCGCATCCGCTATCTGGCGCGCTTTGCGGGCGTAGTATTCGTCGGTGTGCACCGGGCTGTAGGAATATATCAGCGCCACCATGGTGATCATGCCGGCGTCCTTGGACCACCGGATAGCCTTGGTTATCTGGTCAATGTCGTGATATGGGTCGTTGATGCGGAGCCTGCCCGCTCCTGCCTCGCTGATTTTCCTGGCCCAGAACTCGGTTACGGAGTCGGGCACGTTGCCGAAATTGCGCAGCACACCGCCCACGATCAACGGCGTGTTGGGCATTGCCTCCGACATCAGCCTGATCCGTTCCCAGGGGTTCTCCCGCTGGTTTCGTACACACCAGTCCATGCTGATCAGGGCCATGAAGTCCAGCGCCTCGAAGCCCACCTGATCGATCACCGGCGCGATGGGAAGCATCATCGCCGTCGTCATCTGCCCGTTCCACAGGCTCTGGTGGGCGTCCCGCAACGTGGTATCGACGAATGCCACCTGGCTCATCTCTCGTTGCCTCCCATGTTCACCACCTTTTCCAGCCAGCCCGTATTGACTCTCCCCGCGATGAAATCGGCCCGCTCCACCAGAGATGCCAGGAAAGGGATGGTGGTGTGCACACCGGCCACATGGAAGTTGGCCAGCGCTCGTTGCAGCCGGGCTATGGCTTCCATTCGGGTGTTGCCTGAAACGATCAGCTTGGCCAGAAGGGAGTCATAATACGGCGGAACGGTGTAGCCCGCGTAGCAGTGGCTGTCTACCCGGATGCCCTCCCCCTCGGGCGGCTCCCAACGGCTTATCAGACCGGGCGACGGCCTGAAATCGTCCCACGGCTGCTCGGCATTGATGCGACACTCGATGGCGTGGCCCCTGGGAACCACCTGCGACTGCGAAAAGCTGATTGGTTCCCCCTGTGCCACCCGGATCTGTTCCTGCACCAAGTCTATGCCGGTTGTCATCTCCGTGACCGGGTGCTCCACCTGGATGCGGGTATTCATCTCGAGGAAGTGGAAACTACCCTTGTCCTGGTCGAGAATAAACTCCACCGTACCGGCATTTTCGTACCTGATGGCCTCCGCAATCACCAGGGCTGCCTGGCACAGCCTTTCCCTGAGGCCGCTGGACAGCCCTGTCGCCGGAGCTTCCTCGATCAGCTTCTGGTAGCGGCGTTGCACCGAGCAGTCCCGCTCGAACAGGTGGAGGTTATTGCCGTGCCGGTCGGCCAGTACCTGCACTTCGATGTGGCGGGCGTTGGGGATGAATGACTCCAGGTACAGCCGGTCGTCGCCAAAGGCCGACCGGGCCTCCGCGGAGGCTTCCCTGTATACGGTCTCCAGGTCCTCAGAGCGGTGGACCGTTTTCATGCCCTTGCCGCCGCCTCCCGCCGCCGCTTTCAGCAGAATCGGGTATCCCACAACCTCCGCCATGGCCGACGCCTTGGAGAATTCGTCGATCAACTCTGACCCGGGCACAACCGGAATCCCCAGAGCGGCAACCGCCTGTCGGGCCGCCAGCTTGTCCCCCATCGTCCTGATGTGTTCCGGTCTCGGACCAATGAAAGCCAACCCGTTGTCCAAACAGGCCTGGGACAGCTCCGGTCGCTCGGACAGGAACCCGTAACCCGGATGAATGGCATCGCACCTGCTACCCAGCGCCGCCTCGACGATTGCTCCCACGTTGAGGTAGCTGCCCGCCGACTGGGACGGTCCAATGCACAACGCCCTGTCGGCCATCCGCGCCGGAAGGCTGTTCCCGTCGGCCTCAGATGCGGCCAGCACCGTTTCAACGCCCAGGGCCCGGCACGCGCGGATAACGCGGACGGCAATTTCGCCCCTGTTGGCGACGAGGACCCGCTTAATGGCGGCCATTGGGCGAAAATCCTCCCTCAGCCCGCGTCGGGATCCAGCAGGAACAGGACCTGCCCGTACTCAACCAGTGCCCCGTCCTCCACGGAGGCGCGGGTGATTCGCCCACGCTTCTCCGCCTTGATGGTGCTGAACAGCTTCATCACCTCTATGATGCAGACAGTGGTGTCTTCATTCACCACAGTTCCCACTTCCACGAAGGGGGGTTCCCCAGGCGCGGGGGCCTTGTAGAAGGTCCCCAGCATGGGCGACGTAATTGCGACCCGTTGCCTTTGTTCTGTTGGGGCCTCTCTGGGGAGTTGTGGTTCCGGAATTTGTGGAACATGCGCCGGTTGCGACTCCTCTGCAGGCAGGAGGGGAGTCGCTGACAGGGAGTTGGCTGCGGCGGAGTCGGTCGGCGTTTCAGCATGGTCAACTTCCGGCAAGGGGGCCAGGCTGCCGCTCCTGTTGACCACAATCCTCAGGTCGCCTATCTGCAGCCGCAGTTCATTAAAGCTCGATTCATCCAGGTACTTGATGATCTGAATTACGTCGTCTTCATTCAAGTCCAAGTTTTACCCCCTGGGACAGGCACGGCATAGTATGAATCGCCATTCATAATACCCCATCTTCATGAGTGTGGACTCAAATCAGAGATCGAAGAATCGTCCGGGTGGGCCGGCATCGCCAGCAAGATGTACCGTTCCCGCCATCTCACCTCCTCACCTCTTACTGGCCCATATTCCCAGGGGAGATCTGCCAACGGTTGGGAAATGCCCGTTATCCGCAGCTGGCGAAATCCAGGCATAGTTGCTTTGCCAGACGAGTAGCAACGATGATATGCGGCTCATAGGGTTGCTCCGTTACAGCGGGGGGGGGGGCACGATTGCAGGTGCTACACCGGACCACGAGGGTTCACAACCCTATGGTACCGGCGAACTGCAGACTAAGGGCAAACCTCCGGGGTCCGCCTGCAAACGGCATCGGAGGGCATCTCCCGGTCAGACGCCGGATCTGATTCTCCGAAGCTCCCAGCCGCTTCGCACCAAAATGCCTGTCGGGCCCTCCAGCCGCTCCGCTTAAAATGCGCCCAGTCCAGCCAATCTGTTTTTGAAATCCACCCAGCCCTTGCCAATCTCCGGCTCCATAGGCCACACTCACCCTCACATAGCATCGGACAACGACATGCTCATCCTGCACGCCGCCCAAGTCGAAGGAAACCTCGTACTCTGGAGCGAAGACTCCGAACCATGCCTGACGCCGCCCGACCGGCCGATGGATGGAAAACATCCCTACAGCGCCCAAGCCCAGCGCATAGCGGATGCGGTCGGCCTCGAAACGGCCGGCAACAGCTACGCCAGCGCAATCGCCTGGTTGCCCAGCCGGGGCGATGCTCCCGTGCCTTCCAGCCCCATGGCCGGCCCCACGCCCAGGTCGCGAGCCAAGCCGCGCATCAGGCCGTGGACCGTGGCAACGCTTCAACTGACACCGGATCAAGCCGTCCACCTGCTGCAGACGTGGTACGGGCGACAGGTCGTGAAACCCGGCGTCGCCATCGGAACCGACCTGGCCTACTGGACCCATGCCGTGCAACTGGCGGCCTCTCTGACGGCCCGGCAACAATTCCTGCCCAGCCTCTCCCAACGGGACGGGCAGACCGTGGCGGCATGGATTCCGGTGTTCATCGGCGAGGATGCCCACCGGCTGGCCGCGTTGGCGGCACTGATGCCACCGTCGGCCCGGGCGCTCACCGGCACAGGGGCCACCGAACCGCCGGCCATCGCGGCCCAAGCCGTCCTCCGGGAGTTTATAACAGTCCAGGTCGACCACTTGGCACGTACCGGCGCGAAGTCTGGTGAGCTGGCGCAACCGCAGTTCGACTCCGCCCACGATGCTTGGCTGTCCGCTCTGTCCCTGTCCAATCCGGAGGTCCGGAGCAACCCGGCACAGCTCCAGCAACTCCGCCGCCAGGTGGCTGAATGGCAAAGGCCACTGGCCATCGCGGCCAACTCTCCATACCGGCTCTGCCTCAGGCTGGAGGAGCCGCCCGAACTCGACCCGGACGACGATGCGCCAGCCATCCGGCGGGACGACTGGTACCTGCGCTACCTGCTCCAGCCCCACGACGACCAGAGCCTCCTGCCCCCCGCCGAGGCCGTGTGGAAGAATCAGGTAAATGGACCGCACGCCGACTTCAACCCCGCCGAGTTCCTGTTGAGTTCCCTGGCCCAGGCCGGCTCGGTGTGCCCACCCATCAACGACAGCCTGAAGCGCAAGCAACCCGCCGGATACCAGCTGAACACCAAGGAGGCCTACGGGTTCCTGGAAATCCAGGCCGCCGCGCTCCAACAGGCCGGGTTCGGCGTGCTGCTGCCCGCCTGGTGGACCCGGCACGGCGCCAGAACCAGGCCGGGCATACGGGCCAGAACCAAGACCCCGGTCATGCAGGGCGGCTCAGGCATGACCATGACCTCCCTGATCGACCTCGACGTCGAAATAGCCCTGGGCGACGAACCCATTTCGATGCAGGAACTGGAGGAACTGGCCGAGCTGAAGGTGCCGCTGGTGCGGTTCCGGGGCCAGTGGGTGGAGATCAACGCCGATGACATCCGGGCGGCAGCCGATTTCTGGCGCAACCGCCAGCAGGTCAGCCTGCGGGAAGTCGTGCAGATCGGGCTGGGCGCCGACCAGCGCGCCCAGGACGACAACCTCTCCCTGGCGGCCGGCGACTGGCTCCGTGATCTCCTGGAACGCCTGCAGCAGAAGGGCCGGATCGAGCAGATGGACACCCCGGTGCATACTGTGCCCTCGGTGAAGGTGACCTCACCGTTGACGATGTTAACGGCCGCCGAAACCGAAGCTACCAGGACGGTTGACCTCGCGACCCAGGCAGGAAACCAGCCCTACCGGTACAAGTACCGGCGGGGCGCATTCTGCTTCTCCCAGTATGCCCGCCCTTGGGCTGTGAGCCTGAATGAGCCCGGTCCCACGCTCGCGGAGGCCCCGATGTCCTCCAAGTATTGAATTGCATCCGCTTCCAGGGGCAGTGTACAAGTGGGTGAATGCCATTGACTCGGGCTCTCCGTTCAGCAAGCCGCTCAACTTCGATCGAACCATGTCTTCCAGTCACTCTGGAACTCCCCTAACCACTGGCAACCTCCCAATTCTCGATCTTTAGGGTTCCTTACTCATTACCGCCACAAAACCGGAGTGGAAGCGAAGGTCTAGAGACCCAGTCTGCGCTTTCACCGATGACTCCGTTCTGAATCCCTGAGCCTGGCTCGGAATTTGCCGTAGGACTCTCCTCGCCAGAACAGGCACCAAGCTATTCTGAACTCAAGAAACCTTCGGTTGTGGGGATGTTCCACGCCTTCCGTATCAAAGTACCCCTTTGCGAACCACGAGGGGTGTTTCTCCAACACAGGGGCCAGCAGGGCAAGCCGCTCCCAGAGAGTGTCGAGATGCCCTTCCAGTTCTATGTAAGAGGGGCGGGGGCGGAGGAGAGTGGTCAGGCGATCAAGTTTTCTGGAGTAGCATACACGGGTCACGGGCCACAGAGGTCCGTACGTGAAGAGCCAACCCATGAAGCGGTCGCCTGCTCCCACCTTGGAAGGAAATAACCAGAAAAGCAGTGTCAAAAAAAGAGAGAGAAACCCGGCACTTCCGCCTATCAGGGCAACCCACTGCTCAATTGGCATAGCTCTGCTCACATCACCCGGAGAAGAAATCAGACCAGTTCGGCATCGGCGCACGTCAGCAGCCGAACTGGACCCGTGCGCTAAGAATCCTTCCGCAAGTAACTGACGCCACCTTCATCATCGGTATACCTCTCCGAGTTCCACGGATGGGTATTTGACAGCATTCTCAGGCCGGCATCGGGTGTCGAATCACGTGAGCCATAGACACCGAACCCGCGAACAGCATGCGGGACTCTGCGCCAATCCCTAGATTCATACAGGAATGTCCAATCGCCAAAGTCAACAGGCTGTTCCTCTACCGAATAAACCCTTGACTCTCCATCCGCTGACTCCGCTCGCCTGACGAAAGGTGAATTCATTTCGGGTGGGTGGGCAGACCTTACCTCACGGGCGAGCGATTGCACCTCCAAGTACCGGTCGGGTTGTGGCAAATAGAGCACACTTCGATTCCCTACCATTTGCAGCTTGTTCAGCCTTGCCTCGTCATCCCGTTCTATTGTGATAAACGTCGACCTCCGGTCCCGTGAGCGAATTGAGTAAACCTCGCTGTCATAGAGCATGATTGAGATTCGACTGTTGATAGGGAGAAAAAGCATCAGGCCGCGACAACCGAAGCCGTTTCGGGCGACCCCTCCCTTCAGCAGCCACGGGTTATAGATGGCAACCGGTTGATCACTGGTGAGAAATCCCTCCCGCTTGGATATCAGGTACCTCATTTCGAGGTCTCGGACAGCGTCGCATCCATCCCCTATCTGTCTCCAGGTCAGCAGTTCGGCATCCGGAAAAACAGAGGACACGACTTCTTCAGACAGTCCACAACCCTTGTGGGAGGCAAGAAC
>CBDHDY010000021.1:0-167471 GCA_965261885.1 Dehalococcoidia bacterium
TTATGATGATGCCGGCCCGGACGAGAGAGTTGGAGTTGAAGTCCTCGGGGAAGGCCAGCGGGACCAGCACCTGCGACATGAACAGCAGTGTTATTAGGGGTACGCCCCGGAATACCTCGATGAACACCACGCACAGCACCTTCACTACCGGCAGGTTGCTCCGCCGGCCCAGCGCCAGCGCGATGCCGATTGGCACGCTCAGGCTGATTGGCACCACCGCCAGCAGCAAGTTCAGTGTCAACCCGCCCCAGTGGAGCACCAGTACCGGCTGGAGTCCCGGAACCCCTGGCAGGCCCCGCATCAGTATCACCGACGCGATGAAGGCTGCCACAACGTAAAGGACTATTCCCCGCACCGACATCCCGAAATAGTGGGCCACGGCCCATCCCACCAGCAAGGCCGGTATATTGGCAACCAGAAGCAGCCGTACGTCCATTCCCATGCGGTCGAAACCGTAGGGCAGGAAGGCAAACAGTGTCAGAATTACCACCACGCCGATGGCCAGGCGCCTGGCGACGGCATTGCCCGCCATCCCCCAGGCCATTCCGAACAGCACCGTCACCAGTAGCAGTGCGACCTGCGGCCTCCAGAAACAGTTCTGGCCGGGGCATGCGCCCTCGGTGTTGTACTGACCGATGACCATTTGCCCGCCCAGCACGCTGATGACCGTCCAGTCGGCTCCGGTTATCACCCAGCGCAGGCCGTAGAACAGCGCCAGCACGGTGACCGCCGCCGAAACTACCGTCAGCAGCTGTTGAACCACGAGCTGAACAGGTTTCCCCGCAACCAGCCGATTACCCCGACCTCCGTAATGGGGGGAGGCAGCACGTTGCTTCCTCCCCCTGAGGGGGGAGGGTTGGGGAGGGGCTGTACCGTCGCAGCCATCGTCAGTTCCCTGTGAACCGGATATGCCGGTTATAGAGGTTTCCGATGAGCGAGTAGGTCAGGCTCATAGCCAGGTAGGCCGCCATGATCAGCAGGAATATGGAGACCGCCGGGGCCGTCTGCGTCATCGTCTTGGCCACGTTTGTCAGGTCGGCGTAGCCGATGGCGCCAGCCAGGCTGCTGTTCTTGGTCAGGTTCAGGAACTGGCTGATCAGCGGCGGTATGATGACCCGCAATGCCTGCGGGAAGGTGACGTAGCGCAGCGTCTCCATGGGCGTCAGTCCCAGCGCCCGCGACGCCTCAGTCTGCCCGCGCCGGACTGACTGTATGCCAGCCCGCACAATCTCGGCGATGAACGAGGCGGTGTAGGTGACCAGCCCCACCAGCAGCACCACCAGGCCCGCAGGCGCGGTGAACCCGCCGACGATGTTCCCGAACCTGCCCTCGCCAACAGGAGTGGTGATCCCGTAGGGTGAGTCCCCGGCCACCAGGCTGACCACAATCCAGGTTATCGCCCCGACAATCACCGCGGTGGCAAATCCGCCCCACAACGGGTAGGTTGGCCGACCCCTGTGAATCTCCTGGACGAGAAGCATCCGGTAGACGGCCCAACCCGCGACGATGCTTGCCGCCCCCAGCAATGCCCACACCAGCGCCGGCCCAACGGCGGTGGCCTGCGGGAAGGGCATGGAAAGGCCCCTGTTGTTCACCAGCAACCCACCGCCGATCACGTGTCCCTCCGTAACCGGAGGCAGGGCAAGGATGATGTAGAACCAGAAGAAGAGCTGCACCAGCAGCGGGACGTTGCGGAAGAACTCTATGTAGACCGTGGCCAGCTTGGACACCAGCCAGTTGGTGGACAGCCTCGCCACCCCGATGAAAATTCCCAGCATTGTCGCCAGTATCACGCCGACGATGGACACGACGACGGTGTTTACCGCCGCCGCTCCCAGGGCGTAGGCGAAGCTGTCCGACGACTCGTAGCCAATGAACGTGTGCCCGATGGGAGTCTGGTAGGCCCGGTCCAGGAAGCCCCAGCCGTGGGGTATCTCACGGTCCTGCACCGCGTTGGCGATATTCACGAAGAACCAGGCAACGAGTACGACCACAACGATGCCCGACACGATCTGCAAGGTCCACTGGAGGACCTTGGTGTGCCGCCAGACCTCCACACCCTGGTATGTGAGGAGTCCCCTTAACTGAGCCATACCACTCCGCAGGGTAAAGGAAAAAATCCGTTCCCCAATCTACCACACGCGGGTGGGGATGTTAAACGGCCTGCAGGCCGACAAAGGGTCCCCAAAAGGGGAATGTCGGCAGTTCCTCCGGTTGGCACGTACCGGCAACGCTATGAAAATAGACCATTCACACGCACTTTGGAGGCCCGGAGAATCATCGGCTATTCCTGTGAAAGCTGCAGACTAAGCCCGCCGCGCAGGCAGTGAAGGGAGTTATCGGCCCGCCAGCGGTCCACGGTGTGTCAAACGTCGAAGCATCGTTGGTCGATGATCATCGTACGATGGCAGGACCTTCGGGATTGTCTAGACCGGGATTGTCTAGACAACGAGACCGAGAATCGACAGTCAATGGCTATCGCTATCAGCAGAGACTGCTCCGATGCGCGGGATGCGCGGGGCGAGCGTGCCGGAGGCTGTAGCCCCGATAACGGAGCCTACGATCCCCCCTCGCTCAGCGTGAGGGTGCCCCTCGCGTAATTCAGGTCCAGGATGCGCGGGTTTGGCCCCCTCCTCCAAGCCGGGCCCTGGAGAACCAGGAACGGCCATGTTTACCTGAGTGGCGCCGCGTAGATCTGGCCGCCCTTGGGGCAGTCCTGGCAGGGTGCGTCGGCCCAGAGGGCGTTGCGACCTCCCTCTCGCGGAAGCTGGATGCCCTGGGCTCCCAGGTTGCGGTCGTAGATCTCGCCGTAGTTGCCGACGCCCCGGATCACGTCCTGCGCCACGGTCTGCTCCAGGCCCAGGGTCTCCTGGGAGAACGAACCCTCGAGGCCGAACAGCCGGTCCACCTTGCTGTCGCCGGTGACCGCCGTGGGAACGTCATTTATCCCAATGCCGAAGGCCTCGGCGTAGATCAGGATGGCCATCACGGTCTTGACGATGTCGTACCACTGCTCGTCGCCGTGGGGCACCGCCGGCCCCAGCGGCTCCTCGGAGATGGTGTCTGGCAGGATCACGTGGGCCTCCGGGTCCGGGAGTGTGTCCAGCAGCGATGACAGCGCCGAGCGGTCGGTGGTGAAGGAGTCGCACTGCCCTTGGCGGTAGGCCTCCAGCGCGGCATCCGAGTCCTCGAATGTGACCGCCGTAATGTCCAGGCTGGCCTCGTTGGAGAAGTCTTGCAGGTTGAGCTCGGTGGTGGTGCCCTGGGTCACGCAGACGTTGGCGTCCCGCAGCTCCAGCGCGCTTTCCACGCCCAGGCTGCGGGTGACCATGAACCCCTGCCCGTCGTAGAACATGGTCTGGGTGAAGTTGCCCCACTGGGCGTCGCGGGAGGACGTCCAGGTAGTGACAGTGGACAGCATGTCGACCTCGCCCGCCTGTAGAATCGGCCCGCGCTCGGCTGGGTCGACGATGCGAAATTCGACCGCCGACGGATCTCCCAGCACAGCCGCGGCAACAGCCCGGCACAGGTCCAGGTCGAAGCCGACGTTGTTTCCGCCCTCGTCGATGTAGCCGAAGCCGGGTGTGTCGCTGCCGGTGGCGCATACCAGCGTGCCGTGGTCCCGCACCCGTTCGAGACGCGACGATTTCTCCTCCACTTCTGCTGCGGAGCCGGAGGTGGACGTATTGTCTTCGGACCCACAGGCCAGCAACGCTACCAGCGATGAAATAGCCAACGCCATTGCTATCAGGGTAAGACGGGTCATGGCCGTTCCTCCTCACGGTAAGCTAGCGAGTCGCTTACCCGAGTCGCTTACCATGGTACAGGCATACCCCAGGCAGAGGGCAATGGGATTCTGTGCGGGAATCATGAAAAAGGGGCGGGTAAATGACCCGCCCCTGAGAGTTACCCTAGTTGCCAGTGGTCCTGGGATCTAGCGCAACGGGGCTGCGTAGATCTGGCCGCCCTTGGGGCAGTCCTGGCACGGAGCGTCGGCCCAGAGGGCGTTGCGTCCGTTCTCGCGCGGGAGGTTGATGCCGTCGGGACCAAGATTGCGGTCGTAGATATCTCCGTAGTTGCCGACAGCACTCAGCACGTCCTGTCCTACCGTATCGCTCAGGCCCATGGTTTCCTGGCCAAAGGCCCCCTCGAAGCCGGAGAAGCCGAGCAGGCGGTCAACAACGGTGGTGCCGGTGGCGGCGCTCGGGACGCTGCCCTGGGACACGCTGTAGGCCTCGCCGTAGATCAGGATGGCCATGACGGTCTTGACGACATCGAACCACTGGTCGTCACCGTGGGGGACCACCGGGCCCAGCGGCTCCTCGGAGATGGTCTCCGGCAGGATGGTGTGGGCCGACGGGTTATCGAAGCCAGAGCCGATGGCTGCCAGCTGCGAGCGGTCGTTGGTGAAGGCGTCGCACTGGCCCTGCTGGTAGGCGGCGCTCACGGCGTCGGTGTCCTCGAAGGTCAGCGGCGTGATGTTCAGGTTGTACTGGTTGGAGAAGTCCTGCAGGTTCAACTCGGTGGTGGTGCCCTGAGTCACGCACACTGTGGAGTCCTGCAACTGCAGCGCACTGGTCAGGCCCAGTGCGTTGCTGACCATGAAGCCCTGGCCGTCGTAGAACATGGTCTGCACATAGTTGCCCCACTGGGCATCACGGGAGGTGGTCCAGGTGACCGTGCGAACCAGCATGTCCACTTCACCGGACTGGATCGTTGGCCCCCGCTCGGCGGCCGTGATCAGGCGGATCTCGATGGCGTTGGGGTCTCCCAGCACTGCGGCGGCGACGGCGCGGCACAGGTCGATGTCGAAGCCGGCGTTGTTGCCGGAGTCGTCGATGTAACCATAGCCCGGCACGTCATTGCGGCTGGCGCAGATCAGGGTGCCACGGTCCTTGATGGTCTGCAGCCGGTTGGCCTGCGCCACAGGTTCTGATCCAGATCCCTGCGGCACGATAACGGTGACGGGGACCACCCGCGTTACCGGCACCTCCAGGACTTCGCCCTCACCCACGTTCACGATTTTCTCAACTTCGCGGGTGACCTCGACTTCCCTGTCCACTTCCACCGTGACGGGGACTTCCTTGATTACCTCAGTTTCGCCGCCGCAGGCGGCCAAGATCAGCAGTAACATCGCTGACAAAATAGCTAACGGAAGAAAAACTCTCGTCTTCAAACCGGTTACCTACCCCCGTAGATTAGATTTTCGGCCCCGATAAATATCGGGGCCGTTCCGCCGTTAGTATAACGGCATTCCTTCTTGCTTTTCTATCCTGTACAGGCCAATTAGGGTGATTCGCTCTGCTTTCCGTCACCCGGGCTGATTTTTAGTCCTTCAGGCAGGGGCAACGATTCAAATTATCTCCCTCGCAGCCTCGGATCCAGCACGTCGCGCAGGCCGTCGCCTAGGAAGTTGACCGCGAACACCACGAGGCCAATGGCAATCATGGGAGGCACCGGCAGCCATGCCTGGGTGTCTATGAACTTGCGGCCCAGCTGCAGCATACCGCCCCAGGTGGGAACATCGGGCGGGATTCCCACGCCCAGGAAGCTCAGTGCCGCCTCCACAACGATGGCGAAGCCCAGGCTGATGGTCATCAACACGATGTAGGTAGCGGCTACGTTGGGCAGCATGTGCCGGAAGATGATACGCAGCGGCGTCGCACCGATGGCCCGCGCCGAAAGGGTGTAGTCCAGTTCCTTGATGCTCAGAGCCTGGGATCTTATTACCCGCGTCGCTCCGGGCAGCAGTATTGCCACCAGCGCAATCATCACGTTGCGGTCCGAGGCCCCCAACGCCGCCATCAGTCCCAGCGCCATGATGATGGGAGGAAAGCCCATCAGCGCGTCAACAACTCGCTGGATTGCCAGGTCAACAACTCCGCCCATATAGGCACTGAAAACGCCGATAATCGTCCCGCCGGTAATGCCGATCAGTACGCTGATCAAGCCCACCTTCATCGAGATCCATGCCCCGTACATCAGGCGGCTGGTTACGTCGCGCCCCAGTTGGTCGGTTCCGAGGAGGGTCTCCCCGCCGGGTCCGAGGAACTTGGATGCAACGCCGACCTGGTCTGGATCATAAGGCGAAACACCTGCGAAACGCGCCAGCAGCGCGATTATCACCACGGCGACAAGCACCACGCCGCCTGCGAAGCCGATGGGCTTGCGCCGGGCGAAGTTCTTGATGACCCCCAGCACGGCAGCAGCCCCGCTTGGTTTGGGGCGCGCCACCTCCAGGTCCGGAACCGCGACAGATTCGGTGTTGAACACTTGCATCTGTAAATCTCCCTATCTATTGCCTGAGCATGCGGATGCTGTGTCATTGCTCCTGGCGCAGAGAAACACTCCGCCCGGAGTCAGGCCCTCCGCTGTGTTAGGAGTACCGAATCCTGGGGTCCAGCAGCCCGTAGAGCAGGTCGACCAGCAGGTTGATGGACACGATCACCGTGCCGATTATTACGATCTCGGCCTGGATAACCGGGTAATCCCGGAATGAGATGGAGTCGATGAGAATGGTGCCCATTCCCGGCAGCAGGAAGATGTATTCGATGACCACCGTGCCGCCGAAGAGCCTTCCGAACTGCCAACCCGAGATGGTCAGGATGGGCAGTACGGCATTCTTAAGGCCGTGCCGGAGCACCACCACCGTTTCGGCCAGCCCCTTGGAGCGGGCCGTCCGCATGTAGTCTTCCCGAAGTATTTCCATCATTGAGGAGCGGGTCACCCTGGCTATAAAGGCCATCTCGTAGAAGGCAAGAGCCAGTGCCGGGAAGATCATCTGGTGCATGTTGGTCAGGGGGTTAACCTGGAAGGTGACGTAGCCGAGCGGAGCCAGGCCCCCCGTTCGCACGAGTATCAGGACCAGCAGCACCGCCACCAGGAAGTTGGGGATGGCGATTCCGATCAGGGTGAAGGTCCTCGCCACATAGTCCAGCCAACTGTCTGGTCTCAATGCCGACAGGATCCCGAAGGGCACCGCCACCAGCACCGCCAGGACGGTGGCAATGATCGCCAGCTCAATGGTGACCGCAATGCGCTTCTGCAGCTCGGTCATCACCGGAGCGTTGAACTTCAGCGACTCGCCAAAGTCTCCCTGGAAGATGCCGCCGATCCATTCAAAATACTGGATGTAAATGTTGCGGTCGGTGCCAAGTTTCTGGCGCAGGTTCTCCAGGTCTTCCTGGGTGTAGTTACCACCGCCACCCGCCTCGAGTATCGCGATGGCCGGATCCCCAGGCACCAGCCGCATCACCACAAAAACAATGATGGTGATGAGCAATACGGTGGGAATGAACAGGGCCACCCTTTTAGCTGCGTACTGTCTCATTTGTGTCCTTTACCGGTATAGGTGAAAGGAAAGGTGAAAATCTACTTTGGTTTGCCGAAGATGCGGAGCCACCCGAAATGACTCCGCATCATTATGCCGTGATCTTGAGGGATCGTCCCTGCGGATTCACCCTCCGGTCGGGCCGGTGTTGCCTAGCGGTCCAGCCAGAGGTCTTCGTGCTTGAAGCCGTACTGGACGGTCTGAGGCGGGTTGAATCCCCGGATGTCCTCGTTGACCAGCCAGAAGAACTTGCCCCAGAACAGGGTGACCCAGTGGTTGTCCTCATAGCCCAGGTCAATGTTGGAGGGATCGGTCGGCACCAGGTAGCGCTCGATCTCCTTGAGGATCTCACGGCGCTGATCAATGTCCTGCTCGACTTTCTGGTCTTCGAACAGGCCGCGAATGATTTCCGTTTCCCAGTTGGTGTAGTTGCGGGTGGCGCCCTCGAGGTATACACCGCCCAGCAGGGCGTCGGCGTCCAGCACCGTCATGCCCTCGCCCTGGCAGGATAGTTCCCAGTCACCGAGCTGGTCTTCGGCGCGGGCAGTCTGATACAGGGCGTAACCAGCGGCGCTTTCATGCACCGTGATCTCGCCCTTGATGCCCAAGTTATTCTCAAGCTGCTGCTTTACTACGCTGCAGGTGTCGGGGTACGAGCCGACGTTGCGGACATCGAAGGTGGTCTCGAACCCGTCAGGGAAGCCGGCGTCGGCCATCAGCTGCTTGGCGTAAGCGAGGTCAGCTTCGCCTTCGGGAGTGGACTTGGAGCGGATACCCGGCCAGGTCGCGCAGTCGTCCAGAGAGTGGCCCATGCCCATCATCGGGCAGGGGGTGTCGGCTGTGCCGTCCTCGACGAACTCGTTGAGCTGCTCGTAGTCCAGGGCCAGGTAAATGGCCTTTCGGATGTTCGGGTTGGTGAACGGTTCCACCTTCCGGTTGATCATGAGACCCCAGTTGCGGGTGCCTGGCAGCTCGTGCGCCACTACGTGGCCGCTGTCGGCGCCCACGGTGTCTGCGTCCACTTCCAGGTACTCGGTGGGGGACAGGTTGGAGAACCCGGAGTTCATCATTTCCAACTGGCCGGCCTTGAACTGCGAGATAAGCGTGCCGGTGTCCACAATGATGAAATGACTAATCTGTTCGAAGTAGGGCCTGTTGTCCTTGAAATAGTTCTCATTCCGGACTACCCGGTAGACATTGCCGCGGCTGTAATCCTCAAGGATGAACGGGCCGGACATGGCACCGTATTCCATCACAGTCTCGGCCTGCTTCAGGTCCTCGACGGCCGGGTTTTCCAGCACATGCTTGGGAAGTACCTTGGCGTAGTCGAGAGACAGGAAGTTGATGAATGCGCCAGACGGGAAGGACAGGTTGAACTCCACCGTCGTGTCGTCAATCAGTTTCACACCGCCTTCCTCTACGGGAAGGGTGTAGTTGCGGAAGAGACCGGAGCGTCCGATGGACACCGCCGGGTCCATGTACCGGGCCATGGTGTACTCAACGTCGGCCGCGGTAAGCGGAGTCCCGTCGTGCCAGACCGCGTTATCCACGAGGTTAAACGTGAAGGTCTCGCCGCCATTGGTGATATCCCAGTCGACACAGAGGTCGCAAACCACTTTGGTCGTGTCTGTGGTGTCGAACTGCACAATCTGGTTGTAGAGCTGCGAGTAGGCCTGCACGCTGGAGAGCGAGCCGGAGCCTACCGGTTCCCACACTTCGGCGTCAGCATAGGCAGACATTCGGATGTCGCCACCGGTCTTGATCTCGCCAACTGGCGGCTGCGCTGCGATGGAAGTGGGCGTGGGGAATGGCGTGTTGGTCGGCCGGGACCCAGCAGGAGCAGGAGGGCTGGTGGGTTCGGCATCACCGTCATCGCCGGTAGTGGACGGTGCGTCGGTGGGCGCGGGAGCAGATGTGGGATCAACCGCGGCTGGTTCTTCTGTCGCTTCGTCGGACGAGCCGCAGGCCACTACCAAGGCCAGCGCCACGATCAGCGCCAGTGGAAGCAGTACCCTCAGATTGAGAAACCGGTGAATTGCCATATGTCTCCTCCGTTAAATGTATACGTCAAATGGATAGCGGATTGTAATTGAAGCAAGTTCCTGAATAGCCATTACTGCCGTATAGGGACCATAAAGTCGAAATATCATTGCGAAATCGGTGCAAATCAGAACGAATTTGGGTCCCGCTCAGAGGCCCTTGCTTAATGGTTCAAACTGAGGAATCTTAGCCCAACGGGAACCTGTCGTCAAGCGCGGACGGCTCCGAAATTCCTATGAAAAAACCCTCGCCTGTTGTGCAGTGAGGGTTCTCAATAGAAGCGCCAGGGAAGGGATGACTTATACTCCCGAGGGCTTGCGGTATGGCTCCAGCAGCAGCCGCACGTCGGTGTCGACGTCAGCGTCCACGTAGAAGGGCTCGAAGTCGGCGGCGCGGGTCCAGATTCGGGCCGCCTGGATCAGCGCCGCCCGCTCCACCGACGCCGGCCAGCGCAGGATCCCAACGCCGGCACCCAGGTCGTGGGACGACGGTGCGGTGCCGTTCAGCCCTCGGGACACGGCAATTTCGTTCCCGTCGATGCCAGTAATCAGCACCTGTTCGGAATGGGCAGCGCCTGTCCCCTCACCGGAATATCCCAGAAGCACGGTCTGGCCAGTCCGGAAATGAGCGGCATTGCTGACAGTAATCGCCACTGCATCGCCGGCGACCTGAGCGGCAAGAGACGCGCCCGAAGGCTCGACGAAGCAGCGATATCCCCACAGGCCCGCAACACGGAGGTTCGCCTCCCCGGCCGGGAACCCCTCGACGCTCCCGTTCCTTGCCAGGATGGCGCCGTGAGGATGCCCCCAGTGCTCCAGCGGCGACGCGTTGTGGGGCAGCAGACGGTATTCGTCGGCTTTCCATACCCTGTCGAAGGAGCGGCCCTCTCCCTCGGCCTGCGCGAGCTCGGTCACCGAGATCAGGTCGGGACCGTCGAACAGGAGCGTTTCGAGACGAGGGTAAAAGTGCCGGTTGCAGTAGTGGTCGACCCAGTCAGACACCGCCAGCAGCAGCTCGAACAGTTCGTCATCGTCATCCGGGCCGGCGGCGGGGTCCTTCAGCACACTGTCGTCCTTGAGCTTGGTCAGGTCGCCGTACAGGGAACGATACGCTTCGCGGGCCATGTTCCTCCTCCTGAAATAGCGGGCTGAAATAGCGGGAAACACCTTGAATGTTGATGGGGATGTGGATAAACAGTGAGAGCAAGTCCCCTCTCCCTCCAGCGGAGGGTCAGATTGGGGCCGTCCATTCTCGCTCTCAGCTCTCCTCGGTGTACTCGATGATCACCTTGTGGCTGTTGGACGGGGGTCTGCCGCGCCAGCGAAAGCTTAGTGGTTCGCCGCGCTGCCCCCGGGGTCCCTGGTCGCGAAAATAGGCGCGGGTCGAGGCCGTGCCCTGGTCGGGCACCCTCAGAATGTCCACGGCGCGGGAGGGGTCGGTGGCCAGGCTGCCCGCCGTTCCGAAAAAGAGCTCGCACATGCGGCGCCCCTCCGGTACTGGCTGCACCACCTTCACCCGTACCAACCTTATCCCGAATCCACCGATGGGGGGCGTGAATGCTGGGCAAATTGGGATGAGGGAGCCTGCAAGGGAGAAAGCCTGGGCTCCATTGGACCGATGAGACCCCGCGAGGGTTTTCAGTAGCCGCACCGGACCTGGAGAGCGGTCTATGGAGGCTGGGAATCGCGTGATAGTGAGATCGGACGCAGCAGGATGCACTCGCGGGCGGGGCGGACGCGAGTTTGGAGGTGTTGGGGCGGTTGCGGACAGCGCCGTCAGGCTGGGAGTGGGGTGGCTCGCAGTCGGGCCAGGGCGCTGCTGAACTGGGCTTCCCAAGGCCAGCGCTGTGGCAGATGCAGTGTGAGGCGGCGGGCCGAGCGGGTGAGCCGTCCGGCCAGGCAGAAGAACCGACGCCGGAGGGTCTTGGTGGTCACGATCTGCTCACCCAGACCGATGCGCGTTGTCCAGCGAGCGAGGTTGTGGGCCATCACCTGCACCGCCAGCCAAGCCCCGTTGGCAGCGAATCGGCCGGACGGCAGGTGGTTCAGCCCGACGCCGTACTTGAGGTCTCGGATGGCGTTCTCGATCTCGGCGTGGCGGCGATGGTCAGCCTCCAGCTCGAGCGTCTCCCCGTCCCGGTCGGTGATGAAGCCGTGGTAGCTGTAGCTGGCGAACAGGGCCAGTTGGGAACCGGGCGTGGGCTTCACCCGCCGGACGATGAGCCGCACCGGGGCAGCGCCGGCCTCACTCTCAAAGGGAGTGTAGGTGGTCTCGGCCACATCGGCGGCGCCGTCCATCCAGTAGGGGATGGGCGTCCAATCCGTCTCGGGTATGGCCTCGATGAGATTGCGCAGGCTTTTGTGCTGGCGGATGGTGATGGAGTAGCGGACATCCATCTTGCGGCAGACGGCGACGATGGCGTGGGCATAGAAGCCGCTGTCGGCCCGCACCGTGAGTCGGCCCCTGGCGCCGGCGTAGCGCACCCGTCCCACCGTCTCGCGCAGGAAGTGAGCGGCGCCCCGAACAGTGTTGGCCCGGCCCTCGCGCAGCCGGGACATCAGCACGTCGCCGGTGCCGGCGGCCACGGCCAGCAGCGGGTGATAGCCCCGCTTGCCGGTATAGCCGTGGTGGCGTGCGCCCTCCTTGGCCAGACCGTAGGTCTCGCAGATGGTGGAGTCCAGGTCGATGGTCAGCGGCCCGTCGCCGGGTCCCGCCCCAGCGGCCCAGGCCCGGGCCAGCAGTTCCCGGCTCACCCGGTCCAGCTGGCGGACGTGGCCCCACCGGAAGCTGCGCAGGAAGGTGCCCAGGGTGGATGGCGCCTTGACCCTACAGTCGAGAACACCGGCCGTCCCACCGGCGCGCAGCGCATCGGCGTCGTCGATGCAGTCGCCGCCCGCCAGGGCAGAGGCGACCAGGGTCATCATCTTGTCGCCGGCGTTGGCCCGGCCCGGCGCGCTGCCGAGATTGAGGTGACGGTCAACGAGTTCCCCCAGGCCCAGGTGTTGGGCGAGAGTGGCCGGCAGGAGCAGGCCGGCATTGGCCACCAGACGGTGGTCGTCAAAGACGATGCGAATACGGTCGGGGTGGTTGCGTGGTAGCATCAATTGGGTGCTCCTTTTCTGGGGTCGGTTTTTTATTGCAAAACCATTATCCCAGATTCAGAGGAGCACCCTTTGACCACTTCAGGTCGCTAACCTGACGTCCTCTATCGGTGGATTCGGGCTTATGCGGTAGCCCTTGGACGGGCTCAGAATCGTCTGCCGGCCACGACGGCTGGCCGCTGTGACCTCGGCCGTTTTAAGAATGTAGGGACGGTGCCGGAGGGGCGCCCTGTGAGGTGCTCGTGTAGTCCGCGTGGTCATGGGGCTGCTGCCCTCCTAGTAGACCAACTGCTTTGAAATGATGGCTTGAAGAGGATGGGTCTTGTCGAAAGAGCACCATCGGCCAAGTATCACCGGGTGCTCAGGCCGATGCTGTCCACTCATCAGTTCAAAGATTTCGTACTACTAGCTCTCTTCGGTGTACTCGACAATGATCTTGTGAGAGGTTACCGGCGGTGTTCCGGCCCACCGGCCGCTCAGCGGCTCATCCCGCAGACCTCGGGGTCCCTCGTCACGGGGGAATGTGCGCGTCGAATCCTCGCCAAGCTCCGGAATATCCAGCGTGTCCACCGCCTTTCCCGAGTCGGACCCTATGGACTCCCCGGTCCCGAAGTAGACCTCATAGAGGCGCCGGCCATCGGCAACCTCCTGCAGGGCCCTGATTCGCAGAACGCGCACCCGCTTTCCCTTGCTGGGTCTGACCAGTGGCTCCCGCACACTGGAGGTGTTCGAGTCGTGGGCGAGCAGCTTTGGCTGGTAAACCCGGGGCCTCGGCTGCACCCTGCGGTTGCGCCGCGTGGTCATCGCAGTATCCGCCCCAGGCCGGCGCCGCCCAGCCCGGCGATGGCCGCCAGCGACACAGTGAGCGCCGTGCCGTCGATGCCCTGCGACAGCGCGTAGGTCTCAATGCCGGATACCGCCACTATGCCAAGCCCCGCCACCATGGCCCAGGGCCGCGAGAACCGTCCCTCCCGCCCGTCCTTCGGTTGAATCACCATGTACCTCCTTGAACTGTGTTCCCTCTCCCTCCGGGGGAGGGTTAGGGTGGGGGCGTCTCCCCACAGAGGACACAGGGAAATAACATGGATGGACAAGATTTGCAGGATGGTTGGGAAGCCTGGAAATCAATATCCTGTTCATCCATGTGAATTAACTACGCGCCGTAAATTAACTACGCGCCCTCTGCGTCGGATTACACTCCGGTGATGTTGTACTGCAGCGCCGTGTGCGTGGCCGCAGCGCGGCTGCCGCTGCGCTCCTGCAGCGCGATGCGGAAGCTGACTACCATGATGTTCTGGCGCTTCTGGGCGTCACGGACCGTCTCGATGGTCAGCTCGCGCTTGAAGCCCACCCGCCACTGCGAGCGGTTGACGATCAGCAGCCGGCCCTTGGTGTTGGCGTTGCCGCCGCTGGTCACCTTGCCGTCGGCGTCGGCCAGCCGCATCTGCTCCGACACGATGACCGGTATGCCCTCCACCGCGCCCAGCTGGCCGGTCAGGATGGTGGCGTTGGGCCCGAACTTGTCCAGCGTGCGGAAGCTGTCGATGCTCAGCGACTTGATGAAGGTGTTGACGTCGGTGATGTAGGCCAGCTCCGAGGGCCGCACGCCGTACTTGCCCAGCTTGCCCCGGATCTCGTTGAACATGTCGGCGCTGACCGCCGCGCTGTGGTCGTTGGCCATGGCCGTGTTGTCCACCAGCGGCTGATGCAGCAGGCCGTCGAACCCCACCAGGAAATGCCCCGTGCCCGCCGTGGTGGCCGCAATGGTCGCACCGTCGGCGTTGATGCTGTTCTGCGTCGAGCTGTCGCCGTTGAGGATCACGTCGTCGATCACCTCGTGGGCGTTGCGCAGCAGGCTGCGGCGTAGCTCGTCCATCATCGCGATCACCGCGTCCTCGTCCAGGTCATAGGACCAGGGCACCTCGGCCACCAACTCGTGGGCCGTCAGTGTCTGCCGCGCCGTGGCCGGAGCGCTGCCGGTGACCACCGTGTTTTCCGTCCCCGGATACCAGTTGACGTCGCCCAGCTGCAGGGGGATCTGGAACGGGTTGGATGGGATGAACCCATCTAAAAGATAACTCTTCGTCGAAAGCTTTGAGTTCCCGCCCGGATGGGGAAGAACCCAAAGGGCCAAGTCAAATCCGAAACCCAAGAGCGACAGACCAAAGAAACCCTCGAAACAGCAGAGCACTCGGAAGGCAAGCCCAAGAAAACCACCGCTCACGCCAGACGAAAAGGCTGAACGCAACCGTAAGTACAGCCAGAACAAACGTCAAACTCCGGAAGCAAAGGAGCGAAGACGGCTCTACGCCCAAGAGAAAAAGCAAAGATGCAAGGAACTCGGCCTGTGTGTTAACTGCGAAGATCCTGCAAAGGAGGGTGAAACCCGCTGCGAGAAGTGCGCCAAAAAGCACAGTGCCACCCGCCGGCTGAACGACGCCAAACGGTACGCACGAGCGAAACAGGAAAGGGACCACGAAAAGCTCGGTAAGACGAGCGGTCTGGAAAAGACCGCAACCACAGAAGATGAAACAGGGAACCCCCAGGACCACTCCGCAGTGAGTGAAATGAGTCCTGCGCCAGAGCGACAAACCGAAGGAGGAGTCAAACCCCGAGACCGCAGAGAATACCACCGGATCTACATGCAAGACAGACGCCGAAAGGCCAAGGAGACCGGACAGTGCCAGGGCGGCAAGCACCCGTCCAGGCCAGGAATGGCCAGATGTCAGTCTTGCGAGGACAACCACACAGAGTACGACAGGAGGAGCAGGCACAAGAGGGAGGCAGCCAAGAAGAAAGAATGAATTTCAACATCCGGCGAGCAGCGAGAGGAATTTCAGGCCGGCCGGGTTGCCACCATAGACACCAATCTCCCATCGTGACCCAGAGCCGCAACAACAGTGTTACCAGCCAGCTCGCAGAACCCAGAGGCCCGGCACCGGGTCCTTTTCACCACCTCAGAACGGACGGAAACCCCGGGAGCCATCTCCCAGAGGCAGTCCCTACAGGCCCGGGCCGTCTCAGACTCGCCCGGCCGAACCAGAGGTTGCGGGCCTGCGAGAAGAATATGAACATTAAATATTTGCCCAGAAACCGGCCAAGATCCCCATCGGCCGCGATTGTGGGGGTATAAAGTGGTCACCTTCCCTCACGGGGAAAGCAACAAGAGGGGAAAGCAACAAGAGAGGTAACAGAAACATGACGGAACTGCAGGAAGGAAACAAGGTAGCGCTGTACGCGCGGACAGCCACGGATGACCGGAAGGGGATTCACGACCAACTCGACCACATTAGGAGGCAGGCAGAGGAAGACGGGCTGGAACTGGTCAGCCACTTCACCGACATGAACGGAAGCCGGGAGGAGTATCACTAGATGATGGCGCAAGCTACCAGCGAGAACCCCCCGTTCCAGTGGATCCTGATCTACAACAACAGCCGGTTCACGCGGCCCGTGAACGACTGGATTAAGTGGACGGCGGAACTGGAGGCGAACGGTATACGGGTAATCTCCACCGAGGAACCTGTCGACAACAACCCCATATAGGGACCAAACGCACGATCACACCCTGCAAACATGGGCCCGGCGGCTACCGGGCCCTTTCCTATTTCAGGTGGACGCCCCAGGCCTCACGACTCCAACATGGCCCAGACGCCAACGGCGCCATCTCCCAAAGGCAGTCCGTGAAGGCCTGAGCCGTATCGGACTCCCCCGGCAAAAGTACAGCGTTCTCCTCCACTAGGGAAGACCCCACAGGGTCCAGCAGGCGGACCATCTCAGCGAGGAAACCCGTATCGGCCGGCATCGGAGCCTGGACGTAATCCAGCCACGCCGGAAGCCGCGCCAGCATCTCCGCGTCAGCCCCCAGGAGAAGAGCGTCCACGGCGAGCAACGCCGGGACCAGCCGAGTCTCTATCTCCTGGCGGATCACAACCCCCAGGACATTCCGCTCCAGGTCCCCCATGTCGCAGGCCACCTCATCAAGCACAGCCCGGATGCTCTCGTCAACCACCCGCGACAACGGAGTGCATGTCAGAATGGTTGGCGATAGCTCAACTCCATCCAAAACTCCCGGAGAGTGACCTTGCAGCACGCCGCCATCTACGTCCGAGATCCCCTGGCATCCAGCCCCAGCATCATCTCCAAAGAGGACCAGGAGACAGCCTGCCGCGACTACTGCACCTCCAGGGATCTCTCAGTGGCAGCCACCTTCACTGACGAACCCGGCGCCGACGACCAATTCGACGAGATGATCGCCCTGGCGACAGGGCCAGACGCCCCGTTCGACGCCATAGTGGTCTGGAAGCTTCACCGCTTCTCCAACTCCCTCGAGGAGACCATCCACTACCGCGACCAGCTCCGGCAGACCCGCACCAAGCTGCTCTCCGCCACAGAGCGCGGCATCGACGACTAACCGGTCTCCTGACCCCCAATCAATGAACAAGACCCGCACTACTGCGGGTCTCTCTCAATTCGACCACCTGACTCAACCGCTGTGCGCCCCAGGCCTGCCGCGCCGACACGCCCCGGCAGACCAAGGGACGGTCAGCAACAACACCACCCATACGACCAGAAGCCGCGGCCTCAACAGGCCGCGGCTCCTTTGCTTTCCAAGAAAGTCATCCCCGAGCGGCAGCGCCCCGATGTAACTCAGCCAGCAACGGAGACCCGTCCGCGACTCGCCACACTCCACAAAAAAGACTCCCAAAAGGTCAAAGACAAACGGAACCCGGTGTACAAAAAAAGAATGACATACAGGGCCAAGAACCATCGACCAACCACAAAGCCTGTGCGGCTGGGCTGATCAATACTCGAATGTAAACCAAGATGGAGGAGACCGATATGACACACCAAACCTCGATACCCTGGGCGAGGAGACTGGGCGCCCTGGCAGTGATGATCGCCCTGATGGCCGTCTTCATGACGGTCACGGTCCAAGCCGACGACCCCGACTGGAAAGTGGCCCCAACCGGACTGACCGTCTCAGCCGGTAATGAGGCCGGCGAGATCGACATCACCTGGAACCCGGAGTCCCAGACCAGCAAGACCCTGTCTGACTACCGCGTCACATGGACCCCGGACGGCGAGAATTTCAAGACCAACGACCAGACCGACTGGTACGCCTACCCAACCACAAATGAGGTTACGCTAACCGGCCTTGACGCCGGGGAAACCTACAAGGTCAGAGTCCGCGCCCGGTACGACGACAACAGGAAGTCGCGCTGGAGCGACGTCGCGACCGGACAGAGCGGCATAACGCCAAACAGTCCCGCCACCGGTCAACCGACCATTGCCGGCACCGTCGAGACCGGAAGCAAGCTTACCGCCGCGACTTCCGGAATTTCCGACGAGAACGGACTCACGGGCGCGACGTTCAGCTACCAATGGATTCGCAGCTCCAACGGCTCGGATAACGACATCCCAGGCGCCACCGGCTCCACCTACGTGGCCACCACGGCCGATGTGGACACCACCATGAAGGTTGGAGTGAGTTTCACCGATGACGACGGGTACCCGGAAAGCGTCACCAGCGACGCCACCGCCGTGGTCACGGAAGAGACCGCAGAGGGAGACGAAAAGTCCGGACCCGACCCAAGGGACCACCAGGCCTTGCCTTGGGCCGGTCACACGGTGTACGACGCCAAAGCGTGGGTAGAACGCCGCATCCAAAACGCGGGTGATAGCGTCTGGCTCTCATTGTCCGGTGAGGAGAATCACTACTACTGGTGGTACTACTACGACGATGATGATAATGCGCTGGTGTCGAATCCAAAGATGCAGTTCTACCGTTCCAATGGCCAACCGTTGGTCATGAATGGGTACACCGTCGAGGACACATTGGGATCGGGAACACGACGGTTCAATCTCCCCAGATTGCGGTTAATGCCCGATGCTGATGACACCTACTACATGCGCGTGTCGTCGACTTCCGACGGTACTGGCAAATTCTGGGTCTACTTCGGTGATAGTTCGATCACATCGTCGAGGGGCGACCGCAACAGTTCAAACTGCAACTCGGGACGCACCCACGCCAACTGCAAGATTCACGCTGCTGGAAACAACGTCGAGGGCCTCATTAAGTGGTCAGACGTAGACACCTACAAGGTCACTTACAGGAAGGGCGATGTCATCCGAGCCTGCGCTGAATTCGATGATGACGCGTTTATCGGGGGCAGTGCCAATCAATACGCGATCTACGACAATCACAATTGGCTCTTCACAGACGTGAAAGGCGTGTACTGCACCGACTACTTCACAGTCGACCGCACAGGCACTTACATCATCAATGTCATCCACTTTGCGGGATTCATTAGTGATAACTCACAGATCGAACGGGATGAGATAGCCAGGCATCAGGCGCAACCCGGCAAAAACTACACCGTCTGGTACGAATACCAGTAAGCCAGAACCCACGACCTGACGACACCTGGATAATCCATCAGGCTGTTCATCCGAAAGGCGGACAGCAACTCGCGGCAAAGGCCCGGCAGAACGCCGGGCTTTTGTTTGCCTAACCCTCAGGGCTGACCCCAAGCGTCATTAACAAGAACCTGAGACCCAACCAACAACAATGCCGGGGACCGGAGACGAGATCGACAATCACCCAGGGCGGACAGAAGTCGCTCGTGGAGAGGAACGAGACGTCATGAGAGCCTTATTCATCGTCCTGGTCGTCCTGCTGGCATCGGCGGCGATCGCATGCAATATGGCAGGGAAAGGGCAGGCGGCAGGTAGAATGGAACACGAACCCAGAACCTCTCGATAGGAAGAAAAGGAAACTCCCAGTGCTGAAACTGTTCCTTACGGCAACCATCACTCTCCTGGTAACGCTGGCGACCTTGACAGCCTGCTCCGACCCAACACCAGCCCCGGAGACCCAGGCCCCGACCTCCACACCAACGCCGACGGCAACACCGACGTCCACTGACGTCCCCGTTTCCACGGAGGCCCCGACGGAGAGCCCGACTGCTACGCCAAGGGCGACGCCGACCAATACTCCGACCTCCGGACCAGCAACAACGCCGGCGCCCCCAGGGATACTAATTCCACTGCAGTTGCAGGACTCCGTTGCTATGCTCTCCGAGCTGTCTGATACCGAACTGGCGTGTATCGGCAATGACCCCGAGAAACTGGCCCGGTCGTTCACAGGGCAGGGCCCGGCATCCCGGGAAGAACAGGCCAAGCTCCTTGGCTGCCTGGAAGACGAGACCGTGGCAAGAATTTTTCTCGCCGGGTTCGTACCTAGTCCAAGGCCGCTCAACCTAAACTAAAGCCAAGGTGAAATGCGCATTCGCCTGAGGCGGGGAATTTGGCGGGGAATTTGGCAGGAGTGCTTCGGCCCTTGACTGCAGGACCGTCCGGCAGCGGCGCCTCACCTCGTCTCTCCGGCTGACCAGTCCGGCCAGGAAGTTGCCGACCCTCTGCTGCACCAAGGCCTTGGTCCCCAGACACAGATTTCCAGTGGCCTCCTCTCTCGCCCAACCCCAGATGGCCTCATCGGCATTGAAGTCCGGGCTGTAGCCCGGCAGGTTCATTAACCTCAGCTCCAGCTCAGGCGTCCTGAGGTACTCCCGCACCGCCTCCCCACGATGCGCCGGCGCGTTGTCCCAGATCACATTCAGCGGTCCAGCGTGCCCCTTCCTCAACTGGTCCAAGAAGGCCGCCGAGGTCCCGGAGTTGCTGTTGCCCTCCAGTTCCATCCACTCCACCTCACCGGTCTCCAGGCACACCGCCGAGTAGTAGCTGGCCTTCTCCCCATACCGCGGGCTGGTGGAGTCAACCAGAGCCGGTTCACCCTTCAGCACCCACTTGCCCCGCAGTTCCGCGTCCGCCCGGAAGTGGGCCTCATCAGCAAAGAATATTCTGGCTTCAGTCCGTTGAGCCTCCTCCCACAGGGCGGAGTACTCCTCCACGAATGACTTCCGCTTGGCCTCGTCCGCCTTGAGCAGCCGCTTCTTGGGCCGCTTGAAGGCAAACCCCAAGCGGTGCAGCCAGTTCAGGCAACTGCTACGGCTCAAACTGGTGCCGAATCGTTCCCAGACAAACTGCCGGACTCCTTTCCAGTACCAGTTGGCCAGTTGGATACCTGCCTGCTCCGGAACAGGCCAAGCTCCTTGGCTGCCTGGAAGACGAGACCGTGGCAAGAATTTTTCTCGCCGGGTTCGTACCTAGTCCAAGGCCGCTCAACCTAGAAACGTCCGACTGCGTCCGAGCAGCTTTCGCAGTCATAGACCCAAGGGCGGTCATGGCCGCGGGGATGGAAGGTGACCCGGGCAGGGCGATGGCTGGGAGCATGGCGGCCTTCTCCGTGACCACGGCCTGCCTGAACGACCAGGAGTGGGCCGCGGCCGCGTCAATGACGGGAATAGGACCGGACGAACGGGCCGGGATGCAGTGCCTGATGGAAGCACTGGGCGGTCCGGGACCGATGGCAACGGCGATGACAGCGGCGCAGGAGGGAGAGTTCGTGGAACTGGCAAGCGCGGGGACGGAGTGCGGGCTGGAGATGGGACCCCCGCCCGGGCAGCCGCCCGGCACTCCTCCACCGGCGCCCACGCCGGCCCCGACAACGACGACACCCGGGTCCACACCGACCGGGATGCCAACGACGGCCACGCCCACGCCGGCACCAACACCGGCGACCACCCTGGTGATTACCATCTCCCCCATCCCAACGGACATCCCCCTGTACAGCAGGTCAGAGTGGAAACACTGGACGGACGAAGACGGAGACTGCCAGGACGCCCGGCAGGAGGTCCTCATCGGAGAGTCTCTGCTCCCAGTGACGTACAAGACCGACCGGGAGTGCAGAGTGGAAGCCGGCAGATGGTACGGGGCCTTCACCGGGACCTATTTCGAGGACCCCGGGGACGTGGACGTCGACCACATGGTCCCCCTGAAGAACGCCCACAACTCCGGCGGGTGGGATTGGAACCCGGCCATGAAAGAGGAGTACGCTAACCACCTGGGCGACGACGACCACCTGATAGCGGTCCAAGACAACGCCAACCAGTCGAAGGGGGCGAGAGGGCCTGACGAGTGGATGCCCCCCAACGAGACCTACTGGTGCCAGTACGCCACGGACTGGGCGGAAATAAAGGAGCGGTGGAGCCTCACCATGACGGAGCCGGAGGCAGGGGCCGTGGTGGAGATGCTGAACACCTGCGAGGACCCGCCTGAGTATGAGGTGGAGATAAGGGAGGCAATGGAGGCCAGGGTGGGGGTGCATAAGCCTGAGACCACAGAGCAGGATGGCTCGGTGTACGGGTCGTGCGAAGAACCCGCAGAGGCGGGGGAGGAACGGGTTCAGGGCAGCCAAGGCGGAGGAGAGGGTTTCCCGAAGGCGATGGTCCCGAGTGCAAGGGACGGAGACCAGGATGGAATGGTGTGTGAAATCTAAATGCACCACCATCGGACCGACGGCGCTAGCAGAATCGAATAATCCAGTCGACTTGGAGAGTCTTAAATGACCACCGAGGAAAGCTTTTCAACCGTTGGCAATGCAGGGCAACAAGACCGAACCCAAGCGCAGATACTCAGTGACTTAGAACGGCTCTGCGAAGAACCTAGATTCGTCTATTCCCTCTGCTTTATGGTCACAAGATTCCTCTGGATGTCCGCAGAAGAAGTGGCTGACATCGACTGGCACAGCCGTCCGAACCAAGGAGAGCTTTCCCTACTTCTGGGGCTTCTGGCGAAGCACCCCGTCAAATTGGATGCCAGCCTTGCAGAAGACGACATCATTGAGCAAGTAGGGAGCGCGATGGCCCTGCTAGAGGAACTCCATCGTTCAGTCGCATTTCCACAATTCTCCACGGACGTTGGGGATGACCTGGATGACCAAGAACGCATTCCCCTTCAAATTAGCAGATACAAGGAATGGGCGAACAGCGGCCTGGGAATGGTAGAACCGATCTTCTACGGAGGAGAGGGAGCCTACAATTTCCAGGAACTGGAAATGGCTTCAAAAAGGTACGCGGCCGACGAGAAATGGATAGAGAATCACACTGGAAACAGCCTGGACACCCATATCGAAATCTCAAAAGAAATTTCAGAACTAACCCGGAAGCGCCTGCAGAGCATCGAACCTGGATTGACACCGAGCGACTATTGCATAGCAGTCTTTTCCGCCATGTGCTTCCACCCCTGTGACTTTGCGAAAGCCAGCAGGCAATCCCTGGAGAACTTCTTCAAAACATTCTCGTTCATCCCAGGAGAGACGAACCGCGAATTCCGTGGAATCGGAGACTACAACACGGTCCATTCACGCCCCGTAATGTCACTAGGGGACGGCAAATACTGCATCCCCATTTCCCTGGACCTATCAAAGGCAATATACGAAAGCCCCTTCTATTGGATGAACGAAGACGAACAGTACAGGAATATAGCCCTGGAAAACCGCGGAGATGCTACGGAGTCCATCACCCAGGACTTTCTTGCCTCCGTGTTCGGAGCAGAGAAAGTCTTCCGTGGAGTCAAGGTAAAGAAGGGAAGAAATGTAGTAACGGACATCGACGTACTCGCCGTAAGTGGTAACAAAGCAGTCATCGCGCAGTGCAAGTCGAAAAAGCTAACCATAGAGGCAAAAAGGGGCGATGGGAGAATTCTCCTAAGGGATTTTACCCAAGCTGTTCAGGACGCATACGACCAAGCCGTCAAGGCCAAGAGAGCCTTGATGGAAGATGGGTACGAGTTCGTTGACGAAGTTGGAGAACCGGTCGCACTGGAAGGCAAGGTCGATGAGGCCTACATATTGTGTATCAGCGGGGACAACTACCCAGCAGTCATGACGCAGGCAAAGATCCACTTAGACAGGCGAGACGAAGACGTCCATCCAATACTAATCAGCACCTTTGACCTCGACGTGATTACTCACTACCTGAAAGACAGGTACGACTTCCTGTACTACATCAGGCAGCGTTCAGCCCATGCAGACCGTTTAGTGGCCAGCTCGGAGATGGCGCTTCTGGGGTACCACCTGAAGCACAAACTTTTCCCTGACGAAGAATACGACGTGGCCATGGTAGGTGAGGGATACACCTCACTGGTCGATGCAAATTTCCTGGTAGCCAGAGGAGGCTGGCCAGAGTCGGAATCCTCAAGCAGAGTGTTTCACGAGTGGAAGAATGACACATTCAATGAACTGGTTGAGGACATCAAACTCACGGACAGCGTAGACCCAGACCAAATCGCGGCGGAGGACTTGCTGTTCTTCTTGTACGACCTTGCAGGCAAAGGGGCAGACAATTTCATCAACATGGTTGGAATTCTAAAAGAGCGAACTATCCGAGACGGAAAAAGGCACGAGGGAAGAGTACCTTTTAACAGCGGCAAGAAAGGAGCCACTTTCGTAAGTTTCCCCGCCCCGACCAGATACAGCGACATACAGAAGTTCCGAGTCGAGCTCGAGGGATTGGCACTGCTCCACAAGTACATGAGCAAGGCTGACGAATGGATGATTTTGGGGTCAATTGCTGGCAGCCCAGTCACATTCGACGACTTCGGGTTCGTAAAGGATCCCTGGCAGGAGGACGCCGAAATGGACCGCCTAGTGGATGAAAATATGGGACCTGGGATGCCACTTAATCCTGACGGATCAGTGCCGAGCAAGAATCGACGATGTCCCTGTGGGAGTGGGAGAAAATTCAAGAGATGTCACGGCAGGTTGAACCCTTCGCTCTAATGAAATGCCGCAGGCATCAAGGGACGTCATCCTGCATCTGCAGTCGGTTGGCGGGGGAGTAAGGACAGGCTTCGATACGGGAGAGCCGCCCCATCGCTCGAGCTACGCGATGGGGATTCCGGGACCCGCAGCGCCCCGGCAGGGACGGAGACGGTATAGTATGTGAGAGGTGAATTTTCACCTCCAAGTCTCACCCGGAACCACACCATCAAGGAGAACGCTTCGTTCATGGCAACAGCGTCTCAGGAAAAGAACCAGACCAACGGCAACACCAACGCGGAACTGGCCTCCAAGTTATGGGCCACAGCCAACACCCTCCGGGGCAACATTGATGCTGCCGAATACAAGCATGTTGTCTTGCCCCTCATGTTCCTGAAGTACATCTCCGACGCCTTCGAAGAACTCCACGAGGAGTTGGAGTCGAAGGCCGATGAAGGCTACGACGCTGAACAGCCCGACGAGTACGCCGAAAGAAACGTGTTCTGGGTTCCCTTGGAAGCCCGCTGGTCCCACATCCAAGCCAGGGCCCGCCAGGAGGACATCGGGGCAACCATCGACCGGGCGATGGACTTCATAGAAAGAGACAACGAACCACTGAAGGGAGTCCTACCCAAGAACTACGGCAGAGACGACTTGGACAAACAGGTACTGGGCCAAGTTGTGGACCTGGTCAGCAACATCAAGGTCGGCGGCACCCAGGCCCAGGCCACCGACGTGCTGGGACAGGTCTACGAGTATTTCCTGGAACAGTTCGCCATCGCCGAAGGCCGAAAGGGCGGCGAGTTCTATACGCCGCGTTCCGTGGTCAGACTGCTGGTGGAAATGATCGAGCCATACAGTGGGCGCGTCTTCGACCCCTGCTGCGGCTCCGCCGGCATGTTCGTCCAGTCAGTGAAGTTCATCCAAGCCCACGCCACTGGGAACGGTAACGGCAAGAAGGCGCTCAGTAACCTGTCCATCTACGGGCAGGAGTCCAACCAGACCACGCTCAGACTTGCCAAGATGAACCTGGCCATCCGGGGCATAGACGCCCAGATCGAGTTCGGGGACAGCTTCCGGAATGACCAGCACCCCGATCTGAGAGCCGACTACATACTGGCGAACCCGCCGTTCAACATCTCCGAGTGGAACGGCGACCAACTCAGAGACGACAAGAGGTGGGTCCACGGAACGCCGCCGGTGGGCAACGCCAACTACGCCTGGGTACAGCACCTCCTCCACCACCTGGCACCCCGGGGAATAGCCGCGTTCGTGCTGGCAAACGGGTCCATGTCCTCCAGCCAGTCGGGGGAAGGTGAGATCCGGAAGAACATTATCGAGGCTGACCTGGTCGACTGCATCATCGCCCTGCCAGGGCAGTTATTCCGGTCAACGCAGATACCGGCCTGTCTGTGGTTCCTGTCCAAGGGCCGGAGCCGGAGGAGGAACTGGGATAGACAGGGGCAGACCCTGTTCATAGACGCCCGGAAGATGGGCCACATGCTGAACCGTACCTTCAAGGACCTATCCGAAGAGGATGTGGAGAGAATCGCTGGCACCTACCATGCCTGGCGGGACGGTGAAGGATATGAGGATGTGCCGGGGTTCTGCAAGACCGCGACGCTGGAGGAAATCCAGAAGCACGGCCATGTCCTGACACCAGGCAGGTACGTCGGGGCGGCTCCGCAAGAGGACGACGGGGAACCTTTCCAAGAGAAGATGTCCCGGCTGACAGCGCAGTGGAAGGAACAACAGGCAGAGGCACAGCGGCTGGACGCAGAAATCGCTGCCAACCTGGAACGGTTGGGGTTCTAAGGTCAGGGAGCGATCTGATGAAGCTGGATTTGTCATCGCTGGGAAACGCCGTGACGCAATTGGAAGAAGGGCTGGTTCTGTACGACTCCGACATCGTGCGGCAATTCCCGATAATTCGGAACCAGATGAGAGCCGGCGCTATCCAAGCATTCGAATTCACCTACGAACTCAGCGTTAGGATGATTAAGCGCTACTTGGAGCAGGTCTCGGCCAATCCCGCGGAGGTTGACGGACTCGATTTTCGGACCCTGATCAGAAGGGCAAGGGAACAGGGGTTGTTGCACTCCGAACTGGACGCCTGGATGGGGTATCGAGCCAATCGGGGCATCACCAGCCATACTTACAACGAAGACAGCGCCGGAAGAGTCTTTCAAGGCATCCCGGAGTTCTTGGAAGAGGCCCGGCATCTTCTGAAGGAGTTGCAGGAAAAGAATGAACTCCTGGACTAGCCCGGTAGACATCCGCCCCGACCACCTTGCAATCGTGCAGGGAATCCTGCGCGTCCATCTGCCTGCCGGATTCAAGGTCTGGGTATTCGGGAGCCGCGCCTACTGGACGACGAAAGACTCCTCAGACCTTGACTTGGCCGTGGAGGGCGCTGTCAGACTCGACCATAAGTCGATGATCGGGCTGGAGGTCGCTTTTGAGGAATCAGACCTTCCCTACACCGTTGACGTGGTGGACCTGAAAGCCGTCAGCAGTGGCTTCAGGCAGATCGTTGAGGACCAGAGGCTGTCACTGCCACACCACGACCAACTTGGCAAAGATGAGTGGGAGACAGCATCGTGGGGCGATCTAGCAACGCTGGAATATGGCAAATCACTTCGTGGATACGAATCATCCGAAGGTCCTTATCGAGTCTACGGAACCAATGGGCCAATTGGCTGGTGTAATGAACCACTTTGTTTTCATCCAAGCGTAATCATCGGACGTAAGGGTGCTTACAGAGGGGTTCACTATTCCGCTACTCCCTTCTTCGTAATAGATACTGCCTTCTACCTTAGACCAAAAGTTGAAATAGATACCCGATGGGCTTATTACCAACTGCTGACCCAAGACATCAATGGGATGGATAGCGGTTCCGCGATTCCATCAACTAGCCGTGAGGATTTCTACGGTCTTCCGGTCAAAGTCCCGCCTCTAGCGGAGCAGCGCGCCATCGCCCACGTTCTAGGCACCCTGGACGACAAGATCGAACTGAACCGGCGGATGAACCGGACCCTGGAGGAGATGGCACGGGCCATCTTCCAAGACTGGTTCGTGGACTTCGGCCCCACCCGAGCCAAGATGGAGGGGCAGGACCCCTACTTGCCGCCGGAGCTGTGGGACCTGTTTCCAAACGAACTGGTAGATTCGGAACTAGGAGAGATCCCTGAGGGGTGGGAGATGAGTACGGTCAGTCGACTTTCAGAAAGAATCTACAACGGGGGAACTCCAAAGCGTTCCGAACCGAGGTATTGGGAAGGCGGAGAAATCCCATGGTTGACCTCAGGAGAAGTCAGACAATCTTTTGTTCTGAGAACTGAGAACCTCATCTCTCAAGAGGGGCTTGCAGAGAGCTCGGCGAAAATGGTGCCCGAACGCTCAATTCTAGTGGCTCTCTACGGCGCGACTGCTGGGCAAGTGTCTATGAACTACCGAACTCTTTCAACAAACCAAGCAGTTTCTGCCATAATCCCAAGTGCGGGAAGCAGGTATTTCTGCCTAGTCAGTCTCAAGTTGAAAATATCCGATCTTAGAAATAGAGCTGTAGGATCTGCGCAGCAAAACATAAGCAAAAAGGCAGTCGAAGCGACTATCGTTCTGTTACCCCAGATTGAACTCAGGTCGGTATATGATGCAACAGTGGAGCATCTGTTCGATCAGATTTTTCGCAATATGGACGAATCCCATACCCTTTCCGCCCAGCGAGACACATTGCTCCCGAAGTTGGTGTCAGGGGAGATACCCGTAGCGACTCGATAGGACAGCCCAACGACACCTAAAGCAGTCCAATAAAGGACAGGCAATGGCGCGATTCGATGAGCGTCCACTCCAGTGGACGGACATACTGGGGCGGTTTGAGGCCCATTCCCATCAAACACACACTCACAACACTCTCGGCTTGATAGGGGCCCTTAAAGACCTAGGCCGGACGTTCTGGCCCGACGGATCCGATCAACTGCGCCGGTGGGAGGAAGGCTGCGCTGAGCTATGGAGCTTTCTGAATCGGTTAGGTCTTCGCCGAGACTTGAACAAGCAAGACCTAGCCACTGTGATGAGAGAGTTCATACAAGAATTCGAGCACACCACCGGACGCATGTATCAGATGCTGTACGGGGAGACTCCCGACAATGAGGACGATCAGAAGATCGCGGAGGTATTCGATTGGTTAAACTTCGTGTTTAGGTCTGCCATCTACGCCTTGCTGTCAGGATGGATTGAGGATAAGCAAGATCACTTTGCTATAACCACCACAATAAACCTCACCACAGGTGAGACCTACCAAGAAAGGACCGGAACCGAAATGACGGTTCCGAAGAAATACCGAAGGGCAACCAAGCGCCTTTAACCGCCTGGCTCCTTGCAACGAGACTAATCTCAAAGGAGAGATTCTTTCCATATGCCCTCCTTCTATGAATCAGAAGTTGAAGAGGCTGCCCTCTCCTGGCTATCCAGCCTGGGGTGGCAGACCGCCTATGGCCCCGACATAGCCCCCGACACCCCTGGCGCCGAGCGCCCCGACTTCACCCAAGTGGTCCTGGAGGAACGGCTCCGGAACGCCCTCGTCAACCTCAACCCCGGCCCTCCCCCGTCAGCGCTGGAAACAGGTCTTCGCCAACTCATCAACCCCGATGGGCCGACCCTGGAGGCCCGGAACCGGTCCTTCCACCATGTCCTCACGCGGGGAGTAACTGTCCCTGTCAGAAGACCCGACGGGACGACGAGCGGCGAACCCGCGGCCGTCGTCGACTTCGAGAACCCCGCCAACAACGACTGGCTGGCCGTCAACCAGGTCACCGTCAAGGAGAACCAGTCCACCCGGAGGGCGGACATAGTCCTCTTCCTGAACGGGCTGCCCCTGGGCATCATCGAGCTCAAGAACCCGGCCGACGAGAATGCCGACGTCTGGGACGCCTGGAATCAACTCCAGACATACAAAGCTGAACTCCCCACGCTGTTCTCAATGAACGAGATGCTGATGGTCTCCGACGGACTCCACGCCCGGGTCGGCACCCTGACCGCGGGGAAGGAGTGGTTCAAGCCCTGGAAGACCATGGACGACCAAGAACCCGGCGCCGCCAACCTCCCCGAGCTCCAGGTGATGCTGGAAGGCATCTGCGAGCAGAGCAACTTCCTGACACTCCTGAGAGACTTCATCGTGTTCGATGACGATGGGAGCGGGAAACTGATCAAGAAGATGGCTGGGTACCACCAGTTCCACGCCGTCCAAGCCGCCGTAGAAGAGACACTCCGGGCCACTGAACTCCAGGAGATGGCTTCACGGATTGCAACCCGGCACGGAGGAAAGCCGGGGGACCGGCGGATCGGAGTGGTCTGGCACAACCAGGGTTCAGGAAAGAGCCTGACCATGGCTTTCTACGCCGGAGCCATCATCCGGGACCCGGCAATGAACAACCCGACCATCGTGGTCCTGACCGACCGGAACGACTTGGACGACCAACTCTTCGGCACCTTCTCCAGGTGCCAGGAACTCCTTCGCCAAGATCCAGCACAAGCAGAGAGCAGGGCCGACCTCAGGAGCAAACTCTCCGTGAACGTCGGTGGAGTGGTGTTCACCACCATCCAGAAGTTCTTTCCAGAAGAGAAGGGAGACTCCCACCCAGTCCTCTCCGAACGCCGCAACATCGTGGTCATCGCCGATGAAGCGCACCGGAGCCAGTACGACTTCATCGACGGGTACGCCCGTCACATGCGGGACGCCCTGCCCAACGCATCCTTCCTGGGATTCACCGGCACCCCCATCGAACTGGACGACGCCAACACCCGCGCCGTCTTCGGGGACTACATCAGCGTCTATGACATCACCCGCTCCGAAGCGGACGGGGCAACGGTTCCGATCTACTACGAGAGCCGTCTAGCTCAACTGGCCCTGGACGAAGGGGAAAAACCCAACATCGACCCCGAGTTCGAAGAAGTTACCGAAGGGGAAGAACTGGAACGACAGGAAGAGCTCAAGACCAGGTGGGCCCAGCTTGAGGCCGTGGTTGGGGCAGACAACCGGGTCCGCCAGATTGCGGAGGACATACTCGAACATTTCGATGCCCGGCTGGAGCAAATGGACGGGAAGGCGATGATCGTCTGCATGAGCCGGAGGATCTGCGTCGAGCTTTACAGGGAACTGGTGAGGCTCCGCCCCGAATGGGAAGACGCCGACGACACCAAGGGCGAAATCAAGGTGGTGATGACCGGCTCGGCATCCGACCCACCGGAATGGCAGAAGCACATCCGGAGCAAGAGCGGAAGGGAGACACTTGCCAACCGGTTCCGAGACACGGACGACCCCTTCAGGGTCGTACTGGTCAGAGACATGTGGCTCACCGGGTTCGATGCTCCCAGCCTTCACACGATGTACGTGGACAAGCCCATGCAGGGTCATGGGCTATTTCAGGCCATCACCCGGGTGAACCGGGTATTCAAGGACAAACCCGGCGGGCTGGTTGTGGACTACCTGGGACTGGCGAACGACCTGAGAAAAGCGGTCGACAACTACAGCAGGAACGGAGGCCGGGGCAAAGCCGCCTTCGACAAGGCCGACGCGGTAGCGGTGATGCTGGAAAAGCATGAGGTCTGCTGCGCCATGTTCCACGGGTTCGACTGGTCTGCTTGGACCAGCGGAAAACCTGCCGACAGGCTGACCATCATTCCCGCGGCCCAGGACCATATCCTGGAGCCGGAAGGGGAGGAACACAGCAACGACAAGGGCCAAAACGGCAACAAGGGTCGAACAAAAAAGGATAGATACCTCCAGGCCGTGATGGAACTGACCAAGGCCTTCACATTGTCCGTGCCGGACGAAGAGGCCATCCGGATACGGGACGACGTGAACTTCTTCCAGACGGTTCGGGCGGCGATCCTGAAGAAGGCGCCCAGTGAACAGAGGACGCAGGAGGACCTGGATTCCGCCATCAAGCAGATTGTCTCCAGAGCCGTTGCGTCGGAAGGGGTGGTGAACATCTTTGCGGAGGCCGGTCTCCGGAACCCGGACATATCGGTGCTGTCCGACGACTTCCTGTCCGAAGTCAGGGGGATGCCCCACCGGAACCTGGCGGTGGAACTCCTGCAAAAGCTCATCAAGGGTGAACTCTCAACCCGGAGGCGCCAGAACGTGATACAGGCCCGTTCGTTCGCCGGGATGCTCGAAGATGCAATACGCAGGTATCAAAACAGGACCATCGAAGCTGCCCAAGTCATCGAGGAACTGATCGAGCTTGCCAAGGATATGAGGGAGGACTTCGCTCGGGGCGAGGAACTGGGCCTGAACGAAGACGAACTGGCCTTCTACGACGCCTTAGAAACCAACGACAGCGCGGTGAAAGTGTTGGGGGACGAGACTCTTCGGACCATCGCCCAGGAGTTGGTCGAGACGGTCAGGAGGAACGCCACCATCGACTGGACGGTCAGGGAGAGCGTCCAGGCGGGGATGAGGAACGCAGTGCGTCGGGTGCTGAGGAAGTACAAGTACCCCCCCGATAAGGAGCAGAAGGCGGTCGATACAGTGATCGAGCAGGCGGAGTTGTTGTCGGAGGAATGGGCCAACGCCTGACTCTCAACAGGGGACAGATGGTCAACAGCCCAACTGAAATTCGCCGCCTTCACCTGCCCCTTCTGTCACCAGAAGGCCGGCATCCTGAGCCGCGAGCATCCCGACTGTCGCCACCACCCCAAGGAGTAGACTGAATGGCAGATGAGAGCAAGAGAGAAACCAGGGAATCCGAAATAAAACGGCCGCAGACATCAGGCAGGGGGGGAGGCCAGCCCAAGCCCAAGACACCTTCCGGGGAACGGAAGCAATGGACACCCCCGAAGAACGACACCACCCCTGCGAACAGGGCCGACGACAAGTAAGAACAGAGGTCACTGCTAAGCACATATTCGGGCTTGGATACTTGTCCAAGCCCGAATTGATTATAGAGGGCAACCTCAGGAGAAAGAGAGTGGGAACGGTAAAAGTGACCATCGGAGTCGGAGACCCCCAGGGGCGGCAGTTTCAGGTATTGGAAGTCGTGGTGGACACCGGATCTACCTACACCGCGGTACCCCGGGAGCTGTTGCAGAGACTGGGAGTGCCGGTCGAGAGGTCCCTGCCCTCCGAGACCCAAGGCGGGAGAATCCTCCCAGTCGACGTCGGCGAGACCACCATCAGGCTGGAGGGACTGCAGTTCCACACCCCGGTGATATTTGCCGAAGCAGGCGAGCCCTGCCTCTTGGGCATGGTCTCCCTGGGAGAGGCCGCCCTCACCGTCGACCCCCTGGCAGGACGGCTGATACCCGCAAACCTGCTGCGACTTTAACCGCAGCCGACCCCCGGACACAAGATGTAAAATGACACCCAGAGATCATCCATGACCACCCCCATCAACACCTTCGAAGATATTCTGGAGGCCATGGAGCGCGACCCCGCGCTCAGAGACACCCTGCGCCGTCATATCCTCACCGACGAGCTCCTGCAGATGCCCGTGCGGCTCGAGCAGTTCATCACCGAGCAGAAGGACTTCAACTCCAACACCCTGACCAAGCTGGACAGGATGGAAGGGGACGCAGGCACCCTCAAGGGCCACTGGGCAAGAAGCACCGCCGTCTCTGACGCAACGGGTATCGCCCACGACATGGGACTGGAATTCGTCAGGACCCTGACCCCCAGCGACCTGATGGAGATGGCCGGGGACCAACTGGGACAAGATACCGGCCGGAGCTTCCGAAGGGCCGACCTGGTCATCGAGGCCACCAAAGACGGGGCCCCGCAATACGTCGCCCTGGAGGTCTCGTACACCGCCGACCAGCGGGACTCAGGGAGGGCGCTCAGGAACGCCGGGCTCCTGACACAGTTCACCGGAAGGAAGGCCACCGCCGGCGTTGCCAGCGTCAGAAACACCCACGAAGTCGAGCAATTGGTGGAATCAGGCGAACTGTACTGGCACTCGCTGGAGGACCGGACCCCGGACCCCGAGTGAACAGAACCTGATGACGCTGATGGCCAGAAGCTCACCTGGGATCTTCGACCTAGCGGTCAGCCTGGCAATCTCCCCCGGTAACTTTTTCATCGGTGGCACGGTCATGGCCCAGGCCGGGGTTCCAGGGCGAGATTCCCAAGGAGCGGCTGCGTGACAACCGCCCGGTCATGGTTCAAAATGAGTTGTCACAGACAAACCGCACCAGGTTAAGGAGGCCCTTATGACCGCCGAGAAATGCCCCGGATGCGGCGAAGGCGACGGACCATGCAACTGCTACGCCTCCGGCAGGGCCCAGGCACTCGCCGATTTCAGAGCCAGCATTGATGGGCAACACCCCAAGAACTGCACCTGCCCGCCCTGCCTCCTCATGAGGATCTTGCACCTGGACCCCGCAGAAGTCCGCACCTGGGATCTGAAGCTGGACTCATACAATCGGCACTGAAACGAAGGCCGTTTCCAAGGAAATCGCCGGCGCAGGGAAAACCCAGGCCCAGGCCGCCGGCAGAAGGGCGCCGGAAGCCAAGAATCACCGCCTCCACTCACACCAGGAGCCAGGATCACCAGACAGCAGGAAAGGCCGAGCATGCAGCTCGGCCTTTTATCTTCCCATTGTCCGGAAAGACCGGCGATCAAGACAAATGGAGAATCACGCACAGAACTGCACCAACTGGCTCCAAGCGGTTCACAAAAAGCCTGGGGCCTTGGTTGGGGCGTCGCCCCGGCCCCAGACTTTCAGAGAAGAACCGTGAGGGGCGGGCCGTAATAGGCCCGCCCCTCACTTCGTCACCGCAACCAGCCGAGATGCCAACTCAACCGAACGGGCGTCAACCACAACCCGAACCACTAGGGACAGGCGGTTGCCTGTCCCCTTTCATTTTCCCGAGAAGGAGGGTCAATGGCAAAGCCCTACATCCTGCCCCTGGGATTCGTATACCGGAAAACCGAAGCAGGGACCGTCATCCTGCTCACCAACCCCGGGGAGCCCAATAACCTGAGAGCAGACACCCCGGTTACCGTATGGACGTACTCCCCCGAGCACCTGGCCCTGGGCAAGGTCCGAGGACTCATAACCGCCGTCGGCTACACCACCGCCACGTTCGGCACCATCGAGACCACCACGGACCCCAGGTGGCCCGGGGATGCAGACGTACTTCGCCCCAAAACACCGGTGTTCCTAGCACTGGGTGAGTCCTTCGACCCGGACCCCAGCCGGATGCTAACCCAGGAACAGGCCAACAGAATGGAGGCCTTCGCCAGGCTCTTCTCCGAGCGCACCAGGTCCGGCAGCAGGAGACGACCCAGCCCAAAATGAGAGACCAGTCAACCAATCCGGACGACAACAGAGCCCAGACCCTTGACAATACCTCTCATTCTGATTGACTATAATTTTATACAGGACAACGAGAACGGAATGATTGAACCAACGATCGTACGACAAAAAAGGCTCGACCTGAACGGGATGGTGTGGTGCAACACATGCAACATTGCCATGCGCCGGATCGGTGGGGAATATTCCTGCCCCAACGCCGGGGACGGAAAGTGCGTCATCCCCTCCATAGGAGCTGATGACCTGCTGACCCGGGTGATGACCAAGGTGGCCGAGCGGATCGCCGCCAGCGGGGCGGCGGACCATCTCGTGGAAGACGTCCAAGAGACCACCCAGCCGGCAACCGACACACAGAGAAACCGGCTTCTCGCGGCCGAGCACAACATAACAACTCTGGGAGCAGCCAAGCTGAACATACTCCGAGAGGTGGAAGAGGGAGAGAGGAACTACTCGCAGGCCGCAAGCCAAGTGAACGAGATCAACAACACGGTCGCAGGGCTGGCCTACGAATCCCTGGTCGCCCGGGACGAGTTGGACAGGTTGGAGTTCATTCTGGAAGAGGATGGCATCAGGTACACCGTAGGGGACCCGGGAACCTACCTGGAAAGCTCCGTACCGGATCTTGTCCAAGAACTCTTGGAACTGCTGGTGAAGGAAGTGCGTGTGATGCGCGACCAAGCACTGGTCGTCTACCACGACACCATCTCGACCGAAGAGCAGCCTGAAGAGGTCCTGACAGACAGAATTCCCCTGAACTGACGGACACAGCAGTACACCGCGAAACCAGGGCCGCTCCGGAACAGCAGAACCGGTGCGGCTCGTTTCATGTGTTCGATGATTCACCTGGAACCTCTCTCAGGCCCAGATAGGAGTGCAGGCTAAAAGGCGGGCACTCCGTCAAAGTCATCGGGTTCGTATTCGGATTCCCATGTGCCAGGAGGCTGGGAACTGCCATTCCGGCTCCCATCCTTGGCATCCTCTGCGAGCTGGGCAGCGTGGAAGTCCTTGGCAACCCTGGGCATTGCATCCCAGTCAGCATCGTCCGCAGCTGCGGACTCAGAACCCACCCTCTGCACCTCTCGGGCAGCGAGCCACAGATCATTTCGCCTGCTCTCGGCTATTTTGTTCACCAGTCCGTGAAATTTCTGCCGCCGAGCTTCTCTCTGCTGAGCCTCTTCATTGTCTAAGCATTCAGCATCTATGCTCTCCAACCTCTGCGGGTCAGTATTTTGATTCCCTCTTTCCATCGTGTTATAATACCTGAAACCCCTTGTTCAGTTCGTCTCCTCACTTGCTTGTCGGTATAGCAACCGCTGCATAATCATAGCACAAGTTTTCAAGACACACTACAGGACGTATAGAACATGGTTATTTTAGAACAAATAAGCGAATATAGTCAAGAACACTCTATCCCCCCCGCCGAAGGTCAGGGGATGGAAAGACCGGCCATTGGAGAACTCCTCCGGAGCCTCCGGGGAAGGAGGACCCTGAGACAGGTGGAGGCGGACACCGGGGTGTCAAACGCCTATCTCTGCAACCTGGAGGGAGGACTCAAGAGACCAGGGATAAGGACTCTGTCCAAGCTTGCAGACTACTACCAGGTACCCCTGCAGGACCTGCTTCAGACAGCTGGCCTGGATACCACCGTCAAGGTGGCTGCGTCCCAGGGATCGACGCTGGACGTGCAGAGGAGCTACGACTTCGTCATAGCCGACCCCGACTTCAGGCAACTCCCGAAGCCCCAGGGTGCACCCCCCATCGACTCCCAGAGGTTCATCGTAGCCATGTATCAGCACTACACCGGCAAGAAATTGCTCTAGGACCAGGAGGCACCGAAATGACACCTGGCGCCAGGATACGCGACCTGATCCATCCCGAAGAAGCGCAGCAGCTCCAGCCCCCATCTGGCCAGAAGAAGGGCGTCGATTACGGCCGGGTTTCCAGCAAGCCTCAGGACAAGATGTCCCTGGAAAGCCAGCACGACGAAAATCGTGCCTACGCCGTAAAAAACAACATTCGCATCGTCCGGTCTTTCGAGGACGTGGGGACCGGGCTCTCCACAAAACGGCGTCCACAGTTCCTGGAAATGGTGGAATACGTCCTAGATAAGAGGAACGGAATCACCGAGGTCATCTTTTTCGATCTCGATAGGTTCACCCGCAGAAACAGGGACTTTTACATCTACACCGAGGACCTTGAGAATGGGGGCATATACCTGCACAGCGTCGCCGCAGATCAGGTCTACTCCCGCAATTCAGCCCAGACCTGGCAGGCCCAGGCCGCGAACAACGAGGGGACTTCACGCAGCACCTCCTTTCACACAAAGCGCGGGCAACGGTGGGCAATTAGGAAGGGCTACTTCATAGGGAAGAAAGCTCCCTATGGATATAGGGTCTACCACGTGACCGTGAAAGATGCAAACGGGGAGGATCAAAAGCACCCAAAGCTGGAGCCGCACCCGGAGGAATGGCCCCACCTGTTGACGATACTCGGGATGGGATTGAACAACGACTCACCCTTGACCATAACCAGGTACCTCAACGATCACAACATACCCGGACCCACGGGAAAACGCTGGACCGAAGACACAGTGCGGTTCATCCTCCACAACCTGCACAACACCGGCTACACCTGCCGGGGAATGCGCCCCAGAACGATACTCCCGGGACGCCCAGATGAATTGCCGGTGGAGATGTCCAGGGAACTGGCCCACGAGGAAGCCATCAAATTTGATGATTACATCGTATTGCAAGATATGATCTTGGCAAGGGACGTGTCCAAGGGCCCGACCCGGAGCCATTCAAGCCCGCACCTCTTCAGCAACATTGCCAAGTGCGCCGAATGCAAGACACCTGAAGAGGTTCACAACATGTTGGTTCTCAGGGACCATAGATACGAGGCCAGGCTAAGGTGCGCCAAGAAGAAGAACCAGGGTGCTGAGACCTGCCCGAAGAAAAACATCCCCATGGTCCAGTTTGAGGATTTGATCGTAAAGCGGTTCGCAAAATACGTCTTTACAGAGGAGAACTTGGAACGACAGTTGGCCACGGCTGGCAGAGACAGGCAGAACTTCCTCAGCGAAGGGGACGCAAAAAAGGCAGATCTCGAGAAGAGACTGAGCGAGATTGAACAGGAGATCAGAAACGGTAACGATACTGTGCTCAAGTACGGAACGAGGTACCCGAACCTCGACTCCCTGATGGAAAGCATCAACAAGCTGGAGACGTCAAAAGCGACGTTGACCCGGGACATCGAGAGGATCGTAGAGGACACCGAGGAAGCGCGACTGTTCTTATCGGACCGTGAATCTTTCGTCGCCATGCTGATGGACGTCAGGACCTACATGGAGTCGGCGGAAGTGCAGGAGGTCAAGGAACTGTTAAAGTCCTTCATCTCGAGAATTGAAGTCTTCAACGACCACATAGACATTTACTACCACCTGTCGCCCAACATGGTTGATTTGAGTGAAAACTTACTGAAGGAGACCATCGGCCGGGAGGAGACCGCCGAACTCAACAAGCGCCGAGGACGTGATCGGAAAAAAAGTTGTCTTTTAGTCGGGTTTATGGGCATCTGCACCGTGTTGAACAGCGGCGCGACGGCCGTTTCCAGGTTCACGTCGTCCCACAGGGCGCGGGCCTCCTGGGTGTCCACCAGATCGTCGCCCGACCCCGCGGTGGTGGAGTCCATGGCCGCCTTGAGGTTCGACTGCCAGTCCTCCAGCATCCGAGGGTTGGCCCCCGACGGCTCGCGCAGCTGCGCCGACAGCAGGCTGCGGGCGCAGGCCAGGTCCAGGTGGTCCATGCCAACGTACTTGCCGAAGGCCACCCGTGCGCGCTCCCCGCCGTGTTGACCGCCGCCGTACTGCTGCAGCAGGGCTAGCTTTTCGCCCTGCCTGCGCGCGTCCTGCATCTTGGAGAGCTGCGAGCCGATGTGCTCCACCTCCTCGCGCAGCGGCGGGATCTCCGAGTTCATCCGCGACTCGTAGAACTCGCGAATGCCGCCCAGTTCCCGCTTGACCAGCTCCAGCCCGGCCGTGGAAAAAGCCCCGTTGTCAGTGGTCATACACCCCTCCAAAATTTTGATGACAGGTTGCAAACCAGGTTGCAAACATGGATGGGCAGGATTCACAGGATGGATAGGTTCACCCAGAACTGCTTCCGACCTCGCAACCCCAATCCTGTACATCCTGTGCATCCATGTTTATTAATCCGTGGTTTATTAGTCCGTGTTTATTGGGCCGTCCGCGCCCCCTCCAGCGCCGAGAGCAGCGCGCCCAGGGCAACCTCGCTCCAGGTGATTCCCGCCTCCTCTGCGAGGAGCCCCCTCTCGCCCCGGGAGAGGGTTGGGGTGAGGGCGTCCCCCTCCGCCTCCCGTCGCAGCGCCTGCCGGTTGGCCGGCACCGGGACGGCGCTCACCTCCAGCAGTTCCTGCTCCAGGTAGCGCAGGCCCAGGAAGGCCCCGGTGCGCGGGTCACGCCGCTCCTCCCTGCGGATGGGACGGAACCCCACCGACACGCCCCACTGGAACCCGGAGGCGTACAGCGCGGCGACCTCCTGCGCGAAGGCGCTGGGCGCGAACTCCATCCTCGCCAGCAGGCGGTGCGGCTCGGTCCACACCGACAGCGCCCGCCCGATGGCCGGGTGCCGGTAGTCGTGGGCCCAGAGCAGCACCGGGTTCTGCAGGTACGCCTCCAGCCGCCACCCCTCGGCGGCCACCACGTCGCCGTGCCGGTCCACGTCGTCGGTGGACAGCACGAAGGTCAGCGCGGCGCTGGCGGCTTTCCGGCCAGTGGCCTCCGCCGCCACTCCTGCCGCGTGCCACTTCAGTACCGGCGCCCCGGCACCCGTGCCTTGCTGCATACATCCTCCAGCGCCGCCGGAACGCCCAAAGAAAAAGGGACGCGCCCGGCGGGGTGCGTCCCTCAAAGTCAGGTCATTGCCCGTCCGCCCGTTCCCGGCCTGACCGGGAGTGGTGGTGGGGCCTTCGTTTCAACCTATGAGCGAGTCTATGCAGGTGTCATGGGGCCTGTCAACGGGCGGCTGACACCGATGCTATACTCACCCTCACCTCCCCCAGGACGGTCCCCACCATGACCACCACTGACTGGCAGAACCAGCTCTATTTTGGCGACAACCTCGACATCCTGCGCAACAACGTCGCCGACGCCAGCGTTGACCTGATCTACCTCGACCCGCCCTTCAACTCCAACGCCAACTACAACGTCCTGTTCCAGGAAAAGAGCGGCGCACAATCGACGGCGCAGATCACTGCCTTCGAGGACACCTGGCAGTGGAGCATTGAGTCCGATATCGCCTACCAGGACGTGGTCACCAACGCGAACGGCAAACTGCCGGCCCTGCTCCAGGCCATGCGCCAGTTTCTCGGCACCAACGACATGATGGCCTACCTCACCATGATGGCGCAGCGCATGGTCGAGCTACACCGAGTCCTCAAGGTCACCGGCGGTATTTATCTGCACTGCGACCCCACCGCCAGCCACTACCTCAAGCTGATGATGGATTCGGTTTTTGGAATGGAGTACTTTCGCAGTGAAATTACGTGGCGACGCACGAATGCCAAGGGGTTGGCATTCAAGGGTTATCCGCATAATTCGGATAATCTACTCTATTACTCAAGAGGAGAAGATTTTCTTTGGAATCGGGCCTTTCGTCCCCATGATCCCGAATATGTAGAACAGTTTTATCGTCATGTTGACTCCGAAACAGGTCGTCGCTATCGACTCAGCGACCTAACCAATCCAAATAGAAATAGACCCAACCTAACATATGAATGGAACGGACATACGAGGGTTTGGCGCTGGACTAAAGAACGGATGCAACAAGCGCACGATGACGGACTTATCTACTATTCCTCTACTGGGTTGGCCTCCCAAAAGCGTTACCTTGACGAGATGGAGGGCAACCCTGTAGACACCATTTGGGATGACATCAAACCCATACAAGCTCAGTCAGCCGAACGCCTCGGCTACCCCACGCAGAAGCCCGAGGCCCTGCTGGAGCGCATCGTCAGGGCCAGCAGCAACGAGGGCGATGTCGTGCTGGACCTCTTCTGCGGCTGCGGCACCGCCATCGCCGCCGCCGAGCGCCTCAACCGCCGCTGGATTGGCATCGACGTCACCCACATAGCCATCACCCTGATCCGCTACCGTCTGCACGACACATTCAAGGCCGATCTGAAACCCTACGAGGTATTGGGCCAGCCCCAGGACGTCGCCAGCGCCCAGGCCCTGGCCACCGACAGCGAGAACTCAGGACGCTACCAGTTCGAGTGGTGGGCCCTCGACCTCGTCGGCGCCCGCCCGGCCCAGGACCGCAAGAAGGGCGCCGACTCCGGCATCGACGGCTACATCAACTTTTTCGACGACAACAGCGGCAAGGCCAAGCGGATCGTCGTCCAGGTCAAGAGCGGCAACGTAGGCCGGAACCAGATAGCCACGCTCAAGGGAGACATGGAGCGCGAGAAGGCCGAAATCGGCCTGTTCATCACCCTGCAGCCGCCCAGCAGGCCCATGGAGTCCGAGGCGGTCTCCGCCGGGTTCTACACCCCGGAGCACTACCCCGACAGCCACTACCCCCGCGTCCAGATACTGACCATCGAGGAACTGCTCAACAGTGCGCAGGCCCAGTACCCCCGCCTCGCCCCGGACGCCACCTTCCGCCGCGCCCAGCGGAGAGGCCGCGCCGCCGGGACACAGCCGGGGTTGGTCTGACCCGCCAGCCCATCACAATCCCCGGCAATCCCCAATCTGCGAAATTCCAGAATCAACAAAAATCACAGCTCAGACAACCCTTGCTGACACTTCCCCCATTTCAACAAGGGGCGATGGAAGTCTACGCTGTGGCCAGCGCCTCTTGCTCCAGCCGGAAATTCGCGTGGGATATTGGCACGGACAGCAGCACTCTTGCCCGCTCCAGGGCGTCGGAGGGCGCAGTGGCAAGGGAGACTAACTCGCCTCCATCCATTGCCGCGATGGGAACTCCATTGCGGTAGGCCAAGCGATTCCCCAGCGAGGCAGGGACGCGAGGCCCGGGAGTGAGGATTCCGGAAAGGTTCAGGGGATCGTGCGCCGAGACGATTAAGATGCGGTCATCCGGTTCGCGATTACGCCACCGGCGCAGTGCGTCGGCCGCCTCCGGCAGAGCGAATTGCTCACCGATGAAACCGGACACGAACCGCCCGCCGCGAATCTCTCCCCGCGCCTCCAGCCGCCGCAGGACGCGAACCAGGTGGCGCCAGCCGAGAGACAACGATTCTCTGGGCAATATTTCCGGAAACAGGATGCCGTACCGCAAAAGGAGCTGCCGCGCAACAGCCTCAGTGCGGTCTTCCACCGGCTCCTCGGATTCCAGCAGCCACCAGCGGCTGAACCCCCTGCGGCGGTGCAGGGCGCCGCGTCCGGAGGTCTGGGACCGCCGTGGCCTCTTGGTCCCCCGCAGCCTCTGCCGCATGGATTCCAGTCCGTCCGCCGTGACCAGACCCGCAGCCGCCAGGGTCCAGAGCGCCTCCTCCACGTCCGACGGCAAGCGCTTGGTTGCGGTGACAATGTCCGACAGGAATGAGGCGCCGCGTCGTTGCAGGTATTCCAGTGCCTCCAGGGGTGCACCCGCAAGCCCCTCGGAGCTTGGACCTTCCTCGGGCAGTATCCAGTCGAGGGATCCCCTGAGGGCCAGCGCCACCGGGGTGAATCGCGAAAATGCTGCCCTGCCCTGGGATGTCGTCGGGCCGGAACCGTTGGCCGCAGCCTGGCGGGCAGAAAACCTGCCCCATACCACCTCGCCGCCAAGGCACAGCCGGTCCAGCAGCAACCCGCTGTACTCTGATACCCGGCTCCCCAGGACTTCCTCCTCAATGACCCCTGCGGCGGATTCAAAGCCCTGCAATTTTTCAATAACCGACAGCAGGCCGCCCTCACCATGGAGCCGGGACTCCGGCGTGACATTCTGCCAGTCCAGCAGAAATCGGATGAAGGTGGATGCCGGAAGAGGTTCCACCTGGCTTCTCAGCGAGTCGATGGTGGAACGGTGGATTCTGGCCAATATGCGGCGGTCGCAGAACTCCTCCGCATCCACGCCCGGGCGGTAGCTGCCCCGCAGGACCACGCCTTCGTGTTCCATACGGCCCAGGGCGTAAAGAATGTCATCATCCGGCAGGGTCAGGGTAGATGCCAGTTCCTGGACAGTGAAGGGGCCTATGCTGTCCACCCAGCCGCGTACGATGGCCAGGATCGCGTCCTCCCGCGATCCAGTGCCGTTCTCCGCCCCGTTGGTACCGATTGGAGTGGACAAAACCCGCGGCGGCGGACTTGCGGAAATGCCTTCGTAGGCGTTACGAACCACCTCCAGCCGTTCCGCTGCGGCCCATGCGGCAAGGCCATCGCCACCGGATACACGATGCACCCTTCCGGCCTGGGCCAACTGTTCCAGCCAGGCGGTCAGAGGAAGACCCACCATGACCGGGCGGGAGACTCCCTGCGGCCCCTCCGGCAGAACTCCCAGCGTGAGCAGGGCGTCGTGCAGTTCGTCGGCGTCGCGTACGCGGGGCCAAGCATTGTCCGACTCCTGGCGGACGGCCTCGTGATCCAGCCGCCCCAGGTCCCGGGAGTCCTCCGGCAGAGCCCGCCTGAGCGACACGGCGCGGGCCCGTCGCTCCTCCAGCGGCGCGTCGTCCAGGAAAGCATAGGGCATGGCGTTCAGAATCTGGTGCGAGAATACCGATGGCTGGACCGTATCCCGGCCAAGGACTTCGATGGCTCCCGACTCGATGTCCGCCAGCAGCGCCTGGCAGCCCTCCACGTCGGAGGCCTCCGTCAGGCAGTCCCGCAGGGTTTCAAACACCAGTGGATGGTCGGGTATCTCGATGTCCCCAGGGGGTGCGTTATCCTGGCAGGCAACCTGGGCCGGGAAGACCGCTGCCAGCAGGTCGTCGGAGCGCATCCTCTGCAGTGGCGGCGGCACCTTCTTGCCGCCCGTGTGGCGCAGGATGGCGAGAGAGCGCGTTGCATTCCAGCGCCAGCGGGTGCCGAAAATCGGCGCCTGCAGTACCGCCTGGGTCAATACCTCCTCAAAGGTGGAGGATTTCAGGTAGCTGAACACTTCTTCAACGGGCATCGAAAGAGTCGGACCCAGCGAGAAATTCAGGCCGTCGTCGGTGGCCACCGCCTGCAGCTCAAAGTCGAAGGAACGGCAGATCTTCTTGCGCAGGGCCATGCCCCAGGCGCGGTTGATCCTTGCTCCGAAGGGCGCGTGGATCACCAATTGCATCCCGCCGCTCTCGTCAAAGAACCGCTCCGCCACCACGCGGTCCCTGGTAGGTGTCACTCCCAGCACCCGCTTGCCCTCCTCGATGTATGCGACAAGCTGCCGACTGGTCTCGGTGTCCACACCGGACTCGCTGACCACCCACTCCCGGGCCGCACCGGCGTCTGGCAGGAGCCGGTCTATCCCGTCCCGCAGCTCGCTCACCTCGCAGGACAGCTCGGTGGTGCGGCCGGGTGCCTCGCCCAGCCAGAAGGGAATGGTTGGCGGCTGGCCGTGGGCGTCCTCCACTCTCACCCGGCCGCTCTCCACCCGTCGGACCTTCCATGCCGTGTTGCCGAGGAGGAACACGTCGCCCTTGAGGCTCTCAATGGCAAAGTCCTCGTTGACTGTCCCGACGAAGGTCTCCTCAGGCTCGGCGATGACGTCATAGTCTGTGTTCTCTGGAATGGCGCCGCCGCTGGTCATTGCTGCCAGCGGTGCGCCCCGCCGCCCTTTCACCTGGCCGTTCACCCCGTCGCGGTGCAGGTAGGCGGCTCCCCGGCCATACCGCGTGGCGTATCCGTCCGACAGCACACCTATGATCCGGTCGAATTTCTCCCGCGGAAGGTCGCGATAGGGATATGCCCGCCGGACCAGGGTGTAGAGGTCGTCCTCGCCCCAGTCCTCCTGAGCGCAGGCAGCGACGATCTGCTGGGCCAGTACGTCCAGCGGCCAGGAGGGAATGCTGAGAGCATCGAGGTTGCGGCGGCGGACGGCGCGGGCCAGGCCCACGCACTCCGCCATTTCGTCGCGCGTCAGGGGAAATAACCGGCCCTTGGGCTTGCCGCCCACCGAGTGCCCTGAGCGGCCCACCCGCTGTAGCAGGACCCCGATGGAGCGGGGAGAGCCAATCTGGCAGACCAGGTCGACGTCGCCAATGTCTATGCCCAGCTCCAGGGAAGCCGTGGCGACGCAGACCTTTACCTGCCCGGTCTTCAGCTTCTGCTCGGCGTTCAGCCGGATCTCGCGGGACAGACTTCCGTGGTGGGCGACAACGGCATCCTCGCCCAGGCGGGCGCTCATCTGGTGGGCCACCCGCTCCACCAGCCTCCTGGTGTTGACGAACACCAGCGTCGTGTCGTGCTCCTTCACCATGCCTGCCACGGTGTCCAGCGTCTCGCCCCAGAGCTCGTGGGAGGCGATGGGGCCGAGTTCCTGCTCCGGCAGCTGCAGGGCCAGGTCGATCTCCCGGGCGTGACCGGTGTCGACAACCGTGCATGCTGGTTTGCCGTCGGCGCTGATGTTCTCGTTTCCCACCAGCAGCCGAGCAATCTCCTCGATGGGACGCTGGGTGGCCGACAGGCCGATGCGCACTACTGCCTGCTCCGACAGCGCGCAGAGCCGCTCCACAGACAACGACAGGTGGGAGCCACGCTTGTCGTCGGCCACGGCGTGTATCTCGTCAAGGATCAGGGTGTTGACGTCCATCAGCCCACGCCTGCCGCTGGCAGAGGTGAGAAGGATGTACAGCGACTCGGGGGTGGTGATGAGGATGTGCGGAGGCCTCTTCGCCATTTTCTGGCGTTCGGCCTGGGGTGTGTCGCCGGTGCGCACCCCCACCCGGATTTCCGGGAATTCGCCCCCGTCGTCCGGGAAAAGGTCCAGGCACGGCTGGCCCTCCCTGTGTCTCCGGGCCGCCAGAGCCACGATCTCCTCCAACGGACCAGCTAGGTTCTTCTGGATGTCGTTGGACAGGGCCTTTAGCGGGGAGACGTAGACCACCTGTGTGGTGTCCGGCAACTCGCCCTCCAGCCCCTGCCGCACCAGCCGGTCGATGCAGGTGAGGAAGGCGGCCAGCGTCTTGCCGGAGCCGGTGGGAGCGGCGATGAGCGTGTGCCGTCCCTCGGCCACGGCTGCCCACCCCTGGGCCTGCGCCTCAGTGGGCTGCTGGAACCGCCCCTCGAACCACTCGCGGATGATGGGATGAAAGTGCGATGTTGACACGCTTATCTGTTGCGCTCACTAAACCCGGAATGTGCATATTGTCCCTGCTGCAGACACTATCCGCAAGGCGGAAGTGTCATAAGAACAGGGCTACCGCATTTGGGAGATGCACCACGTCCCATCGGGTAAAAGTATGTCATCCCTGCGAAAGCGGGAATGCTCGGAATGGCTTTGCTGCTGGGCAAAATTAGACATAAGTCCCTTTGGAATGGCGAAGACAGTCTCAGAGAAAAGCTGCTCCCCTCCGCCCCGAACGTCCAGGCCCCTGTTCAATGAGTAGTCAGCGATCTCCGGAGGCACCGGCTCCATCCTCCGCTGGGCCTGCGAAAAAGACGGCCCGGCCACCCGAGCCTTGTGCGAATTACCCTCCGTCGGCACAGGAGATGCAAGGGGGTGGGCTATTCCTGCGGAGCGACGTCCGGCGGGGGTGTCCGCCGAGGACTCTCGCATGGTGCCGCCTAGATTCCCTCGCATAGGGCTGTAATAACCTTGCATTGTGCATTGACTGGGTATTGACTGGCAAAATCGCCCGCGATATGTTAGCTTTATCAGGTTAGCCCAAGTCACTGGTCAAGAAGGGGCGCATGTTGCCGCCCAATCACTGAGGAAGGAGCGCATCAGGATTATGGAAGTAACGACGCTCGCCATTGAAAAGCTGAGAGAAGTTATGGAAGAACAGGGTGAGCAGGAAGGGGCCCTGCGCGTCATCGCCATACCGGCAGAGACCGGCGGCCTCCAGTACATGCTGACCATGGAAAACGAGAGTCAGGCCGACGACACGGAGTTGCACCTGGAAGGCGTCAAGTTCCTGATGGACTCGGACAGCGCCCCATTCCTTGAAGAGGCCACCATCGACTACGTCGAGAACTTCGGCGGGCAGGTGGGCTTCGTCATCAACAACCCGATGTTCGCCCAGGCTGGCGGCGGATGCGGAGCAGGCTGCGGCTGCGGCGGTGGCGGCGGTGGCGGCGGTGGTGGCTGTGGTTGCGGCGGAGGCGGCTGCGGCGGCCACTAGGCCGACTCCTCACCCGGGCACTGCACCGAGAAAACACCAAGACCCCTGGCGGCGGACTGGAAGGGAAACACCCAGTCCCCCCCGGGGGTCTTTCTCGTGGCTACGGCTCCACCTGCCGAGGCCGAAAGACCGCCCAACCTCGGCGGTCTTTTTCGTTTAACCCGAGGAGCCGCCCCATGTCTGGTAATCCAAGAATCCTGGTAATCTAACCTGATAGTCTAAAAAGCGCGGGTACAGGCGTTGCAGGGCGGGTCCAGAGGGACCATTTTTCTTTTCCCATGTCCTTCTCGAAGCGGTCTTGTGTAAACCAATTGTGCTAACATCCGACTGTAACAGAGACTAATGAGAGTGCTGGAGGTCGCGCAATTGAAGGCGTTCCTGCATCACCGATGGCGGAGATTCACCCATCCGCTAGGCCGCCGCAGGATCTGGCACCCAAGCCAATGGCGTTGGAATGAGAGGATACTAGTAACTGGCGAGGCGATCTCGTCTGTTTCGGCTGTGATGGCTGTGGCGTCAGAATTGCTTAACTGGCATGGCACCAACTGGTTCCTGCTCGCTACCCCCATTGTGGGTTCTTTGTCCCTCGCGTGGTACGCCTGGGACACCGTTACAACGGGCGACCGCCCACTGACAACTACCGGTATTCATAATATACGGCAGGTCGTCCAGGGAATGATGCTGGACGATGCGGGCGCCGTCGTCGACTGGCAGCACCCAGACGAACACGGCTCGATCCCCCTGCGTATCGAATAGGCTTCTCCCTGTAATCGCTCGGCCAACCCTTTGGGAATTGAACCAGAGAACCCCCAACAAAAAAGACCGCCAACAACAGGCGGTCTTGACTCGGGTTTTCCTGATAAATGGTCGGGGCGGTCAGATTTGAACTGACGACCCCCTACACCCCATGCAGGTGCCCTACCTGGCTGGGCCACGCCCCGACTCTGCCTCTATTATAGCATGACGCCGGTTGACAGAGGCAATAGAGAGCAATGCGGACAGGGCAACCCGTCATTCTCCCCATTGCCATCCTTCCCCGGCGCGTGATAAGATTCACAATGAAGTTAGAAAAAGAAGAAGCAAGAGCAAAGACGCCCCGATGCTAGACGGCGAAACGAAAACAAACATCATCCGCGAATATCGTATCAACGACAGGGACACCGGCTCCGCCGAGATCCAGGTTGCCGTTCTGACAGAAAATATCAAGCGGCTCACCGACCACCTGCGGATCCACCGCAAAGATGTCCATTCTCGTCGCGGTTTGCAGATGATGGTTTCCAGGCGCAGACGCCTGTTGAATTACCTCAGTAACGAAGACGTTAGTCGCTACCAGACACTCATCACCAGGCTCGGATTGCGGCGCTGACAGCGCCGCAGACAACCCCGAAAACATCGGGGTTGTTTTTCGTCTAGCCACGTCGCCCCCCCTGCTGTCTTCCCGACTAACTCATCTTTGAGTGAGGTCGTGCGTATTAATATGGCAACTCAACTTGCAACCCCCACCGTGGTCCATCGTGACATCGGCGGCGAGACACTGGTACTCGAGACCGGCCGCCTGGCATTTCAGGCCCACGGCTCCGTGACTGTCCGCTACGGCGAGTCTATAGTCCTCGCCACCGCCGTCATGTCGGACCGCCCCCGGGCCGAGGACATCGACTTTCTGCCGCTGACCGTGGACTACGAGGAAAGGCTATACGCCGCCGGGCGCATCCCTGGCAGCTTCTTCCGCCGGGAAGGCCGGCCTGGGCAGGATGGTGTCCTCGCCTCCCGTCTCACCGACCGGTCCATCCGGCCGCTGTTCCCCAAGAGCCTGCACAACGACATACAGGTCACCCTGACAGTGCTTTCCTCGGATCAGGAGAACCCGCCGGAAATTCTGGCCATGGTGGGAGCGTCGGCGGCCTTGGCAATTTCCCAGATTCCCTTCGACGGTCCTGTCAGCGCCTGCCGCATCGCCTACCGCAACGGGGAGTACGTCATCAACCCCACCTACCAGGAGAGCGATGACAGCACCTTGAGCATGGTCATCGGCGGCACCCGCGACGCCATCATCATGGTCGAAGCCGGCGCGAACGAAGTGTCCGAGGAGGTCATCCTCGAGGCCATCCGCCGCGCCCAGGAAGCCAACGTCGAGATCATCGAACTCATCGAAGAACTCGTGGCCCAGGTCGGCCAGCCGAAGCTCGAGGTCAAGACCGACAAGGACGCCTCCGCCAAGCTGGAGGGCAGCATCCGTGAGGTCATTGGCACCCGCCTGTCTGACGCCGTGGGCGAAAACCTTGACAAGGTGGCTCTGGAGGCCCGTGAGAACGCCTTGCGCGACGAGGTCTCGCAGAAACTGGCAGAGGAATTTGGCGATAAGGCGCTCTCCGAGGGCTTCAAGAGCGTGATGCGTGATGAAGTGCGCCGCCGGATCCTCGAGCAGCACCTCCGCCCTGACGGACGGGCGCTGGAGGAAATCCGCCCCATCTCCTGTGAGGTGGGCGTTCTGCCCCGCACCCACGGCTCCGGCCTGTTCACCCGCGGCATGACTCAGGTGCTGTCAACCGTCACCGTCGGGTCGCTGTCGATGAAGCAGACCCTGGACACCGTCGGGCCCGACAATACCAAGCGATTTATGCACCACTACAACTTCCCGTCCTTCTCCACCGGAGAAGCCCGCCGGGTCGGGTCCCCGGGACGCCGGGAGATCGGCCACGGCGCCCTCGCCGAACGCGCCATCCTGCCCACACTGCCCGCCGAGGACGAGTTCCCCTACGCCATCCGCGTGGTTTCCGAGGTGCTATCGTCCAACGGCAGTACGTCCATGGGCAGCGTCTGCGGCACATCCCTGGCACTGATGGACGCCGGCATCCCCGTCAAGGCGCCGGTGGCCGGCATAGCCATGGGACTTGTTACCGGAGAGGACGGGCAGTATGCCATCCTCAGCGACATCCAGGGCATCGAGGATTTCCTGGGCGACATGGATTTCAAGGTTGCCGGCACTACCGGAGGCGTGAACGCCCTGCAGATGGACATCAAGTGGACCGGGCTGACCCAGGAGATACTGGCCGAGGCCCTGGAACAGGCCCGCGTTGGGCGGCTGCACATCATGGACAAGATGGCGGAGGTCATCGACACCCCCAAGCGACAGATGAGCCCCCACGCTCCCAAGATGATCCGTCTGAAGATCAATTCGGACAAGATCGGTGCCCTGATCGGCCCCGGAGGCCGTGTGATTCGCGGCATCCAGGAGGAGACTGGAACCTCCATAGATGTTCAGGACGACGGCACGGTGACCATAGGCGGTGTGGATCAGGCCATGCTGGAGATGGCCCAGTCCAAGGTCGACAGCCTTACCCGGGAGTTGACCATCGGCGACATCTTCACCGGCAAGGTCGTGCGCCTGACCAACTTCGGTGCTTTCATCGAGCTGGTGCCGGGGCGGGACGGCCTGATACGCAACGGTGACCTCGGCGACCTGGAAGAAGACCTGGTCGAAGGTCAGGAAATCACCGTGATGATTCACGAGATCGACGCGCAGGGCCGAGTCAACCTCTCTCGCCGTGCCCTGTTTGGCGACGACAGCCCGCCCGCACCGCGCCCCGAGGGTGCACGGCCCGGCGGCTTCGGCGGCGGACGCGGCGGCGACCGGGGTGGACGCCCCGGCGGCTTCGGTGGTGGCGGACGCGGTGGCTCCGGTGGTGGTGGTGGACGCGGTGGCCCCGGAGGCGGAAACCGCAACGGCGGTGGCCGGCCTCCCATGGGCGGCGGCGGACGCGGCCCGGCCGGTGGGCAGGGCCCGGCTGGTGGACAGGGCGGCCGCTTCGACGGCGGCAGCCGGCCCAGCGCCCCTCAAGCATAGGCAAAAACTCGGCAATTGATGCCAATGAGCGCAGAGAGCTTGTTTTTCTCTGCGCTCTTCGCTTTTAATCAGGTCAGATTCCTGAATGCTGGATTCAATGGCTCCTTGCGGAGGAAGAGATGGCTGCGATACGAGTGGTGATTCATGGGGCAACGGGCAAGATGGGCGTCGAGACCGTCGCCGCCGTCTGCCGCGAAAGTGATATGGATTTGGTGGGAGCCGTGTGCCAAACCGACCGCGGTGGCGTGCTGCCCACACCCGCGGGCGACGTGCCGCTGTCCACAGACCTTTCTCAGATCCTGGACGACACCCGCCCTGATATGATGGTGGACTTCACCAACTCGACCGCCTGCATGGAGGCCGCGCACATTGCCGCCGCCCGCAAGCTCAACCTGGTGCTGGGCGCCAGCGGGCTGAACGCGGACCACCACGCGCAGTTGGACGCCCTCGCCAACGACAACGGCGTGGGCATTATTGTGGCCCCCAATTTCGCCCTCGGCGCAATCGTGCTCAAGAAGCTGGCCGAGCAGGCCGCGCCCTTCTTCGACTACGTTGACATCGTGGAATCCCACCACGAAATGAAGATTGATGCACCCTCCGGTTTCTCGCTGGCCTTGGCCAACAGCCTGGCTGGGCTGAAACAGTTTTCCCGCAACGTGACCGAGAAAGAGAACCTGCCCGAGACGCGGGGCGGCAACGTCAACGGCGTCACCGTGCACAGCGTCCGCCTGCCTGGCCGGAGTGCACACCACGAGGTCGTCTTCGGCGCAGCGGGCCAGACCGTCACCCTGCGCCACGACACCCTGGGCCGCGACTGCTACATGCCCGGCGTCGTACGCTGCATCCGCGAAGCCAGCGCCCGCCCCGGCCTGGTCGTGGGCCTGGAGAAGGTGCTCGGCCTGTAGGGATGGTTTCACATTAGGCCGATATTGATGGCATCGGCATTCCAGGGAGTGTTGCGCTTTGTGATGAGAGTGTTTAAGTGTTACCATGCACTGACAAGTGGGAAGTAGAATTTCATTCAGAGTTTGAACCAGAATTCAGAGACTTAGCAGATTCTGTTCGGGATGAGCTATTAGCTAAGGCGAGACTCTTGGAGGAATTTGGCCCGACTTTGGGAAGGCCAAATGCGGACACATTGGATGGGTCTCGCCATGCCAACATGAAAGAGCTTCGATTCTCCGCAGATAGCGGAGTGTGGCGAGTGGCTTTCGTATTTGACCCCAATAGGAAGGCTGTACTCCTTCTAGCAGCTGACAAAAGGGGGAAAAATGAAAAGTTATTCTACAGGAGCCTAATTCGCGAGGCAGACTCTAGGTTTGACAACCACCTCTCACGACTCCCAAAGTGACTAACTAGAGGACTCCGTTATGAGTACACTGCAAGAGATGCTAAAGGAACTACCTGAGGAGCGTCGCCATAAAATCGAGAGCCGAGCTCAGGAGCTGATTGCAGAGGAAATAGCAATGCGGACCGCTCATCAAGAGGCAAATGGGGCCTCAGATACAGATGAGAAGCCTTCTAAGCCTTGGGCTGATAAAGAGGAGGTCTCGTTAGCTTAACCGGTACATGTCCTGGAGAATAAAGAGTCCCTCCCTCAATAGTCGGGAGGGATTTTTTGTGTCCAATAGTCCATCCTAAGCTCGAATCCTGATTTAAGCCCAGTTTTCGTAAATATTAGTAGGAGGGTACTCCCCGTGGAAGACTTGACCATTGCAGTTGTTGGCGCTACCGGAGCTGTGGGCGCAGAGTTCCTGCGCATCGTCGAGCAGCGCTACGCCCCTGGCAGCGGGAAAGAGTCAGGCAAGGGCAGGATGCCCCGCCTGCGGCTCATGGCGTCCAGCCGCTCGGCCGGTAAGCGCATCGTTGTCGGCGGCGAAGAACTGGTGGTTGAGGAAGCCACGGTGGACTCCTTCGCGGGGGTGGACGTCGCTTTTATCTCGGCCAGCTCTGCCGTCAGCCGACAGCTCGCCCCCCACGCCGTGGCCGCCGGAGCGGTGGTCATCGACGACGGCTCGGCCTTCCGCATGGAGGCCAACGTGCCGCTGGTGGTGCCGGAGGTCAACGGCGATGACGTGGAGTGGCATGACGGCATCATTTCCATCCCCAACTGCTCCACCACGCCCTTGGTTATGGTCGCTCACCCCCTGCGGGAGCTCGGTCCCATAAGCCGGATTATCGCCGATACTTACCAGTCGGTGTCGGGTGCGGGTGCGTCACTGGTGGCCGGTCTGCGCGAGCAGTCGGAGCGGCTCATCGATGCCGACCACAGCGCCACCTCCAGCGAGCCGGGGCAGATCGCCTACAATCTGATTCCCCAGATCGACCGGTTCATGGAGTCCGGCTACACCTACGAAGAACAGAAGATGCGGCAGGAGTCGCAGAAGATCCTCCACGACCCCGACCTGCAGATCTCCGCAACTTGCGTCCGGGTCCCGGTCTATGTATCCCACAGCGCGGCGGTGCACCTGGAGTTTGACCGTCCCGTGTCCGTCGGGGAGGCCCGCGAGGCGCTGGCTGGTATGCCGGGACTGACCGTGCTGGACGACCCGGCCAACGCCGCTTATCCCATGCCGTGGGACGTCTCCGGCGAGGATGACGTGTTCGTCGGCCGCATTCGACAGGATATGTCAAATCCGAACGGCCTGGCCTTGTGGATCGTTTCCGATAACCTGCGCAAGGGCGCAGCACTCAACAGCCTGCAGATCGCAGAGGAGCTGGTTGCCCGTGGCCGTCTGAAGCCGACACAGGCCCAGGCACGAGCCTAGCTTTCGAGAGGTAAGTATCCTTCTCCCAGGGAGAGGGTCAAGTCGTGGGCGTTTCCACGCAGCGACTGGTTTTCAACCGTAAAGGTTACACCCTGCTCCCTCACAGGGTTGCGGGCGTTGAGCCCACGCGTATAATGGGCGCAAAGAGAGATCAAGAGTTTCCGTACACGGAACTAATGGAGGGCCACAATGGCTGAAATAGGCAGGCTTATTACTGCAATGGTCACACCGTTCGACACCGAGGGGAACGTTGACTACGAACAGGCCAAGCGGCTTGCCAACGCCCTTCTTGACTCCGGCAGCGATGCCGTTATTGTCTCAGGCACCACCGGCGAGTCGCCCACCCTGACTACGGACGAGAAGATCCGCCTGTACGGCGAGGTCAAGGATGCGGTCGGCGACCGGGGCGCGGTTATTGCCGGCACCGGCAACTACAGCACCGCCGAGAGCATCGAGCTCAGCCAGGAGGCGGAGAAGGCCGGCGTGGATGGCCTGCTGCTGGTGGTGCCCTACTACAACAAGCCTCCGCAGGAGGGCCTGTACCAGCACTTCAAGGCCATTACAGAGAGCACCAACCTGCCGGCCATCCTGTACAACGTGACCAGCCGGACCAGCCTGAACATGAGCCACGAGACCACCATCAGGCTCAGTGAGCTCGAAAGGATCGTGGGCATCAAGGAAGCCGGCAGCGACATGGACCAGATAACCCGCATCATCGACGGGGCCCGGCCCGGCTTCCTCGTATGGAGCGGCAACGACAACGAGACGTTCTACATTATGGCCACGGGCGGATATGGGGTGGTCAGCGTGGCCTCCCATCTAATCGGTAGCCAGATCAAGCAGATGATGGGCTTGCTGCTGGAGGGCGACGTCGAGGCCGCCGCCGCCGAGCACCGCCGGATGCTTCCCATGTTCAAGGTGCTGTTCGTCGAGTCCAACCCCATCCCGGTAAAGTACGGCGTGAACAAGGCCGGCTTCAACGTCGGCAACCCGCGCCTGCCGCTGATCCCAGCCTCAGAGAAGGCGGCCGCCGAGATCGACAAGGTCATGTCGCAGTACACCATCGACCTGCCGGTCTAGCCGTTTACGGCATGCCCCCCAGAAAAGAGCCGGCCCCGCCAATTGGCGGGGCCGCTTTGTTTACAGTCCTTTCCCGGTCCTGTGGTCAACAATCACCGGAACGGGACTACTCCGCCACCTGCCTGAACTCGACCCCTTCAGCTTCGGCCCTGGCCCGCTGCGGATAGGGTATGGTGTCGCCGATGACCATAGGCCATGCAGCGGAACCGGTGACTCTTCTGAGAACGGCAGCACGAGAAATTGCCCGGTCAATGTCGTGATCGTTGACCGTTACGGAAAACTCACCCACGAAATAGACGGTTGAGCCCTGATCCTGTCCCATCATAACAGCGTCGACCTGCTGGAGCTCCCCTATCTCTTCCTCGGTTATCTCTCCATTGTCGAAAGCGGTGGCCAGAATTTCTTCGTATGCAGTAGCTGGACTCTGACCCGCACCGACCAGTAACCGGTTACTACGAAGCGGGCGACTGTGACGCTGTCTGAACGCCGCGCTTGCGTAACTCGCAAAAACGCGGCTGACTTTGCGTTCGTATTCCGCGCCCTTGAGCCTGCCTATATCGCCGCGAACCCCAGTGATGTCGCCACGAACCTCCGCGATGTCGCCGCGAACCCCAGTGATGTCGCCACGAACCTCCGCGATGTCGCCGCGAACCCCAGTGATGTCGCCGCGAACCCCAGTGATGTCGCCACGAACCTCCGCGATGTCGCCACGAACCTCCGCGATCTCGCCGCGAACCCCAGTGATCTCGCCGCGAACCTCCGAGAACTGCTGTCCCATGCTGCTTTCCAGGCTGTCGAAGCGCCGTTCAACATAGCTTTCGAAGCGGGCAAAGCGTTCGGGCAGATCGATCAACTCTTGGGACAGAATCAGGCGCCGGACTTCGTCCCGGAAGTCCGGGTCTTCCCGCAGCAGGCGCAACAGGTCGGCCGTGGTCGAAATGGTGGTCACGGCAGCCGCCCCACGCCCTAGAAGACGGGGCTGATCTGGATGGTTTCGGCGCGGCTGGGGCCGGTGGAGACGATCTGCACCTGGCAGCCCACCAGTTCCTCGATGCGGCGGATGTAGGCCACGGCGTTGGCGGGCAGCTGGCACATCTTGGTTGCGCTGGCCGTGGGCTCGTTCCAGCCTGGCATCTCCTCGTATACCGGCTCGCAACGGGCCAGCAGAGACGTGTTGGCCGGGAAGCGGTCGACCTTCTGCCCATCCACCATGTAACCGGTGCAGATCTTGACCGACTCGAATCCATCTAGGATGTCCAGGCGAGTAAGCACCAGGCCGGTGAAGCCGTTCACCAGTTGGCTGTACTTGGCGGCCACTCCGTCGAACCAGCCGATGCGGCGGGCCCGTCCGGTGGTGGTGCCGTACTCCTGGGCAATCTCGCGAATCTTTTCGGCGAAGTCATCCTCAATTTCCGATGGCATCGGCCCGCCGCCAACCCGCGTTGAGTAGGCCTTGAACACGCCGAGAACGCCGGCAATGGACTGAGGGCTCAGTCCCAGGCCGGTGCAGGCACCGCCGATGGACGGCGAGGAGGAAGTGACGTAGGGATAAGAACCGTGGTCGAGGTCCAGCAGGGTCCCCTGCGCTCCCTCCAGCAGAACCCGCTTGCCCAGGGCCAGGCGGTCCTGCACGATCTGCTCTGTGGGATGGGCGTAGGGCCGCAACTGCTCGGCCCACTGGCGGCACTTGGCCTTCACGTCCTCGTAGGCCAGCGGTTCTGCGCCGTGAATCTTGGTTATGATGGCGTTCTTTTGCTCGAGAACAGTCCTTCAGCTTGGGAGCCAGTGTCTCCCAGTCCAGCAAATCACCCACCCTGATGCCAGCCCGGCCTGTCTTGTCGACGTAGGCGGGTCCGATGCCCCGGCCGGTGGTGCCGATGGCGCTGGCGCCGCGGGCTTTCTCTTCCAGCGCGTCCAGCAGAACGTGATAGGGCATGATGACGTGGGCTCGCTCACTGACATGCAGCTTGCTGGTGTCGATCCCACGCCCGCGCAGCATATCCATCTCATCGGTCAGCACGTCGGGGTCGACAACCACGCCGTTGCCGATGATGCCGTCAACCTCGGGCCAGCAGATGCCGGACGGGACCAGGTGGAGTTGGAAGACACCCTCGTCGTTGACCACGGTGTGGCCAGCGTTGTTGCCACCGGCAAAACGCACGACGCTGTCCACTTGGCCGGCAAGGTAGTCGATTACCTTCCCCTTGCCCTCGTCGCCCCACTGTCCTCCGATAACGGCGTATGCCGGCATCCTAAAACCGCCTTTTCAACTAAAACAAAATAGCCGGCTGGCAATCGTCTGCGCATTGCGCAAAACGAAGCCGTCCCCAAAACAGGGCGCGGCTGACAAAGTATACCAAATTACCCTCCGTGGGGAAAGCCAAGGTTAAATGCGTCAATGCCCGCAGGTTTTATTGGACTTGGTCAGAAACAGTGGGAATACCAAACGTACGGCCTATTCGCGCCCTCGGTTCGCAGCGGTTAAAATGAATGCATTATCCAGCGGCTATCCCATCCTCCCGCCTGCGGGGATCTACTATGACGCTCAGGGACCAACTCGAAGAAGACATCCGCAACTCCATGCGCCAGCGCGAACAGGCCCGCGTCGACGCGCTGCGATTCCTCAAGTTCGCTGTGCAGGTTGTCGAGAAAGAGCGACGCGAAACGCTGGACGACCAGGCCATGGTCGAGGTCGTCTCCAAGCAGGTCAGTGACCGTCGGGACAGCATAAAGGCATTCCGTGACGGAGGCCGCAACGAACTGGCCGACAAGGAAGCCTTCGATCTGACTGTGCTGGAGGAGTACCTGCCTCCCCAACTGAGTCAGGACGAAATTCTCGCCCTGGTCAGCGCCGTAGTTGCCGAGGTCGGAGCCACCGGACCCCGAGACCGAGGCAAGGTCATGGGAAGACTGATGCCGCAGGTGCGCGGCAAGGCCGACGGCACGGAGGTCAATCGCCTCGCGGGCGAATTCCTTGACTCTCTTGAGTAAGGTAGCCCCTCACTCTGGGTGAGGGAACTTCCAGGAACCAGGAGGGTATGTGACAGGTCCATTCTTCCTCTGGTGAGGGTGAGGGCGTCCGTCTGGATTTGAAGGAACAATGAAGGCAATCCTACCTTGGCGTAATGCGATTGGAATTGGTTTGTCACACACACTATTTGAGATAGCAAGCCCATGAAATTTGGAATCCTGCAGTTCCCCGGCACTTGGAGCGACACAGACTGCCACCACGCCGTCAGCACTGTGCTCGGACAGGAAGCCGAGTACGTCTGGCACAAGGACACTGGACTGAAGGGGCTGGACTGCGTGATCATTCCCGGCGGCTTCTCCTATGGCGACTACCTGCGTCCCGGCGCCATGGCCCGCTTGTCTCCCGTGATGGACGCCCTCTACGCATTCGCCGAGTCGGGCGGCACGGTCATTGGCATCTGCAACGGCTTCCAGATTCTCTGCGAGTCTGGCCTGCTGCCCGGGGCGCTGCGGGCCAACCGGCAACTGGAGTACCGATGCCAGTGGACCAACCTGAGCGTGGAGCGCGCCGACACTCGGTTTTCATCGACCTGCAGGGTGGGACAGGTCCTGCAGGTGCCCATATCCCACGGCGAGGGCAACTACTACGCTAATGCTGAAACGCTGAACATGCTGGAGCGCGAGGGCAGGGTGCTCTTCCGGTACTGCGACGACTCCGGCGAAGCTACTGATGCGGCCAATCCCAACGGCTCGGCCCGAAATATCGCCGGCATCATCAACGAGACGGGCAATGTCCTGGGCATGATGCCCCACCCGGAGCGCTGCTGCGAGGAACTGCTGGGCGGCACAGATGGAGCATTGATCTTCCAGTCGATTGTTGACAGCGTGGTCCGGACCTAGCTCTCTAAATGGTGGCCATCGCCCTCTCCGTATTGGCGGCCATCGGCCTGGGCGGAACCGCCGTTTCCGCGCGCGCCGCGATGCCCCCGGTACACCCCGTGGCCACCATCAGCATCTCCCTCGTGACCGGTTTCGTTGTCCTCGGCGTCGCGGCGCTCATCTATGCCCTTCCTGACTTCCAGGACATACCCAGGGCCGTCTGGCCCTGGGTACTTACCTTCGGGGTAGTGCAATTCGTTGGCGGGCGATCCATGGGCTACTTGGGCGTGAGCATCATTGGCGCCTCTCGAACCGCCCTCTTCATCTGTGTCCAGGTGCCCTTTGCCGCATTCCTGGCCGTCGCCTTCACCGGTGAGGCCATGAGCCTCCTGGTCGCCGTGGGCACGGTGGGTGTGATAGCCGCGCTGCTGCTGGCCAGCGGCGACTCTCTGACCCAGGGATGGCGCACGGACCGCCGCTACCTTCTCGGATGCCTGATCGCGCTGGGAGCGGGGTTGGGGGTAGGGGCAGGCAGCGTCATCGGCAAGCATACCCTGACCGTATACAGCTCACCGCTGACAGTCAGCGTGTTGAGCACGCTGGTGGCGATGGCCATTGTCGTCCCGATCGCGGGCTTTGCCAGCGTGCGCTATCCCGCGGTCAGGGCCTACGACTGGAAGTCCCTGGGCCTGGTCGTAACCTCCGGTCTTGTTGCCGCAATGTCCCTCCTGACCCAGCTCTTCGCGGTGCAGCGGGCCGACGTGGTGGTGGTCGCGCCGATACTCGCCACCTTTCCACTGTGGACGCTGCTGTTGTCGCACATTTTCATTTCGAGGCTGGAGCAGATAACCCTGCGGCTGGTCATCGGAGCCCTCCTCGCGGTGGCGGGCGTAATTGCGGTGGCCCTGGGCGGCCAGCTGTGAGGGGAGGAAATGGCCTCATCTTGGCCTTCTTACAAGGGGCGAAGGGATTCCCGTCACTGGGTGCAGGAGCACGATGATTGCCATAATTCTCTCCCTGATGGCTGCGGCCAGCCTTGGCGGCGGCGCGGTGGCAGCCCGGGGGGCAATGCCGGGAGTCCATCCCATTGCACTCATCGGCGTGGCGCTGGTGGTGGGGTTCGTTGGCGTGACGATCGTGGACCTGGCCCTGGACCCTTCCAATCTCTTCAACGTACCGCAGGAGGCATGGCTCTGGATCGTGGCCCTCGGAGTGGTGCAGTTCGCCATCGGGCGTACCGTCGCCTATTCGGGAGTCAGCTTCATTGGGGCGTCGCGGACTGCCCTTTTCATATCGACATCGGTCCCCTTTTCCGCTCTCTTCGCCATCGCCTTTATCGGAGAGTCCCTCAAGCCCCTGGTTGCGGTGGGCACTGTGGCCGTGATCATTGGCCTGCTGCTGGCCAGCGGAGACTCGCTCACCCAGGGCTGGCGCGCCGACCGCCGCTATCTCATCGGATGCCTCTTCGGGCTGACTGGCGGGGCGGCCACGGGCGCGAGCACGGTCCTGGCCAAGCAGGCTGTGAGCGTATTCGACTCGCCCCTGACGATCGTTGCCCTGGGCATGCTGGCCGCCATGTTCATCGTAGTACCCTCGGTGAGCGTCATCGCAGCCCGCAAACCTGCCATCAGGACGTTCGAATGGAAATCCATGGGCTTCGTGATCCTCTCAAGCCTGAGTACCGCGGTGTCCATCACATCCCAGCTCTTTGCGGTGCAGCGGGCCGACGTCGTTATCGTCGCCCCCATCCTGGCAACCTTCACGCTCTGGACCCTGCTGTTTTCCCACGTATTCATCTCCCGGCTGGAGCAGCTAAACTGGCGCCTGATTACCGGCGCGATTATCGGAGTGGCAGGGGTGGTGGCAGTGGCGCTGGGAGGGCAGTTGTGACCGAAATGATGGCGGCGACATGACGGCCATTGGTCTGTCCCTCCTGGCGATTATGGGGTTCGGCAGCGCGACAATCTTCGCCCGCTTGGGGATGGGCAGGGTTGGTGCTCTCCCGATTACCTTCATCTCCCTGTTCTTCAGCTTCGCGGCGTCGGGAATCCTTGCCTTGGTATTCGTATCCTCAGACTTCGTCACTCTGCCCCTCATCGTGCTGGCGTGGTGCGTGATGCTGGGGGCGTTCAACTTCCTGGGCGGACGCAATCTGTCGTACCTGGCCGTGGGACGCATCGGGGCAGCCCGCGCCGGGGCCATCGTGGGGACGTCGGCGGTGTTCGCCTCGATCCTGGCCATCGTATTCACCGGTGAGAGGCCTCACTGGGTCGTGCTGATGGGGACCGTGGTAGTTGTTGCCGGGCTGGCCACCGCCCTGGGCCGGAACATCCTGGGGGGCGGAGGCCAATCATCCTCCCCCGGCCCTAAACCCGCCGAGGGACGAGAGCGAAGGTCCGTGCTGATCGGATATCTGCTGGCCTTCGGGGCAGCCTGCTGCTACGGCACGACCAACGTGGTGGTCAAGCAGCTGACCATCGACTACACATCACCGCTGGTGGTGTCGACCATCAGCCTGTTCTTCGGACTGCTGCTGGTGGCCCCGGTGGCCGCCAAGCAGGCGATAGCGTCCATCGGCGAAGCGCGCCGGTCGCCGGGGTTCCTGGTCTACGCCGGCCTGTCGGGTTTGGCGGCGGCCACGGGCGTCAACTGCACCTACATGGCATTGCAGCGCGCCGATGTGGTGGTGGTCTCGCCCATCGTTTCCGCCAATCCGCTGTTCACGCTGATCCTGGCCGCGATATTCCTGTCGGTGCAGGAGAACGTCAACCGCTGGCTGGTGCTGGGCACCGCCATCACCGTCGGGGGCGTGGCGCTGGTGGTGCTGGGTAGCCAGCTATGACGGACGGTGTATAGCCCGCCATCTGCGCCCATGGCATAATCGTGGGGCACAAATTGAGATGGCGAGGAGGCCCCATGCCCGGACTGATTACGACCACCAAGATCAACCACGTGACCACCATGGTCAAAGACACCGCCGTAGCCATGGAGTTCTACAACAACCTGCTGGGCATTAAGCAGATCGAGAGCCAGGTAGACAACCCCGAGATCACTTGGCTGCAGCTGGACAGCGGCATCATGGTCCACCTGATCGAGACCCAGGAGGCGCCGGCCAAGCCCGACCGCATCCACCACGCCTTCGAGGTCGAGGACTTCGAAGGCACCCGCGCCACCCTGGCCGGCAACGGCTTCGAGATCGAGCGCGAAGGCGTCCGCTACGACGGCCAGGCCTTCCTGTTCATCCACGACCCGGACGGCAACCGCGTCGAGTTCTGCACCTCCAGCGGCTACGCCCCCGCCCCCCCGCGCCCGACCAGCTGCTAGGGGCAATGCATATTTAGGGTTACGGGCTTAGGCTGCTAGGGGTCGCCAAGGTAGCCGGGGGTAGTACTGGTCTCTGTGCCTCTCACAAAGCCGTTTTACGGCAAGTCAAGAGCCTAGCAAGCAAATTTGACTTCAGGGGGGTGAACCTTATGCAAAATAAGACAGAACTGGTACGAAATCTTCAAGACTTGGTAATTCCGACCATAGAACTCCTCCTCATAGGGGTAGGAACATTCTTCGGCACGGAGGCCAGTACGATAACCGACTACCTAGCACCCTAAGCCCGTAACCAACGGAATATTGGGAATACGTCCCCCGGAGGCCAACAATGTTCGACAAGATTCAGCACATCGGGTACCTGACGTCCGACCTGGAGGCTGCGGTCGCATGGTTCGAGCGGTCGTTTGGGGCGGTCAACGCCGGGGGCGGGCCACTGTCGCCCAGCTACGCCGTGCCCAGCGGCGGACGCAACGCCTACCTGCGCTTCGGGCAGGCCGAGGCCGAGATTATCGAGCCGGAAGACAAGTCAGCCGTCGGCAGCAAGGTCCTCGATATGCACCATGTTGGCTACGTGGTGGAGAGCATGGATCAGGCGGCGGAACAGCTGCGTGCCCGGGGCTTCGCCTTCGGCAGCGACGAGCCCTTCGTCAACGTCTTCGGCCACCAGGTCTTTTACCTGGACGCCGAAACCACCAACGGGACGCTGGTACACCTGACGCAGCTGGCCCCGGCGGCATCCGGCGCCGTCGGCGAGGGGCTGGATGTGGAGCGCATCGTCCACGCGGGCTACCTCGTTCGGGATGCGGATGCCGCAATCGAGTGGTACGTGCAGCGGTTCTCCGGGACGCACGTGGGCGGCGGCCCTTCGCCGCGGGGCGGGCGTAACGCCTTTGTCAACTTCGGGCAGGTGCAGGTCGAGCTAATTGAGCCAGGCGATCCTTCCGTGATCCCCGCGGGCGTGCACCAGATGGACCACGTGGGCTACGTGGTGGGGGACATCCCGACCTGCATGCCCGAGTGCCAGCACCGGGGCCTGCAGTTCATCGCCGACGCGCCCGCCACCAACTCCATCGGCCAGCAGGTGCTCTACTTCGACACCGAGACCAGCCTGGGCTCGCGGATGCACCTGACCCGCCTGCCCGACTGACGGGAGCGCCCGGCGGACCGACATGGCCGAGCTGCCGCGCAACATAGTCCTCGTGGGCTTCATGGCCTCGGGAAAGACCAGCGTTGGGCGGGCGCTGGCGGACCGTACCGGATGGGCGTTCGTAGACGCCGACGACGTGATCGTGGATCGGGCGGGCAAGCCCATCCACCGCATCTTCAGCGAAGACGGGGAGCCCGCCTTTCGCGAACTGGAGAGCCGGGTCATTTTCGACCTGTGCGCCGGGGAGCGACAGGTCATCGCCTCGGGCGGCGGTTCCTTCGTCAGCGAGCGGAACCGCGAGGTTATGCTGTCGGGCGGGCGGGTGTTCTTCCTGTCAGCCAGTCCCGCTGAGATCCTGCGGCGGGTGCTAGAGGAGGACGCAGGCGGCCCCATCCGCCCCCTGCTGGCCGTCGACGACCCGGAGGCGCGCATAGCGGAGCTGCTGGCCCAGCGTGCATCCGCCTACGCGCAGGCGCACCACACCGTCGACACGGATGGGGTGACGGCGGAGGGGGTGGCCAAAGAAATTTCTTCCCTCTGTGGGATTGATATATCCTGTTAGCATCAAATTAAATCTGTAGAAAATATACGGAGCGAGAATCATGCCCGACGCCAATGCTACCGACCCCAACCTGGCCGCCACTGTTCACCACTCCGGCGGCTCGTACCCCGTCGTCGCGGGGTGGGACATCCTGGATGACCTCGGCGAGCGGCTCGTGGACGTTGGCGTCCGGGGCGCGGCCTACATCATCACCGACGACAATGTCATGAACCCCTACGGGCGGCGCGTTCAGCGGTCGCTGCAGGCGGCGGGCATCCCGGCGCATTGCTTCATCATCCCCGCCGGCGAGTCCAGCAAGAGCTTCGAGCTGGCGCAGGCCATCTACCACTGGCTGGCCGAGCGCCGGGCCGAGCGCGGCCACACCATCATCAGCGTCGGCGGCGGAGTGGCCGGCGACCTGGGCGGATTCGTCGCCGCCACCTTCCTGCGCGGCATGGCCTTCGTGCAGGTGCCCACCAGCATGGCCGCCATGGTCGACGCCTCCATCGGCGGCAAGGTGGCCATCAACCTCCCCATGGCCAAGAACCTGGTCGGTGCTTTCTACCAGCCCAAGGGCGTCTACGCCGACGCAGCGGCTTTGTCAACGCTGGGCAAGCGGGAGCTGGCCGAGGGCTGGGCCGAGGCCATCAAGCACGGCTTCATCTTGGACGCCGAGCTTGTGGACGTGTTCGAGGAGCACGCCGAGGCGTTGATGGACGTTGATCCCGAGATCTCCGCCGAAGTGATCCGCCGCAGCATGGCCATCAAGGCCGAGGTGGTCAGCCAGGACGAGCGCGAGACCCTGGGCATCCGCATCCTGCTCAACTACGGCCACACCATCGGCCACGCGCTGGAGTCCTCCACCGAGTACGGCCGCTTCCTGCACGGCGAGGGCGTGTCGGTGGGCATGATGGGCGCGGCACGCATGGCCGCCGAGATGGGCCTGATGTCTCCTACCATCGTCGACCGGCAGCAACGGCTGCTGGAGCGCTTCAACCTGCCCATAAGCGCCCCCGGTGTCCCCGCCGAGGACGTGTTGACAGCCATGTCACTGGACAAGAAGGTGCAGTCGGGCACCAACCGCTGGGTCATGTTGGAGGACGTGGGCCGCTCCGTCGTCCGCCAGGACGTGCCCTGGGAACTGGTCGAGCGCACGGTGCGGGACCTGACGGACTAGCAGTCCGAAATCTTTCAATAATCATTTGATTGGCACAGGTCCCTTGCGCTGACTCACTGGGCCCCATTGCAGACACTTGCCGGGCAATCCGGCGTTCTGTCCGTCATAGCCAAGCAGTTCGGCTACTGGTCTACGGTGGGGCCTAACTTTATAATGGCCTCTGGCTCACCATCCCGAATTCGCATCCCTTTTTGTGTCCCTGTGATTCACCGGTCAATGGAAACGCCCGTTGCGCCGGCCGATTCGGGGGACCATCCGTTACAGATTAACTCCGCAGGAGGACGACATGGTTGACCAACTGGCCCGCCCCAAAGATAAAGTGGAAGTTTACTGGTTCTCCGAGCAACCCCAGGGCTATGTCAGCGACGCCCAATTGGAACAGTTCGACTCGGGACGGTTGGGATTCCCCAATACGTTCTTTGACCCGGACAAGGCCCACATTCTTTACAACGAATACCACGACCAGTATGCGCTGGCCGACGAGTTGGGATTCGACGGGATCATGACCAACGAGCACCACGCAGCGTACTGGTGCGGAAAGCCTGCGGTGAACCTGGACGCCGCCGTCATCGCCAAGGTCACCAAGCAGGCCAAGATCGCCATCCTGGGTAATGTAATAGCCGTCAACGACCCCATTCGAATGGCTGAAGAGATTGCCATGCTGGACTGCTACTCCGGCGGCAGGATCATCTCCGGCTTCGTTCGCGGCGGCGCGGTGGAGACCCTTCAGGCCGGTATCGACCCCACGCAGAACCGGGAACGGTTCGAAGAGGCCCACGACCTGATAGTGAAATGCTGGACCCAGCCAGGCCCCTTCCGGTACGAGGGAAAGTACTACCAGTACCGGGCGGTCAATCCCTGGGTGTTGCCCATGCAGAATCCCCGGCCCGACATCTGGTTCCCCGGCACCGGAAGCCCGGAAAGCGTGGTATGGGCCGCCAAGAACGGCCATCCCTACATGAATCTGGGCGCGGTCATGGAGACCACCGAGTGGCTCAAGCAAATCTATATCGACACCGCCCTGGAAAACGGATACCAGCCCGGCCCTGAGCATTTCGGATACCTGCTCAAGGTTTTCGTTGCCGACACTGAAGAGAAGGCCGATGAGATTGGCCGGAATTTCGTGTGGACCGAGGGGCACCGCCAGCGCGGTCCCCGGGAGCATGTGGACCCGCCCGGCTACCAGTCGCGCCAGGCTCTGCAGATCAAGCGCAGCCGTCCCACCGGCGTCTTCGCCGGAAATGCGGGAGATCCCCAGTCCTACGATCTTCAAAAAGACGCCAAGACCATCATCGTCGGCACACCGGAAACGGTGATCGAACAGTTGACCTGGGTGGTGGAGAAACTCAACCCCGGTTACCTGTTGATTTACGGCAACGAGGGCCCCATGCCCCACGAGGACTGCATGCGGTCCATCGAGCTCCTGGGCAAGGAAGTAATACCCGCTCTCAAGGAGATACAGCTACAACCGTACGAGATCGACTAACCGTCCCACATCTCTGAATCGAGACCAAACTGGCGGACGAGATTGCCCGAAAACGCTTTGGCTAAATTGCATTTGCCTGAGGGTACAGGCTGCTTTGCCAACAATACTGGAATGCTCGTCTGCCAGGCGCAGGTAAACAGAAATTTCCTCTGGGACAAAAAATGGAGATGGACGACGACAAAGCACCAATGGAGCCTTTTGAACATGACGCGGATTCAGCGGCTGATTACCGTCGGCAGTCGCGGGTATTTTTGACCAGGGCCCGGAATTTCCTGGCAGAGGGAGACCTCCACCAGGCTTCCGAAAACGGCTGGGGCGTGGCTGCCTGGATGGCCAAGGCGGTAGCAGAGACCCGCGGTTGGAAATACAACAGGCACAACGAGTTTTTCAAAGCCATGCATCAAGCCAGGCAACTGTCGGGATACGGAAGGTTTCGTACGCTGGCAGACACCGCGGGAACTCTACACGGCAACTATTACGAACGGGAAATGTTTCTGTACCAAAGCGCCATCGGCGAAGGCCTGAATGACATGGAACTCCTGCTCGACATCCTCCAGCCGTTAACTGAGCGTAGCTAGAGCGAAAGACATGAGCCAGTCCATACCTATGGAACCCTACGAAAACGGTGCCGCAGTTGTAGCCGACTATAGAGAGCAGTCCAGAGAATTCCTGTCAAAGGGCCGGGAATATCTGGCAAATGGCGACCTGCATCAAGCGGCCGAAAAGGGCTGGGGAGCAGCTGCCTGGATGGCCAAGGCGGCGGCAAAAGCGCAGGGCTGGCAATACAACAGACACGATGAGTTCTTTACTGTGATGTATCAGGTCCAGGATCTCACTGGGGATATCCGGCTGGAAAATCTCCGGCGAGTCGCCAACGAACTGCATGGGTTCTACTACACTCGAAAGCGATTCCTGCGCTCCGACGTAGTAGGCAGGGGGCTTGACGACGTGGAACTGCTGGTCGACATCCTCCAGCCACTGACGGAGGGTGCGTAGAGCACCGCGCCTAGTGCCCTTCGCGGGTGCGGCGCACTCGCGACCTCACCATCATCACCAGCAGCACGATGCACATCCCGCCGCCGCTGCCCAGCAGCACCACCGATGCGACGGTCGACAGCGCGCCCGCCCCAGGCACCGCCTGCGACACCTCCTCCAGCGCCACCGCCACTGCTCCCGTCAGGATCAGAAGGCCGTAGAGGAAACGGATGCGAGAAGGGTCCACCCTCCGCGTCGCGCTGGCCCCCAGCTGCGACCCGATGGATGCCGCCGCCAGCATCAGCACGGCCATCATCGGGTCAACCCGGTCGGACAGGGCGTAGGCGAACGAACCCACCGATCCGGTGATGATTATCTGGAACAGGTCGGTACCTATGGCAATGGTGGTGGGAATGCCCAGGACAAAGATCAGCACTGGCATCAGGATGAACCCTCCGCCTGCACCGAGCAGCCCCGCTATGAACCCGATGCCGAACCCTATGCCCATTGGCACGAACACCGATATGCGCTCGATGCCGGAGACGGGCAGGGCAACGTAGGTGGAGATGCCGCCCACACCCGGTATGCCAACCTGGTGCGGCGGAATTCGCAGGGAGCGAACTCTCTTGGTGAGCCCGGCGGTGGTGATCTCCTCGCCCCCTGCTCGCCGGCCTCCTCGTCGAATCCAGGTGCGCCAGAAGTCGTAGAGGATGAACAGCCCCAGCGACGCCAGGAATCCCACGTAGACATAGCGGATCACCGGGCCAGCGATCCCGGCGGCCTCCAGCGACCCGTTCACCCACTCCGCCAGGAAAATGGCCGGAATGGTGCCTGTGACCATCAGGGCGCCCAGCTTGAAGTCCACATTGCCCAGGTCACGGTGCTTCAGAGTGTTGATGATGGAGGTTCCCATAACCAGCGTCAGCCCAGTTCCCACGGCGTACACCGGCGGCACACCGAATACCAGCAGCCCGCCCGTGATCAGGAAGCCGCCCCCAACGCCGAAGAAGCCGCCCAGCATTCCGACAATCAGGCCCAGGAACACCAACAGCGCCGGATGGATGACGACGTCCGCGTTAGGAAAGTACATCGTCCTCGCCGGACTGGGGCCTTTCCCGCCGCAGAATTTCGGCGGCACGGAACACCCCGCCCCAGAACAGGCTGAGCGACAGAGAGGTAACGGCCATCACCCCGAGAACGAACAGGGCCCAAAGCAATGGTTGCCCCGAGCCGAGGCCGGTCAGAAACTCGTTCATAAATCCACTGGGCTATATACTGAAATGCGATTGGGAGATGATAAAGCAAAACCAGCCCATGGGACAGCAGAAATGATCGACGCTGCCTTCTCTTTCCGCCTCCACCAGACCGACGGGCCGGCCCGCGCCGGGGAGATTCGGACGCCGCACGGTTCGGCAGCCACGCCACTGTTCATGCCGGTTGCAACGCAGGCCACGGTCAAGGGACTGACTCCCGAGGAGGTGGCCGGGGTTGGTGGGCAGGTGGTCCTGAGCAACGCCTATCACCTCTACCTGCGGCCCGGGGTACAGACCGTGAACTCGCTGGGCGGTCTGCACGGGTTCATGCGGTGGCCCGGGCCCATCCTAACCGACAGTGGCGGTTTTCAGGCCTTCAGTTTGGGTTCGCTGCGCAAGGTGGGCGAAGATGGTATCCGCTTCCGCTCCCATCACGACGGCAGCGAGCACCGCTTTACTCCGGAGCTGGCAACCATGAACCAGGTCGGCCTGGGCGCCGACATCATCATGTGCTTCGACCAGTGTATTGCCTATGGCGCCACCGAGAAGCAGGTGCGGCAGGCAATGGAGCGCACCCACCGCTGGGCCTCTGAGTGTTACCGGATACACCGCGATTCCGGCGCATGGCCGGGGCAGGCCCTGTTCGGCATCGTGCAGGGAGGCACCTTTTCTCACCTGCGAGACGAATCAACCGAAGCGATCAGTGCCATACCCTTCGACGGCTACGCGGTGGGCGGGCTGGCCGTGGGGGAAGACAAAGAGCAGCTTTACGGATTCACCGGGCAGGTCGCCGCCGGGCTGCCGGTGGACAAGCCCCGCTATCTCATGGGTGTTGGTTCACCCGAGGACCTGGTGGAGGGAGTCTGGCGGGGCATAGATATGTTCGACTGCGCCCTGCCCACCCGCGTGGCCCGCAACGGTGCCATGTTCACTCCCGACGGGCGCATCGATGTGGCCAAGCGGCGCTATTCCCAGGAGCCTGGCCCGGTGGACGAGGAGTGCGATTGTTACGCCTGCGCCAACTACTCCGCCGCCTACGTGCATCACCTCTTTCGCGCCCGTGAGATCCTGGGCCTGCGGCTGGCGTCGATGCACAACCTGCGCTTCGTACTGCGACTGATGGAGCGGATACGGGAGGCCATCCTGGAGGAACGGTTCGCCAGCTTCCGCAGCGAGTTTCTCGCCCGCTACCGTCCCACGGATGAGGCTGCCCGCCAGGAGCAGAAGCTGCGCTGGCTGCAGGAGCGGGGCACTTGATTTCTGGAGAGGGGACGTGCTTGTCGAACTTTCTGGCGCCGAACATCGCGGTAATGCCGCGAGAAGAAGCCCGGTCCGCGCAAATGGCGGGTATCAGGCACCTGGGTTCCGGGGAGATTACGAGGTCGTGTACAAACGACAAGGCCGCCGACATTCAAACTACAGCTCGGCGGCCCTGGTCCACTGGACGTTCCGGGGTTTGGCTGGAAACGGTGTCTAGCGGCCGCCGGCAACGGCAGGAACGATACTGACCTCGTCTCCGGAGCTGGTGGCGGTGTCAAGCCCGTCCAGGAACCGCACGTCCTCGCCATTCAGATAGATGTTTACGAAATAGCGCAGGTCGCCGTTCTCGTCCAGCAGGCGGTCCTTCAGGCCGGGGTAGGACCCATCCAGCTCATTGACCATGGCAACCAGGCTGCCGGATTCCACTTCCACCTTGTCCTTGCCGCCGGTCATCCGCCGCAACGGGGTTGGGATACGAACCACGACGCTCATCTGGGAAACTCCTCAACAGACGCCTGAACTGGATTTGCTAACTTCCGCGCCCCACTGGCCAGGCGCCTTAACTCTGCAATGCGGCCTCGAAGGACGATATTGAGGGCTTGATGTTCAACGGGTTGACCACCTCGGCCTCAACGGCCTCTTGGGTCTTCAGGCCGTTGCCGGTAATGTATACCACGGTTAGCTCGTCGGGGCCGATGGCACCCTGCTCCGCCAGGTGTGCCAGGGCCGAAACCGTTACGCCGCCGGCCGTTTCGGTAAAGATGCCCTCGGTCTCGGCCAGCAGGCGGATACCACTGACGATCCTGTCTTCAGGGACCGCGTAGGCAGACCCGCCCGAACCGTTGATCACCCGCAACGAATAGATGCCGTCGGCCGGGTTGCCAATGGCCAGAGACTTGGCGAGGCTGTCGGGCCGCACCGGCGTGATACGCACCTCGTCGTTGTCCCAGGCAGTAACGATGGGCGAACAGCCCTCGGCCTGGGCCATATGCATCCGCGTTGTGACAGCCGGGTGGTGCACCGTGTTCTGGTCGGGGCCGAAGGAACTGGCCTCAACGCCTTCCAGCAGACCCAGGCAGGCAAACTCATTGAGACCCTTCCAGATCTTGGTAAACATCGCCCCGGAAGCCGATGGAATAACCACATGATCGGGCACGCGCCAGCCGAGCTGTTCGGCCACTTCGTACCCCAGCGTCTTGCTGCCCTCGGCGTAGTAGGGACGCATGTTGATATTTACAAAGGCCCAATTGTAGTCGTCGCTGTCGGCCAACTCGCTGCAGAGCCGGTTGACCTGGTCGTAGGTTCCGTCCACCGCTACCAGCGTGGGGCCGTAGATGGCGGCGCCGATAATCTTGCCGCGCTCCAGGTCTGAGGGAATGAACACGACCGCCCGCATCCCGGCGCGGGCGGCGTGGGCAGCCACGCTGCAGGCCAGATTGCCGGTGGAGGCGCAGGAAATCGTGTCGAAGCCGAACTCCCTGGCCTTGGTGGCAGCCACGGATACGACACGGTCCTTGAAGGAGAACGACGGGTTGACGCTGTCGTTCTTGATGTACAGATTGTTCAGCCCCAGGCGCTTGCCCAGGTTGTCGGCTTTGAGCAACGGCGTGAATCCCGCCATGATGTCCACGGGGTTGTCGCCTTCTGCGGGCAGCAGGTCGGCGTATCGCCAGATGCTCAGCGGCCCGGATTCAATGCGATCACGGCTCACCACCTCGGAGATGGTGGCATAGTCGTAGACCACTTCCAGCGGGCCAAAGCAGAAATCACAAACATTCAGAGGAGCGGCGGGCTGTTCCATCCCGCATTCGCGGCACTTTAGACCATTAACGAAAGCCACTGACCTAGGTTCCTCCTCTGGGGCGCGAGTCCGGTTTCAGCCTTGAAACAGGCCTGCCGGGCTGGGTGCGAAAGGCAAAAATAATGCCTGATGCCAAGCGCCTCAGGTTGTCGCGATGGTAACAAAGCCCCCAAACCTTGTCAATCTGGACACCCCGCGGCACGGGGGCCATCAACCCTGCATGATACTGCGAAATTCGTTGCGCAACAATACGGCATTTCTCCAAAGCGAGGGCCGTTCAGTTGTCACTATGGGGCCTCCGAGTCCGTTCATTGTGAGCATGTCGAAGGACGGGCAATCAGGATCCGTTCGTGGTCCGACAGCCTTATCACCAACGGACTATCAGCTAGTTTGCAACCCCCGGTGGGCCCCGCCCGGCAGCGGCGGTATCGGCAGCGGCGCGGCCACTGCGGCGTCCTTGTCGCGGCTGCTGGATAGCGCCGGCAATTCCGGTCCCAATTCCGGTCCTGGGATATAATCACTGCGAGGTGTTGATGAATTTACCCGAATCGAGCCGGTACAACCTGACTGAGGACCTGTCAATCTGCCGCGTACTGAACGGCATGTGGCAGGTGTCGGGCGCGCACGGAGCCATCGACCCCCGCGCTGCAGTCCGCAGCATGTACGATTACATCGATGCAGGGTTCACCACCTGGGACCTGGCCGACCACTACGGCCCTGCCGAGGACTTCATCGGGGAGTTCCGCCGGCAACTCTCCTCGGCCCGTGGCCCCGACGCGCTGTCCGGCATGCAGGCGTTTACCAAGTGGGTGCCGCGCCCGGGGCCGATGACGCGCCAGGTCGTCGAGGGCAACGTCGACATTTCCTGCCGCCGCATGGGGACGGATTGCCTGGACATGCTGCAGTTCCACTGGTGGGACTACCGGGACGAGCGTTACCTCGATGCCCTTTCCCATCTGGCAGATCTTCGCGACGAGGGCAGGATACGCGAGGTCGCCCTGACCAATTTCGACACTCAAAGAATGAGGGACATAGCCGACCATGGCATTCGAGTGGTCTCCAACCAGGTACAGTACTCCCTGATCGACCGCCGTCCCGAGGTGACAATGGTCGCGTTTTGCCGGGGACAGGGAAGCTCGCTGCTGGCCTACGGGACAGTATGCGGCGGGCTCCTGTCTGATCGCTACCTCGGCCAGCCTGAGCCGGCGACCAGTGCGCTGAACACCGCCAGCCTGCGCAAGTACAAGCAGATGATTGACGCCTGGGGAGGCTGGGTACTGTTCCAGCAACTGCTCTCCACCCTGCGCACCGTCGCCGACAGGCACGGCGTCAGCATTGCCAACGTAGCGGTGCGCTATATCCTGGACCGCCCTGCCGTTGCCGGCGTCATAGTCGGTGCCCGCCTGGGCGTAGCGGAACACATCAGCGACAATGCCCACGTGTTCCGCCTGGAGCTGGACGCCGGGGACCTGCAGGCCATCGAGGCCGTACTGGCGGAGTCCCGCGATCTCTATAGCCTCATCGGCGACTGCGGCGACGAGTACCGGAGGTAGGACCGAACCGATCTCGGAACCCGTTCGCGGTGGGCTGGCCGAACCACCAACAGCTTCCGGCGGATGCCACCGCCTTCATGCCATCTACGCAGCTTGCGGTCGTTGCCCTCTGCCTACCGGGCCACTTCCGTAACCTCATCCTTCACAACAACCGCAGCCTCACCTCACCGCCCGTTGAGTACCCCCATTCTAACTACCCTCGACCTGCGGCTGTAATACCAGGGCGGACGATAATTGGGATGGCTGTTTGCGTTTCTATTGAGGTTACGAAATTGTGGTATCTTCGTACAATTTCCCATTGAAACCCGCGCTTCTGCGGATTAATCTGTGCATGACATAATCCGGGAGTGCCGGTCGCTACGGCCGGCTGGCGCCGGATTCACTGGTTTACTCTTAACGAATCGCGGGCGCGCATTCTGATTGGCGGATTGGTATATGGCGCGGGAATTGTTTGGGAAGGGAAAGATACTGATCGGCGTGGTTCATCTGCTTCCACTACCCGGCTCTGCCAGATGGAACGGCAACCTGAAGTCTGTCATGAACCGGGCCAAGCTGGAGGCCGGTATCCTGCAGGACGGCGGCGCTCAGGGCATAATCGTCGAGAATTTCGGCGACGCGCCCTTCCGCACCGGCCGGGTGGAGCCTGAGACAGTGGCGGCCATGACCCTGGCGGTGGAGCAAGTGCGCCAGTCGGTGTCGATCCCCGTTGGCGTCAACATGTTGCGAAACGACGCCGTATCCGCCCTTGCCGTGGCGGTGGCGACGGGCTGCGACTTCATCCGGGTCAATGTGCATTACGGTGTGATGGCCACCGACGAGGGAATAGTTGAGGGCGAGGCCTACGAGACGACCCGCCGCCGCCGCTCGCTGAACGCCGACGTTCAGATTCTGGCGGACGTGCTGGTGAAGCACGCAACGCCCGTGGGCCAGACAGACATCGGCATGGTGGCGCAGGAAACGACGCGGCGTGCGCTGGCCGACGGGCTGATCGTCTCGGGCCCGGCCACCGGCCAGCCCACCAACAGCTTCGACGTGTCGGTGGTCCGCCGGGCCGTCCCCGACGGCTTCGTGCTGGTGGGCAGCGGCATCAACGAGAACAACGTTTGGCGCATATTGGAACATGCCGATGGCGCCATTGTGGGAACCAGCCTGAAGGCCGATGGCATCATCACCAAACCAATTGACCCGGACCGCGTCCGTCGGCTGGCCGAGATTTTCGCGTCTGTGTAGAAGTAATCAGCCAGCCGGTGAACAAGGGCCAAGGGCCCCATCCACTTCGGATGGGGCCCTGAACATGTCTCGATTGGTTCGGAGCTAGGCCAGTTCGCGGCCCACTTGCGTGAACGAGCGGTCCATGCCTGAGACGATTTCGTCGATCTCGCCTGCAGTTACGCAAAGGGGCGGTGCGATGTTCATGTTGTCGCTGCCCCGGAGGTGCAGGCCGTTGGCCTGGAAGGCCGAGGTCAGCCGGCTGCCCAGCTCGGCATCGGCGGGATAGGGCTCGCGGGTCTCGCGGTCGCGGACCAGCTCCATGCCGCACATGAGTCCCAGACCGCGCACCACGCCGATCATTGGGTGCTTCTCCTGCAACTCCTTCAGACCTTCCAGCAGGTAGGCTCCCTGGCGGGCCGAGTTTCCGACCATGTCCTCGTCTTCCATGATCTGGATATTGCGGAGGGCCGCCGCCGCCGCCACCGGATGGCCGCCGAAGGTGATGACGTGGCGGAAGCTGACGCGCTGGCTGCCGACAAAGGCGTCGGCGATTTCCTTGCGGGTGATGGTGCCGCCCATGGGGATGTAGCCGCTGGTGATGCCCTTGGCCACGGTCATCATGTCCGGGGTGACGCCCCAGTGCTCGCAGGCGAACATCTTGCCGGTGCGGCCGAAGCCGGTGATTACTTCGTCGGCGATGAGCAGGACGCCATATTTATCGCAGACTTCGCGGAGCAGGGGCCAGTAGTTGTCCGGCGGCACCACCGCGCCCATGGGGCTGGACACCGGCTCGGCGAACACCGCGGCGACTGTCTCGGGGCCCTGGAACTTGATGGTGTCTTCGATGGCCTTGACATTGCGCTCGCCGCATTCCTCAGGGGTCTGGCTGTTGAACTCGCAGCGGTAGAAATTGGGTTGCGGGACGTGGAATGTGCCCGGCATCAGGGGTTCGTAGTCGGCCCGGGGATAGAGATGGTTGCCGCCCAGGGCCATGGCGCCGGCGGTGGCGCCGTGGTAAGAGTCCTTGCGGCTGATGAACTTGATGCGTCCGGGCTCACCGACACGCTTGAAATAAGCGCGGGCGAGCTTGATGGCCGTCTCAATGGACTCGGAGCCGCCGCTGGTGAAAAAGGAGCGGGACAGGTCGCCGGGGGTGATATCCGCAATCTTCTCGGCGAGGCGAATTGTCGGCTCGGTGGTGGTGCCCATGGGCATGTAGGTCAGCTTGAGCATCTGCTCATAGGCAGCGTCGGCGATCTCCTTGCGCCCATAGCCCACGTTCTTCAGCCACAGGCCCGACATGGCGTCGATGGAAGTGTTGCCCTCGGAGTCAGTGACGCGCACCCCCTCGCCCGACACGTAGACGGTAGGTTCACCCTTCTCGGCCATGTCGCTGGGTTCCCGCAGGTACACCCACAGGTGCTCCAGGGCAGAGTCCTGTAGTTCCTTTAGGCTCTTTGTGCTGGTCATGCTGCCTCCCGCCGGTGGCTGACTCGGTGAATTGAATAAGGTTTCCGCGTAATCTTACCCGTTGCAGACCCAAAACAGAAATGCCCTCTCCGTCAGAGGAGAGGGCATTTTCCGGGGCTGCATTGGAATTTGCAAACTGGGACGGTATGCGGCACCCAGCAAACTCGTTACGGGTTTACTTCCGGGTAGTTTAGCTGATGGGCTGGAAGATGTTGAACACCGCTCCCTGGGGATCGCCCAAACAGGCAAAGCGTCCCATGGCGGGTTGACCCTCCACGGGAATGATGTCGGTGGCAGGGACATAGACGGAGGCTCCCAGAGACTGGGCCTTGGCCACAGTCTCGTCGGCGTCATCCACTCCAAAGTAGACGTTCCAGTGGGGCGGAAACACACCCATTTCCGGGGTGATCTGCATCACTCCCGCGACGTCCGTCTCCCCGGTGCGGAGCATTATGTAGTCCATGGTGGATTCATTCACCTGGAACTGCTCGAGGCCAAGCACTGCTTTGTAAAACTCCAGCCCGGCCGTCCGGTCGGTGGTCAGGAGCTCATTCCAGAACATGGCGCCGGTCTCGTTCTTGATGCGGCACCCGATGTGTTGGTTGGCCTGCCAGATGGCGAAGAATGCGCCCTGAGGATCCTGGCACATCGCCATTCGCCCTGCCTCGAACACATCGTGCGGCCCGAACACCACCTGCCCGCCATTCTGGACGACGGTGCCAATGGTCTGGTCGACATTGTCGACGGTGAAGTAGATGTTCCAGTGAGGCGGCACGTTCTGGTTGCGCTCGTCCTCGCCCTGCTGGTAGATGGAGCAAGCAGGAAGGTCGTTGATGGTCTGCATGTGGTAGTACCAGTTGGGCCCCATCTCCTGCGGATTATCCACCCAGCCGAACAGAGCGTTGTAGAAAGAAAGGGCCGCCGTGTCGTCGCTGGTGGACAGTTCCGCCCAGGAGGGTGCCCCAGGTTCGTGGGATGTTACTTCCGGCATACTACTCTAGTAGCCCGAAATCATTGTAATGATGGGTTGATTGGTACGGGGCCGTTGCCCGGACAAACCTGGCTCACGGAATCGATGGCCAAGCAATCCGGCATTTCACCTATCATTTCAAGGATGTTGGTCTACTAGTGCTCCTTGCGTCATGTTGTCTGCCAATTCTCTGTATCACGCCTGAGAGGGCCGTGTCGCAGTCTATGGCCACGGCAATCGCCCGGCAATTGGTGACTGGCATCCGATGCCTCGCAATCTGGTGCAGCAGAGAACGACTGTTGCATTATATGCATCTATGTGGTAAATGTACATATATGGAAGATTTTAGCGTTCCCGGTGGCTCGAGGCTGCCCAAGAATTTCATGACGCCGTGGGTGCTGCTGGTACTGAAGCAGTGGAACCTGCACGGCTACCTGATCCAGCAGCAATTGAACCAGATGGGATTTACAGACATAGATCATGCGACTTTGTACCGGGAGCTGCGGCGCCTTGAGAAAGAGGGCTTCGTAGCCTCGGTATGGGAAACCGGCAACAGCGGCCCGGCCCGCCGAGTGTACAGCATCACCGACGCAGGGGAGCGGATGCTCAGGGGCTGGACCGATGTGGTGTCGGGGTATCAGCGGATGATCACGGGTTTCTTTGATCTCTACGCCCAGGTTTTCGGCTTAGTGCCGCCTTCTGCCGGGGGTAAAGAGACAGACTCCCCAGCGTCGGCGGTGCCGGGCAAACCAGAGGAAGAAGAGGATCCGGCCTCAAAGTGAAGACCCTGCCGGGGGAGGGAAACTTCCTCCGTTCTCACTGGCCACCCCTGGGAATAACAAGGGAAATAACAAACGGAACAGGAGTATAAACTGATGGCTGATAAGGCAACCAACGGCACCGAGGAACTGTTACAGGCCTATAATAAAGCGGTGGCAAGCGGTTTAGCCGCAGTCGACGCCAGCGTTGCCCAGACCACAACCACCGTCAAGCTGGTTAACGAGGCCACGCAGGCCGAGCGCAATGAATTTGGCAAAGTCTGGGAGCATGGCACCGATCAGGCCCGCAAGCGGAGCGAAAACCTGGCCGCAGTGATTCCCGGTATGTTTCAGGACATAGCTGCCAAGCCCGGCTCCGGCGTCCCGACTTTCGGCGCAGCGTCCAAAGAGTCGTTCGGCAAGCTGATAGAGAGCGAGATGGCCTTCTACCAGTCCTGGACCCAGGCGTGGATGCAGTACATCGCTGGGCTGGAGGAACGGCGAAGCGCGGCCGTCAAGGCAATGCTGGAGAGCAATGCCAAAGTGATGGAGTCCAGCCAGCATGCGGTGAAGGACGCCGTCGAATACGGTGGAGCCCTGGTCAACTGGTCAATGGAAACCATCAACACCAAAAAAGGGTAGGAGTTTCACGTGGTCAGTTCGGCAGAATTTGCCTCCAAGTTCCAGGAGGAAGCACAGAAAAACATGGAGCGGGTGCAGTCGTTGGTGGACTCATTCGTGGTCAACCCCGCGGATCCACCCATGGCCCTGACCCATCGCGAAGTAATCTGGAAGCGAGGCAAGGCCCGCCTCTTTCGCTACCACTCGAAAGAGACGCCCGTTGCCTTCAGCACTCCATACCTTATCGTCCCCTGGCTTGGCATCAGCCGTCCCTACGTGCTCGACCTGATGCCCGGCGCAAGCATGATTGAGTACCTGGTCGACCACGGACACGACGTGTACCTGCTGGACTGGGGCGAGATAGCCGAGGAAGACAAGGAACTGGGTTTTGAGGAGGCCGCTTTCAAGATCCTGCCCCGCGCCATCGACCGGGCCATGGAGACCTCCGGCGCCGATGACATCACCCTCAATGGCCTCTGCTTGGGCGGGACCATCAGCGCCTGCTACCTGGCGCTCAACCCGGACTCGCCGGTCCGGAACTTCGTCGCCGTGGTTGCTCCAATCAACTTTGAGGAGGGCGGACTGTTCCGTACCTGGCTCAACGACCCGCATTTCCCCTCCGAGCTGATCGTGCAGCGGTACGGCGGCCTGCCTGCCGGCCTGATGAACACCGGTTTCAAGATGCTGCGCCCCACTCTGGAGGCACAGGCCCTTTCCGGCCTCTGGGCCAACGTCAACCGGCCGGGCTACGTTGACGGCTACAAGGCGATGAGCCGTTGGGCCAACGACTTCATCGGTATGCCCGGTCGCTTTTTCCACCAGCTTTCCGATGATATGTACGCCCAGAACCGGCTGTTCAGAGGCGATCTGGTCCTCAACGGGCGCAAGGTGGATCTGGGCCAGATCAAGCAGCCAATGCTCGTTGTGGCCGCCAACCAGGACTTCATCGTGCCTGCACAGTGTGCCCGCAGCCTGATGGACGTGGTATCCAGCGAGGACAAGGAGTATGTGGAGATGCCAGGCGGTCATATCTCCGTCTTCTCCGGCAGGCAGGCCCACCAAACCCTCTGGCCCAAGATCGACGAGTGGGTCTCGGCCAGGGTGGGAAAGTAAGGAGGGGCAGGATTGACGTCGCAGAACAATACGGCCAATCCTTTCGAGTATTGGCGCGAGATGTTTCAGAAATCCACCGAGGCCTGGTCGCAGGCCTTCGGCAGCGCGGGCAACCCGTTCTCGCCGCCCCTCTTCGGGGCGGTACCGGGTGGAATGGCACCCGGATTCGGCCCGACGGCCGGCACCAACCCCTTCGGCCAGTTCACGCCGCCCTTCGCTGTCGGCGACCTTCAGCAGATGTGGCAGCAATTCTTCAACACATGGACAGAACAGGTACAGAAGGCGATGGCATCGGGTACCCCCGGGCCCGAGGCGCTGTTCAACGCTCAGAAGCAGTGGTCGGAGCAACTGGAAACGATGGCCAAGACGTTTGCGGAGGTCATGGGCACGGAGGCCTTCGCCAGCATGATAGGCAGATACATGGAGCAGACCCTGGTCTGGCAGCAGCGAATGGTCAACAACTCCGAACCCCAGATGGATGCCATGCTCAGGGCATGCCATCTGCCATCACGCGGCCAGATTGACCGGATGTTCGAGCGCGTGATCGGCCTGGAAGACCGCATCGACGACCTGGAAGACGAGAACCGAAAACTGCGCAGGCAGTTGGAGGTAACCCCTCGGGCGGCGGCACCCCGCTCCCGCGGACGCGCGGCTGAGGCGCCTGCCGAATCCGAGTAACCGCCACCCTTCCCGACCGCAAAGCAAGAGGCCGCCGATTTCGAAATCGACGGCCTCTTCGTTTCAGCGGGGCAACGTGAAGCCTTACTCAGGCTGGTCTCCCGCCTGGTATCTCCGCAGTTGATCCCGCAACAGGCGCAGTTCCTCTTCCGCCGCTTGACGGGCTGTCGTTTCCCTTGCCGCGGCCTCTTCCGCCGCCTGACGGGCTGTCGTTTCCTCGTGAAGGGTGCGAAGCCACTGTCCGCTGACGGGGTCGTAGAAACGCAGATTTCCGTCGGGCAGCGCGCAGACGTCCAGCCCCAGTACTGCGCTGTGCCCCCACACCATGCTGTCCCGGTTCGTGGTCAACTCTATCGTGCGGTACTCGTTCTCGCCCAGTGTCTCGCCCACCAGGGGCGGGAAAAAGTAGTTGCTGGTAGGGTCGAACCGCCAGTATTCGATCACCCCCATTTCGGCGTAGATGTCCCGCTTTTCCCGCATGTCCCGCCGCCAGGTGCTTCCCGAGGCCAACTCCATCACGATGTCAGGGGCCTTGCCCTCCCGCCAAACGATCCAGGAGTTGCGCTTCTCCTTGGTGGTGCCGAACACCACGAACACGTCGGGCGCGACGCGGGTCTCATTGTCGTTCATCTTGTAGTAGATGAGCATATCGCCGCCAGCGTACACGTCCTCGCGGTCGCCAAACCATTCCCGCAGTGTGGGTATGACGTCCATCATCGCGGTCAGCTGGTAATCGTTTTCAGCCATGGGTTCGCCGTCCGAGTCAGGATACTCGATGCTCAGATCGTCTTTCTCCAAATCATAAGGTGGGTGTTTGGTTGACGACGGTATGCGCTCAGCGGTCATGGCGGCCTGCTCCATCCTAGCCTTGGCGATAGATTAGCACACGAGTCGGGGCAACGGTTGTTTCGCGCTCGTGCCGGTAGTAACCTTGCCGAAACACATTCCCGCAGTCGATCTATCAAGGAGGCGAGCCATGGCCGCCACAACCGCCACCAGAATCAGGGCCTCGGAGCGTCGCGAGCTGGAGCAGGAACTGCGTCAGCGGGTGTCGGGCGAGGTGCGCTTCGACTCCTTTTCACGCTTCCTGTACAGCACCGATGCCAGCATCTACCAGATGGAGCCGGTGGGCGTGGTCATCCCCCGCAGCGCCGCCGATGTGCAGGCGACCATTGAGGTGGCCCGGGACAACGGAGTGCCCGTGATGCCCCGGGCCGGCGGCACCAGCCTGGCGGGGCAGACGGTTAACCACGCCATCGTCATGGACTTCAGCAAGTACATGAACCAGGTGGTGGAGGTCAACCGCGATGAGAGCTGGGCGCGGGTGCAGCCCGGCATCGTGCTGGACCAGCTCAACCGCGAGCTTCTGCCCTACGGTCTGATGTACGCGCCGGACCCGACGACTTCCAGCCGCGCCTGCGTTGGCGGCGGCATCGGCAACAACACCTGCGGCGCCCACTCGGTAATCTACGGCAAGTCCCTCGACCACATCATGGAGCTGGACGTCCTGCTCTCCGACGCCAGCGCCACCCACTTCCGCCCGCTGGACAGCTCCGAGCTGGAGGCCAAGCTGAGCGGCGCCGGGCTGGAGTCGGAGATTTACCGTGGCGTCCGGAGACTTTCTCAGGACAACGACGCGGCTATCCGGGCCCAGTACCCCAGCATCATGCGGCGGGTCAGCGGCTACAACCTGGACGAGTTCCTGACCGAGCCCGTCGGCCCCTACGCCGGTTCGGCCAACAGCCACGGGTTCAACCTGACGCGCATGGTCGTTGGCTCCGAGGGCACCCTCTGCGTCGCCACCGAGGCCAAGGTCAACCTGGTGCCGCGCCCCACTATGACCGCCCTGTCGGTGGCCCATTTCCACGACATCTTCCAGGCCAGCGAGGCGGTCAAGGAGATACTGAACCACGGCCCGTCGTCCATCGAGATCATGGACAAGAACGTTCTGGACCGATCGCGGCAGTCGCTGGGCTTGGGCAACGCTATGGCAATGATTGAGGGAGACCCGGGCGCTATCCTGGCCATCGAGTTCTACGGCGAATCCGAGGACGAGCTGACCTCCAAGATGGAGGGGCTCAAGCGAGACCTGGAGCAACGGCGAATGGGCTACGCCTGCGTCAACCTGCTGGACCGCGCGGCGCAGGCCAACATCTGGAACGTCCGCAAGAACGGGCTGGGCCTGCTGATGAGCATGCACGGCGACGCCAAGCCCCTCCCATTCGTGGAGGACACCGCGGTCGACCCGGAGACCATGGGCGATTTCGTTCGCCGGTTCGACGAGATTGTCCGCAACCACGGCACCGAGGCCGCCTACTACGGCCACGCCAGCGTCGGCTGTCTGCACATCCGCCCGGTGGTCAGCCTCAAGAACCAGGAGGGCGTCAACCGGATGTACGCCATCGCCGACGAGATCAGCGACCTCACCAAGGAGTTCGGCGGCGTTCTCAGCGGCGAGCATGGTGACGGCATTGTGCGCGGCGTCTGGACCGAGAAGATGTTCGGCCCGGAGGTCTACCAGCTCTTCCGTGAACTGAAATCCACCTGGGACCCCGACGGCATCATGAACCCGGGTAAGATCATCGACTGCCCGCCCATGACCGAGAACCTGCGCTACGGCCCGGACTACAACGCACAGTCATTGCCCAGCAGCCTGGACTTTGCCATCGACACCAATTTCGCCGGCGCGGTGGAAATGTGCAATGGCATGGGCGCCTGCCGGAAGCTGGAGGGCACCATGTGTCCGTCGTTCATGGCCACGCGGGAGGAGGAACACTCCACCCGGGGCCGGGCCAACCTGCTGCGGGCGGCCATGTCGGGCAAGCTGCCCGAGGGCACCATCACCAGCCAACGCCTCTACGACGCCCTGGACCTGTGCCTGGAGTGCAAGGGCTGCCGGGCCGAGTGCGAGTCGGGCGTGGACATGGCCAAGCTGAAGTACGAGTTCCTCGACCACTTCTACAAGGCCAACGGCCTGCCCCGTCGCAACCGTATATTCGGCAACATCGCCAAGTACAGCAAGCTGGGAAGCCGATTCGCGCCCCTGTCCAACTGGATGGCTGCCAGTCCGTTCGGCAAACTCCTCTCGAGCTCGGTCCTCGGCATACACCCCAACCGCAAAGCGCCGAAGTTCGCCCGCCAGACCTTCCCGCAGTGGTTCCGCTCGCGCACGGGCCACCGCGACGCTCCCAATGGTACTGTGGTGCTGCTCAACGACACCTACATGAACTACAACTACCCGGAGATCGGCAAGGCCGCCGTGGCGCTGCTGGAGGCGGCGGGCTACAAGGTCGAGCTGGCAGATGCACCCTGCTGCGGGCGGCCGATGATCTCCAAGGGCATGATGGATGCCGCCAAGGCCAACGCCCAGCACAACGTCAGCCTGCTGCACGCCTACGCGGGCAACGGCGTGCCCATCATCGGCTGCGAGCCCAGCTGCCTGCTGACTCTGCGCGACGAGTACCCGCAGCTGGTGCCGGGAGAGCAGTCCCGCACCGTGGCCAGCCAGGCGTTCCTGATCGACGAGTTCCTGGCCAAGCTCCAGGCCGAGGACAAGCTCGATATCCAGTTCAACGACTCGGCCAAGCAGGTGCTGTTCCACGCCCACTGCCACCAGCGTTCCCTGGCTGGCACGACATCATCGCTGAACGCGCTGCGGTTGCCGCCGGGCTACAGGGTGGAGCTGACCAACGCGGGTTGCTGCGGGATGGCGGGCTCATTCGGCTACGAAAAGGAGCACTACGACATCTCCATGACCATCGGCGAGCAGGCCCTGTTCCCCCAGGTCAACGCCAAGGGCTCCGACTGGGAGGTGGCGGTGATGGGAGTCTCCTGCCGCCAGCAGATCGAGCACGGCACCGGCCGCAAGGCCCGCCACCTGGCGGAGGTGCTGGCCGACGCGCTGGGGTAGTTTCCCATTCCATGCTGTTCAATAAACGCTACCATCACTTGTTTCTGGTAGAATCGAATTGACGGATGAAGCACCGTTTCAAATCTTCGCACTTCCCACATTCACTCGGTGGATAGATAGTCTCCGAGATGGAGCGGCCCTTGACAGGATCAACACGCGTCTAAGGAGAGTTTCGACGGGAAACTTTGGAGATGTCAGACCCGTTGGCGAGGGCGTTTCAGAGTTGCGCGTCAACTATGGACCTGGCTACCGCATATACTTTATACGGGATGGAATGACTGTAGTCGTGCTGCTTTGTGGGGGAGACAAAGACACGCAACCACAAGACATTCGGCGTGCAAAACGGCTGGCGGCGAATTGGAGGTCAGATAATGCCTGAGGAATACACCAAGTGGGACGTAGTAGATTACCTGGAATCCGTGGAACGCGCTGCCGGTTACTTGGAAGCTTGCCTTGAAGAAGCCCCGGAGGACGTTGATTTTCTGCGTCTCGCCTTTAGCGACGTTGAGCGTGCCGAGGGAATGGGGAAATTCAAACTCGAAAAAATCGACAGAATCGACAGTGGTGTGGAATTGCTACAGGCACTGGCTGACAGCGGCCGCCTCAACAGCACCGCTGCAGTAGAAATAGCCCGCAAGCTTGGGATGCCGATACGCACAACGGCCTAGAATTCTCGCTCACAAAAGAAAAGGGGCGGCCCGCGAGTCGCCCCTTTTCTTTCTCTGCACTGTCTCGAGGCCGAAAATTACGCCCTAAACCGCTGTAATGGTGATGTGGCTCATGTAGGACTCGGCCCTCGCCCCGTGCCAGTGGTTCTCCCCCTTGCGAATGTGGACCACGTCGCCGACGGCGATTTCCTGCTCCTCGGTCTCGTTGGCCACTGTACCCACACCGGAGGTTACCACCAGAATCTGGTCGCTCGCGTGGGTGTGCCAGCCGGTGGTGGCGCCCCGCTCGAAGTTGACCACGCTGCTGTTGAAATTCTCGCTGGCCCCTTCGGGAATCAGCGGCTGGCGGGTGCGCCGCACGTCGCCGCCGGTCCACCCCGGCACCGGCGTGGCCGTGTCGATGGGTACCGTTTCCACCTCGGCAATCCTTATCACCCTCATGTCCTTCCTCCTTGCTTCAATCCTGATTCTTAATATGGTCTCAATACTTCCCGATGATACACCCTCGGCAGTGGGCTACCCACTATCCCGGGCCGGAGCCGCCCGCCCGTATTCTGCGTTTTCCTGAGCCGCACAGCAGGGGATTGGCCTGCCGGATTTCTCGTATAATACCTGACATAATACTGAACGTCCCAGCGTGCCTGGACCCATTGGTGCGCGGCTGGGCGCCAGTGTCATGATTCCTTGCTGAGAATTCCATACCGGAGGGGCAGTGATGATCGGAAACGGGTTGGCTTATGTTGGAGTGGTGGTTCGGGATGTTTCCACCGTGGCAGGGATTCTGGAACGCGACTTTGACCTGCCTCGCGGCAGTTGCGAGATCGGCGACACTGGCCGGCGTGCACCGGTCTTTCCCGTGGGGCAGACGGCCCTGGCGCTGTTCGAGCTGGGTGATCCCTTCGTCGGCGGGGCGGAGAAGACCGGCCTGCATCACATTGCCGTGTCGGTGGAGGGCCTGGTCGGCAGAGTACTCGATGCTGCAGACATCGGCCTGCCGTCGGTGTCCGTCGAGGCGGAGCCGGGCCTAGACGGCTCCCGCCGTGTGCTGCTGGATCCTGCGGCCACCTGTGGGACCATGGTCTACCTCTCCGACCCATTGACTCTTCCTGTTGAGGCAACCCCGGACCGGGACGTGGAGCGCATCGACCACCTGGGAGTGGCCAGCGCCGATAACGCCGAAGCCGCCGAGGTGTTCGCCCGCAAGATGGGCTGGCCGGTCGAGAGCACGCAGACCGACGTGGAAATATCCACCAAGACCGAGGCTTTCACCTCCGACAAATACGGTGTGGTTTACCGCAATCATCAGCCCGAATTCATAGGCGGGCTTCGGGTCTCGTTCATCACGGTGGGCGACCTGGAGCTGGAGTTTCTCCAGAATCTGGACCGCAGCACCGTGGGCATCGTGGACTATGGCCACTCGGGCAGTACCCGGCAGGACCAGGGAGCCATCAGCCGCTACATACAGAACCGCGGCGCCGGACTGCATCACACCGGTTTCAAGGTCAAGGACATCAACGGGCTGCTGACTCGCCTGGAGCGCCGGGGACTCACCCTCATCGACAAAGAGGGGCGTCCTGGAGGACGGCGCTCCCAGATCGGGTTCATTCACCCGGGCAGCCTCGGCGGCTGGCTGGTACACCTGGTGCAGCGGGAGGAGCTTCCGGCGCAGGAATAGGCATCGGCTATAACAGGTTGAACTGTACCCAGTAGTCCAGACAGTGCCTCAGGAGGTGGGTTCGAGATGCGTTTTCTTCTGAACAGATGGCGTGGCATTGGAACCCGCTTGTACATGGCCCTGGGGTTTGCTGTTGTGCTCACCCTGGTATCCAGCGCCGTCGGTGTGTACTACTCGAGCGCAGCGGTGACCTGAACTACGAGGCCGAATCGCAATCGGTGCCGGTGCTGGAAGCCTCCTGGGAGGCTGCCCGTGAAACGGAACGCCTGAGGGGTCTGGGGCTGGAACTGATGTCGGGTTCCGCCCTGGTCCAGAGGGGAACGGTAGACGAATCCATCGCCCGGATTGAGGGCGCCCTGGCCCGTCCCAGTGGTGTCCCAGCCCTGGCGGAGGATGCAATAGCAGTGCAGGACTCTGCCTATGGCGTGGCGAACTCCATCGATGCCCTCTCGCTGAACCGGGCTGCTTTGCTCCAGACGAATGAGGAGGTAGCTGTACTCCGTGAACAGATGGCTGCCATCCCTGCTGATTCTGAGACCTCCACTGAGGGGCTGCGCCTGCTGGGGCGCGTCCTTAGGGCCGAGAGCCAGGCGGAACTGGGCGGAATGTGGGACGAGTTCACCGCGCTGTCTCAAAGGGGCCTCGAGGCGCCCATTGCCTAGGTAGGCGGCGGCCAGGGCGTGTTCGCGGTTCGTGGCCAGCAGCTTGCCCTGCTGGACCAGAGGCAAGACCTGGCGTCGTCCTTCGAGGGGGCCAGTGTTGTGCTGGGGAACGCCTCGGCAACCCTTCTGGAGGGGGCCAGGACTCACTCGTCGGAAACCCTGGGTCTGGCCGTGCAGAGCTTCGACCAGGGGCGCGTGCTGCTGGTGGTCATCAGTATCGTCAGCGTCATCGCGGCTACCCTTGCCGCATGGCTGTGGGTCGGCAACGCCGTGGTGCGGCGGCTGTCTCTGCTCTCCGAACGCATGCGCGGCATGGCGTCCGGGGACCTCGAAACTCCGGTGCCCGAGGTGGGTCGCGACGAGATCGGCCAGCTGGCCGATGCGCTGGAGCATTTCCGGCAGCAGGCGCTGGAAGTGCAGCGACTGAACCTGGTGGAGCAGCTCTACGGGGAGTTGCGGGAGGCCAATGCCGAGCTCCAGCGGATGCAGGCCCGACTGGTGGCGCAGGAGAAGCTTGCAGCCCTCGGCGAGCTGGTTTCGGGCGTCGCCCACGAGATCAGCAATCCGCTGAACTTCGTCAAGAATTTCTCCGAGGGCTCGCTGGACCTGTACCAGGAACTGTCCGAGATGCTGGCAAGCTACCGGGACCGTATGTCCGATGACGACGCGTCCCTGCTGGACGAGCTGACCGGCGAGATCACCGAGAGCCTGAACCGCGTGTCCTACAACGGTGGGCGGGCCCTGGCCATCGTCGAACGGATGCGCAGCCTGAGCGTGGAGAGCGGGACGCCCTTGTTGACCGAGGTGAACCCCGTGCTGCGGCAGGCCGCCCAACAGGGCTGCGACACCTTCATGGAGGAAATGGAAGGTTTCAAAGTTGACCTGATCCTGGACCTGGATTCTGCCGTTGGCGAGACCATGCTCGTGGAGCGAGAGTTCGGCGAGGCTGTGGTCAACCTTGTCTCCAACGCCTGCTATGCCATGCAACAGAAACAAAAGGAACACGAACAGGCGGAAGGGGGAGCAACCGGGGAAGGGGAAATGACAGCAGAGGGTATGGCAGAGGGCGTGGATGAGGATGTGGCAGAGGGATCCCCGCAGGAAAGTTACTCACCTGCCCTGACCGTTTCCAGCCACGTGGTGGATTACGTGATCGAGGTACGGGTGAGGGACAACGGCCCGGGAATCGCCGATGACGTGGTTGACCGGATATTCAATCCCTTCTTCACCACCCGCGAGGGACTCCTTGGCGCAGGCCTCGGCCTGCCCATCGCCGCCGATATAGCCCGCCGCATGGGCGGCGACCTCGTGGTCGACACTGTTTTCGGCGAGTACGCAGAATTCACGCTGCATGTGCCGGTGGTGGTGCCGGAGGAAGAGGAGACCGACCCGGAGGACCAAACAGAGGAAAGCGCCCCGGAAGATGTGGCGCCAGGGGACGGAAAGCCGGTAGTGTCCGCGGCCGACACAGTGGAGGATGCGGCGCCGGTCTCCTGAATCCAAGACGGGTCGGGACCCACAGGATCCGTTCGCCCTTAGGTATGGCGGGGCGAACGGATCTTTTTTGTGCCCTTGAGTGGGCCTGGTGACAGTCCGTCATACCCGCGGAACAGGCGAAAAGACCGTACTGTCATTGCCATGAGAGCAGGCCATTCCCCTTCTCCTGGATTGGCTTGAGGGCTATCCGTCCTTCTCGCGAAAGTAGAGGTGACCCACGGCGCAGCCGGGGCGGGACTTAGGTGCTGAAATTCACTGCACCAGGAGCCTCGTGATACCAAGTCTTCACAACGCTTGGCCTACGCTCCTTCCGGTAGCCCCGCCGCTAGCGCCTGCGCATTATCAGGTAAATGAATACCAGCGTTGCCCCGGCCAGGACGATGATCAACAGTATGATCAGGGGCAGGCGGTCCCGGGATGCCGCAGCAGCCCGGTCCAGGGTGTTGCGCATGCGGGGGATTGCGTTGCCGATCACCGGCAGCCCCGGCTCGTCCAGGGCTGCCGGTGGCGTGACAGTCGATGCGGCTGCCAGTTCCGGGGTGGGTGTCGGCGTGGCCGTGGCGGTGGGAGTGGGAGTCGTTGTGGCCGTGGGCCGTGGCGTCGCCGTGGGCAACGGTGTGGGCGTGCTGGTAGGCACCGGAGTCGAGGTAGGAGTCGGCGTCGGTGTCGGCGTGGCCGTTGCTGTCGGCGTTGGTGTCAGCGTGGGTGTGGCTGTAGGCGTGGGTGTTGGTGTGGCAGTAGGCGTAGGAGTCGCTGTAGGCGTAGGCGTAGGCGTAGGTGTGGGTGTAGGCGTGGCAGTGGCCGCCTCGCCTTCGCCGGTCGCTCCCTTCCCGCTGCCTTCCTCGGAATCCACCGACCGGGTCAAGTCGGAGTCGTCATCGTCTGGGACCGGCGTCGGAGTGTGAGTGGGCGTTGCTGTGGGCGTCGGAGTCCCGGTGGCTGTTGGTGTCGGAGTCCCGGTGGCCGTAGGTGTGGGCGTCCCGGTGGCCGTAGGTGTGGGCGTGTTGGTGGCTGGGTCGGGAACGACTATAACTGGAGGAGGATTGCCGCCACCGCCGTTTCCACCATTGCCGCCGTTGCCGTTGCCGTTGCCGGGGGTGCCATTACCATTACCGGGGGGCCCGTTGCCTCCGTTGCTGTCATCGTACTGTTTCTCTAGATTAACCCAGTTAGGACAATCCGAATTACTTCTATTTCTTTTCAATTTGTCTTTGATCTCGTCGTTGAGAACCGTGAGTGTTTTTTCAGACGGGCTGCCTACTACGTAGCCGTCAAAGACTGAATTAATTTCTATTCGTATGGTCCGTCCAGACGTGGGTATGCAATCAATTTCGACTAAATGCGAGAGACTCCTCACGCTGTGGGCTTGATCGCTAGTTCTATATCGAAAGACGAAGGCTATCAATTCGTCTGCATTGGTTCCGTTACCATCATGATTGTCGTTGTATGTGTCGAAAACAATGATGCCTCCCTCAATGCATGGTTCCTCTGTGCTGACTCTATCCTGTTGTTGGAGGTCGGTGCATTCCTTGAACGTATCGCTCATTGAGAGGGTCGGTTGAATTGCAACTTTAACAATCAATCGTTCCCCCTCTTTCACCGTTTCTGGCAAGTCATTAACTAGACTTACTGTCGGCTTCGACTGCCCCTCCACCGCGCTGGTTGGCTGGAGAGCGAGGTAGAGCGCGTGATGGACTAGTATTCGGCCAAACTGGTATTGTCAGTTAATTCATGATCCCAATGAGATGTTACCTTGGGGGCAGACGAATGGTTGTGGGATGGGAGGTGGTCATGGTGCAGGAGAAGTACGGAGTCCGGCTGGCAACACAGGAAAAGGGACGGCTCAGGAAGGTGATCAGGGCTGGCAGGAGTTCTGCCCAGGCCATCACCCGGGCACGGATCCTGCTCAAGATAGATGAAGGCTGGCCCGCCCCCCAGGTGGCGGCGGCACTGGACGTGTCGGAGCGGACCGTGTTCCGCACCAAGCGGCGGTATGCCGAGGAGGGACTGGATGAGGTGCTGAGGCACCATAACCAGGTCAACCGGCCCAGAAAGGTAGATGAAAGGGTGGAGGCCCACCTGATAGCCTTGGTCTGCAGCCCGGTGCCCGATGGCCATGACCACTGGACCATGCGGGCCCTGGCGGGCAAGGTGGTGGAGTTGGGATTGGTGGAGTCTTTGTCTCCCGAGACGGTGCGCCTGCGGCTGAAAAAAACATGCTCAAGCCGTGGCTCAAGAAACAATGGTGCATCCCCAAGGTAGGTGGAGAGTTCGTGGCGGCCATGGAGGACGTCCTGGACCTCTACGCCGAGCCCTACGATCCCCAGAGGCCAGTGGTCTGTTTTGACGAGACCTCAACCCAGTTGCTGGCCGACATCAGGGAACCGCTTCCGGCAAAGCCTGGGAGGCCGAGGCGTGAGGACTACGAATACGAGCGGGCAGGGACGCGCAACCTGTTCCTCACTTGTGAGCCTCGCCGGGGCTGGCGCCACGTGGCGATAACCCGGCAACGCACCATGCCGGACTTCGCTCACCAAATGCGGTGGCTGGTGGATGAGGCCTACCCCGATGTCCCGGTGATTCGGATGGTTCTCGACAATCTGAACACCCATCGGATGGCCTCGCTTTACGAGACCTTTCCGGCGGCCGAGGCTCGGCGCATTGCCAAGCGGCTGGAGTTCCACCACACTCCCAAGCACGGAAGCTGGCTGAATATGGCGGAGATCGAGTTCAGCGTGCTGGCCCGGGCCTGCCTGCGCGGACGCAACGCCGACGAGGACAGCCTGGAAAACGCCGTCAGAGCCTGCGTGTCAGAGCGGAACGCGGCAGGGACCACTATTAACTGGCGGTTCACTGCCCAAGACGCCAGACGCAAACTCCACCGCCTCTATCCCTGCCAATCCTGATTTGGTCCAGTACTAAACCAGAGCCAAGGTGAAATACGCATTTGATGAATGCCCGGCTACAGAGGTCGGACTGACTTCAATGTGCGGACGGGAGAGCTTTACTCGGTAGCGCTGACCTGCTTTAGACGTCCCAGAAATGTAGATCCCACCTCGGCTTTAGTTTAGGTTCAGCAATTTGGTCCGATGGAAGGTGGGGTTCGGGTCCAAACCCCACCAATCCTTCCTCGGGTCCCCATACCTCTGGCCTTTGCAGTACACGCAGCTTCCTGGATAAACCCCAAAGTCATCCAACGCTCTCGTCATCCTGGCGCCCTCTGCCTCCGGGTCAGCGGGATCTGCCGTGATGTCGTTGACCACCGTGTACGGGTCATAGAGGGAGAGCATGTACAGCGCCGCCTGCACCTCGTTCGCCTCCAACGTATCCAGTTCCCAAGCATTGTAGAAAGCTGGGATGCCAAAGACGCTCTGGGCGCGTTCCAAGGCTCTCAGCTCGCTTTCTGACAGTTCGCTGTCCGCCAGAAACGCTTTATCTCCTGCCGTGTTCGGCGCAGGGTGAAGAACGGCCTCCTGCAGCTTCGGGTGATAGTCCGCAAGGATTGTGAGCACAGGGTCCGGCGTAGCGGTCGGTGTGAGAGTAGGCGTAGTTATGGCGGGCACAGCGTCGACGGTGGCCGGAGTTGAGCCGGCCGACGCTGTTGGACTGGCCACTGCCGTCGAACTGGCAGGTGGACCGGTCTCGGCCGCGGTCGGCTCCGTACCGTCACATGCAGCGCCAAGAACAGCAGCAAGGGCCAACAAAACCAGGACGATACGAAGGTATTGCTGCTTCAATCGCACCTCTCAATTCCGAAGCAAACTTCAGAGTAGCTGAGGTTGCCGCGTACTGACAGTCCCCGTTCCGCAGGGTCTCCCAGCCCAGGCGGTCGGCGGTCTGGACGTCGTGGTCCGCGGGAGCCGGTCCTCTTCGAGCATCCGGGCTGTGTGGGCCAAGACGGTCTTGATCTGTTCCTCGGTGACGCTGAACTGGCGGGTTATCTCCTGGATGGTGGCGCCGCCAGCCAGGTTCTCAAAGACGGCGTGCAGGGTCAGTCGGGTGTTGCCGAAGGTCCAAGCCCCCGCCAGACGGTTGGGGTCGCGTGCCACGCCGGGGCAGTCGCCCCAGTTGAGTCTCTTCCCGGCGGTCTTCTCCTCGGTGAACATGTGTGTCACCTCGCGGCGAGTTGTGGTGTCCATTCTAGTCCCCATATAGGGAAATCCTGAGGGCCTACCGGCCGATAATGAACCTGAACCCTACAAGATGGGAAACGTGAATGTCCACAGACCCTAATACTACAGTCTCACTTTAGGCAGGCGACGGTTGTAGTGGCAACGAGGAGGTGGGGCCAGGGTCAAATGAGGCGGTTGGCTTTCCGTCCCTAATGGCCGATAGCATATGCAGCTCATCCCCGATCTCGTCGAAGATGGAGTCGAAGACACCGTTGGCGACCCAGCGCCGGAATCGCCGATACACGGTGTCCCACTTACCAAACACTTCCGGCAAGTCCCGCCAAGGAGCACCAGTTCTGCAAATCCAAATCATCCCCTCCAACGACATGCGGTTGTCGTTGCCGTTCCTGCCCGGCTTACCCGGTCCACCGGGCAAAATCGGTTCGATGAGGTTCCATTGTCGGTCACTCAAAGTGAGAATCACTTCCAAACAGGGCCACTCTCCACACCACGTGGCTATGAAGTAATTGTACCCATGGCGGAAATGATTTTCATCGAGGATATCAAGGGCTAACTGCCGAACACCATAAGGGGTTTGAGCATTCAAGACCACACGCCCCAAAACAGATAGAATCGAGCCAGTTCTTTGTTGATGAGGTGTGGCGGTGGTTGTTGGAAGAAACGAGGTGGCGGAAGTGGAACGGTGGGCCGATGGCATAGAGGGGATGCACCAGTGCATCGCGGAAAGGTTTCGACGGCCGGAGCCGCGCCGGCGGGTTCTGGACTATCTGCGTGGTCTGCTCAGTCCAGTGGAGCGTAAGAACGGCTGGCAACTGGCGGAGCACGTTGGCGACGCCACTCCCGCCGGCATGCAGCGCCTATTGTCCCAGTACCGTTGGGACGCGGACCTGGTTCGTGATGACTTGAAAAGCTACGTCGTGGAGCATCTGGCCGACGCTGACGCAGTGTTGGTGGTGGACGAAACTGGATTCCTCAAGAAAGGAGACAAGTCGGTTGGGGTACAGCGGCAGTACAGCGGGACAGCAGGCCGGATCGAAAACTGTCAGGTTGGAGTATTCCTGGCCTATGCCAGTGCCAGAGGCAGAACCTTGCTGGACCGGGAATTGTACCTGCCCCAAGTGTGGGCGGAGAACTGGGATCGGCGTCAGGAGGCTGGGGTGCCGGAGAGCGTCAGCTTTCACACCAAGGGCCAACTGGCGCAACTGATGCTGCAGCGGGCGGTGGAATCGGGAGTATCCTTCGCTTGGGTTGCCGGGGATGAGGTCTACGGCAATGACCGCAGGCTGCGACTGTGGCTGGAGCGATTGGACGTTCCTCACGTGCTGGCAATCAAGAGCACCGAGAAACTCTGGGCTTCGACTGAGAAGGGACCCCGTCAGATTCGGGCTGACCATCTCGTGTCGCAAGTTGACGTAGCTGATTGGAGCACGATCAGCGCGGGCGACGGTGCCAAGGGACCCAGGGTCTACGACTGGACCATGGTGAAGATACGGCCTCTGCAGGAGTCGGCCAAAGGCTACTGGCTCTTGGCCCGCCGCAGCATTGCCAAACCTACAGAGCTGGCTTACTACGTGTGCTTTGGCCCAGCGGGAACAACCTTGGCGGAACTGGCCAGGGTGGCCGGAACCCGTTGGGCCACCCTGGAATGCTTTGAGGAGGCCAAGGGAGAGGTAGGGCTGGACGAGTACGAGGTCCGTCGTTGGGATGGCTGGTACCGGCACATAACGCTGGCGATGCTGGCCCATGCCTATCTGACAGTAATCAGACATCAGGCACTGGAGCAGGGGGAAAAGGGGGCCACTACGGTCTCGATGAAGAGCTGATTCCCCTAACTGTACCGGAGGTGCGCCGACTACTCACCCGTCTCGTATGGACGGAAAGACAGCCACCTGATTTGATCCTGTATTGGTCGTGGTGGAGGAGACGCCACCAAGCAACAGCCCAGCGCTGCCACTACAACCGCCGCCTGCCTAAAGTGAGACTGTAGTACTAAACTAAAGCCAAGATGGGATGTACATTCGCGGGGCGAAAAGATTGGCTTGGTTCTGCCAGTGAAGCCATCTAATCCGCGCTTGGAGAATGATCCAGCAGGGCCGCTTCCCCTCCACCATCTGCGCATTTCACCTTGGCCTTGGTTTAGGTGTTCAGCGACGTCCACGTCTATGAAGATAGCCGCGTCCACGGCGACGCCCGCGTGGGCGACCACGCAGGATCACCCGCAACCCAACAGCACGCCCGCGTGTACGGCCGCAATGCGGTGAGATGCCGCCAACATCCCGTCAGGAAACCCTGCGCTGCTCGACTGCGTGGCGTGTGTGGGAACCCGCCGCCACAACAGGTTAAACTCACGAGTTCGTCAGAACTCTTCACGCAAAACCCACGTCAAGCAGAAACCGCATGGCGCCGCCAGGGGCGCTGTGAGGCTCATTCTCAGCCTCAAGGCAAAAACCACTACGGACACTCGCTCAGAGGCTCTCCATGCCCCCAGCGCAAGAATCTCGGGCATCCCCCTTCATTTGCCATCGGCCCAACGGCCATGGAAGAAAAAACGAAAGCAGCGCACAAACTTCGGCACCATCAGGTAGACAGACGACCTCGGCCTTCATCTCGGCTGGGGACCGACCCACGTGCCACCCCCAGACTCGACAGCAGGTTGCACGACACCACCACGACCGCGCCCGCCAGCAGGAGGTCCAACCTGGCCACCGAGACGCTCCGAAAAGCCAGCAGCCAACCCAGTGCCAGCAACGGCGACAGATATGCCAACCCATTCACCGTCAGATCGTCGGTCAACACATTCGCCAGACGCCAAGCGACGCTGGCCACTGTGTAGACCAGCACGCCGCCCACCAGGCCCAGTGCAACATCTGACCACTCCAGAGTTTCCCCCATTGCCCACCCCACGGCCAGATTCACCGCCATCGCCACCAGGTCGGCCACCACGATCCCCGCCGCTATCCCGAACATCTCCAGGGCCACCGGCCCATAGCGAGTGCCGGCATACGGCGCCACCGCGACGCCCACGTCGGCCCCCCCCCCGGAACAGTCCCGCCGCCAAGGCCACCGCCACCGCGAACCCCAGCGCCAGCACGATCCCAAATGCCACGCCAGCCCCTGGCAAGACGCTAGCCAGACCGCCTTGGCTCACCACAACCAGTGCGCTGCCCAGCAAACCGCCCGCCAACAGCAGGCCCATCTTCAGGGTAATCCGTCCGAACCGACCTTCGCTTCGAAACCACCAACCAGTAGCTGCGACCAGCAGAAGTGGCCACACCTCGAACAAAACCGTCGCCACCCCTACATCCACGAATCTGGTCGACCACACGAACAACGCGTAGTCGAATCCGCTCGCTGAACCAGCTAGCATCGGCCAGCGTAACAGCCGCCGAACTACCAGAGACCACACCTTCCGGTTCACGACCAAAGGACGGTAAGCGAACCCCAATAGCAGGATGTATCCCAACATCCCACCGGCCTGCAAAAATGCGCTGAACAGGAACGGCCGCTCCGACACGCCGGACCAGGAGCCAGCGGGGCCAGCGAGTATACCAACACCGACACCAGCATCAGCAGGATCGCCCGGCCGCGCCAAGTCCCAACCACTCTGCCTGTCGACACTATATCCTCCCAACAGGCGCAAACCACCAACCTGCCGCCCTGGTATCTGATTATTATCAGCCGCAAGGCTAAACTAAAGCCAAGGTGAAATGTACATATCGCTAGACCGCACTATCGGTGACCACCCAGTTGGGGCCTAAAGGTGATATGAGGTGCCGTGGAGTCCTATCAGTCATCGTCAATCTCCCCGGAATGCAGATCCCACCTTGGTATTGGTTTAGGAAGGTTGGGACAGATATTCAGGCCCGGATCCGGCCGGGGGAACAAGAGGGCGATCACCGGGAAATAGGGTCGATGGGCGCCGGCCGGCGCGAACTCCGGAAAATCGGCACTGACAAGGAGGCCCTTTCCAAGAAAATGCCGGAGTTCGTCCAGGGACTACAGAAGTTCGTGTGGTAATTCATGCCGCCCCGTGTAAAAGTTCAGGCTGGCCTCTCGTATATTGAGGGGGCCGGCCCATTCATAGGTTTCGGTTGAATTCGGCCTGTTAATCAGGTCGGTGTGTAGCTCCCCTAGCCCGGCGTTTCCACAACCACTTCGCCACGAGCGAAGTAGGACTCAGGATACAGGTCCCTCCTCTCCTGATTCGTCAATAACGCGAATCAGCCTGTGCTTCCCTGCTACGTCGTCGGGCAGGGTTTCATAGACAGAATCAAGCACCATGGAGACCGTGTAGCCCCCGGTGTCGATGCAGGTAACAAGGTTAGCAGCCACTCTTCAACTCCATCTGTGCGGTTGACGCCCGTCAACTGCGTATGGAATGTACACTTCCATAAAACGCCTTCGCCAGCGGGACAGCTCCAAAGGTGACGCACAGAGTGATTGTCAGAAGGCAACCACCAAGACGCAACCGGTGGCGCTCCCCGAGCTGCTGCCAGAGGGATGCAGGAGGGCTGAAACCCCTCGAAACCGGGCTCAGTTAAACCCGTGAAAATATGGGTTTTTCACGAGTTTGACTGGAGTCCCCGTGACCGCCGACCTGGCCACCGTTCCGCAGCTCCACGACTTCCTAAACCAAAGCCAAGGTGAAATGCGCAGACGCATAGGGTAGATTTGTGAGGTAACTGGATTAGCTGGTCTCAGGAGTTGTAGGGGTTGGTGATGAGTGTGAAGGAGATTGATCAGTTACTCGAACAGTGGGAGATGAACGTCAGGGATCTGCACCGGCGGGTGATTTTGGCGCCCACACCCAGGGAGCGGGAACGCTGGCACTCCGTCTGGCTGTTGGCCCAAGGTTGGACGGCATCGTCCACGGCGGAGGCACTGGGACGGGATCCCCACACCATAGGCCGGTGGTCCAGGCCGGTGGTCCAGGCCGGTGGTCCAGGCCGGTGGTCCAGGCCGGTGGTCCAGGCCGGTGGTCCGCTGCCTTCGGCGAAGGCGGCCCAAAGGCCCTGATATTCGAGCAGACCGGGGGTTCCCCCCCGCCCTTGGCGAGGCGGAGCAGGCGGCGCTGAAAGAAGCGGTGCAGGAGTTGCCAGATGCGGCGGGCATTGGTATGGCCAACTGGACCCTTCGACAAGCTCAGGAGGAGGGTGGTTCGTGAGTTCGTCGCCTTGTGGTTTGGCATCAGCCTGAGCCGCAGCAGTTGCCTGAACTACCTGCACCGGCTGGGATTCGCCTTCAAGCGTCCCAAGAAACGTCTGTTAAAGGCGGATGAGGCCAAGCGGGAGTCATTCGTGGCGGAGTACGCCGCCCTGATGGAGGAGGCGTGTCAAAGCAACGCCAAGATATTCTTCGCTGACGAGGCTCATTTCCGTGCCGACGCCGAGTTGCGGGGCAAGTGGGTGTCGAGGGGAGAGCCGGCATTGGTGGACTCGACCAGTCCGAGGCACGGAGAAAAGGCCAGCTACTATTCGGCGGTGTGCTTGGAGACGGGGGAGGTGGAGTGGAAGGAACTGGAGGGGAACAGCAACAGCGAGACATCGGCAGCCTTCCTGGAGCAGTTGCGTGAGAGGCACTCCGGGCGTCTGAACGTGATCTGGGACAACGCGCCGGCACACCGTGTCGAAGCGGTGAGGGAGTATATCCGGACGCCAGGTCTGAACCTGCGGCTGGTGAACCTGCCAGGCTACAGTCCGGATTTCAACGCCGATGAGGCCATCTGGGGTTGGACGAGAGAGGAGACCACCGGGAACCTGTGTTTGGGAACCAGTGTTTGGGAACCAGGGAGGCGGTCCATGAAAGGGTCAGCAGCTTCCTGGCCGGTCTGACCAACCGAAAGGACGAGGTGAGACGGCGCTGCCGGACCGTCCTGCAATCAAGGGCAGAAAGGCTATTTCAGGACTCCCAGCACCATCGCCAACCCCAGGCAAATGCACATCCCACCTTGTCTTTAGTTTAGGTAGACGTCAGGCGTTCGGAGTTGCCCCTAATCCACTCAGCGAGAACGTTACACGTTCCAGGAGACATATTCTGTGACAAATGAAGACGTAGCATCCATCGTTTCCACGACGCAAGCCTACTACGACGGCCCTGCTGACGAGATCTACCGGACTATCTGGGGCGACAACATACACCTTGGCATCTACTGCAGCGAGGAATGCCACCAGCTGGAGGCCAAGGAACACACCAACGAGATCATGGCTACTGCCGTACCGCTGGGGCCGGACATACAAGTCCTTGACCTCGGCTGCGGCTATGGCTCGGCCGCCCGCTACCTTGCCGCAAGCTTCGGCTGCAGGGTCACCGGCACCAACATCAGCGAAAAGGAGCTGGAGCTGGCCCGCACCCGCAGCAAGGAGGCCCACCTCGAACACCTGCTGAACTTCGAGTACGGGGACTTTCATCAACTGGGATACTCCGATGAGTCCTTCGACGTGATCTGGAGCCAGGATGCGTTCCTTCATGCAGCCGACAAGATGGCGGTGCTGTCGGAGTGCCGCCGCGTCCTCAGGCCGGGTGGCGCGCTTGTCTTTACCGACATCCTGGTGTCTCGGGAAACCCCGGACGAGGATCGGGCAAGAATATACGACCGGGTGAAGTCGCCGGACATGTGGGACCTGGGAGACTACCGAAGGGCTTTCTCCAGCCTGAAATTCCCCATCAGCAGGGAGGAGGACTGGTCGCGTAATGTGGCACCCTCATATGCTTGGGTGAGGGACGGGCTTCAAGAGAAACGGGAGGCCCTGCTGCCACGCGTCGGCGCCGAGACCATCGACAACACCGTTGCGTCCCTGACCTTCTGGGTTGAGTCGGCAGAATCGGGCAAGATCGGCTGGGCGCTGATAGTAGCAAAGAAACCTGAGTGACAGTGCCCGGCTGATTGTGTTTAAGCCCCGGGAAATTGACTAAACCTTGAGTGCTGAATTCGGGTGCTGTCTCAGGAAGGGAGAGCAGGCGCTTCAGTCAGGGCCTGTTTGACATCTATTGCTGCGGGGGCCGCACGTGCTGTGCCAGCTGGCGGATGGTCTCGGTGAAAGTTCGGTCGCTGTCCCTCATCTCGGGGAATTCCTCTCCGAGGGGTGTGCTGCCGATCAACCGATACATTTCCGCAACACCCTTAAAGAGGTGCGGGGTCATTCCTAAACCAAAGCGAAGGTGAAACCCGCATATACGTCGGCTAGAATCAGGGAGTCATAGCTTCAGGAACGGGAGCGGGCTGAGTGAGGATGGGTATGAGGGGGATAAGGCCGGACTTGGAGCGGTGGCAGTTGGATTTGGCTGGTGTGCGCCGCAGGATGTACCTGGCGCCGACGCCTCGGGAAAGAGAACGGTGGCACGCTCTGTGGCTCCTGTGCCGGGGCATGACCGCCTCTGCCACTGCCCAGGCACTGGGCCGGGATGCTCACACCATCGGCAGATGGGCCACCGCCTTTAGCGAGGGAGGTCCGGCGGCCCTGATATTCGAACAGTCCGGTGGTTCCCCCCCGCCCTCGAAGAGGCGCAGCAGGCGGCGTTGAGTGCCGCGGTGCAGGAGTTGCCCACCAAGTCGGGCATCGTAATGGCCAACTGGACCCCTCGGCAAGCTCAGGAGGAAGGTGGTGCGGCAGTTCCTCTCTGAGCGCTTCAGTATCAGCCTGAGCCGCAGCACTTGCCTGAACTATCTGCACCGTCTGGGATTCGTGCTAAAGCGCCCCAAGAAGCGTCTGCTCAAGGCTGATGCGGAGAAACGGGAGGCCTTCGTGGCGGAGTACGCCACCCTGGCATCCCAGGCTCAAGAGTCCGGGGAGATGATATTCTTCGCCGACGAGGCTCACTTCCGTGCGGACGCCGAGTTGCGGGGCAAGTGGGTGCTGAGGGCAGAGCCAGCCTTGGTGGACTCGACCAGCCCGCGCTACGGAGAGAAGGCCAGCTACTATTCGGCGGTGTGCTTGGAGACCGGCGAGGTGGAGTGGATGGAACTGGAGGGGAACAGCAACAGCGAAACGTTGACAGCCTTCCTGGAGCAGTTGCGGGAGAGGCAAGGCGGTCGGCTGAACGTGATCTGGGACAACGCGCCGGCCCACCGGGGAGAGGCGGTGCGGGAATGGCTGGGCAAGCCCGGAGTGAATCTGCGGCTGGTGAACCTGCCGGGACACAGCCCGGACTTCAACGCCGACGAGACCATCTGGGGCTGGGCGAGAGAGGAGGCCACCGGAAATCTGTGCTTGGGAACCAAGAAGCTGGTTCAGGAGAGGGTCGGGAACTTCTCCGATGGGCTGGCCGGGCGGAAAGAGGAGGTCAAGCGTCGCTGCCGGACCATCCTGCAATCAAGAGCAGAGGGGCTCCCGCGTAACCCTCATACCAATCCCCACCACCGACCATATGCACATCCCACCTTGGCTTTAGTTTAGAAAATGGATCCTAAGGAATATGGCCATGACAACTAGTAGCCGGACATCGTTGAACTGATGGGTGGAGGAGTACCATAGTGCCAGTGGCCAAGGATAAGTTTGGGACGTGGAGTGTGGCTGATGGTGAAGCGGTACAGGGTACGGCTGGCGGAGGAGGAGCAACAGGGACTTAGGTCGCTGGTGTCCAGAGGGCGGGCGGCGGCCTATAGGCAGACTCACGCCCGCATCCTGTTGCTTTGCGACGAGAACCAGGCCGACGGCGCCATGAAGGACGAGGAGATTGCCAGGGCCCTGCAGGTGGGCACCGCCACGGTGGAGCGGGTGCGCCGGCGCTGCGTGGAGGAGGGTCTGGAGGTGGCCCTGGGGCGCAGGCAGCAGCTAAACCGGCGGCAGAGGAAGCTGGATGGTGCAGGGGAGGCTCGCCTGATTGCCTTGACCTGCTCCCAACCGCCGGAGGGCCGGGCCGGCTGGACCCTGCGACTGCTGGCGGACCAGCTGGTTGAATGCGAGATAGTGGACAGCATCAGCACCGAAACGGTGCGCCATACGCTGAAAAAAACGAACTCAAGCCCTGGCTGAAAGAGTGCTGGTGCATTCCGCCCCAAGGCAGTGCCGAGTTTGTCTGCGCCATGGAGGACGTGCTGGAGGTCTATCACCGCCAATACCGGGACAACGAGGTCTTGGTGTGCTTGGACGAGACCAGTAAACAACAGGTCAAGGAGACCCGGCTGGGCCGTCCATCCCGCCCCGGAGCGGCAGCTTCTTACGACTATGAATACGAACGCAACGGTGTGAGCAACCTTTTCATGCTGTTCGCCCCCCTGGAGGGATGGCGGCGGGTGGAGGTTACAGAGCGCCGCACCCGGCTCGATTGGGCCGAGGTGGTGCGGAAACTGGTGGATGAGGACTACGCTGACAAGGAACGGATAGTGCTGGTGATGGACAACCTGAACACGCATCATCCGTCATCGCTGTACGAGGCCTTTGAGCCGGAGGAGGCGCGGCGCATCGCGGAGCGGCTGGAGATACACTACACACCGAAGCACGGGAGCTGGCTCAACATGGCAGAGATCGAGATCGGCGTGATGGCCCGGCAATGCCTCGACCGCCGCATCCCGGACCGGGGCGTCCTGCGGAGGGAAACAGCAGCGTGGCAGGCTCAGCGCAACCTGGACGCCGTACGAGTGGACTGGCGCTTCACCACCGCAGATGCACGCATCAGACTGAAGTCTCTCTACCCATCAATACTACACTGACGGACTACTAGGTTCACTATCCTGTTAGTGGTAATAATCTGCATAGCCATTTCGTGTACGGCTGAGCCTACACGGGAATTTCCAAACGCAACAGATATGGAACTGGACGAAGCCTGCGAGGTACTTTCCTTTGTTGACTATGAATTTGAGAGGATGAGTGACCCTTTGACCCCAATTACGGCAAAACGAAACGTGGAAGTCGCCGCTATGATTGACTGGATTTACCCTGGCCTAGACAACGCCAGAGGATTTTGCCGAAGGCATACCAGCGGAGGATTAAGGAAGTAGTAAGGTAATGCCTGAGTTGGTCCCGCACTTTTGCCCTGAATGCTAGTAGTCCATCAGTGTTGAATTAAGGGATAGAGGGACTTGAGCTTGATGCGCGCGTCCTGGGTGGTGAAACGCCAGTTGGCCCGAATTGCGTTTTGGTTCCGCTGCCCTTGCCAAGCCTTGGTTTCCTGCTTCAATGTCTGCTGGTCCGGTATCCGGCGGTCCAGACACTGGCGCGCCAGCACTCCCAGTTCTATCTCGGCCATGTTCAGCCAACTGCCGTGCTTGGGCGTGTAGTGGATTTCCAGCTTTTCGGCAATGCGTCTCGCCTCGGCAGGCTCGAAGGCCTCGTACAGGGACGAGAGGCGGTGGGTGTTCAGATTGTCCATCACCAAGACTATCCGGTCTTTGTCCGGGTAGTCCACATCCACCAGTTGTCGCACCACCCGGGCCCAGTCAGCCTTGGTTCGCTGGTCCGTCACCTCCACCCGCCGCCACCCCTCCAAGGGCGCGAACAGCATAAACAGGTTGCTCACCCCGTTGCGCTCGTATTCGTAATCGTAGGCCATGGCAGTCCCCGGACGCGGCGCCAAGGGGGTGCGGGTCTCCCTCACCTGTTGCTTGCTGGTCTCGTCCAGGCACACCAGCACCTCGTTGTCCTCGAACTGACGGTGATACACCTCCAGCACGTCCTCCATGGCACAGACGAACTCGGCATTGGCCTTGGGCGGGATGCACCAGCACTCCTTCAGCCAAGGCTTGAGTTCGTTTTTTTCAGCGTTTGGCGCACCGTCTCGGGGCTGATGCTGTCCACTATCTCACATTGCACCAGCCGGTCAGCCAGCAGTTGCAGCGTCCAACCGGCACGGCCCTCCGGCGGTTCGCTACAAGCGAGGTGAGTCAGGTGGGCCTCTCCTTGGCCGTCCAGCTTCCTCGGGCGGCGGTTGACCTGCTCCCTGCGTCCCAAGGCTGCCTCCACTCCCTCCTCAACACAGCGGCGGCGCACCCGTCCCACCGTGGCGTCCCCCACCCTCAGGACCCGGGCTATTTCCTCGTCCTTCATCGCCCCGCGCTCTTGATTTTCATCGCTGAGCAGCATAATGCGGGCGTGGGTCTGTTTATATGCTGCCGTCCGTCCCCGGGACACCAGTCCCTTCAGTTCCTGTTGCTCCTCTACACTCAGACTGACCCGGTACCTCTTCGCTGGCATCCCCATCCTCCCAACATCACCTTAGCTTTTGACGTGTCCCGGCAATACCACAGCTAATTATCTATCAATCCTACGCTGTTGCACTACTAGGGTGACACGATGTTCCGCGAAGACAGCACCATGAAAGTGAGCGGTGAGCCGGTGCTACGCATGGCCTGCATCGAGTGCGAACCAGGTGAGGATGACCTGCGCAGACACCGGGAAGTCGCCCGGGGAGAGGATTGTTCTCTAGTCTACTTGGGCCGTTGGAAGAGGCTCTAACATAAGGGGCCTTTTGCGAACCGGCATTGTGCGTGGAATTACTGACAGTTAGATCTTGTGGGGAGATAGACGGAAAAGGTATCGTCAAATCCTCACTATTCCCACGAGGGCTCCGGTCATGGCGGATGCAAAGTGCAGGTTCTGCGATCATGCCGCCGACGCCGGCGCATACTGCGGCTCGTGGACCGAGGCCATCATGGCCAAGGCCCTCAACCTCTTCCTCGGCGGCAAGCGGAAGAAGGGGCAAGCTGGAGCTACCCCAGAGAGGCCTCCGCTCAACGGAGCCTGTTCCGGTGATGAAGGGACCTGTGGACGTTCAGCAGGGGGAAAGAGAAGAACATGAACGGGCAACGGCGGACCTGGGCCCACGAAAACGAGATAAAGGCCTGGCACGACACCCACTACGCTCATACCAGTCCCGAGACTAAACGCTCGGCATGGCAGCGCTTCGCCAACCTCCAGGACCCCTACAACACCGTTAACTTCATGACCGGATGGGTGCAGATGATCGGCGGGGACGAGTACGGGAACCTGCTCATCGAGGAGATAAACGAACGTCCGTCGCCACAGAGAATCACGGCCACCACCCCCAAGACCGCCTACCCCTACCGCAGGGACCGGGCCTGGCTGATGAACCAATCCCAGTGGGTCAGGACCGCCCTCAAGTACGACGGCACCAACATCTGCCAGTATTCCTACCGGGACGCGGACGGCAACCGGTTCACCACCTTCAAGCTCAGGACGAGACCTTTCGTGCCAGCCCACTTCAGGGTGATGCTGGACCGCAGCCTCGGGAAATACCCTGGGGTCGCCGGGCTCAGCCTGGAACCCGGGGAAGCCATGGTCTATGAGCTCTACGGCAGACAGAACCCGATGCTCATCGCCTACCGGGAGGACATCGAGCTCACGGCCCTGTTCCGGCGAAACCCGGAAACAGGGGACATAGACCCTGCGGATCCCGAGGACCCGGCCTTCGCACGCCTGGACTGCCCCCTGTCGTCAGCAGATACGCCCCAACAGTGGCAGGACACCAGGCAGGAATATCAGAGGAGGCAGGCGGAGTACAGCGCCGGGCTGCGCGAGACCGAGGTCGGCGGGGAAAAGGCATTCCAAGGGCATGAGGGCGAGATGCTCTACGTCCGCTTCCCGGACGGGGCGAGGACCAGGCCCGGGGCCTTCACCCGGCTGATAAAGCTCAAGCCGTCGGAGATTGAGGAGATCCACCAGGCCCTGGACCACGTGCCCAGGGGCGAGGCCGAGGCCACCGCCCGGAACATCTGGGAGGTCTCGGACGAGCCTGAACTCGAACACCTCCTGACCATGCTCCGGGAGGACTGGTCGGAGGACCAGCTACGCTGCTCCATGGACACCATCCGGAGGGTATTGGAGGAAACCCTGGAACGGCGCAGGCGGGAGGATGAAATACTGGAAATCTTCGGACGGGAGTTCGCCCCTGAGCAGTTCCGGGATGACAAGGCCACGGTGATGCGGGCACTCTCGGAACACTTCCCCAGGCAGGCGATGAATCGAGTGTTCAGCACCTTGGACAAAAGACTGCCATGACTGATGCAGCTTGGGGGTGGCAGTTCAGGGAGTGCAACTTCTGCTCGGGCATGTGTCGTGTTCGGCATCATCGCGCTCACGCCCACAGAAAACTCAGCCGCCCGGAATCCGGCGAAATCGCCTCTGCGGTCCGGTAACCTCGCCCGCAGCACCTGACCCCTCTGCCGAATGTGAAGACGGCCGAAAACGCTCACGAATGGTGTCGCCCTGGGGACACCGGAGGACATTGATCCAGATCAGACGTGAGGGGCTGGACATAGCCCGGGGCACTCTTACATCCTGAACAGAAAAGGGCGACCCCAGCGAGTTTCTCAGGGACTCGAATCATCGCTGGGATCAGCGACTATGGGGCTACTCTTCTCGCAACGTACGATGACGCTGTGGAGGAGCGCCACACTGCCGGTGGCAGACAGCGGAACGATATAGGCAGACCCAGTGGCGAATCCTACTTAAAGGGAGCTATGAAGGACCGGGCACGGAACACGGCGCCGATCGCGGTGAAGACTCTGAACAGACCCATCAGTGCCATGCCCCACCTCTTCATGTGTCCCCGCACACGCGGGGACAGGCCCGCCTGACCGAGGTTCGCACAACCGGTCTTCTGGTGAGCTGACGTAGCACCCAGGGACAAAACGGGCCCCGTCTCCTAACTGTTGACGACCGACTGCAACAACGCTACTTCCGAAGGGCAAATACCCACTGCTCGCCAGAGGACTCTGTGGGAGAATGTGCAGCAGGCCAAGCTCAAGGGACTCTCCTTCAGGGCGACGGCCCGCGAGCTGGGCATCCACAGAAACACCGTACGCAAGTACGCCCTGGCCGAAAGCCCGCCACTGAGAAAGATCAAGAGCGCAGCGACGACACTACAACCTGAGACGGGAACAACCGCCTAAACGGACAATACCGCAGACCAGTTAGGCGGACATTTTCGCCGGACAACAAAACCCTTGACACACCATTCTAAAAGCAGGCTTTATGGCCTGCCGTTTTTTCATTGTCGGAGTAATTCGGCTTGTGGCCCAGCGAACCCCTCAGATTTTTCCCCGCACTTTACGCCCGTGGGTAAAATGATGACACATTCCCTTAAATAACCCTTTGAGACTAGTACTGGACCAAATCAGGATTGGCAGGGATAGAGGCGGTGGAGTTTGCGTCTGGCGTCTTGGGCAGTGAACCGCCAGTTAATAGTGGTCCCTGCCGCGTTCCGCTCTGACACGCAGGCTCTGACGGCGTTTTCCAGGCTGTCCTCGTCGGCGTTGCGTCCGCGCAGGCAGGCCCGGGCCAGCACGCTGAACTCGATCTCCGCCATATTCAGCCAGCTTCCGTGCTTGGGAGTGTGGTGGAACTCCAGCCGCTTGGCAATGCGCCGAGCCTCGGCCGCCGGAAAGGTCTCGTAAAGCGAGGCCATCCGATGGGTGTTCAGATTGTCGAGAACCATCCGAATCACCGGGACATCGGGGTAGGCCTCATCCACCAGCCACCGCATTTGGTGAGCGAAGTCCGGCATGGTGCGTTGCCGGGTTATCGCCACGTGGCGCCAGCCCCGGCGAGGCTCACAAGTGAGGAACAGGTTGCGCGTCCCTGCCCGCTCGTATTCGTAGTCCTCACGCCTCGGCCTCCCAGGCTTTGCCGGAAGCGGTTCCCTGATGTCGGCCAGCAACTGGGTTGAGGTCTCGTCAAAACAGACCACTGGCCTCTGGGGATCGTAGGGCTCGGCGTAGAGGTCCAGGACGTCCTCCATGGCCGCCACGAACTCTCCACCTACCTTGGGGATGCACCATTGTTTCTTGAGCCACGGCTTGAGCATGTTTTTTTCAGCCGCAGGCGCACCGTCTCGGGAGACAAAGACTCCACCAATCCCAACTCCACCACCTTGCCCGCCAGGGCCCGCATGGTCCAGTGGTCATGGCCATCGGGCACCGGGCTGCAGGCCAAGGCTATCAGGTGGGCCTCCACCCTTTCATCTACCTTTCTGGGCCGGTTGACCTGGTTATGGTGCCTCAGCACCTCATCCAGTCCCTCCTCGGCATACCGCCGCTTGGTGCGGAACACGGTCCGCTCCGACACGTCCAGTGCCGCCGCCACCTGGGGGGCGGGCCAGCCTTCATCTATCTTGAGCAGGATCCGTGCCCGGGTGATGGCCTGGGCAGAACTCCTGCCAGCCCTGATCACCTTCCTGAGCCGTCCCTTTTCCTGTGTTGCCAGCCGGACTCCGTACTTCTCCTGCACCATGACCACCTCCCATCCCACAACCATTCGTCTGCCCCCAAGGTAACATCTCATTGGGATCATGAATTAACTGACAATACCAGTTTGGCCGAATACTAGGGCTATGAGGAGCGCGGCGAGGAGGAGGCCCTGGATGGTGGGGCTCTTCAGCGTGGTGAAGAAGTGTGGCGTCATCTTGCGTCGCAGCAGGTTGCGCGTCCAGTCCAATCAGGAGCCCCGGACTGTTGGGGCCGAAGGACGGTACCGGGATGAACGGAGAGAGGAGGGGCCTGTGCACTTGCTTTCCGTTCCCTCGGCAGATACCAATCGCGCGCGAAAAGCAGGGGGAGTAAGTGGTGTCGTCATTGCTCCTCAGGGTTGTCTGTGGGTTTAACCTGCCGAGGGATTATATCCCCGAGTTTCCATAATGTGCCAGTTGGCAAAATGTACCAGTTGAACCCAACGTTAGGCCGATGGCACCGTTCGAACTGCCCGAACAAGTACCCGAGACCTGCTTGAGTATCAGCCAGAGGAGGTAGATTCAAACTCATCGCCTGCGGCGTATCAGGTAGGCGAACAGGAATACGCTGAACACCAGCGCAGCACACAGCAGCGAGACCAGGGTGATGCGCTGCCGGGCCTCGAACGCCACGCTGTCCAGCGCGTCGCGGGTGCGGTTGAAGGTGTTGCCGACGACCGGCAGGCCCGGCTCCTTCGGCTCGGCCAGGATGACGGGCGCCGGAGGTGGCGTTACCGTGGGTTCAGGAAGCGGGGTCGGGGTTGAGGAGGGAGTTGGCGTGGGTGTCGGAGTCAGGGATGCCGTGGGCACGGGCGTCGCGGAGGGAAGTGCCCTTGGGGCGCGGGCCGGGACCGGCGTGGCAGTTGGCGTGGGCGTTGCCGTCGGAACGGGCGTTGGTGTGGGGGTCGGCGTTGCCGTGGGCACAGGGGTCGGCGTTGCCGTCGGGGTGGGAGTGGCTGTGGCGGTGGGTATTGGCGTCGCCGTGGGCTCAGGTGTTGCCGTGGGCGCAGGCGTGGCAGTTGGCGTGGGCGTTGCCGTCGGAACGGGCGTTGGTGTGGGGGTCGGCGTTGCCGTGGGCACAGGGGTCGGCGTTGCCGTCGGGGTGGGAGTGGCTGTGGCGGTGGGTATTGGCGTCGCCGTGGGCTCAGGTGTTGCCGTGGGCGCAGGCGTGGCAGTTGGCGTGGGCGTTGCCGTCGGAACGGGCGTTGGTGTGGGGGTCGGCGTTGCCGTGGGCACAGGGGGGTCGGCGTGGGGGTAGGCGTCGGCGTCGCAGTTGGGTCGGGCGAGGACGGCTCCGGGTCGGACGGGCGCCGCTGGGGTGGCCTGCTGGAATTCCCTCCCGGACTGTTATTGGTTGTCACGATTTCCGGCGCTTCCGGAATGTGTACAACAAGCGCGCTCGACACGGCTATAACTGCTTCGTCCGCGTTCAGCAGTTTTATCACGTAGCTGTAAGTAATCCCGAACTTTTGAAGCTTACCTCCCTCTACGTAACGCTTCACGATTGGGCCAGTATAATCGGGGTCCCAGTGGCCGCTGCTGGACGCGCGCACGCCCGCATCCCCAATGGGCTGCCTCTCCATCTTCATGCCGCGCATATCCTCGGGGTTACTGCAGTCCCACGTCAGAATAACCCTGTACTCAATCACCTCCGCACTGAGGGTGAATCCGTCGCTGCAATCGGGCGTCTGGGGATTGATCCCTGGTTCATGAGAGGTGCCGCCGTCAGCCTTGGTCAGGGACCCTGAGCCGGAATTTACCAGACGTGATCCGTGGTGTGAGGGAGCCGAATTTTGCTGGCTGGCCCACACTGACGAGGGTACCCAGAGTGTCGACGCCGACAGCATCACAGCTACCGAAAACCCGGCTATCGGCGATGACATTCGCCTGATCAACTCCGCGGGACGCTCTTGGAAATGCATTGCCTGGCCTTGGAAATGTAAATAACAGCTTCGAATGTATGACTCCCGAGCTCTTCCTGCGGTCCAACCGGACTGGTGGCCTTTGCCTGCAGGGGTTGTTGCCGGAGCGGGATGTCCATGTTTGTACCTGGCAACTCGTGTCCTGGACCCGCCAAGGGAGGAAGGCCCTGCGCCTACCCTGGTACTGCACCCTTAAGAGGGCAGTCCTCCTGTACCACCTTCCTGTACCCATGGATTGGGGATCGGGAAAATCCAACCACCAATGCCTCAACGGAGACTTCGGGGAAGCAGGGAACGGCGGAGCATAGGTATTACGCTATATGAACCACACAGTTATGTCTGTTCAGATCCCAAAACGCACAGGCAACACTGCCCGTGTTCGGAAAAACTGAAAATGTACAGAATGTACAGAATGTGCAGGAGGATCTACATTCCCTGACCGGACTCCCGCGCCATGCATTGGGCAGTCAGTTGGGGAAAACCCTTCCGGGACCCTTCCATAGAGGTTGGGCCGGAGGTTGGGCCGGTCCCGGAGAGTCCGGGCGGGCGCGACAAGGGCTGCATCTGTCCGGTTCGCCGCGAGCGAGGCAACCGGCAGCCGGGTGGGTGGTGTCCGCAGCCATCAAAGGATTCTTGCCCGGTGGGGAAGCTCCGTTACAGACGGACTGCTGTCGTTCAAGCAGTCTATAATTTTCCTTGGACTCAGCCCCCGCTTCAGACCCTCACCAGGACGGGCAACGATGACCCAACAGAAGGCTCTGCTGACCTCCGAGGAGCCCCAGCGCTTGTACGAACACTGGGATGGCAGGTAAGAGCTGGTGCAGGGAGTGGTGGCCCCAAAGGCCCCGTTAAACGAATAACACGGCGAGGTGTCCTGACTATCGGCGCAGCGTTTCGCAGCCATTCCCGGGAACGCGGTGTGGGAGGGGCCGGGGTCGAAATAGGTTGCCGGCTGCAGCAGTACCCGGATATTGACCGCGGACCGGACGTGCCTTACCGGGTGAGGGTGCCCCGCAATACCGGAACCAGGTCCCGGGGATTTGTTGCCAGCGCACCGGATGTTGCTGTGGAGGAGTCCCGCCCCTGGATAGAGCGGGTGGGGCGGGTGATATAGAGCAGAAAGCAAGGGAGTGCCTGCAGGCCGGTTCGAAGAGGATCCGGGTGGTTTTCCCGCCGGCAGGAACTGTCAGGATCCATCGGCCTGACGGCTCTGCACAGGCGTACGCCGTCGGGGAAGTGAATACTTACGAGGAACTGCTACCTGGATTATCGCTGCCGGTGGGCAAGGCTTTCGACTGATCCTCAGCGGAGACGGGACTGAAGGAAGGAGAAAGACTGGATGGCTGGGGATGGAGGATTCGAACCTCCGCTACCTGATCCAGAGTCAGGCGTCATACCGCTAGACTAATCCCCAATAAGAACGTCCTCCGTTGGGGAACGGAGAACAACTACTTATATGGTATTGAGGGCCGGGTATGGTGTCAAGCCTCGCCAGCTTGACAAGCCGATGGCCTTTGTAACAGAATCGCAATGGCTTTTGACTTATATCCGAAGCGACCCCAACGCTTCTTTGCCACTTTGTGTCGCCCTCACGGAGGGCGAGACGTGCCAATCACTGAAAGCGAGGTATTGTGCATGACACTGGCAGCAGTGGGTAACAAACTAACGGTACAAGTGGCCGGAACGCCGGTGGAGGTTTTCTCCGGCGGATCGGGACCTCCCCTGCTCTTCCTCCACGGCGGCGGTGGATTCGGTACTTTCGATCCCACCAGCGGGCCCATCGCCGAGCACCACACGGTCTACGCGCCCTCTCTCCCTGGTTTCTACGGTACCCCTCGGCCCGGTTGGCTCTACAGCGTTACCGACCTCGCCCACTTCGTCCTCGAATTGGCCAGGGAACTGCGCCTGGACGACTATGTGCTGGCGGGACATTCCATTGGCGGGTGGGTCGCCGCTGAGATGGCTGCCATGGGCGGCAGCGACATCAAGGGCCTGATCCTGATCAACGCCGCCGGCATCCGGCCCGCCAAATCGGAGATCGCTGAAGTCTTCATGGTGGGTGCCTCCACTCGCCTGCAGTTGGCCTTCCACAACCCGGAGCAGGTGCCCAACTACGAGTACTTCACCCGAGAACTGACCTCTTCGGAGGCCGCTATCGACCACTCCAACAGGGAAATGCTGTCCCGCCTCGGCTGGAAGCCCTACCTGCACAACCCCAGCCTGCCCCACTACCTGTCCAAGGTGCAGGCCCGCACGTTGATTGTCTGGGGCGCCAACGACGCAATCATTCCCCTTGAGTGTGGCGAGATATACCGGGGGTCCATACCCAGGTCCCGGCTTTCCATCATAGATGAATGCGGCCACAGTCCGCAGATGGAAAAGCCCGACGCGTTCAACGCCGCGGTGAGCGACTTCCTCGACCGGCTTTAGACTACCGGCAATTCCACCCGCAACGAACCCCCTGGGGCGCGCAATTGTGCGCCCCAGGGTTTTGCTGCGTCCGCGCCGCTTGCCGGTGGCTATAATGGCTTGGCACGAAAATCGACGTGAAGGGCCTATGGAGACGCAGATGCCGGATGCTACGCTGAAAATCGAGGGCGCTCGCTACGTCATAACCATGGACGAGGGGCGACGAATCATACGCGACGGCGGGGTGCTGATAGAGGGCAGCCGGATTGCGCGGGTGGGAAAGTCGGCAGATCTGGCCGATATTGTTGCTGACCGTGTCATCAACGCGGCAGGCATGGTGGTGGCGCCGGGACTGGTCAACGGGCATATGCACATCAGCTACGCCCACGCTACCCGCGGCATCTTCCCCGACAGCCTGGGCTCCGACTACCTGCCCAACGTATTCCGTTTGCAGGGCGTGATGACCGCCGAAGAAGAGTACCTGACCTCACTGCTGGGCATCACCGAACTGCTGAAGTACGGCACGACCACCTTCGTCGATCCGGGCAGCACCAAGTTCCTCGACGACGGACTGCGGGCCTACGAGCAGTCCGGCTGCCGGATCGTCGTCGGCGCTCACGTTACCGACCTGGCCAACCCCGTCAACCTGCCGGTCTTCGAGACAGATGAAGCCATAGACATCGTGGGGCGGACCATCAGGGACTATGACGGCGCGCTGGACGGACGGGTCCGTGCCTGGGCCATGCCCTTCGGCCCCAACTTTGCCACGCCCCGCCTGCTGCAGGAATCCAAGCGCCTGGCTGATGAGAACGGCGTCTCCCTGACGCTGCACTTCAACAACAGCGCATCCTACGTGGAGTCGTGCCTTCGCGCCACCGGAATGCGCCCCACTCAATACCTGGAAAGCCTGGGAGTCCTGGGGGAAAACGTCGTTCTGTCCCATTGCCTTGGGCTGGACCAGTCGGAGGTCGAGGCGCTGGCCCGCACCGGTACGAAGGTTGTGGCAGTACCCACGGCGGCGGTCAAGTCCGGGTTCGGGATGACCGCCGGCTCGTCCGGCGTGGCGCCGGGGGGCCTGCTGCCGGAGATGCTGGAGGCTGGAATCACTGCCGGCATCGGAACCGACGCGGGGAACAACTCCAACCTCGTCGAGACCAACCGGGCCATGTACCTCATCGCGGTGCTGTACAAGGACGCCCGCCGCACCTCGAACGCCATCACTGCCGAGACAGCCCTGGAACTGGCGACCATCAGCGGAGCAAAGACGTTGGGGCTCGGCGATGAGATCGGGTCCATCGAGCCAGGCAAGAAGGCCGATATGGCGCTGTATGATACCCGGCGAGCCGAATGGGCCACGCTCTTCAACCCTGTCAACAGCCTGGTCTACAATGCCGACGGGCGCAGCGTCCACACCGTTGTCGTCGACGGCCGCGTGGTGGTAGAGGACCACACGCCGCTGTTCGTGGATGAGCAGGCGCTGATTGCGGAGGTGCAGGCCGTGGGTGAAAGCATGCTGGCCCGTACCGGCCTGTCCTTCCCCTCGCCCTGGCCGATAGTCTGATCCGTAAACCGGGCGTCCGCTCATTCCCTTTCCCCCGGGAGAGGGTCAGGGTGAGGGCGTCTCCGTAACTCAAAAGTCATAATCGACGCAGGGTTTCACCCCCACCCCGGCCCTCCCCCACAGGGGAGGGACATAGTGACCGAGGAGGTCTACCATGTCGCAGTTGGTCCTGATTCACGGTCCGGGCGCAGGGGGATGCGCAGCGTCCTACCGCTACCAGCTGGAGAGCTTCCCCGATGCGCTCGCACCCGACCTGCCTGGCCACCCGGAGGGAGAATCCTTCGAGGATGTGTCCGGCTACACTCACTGGCTCAGGGACTGGCTGCACCAGCGGGGGTTCACGCACGGGCTGGTGCTGGCAGGGTTCACCCTCGGCGCCTGCGTCGCTTTGGACTACGCGTTGACCTGGCCGGACGAGGTTGACGGTCTGTTGCTTATGACGGTGGCCATGCGGCCCAAGGATCGGGTACCGGGCAGCCTCGAGTTCCGCCTGAACGCCGCCGGCGGCGGGGAGCCGATGCAGAAGTGGCTGGACACCATGGAGCACATGCTGCTGTTCGTGGATGATGCGGACCTGAAGGCCGAGCTGGTGGAGTGCCACAGGAAGGTCGGCCCCATCTCGCAGCACAACGACCTGCTAACCATCGACCGCTTCGACGCCCGGGACCGCATCCACAAGCTGAAGGCGCCGCTGACCCTCGTGCGGGGCGTTGACGACCCCATGCAGCCCGACGAGTACGAGCTGGAGATCCACGAGGCCGTTCCCGGCTCCCGCTACATCAAGCTGGAGCGCGCCGGCCATTTCCCCCACTGCGAGCGTCCCGACGATGTGAACGCCGCGCTGGCCGAGCTGCTGGGACAGTGAAGCAACTCTAAGTTTCAAAAGCAATGGTGGAGCAACGGCTTATCAGTCCTCGCGGAGGTGGCTGACCATGCCAGGTCCCTTGGAAGGCGTGAGGGTGGCAGACTTTACCGAGATCATCGCCGGGCCGCTGTCCGGGCGGATCCTGGCCGAGATGGGCGCCGACGTGATCAAGATCGAGCCGCCGTGGGGCGAGCCGTGGCGCCTGACCCAGCGGTTCACGGCCCCGGGTCATTCAAAGCCGGAGAGCCGCACGTTCATGGTCTATAACCGGGGGAAGCGCAGCCTGCCGCTGGACCTCACCAAGCCCGAGGCTCAGGAAATCCTGTTTCGCCTGGTGAAGAACATCGACGTGGTGCTGGTCAACTACCGCCCCGACGTGGCGGAAAAGCTGGGCGTGGACTATGAGAAACTGTCCTCCATAAACCCGCGGCTGATTTACTGTGAGCTGACCGCCTACGGACGCCAGGGACCGGAAGCCCACCGGCCCGGTTACGACATGATCATCCAGGCGATGACCGGAATGATCGCCTCTGAGACCAAGACCGTCGACGACGTGCCGTCCTGGGTGTGGTCCAGTCCTCTGATCGACACGGCGTCGGGCATCGCAATGGCCGGCGCGGTCAGTGCCGCGCTGTACGCCCGGGAACGCACCGGCGTGGGCCAGAAGATCGAGACCACCCTGTTGGGCCAGGCCCTGAACCTCATGGGTGCGAGGTTCCTGCACGTGGAGAAGCTGGACCGGGAGACACGGGAGAAAGCGCTGCAGGAAATCCAGGAGCGGAGAGAGGCCGGAGCGTCCTTCGACGACCTGGTACAGCTTTCGCCGGGCAGCCGACGGCGCGAGCACCACGGAAACATCTACTACCGTGTGTACATGGCGGCCGACGGGCCCATCGGCGTCGGGTGTCTCAGTCAGCCGCTGCGCCTGAGGCTGCTGGAAACTCTGGGTTTGACCGACGATTCGATGGCACCCGACTGGGACCCCAGCAAACCGGAGTCCCGGGAGTACACCCGCAACCTGGAACACCGGGCCGAGGATCTGTTCCGCAGCAAGACCAGCGACGAGTGGCTCGGCATCCTGGAGGAGCGCAACATCCCCGCCGGACCAGTTCGATTCATCGAGGAGATGTTCGAAGACCCGCAGGTGGTGGCGAACGGCCTGGTTGACGAGTTCGTCCACTCGCAGGAGGGGGCGGTAAAGATGGTCGGCCCGTACGCCCGGTTCAGTGGAACTCCGCTGCCTCACGCTCCACCGTCGCCAGCCCTGGGTGAGCACACCGCTGAAGTCCTGGAGTGGCTTGGGTACACGGCAGGGGAGGCAGAGGGACTGCGGAAAGACGGCGTTGTCTCCTAATAACGCTGCGGGTCATCACCGATCATTGGAGCACAGAGCCGGAACGTGGGGCCGGGATAACGCTCCCCCTGCCAGAGTTGACCGCCCATAGACCCACGCCTATCATTCCGTAATTGAATCCGGGGGTGGCGCAGATGCAACGCAATGAGATTCCCTTTCTGACCGTAGCGGAATTGGGGGAACATATCCGCAGCCGCGATGTCTCGGCAGTCGATGTGGCCCAAGCCTATCTGGACCGCATCGACGCATTGAATCCCCAGATTCGTGCCTACCTGACTGTCACCGCCGAGATAGCGAAGCAGGCGGCACAGGACGCCGAGGAGGAGATTGCAGCCGGCAACTACCGGGGTCCGCTGCACGGAATCCCGGTGGCAGTCAAGGACCAGATGTACACCGAGGGCGTGCGCACCACCATCGGCACACCTCTATTTGACGACTTCGTTCCCAAATACGACGCGACGGTTGTCGCCCGCCTCAAGGAGGCTGGTGCGGTGCTCCTTGGCAAGCTGAACATGACTGAGTTCGCCACCACCGCCCTGTCGCACCAGTTCGATCCGCCGCGCAACCCGTGGGACTACGAGCGCTCCTGCGGTGGCTCCAGCAGCGGCAGCGGGGCCGCCACGGCAGCGTTCATGGCGGCTGCCACGCTGGGTGAGGATACCGGCGGTTCGGTGCGTTGCCCCGCAGCCTGGTGCGGACTGGCCGGGATTCGCCCCACCTGGGGACTGGTGAGTCGCTACGGGGTGGCTCCCGGGGTGCGCTCCATGGACACCGTGGGCCCGCTGGCCCGAACCGTCGAGGACTGCGCCATCATGCTCCAGGCCATCGCGGGGCATGACCCCAATGACCGGTTGACTCGGCAGGAGTCGCCGCCGGACTACCGGGCCGCCCTGACCGGCGGCGTTGAAGGGCTGCGCATAGGCATCCTGCGCGAGGTTCTCTATGCAGACGCTGTAGATCCTGAAGTGGGCCAAGTCATTCTTGATGCCAGCGATGTCTTCTCGAAGCTGGGAGCGAAGGTTGAAGAGGTATCTGTGCCGATGGCGGCACACACCGGGCCTATCAACGGCGGCATACGGGTCGAGGCTCCGACCACCTATGCCAAACTGCTGCGCGAGCGGCCCCGCGACATTGGCCACGACAACCGCATCGGATACATGGTCAACGCAATAATGCCCGCGACCCACTACTACAAGGCCATCCGGCTTCGAACGCTACTGCGGGCGGAAGTGCTGCAGACCCTGGGAAAATACGACCTTCTGCTCTCCCCTACCATGGGCGTTCCGGCGCAAATTCGGACTCCTGATCCGGAGATTACGGGCAAACACGACGTGAGCCGGACTCCCTGGCTGTTCACCAACGTAGCAAGTCTCGCCAACCTGCCCGCGCTGTCGGTGCCATGCGGCTTCAGCGACAGCGGGTTGCCCCTCAGTTTGCAGATCGCCGGGCGGCCCTTCGATGAGACGACGGTTTTCCGGGCCGGCCACGCCTACGAGCAGGCCACCGAGTGGCACACCCACCACCCGAAGGTGTAGCTCCGGACGGGCGGAGCCAGCCCTAGACTATCGCCATTGTACGAAATGGAGTCGTCATTCCCGCGAAAGCGGGAATCCAGGGCTGCTTGAGTGTGCCTGGATTCCAGACAGCGATGGACTGGGGCGTCCCGCTTTCTCGTGAGTGATGGTACTTGCACCTAACGGAACGTGTTGTGTTGCACCGTGCAAGTGCGACAGGCCCTGGGTGGTCAGCCATCCCAGATTGACGCGCAAGCCTGCCCGCGCATACACTCGCGGATGTTGCCATTAAATTTTGCCTGCAGATTTCCCGGAGATAGTCGATGAATTTCGGAATGTTTACTGACTTCCACGTCCGCAAGGGCTTCACCCAGGCGGAGGCGTTCGACGAGTCCTTCGCGCAGATTACCGAGGCCGAACAGATGGGGTTCGATACCGTCTGGCTGGCTGAGCACCACTTCAGTCCCGAGCGGGCCGTGCTGGCGTCGCCCATGGTCATCGCCAGCGCCATCGCCGCGCGCACCGAGCGCATCCGCACCGGCCTGGCGGTGCAGGTTCTGCCACTGACCAATCCGCTGCGGGTCGCCGAGGAGGCGGCCACGGTGGACCATATCAGCAAGGGGCGCTTCGACTTCGGCATTGGGCGCAGCGGGTTGACCAAGTACTACCAGGGCTACAACGTGCCCTACTCTGAGAGCCGTCCGCGCTTCCTGGAGGCGCTGGAGATCATCATGAAGGCGTGGCGCGAGGATAGCCTGTCACATGAGGGCGAGTACCACACCTTCCACGACGTTACCGTGACTCCCAAGCCGTACCAGCAGCCGTACCCGCCAGTCCGCGTGGCGGTGGCAGGAGAGGACACCTTCCCGCTGGTGGGGGCGATGGGGCATCCCATCTTTATCAGCGCCAACACGGGGCGCGAGGCGCTGAAGGAACGGCTGGCGTCATACCGCGAAAAGCTGGCGGAGTCGGGCTTCTCGGGCCCTCCGGACATCGCCATCCGCGTGCCGGTCTACTGCGCCGAGACGACGGAGCAGGCCCACGAGGATCCGAGGGTGAGCGCGTTGGGAGCAATCCAGTACGCCGTAACCGAGCTGATCCAGACCGCCGCCAACCCGGAGACCGCAGAGCGGATGCGCCGCATCGCCGCCGCGCCCTACGAGCAGGTGCTCGAGGAGCGGGTGGTATTCGGCACCCCCGCCAAGATCGTGGACACCATCAAGGGCTACCAGGAAGACCTGGGCGTGACGGGTATGGTGATGGAGGTCAATTACGGCGGACAGATCCCCACCGACCGGGTCAACAACTCGCTACGCCTGATCAGCAACGAGGTGATGCCGCACTTCTAGAAATCTGGCCGGAAACCCTGATTCTCCCCAAGCAGTCGTTTTCTTAACGTCGATTATCGATGAATCAGTGGGTATTGCAACGTCTTGCATGCACTACTGGGCCATATAAGACTGGAATACGTCTGCTTGGCGTAGCGCAAAACCCGGCCGATGGCTTTCCGGCCAGACTTCTAGGGGTAAAGAGATGGCACTGTTTACTGAAACTGCCAAGAAAGTCGAGGCCCTGTACCGTGAGCGGCTTGATGCTCACTTCCAGGGCTAGTTGCGTTTCGGGCCTATCGTCCTGGAACCGACGCTGGACAGCGAAGGGAAGGACACGTTTCTGGTAGACATAGTCTACGAGGGGAACGGAGAACTTCCCGACCCGAAAAGGGTTATCACCGTAATGACTTCGTTGAGGTGGGACTTCGTGGCTCTGGGGCTTCCCGGTGCTGATCGAGTCCTACATCAGCACGGAGGAATATCCGGAATTGCTCCGACTGAGGCAGCAGATGCCCTGGGATATGGACGAGGACGAGGATCAGACTTGAACTGGCGCCACCTCATTGATGCAGCTCGGATTCTTGCGGGGGAGTCTGGGGTAGGTTATCTGTTACTGACACAAGTTAAGAATACCCGCATCCCCACACCGCAATGGCGTAAGCAGCCTTATTCAATGCAGCATCTCCGCCGACATTAGCCTGGTAAATTGCTGCAGACATAACGAGGCCCTCTACAATTATGCCAAGCCAATCCCCCGAATAAGCTGCTATTGCTAAAGTAATCACATTATCGATATCTATAGCAGAAATAGATTGCTCGAGTGTTGAATTAATCTGTTTGCAACTTTCGGATCCCTCGTATTCCCCGAATTTTGGCAATAGAGGGTAACTTGGCCGATTTGACCGGCTGAGTACTAACGTTACTGTCTTGCCAGCGAAAAGGGATGAGGCGTTGTCGAACAGGAACTGATATTCTTCGCCTCTTTCCGCTTGGATACTGGCAGCAAAGAAAATTAATTCGTCTGCTTGGAATACGTGCCATTCGTTACTTGAAATTTCAAAGCCAATATCTAGAGGTTCAGTTGGATTGTTTAAATTTAGTGACTGGAACTCAAAATTGATGTATCCGTCGGCGGCGCTTTGAATTTCGTAGGTAGAGTAGTTACCAGCATCCACAATGAACCGCTCAGTAATCGTTCCGTTAGCCTCCTGGATGGTTGCACCGCGCTGCGTAATTGCAGCCTGTGATGTCGCTGTGGGCCGCGGGATTGCTGTGGGATGGGGACTCGCCGTAGGCCGTGGGGTGACCGTAGGCCGAAGAGTAGGGGTAGGTGCAAGCGTCAACGTGGGTTTCTGCGTCGGCGTTTGAACTACCGTCGCTACAGGTTCTGGCGTAACCTGAATTGCGAGTACGTTCTTTGCTGCTTCTGATTCGATGGTCAGCTGTGGCCTGGGCGTAGATGCTTCCTGTGCCCCACCGCAGGCTAAAGAAAGTGCCAGAATGGCACAGGCCATCAGGAGTAGAACCTGTGCCGCCGTTGGTTTCAGATGTATCCGCGTTTCCTGGAGGCCGTGCCTTCCCCTAGCTCACCGGGCCGCCCAGCGGCGTCGTCGGGCCCTGGCATTCCATGAACTGGCCGTAGCCGGGTTGCTGTTGGAGCTTGCCGTCGTTTAGCAGGATTTGGCCTCGGAGGAGGGTCATCCAGGGGCGGCCGGTGATTTCCCAGCCTTCGAACAGGCTGTAGCCGGCGTTGCTCAGGTGGTCCTCAGACGTGATGACGCGGTCTACGCCGGGGTCGAGGATCAGCAGGTCGGCGTCGGCGCCGGGCTGGATCACGCCCTTGCGGGGGTAGAGGCCGAAGACGCGGGCGGGATTCTCGGCCATCACGCGGGCCAGCCAGGTGATGGGCATGCCGCGCTTGACCACGCCCTCACTGTACATCAGAGGCGCAAGGGTCTCGATGCCGGGTGAGCCGAAGGGAACGGATGCGCCGTCGGGGGTGACGAATATGTTGTCCCAGCCGGGCTTCTTCAGCTCCTGCGGGTGGGGCGAGTGGTCGCTGGCGACAATGGAGATGTGGCCCTGCTGCAGGCCGGCCCACAGGGCATCGCGGTCAGGGCCGTCCTCGGGGCGCAGGGGCGGTCCGATCTTGGCGAGCGGGCCGACCTTGGCCATCTCGGCGTCGGAGAGCAACAGGTACTGGGGGCAGGTCTCGGTCCAGATGCGCTGGCCCTGAGCCTGAGCCTGCTTGATGCGCTCGAGGCCAAGCTGGGTGCTGAGGTGGACGACGTAGGTGGGGCAGCGGGTGGCGGCGGCCATGGCGATGGCGCGGTTGATGGCCTCCTCCTCGGCCCAGTCGGGGCAGGCGACGGGGAAGAACTCCGGGTGGGTGTGGCCGTCGGCGATGAGCTTGTTCTCCAGGTACTCGATGATGTTGCCGCTCTCGCAGTGGAGCTGCAGCACTCCGCCGGCGCGGGCGACCATCTCCATTGACTGGCAGATGTAGTCGTCGTCGCACATGCGGCCCGGGCGTTTCTTGTAGGTCATGAACATCTTGAAGGACTTGAAGCCCATCTCCATGGCCTCGGGCAGGGAGCGGAGGATGGACGGGCGGTTCTGCAGGATGAAGTGGAAGCCGAAGTCGACGACCGCCGAGGCGTTGATCTCCTCGCGGATGCGGTTGCCAGCCTGCACCAGCGTCTCGTCGCCGTCGAGAGTGTAGTTGGCGAAGGGGATGAGCGTGGTCATGCCGGCGTGGGCCGCCGCCCGGGCGCCGAGGGCGTAGTCGTCGTGGCCGTCGAGGTGGACGTGGGCGTCGATGAGGCCGGGGAGCACAAACTTGCTCTCGGCGTCGATGACGCGGTCGGCGGGCGGCAGGAGGTGCTCGGGGGCCACCGCCACTATCTTGTCGCCCTGGATCGCCACGGCGGCGTCAAGGACCTGCGACGACGTAACGACCTGCCCGCCGCGGACGATGGTGTCGACTCGCGTCTCTGTTGCCATGCTGGACCTCCCGGTGTCCTCGCTGGTTGAATTGCCGGAGTGTTGCTACCTTGAGTCTAACGCAGGGCGTCCCGCAAGTCTTCGGGAGAAATCTTAAGCTGCTCCAAAAGATTCTTTAACGTCCCGCGTGGCACTTCCCGCTTGCCCAGAACAACAATTCCGGTGACAATGCGGTCCCCGGTGTCGCGGTGCAACATTAGATGGCTACACCCCGTGTCGCCTTGCCACGATAACATCCCAAACGATACAGCGCATTTACAAGTTCGTTGCTGGAACAACGCGGGAGTCTGCTAAACTGCACTAGCTATCAGAGGTACGGGGACAGAGTAAATCTTGATCAATTGCCCCAAGGGAACGTTAACATCCACCCCACCCTCTCTAGGGGGATCCTGGTCGATATGGATGTTGCGCTCACGCAGAGTCCGTTCCAGTTCGCCCACCTCATCCAATCCCTCTATGTTGAGCTCAATAGCCTCCCCTAAATTGTCCAGCGCCTCAGAAATCGAATCGCCGCAACTGGCAGTGCCAAGTTCACGGCAGTAAGAAACAAACTGCCCGTCTTCCTCTTCAACAATCCCTGTGAGTACGATGTACCCGATAGACTCCTTTGCCATTGTTCGCTCCTTCAAGGCTCCCGTTATGGGGAATTCTAGCACGTAAGACCATTCACACAGATTCCCGGACAGCCCTATTTCGATTCTCGCGTTGAAATACAGTGTCGCCTAATCTACACTCGCCCCAGATAGACATCAGGAGGACGCTCCCATGGAGCTTCAGGACAAGATTGCGGTGGTTACCGGTGCGGGGCGCGGCATGGGCCGGGCCATCTCGCTGCAGCTGGCCGACGCAGGGGCCAACGTGGCCGTGGCCGATATCAACGCCGAGAACGTGGAGGAGACCAGCGTCGCCGTGAAGGCGCTGGGCCGGGAGAGCTTGCCCATCCACGCGGACATGGGCAGCGTTTCGGACATCGACCGGATGATCAGTCAGGCCAAGGACGCCTTCGGGCGCATCGACATCATCGTCAACAACGCTGGCATCACCCGCTACCTGTACGTGATGGACGTGGAGGAGGAGGACTGGGACCGGATCCACCGGGTGAACGCCAAGGGCGTGTTCTTCGGCATGCAGCGCGCCGCCCGGGAGATGATAGCGCAGGGCGACGGCGGGCGGATTGTGAACATCGCGTCGATCGCCGGCAAGGGATACTCGGGCACGTCGAACGCTGCGTATGCGGCGAGCAAGGGCGCGGTGCTGTCGATGACCATGATTGCTGCCCATCAGCTGGGGCAGCACGACATCAACGTCAACGCCATTTGCCCCGGGTCGACGCTGACGGAGATGGCCGCCGAGACCATGCAGGGGCGGGCCGACACCTCGGGGATGAGCATCGCCGAACTGGAGCAGGCACGCGACTCGCGCATTCCGATTGGCCGCCCCAACACACCCGATGACATCGCGGCGATGGCTCGTTTCCTGTCGGGACCGGGCGCCCGCAACATCACAGGGCAGGCGTTCAACGTCGACGGCGGCCTCGTTATGCACTAGCGGGCTGTCCCAAGGGCGAGGCTGTGCTTGCGGGAGACAGCCCGATAACCGGAGACAACGCAGGCAGGGCAAGGCCGCCCAGGCAGGGCATTGCAGCAGGCTGCAAGGTTGCCGGCTGACGTATAGACGTTGTCGAGTTGGGCATTTTTGCTTGGGTCGCTGTGGTCCCTTGACTGGCAATGCCTTTGCCCGGACTTCTTCCTTCCTTGACCGTGGTTGTGATGGCGGTCAAGAATTCTCCCTGCCGTAGGAAGACCAGTTGGCGGCCCAGCCTGCTGATGGCAGTGGTTACTGTTCGGGTCCCGCTATAGCGCTGGTTTCTGCCAGTGGACGTTCCGCTCGGCTGCCGTACAACCGGCTGCCGAGCTTGGTCATCTTTGGCTCCAGCCTGGTCCTTTCGTTGTTGAGATCAGCCGTGCTGCGCCGCATCCCCCGGTCATGCCGGATCCAACCGCCAGACGCGGCGGAGCTGAATGGCACAGAGATTATCTGGTCATAGCCTGAATCCTGGGCCAAACTCCGCTTCCAGAGCCTCGATGATCTGCGTTTGGAGGGGTCCGTATTTCTCCTCTATTGCGGCCTCTACTTCGGCTCTCCAGCGAGCTTCCTGCTCTCGACGTTGCCGCTCCCTCTCCTCACGGGCCTTCTTTTCGCGGGCACGGCGCAGGGCGTCCTCAATGGCGCGTTCACGTCGGGCAAGAACCTGCAACTCGATTTCTCGCTTGTCCATGCCCGGCCAGGCGGCGTGCCGGACATCGAGGGCTGGCGGGTCCTCGACGGTACGGGCCGCATCGATGGCAGTAAGTATGTCCGGGAGCATTACGCGATGGTAGGTCTGCGAATCGCCGCGGTAGTACTCGAAGAACCCGAACCCTGCGATGGCATTGGCGGGCAAGGTCCAGTCACCGGTAATGCCCGAGGCTCCATAACCGCCGTCGCGGTCGTCTATGAACAGTCCGCGAGTCTGTTCGTGTGCGGGCAGGGTGCGGGTACAGAGTAGACTGCCGTTGTCGGCCAATGAAAACTGGTATGTGGTGGGCATACTCGTCGCATCTCCGGTCAGTCCTCATGTGTCGTCCGTTCCGCGTTAACACCACCGGTCCGGCGAATTTATATAGAAATAATGTTCTATTTCTTGTTTACTACGATACGCAGCAACGGGACTGTCGTCAACGGCCAAGTGTCACCGCACACCAGTATTTCGTGACGGGACGACGGGGCAGGAGGACGCCCAGTAAATAAGGAGCGATGAATCCATGTACCAACTCCGGGTAACCAGGCTGGGCTGGTCTGAAATAAGAGGGGTAAGAGCCGTGACTGCGAGACTGGAGAGCGTGCCGTTGCGGGCAACATGCAAAGCGACCACCACTCCCGGTCAGACCCAGACCCGAAGACGACTGTTCCACGCCACCTCCATACACGGAAAAGGGACAGGGATTCAGCTTTCGGCCAGATTTTGCCGCCACCTATTTTCCTGTTCTGCGAGCTCCGGAGTCATGGCGTCGCCGAAGTCCGCTGCCTCAAAGACAGGCCGTATCTCAATCTCACCGGGCTCCGGCATTGGGTTGGGGCAGCGCCTCACCCACTCCACGGCCTCATCCATACCCTGCACCTTCCAAATCCAGAAACCGGCAACCAGCTCGTTCGTGGCCGGAAGGGGCCGTCCGTGACCTCGCGATCCGCCCCGTCGAAGGCCACCCCCCTGCCCTGTGACGTCGGCTTAAGTCCTTCCGCTGAAAGCATTATCCCGGCATTCACTAGCTTCTCGTTCTATTTGCCCATGGCTTCCAGTACTTCGGTTGAGGGTATGGTGCCGGCTTCGCTGTCCGCTGTCGCTTTGACCAGAACCACGACTCGCATAATCTGCATCCTTCCACATTATGCGCAACCTCTCCCGCGCGGCAACTGCGACTCCGCAGATGGTGACGGGACCGCCGGAGTTTCCTGTGGCAGGACCACCTCGATTCGACTCAAATACGGCGTATCGGAAATCCACCGAATCTGTTCGAGAATTGACTTGTCTATTCCACCATTTTGCTATTCGGAATCAGCTATGCGTCACTGGATTCGCCAAATCCGAGTTTAGGATAAGCTGGAGTTCCCCGGAACGCACACACCCGAAGCACCTGCTATGGACTTGAGTGGTCTTTGCAGCATTTTGCACGGGCTGCCGTATGGTTGGCCGGATGCTACCGGCAGAGACATATCCGGTTTGTGTGGAGCGGCATTCCGCATTACAATCAAGCAATGGAACTCACCGTTCGACTCTTCGCGTTGTACCGGGAGCGCGCAGGTGTGCGCGAGTTTCCAATGGAACTGCCCAGCGGCGCCACCGTGGCCGACCTGACCGATGCAGTGCGCCAGCGATTTCCGATGCTGGCCCCGCCGGACGTCAAGATCGTGGTCGCGTTGAACGCAGACTATGCCGACCCGGAGGACGTGCTGAAACCCGGCGACGATATCTGCCTCATCCCGCCTGTTAGTGGCGGATAGTCTGGCTCCCTAGCGAGGACAAAATGATCGAACTCACCTCCCAGCCCCTTGATCAGGATAAATTCACTTCTGCAGTTCGCCGCAGCACCAACGGCGCGGTGGTCACCTTCCTCGGCACCACTCGAGACAACTTCGAAGGCAAGGGCGTGCTGACACTGGAATACGAGGCCTTCGACGAAATGGCCGTCAAGAAGTTGGAGGAAGTTCGCCAGGAGCTGATTGCTGAATTTGGTCTTGACGATATTGCCATCGGACACCGCACTGGCTCCGTGGCCATAGGCGAGATCAGTCTGGTGGTCGCTGTTGGCTCGCCGCATCGCAAGGAGGGGTTCTACGCCTGTCACAAGGCCGTCGACCGCATAAAGGAAGTCGTTCCCATCTGGAAGAAGGAAATCTACGAGGACGGATCCCGCTGGGTGGCCTGCGAGGACCACGAGTTCACCCACGAGCACGAGGCAGCGTTGCAGGCCGGGGACGGCTAGTATTCGGCCAAACTGGTATTGTCAGTTAATTCATGATCCCAATGAGATGTTACCTTGGGGGCAGACGAATGGTTGTGGGATGGGAGGTGGTCATGGTGCAGGAGAAGTACGGAGTCCGGCTGGCAACACAGGAAAAGGGACGGCTCAGGAAGGTGATCAGGGCTGGCAGGAGTTCTGCCCAGGCCATCACCCGGGCACGGATCCTGCTCAAGATAGATGAAGGCTGGCCCGCCCCCCAGGTGGCGGCGGCACTGGACGTGTCGGAGCGGACCGTGTTCCGCACCAAGCGGCGGTATGCCGAGGAGGGACTGGATGAGGTGCTGAGGCACCATAACCAGGTCAACCGGCCCAGAAAGGTAGATGAAAGGGTGGAGGCCCACCTGATAGCCTTGGCCTGCAGCCCGGTGCCCGATGGCCATGACCACTGGACCATGCGGGCCCTGGCGGGCAAGGTGGTGGAGTTGGGATTGGTGGAGTCTTTGTCTCCCGAGACGGTGCGCCTGCGGCTGAAAAAAACATGCTCAAGCCGTGGCTCAAGAAACAATGGTGCATCCCCAAGGTAGGTGGAGAGTTCGTGGCGGCCATGGAGGACGTCCTGGACCTCTACGCCGAGCCCTACGATCCCCAGAGGCCAGTGGTCTGTTTTGACGAGACCTCAACCCAGTTGCTGGCCGACATCAGGGAACCGCTTCCGGCAAAGCCTGGGAGGCCGAGGCGTGAGGACTACGAATACGAGCGGGCAGGGACGCGCAACCTGTTCCTCACTTGTGAGCCTCGCCGGGGCTGGCGCCACGTGGCGATAACCCGGCAACGCACCATGCCGGACTTCGCTCACCAAATGCGGTGGCTGGTGGATGAGGCCTACCCCGATGTCCCGGTGATTCGGATGGTTCTCGACAATCTGAACACCCATCGGATGGCCTCGCTTTACGAGACCTTTCCGGCGGCCGAGGCTCGGCGCATTGCCAAGCGGCTGGAGTTCCACCACACTCCCAAGCACGGAAGCTGGCTGAATATGGCGGAGATCGAGTTCAGCGTGCTGGCCCGGGCCTGCCTGCGCGGACGCAACGCCGACGAGGACAGCCTGGAAAACGCCGTCAGAGCCTGCGTGTCAGAGCGGAACGCGGCAGGGACCACTATTAACTGGCGGTTCACTGCCCAAGACGCCAGACGCAAACTCCACCGCCTCTATCCCTGCCAATCCTGATTTGGTCCAGTACTAGCGGTCAGATTCAATAGTTCAGCATCGCTGCAGCTCTCGAGTTCTCCCTGGCTCCCTCCCTTATAGGAGGGAGTTTTTTTGTCATGTCTGTTCGGAAGCAAACACAGGATCCAGGTCGTCCTTTGATTCCGCCAGGGCGGCGCGGATGGCCTGACCAACAGTTGCGGCTCCAATCAGCCTCATTTTCCGCGGCGATTCCACCTCCGAAATTGAGGCAGACGGAAGGATGCAACGTGTCAGGCCCAGGCGGGCAGCTTCGTTGACTCGACGCTGCGCCTGGGGAACGGCCCGCAGCTCCGCGCTCAGGCCCACCTCGCCAAAGGCTGCGGCAGGGGCGAGCAGCGCGTTGCGGTAACAGGAGGCGATGGCCAGGATGATGGCCAGGTCGGCCGCAGGTTCGGTGGCTCTGAATCCCCCTGCCACGCTGACGATTATGTCGTGCCCGGCTATTTCCAGTCCGGTGCGCCGCGACGCCACGGCGGTTAGCATCAGCAAGCGGTTGTGGTCAACACCGTTGGATACCCGGCGGGGTGCTGGGAGCTGCGAGAAGTTGGTCAGCGCCTGCACTTCCAGCAACAGGGCCCGGCTGCCTTCCAGCACCGGCGTAGTTATCGCCCCAAGTTGCGGTCCCGTCCCGTGCGGCGATATCGCACGGGACGGGTCTGAAACATCGTCGAGACCATGTTCGTTCATCAGGAACACGCCCACTTCGTCGGTGGAGCCGAACCGGTTCTTGGCCGCTCGCAACACCCGGAATCCCCCTGACTCCTGCGATTCCAAGTGCAGCACCACGTCCACCATGTGCTCCAGCACCCGGGGTCCGGCTAGTGTACCGTCCTTGGTCATGTGCCCCGACATCAACACTGGCCGGTTTGCCGATTTGGCCCATCGAAGCAGTCGTAGGGCTGACTCCCGGACCTGGCCTACGCTGCCTGGGCCAGACGCCTCGCCGTCGCACTGGAGGGTCTGGATGGAGTCGACTATTACCAGGCCGGGTTGCGACTCACCCAGCCGTTCGAGGATCGTGTCGACGTCGGTCTCGGCCAGCAGCAAAATGCCCTGGCCACTGATGCCCATGCGGTCCGCCCGCAGCTTGATCTGCACTGGTGATTCCTCGCCGGTAACGTAAAGAACCTGGTTAATACCGGAATTGTTGGACGAGAGGGAGTTGGCCAACTGCAGCAGCAGAGTGGACTTGCCGACACCGGGCTCGCCAGTCAGCAGCGACACCGAGCCGGGAACGATGCCTCCCCCGAGAACGCGGTTCAACTCGGCCGAAGGAAGCGCAATCCGTGGTTGGGAACTCGTGGACACCTCGGCCAGTGCCAGTGGTTCGCTGCTTGCCTGCCCGACCCAGGATGCCCGCCTCGATTTGGCGTCGCCTGCTGCGGGGGCGACTGCCCTCTCAGTCAGGGGTCGGGTCGAGTCGCAATGGGGACTGGGGCAGAATCCCATCCACCTCGCGCTTTCGTGCCCACACTCCTGGCAGATGTAGATTGTTCTGCGCCGTTCCGCCGCCTTCGCCATGCAGTCCTCCTGACATTCTGGTTTCCATTGAGGCGAGTATATGTTCTAATTCATAGATTGTCTGTTAGCAACTGTCATCAGTTTCTGACCTCGTTCAGGGAAAAGCAGGAAGGACGGTGCGCCTCAACGGGGAAACATACAGCTGCCATGTCGTTCAAAAAATGGCAAAGGAAAAGGGCCCCCGAAGTTGGGGGGCCCTTCCTTTTCCTCAGCTTGTTGCCGGAGATTAGTCGGCCGGAGCCGGTTCCTCTTCGAGCACGAGATCCACCGCTGCCCTTGCGGTGATTTTGACCTCCCCTTCTTCGACATCGACATAGGCGACGTCGCCAGCACCCAGCCTGCCAGCGAGGAGTTCCTCGGAGAGCTGGTCCTCAACCTCGTTCTGGATCAGGCGGCGCAGGGGACGGGCGCCGAGCACCGGGTCGAATCCCTTCTCACCCAGGTATTCCTTGGCGGCCTCACTGAGTTCGAGCCCGACCTGCTTGTCCTCCAACTCCTGCCGGACCTGGTTCATCATCAGGTCGACGATGGACAGAATCTCCGCCCGGTCCAGCTGGTGGAACACTACCGTGGAGTCGATGCGATTTAGGAACTCCGGCTTGAAGAACCGGCGCACCTCCTCCATGACCTTGTCTTTCATGCGCACGTAGGCGCTCTGGTCAGTGCGGGCTCCCTCGGCTTTCACTGCAAAGCCAACGGAGGTCTCACGCTTGATCAGGTCGGAGCCCAGATTGCTGGTCATCACCAGGATCGAGTTGCGGAAGTCCACTTTGCGACCCCGCGCGTCGGTCAGCGTGCCTGCGTCAAAGATCTGGAGCAGGATGTTGAAGACCTCTGGGTGGGCCTTCTCAATTTCGTCCAGCAATACGGCGCAGTAGTTCTTGCGGCGCACGCCCTCGGTCAGCTGGCCGCCCTCGTCGTAGCCCACATATCCCGGAGGGGCACCGATGAGCCGGGCCACAGTGTGGCGCTCCTGGAACTCGGACATGTCAAGGCGGATCATGTTGTCTTCGTGGCCGAACATGAACTCGGCCAAGGCCCGGACGAGCTCGGTCTTGCCGACTCCGGTGGGGCCAAGGAACATGAACACGCCGATTGGGCGTCGTGGGTCCTTGAGACCGGCCCGGGCGCGGCGCACGGACTTGGAGATGTTAACGACGGCCTCGTCCTGCCCGATGATCCGCTTGTGCAGATCGTTCTCCATCTGGAGCAGCCGCTCGGTCTCTTCCTTGGCCAGGCGAGCGACAGGGACACCGGTCCACATGCTGACCACTTCGGCGATGTCGTCCTCGGTGACCATAGTGCGTTCGCGGCCGCGGCCTTCCTGCCACTCTGAGCGCATTTCGTCGAGGTCCTGGCGCTGTTGCAGCTCCCGATCGCGCAGTTCCGCAGCCGCCTCGTAGCGCTGGTCGGCGATGGCCTCGTCCTTCTCGCGGCTGACGGACTCAAGCACCTGCATCGCGTCGGTAACAGAGGTGGGGGTTACGCTGCCACGCAGGCGGACCCGTGAACCGGCTTCGTCGATCAGGTCGATGGCCTTGTCTGGCAGGAAGCGGTCGGCGATGAAGCGAGCGGCCAGGTTGGCCGCACTCTTGATGGCGTCGTCCGTATAGTTGACATTGTGGTGGTCCTCGTAACGGTCTTTGACAGCATTGAGGATTTCCACGGTCTCGTCAGTGGTGGGTTCTTCCACCCGGACGGGCTGGAGGCGACGCTCCAATGCCGGGTCTCGCTCCACGTATTTTCGATAGTCGTCCAAGGTGGTAGCACCGATGCATTGCAACTCGCCGCGGGCCAGGGACGGCTTCAGAATGTTGGAAGCGTCCACGGCTCCTTCGGCGGCGCCCGCACCAACGAGGGTATGGATCTCGTCGATGAACAGGACGCAATTGCCGGAACTCTTGATTTCCTCAATGACTTTCTTGAGGCGCTCCTCGAACTCGCCGCGGTACTTGGTCCCGGCGACGAGGGAGCCCATGTCGAGGGTGACCAGGCGTTTGTTCTGCAGAGTGTCTGGCACATCGCCTTTGGCGATCATCTGGGCCATGGCCTCGACGATGGCGGTCTTGCCCACTCCGGGCTCGCCCACCAGAACCGGGTTGTTCTTGGTGCGGCGGCTCAGGATCTGGATGACCCGCTGCAACTCCTGGTCGCGGCCATGCACCGGATCCAGCTTTTCCGATCGGGCGGCCTGGGTCAGATCGATGCCAAGGTTGTCCAGCGTAGGAGTCTTGGTGTTGGTTCGGCCGGACTGCTGTCCCTGACCAGAGGTATGACTCAAGATCCGGTGAGTCTCGGTGCGCACCTTGTCGAGGGTGACGCCCAGGCTCTCGAGGACACCAGCGGCCACGCCCTCGCCCTCGCGGAGGAGGCCGATCAGCAGGTGCTCGGTGCCTATGTAGGTGTGATTCATGCGGCGGGCTTCATCGACCGCCAACTCCACCACCTTTTTGGCGCGAGGAGTCAGGCCGATCTCACCCTGGGCCGGCTTCTCGCCGCGCCCGATTATGAACTCAACTGCGGAACGCACCTTGGAGAGGTCGACAGAGAGGCTGGACAGCACTCGAGCTGCCACACCCTCCGTCTCGCGGACAAGGCCAAGGAGAATATGTTCAGTCCCGATATAGTTGTGGTTGAAGCGCTGAGCCTCTTCCTGGGCCAGCGACAAAACACGCCGCGCTCGCTCCGAAAACTTCTCGAATCTGCTGCCCATAATACCGCTCCTAGGCCTTTGGGGGAGGCTGAAAGGTGGTTGTTCCCTGAAGGGCGAATCACCTGCTGAGTGCATGCGGGAACACCCACACCAGACTTCCGAGTATATTCGGTGCCCTATTAGGGTGTAAAGGCATACGGCTAGCGAGAACCCGCCAGTCCTATACCGGGGAAAGGGGGCGAAAAAACAGTCCGGTCTATCCGGGCCGCCCCGCGCCCGCACCGGTAAGGGATATCAAGGAAGGGATTTCTGAGAATAGCCTCCCGGCGGTGACCTATTTTCCCACCCAGTCGCCCAAGCAGTATCGTCGGCGCTGAGGCGTTTCACTACCGTGTTCGGGATGGGAACGGGTGGGGCCGCCTCGCTAGAACCACCAGGAAGCATTCAGTTCGGTAGTATGCACTATTTTTCACAATCGTGCAAGGGATTTGGTCCGGGGCAATTTGTTGCGGAGCAGGCGAATTCCGACTGCCCTGGAAATTCCTGGCAGGACCAAACCGACATATCGGGAGAGTCTTGGCTAGTCTGGCTCGGCCAGGGGGATGGCGAGGGAGGTGCGCATCCCGGCGTAGGGGGAGCGGGCTATGTGACCGTGGCCCGACAGGTCCTCGGCCACCAGGATGTCGCCCGGCTCGAGCTGCACCTTGGATCCGTCGGCACACTCGAACTCGGCGATGCCCTCCAGGTTGACCACGTATTGGCGCCTCGGGGCGATGTGATAGTCGGAGAAGTTGGGGGCCTCCCGCCGATTGATGTTGATGTCGCCGGGGCCGACGCGGTCCACGATCCCCTGCATGTCTTCGAAGGAGACTTCCTCGAAGTGGGACTCGCCGTCATCGCCGGCGAACACTCTGATAATCTTCATTTTTTGCTCTCCGTATGTGAATCAGTCAGTCGGACAGGGGCACGGCCAGCAGGACCCGGGGCTCGTCGCCCAGGCCGCGGGCGATGTGGCCGTGGCCGGTCAGGTCCTCGGCGACCAGTATGTCGCCGACGCCCATCTGGTACTTGGTGCCGTCGGCGCACTCGAACTCCGACAGGCCGCTCAGGGCAACCACGTACTGGCGGCGCGGCGCGGTGTGATAGTCGGAGAATGAGGGCGACGGGCGGTTGTTCAGCTGTACATCGCCGCTGCCCTTGCGCTTGGCAACCTCGGCGAACTCCTCGGGAGTCACCACCTGGAAATGGGACTCGCCATCGTCGCCGGAATATACGCGGACTATGTTCATACTGGCTCTCCTTATTTGTTAAACCCTGGGACACAGAGAAATGAGGTTGAAAAGCTCTGTGTTGAGAAGCCTACTGGTCGGCGAGGGGGACGGTGGCGGTGATGCACCTGCCGCCGCCGATGCTGCGGGTGGTGTGGCCCTGGCCGGTGGTGTCCTCCACCAGGCGGGCGTCGCCGGGGCCGAACTGGTGCACGGAGCCATCGCCCAAGCCGATCTCGATGCCACCCTGTACGCAGATGACGTACTGGCGGCGCGGAGCCGGGTGCCAGTCGATGAAGTGGCCCGAGTCCCGCTCGGAGAAGGAGATGGTGGTGACATTTCTGGGGTTGGACAATTCGGGGTGGTCGGCGATGCTCTGTTCCTCGATGTGGGTCTGGCCGTCGTCGCCGGTGTACATTCGGTAGATTCCCATGCTCTGCTCCTGTAGTGACTTCAATCTGTATCCGTAGATGACCTGCGTCTACGCCAGCGGGATCACGGCGCTGATGCTGGGGGTGTCGCCCGGCACGCGGGTGATGTGGCCCTTGCCGGTCAGATCCTCCACCAGCCGGGCGTCGCCGGGGTTGAAGGTGTGCTTCGTGCCGTCGCCCATCTCGATCTCGACGTTGCCCGAAACCGAGATGATGTACTGCCGCCGCGGCGCGGGATGCCAGTCGATGAAATGCCCCGGCTGCCACTCGCGGAAGGTGATGGTCGAGACGGCCATGGCCTCGGACAGGCCGGGATGGTCGGCGACCCTGAGTTCCTCGAGGTGGCTCTGGCCGTCGTCGCCGGAATACAGTCGGTAGATGCCCATTATCGGCTCCTCAACAGGATCTCTCCGGGGAAGACCCCGGTCATTAGCCCGCCAGGGTCTCGGCTTCGTCGATATAGTTGGCAGTCTCCCGGATTCGACGCTCGACCTCTCCCATGGGCTCACATGCACCCAGGTAGAAGCAGGCCCCATGGAGATGGCCCTGCCTGGAGAAATAGCGCCCTACCAGGGGCTGGACGGCGCGGTCCGTTCCGGCAAGCCTGGCCAGACCTCTGGTCGTATCTGGAGAGTGTTCCGGCTCGACGCCGGTTCGGGCCAGGATGAGCGCGTCGGTGGCCCTCTTGGTGGCACACCAGGCCTTTTCTGCGGAATCCCGAATGTCGTTCGACTCCAGTTGACGCAGTGCCTCGACTTGCATTGCCCTGGCGTCGGCGAAGATTGCGGATATGCGGTCGATGGCTACCATGCCAATTCAGTTGCTCCCCCTAATACCCCTCTTGCAAACCGTAGCTTAAACGTCGGCGCCGCGCGTGGCAACCGGAGGATGGGGGGTGGGTTATGGGCGCGAGGCTACTGCTCCATTGGATAGGGCGCGTATAACCAGCCCTCCAGCCGGGCGGCATCAATTTCGGCCATTGCCATGACCTGCGGAGATGCCTGGCGCCTGAGCGGTACGGGGGGTGTCATCCCTTGTTCTCCGGGGCGCAGGAACTGGGATGGGTCCGCCTTCCAGAGGGCGGCTGCCACTGCGGCGACCAAAGAGTCCAGGCAGTCGTGGCTTTCAAGGTACAGTTCCCTGAACTCGTCCAGGTTCTCCAGCACGACCCCTGAGCGTGCGGGCAGCCCGGCCAGGATCTGCTGGCGCAGCTCGTGCCGCCGGGCTCCGTTCTTGTAGCCCTTGTGCGGCAGGCCGAACGAGTTGATCACCGCACCGGGCATGGATTCCAGCAACACCGGGCCGGTCCGTCCCGAATCATCCAGCGGCGGCACCCGGCAGCCCTCGTTCCAGAGCCGGTCCAGCATCTGCATGCCCCGGAAGGTCATGGGAACCATGTTGGGGTTGAACTTGTGCAGGCAGGAGTAGCACTCGGGAAAGTACAGGTCGCCGCGGCGCAGCGGCTCACCCTGCTGAGAGCAGAACTCGTCGCGCAGGGCCAGGAATTCCTGGTATTCCATGCCTGCGGCTGTCTGCCACATTATTGGCATTTCGGTGGCCTGTGGCACCCAGAACTCGGCAAACTGCTGGGGGACCGAGTACGGAAAGTCCAGGGCAGCCACTGTCTCCGTAGGCAGTGATGCGAGCAGGTCGGCCAATTCCGCCCGTGGCATCGACTGGGACGAGAGGATGCGCAGGCTCTGTCCTTCCAGCGGGCCCTGAGTCACCCAGGTGGCGTTGTCGGCCTTGGCCCCGCTGAAGTCAACGCCTACAATCATTGGGTTAGAATACAGTAAATTTTGGGGCTGGAGGCTGTTTATGGACTTCACGACGCGCCGGGCGAGATACCGGGGGATTCTGGCGGGGGACAAGTGCGTGCACCCCGGGTCGGTGTTCGACCCCATCTCGGCCCGCATTGCCGAGGACCTGGGGTTCGAGGTGGGCATGTTCGCCGGGTCCATCGCCTCCTTCACGGTGCTGGGAGCGCCCGACATCGTGGTGCTGACCTTGACCGAGTTCGCCCAGCAGATCCACCGCATCTGCCGCGCCGGCGACCTGTCGCTGATGGTGGACGCCGACCACGGCTACGGCAACGCGCTGAGCGTGATGCGCACGGTGGAGGAACTGGAGACCGCCGGCGTCTCGGCCCTGACCATCGAGGACACGGTGCTGCCCGTCAGCTTCGGCGCGAACGGCGCACAGTTGCTGTCCGTCGAGGAGGGCATCGGCAAGATGAAGGCGGCGCTGGCGGGCCGCACCGATCCGGCTCTGACCATCGCCGGACGCACCAGCGCCCTGCGAATATCCGGGCTGGAGGATACCATCAAGCGGGTCAAGGCCTACGAGGCCGTCGGGGTTGACGCCATATTCCTGGCCGGGGCCAACACCCGCGACGAGGTGGCGGCGGTGGCGTCCGAGCTCTCCGTGCCCCTGCTGCTGGGCGGCACCACCGGCGAGCTGCAGGACAAGGAATGGCTGGGCGCCAACGGCGTGCGCGTGGCCTTGCAGGGACACCTGCCCTTCTCGGCGGCGGTCAAGGCGGTCTACGACACCCTGAAGGCCCTGCGCGACGGCGTGGCACCTGCCGACCTGCGGGACAGCTTGGCCACCGACGAGCAGATGGGCCAGTTCACCCGCCGCTCCAGCTACCAGCAGTGGACGGCGGACTACCTGAACTGAATTCCCCGGCCCCACACTTTTGCGTTAAACTAATGCCTCATTCACATCAATACAGGAGGGAACCCGTGAACGTTTCCTACAACCATCTGCACTTCCGCAGCGCCGACCCCGACGACGCGGCCAAGTTCTATTGCGACAACTTCGGGGCCCAGATCGTGGCCGAGCGGCCGCTGTCCAACACCAAGTCCATCGAGCTGTCGCTGAACGGCACCTACCTGATGACCATATCGGGGCGGGCCCAGGGCGAAGACCCCGTCGCCGGCTCCACCGAGCCGCGCTACGGCCTAGACCACCTGGGATTCCAGACCGACGACATCATGACCCTGGCCGCCACGTTGAAGTCCAACAACGTCCACTTCAACTGCGAGCCTTGGGTAATGCCCTCCGGGTCCGCCGTGGCCTTCATTGTCGCCCCCGACGAGGTCAGCGTCGAGATCATCCAGCGCCCCGCCTCCGGGGAAGAGAAGGTAGTCCTGGCCTGACAACCAAACCAGGCAGGGTTGTTTTGCCTGTAGGGGCGCATGGCCATGCGCCCCTTTTCCTTGCCTTCAGAGCCCCGCGAAGAAGTCGGCGCTGACCTTCTCTCCTCCGGCCACCGGCGGGTGGGCGCGGACGTAGAACTCCCGCCCCAGGATGCGGGCGGTTACGTGGCGGGGGACACGGTGGTAGGGCCAGTCGGGGGCCACCTGCGTCCTGTGGCAAAGGATGCAGGCGATCTTGGCCTCCATGTCGCCGTCGCCCGATACGTCCAGCTCCAGGTGCAGCTCTTCGTCAGGTACGCCCTGCAGCTCCTGCTCCGGGCTGGGCATGGGCCAGTCTATGCCCTCGCCGCGCAGCGCCTCGGCCCACTGGCGGCGGAACCCGCGGGGCCGCACGCTGTAGAACAACCGCAGCGGCTGGTACAGCTCCAGGCCTGCGGCCAGTTGGTCCGGGAAGGCCGCCGGGTCTGCAGCCAGGTGGAAGGCCGTGGTGGCATGGTTGCTGATGGCGATGTGGTCGGGGTGGCCGTAGAGACCGTCGGGGCCGAAGGACAGCACCACCTGTGGCCGGAAAGTGCGCATCTCCAGCACCAGCCGCTCCACCACCTCGTCCGTGCTGGCCTTGATGAACGCCCTGGGGTGATTGTTGGCCTCCCACCCCTGCATCCCCGAGTCGCGGTATCCCCAGACGTCGTTGCTGTTCAGCCGCAGGGCCCGCACGGCGCAGGAAAGCTCCACCTCGCGGATGTTGCCCAGCGTCTCCCGCGTCGCCGACCCCTCCTGCCGTATCTCGCCCTCCTCGCCCAGCGTGGTGGTGATCAGGCGCACGTCCACGCCCCGGCGGGTGTGGGCAGCGAGGGCCCCGCCTACCGGGAACGCCTCGTCGTCGGGATGGGCAAAGCAGGCCAGCAATCTGTGCTCGGGCATAGCAACCTTCCGTGTCGAAATTTCAGGATATATTCTACTATTTCAACTCAGAGCACGTCGCAGATAGTTCTTGGCACATCTAATTTGGTAGGTGTGCCTCTTCAAGACCTTACTCGCACTTTGATAGTGGAATCGGCCTTCTTAGTCTCAAACAAATCAGGTTTGGTTTCAATTAGCGTTGACAATTTGCTGGGTCCGTATTTGCTGGACTTAAAACCGGGGCTTAGTTGGTGTAGGCGACTACCGACCGCAGCCATGTCTGCCCATCCGTCATTCGCTGCGGTCCCTTTGACGGCCTGCTTTACCGCCTTGCTCCATTCGGGATGTGCCGATTTTTTGGCCTTCTTCGCTGGCTTTGCACTTTCACTCTCAACGGATGAAGTTTCATGTTTTACCTTAGAGCCTGTTTACAATCTCTTCAGGATTAGCACCGTGAAGGCGAGGACCACCATTTGCAGACTGGTATTGAGCTTTCCCTCGCAGTTCTTCCATAGTCGGCGACACTTCTCCAGCCAGGCGAAGGACCGCTCCACCACCCAGCGTTTCGGCAGCACCACGAAAGTGTGCAGTTCATTGCGTTTCACCACTTCTACCGAGGCTCCCAGCAGGTTCTGCACCGTCGCGGCGAAGGGCTTCCCGGTGTAGCTCCCGTCGGCCATCACATTCTGCACCCGGCTCAGGTCGGCCCGGCTTTGTTCAAACATCGCCAAAGCCCCGGCCCGGTCGGTAACGTCGGCGGTGGTCACATGAATCGCATGAGGCAACCCCTGGCTGTCCACCGCGACGTGGCGCTTGATCCCGGACACCTTCTTGCCCGCGTCATAGCCCTTGTTACCGGCGCTGTCGGTGTTCTTGACGCTCTGGGAGTCCACGATGCAGAAGCTGGTCTGCTCGCTCCGTCCATTGCTTTGTCGGGCCGCGCCAACCGATTTTTTTTAAGACCTGCTCCAGAATGGACTCTTCCTGCGGGCCGGGCCGCTCACTCCATTGCCGGAAATACTTGTAGCAGGTGCGCCAGTCCGGGAAGTCCGCCGGGAGCATCCGCCACTGGCAACCGCTCTTCAGCAAGTAGAGCACGCCGCAGAAAACGTCGTACAGGTCCACGGTGCGGGGCTTGGTCCGTCGGCGGGCCGATTCCAGCATGGGAAGAATCCGGGCGAATCGCTCCCGGCTGATGTCGCTGGGATAGGAATGAGACATGATTACCCTGCCTTGGTAATAGTCTCAACTTAACATATCCCAGAGATCGTAGACAGGCTCTTAGACTCTGACATCATTTCCTCGCATTCGGATACTACCGGAGGGACACCATGCGGCGTAAGATCGTTCCGGTTGGCTTTGTGTCCTGACTGCGCCAGTAGGTCCTCAGTGTGAACGAAAATGTTGCATGCGTGAGCAAAGGACTTGATGGTATTGGAGCGACCGACGCCCATGACGAATAAGCCCTTCTCGCGGATTCGAATAGCCAAGCGAGTATAGTCACTGTCGCTAGAAACTATGCAGAATCCATCGATCGTTCCTGAGTGAAGCAGGTCCATAGCTTCAATGATCAGAGCGATGTCAGTAGCGTTCTTGCCGGTCACATAACAAAACTGTTGTACCGGCTGCATTGCGTGGGTTTGGGATGCATCCTTCCATCCAGACATATTCGGCGACGACCAATCACCGTATATTCGGCGCACAGTCACGGTTCCATATTTTTCCGTGGCATCCAAGATATGCTCTAGCATTGCCGGCTGGGCGTTGTCGCCATCGATGAGCATGGCGATATGCAAGGATTCAGGTGTCATAAACTGCACCTCTGCTATTCCCGAATCGTTCAACCTAATCTTACATCCTCGGCGCGCCCGTATCTCCGTTAACATGTAAGGCGGAATTAGCAAACGCGGTAGGGTTGCATTGACCGGAACAACGTATCAGGAAGAGAGTAGCCTCTTGTACCTAACCGAAACCGAACTGGATATACCTCTCGCCCCGAAGGGCGTGGCGTTGCTGGGATGGCTGACGCAGCAGATGGCGGAGCGCATTCCCCCTGGCCAGAATCCCCTGCGGCTGGTGGTGACGGAGACCAGCGAGCGCGGACACCGCTGTGAGGCGACGACGCTGGTCGACGATGGAGGATACCCGACTGGCTCTCGCGACGGTCCTTCGCAGGATGGCATCGCCGAGTTCCGCCCACGTCTGACGGAGAACACCTCGCGTTTCAACGCAGTGCTGCTGGTGCCCACGGGCATCGGCGCGGACATCGGCGGGCATGCCGGCGACGCGACGCCCGTGGCCCGGCTGCTGGCCTCGGTCTGCGACACGCTCATCACCCACCCCAACGTCGTCAACGCATCGGACATCAACGAGATGCCCGCCAACGCCCTGTACGTCGAGGGCAGTGTCGTCTGCCGCCTTCTGATGGGAACGGTGGGGCTGCAGCCGGTGCGGGCCAACCGGGTGCTGGCTGTGGTGGACTCCCATCCGAATCCGTTGTTCACCGAGTTGGCGGTCAACGCCGTCAACGCTGCCCATGCCTCCTACGGCCTGCTCTGCTCCGGCGTCGTGGCCCTGGAACCGCCACTGGTGATGCGCTCCCAGTACACTGATTCCGCCCGCGCCGCCGGTCGCGTCGAGGACGTGGGGAGGCTGTTCGACGTGCTGGACTCGCGGCGGGGCGAATATGACGCCGTGGCGCTATCGTCGGTGATCTCCCTCCCCTTCCAGTTTCACGCCGACTACTTCACCAGTGCTGGCCAGATGGTTAACCCCTGGGGTGGCGTGGAGGCAATGCTGACCCACGCCATCTCCAGCCGGTATGACGTTCCGTCGGCCCATTCGCCCATGCTGGAGTCGCAGGAGGTGCTGGACCTGGACGTTGGCGTGGTCGACCCCCGAATGGCGGCCGAGGCGGTATCCATAACCTTCCTGCAGTCTGTGCTGAAGGGGTTGCAGAGGAGCCCCCGCATCATTACTGAGAGGGAGGCAATGCGCGAGCCCAGCGTTCTGACCGCCCGCGATGTGTCCTGCCTGGTACTGCCGCAGGGCTGCCTGGGACTGCCGACGCTGGCCGCCCTGGAGCAGGGCATCCCGGTCATTGAGGTGGAGGAGAACGCCAACCTGATGCGAAACGACCTGTCGGTCCTCCCCTGGCGGCAGGGTCAGTTCCACCGGGTCGTCAATTATTGGGAAGCGGCCGGTGTGATGGCGGCGCTGAAAGCCGGCGTAAACCCGGCGTCGGTGCGCCGTCCCCTGGCGCCGGTGCCAGTGGAGAAACACGCATTTCCCGCTGAGAGGGAGCGCTGAGGTCAGGGTGAAAAGCAACTTCAGGGTCCTGTGCTAGAATCCGCCAATGCGAATCGTCAACCTGGACTGCCCCGGCTCCTACCCCGACGGGTTTGATACCCTGTGCACCCCAGCGTTCGTATACGACGAGCGGGTGATCCATCGCCTGCTGGACTACACGACACCGCTGCGGGCCGACGGCCGGTGTGGCGTTCTCTTCGCGGTAAAATCATTCTCCTTTGCCCCGGCGCTGCGGGTGATGGCCCCCCGGCTGGACGGGTTCTCGGTCAGTTCGCTGTTCGAAGCCCGGCTCGCCCGCAGCGTGCTCGGCGATTCCGGATCGGTGCACATCACCACGCCGGGACTGCGGGGCGATGAACTGGACGAGATCGGGTCGCTGTGCGACCACGTGGCCTTCAACTCACTGGGCCAGTGGGCGATGCACTCCCGCAGGATGGCGGACAAGGCGAACTGCGGCCTGCGGGTTAACCCGCAGATTTCCTTCGCCGATGACTGCCGCTACGATCCCTGCCGTCCCCAGTCCAAGCTGGGGGTGCCGCTGGATGAACTCGCCGGGGTACTGCAGGACCAACCGGCCAGCCTGGAGGGGGTGCGCGGCCTGCTGTTTCATTCCAACTGCGACTCGCCGGACTTCGCGGAGCTAACTGCCACGGTGCAGAAACTGCGGGACTCGATACCCGGACTGCTGCAGCAGGTGGAGTGGGTCAACCTGGGCGGCGGTTACCTGTTCGAAGAGGACGGCGAACCGTGCCAGGACCTGGACGAGCTGTGCCGCGCCATAGATTCTCTCCGCATAGAGTTCGACGTGCGGGCATTCATCGAGCCTGGTTCCGGCCTCATTCGCTCCGCCGGGTATTTCGTCGCCTCGGTGCTCGACCTGTTCCGGAGTGATGGGGCCACGGTCGCGGTGCTGGACACGTCGGTGAACCACATGCCCGAGGTATTCGAGTACGGCTTCCAGCCCGACGTGGTGGGATACGACGATGAAGCGCCCCACGAATACCTGCTGGCAGGCTGTACCTGCCTCGCCGGCGACCTGTTCGGCACCTACCGCTTCCACGAAGCGTTGAGCGTAGGCGACAAATTGGTGTTCAGCAACTCGGGATCCTACACGCTGACCAAGGCCAGTGTGTTCAACGGCGTCGCCCTGCCGTCGGTCTATGCCCTGGCAACCGGTGGGGAGCTTGTGCTGCAGAGCAGCCCGGCCTACGCGGACTTCGCCTCCCGTTGGGGTGTGGCGGTCTCCCCAACTTTGACGTAGGGGCGGGTTTCAAACCCGCTCCCACAGGACAGGAAATCCCGGATGTCCAGCGACTGGCTGCCGATCGTCCTACAGCTCCGCGACACCGTCGCGGTCCGCGAGTGCTCCCTGCGCCTGGAGCCGGAGGATGTCAGCCTGCCGCTGGGCGCGCTGCTGGAACGCTACCTCAAGCAGGTCCCGATAGCCCAACTGCTCGAACAGTCGCGCATAACCCAATCGTCCGCCGACTCCCTTTACTCCATCCAGGACCTGGTGTATGCCAGCGACGATTCGGGCAGGCTCAGGGACATGTTCGACGGCATCGCCTTCACTGACGCCGGGCGGGCCATTGGGCTGGCCGACGTGCCCGCTGTCCATGCTGCAGAGGTGATGGGACAGGAGATCGCCCTGCTGGACATCGGCATCGACCGCATTGCCTGCGGCTACGACCGCAACTGGACCGGGTTCCACGCCCGCAAGTGGCTGCGCGACCCGGAGCGCCACGCCGCCTTCGTCCGAGACACTCTTGCAGAAGACTACGGCGAGCCCGAGGCGAATGATCTGCTGGAACTCTGCTCCACGGACAGCAGGATGAAATTCTTGGAATCCATGGCGCGGCGGGTATGGTGCAGCCGGTTTGAAAATTACTCGCGCTTCACAGGCCGCAAACTGGTGTACAAGTCCGGCGACGAGACCATCGTCAACATACTGGAAGGGCACGGGGCCATCTGCTCGGAAAAGGTGCAGGCCCTCAAGTTTCTGACCGACCAATACGGTTTCGAGTCGGAGTACGTCCTCGCCGGGCAGGATGCCTCCGGACCGTTGCCGGAGGAAAAGCTGCGCGAAATCCTGAGGACCTTCGATCCCCGCTTCGCCAAGAGATACATGCGCTACTGGCAGCATACTGCCCTGCTGTACCGGGTGGACGGGTTGGACGTTCTGGTGGACGCCACCAACGGCAACGTGCCATTCCTGTTCCTGCGGGGTGACGAGGCCGAACGCCTCTTGCGTTACGATGACAAGCAATCATTACCGGTGAGAATGGTCGAGTCGGAGGAGAGCTTCTACTATCACCGGACGCCGCAGGACATTCCGGAGAACCTGTTCTTCGCCCTGGAGGGCTGGATCCCCTTCTCGGACCTGATGCAGGTCTTCGACAACGAGCTCGGCCTGTACCTGTCTGCCGACTTCTACGTCGCGCCCATCACCTATCGCAGCGAACGCGAGTTCCAAAGCGACCGCACGGATTTCCTGGAAGTCAGCCGCCGGGGGCGTCTGGAGTGCTCCATCACCGAGGACTGGACGCTGGATTCGCCCTTGGGCCAGGCCTTCGCCGGAGCGGAGCCCGAGGTCGCTGGCCGCATCCTGCAGTCTCGCGACCACCTGCTGCAACGTCTCGACCAGTGCGATGGGCCTGGCCACGAAGCGGGGCTGGTCATAATCAAGCTGCGGGATTGATCGTTCCCGTCCCGTTGTCCACTCGTTTTTGTGGGAAAGGACGAGGGCGCGGGTGAATTCCATCGTCGCTTTGTTTCCCCGCTGCGCCCCGGTATAAACTGGCCCCATGAGACCTCGTAGGGCCACGACGACTACCACTCTCCTTGCACGTATTCGCAGCTACGACTTTGCATCGTACTCCGACGTAGAGTTGCGCTCGGTTGCACGGCGGCTGCAAATGCAAGCAGCGAACATGGCGGCGGAAGAACTGCTCCCCGAATGTTTCGCTCTGGTTGCGGAGGCCATCGACCGGCGACTCGGGGTGTGGCGGCTGTTCGACAGTCTGTCCCATTCCGGTGGGACTGACGATGGAGCGAGGATCATCGCAGAGACCATGGCCGGCGTGGCCCGGCAAAGCAGGTATCGCCGCCCGGGTGACATCCTCCTTCCCGGACAGTTCTACCGGGCGGCCAGGGAGCAGTATGGCGGGGAGCTTCGTTTTCGGCCCACCGCCGAGCAGCTGCTTGCTGCGATTCACTTGTTCCGCGGAAGGGTGGTGCAGATGGACGCCGGCGAAGGCAAGACGGTGGCCATCGCCTTCGCGGTCGCGCTGCACGCGGTGCTGGGCCGCCGGGTCCACGTGATCACCGCCAACGACTACCTAGCGGAGCGGGACGCGGCGTTGCTGGAGCCAGTCTACCGCTCCCTCGGCCTCAGCAGCGGAGCCGTGCCGGGCCAAATGGAGGAGGCGGAACGCCGCCACGTATACGGCCGGGACATCGTCTACGGGGCGATGCGGGAGTTGGGATTTGACTACCTGCGGGACAACCTGAAAAGCACACCCGCCGATCGGGTGCAACGGTCCCTGGATGTCGCCATAGTCGACGAGGCAGACCACGCCCTGATCGACGAGGCCTTTACTCCACTGATCATCTCCGGAAACCTCGTGGGCAGCACCCGCACCCACGTGAGGGTTGATGCGGCAGTCACGGAGATGATCGGCCGGCAGCGGGAAATTGCCAGCGAAATGGCCGGGCTGCTGGATGCCCGGGACGCTGGCTCCACAGGCCTCCAGCGGCAGCTGGCCACCCTGTTGCTCGCTGACCCGCAAGACGCGGCCCTGCTCCGATGGCTCGCCGACCATCCCTCTATGAGGCGGCGGGCATTGTCGCTGGCGGAGGATGAGCAAGCGTCCCTGACTGACGAACTGTGCTACGCCATCCACCCCGGCAGACACGCGGTAACCCTGACCGACCGGGGCCTCGAGTTCCTGGAGCATCGGCTTGGTCCGGTCTTCGGCGGAACCAGCTCCTATGATGGCGAAGGCCGAGTCCCGGATGGTCAGCAGTCCCGGTCGTTGACTGCGGCGAGGCGCGAGGCGCGTCGCTACGGCCTGGCCAACCAGGTATCACAGTCCCTGCGCGCCCACCTGCTGCTGCAGCGCGACGTCGATTACCTGGTGGACGATGACAGCATTGTGCTGGTCGACCCGCACACCGGGCGGCCCAAGCCGGACAGCATCTACCAGCACGGCCTGCAGTCAGCGGTCGAGGCTCGGGAGGGCGTTACGGTGCAGCCGGAGCGGGAGACCCTGGCCCAGATATCTGTCTCCGGTTTCGTGGGATGCTACCGGAAGGTCGCTGGAATCACCGGCACGGCAGAGACAGCAGCCGGGGAGTTCCGCCGGAAGTACGGGCTGGAGGTGGCCGTTGTGCCGCCAGTGCATCCGTCCCTGCGGGTCACCCGCCCGCCTGTGGTCTATGTTACGAGGGAGGAAAAGCTGGCGGCGGTGGTGGACGAGGTAGCAGCACGCCACCTCACGGGCCAGCCTGTGCTGCTGGGAACCCGCACCGTGGAGCAGTCTGAGGAGTTGGGCCACCTCCTGGAGGGGCGTGGGATACCTCACCGGGTGCTCAACGCGGTTACCACCCACGCCGAGGCCGGAATCGTGCGCGACGCCGGATCCCTTGGGGTGGTGACAGTCGCCACGCACCTGGCTGGCCGGGGTACCGATATCCTGCTGGAACCAGGCCTGGATGCCCAGATCGCGCAGCGATGTGCCCTCGAAATCCTCCAACTGCTTGAGGACGAGCCTGGGGGCATTGGAACTGTTGACGTAAGCTGCCCTTCGCCGGAGCAACTCGCCATCCTCGAGGCGACGCTGTCCGGTACCGCTGCCCTCGACGTTGCCCGATCTGTCGACGGTTGCGGCCTGCGCATTGGCCGACAGGGGCAAGCGATTGAGCGTTCCGGAGTTGCCACGCCGGATTTTGCCCTGGGGCTGTGCGTCATCGGCACGGAGGTCCACGATTCCAGCAGGATCACCCTGCAACTCAACGGCCGGAGCGGCAGGCAGGGGCAGTTCGGGCTGACCCAGACCTTCCTGTCCCTGGAGGACCGGCTGGTCAACCTGGACGCTGAGGCTATCCTGAAATTGGATAATTGTCGGCATATTGATGCGGCCGGAAGAGCCCGCTTCACGGGAACCGAGATTTCCCGCCGAATACAACTGCTTCAGGATGCAATGGACCGCGAGGGCGAGTCCCAGCGCGCCCTGATGCAGGACTACACGGCCGAGTTCGACCGCCAGACTGACCTGTACCATCGGCGCCGCCAGGAAGTCATTCTGAACGCAGTGGAGAACCCCACTTCGATGCGGCAATTCTCGCGGGAGGTCGCTGAGCGGGTGGCTTTCCGCATCAGCGCCAGGCACCTCGGCAGAGATGTGGACGATGACTACCCCCTACGGTTCGAGCGGCTGCAGGAGGAGTTGAATCGGGACTACGGGGTGGACTGTACGGATCTGTACGGAACCGACTTGTCCCTGCTTCCCGTCGAAGTTGCCCACCTGATTTCCCAGCGGCTGGGCCTGCAGGCCGGGAGCGCTGGGGAAGGCGTGTTTTCCGAACTCACACGGCTGCTGTTTCTGGAGGTGTGCGCCGATCTCTGGCCCGGGCACATCGCCGCCCTGCGGGACTCGGTGGCCGTGGAGCTGCTGGGCAACCGCAACCACAAGTCGGCGGTTGCCTCGCATATCCGCCGCTGCAGCGACGAACTGCGTCGGTTCTGGGATATGGTGGACGAGGAGTTTGTGTCCCGCCTGTGCACCCTGTCCGTTATCGCAACGCCGGAGTCACCGCCCACGCCGTTGACTGTCAGCAGTGAGACGGGCCGGCTGCTGGCCCGGAATGGCCTACCGCCAGCCAGATGAGGGCTTGGATATTACGCCAATGCTCAGGCCAGACGTCCGTGAATTCCGTCGGATGGGGACCCAGGTAAAAGACAGGCACGGGGCCTGCGGGCAACTGGTTTGTAAACGATGCTGTCGGCAGCCACTCTTATGAGTCTGGGGAGGGCGTGACAAGTCCCCTTTCCCTCTGGGAGAGGGTTAGGGTGAGGGCGTCCCACTAACGTTGCAGAAATAGAGAGAGCAACGCGAACTTTGTCCAGTGCGACTAAATTTGGTTGGTAACACACCCTCTCAGAAATGAGTCTGGTTTCAGTGATGAGACCGGGAAGTGACCGGAATGACGACCGCGGGAGTTGGCGGTTACAATGGCAGCGTTGGATGCGGTCAGCAGCGACTTGGAGGAAACCGGCATGGCTTGGCGAAAGATGAAACTCGGAACGGCCCTGTCATTGGGCGGCATCGTCGCCGTTTCGCCATTGATCGCTGCCTGCGGCGAGCCCTCCTACGAAGATTGGGCCGCCACCGACGGCGCGGCCGGCCGCATCAACCTGGACGATGTGCAGGACGCTTTCAGGAGCTCGAACAGCGCCACCGAGTTCGAGAAGCGGGTCAACGAGATCTACGAGGGCGACGGCCTGATCCTGATCCGAGCCAGCCAGGACGGTGAATTGCTGACCCTGGAGGGTTGGGAGGACCTCAACAATGACAACGTCATAGACGATGCCGCCGACGACCAGCTCTTCTCCATCGTCAGGGGAAGCGACAATGAATACGATATGCGCGGCTACCACGGCAATGGGTATTACAACAGCCACTTCGGGGCGGGTGACTTTCTTTTCACCTACCTGATAATCTCATCTCTCTCCGGGCCGCGCGGCTATTACTACAGCACACCACCCTCTCGCGGATCAGAAATCCGCAACCAGCGCACCACCTACCGCAACTCCTCGGCCTATAGCGGACAGGCGCAGCGCAACGCCAGCTACAACTCCAGGCAGGCCTCCTTTGCCGGTTCCCGCTACCAGTCGAGCCGCGGCAACGTCAGCTCGAATCGCAGTTCCTACCAGTCCACCCAGAGGACCAGCGGGTCCTTCCGCACCAGCAATTCCATCTCCCGCACCAGTTCAGTACGCTCTTCCTCGGGCGGCTTTGGCGGCTACGGCGGAGGTGGGGCATTCCGGGTGCGCCGGGAGACCTAGCTATCGGCGAGTCAAGCGTTCCCTTTACGCTGCGCGCCTCCCTCGCCGGTATGTCGTGGGACGACTGCTTGCTGGTCGAACTACCGCCAGAGTTCCGGGAAGGCTCGGTTTCCCAATTCCTGGAACGCGTCTTTCCTGTTGACGGAGAAGAACAGCAGGAGATTTCAGCGCGATTCGACCTCCGCGCCAATCCAGACCTACCGGAAATATACGCAGTGTTCCTGGCCGTATGCGAGGAGTGGCGCGACTGGCAGTGTGCCCTGCTCGTCTCGGCAAGCGGTGGACAGGTGGAGATGGATGAGCCTGTTGGCAATCTCCTGGAGCTTGGCGACGAGACGCCGGTCTTATCGCTGCGACTGGAACAGCAGTACAGCGCCTTGGAATATGCCGTGCGGCATGGATTCTGGACGGGCCGTGACGAGCTACTGGGCTGGGTTCGGTCGCTGACCGCCCTCTATTTCCTGGACAAGCACGAAATCATCCTCCCCGCCCCGGCGTCAAGGCACACCGGGCGCGCCTTGATGCGGGCTTTGGAGAATCTGGAGTCGCAGGGGATCATCACTCCGCGGGCTCCCCAGGTCGAGGAATCTCCCGATCCGGAAAGCGACAAAACGAGCGTATACGCTATCACCACCGAGGGCAGGCAGTTCATCGCCAGGCTCCTGGCCGAGACCGAGTCGTACATCGACCTGTACGATCTCTACCAGGACACTCTGGCCGACCCTGAGCGTGAGGTGGTGGAGTTCAACTCGGGCCGGGGCATCGACCTGCGGGTGGAAGCGTTCCTGGCCGAAGGGCTCGAGCCCGTCCGCACCGTGTTCCTGTTGCGCCTGTATGACGGCACGCTGGATTCGCGGCTGCGGGACTGGATGGAAGCCATCGAGACCGAGGACTTGTTTGAAGGCATCCTGGACCCGGTGGTCAACCGGCACGGCATGAACCCCGAGACCATGGCCTCGGTCATTGAGCACGGCTACGCCTGGTTGGAGGAGCAGCAGGAGCGGGACCGGCGGGAAGCATCGGACCGGGACCTGCTGCGACGGGCGGGTGGTGGTTCACCCTCGCCCTGATCCTCACCTTCAAGGGAGAGGGACTTTGATTTGGCGGCTATCCGCTATAGGGCCATGAACAGGACCAGGGCGGAGCTTATGACCACTGCGCTCTCAACGAAGGCGACGCCGATGTTGCGATCCTCGGCCAGAGCCTTCGACACCCGCGCCGTGGGCAGCAGGATAAAGTCGAACAGGAACCGAATCACGTAGAGCAGGACGAAGCCCAACACTCCAAACACCAGGAAGGCGGCGATGCTCTCGCCCCAGCCGTTGAAGGACCCGAAGACGGCCTTGAGCGTCACCAGGCCGATGGCGATGAGGTTGCCGCCCAAGGCCACTCCAACCGCCTTGTTGTCGCGCTCAATCTCGTCGTGAATATCGAACGACGTGCTGAACTCGTAGAACAGGGCGAACACCACCAGCAGGACCAGGCCCATTCCGAAGAATGCCAGCGCAACCAGGGCCGCTTCTACCTCGCTGCTTCCGGTGTCCCCCGCCACCGCACCGGCGATCAGCAGGCCAGTGGCGACGTACATCCCGAACTCGGCGGCCCCCGCCCCGACGTTCTGGTCTTCCACCACTTCCTTTTCGAGTTTGAATTTGTACAGGATCAGCCGGTCGAACAGCACCCTTACCAGGTTCAGAGCCACTATTCCGCCCATCGAATACAGGAACACCCGCAGGACTTCCTCGCCTAATTCCCGGTTGAAGCCGAACCCGCCCGCTGCGGATAGATCGGTTTCCGCCAGGGAGGAGTAGGAGAACCAGCCGCCGGCGACCGGCTGGTACAGCACCCCCAGGAACACCAGGATAACGGCGATGAAGTAGCCGCTCAGCCGCAGGGCCACGGCGATGTTGGCCTTGGCAACCACTTCCTCATCGACCCGGTAATTGCGTGTCACTGCGTCCCTGGCCAGCTTGGCCAGCGCCAGCACGATCAGCCCCTCGGCGACGAACACCAGGCCCCGTGGGAATGCCTGGAGCGAGTCGATAAATGCGTCGATCATTTTTCCTCGATTTCGGCGTTCCCTGCGCTGCGGTCGTGTTCCCTAGAGATGGCCGAAGGTGAATGGGCGCGTGGTGATACGTTCCGGCGCTCTTTCCTAGCCGGGGCGTTGGCCCTGGTAGAGGGTGACGCTTTCCGGGGTTATGCTCTCGCTGAACGCCACCTCGAAGGGACGGCCCTCCCACTTGGTGATGGTCAGGGCCATGTCTTCCTGTTCCTTGATGAAGTCCCACTGGTAGAAGGCGTCGCCCGACCCCCTGTTATCCTGGAAGAATAGCACTTCGGCGCTGTTGCGGTATCGGTAATTGTCCCCGTCGATGGTGACAAAGTTATCGATGGAATGTTCCTCGTCCAGTTGGATGAGGTCTTCCTCGGTCAGTCCGGTGCTGGTAAGGCCCATCGGGCCGGTATCCTCCGTTATATTAACCGACAACTCGCTCCCATCGGTCCAGTCGATCCACAGCCGCGTATCGCCGTCGACGCACAGCATCTCGTACCAAGTTTCTGACGCACTGGTGTAGCGGTGGATTCGCTCAATGAACAGGAGCCGTTCATCGTACTCCACGGAGTAACCGGATATGATCAGGACGTCCCCCACCTTTGCTGCACGGATGCTCTCGTCAGTGGCGGGCCCCACTGGTTCCCGTTTCTTCCTGCCCCTTCCGAACAGAGAACGCAGCATATTACCTCCCAGGCAGCCAAGGCGGCTGCGGATTGAGTGTACTCAGGCCGCAGATGCAGGTCAATCTGCGTTCCTGCCGCACCAACGTCAGGATCCAGAACCCCGGGGTTCCAACCAGGGCAACCGCATTCTAATTTGATGCAGGGAAATCACGGTCAGGCTCACGTCCAATCGCCGTTCAATTTACCAATTTAGCCGCAACCCAACGGGCGCTCACAATGGTTGTCGAAGGAATTCGGACTTCCAAAACTGCCCAGAACTTTGAATGCGGTTGCTCTGGTGCTCTAACCGATATTGTTGCGGCAAGTCTAGAGCTTGGATTATGCTGGAACCAGTTGGAATCCTTCATTGTTTTCTTGGAGTGGCTAATGAGTTCACCCATAATACTGATAATCGGAATGCTTGCCCTGCTGTTGGGGTTGGCCATGTTCGCTGGGTGGTTTGACTGGCTGCTCCGGGTTGGAGGAATCATTCTCATAGTTGGCGGCATTGTCGGCGTCGTCGTCGGGGTGGTGGGTCTGTTCAACAGCGGGAATAAGGGCAGCCGCATGTGACTGCGGCAGCGGCAGCGGAAAGACACTTCAGGAGGGCTCATTATGGGAATGCTATCGCGTATGTCCACAATAGTTAAGTCGAAGATGAACCGCATCCTGGACAATGCGGAGGACCCGCGGGAAACACTGGATTACTCCTACGAGAAACAGCTGGAGATGCTGCGCAATGTCAAGCGCGGTGTGGTCGAGATGGTGGCCGCGAAGCGTCAGATCCAGCAGCAGGCCGACAAGGTGCGGGATAACATCGCCCGTCTGGAGCGGCAGGCGGAGCAGGCCCTTGACGCGGACCGCGAGGATCTGGCCCTGATGGCCCTGGAGCGAAAGAGCGCGGCGGCTCTGGAGCTGGAGGGGCTGGATGAGCAGATCGCAGGCATGGAGCTGGAGCAGGAAAAACTGACCCAGGCCGAGGCGCGACTCTCGGCTAAGGTGGCCGCCTTCCGCAGCAAGAAAGAGGTCATCAAGGCCCAGTACACTGCTGCCCAGGCCCAGGTGCGCATCGGGTCGGCCCTCTCGGGCATCTCGGAGGAGATGGGAGACGTGGGTCTGGCCGTCGCACGGGCCGAGACCAAGACCGAAAGCATGCGGGCCCGCGCAGGCGCCATCGACGAACTGGCCGAGTCCGGCGTGCTGGACGATGCCATGGGCGGCAGTAAGGACGAGATCACCCGCGAGCTGGAGAAGATGTCGGTCAGCAGCAGTGCCGAGAGCGAACTGGCCGCCCTGAAGGCTCGTCGCAGCGGCGGAACTTCCTGATGATCGTCCGTATCAGTTCAGAGGGCCAGTACAACCTTCCGGGATCCTTCATCGACCAACTCAACGAGATCGACAACGAACTGGTCGAGGCCGTGGAAGCCGAGGACCAAGCCGCCTACGAAGTCCTGCTGAAGCGGATGCTTGACCTGGTGCGGGATAACGGGACAGAAGTTCCCGTGGATGAACTGGTGGAGTCCGACCTGATCCTGCCGGAACCAGACCTCTCCCTTCGGGAAGCCGAGGAACTCTTCGTGGGAGAGGGTCTGCTGCCGGGGTAGAAACTTGCTGCTACTGGAGCAGAAACTCCAGCTTTACCCAATAAGACAGAACCGCCGGAGGCAATTGCCCCGGCGGTTTTTGGGTTTGCGGCAGCCAGTCGCCGGGCGTCAGCGGGCGACGAAGTCGAACTGCTCGAACTGGCCGTGGACGATGGGGTCAGGATCCAGCCCCAGCCACCGATCGAGGATGGTGGCGTAGGTGGAGCGGAAGTCGGTGGTATAGGCCATGTCGCCCTCGGACAGGTCAGCCTCCCGGAGAGACGGGTACTGGCCGAACACGCCGCCCTGCACCGAGCCACCGAGGACGAAGGCAACACCGCCCGAGCCGTGGTCGCAGCCCGTGCCGTTGTCCTTGACGCGGCGCCCGAACTCGGACCACACCAGCACCAGCGTGTCCTCCCACAGGCCCTGCTCTTTCAGGTCCTCTGTGAAGCAGGCAATGGCCGAGGAGGCATCCTGCCACAGCTTGCCGTGGGACCGCAACTCGTCGCTGTGGGTGTCGAAACTGCCGTGCTGCGTGTAAAGGATGCGGGTGCCCAGACCGGCGCTCATCACCTGGGCCGCATTGCGCAGCCCCTGGGATATCGGCGTGTCGGCGTACTCGACACTGGACGAGTACAGTTCCGGTGCTGTGCGCAGGATGTCGGCGCCCATCAGGGCCTGGGAGCCATTTTCATTCAGCGCCTGGGCTACCATGTCCCTTCCGCCAGCGGGACCGTACATTCGGCCCAGAGCGTCGAGGGCGTGGTGGCGCACGTTTTCGTCGTTGATGTCAGGCAGCAGCCCATAGGTTTCCAGATTGCCTACCGAGGCAACCGGCACGCCCCTGGCGACCAGCGCCCGGGGCAGACCACGCCCGAAGTTGACGCCGGTCAGCACGTTCTCGCCCTTGGCGTCCAGATCGCGGATGGCAGCGCCAAGCCAGCCCTCGATGCCGATGGTCTCGGGCTCGGCGGTGTACCAGATGTCCCGCGAGCGGAAGTGTGAGCGATTGGGCTGGGGATAGCCAATGCCGTTGATGACCGCCAGTTCGCCGCAGTCCCACAAGTCCTTCACGGCGGGCATGTTGGGGTTGAATCCGTACTCGCCCGCGTTCCCCCTCGACCCGAGGGGCAGCACGTCCTGCTGGGGAATGCCGATGCCGGGGCGATGGTCATAGTACAGAGGGTTGTTGTAGGGGATGACAGTGTTCAGAGCGTCGTTGCCGCCGTTGAGCTCAATGACAACCAGCGTGCGCTCTTTCCTGGTGGTTACCATGGTCCTGCTCCTGCCCGGTTGTGTTCGTTACCGCGATTGATTCCAGATAACAGGGGAATGCCCCGCAATGGCCTAGCTGACTCTCTGGTAGATCTGTATCCGGTGCCGGTTCGTTTCTGTCACGTACAGGCGGCCCTTGCTGTCCAGCCTCACCGAGGAAGGGCACCAGAAATACTTCTCGATGTGGGACGATTCCTCGTGAGGGTCGTCGATGAAGTAGTCTATTTTCATTTCCAGGTCGGCGGTGGCCCGTGCGGCGGCTTCCTCCTTGTTTATGCTGAGGAAGTTGGCAGCCCACTCGGAGATGGTGGCTTCCCCGCGCAGTAACTGCACGAAGTTGCCCTGGGCGTCCAGCACCTGCACCCGCTCGTTGCCCCAGTCGGCGACGTATATGTAGCCGTCGTGAGCAACCGCCACGCCGGCGGGCCGGGTGAACTGTCCCTCGCCCCGGCCTGAGGAACCGAAGGCGGCCAGGAACTCGCCGTCGGGCGAGTATTTCTTGACGGCGTCATTGCCGAAATCGGCGACGTACACGTTGCCGTCACGGTCGCAGGCCAAGCCCCAGGGCAGGCTGACTCCTCGCTCGCCCTCACCGCTGATGGACAGCAGGAACCTGCCGTCGGCAGTGAATTTCTGCACCCGGTTGTTGTAGGTGTCGGATACGTAAATGTTGTCGTGGGTGTCGAAGGCCAAGCCAGAGGGTGTGTCCAGTTCACCCTCGCCGGATCCCGACTGGCCCCAGTGGAACAGGTAGTGTCCGTCGGCGTCGTAGGCGGTGATGCGGTTCTGCTTCTCGTCACTGATGTAATAGCGCCCCTGCGAGTCCACTGCGCCGCATGAGGGCCACACGAACCTGCCTCCTTCGTTTCCGTAACCACCGAAGTTGCCGTAATACCCGCTTTCAGCATCGCAGAGGGTAACTCGGATGCCGCGGGCCGTCTCTTCCTTGCTGCGGCTGATGACATACAGGCGGTCATCCCTGCCCACGGCGGTATCCACCGGGTAGTAGAAGCCCTTGCCTTCCATCACCGTCATGCCCATGGTGTGAGAGTATTCTAGGATTTGCGTTTTCCGTGCTGTCGTCATTGCCGCACCTCGGCATCAGGATTCATTTGGAACTGGTCAGAAGGCCGGTTCCCAGATGGGTTTCAGGTCCAGCGTGAAGCCCTGCAACTCGGGCTCGCCGGAGAGGGTTTCCGGTCCCTCCAGTGTTTCGACGTCCGCGCCGGGACGGTAGATGTACACCCGGTGCCGAGGGTCCAGCGGGTCTAACAGCCAGCCCAGCCGGACGCCATTCTCGATGTACTCTGCCATCTTTCGTTGCAGGCCGGCGATGGTGTCCGAACTGGAGCGCAACTCGATGACAAAGTTGGGAGAGATGTGCCAGAAGCCCTGCCTCTGCTCATCGGTCAGTGCATCCAACCGTGTCTTGAGGATCCACGAGGCGTCGGGTGAGCGAACAGCGCCACTAGGCAACGTGAATCCAGCCGTGGGGCCGAAGGCGGCTCCGGTCCCGTCACTCCTGGCCCATAACATCAAGTCCGCGCCGACGCCGAGTTCTTGGTTTCCGGTCGTAGGAAAAGTAGGGGGCAAAATCTCCAACTCTCCTTCGGCGTTGCGCTCAATGCGCAGGGTATCGTTCAGCGAGCTCAGTTCAGCTAGCTGGTCATCGGTCAACTGAACGACAGGATCCAACCGCAGAATGATGGCGCCGTATGGCTCCATTACTGGCTCGGTCTGCGCTGAATCCAGTTTCGGTTTGACGCCCTGAGTGGTCACCGGGAGAACACCTTCCTATTCGGTTGGCAGAGGGGAGGCCCCCACCCTAACCCTCCCCCGAAGGGAGAGGGAACTGGTTACGACCGCTGGAACTCCTGTGTCGCCGCAACCATCTTCAGCACGTCGGCGATGTGCTGGTGGTCGGTGTTCGCTCCTGCACTGCCCTGGGCGGAGAAGTCTACCAGCACCCGGCGGGTGTCCTCGTCCACTTCCAAGGACCCGATCTCTTCCAGACAGGCGTCCACCAGCCGCTCCGCGGAAGTGGACTCACTCAGTTCGCCGCTGATGCGGCCGATTATTGCCCGGATGCCGGGCTTGCCGACGTCGCCGATCTGCTGGCTGGCGAAGTTGATGCGTTCCACCAGAGTGCCGCTGTCCAGCCAGTCTGTGCCCTGGTGCCACCCCTCGACGCTGGGCGGGTTGTTGAGTATCTGGCCCATGTATGAGGCTTGATTGAAGCGTTCCAGGATTTCGTAGCGGGGCCGGTCGAATTCACCGGTCAGCCGCAGCACCCCCGCCACCAGCTCAACCGGGCTCTTGACCTTGGTGTATCGAACGTCCGAAGACTTGAAGAAGTCGGAGTTGAACAGCACCCGCAGCATGGCGCCCACGTTGTATTCGTGGTCGAAGTAGGCATGCACCAGGGTCTCGATGGCTTCAGGATCGCGTGGCGGGGTGTAGGGCCACTCCGGTACAGGCGGTTCGTCGGCCACGAAGAAGCTGTAAAGGTGCCGGGCGATGAACCGGGCAGTGGCTGGCTGTTTGCAGATGATGTCAACGATATCTTCGCCGTTGAAGTTCCCCGTCTCGCCCAGAAAGGTCTTTTCCCCGAAGTCGTGGTCGTCCGGGTGGAACTCGAAGTGCCATGAGATGCGGCCATAGGGCCAGTCGGAGTCGCGTTGGGAGCGCATTTCCATGTACTCCCGGTTGGCGATGGTCCAGCCGGTGAAGGCCCTGGCGCACTCCTTGATGTCGTCCTCCGAGTAGTTGCCAACGCCCAGGGAGAACAGTTCCAGGAGTTCGCGCCCGAAGTTCTCGTTGATGGACCCCTTGTGGTTGTCCTGATTGTCCAGCCAGATAATCATGGCTGGGTCCCTGGACAACTCGAGCAGCAGGTCGCGCAAACTACCCATGGCGTAGTGGCGGAACATCCTGGTCTGGTCGGACAGCGCCTTGCCGTGAATCACCTTGTTGTATCCGGTAGCGAAGATGCCGTGCCAGAACAAGGTCATCTTTTCCTGCAACGGCGCGGTGGTGGTTGCCATCCGGTACAGCCAGTTTTCGCCGGGGGCTTGGGGGCCCATCATCCCCGAAAGCTCCGGATGGAAGCGTCGAACCAGATAATCGCTGATTCGCTGTTCTTCCCGGGGGGTCAGGAGTTCTTCGACTGCGGCCTCATACCCCTTGGCCGCGTAGGCAGCAAGCTCGTCGCGGGTAGCTCCAAATGCGGCCCGCCGCAAAAGGTGAGCTATCAAATCAGAGTCAGTCTTCGTTTGCACCATAAAACATCTCCCGTGGAGGCTAAGTCGCATGGGGACAGTCTCATTCTAGGCTTGGCTGGGAGTATGCGTCAATCGAACTCACAACCGGTTAATCTGTGTGCATTCCGGCGTTAACTATGCCTGATGCGCAGTTATTAAGAATGCATGGGCGCCCAATTGGGCGGGTGCAGAACGCCCAATATCGGATTTGGCGGTAACCAGCTCCGGACGCCGGGACACTGATGCACGGTGAGCACCGCCGCTATGGCTGGCCGACGCGGACCGTGATGATGTCGGTGTCGTGATACTGCTGGTGCCGAACCGACTGGGCGAAGCTCCGGAGCAGTCGCAGCGAAAGCTCCTCCTCCACCGGGTCCTGTGTGTCGTGCTGCTGCAGCTGCCGGATGCGGTCCTCCAGGTTCGCCTCGTTTCCGCCCCCGATGAACTCCAGGTCAGCCACGGCCCCTTCGCTGGCTGCCAGGACGATCAGAGTCCGGCCGGTCTCAGAGTCGCTGGTCTCCTCCGCATCGAGGCTCAGGTCCAGAGGCGCCAACGTCAGCAGGGTTTCCTCGGCAACGGCGCTGAGCCGGTCTTTCATGGAGTCGTTCCAGCCTCTGCGGGAAGCGAACCGGGCCATGAATTCGTTGAGGTCGGGCAGGGAATCAATGTGCAGCCTCGACTGGAATCGCATCCGCCTGGGGCTGGTCAGTTCGAGGTACAGGATCATGATGATTGCGGCCAAGCCCCCGGTCGTTATTGCACTCTTGAACAGGGTGTCCCAGACGGGGCCGAAGGACGGCAGGTAGAACAGGTTGAAATGAAACGATGCCCCAATCCAGAAACAGATTCCTGCGACCACCACCTTCTGCCGGTTCGGTTCGTTCTGTATTACCGACCTTGTTCCATCAACCAGCAGGGAGCCCGTTACCAGCATCAGGTAACCGGTCATCACCGGCGCTGGAATCGAGGCAATCAGGCCAGACACCTTCGGGAGGAATGCCACCACGATGAAGATCAGGGCAATGCAGTACCCCACCCGCCGAGAGGCCATGCCCGTGGTCTGGCTGAAGGAAATGATCCCGGAATTGATGATGTTGGGGACCGCGCCGCAGAAACCGGCAAGCAGGTTGCTCACGCCGGAGCCGGTCATCCCGCCCTGCACCTGGCGGAAGTCCACCGCGCGGTTGTCCCGCCACGCGACCCGTTGCTGCGCGATGGTCTCGCTGTTGGAGTGGATGGAAAAAATTATCCCCAGGAACAGAAAGGAGGGAAGCAGCGCCCAGAATGCGATCCCAAAGTCCGGAGAAAGGTCCGGCAGGTCGGTTGGAACTCCCACCCACGGGGCCTCAATAACCAGCGAGAGGTCGAAGATACCCAGCGCTGCGGCAGCGATGCATCCCGCAACGATGCCAATCACCGGGCCCCACAGGCGAATGACAGCCGACCGCCGCAGGCTGAGGGCCGCGACCACCACGAGGGTGATGAGCGCCGTCAGGGGCGCCGCGACCGGCTCTTCCTGCGCCGAGCCGTCCATAAGGGCGAACACAACGGAGGCGAGGGTGACTGACAGGATCATGATCACGATCCCGCTAACGGTCGGGGTTACGATGCGCCGGAGTATCACCACCCACCTGGAGATGACCAGCTGAATGATTGCCGTAAAAATGACCAGAGTCATCAGCGTGCCCGGACCGCCATCCACCACAGCCGTGATGCAGAAGGGAATGGAGACGGCTGCAGTGAACATGGGCAGCAGTGCGTTGGCCCCGACCGGCCCGATGCGCCGCACCTGGATCAGCGTGGACAGGCCAACGACCACCAGCGAGGCGAAGACCATCCAGAGAAGGTAGGAAACGCCCAGCCCGGACTCCCTGGCGACGATTACCGGGGTTACCAGCAGGGTGGCCGAGGCAATCAGGCTGAACTGCGCTCCATACCCCGCCGACGCGAGGACGGGCGGGCTCTCGTCCACCTCGTAGCGTGGGTTCCTGGTAGCTGGCGTAGTCAGAGCTGCCTCTCCGTTTTGCACGAGCCGCAGCCGGTTGCGCGGGAGTACGGCCCCCTATCACCGGGAGTAGTGTAATTGTACCGCAGTTGGCTCGAATGCAAAGGCCCGGGGACACGAGACGTTATCCTCGGGCGTTGAAATCTGATTTGCACCGAAAGTAAACCTGGTCTGGGTTCGGGTGAGTTACTTGAACTTGGGAATCACCTTTTCGGTTAGACACTTCATGGTGTTCATCACCACTTCGCGGGGTACCGATGAAGTCCAGTTGACCTCGAACATTATCTCGTCGGTGCTGAAGTCATCACGGAGCAGCTCGATCTTGTCGCAGACCTCCTCCGGCGTTCCGAACAGGTTGACCTCCTCGGTCGCCTCGGGGCTGGCCGTGCCGGCATCGGTGCTGCCGATGGCCACCCGCCCGGAGTAGTAGCGGCGGGCGAGGCTCATCAGGTTTTCGGTCTGGCGGTCGGCCTCTTCCTTGGTTTCGGCCACCAGCGTGGGGATGCGGACGACGGTGGTCGGGTCTCCGGGGTGTCCGGCGTCGATCCATGCCTTGCGGTAAGCCTGTACATCCTCTTTTAACACCGCCGAGCCCCGGGGGTTGTGGGGGGAGCTACCGGCGCCGATGGCGATGCGGTAGCCCTGCTCACCCATGGGCACGAAGCTCTCCTGGCTGTCCACCGGCAGGAGCATGGGCGGGTACGGCTTCTGGTATGGCTTGGGAATGGCCAAATACGACTCGTAGAAGGCGGGGTAGTTGTAGTACTTGCCCTCGAATCCGGTGAAAGTCTCCTCGGTCCAGAGCTGCTTCATGACCTCGAGGTATTCGAAGAACTGCTCGCGGCGGGTGGCGGAGCCGCGGGTGCGCCCGCCCGCGCCGTAGATGAAGCGGCCCCGGCTGACCTGGTCGACGATGGCGACCTGCTCGGCGGTCTGGATGGGGTCTTCCAGCATCAGGTTGTCGAAGCCGTAGCGCTCGTGGGGCAGGGCCGCCGCCGAGAGCGTTTCGTCGGGCTGCTTCATCACTGGGCGGTGAATGGAGGAGCCGATCTTGATGTGCTTGGTGCGCTCGGCGATGACCGCCGCCAGCATGAGCACCTGGGGGTCCATGCTGGCCTGCTTGGAGAAGTGTCCTCCGCCCAGCCAGATGTAGTCCCAGCCCATATCCTCTACGGCGTCGATTTCCTCGTAGTTTTTGATGTATGCGTCCTCTTCGAGAAGTTTGCCGCCCTGGTATTCGGGATGCCAGGGAACCCTGTCGCTTTCATACAGGGCGTTCCACGTGTTGAACAGTCCAAAGTCCATTTCGCCCCTCCTTCCTTCTCTGTTACCTTCTTTGTTACGCTCACTGATTCGTCCCCAATCTAGCACCAGCCAATTTGAGCGTCAACGGCGGCGACCGGGCTCCGTCAGCCGGGGTGACTGTTCGAGGCTCGAAATTTTCGGGCCTTGAATGGCGACGACTACAATTTGCCGTGTTATTAAGGTGCTTAACCGAAAGACGATCTGCTCGAGGTAGCGGCACGTTTCGGCGCATCCGATGCCCGCCCGGCCCAGGACCGGCGGATCAAGCAGAGGCCAGCAGGCTAGAATCCCCTTGAGGCAACGATATAGGCGAGATTTCTGGACCTTCGTAAAGATGATACGTTACAACTATGTTTATTGAAAACTAGACCATATTGGAGAATCTGAATCTATACACATCCGATTTATTCTCCTCTTCGTATGTTTCATAAGTACCAAATCATATTGTAGAAATCTATTGAGCGATTGAGAGTATCGGAAGACGCGGACTTGATGGGAAACCAGCAGAGTGATTCAGTGAAGGCATGTGAAAAGATGCGCACGAAAAGAAGGTCACTGGCAAAGATTGGTATGATTTACACGATGTATACAGGAAAATAGGGCACAATTGCAACATAGTGGGAGATTAATTCGAATAACAAAGCCAATTGTGAACATATGTGGTTGCGGAGTATGCCTCGAATGAACTTATTTGTCGCTGTAGAGCCGGTCTGAAATCATATGTACAGCCAAAATAACATGGTGCGATATTATTAAGCCCCAGAGATTAATTTGTTGCGTACAACTCTCTCAAATTTTAAGACATCAGATAGATATGTAGCTATATATATGTGCTATATGCACATATAAGCAACTCGGTTAGTGAGAAATTTCGATGATTACATCACCAATTATCAGTAGCAGGTCCATCAAAAATAGCTCGACTGTATTATTGTAACAGTGCAGTGAGCAAATGAAAGGTATACTTGCATAAAGGCATTTGAACTGCGAGAATAGCATTTCCTCTTCCAATTGCGAATCATCATATAAAGGATCTAATTCAGGGATAAATGCAGCCCCTTACAGGTAAAGATTTTATGCCTTTCGACCCTGAGTGGCGCCGGTTAAGAGCAAAACAAGTAGGCATGTTGATGCAGGCATACCGGCGTGCCTATGAAGTTGATGGTAAGAAGGGCCGCCTGTCTCAAGAGGGACTGTTGAGACTTATGGGTCAGGTGGACCCAATTTACCTGGAAAGATATAACCATTCCACAGTTGCCAGGTGGGAATCCGGCTCCACCCGGCCGACGAGGGAGCGGCTCGATGCATTTGGCAGGGCGCTGGACCTCTCTGTAGCTGAAATCCAGGGAATGATGTGGCTGGCGGGCTTACACGAAGACGACGAAACCACACAGCCCCCTCAGACGGTAGGCCAGTTAACTGCAGGCACTGCAGGGGACGTCCTGGACGTCATTGCTTCACAGGATGCGGTTGCGGCAAACAGTAGCACGGGAGTCTCTTACGCTAATCAGGTGACCCGATACATCCTTACCAAATTCGCCCTTCCCGGTCTGACAGTGTCGGCATTGGGTTATATCTTGGCCCTCTTGGGATGGAACGCTGGATGGCTGATGTCCCTGTACGTCATCTTTGCAGTCTTTCTGGTTATGGTCCAGGGATTTCTCCGAATGCGGCGCTCCCACGAACTAAGGGAGATATACTTCATCACGGTTTTCTTCCTGCTCAGCGGCAGTCTGCTTCAGGCCCCGGCAATACGCATGGATCCCTACGGTTTTTACTCAGTAGGGGACTTCGCAAATACCCCTATCCCTTACCTGCTGGCTGCGATGGTGAATATTTTCCTGGCGCTGATCGCTGGGCTTATGTTCGACTTCCTGTGGCGGTGGCAGTATTCGAGCGGGCGCGGTTTCAAAAACTCCTGCCATCGGGCTGCGTGGACCACCTTCCCGCCTTTGCTTTTCGTTTATATTTTCGCGTTGATATTCTGCTGCCAGGGGACATGGATTTTCCTGCTGTTGGTGTTCTCTATTATGGGAGCCGCCTTCATGTCCATTCTGGTCATGCGCGACAACGAGATGTCGTTCAGGGGTTGGGAAAAGAGACTCATGATGCAGGCCGCGTTCGGAGTGATTCTCGTCCTGACCGCCTTGGGTGGCGCCTCGATTCTTATACTTTACTTGGACCCCAGTCCGCTTGCCATCCCGGACCACAACCTCCTCAGGTCCTGGTTGATCGATTTTGACGCATTGGGATACTCGCCCGATGAACTGCTCGAGAGGTACCGCATAGCTGCGGCCCTTTCATCCATGTTTACGTTCATTTACATGGTGTTAGTGTTGGGTGGCAGCGTGCTCGTTACGATCTACAGGCTGGATATCGAAGATCCACCGGTACCCGCCGGGGAACCCGAGGGGTCAGCGGAATCGATCGTGGCGGGACAAACCGAAAAAAATCTGACAAGTGCAACCCTGGTCGACGGAGCCCTTGACCCGCGGGTATGGTTACAGTCTGGTCGGGAGTCCCTCTGGCCTACAAAGCAGAGCGGAGACTAATCGAATCAGCCTGCTACGCGGTGGAAGTCGCCCCTTTCTTTGACACCATACTGACCGTCTGACACCTGTGCGCATATAGCATCACGGTTGGCCGTATAGCGCGAAAATGTTTTTGCGACGGGAACTGCTGCTACCGAAAAGATGACTAGGCGAGAGCCAGGACTGCTCTGGGCATATCGCTCTCGACCAGTTGACCGCCTTCCCAGGTATTCCGGGAAAGCATTTCCGGTCTTGTCCCCGAGGCATTCTCTATTCATCACCAAAGTACCAGGCTCCACGATACCGGGGCGAGCAAGGGCCTTCCAAGCCTTCTCGATCAGGGACAGCCGAATCCCTATCTGTTAAACGCTTGGAAGGGCATTATTGTGGCCCTGGATCACTGTCTCACAACCTCCTGACCCCTGCTGCAAAGCAATCGCCGTACGCCGGGTATCGAATTCCGTGCCACAGCAGACCTCGAAAGAAGTACCCCACGGATTTACCGGCGTCTCCGGTTATACAAGAGCAAATTACACTGTCCTGACCCAGGCCTTCATCTGTTGCGCAAGTGCCGGGATGAGGTTGAACGGCCGGGCGGTATACGCAGGCACTTTGGGCAGCCCCGGCAGGCTGCAGGTGAGCGGCAACGCATGTGTAATGTAGACTATAAGGGAGTTTGTCTGAGGTGACTAAGCCACCAGTCGGTGCCGGTGAACTGGACAAGCATCCGATGAGGAGAAACGATGGCCGCCTACACTAGAATCATTTTGCCGCTGGATGGGTCAGATACTGCGGAGCAAGCCCTTCCCCACGCCAGGGAATTGGCCACCAAGCTTTCCCTGCCCGTGAGGATGGTGTGCGCAGTCGAACCCGACAGCCCCGCAATCACTCAGTCCCTTTATTCAAACCGGCGATGGATGGACCCTGCGAGCAGCCGGGAAGCCCGGGCAGGTGAGTATCTGTCCAGTATCTCTGCCCTGCTCGGGGCCGATGGTGTACAGGTTGACACCGCTATCCCACACCTCGAACCCGCCAGTGGCATTGTGGAAGAGGCCGGCAGGGACCCCAACGCACTCATCGTGATGGCGAGCCACGGACGTTCCGGGCTGGCCCGTTGGTGGATGGGCAGCGTGGCCGACAAGGTTCTGCATATGGCCGAAAATCCGGTGCTCATCATTCGCGCCCAGGCGCGAGAGTTCAGTTCGCCGAACGATGGGCCCGGGCGACTGATTGTGCCGCTGGACGGCTCCGACCTGGCAGAATTGATCCTTCCGCATGTCGCTTATCTGGCCTCCTCGTTGGGCCTGCCCGTTACGCTGGTTCAGATAACGCAATCTGAGGAGGAATACTACCGCTACGCTGCCATGGGTCCAGGCGCCGTTCCTGTATCTCCGCCATCCGCCCCCTCCATTTCGGAGCTGGTCCAGCTTGCTGCGCAGGAAGCGTCTGCCTACCTGGAGGACGTCAAGTCCAGGCTGGCCGGCCTGGGAGTTCAGGATGTCCAAACGTTGACAACCCAGGGAACTCCGGCTGATGTGATAACTGACACGGTCGCGGAGGAGACAGGCAGCCTCGTGGCCATGACCACGCACGGCCGCTCCGGGGTGGGACGCATGATGTTGGGCAGCGTGGCCGAAAGAGTGGTTCGGCAGTCAGGCTGCCCGGTACTGGTGGTTCGCGCCGGCCACAGCGGCTGACAACGGGGAGGCCCGGAGAGGCCCGGGCCTCCGGTTCCGGATCCTGCTTTCGGGCCTTGCCGTTAGGCAGCAGACGTGCCGATCGCCGGTATGGCCCCTGAGCACGGCAACGGTAGTTCCGTGGAGAATCCACTCCAGAACCCTAACGGCAACGGCAACATCGCGCCCAGGATACGTCCTGGGCGCGATGTTGCATCTGTCCCCGGATTCTCCTTTTCTGCCCAACAGTGGCTTGAGAACCACGTGTTCCTTGACGATTCCCATGCCGAATAGTCTGGTGATTGGACTCCGGGACAGGCCCAAGCCTCCAGTCCGACTCCTGAGAACTGCTGCGAGACGCTGGGAAGGAAGCCCGACAGGACAAAGGAGGCGACCATCACGGTCGCCTCCCTGGGTCAGCTGACTCGATTTGCCGGCTGAATCCCCGCGCCTCCGCCAGCGGGGAGACAGGGAGGAGGGTCCCAGCGCCCGTGTCGATGATGCTGGTGATGTCTCGGGGACCCCTTGTGACGGCGGACTGTACGATACCCGTTGGACCTCAGGCAGCCCTTCTTACCTTGCTTTCCCGGCGTATGTGGCGCATATCAGAATGGCCGATGCGCTGGAGCGATGTTGTGCCTGGGGTTTAGATCAGTCCGGGCCGGTGACCGCGGGCCGCTTCAGAATGATGCATCGTAGCCTTGATAACAGGGTATGACCGCCACGGGCACGAAGGTCCCGTCTAGATAGAAATCCTCCCTGACCAGAAGGCAACGCTCCGGAATCGCTGCCAATGGAGTTCCGGGGGACTGTGATTTGGACGCTCCACAAGTTTAACATCTGACTGTTGATGTCCCTTACCTTGCGGGCACTGGACCAGGGCAGTCGCGTCTTAATTCAATCAGAAGTGTGCCGGGCTGTATTCGTTATGAAAGTGAGCCATGTTCGTGAAAATTTCGATATAGACGTTATTAGTCTATCGGAAAGTGACAGCCCGGGGACTGGCCAGGCCGCGACGGAAGCAGTAGGTGGCGTTCCGGTGCGGTGGGAGGTGAGGATGAGGCGAAGGGTTCTCGATATATTGGAGGTTGGCCAGGGGGGCGACTGGGTCAGCAGGGCCGTGGACTGGACCCTGATGCTGCTGATAGTAGCCAACGTGGCCGCGATTATCGCGGCCACGGATCCCACCCTACACAATTCCGCTCCTCACTTTTTCCGCTATTTTGAACTGGCGTCGTACGGCATCTTTGCGGCCGAGTACCTTCTGCGTGTCTGGTCCTGCACCGCCAACCCTGCTTTCTCCCACCCGGTTACCGGGCGCCTTCGCTACATCATCCGGCCGCTCATGCTGGCCGACGCAACGGCCGTTCTTTCCTTTTTCATTTTGTTGTTCCTGCCAACCGGTCTTGACCTGGGTGCATTGAGGACGCTGCGCCTGCTCAGCCGCCTCGCGAGCCTGGCACGTTACTCGGCAGGAATGCAGGCAGTGGTGCTTGTTGCAACCGCCCGCCGGGGAGAACTTCTGGCGGTGGTGTCGGTGGTTGGTGCGCTGCTGGTGTTGGCATCATCGCTGATGTATGTTGTGGAGCACACGGCGCAGCCAGAGAAGTTCACAAGCATTCCCGCCACTTTCTATTGGAGCGTGATCACGATCACCACCGTTGGATACGGTGACGTTGCTCCGGTCACGAATTTCGGGCGAGTGCTTGCCGGGGGCATAGCACTGCTGGGAGTGGGCATATTCGCTCTGCCCGCTGGCATCCTTGGCTCCGGCTTCGTGGAGCAGATACAGCGCCGCCACTCCCTTTCCTCACAGATCTGCCCGCACTGTGGTGGCGAGATTCTCGGGAACTCGCGGTCATGAGAGCAGCAGCTAGATTCCCAGGCTCTGGTACACCTCCGGGTTCGCGCAGTGGACCAGGCGCTGCCCATTGAGCCCGTTAACCAGGTTCTGGGCCGCCATGATGCTCATGGCCCGGCGTGAGAGGACGGAGGCGCTGCCGATGTGGGGCGTGATGGTGACGTTGTCCATGAACAGAAGTGGATGATCGTCCGGAATCGGTTCCGGGTCGACCACGTCCAGAGCTGCCCCGCCAATCCAGCCCTCGCGGAGCGCGGTGCAGAGGGCGTCGGTGTCCACCACCGGCCCGCGGGAGATGTTTACCAGGATGGCAGTGGACTTCATTCGCCGCAGCGCATCGGCGTTTATCAGGTGGCGTGTTTCCGGTGTCAGAGGCACGTGCAGCGAGACGAAGTTCGACTCGGCCAGCAGTTCATCCAACGGAGAGTACGTGATTCCGTACTGCTCCTCAGCGTCGGGGCGGCGGCTGCGTGAGTGGTACAGGACGCGCATATCAAAGCCCTGAGCGCGACGGGCGACCTCCAGCCCGATTTGGCCGAGCCCGATGATGCCAAGGGTGCTGCCTTGCACCTCGCTGCCGAGCCAGTAGTTCGGGTGGAAGGCCAGTTCCCAGTTGTTGCCGCGCACCCACTTGTCGCTTTCCACCACTCGGCGGGCAGCAGACAGCAGGATTGCAAAGGCGTGGTCGGCGACAGCTTTGGACAGTATGCCCGGCGTGCTGCCCAGCAGGATTCCCCGCCTGGTGCACTCGGGAACGTCCACGTTGTCCAGACCGGCGGCCAGCTGGCTGATCACTCGCAGTTTTGGCGCGGCATCCAGCAGGGCGGCATCCACCCGGTCCATGATGTTGATCAGGACTCCCTCCGCATCGGCCAGCTTTTCCCGCAGCTGCTCCGCCGTGGGTGGCCAGTCGTCGGGCCACACCTCCAAGTCCGTGGCATGTTCGACGAGGGCAATGGCGTCGGGGTGCATCATTCGGCTGACAAAGGCCTGCGGCTGGCTCATCACAGATCTCCTGCATCCCCATTATCGCGGGGAACATTTCCGGCAATTGTATCCAACGTCCGCATACCTCGCCAGAATCGGGTATTCTAGATGGGATTTGCCGCAGTCCTTTCCTGGACGCTCCGACTGAGAGCGGCACGAACCTGGCTACAGGAACCCCAGTGAAATCAGAGGTACATTATGGCCTTGTTTCTGAACGAGCAGGAAGTCGTGAAGCTCCTGCCGATGGATGAGTGCATCGAAGCCCTGGACCGGGCCTTTGGTCACGCGGGCGCCGGGAAAGTGGACAACAAGCCCCGGTCCCGCATCCGCATGCCCGGCGGATTCTTTCACTTCATGGCAGCAGCCGACGCCGGTCAGGGAGTGTTCGGCTACAAGGCCTATCCATCGTTCGCCGGGCCGAACGGATCGAAGATGATTGTCATGCTCTACGATTACAGCTCGGGAGAACTGGTGGCCTGCCTTGAGGCGGGCCGGATGGGTCAGATCCGCACCGGCGCGGCCAGCGGACTGGCCACCCGCTGCATGGCCCGCGAGGACGCCTCCACTGTGGCGGTGATCGGTTCGGGATTCCAGGCTCGCACTCAGTTGGAAGCTGTCTGCAACGTGCGTTCGATAAGGGAAGCACGGGTGTACAGCCGCCGTCAGGATCGCCGCGAGGCATTCGCCACCCGCAGCAGCGAGCAACTCGGCGTGGAAGTCCGTCCCGTGGACAGTGCCCAGGAGTGTGTGGAGGGGGCCGACATTGTTATCACCATCACCTCGGCCCGGGAGCCCGTGGTGATGGGCGAGTGGTTGGCCAATGGTGCCCACGTCAACGCCGCTGGCGGCAACCACTGGATGCGCAGGGAAGTCGACGAGGCGACAGTGCTGCGCTCCGAAATGATTGTGGT